>NZ_CP073148.1:0-929359 GCF_023035795.1 Borrelia nietonii YOR
TAGTTTAGTTGCTAATAGTATAAAATTGATGAATGCAATATAAAACATAAAAATACCCTTTTATTTCTTATTTGACAATAACATGTTACAATTTTTTATACACACAATGAAAAAATTAATACTTATACCACTACACTTATTAATAATACATACCCACGCCTGGAGTGAAAAATTCAATAATGAAAACCTTGCAAATACAAAACCACTACAAATCGGCATCATTCAACATAATTATATAAATTTAACTCCTTATAATCAACATTATAAATATTACGCTTTCATTGGAATAACCATGACTTACAATGAATGGATTGATTTTAATATCATTCCCATTCACTTTTATCCTCACAATCCAACTTTATTCTCGAATGTCTATTTTACTTTATCTATCTCTCTTTACATATTGAAATATCAATTACATATACATTCTTTCATTATTAATATCCTAATAGGAACTCAATTGCCCATATCTCTTAGAGCAGCCATTATTACTGGTCACAATATCTCTGCTTTCCTTTTCCCTGCTTTACCTTTTGTTGCTATTAAACTTAATATTCCAATTACTAATCTATGCTCTATCTTCTCTACATTCTCTTCTTCTCTACGTGAGTATTTCTTAATTGATCTAGCTATTACATTCCCTATCTAGTTATCATTGTTCCTCCATAACCATTTTTACCTCTATAACTTTTAGAGGAGCTCATATGAATTGAAGTAGATAAGTTAGTTATGAACAGAAATGTATAAATAAAAAGATATACCTATTATAAAAGATGAAAGAGTAGCCAGGAAAAGTACCAATTTCTCTAAGCTTTACAAAGTTAATATATGCCTTAATCCAGATGTCTCAAAGACTTTATCAATTACTCCACTTAATAGCAATTATTACATCACCGAATCATGATCTACTATTTAATCTTTTCGGTGCTAATAAAACTAAAAAATTGCAAAAAGCATTATAGAAGATGTTTTAAGATGGGGGATTATGCTACAGTAAATAGTTAATTATATAGATGATTTCAAAAGAAAAGGCTCTGCTCTCCCTTCTCCTGGCAATATAGACAATAGCTATTTCTCAATGAACATTCTTTAAAAGAAAAACTCAATAAAAATTCATTCCCTTGCATTAGTCCTAAAGCCCTCTGGAATAAGCACAACATCAACACCTGAACTTAAAGCTTTATTAATTGCATTCTCTAAACTAAAATTATTCACAATTGCCCCCATATCATATGCATCTGTCATTATAATACTAAAAATATTCAGATTATGCCTTATAATACCCACAATATCTTTTGACATACTACTTACATCTCCAGAAATCTTGGGCACCAATACATGCCCAAGCATAATAAATTTTGCTTCCTTCCCAAAAAGAAATGGTACAAAATTATTTACCATCAAAAAATTTTTACTATAAGGCAATAAGGCCAGATCTTTATGAGTATCTACTTTCGTGCCTCCAAGTCCAGGAAAGTGTTTAACCACAGCAAAAACACCTTCCCTTTGTATCCCATCAATAAATGCCTCTACCATAAGACCAATATTATAAGACGAATACCCAAAAGTTCTGCTACCTAAAGGACTATCGGGAGCAAATTTAGTATCTGCTACAGGTGCCATATTTAAATTAATGCCAAGACGTCTAAGCTGTTTTCCAAGAATTTCACCAATCTTATATGCAAGCTGAACATCTTCGGTCCTACCAACAGATTCCATGGCAGGAAAATTATAAACACCCAATTTTTTATTCTCACTAGCTCTACTAACCAGTCCTCCTTCTTCATCAACAGCAATCAAAATGTCAGAACCAAGATATCTCTTTACCTCTTCAATCAACTCTCTAGTTTGTTGAGCATCCTTGAAATTTTCCCTAAATAAAATAATTCCTAATGGATTTATCTTTTCTCTTATTTTATTAAGTTCATCTCTACTAAGTGCTTGCACAGCACTAGGATTGGCAACATTCCTAATTCCAATAAACAAACAACGTTTTCTCAAAATACTTTTAAAGTCAACTCTTCCTAAAAATTCATCAATATTTACAAGATCAAATTTATCATTTTCAAAATAATCATAATCTATTCCAGGGATAGCTCCTAGTAAAACCAAACTCGAAAATAAAAATCCAAATAATATAAATCTAAACATCCCATTTACCTCTCCTAAATACCAAATCATATTTATTCTTCAACGCATTATTAAGAGCATTATTTAAATATTTAGCAATATCAAAAAGGTCATCTGAAAATTTATCATTCATGTAATTACTCATAATAAGCGTATCAACAAACAATTTTGCAGGCAGAAACCTATCCTCTCTATTAACCTCAAAAATCAACGGATTATCTACCATCCTTACAACTTCCCAGGTTATTTGCTCAATTGCAGTATATTTACCAAACTCTTTATCCTGTTCAACAATCCTTATAGGCATATCTGATATTATTCTACCTATATTTTCTATCAAATATTCTAAATTAAAAAGGCCTGTAGCACAATTAAACAAAATCTTATTCCCACTACATTCAGCTTTTAGTACAGTTTCTTTAGAAATAGCACTACCAATATCAACACATGTTAATGAATTATCATCATCTAAAACTAAAACTCCCCCTTTGTATCTAGTGAGGTTTTAACACTAAATTCAAAGCCAGCGGAACTGTTCATTATAGCCATTATGGCAAGAGTCTTTAAGTTGACAGTAAAACCAATATTATCAACATTACCAATATATGCAAATCTTTTCCCGGAATTATAAAGTTTAAAATAAATATCTTTTAAAACTTTAAAACTTTGACCATGGCCAGCAGGTAAAGCCAAAAGAGTTTCCTCGCCACTATCGTCATAGGTAAAATACTCATATTGACCATCATTTAATTTCTTATAGCAATAAACCAACGGCTGAATAGCTGTAAAAATATCTGTCTTTTGCAAACCACAACAATTTAAATCCTTAATCAAATTATCATCAAAAATATTATCTAAAAAATTAGAAATTAATTCATAAGTTTTAAAACTTGTCATTTGAAAAATTGAAGGCTTAATACTCTTACCATAAAGCTCACAATATCTCTTAGAAAGCATTAGAAGGTGTCGGATTTTTAATGCTAAAAATGAAAATCCATAACTACCATCTTTGTTAAGATATGCGGGTATTATTCCCTTTGGCAAATGCCCAAAAGACTCCTTAGCTTGAAATATTTTATTTGCATATAAAAGATATAAATCCTCATTAAAATCATTATTTTTAAGTACATCAAAATAACTAGTTGCAGAGCCTCCATTTAAAATACCAAATGAAAGATAAGGATAAAGCGATAAACCTAGTCTTTCAAGCTCATCACCAGTGAAAACATAAAAATCGCCTTCTGATGAAAATAAAAATTTTGTAAAATCATCAATATATTTCTTCAAATTATGTTCAACAAGTTTTTTTTTAAATTTTAATTTAACAGAATTATCAACAAGACTTAAAATACTGCTATGATTCTCATTAGGAAAATTTTTAAAAGACTTGCTTAAAGCTTTAAGTTTATGCATATTAAGCATATCAAGCATTTTTTTAGAAAAAATTTTATCTATTACTTCGCACATACTAAAAACCTCATTTTAAGTATAAGGTAAACAATAGTAACATATTACAAGAAATATAATAAGTAATGCTTCTTATAATAGATTATGTTACTATAATTATGCTACTACAATAAAGGTAAATATTAAAACCTAATGAGGAGAAAAATATGCTAAATAATTATATATTAAACATAACAAACTTAAAAAATGCCATTAATACAATGATACTTTCTCCTTCAGGATTTAGAAAAATATTTGCAAAATCAAAAGATGAAAATTCAACAGACCATGAAATAAATGATGACGATAAAATATTGGTTGCTCTTATAACCCTTATAATATCAAATTATTTTAAAGATAAACCAAAAGAATACATAAATGTTGGCTTAGACTCAAGATCAACTGGAAATATAATCTCAGAGATTGTAATTAAGACACTAATATTAAACAATGACAGTGTAAATTTTTTTGGAATACTTCCAATACCAGAAATCCTAGCTTATACAAAAGAAAGTCAAAATTCAAAAGGCTTTATATACATTTCTGCCAGCCATAATCCTAAAGGATATAATGGCATCAAAACTGGATTAAATGATGGGGGTGTTCTCAATTCAAATGAAATAAAAAAAATAATATATCAAATCAGATCCAATATTGAAAATGAAAATTTAATAAATAATTTAATAACAAACTTACAAAATTTCAATAACAATGCTCTGCACTTAAAAACATATGAAGTAATTATCACTTCACAAGATAAACATAAAACACAATCTTATAACTCATATAAGTCACTAATGCAGCAAATAATTTATCCAGACAAACATAGGCAAGAAAATATTAACATACTAAAAGAAAATATCATAAAAGAACCCATAGGAATAATAGGTGAGATGAATGGTAGTTCTCGCATCAACTCAATTGATAGAGAAATGATTGAATCTTTAAGAATAAAATTGGAACTTCATAACACTGAAATTGGAATCTTTAAGCACGGAATGACTCCCGAAGGATCATCTCTAAATATGTGCAAACAAATATTAGAACAAAAATTCAAGCAAGACAATTCTTTTCAATTAGGATATGTCCCTGACTGTGATGGAGACAGGGGCAATTTGGTTGCAATTTTTAAAAAAGGACAAGCAACCATGATTGAACCACAAAAAATATTTGCACTCTCAGTACTCTCAGAGCTTAGCTATCTTTACCATGCAGGCATTAAAGACAATTTGGCTGTCGTTGTTAATGATGCAACATCACTAAACATCGAAAAAATAGCCATGCTATTTAATACAAAAGTTTACAGAGTTGAAGTCGGTGAGGCCAACTTAACAGAAATGGCTGACCTTTTACGGAATAAAGGATTAATAGTAAAAATTTTGGGAGAAGGATCAAATGGAGGAAATATCACATACCCCTCAAAAGTAAGGGACCCACTAGCAACACTCTTTAGTATCATAAAACTGCTTAAAATCAAAAATATTTACAAAATATGGTGTGAACTATCTAATAATTCATACAACGAACACTATACTATCGATGATATATTAAAGACAATAAATTTTTATAGCAATGTAGAAGTATCATCAGAAAAAGCCATGCTTAAAATAAATGTAGAAAATCAAGAAATACTTAAATCCAACTACGAAAAATTATTAAAAAAAGAGTTCAACAATAATACAGTCTTGCACAAATTACCAATCCATAATTATGAAATTATCAATTATGAAGGTATCAAACAAAACATCTATAGAACAGGTGATTCTTCAGGGGGTCTTAAAGTTTTATTTAAAAATAACAAATATGAAATAATTGCAAGTTTATGGATGCGGGGCTCAAAAACAGAACCAATATTTCGAGTACTAAGCGAGGTCAAATCTGAATATAATGCCTTACTATATGACCTTTTAGATTTTCATAAACATTTAATACACACTGCCAACTCACTAACATAAACTTAATTATGACAAAACTCAAACAACCTGATTTATCATAATTAAGTTTACAATAAATTACGTATTTAAATTACTTTTTAAAATCTTCTCTACATTCCTCCTAACTCCATTCCACGTCTTTGATATGCCCATTAAATTTTTAGCATTTCTTATAACTTCTACTGCAACTTTTCTGGTTTTATTTGTACCTTCAAATATCACTTCATCAATATAACCCTTTTTGGCTTTCAAAAATTCTCTTCTCTCTCTAATTGGCATTAAAAATTGATTTAAAACCTTGAAAAGTTTCTCTTTAACTTCAACATCTCCAATTGTACCTTTTTTATATCTAGTCTTAAGCTCACAAAGCTCATCAAGATTACTATTAAAAAAATCATGATAAATAAAAACAGGATTGCCATCAACTTCTCCTGGTATATCTGCTCTTACCCTTTTTGGATCTGTAAACATAGACATAACCTTCTTGTGCAATGATTTCTCATCATCACTTAAAAATATTGCATTACCAAGACTCTTGCTCATCTTAGTCTTACCATCAATTCCCACAAGAGCCTGAGAATCTGTAAAGATAGCTTCAGGAATTGGAAAAAAATTATCTCCATAAAGATAATTGAATCTCCTTGCAAGTTCTCTTGCAAGTTCAACATGGGACTCATTATCACGTCCAACTGGAACTAAATTAGCCTTTGCCATTAAAATATCTGCACTCATAAGAACAGGATAACCTAAAAGTCCATAAGGAACCTCAGATAGTCCAGCTGCAACACTCATGTCCTTTATACTAGGAATCCTTTGCAAACGATTAACCATAACAATCATTGAGAGTATTAAATTTAACTCTAAAAGCTCAGGTATAGCTGATTGCAAATAGATATTAACTTTTTCAGGGTTAATTCCACAAGCTAGATAATCCAAAACCATTTCTCTAACATTAACAGGTATTTCACTAATGCTCTTTAAATCTGGCTTTGTAGTAAGAGTATGCAAATCTGCTATAATAATATAAGTCTCATATTCTTCCTGATACTTTAATCTATTAACAATAGAACCAACATAATGTCCTAAATGAAGAAAACCTGTAGGCCTGTCTCCTGTAAGCATAACTCTCTTCTGCAAATTTAACTCTCCTTGCTCTCTACATTATCAACACTTAAGATCTTTGAACCACTTAAAAACACAGAAAAAGGTTTTAAACATTCTATATTATCTACTATTACTTTTATAATAACTGTAAAAGGATAGGCTATTAAAAGTCCCACTATACCCCAAAGCCATCCCCAAAAGAAAAGAAAACAAAGCAGTAAAAAAGGAGAGAGATCAAGCCTATGCCCTTGCATCTTAGGTTCAAGAATATTCCCAATCAACATTTGAACAAAAGTATTATATATAAATATATAAAGCACCAAATCTAAATTAGGATAAAACTGCACTAAAGCGGCTATCACAATAAAAAAAACTGCTAATATTGAACCTATACTTGGAATAAAATTGAACACAAATGTAAGCACGGCCCATACACGAGGAAAATCTTGCCCAAATAACTTCAAACCTATAAACACTAAAAACCCTGTCAGAAAACTAACAAAGACCTTTATCCCCAAATATTTACTAATTTGATTATTTATCGTACTTAAAGCCTCAATAAACATACTTGAAACAGACTCTTTAAAAGCATTCTTAACCTTTATGTCAAAAATATGTATTTCTGATAATAGAAAATACAACAATAAAAATAACACTACCAAACTACTTGCAAATCCAATAATCTCATTAGATATCCGTGTTAAAAAAGGATATATATATTTAGAAAAATCTATATTGCTAATAATAGCACTATCTAACTTATATTTTTCAAGAATATCTACCATAATAAAAATTAATTGTCTTTGATAATAAGGCAATTGCTCAATTAAAATTGTAACACTATAATAAACAAAACTAAACACTAAATAAGAAAATGAAAAAAGAACAAAAAAAATCACAAAAACTATTAAAACCCTTGGTATCTTGAGTTTCTTAAAAAACGTATAAATGGGATATACCAAAAATCCAAGAACCACCGCAATAGCTAAAGGTTTAAATACTGTTTGTGCTATTTTTAAAATAGCAATTAACATTATAATCAAAGCTATAATATAAAAAACAGATTGAAGTTTAACAAACTTTAACCTATCAGTTGGTTTTAGCTCTAAAGACATCTCAATCCCCCTTAATATATTTGAATTTTAATTATTACTAAATTTACTTAAAAGCAGCGCCAACACGTAAACTCAAAAATATTTATCAAAATTTGAAAGCAATTCATATACTTAAATGAATTTTTTCCATTATCCAATTATATAACTTAGTTCCCTTATGATAATTGGCTTCAGCCAAATCCCCTACCCTTCTCTCTTTAACCAACCTCTTAGCATTCTCATCATTCCCATAATAAACCGTTAATGTATTTTTATAATGATTTAAATTGTTATTCAAAATTTCAAAGGCTGGAATATCATTAAAACCATCTGCAATATAAAACATATTCTTGAAAGGAATCTCTCTTCTACTTTTTGGAATCCTCTCATTAATTTTATCATAAGATCCCTTATTTAGCTCAAAAATTACCCGGGTTTTTATTGTATGATCCACGAAATAACATACGCTACTTAAAATACTATTTTCTGAAAAT
This sequence comes from Borrelia nietonii YOR, assembly GCF_023035795.1. Classification (NCBI taxonomy): domain Bacteria; kingdom Pseudomonadati; phylum Spirochaetota; class Spirochaetia; order Spirochaetales; family Borreliaceae; genus Borrelia; species Borrelia nietonii. The sequence goes on from NZ_CP073148.1 coordinate 8,203, forward strand.
TTATTATCTAAATTCTGATAATAAGGCATAAGGTATGTATCTATAAATTCACATGCCCACACTTTAGTAACATAAGGGGCTATGCTACTCCCCAAAATCATCTGCCTAAAACCACTCGACACAATATAAATATTTATTACTGTATCTGATTCCTTTAAACTCCTATTCATTTCATTTATTTCTTTAAACAAATCAATCACACCTTCAAAAAATTTTAATTTCGACCCCAATTCAAACAATACCTTATTATTTAATCCTTTGAAAATACCTTCTCTCACATATGTTAAAAAATGTGACAAATATATCATCTCATTAGCAATGAGATTACAATAATTCTTGTTATACGTAATAAATAAATTCTCAACTTCATCCCAAAATAATCTAGCATCAACATTATACTCATCAAAAAGCACCTGTTGCATATTACCATAAATTAAAGTGTCATCAAAATCAAATATTAAAGCTATAATCTTTTCTTTTTTACCCATAAACAAAAAATAAATTTAAATTAACATTAACTTGTATTAAAATATATATATAACTATGAATATATTCAATATACTGTGTATAGTAAAACAATATTATAAAAATTAAATAAAAATGCTTATGATAGATATGGGTAGTATAAATCAAATAAAAGATATTTTCTCTAGAGTATTAGATGTAAGTCTAATCAGCATCTTAGTTTATTATATCTATAAAAACGTGATTAATTCTTATTCTGTAAACTTACTCAAAGGAATGATCATCATTACATCCATCGGTATCGTATCTTACTATTTTAACTTATACACAATAAATTGGCTATTAAATTACATCGCAAACATACTGCCTATTGCAATGCTTATACTATTTAATCAAGAAATAAAAAAAATAATTATGCAAATCGGAAATTTTAATTTATCTTTTAAACTTGCAAACAACAAAGAAGAAACCACTAAAACTATTGCTGAGATAATAAAAGCAATCAAGCATTTATCAGAAAATAAATCTGGCAGCTTAATCTGCATAGAAAAAAAAATACAATTAGAACAAATAATAAATAAAGGCATAAAATTAGATTCCATCGTATCTAATGAAATCTTAATATCAATTTTTGACTATGAAACACCTTTACATGATGGAGCAGTCATAATTAGCAATAACAAAATAGTCTATGCTGGTTCTTTTCTACCACTATCTAATGTCGAATCTATCAGCAAAACTTTTGGAACAAGACACAGAGCAGGTCTTGGAATTTCTGAAAGTTCAGATGCAATAACAATAATAACATCCGAAGAAACTGGTTCTATTTCACTCACACAAAATGGAAAATTAGAATATAATTTAAGCTTAAATGAAATCAAAAAAAAACTAAATCTTGCATTAATAGAATGAAGAATGATTATAACTAAAAAACTTATACGTATAATGAAATTATTATTTGAAGATTGGCACAATAAAGCTATATCTATCCTAATAGCCATTATTATGTTCACGACATTTTACTTTAATAGCATAGAATCAATTACAATAGAAAAAAAATTCAATATTTTATTAGAAGATGAAGTTACACTAGGCAAAATGCCTGATATTAACAAAATATTACTTACAGTCAAAATTAATAAAAAAGACTTAAAATATTTAGACCTTGATCGAATAGCTCTATTAGTTGAGGCTAACAACATAAAAGAAGCAGGGAAATACGAACTACCAATAAAGATCAAAAATTTTAATCCCATACCTATTGTTGAATATAAGCTTTCAAAAAACAAAATTGCACTAACCTTAGACAAAAAAATTTCAAAATTAGTCAAAGTTGAACCCAAATTTAAACTACTTGAAAAAGAGGGCAAAGGAGAATATTTCATTGCTAAATATAATATAGTACCTGAAAAATTAACAATACATGGTCCTGAAAAAGTTATAAAAACAATAAACTCAATCAAAACCAAAATAAAAGAATTTGATATAAGCACTGTATTTATTTCAGAACATCTTGAAGTAGTTTCTCCAGACCCACTCATAACACTTGACAAAAACCACGTAATAGTCAACATTACGCTAGGCAAAAAATATATACAGACAACAATAAAAAATCCTAATTTAATTTTCAATAACTTAAAAGACGGACTTGCAATAAAAAATCAAGAAAAAATCTTAGATCCAGAAAATGAGACGTTTATTAAGATAAAAAGCGGGCTCTCAGAGAAGATAATTAAAATGCATATAGCTAACAAAGATATTAATCTCACTCTAGATTTAAGTCAAATTGAAATTCCTGGTATTTACAATGTCAACACAGACATAATACTTAAAAATAATACTAATGGTATAGAAGTGTATGAATATGAACCCAAAACAATAAGGGTCGAAATAATCTCAACCGAGCAATAAAATGACGAAATCAATAGGATGTGATATAATAAAGGTCACAAGGTTTAATAGTTTTTTACAGAATAGAAAAAAATTAAATAGATTTTTTACACAAAGAGAAATTGAAAACTTAGAAATGAAAGGAAAAGGGATTTTAGAAAGTCTAGCTGGTAAGTTTTCAGCAAAGGAATCATTAATCAAGGCGCTAAGCCCATTAATAAATACCAAAATAAAATATTCACTTAAAGATATTGAAATAATAAACTTGCCAAAGGGCAACATAATATTCCAATTACACAATGATATCAAAGTCTTGATTGAACAAATGAATCTAAAATTATATTTGACAATTTCACATGAAAGGGAGTATGCTATTGCATTTGTAATAGTAGAAGATTAATTTATGAGTAAGATATCATATTTTACAAAATACGAAATTGAATGTCCTTTATGCAAATACAAATTTAGGAAAGAAGAACTATTAACAGGAAGCGGCCGACTAATATCTGGAGAGTTAAAAGTTGATTTAAAGAGAGAGTATATAAAAAATGAAAAATATGGCAATATCTACCCCAGGATATATTCAATAACAGTATGTCCTAATTGTTATCTGGCTGCTTTCCCAAACGAGTTTAATGCAATAGAACTTATTAATAATAAAATAAAACAACTTTTAATAAACAGCACTGGTAAACGCAAAGACATAAAATCAATTTTCGAAGATAACCTAAACTTTGATGAACCAAGAAGACTTCAGGAAGGAGCTGCTAGTTATATCCTTGCCATAATGTGCTATGAACATCTCGATAAAACCCATAATCCAACTCTCAATCAAGCAAAATGTGCAATAAGAACGGCCTGGATATTTGAAGATCTAGACAAGGATCATCCAAACCAAAATTATAACTATTTGCAAAAAATATTTTATCATAAAGCAGCATATCTCTATAAACTAACAATTGAAAAAGAGCAAGACAATTCAGAGCCAATTAATGCTGAAACAGTGTTCGGTCCTGATACAGATAAAAATTACGGATACGACAGTGTTTTATACCTATCAAGTCTGCTAGAATATTTTTATGGAAATAAAGAAGATAAACAATACAGATACAATCAATTAGTCGGCATAAAAACTTTACTTTCTAAAATAGCCGGAATGGGAAAATCATCAAAAGAAAAACCCTCAATACTTTTGGATAAAATAAAAGAAGTTTATTTTAAAATCTCAAACGAAATAAAAACTTTCAAATAAATGAAAAAAATACTTGCAGAAATAGCATATGATGGTTCACTATATTATGGATTTCAAATCCAACCAACAAAACCAACAATTCAAGGGGAAATTGAAAAGGTATTAGAGAAAATAAGTAAAACAAAGATTAAAATCCATTCAGCAGGCAGAACAGATAAAGGAGTTCATGCAAGAGGACAAATAATATCTTTTTATATAAAAAAAAATATTAAACTTAAAAATCTAAAGACAGCAATAAATTCTCTCTTAAGAAAAGATATTAGAATAATAAAATTAAAATATATAGCAAATGAATTTCAACCTAGATTTAATGCCAAGAGAAGAAAATATAGCTATTACATACTCAACAATGAAAACCATTATCCTTGGGAAGAATATCAGGCTTACTATGTAAAGAAAAAACTAAATATTAACAGACTAAATAAAATGGCTGAAATGTTAATCGGAATACACGATTTTACTACCTTTTCATGCATAAGAGACCAAACAAATTCAAAATTAAAAGAAATTTACTTTGCCAGATTTAAGAAAAAAAATAAGCTTATAATCTTTGAAATCATAGGCTCCTCATTTTTATGGAAAATGGTAAGATCAATAGTAGGGACAATAATCGATATAGAGATAAAAAATGAACCTATTGACACTTTTAAAAAAATTTTAAACTCAAAAAACAGAAAATTTACAAGAACAACAGCACCTGCAAAAGCTTTATTTCTAGATAAGGTGTTTTATGAATAAAAACAAACTGCTTAAAAAATTAATACTTCTCAAAATACTTGAAAATAATATATCGGGAAATATTTATAGCAAACAAGAAGAGCTTAAAAAACTCAAAAATAAAATAATAAAATCTAGAAACATAAAAATTCTAAAACACACAAAACAAAAAAATATAAAAGCAAATAATAGCCTAATAAAATCAATAGAATATAAAATAAACAAAAATGACAAAAAAGATTTATTAATAGTATATATAGACAAAAAATATTTAAATCAAAATACAGAGATAATAGTAAAAAAATGGTGTGAGAGTATTAACATATTTAATTATAAAATAATAGATAACTCTAATACTCTAACCTTAGAGATCAACAAGCAAAAACCTAAAGCAATTCTTGCTTGTGAAGAAGTAGAATTATTCTTAAATCAAAACTTAAGAATTCAAATTGTGAGGGGATTTGAATTAAACTTTAAAGGAATTCCAATAGTATTTACATATCTTCCTACAAGTCAAGTAACAAATCCAGAACTCAAGAAAGAAATCTGGCAAGATTTAAAAATCATAAAAGGCATAATAAAATATGGTTGATAGTTTGGAAAACAATTTTTACTATGAAATTGCGTTTAATATTCCCATAAATAGACTTTTTTTTTATAAGTACAAATTAAAATTAGAAACAGGAATAAGAGTAATAACAAATTTTAATGGAAAAGACACAATTGGAATCATAATCAAAAGATATGCTAAGGAAGACCTTAAGGAAGATTTTACGTTTAAAATAAAATATATATTAAGGGTCATTGACGAGCGTGCAATAATAATAGAACATAACATTAATCTTGCACGCTGGATTAGTCAAAAAACATTTTCTGGATTCGGAGAAACTCTATTTTGTGGATTACCTAAAATTGCAACTTCAAATAAAGGCATAAAAAATGATGACAATGGAAATTTAAACTCTAAACTACCCATTCAACTAAATGAAGAACAAAATAATATTTATAAAGAAATTATTGCATCAAATACACAAAACACATATTACCTATTCGGGGTTCCTGGTTCTGGGAAAACAGAAATATTTATCAAACTATGCGCAAACTATCTGGAACAAGAAAAACAAATAATTTTCTTAATTCCTGAAATTTCTTTGGGCTACCAAATAATTAAAAGGATCAAATCAAATTTAAGCACAAATAAAGTTTATGAATATAACTCAAAAGTATCAAATTCAAATAAAGCCTTAATATGGAATAAAGTCAAGAATGGGGAAAGCTTAATTATAATTGGTGTTAAGACTGCATTAATGTTGCCATTTACAAATTTAGGATTAATAGTAATGGACGAAGAACACGAATACACATATAAATCTGAAAACACTCCAAGATTTCACTCAAGACATATAGGATTTTTTTTACAAAGCACCTTTAATGCCAAATTTATAATGGGAAGCGCAACCCCATCACTTGAAGCATATCTTGCTATGGAAAATAATCAGATAAAAAAAATGATTTTAAAAAATAAATTTTTTGAAAGAACATTTAAAGAACTTAAAATAATCGACATGAAAAAAGAACGTCAAATAATATCTTCAGAATTGCTTTATAGCATACAAAAAAGTTTGCTTGATAAAAGACAAGCACTAATATTTATTAATAAAAGAGGATATTCAAAAACACTTGAATGCAATATCTGCGGATATATAATTTGCTGTCCAAATTGTTCTTTCAGTTTAACTTACCATAAAAGCGAAAACAAGCTCATTTGTCATTACTGTAATTATAAAACAAATATAATAAGCAATTGCCCTGATTGCAACTCACAAGACATCATATACAAAACATATGGAATTCAATTCATTGAGAGAGAATTAAAAAAATTTCTACCGAATGCAAGAATAGCAAGAACAGACTCTGACCTTAATAAAAAAGAAATTATTCAATCAATCAATGCATTTGAAAATGGGCAATTAGATATCTTAATTGGAACACAAATTATTGCAAAAGGTTTTAATTTTAAAGAGATCAAAACACTAGGTATCATTAATGCAGATATTGGAATGGGTCTTCCTGATTTTAGAAGCAGTGAAAGAATTTTTGCAATAATTTCACAAGTACTAGGAAGAGCTGCAAGATTCCAAAGCGATAACACAATTATTATCCAAACAAAAAACCCAGATTATTATGCTATAAAATACGCATATGAGGGCAAATATGAAGAATTTTATAAAGAAGAAATAAAAATTCGCAAAGAATTAAATTATCCTCCCTTTAAAAAAATCATTAGGATAATAGTTAGAAGCCACAAACAGGATGCTGCTAAACATAAATGTCTAGAATTTTTTGAAATATCTAAAGAATTATTAAATGACGAAATCGAATATCTTGGCCCATCAAAAGCCCCTATGTCAAAAATATCCAAATACTATAGGTATAACATAATATATTTATCAAAATCCTTCAACCTACTTGAAAAGCTAATACGCAGCACAAAAGAAAAAGTAAAATCAACAAAGGACACCTATATTGAAATAGATTATTATCCAATTTCACTGCTTTAAAAAAAATCTGCGCCCTCCTTCCCAAGAGTCCTTAAGAAAGACGAGAGGACATAAAGAGCTTTATCATTATGCCCTCCTTCAGGAATAATAAGGTCAGCATATTCCTTAGTAGGTTCAATGAACCTATAATATCCTGCCCTAGTAGTACTTAAATATTGTTCAATAACGGATTCCAATGTACGCCCCCTCTTAGACATATCTCGTTCAAGTCTCCTAATAAATCTAATATCATTAGGCGTATCAATATATATCTTTAAATCTATCAGATTGCGCACTCGTTCTTCAACAAAAATCATAATACCTTCAACAATAACAACAGGGGTTGGCACTATCTCAACGGTTTCATCCTTTCTTCTATGATTAATAAAATCGTAAAGAGGCATATGAATTAATTTATTTTCTTTTATTTTCTTTAACTGTTTATAAAACAAATTGTTATCAAAAGCATCTGGATGATCAAAATTAACATCTAAAAATTCATATTCATAATCACCGACACTCTTATAATAATTATCTTGTGATATAAGAACAAACTCAGGAATAACTTCACTAATTTTATTAACAATTGTGGTTTTCCCACTTCCAGATCCACCAGCTATTCCAATAATCTTAACCATTAACCTCTTCTTTAGATCCAGGCAATTTAGGCATATTCTTTAACGTTCCTGCAACAAATATATTTTTAAACCCTAATCCTTTTAAAATCTTCTCAGCTTAAAAAGATTTGTTAAAACTTTTACCATAAATTATTATTTGGGTTTCAACACTACCTAACTTATCTTTTTTAGCAAATAAATTCTTGAAAGGAATATTAATTGCCTTTGCATAATGAGACTTATTATATTCCTTAGGAGATCTAATATCTAATATTTTTGCACCATTTTTAATTTTCTCTAGCAAAGCCACATTAGTTCTTTTCATCTTTAAAATAATAAAAAACCAAATATAGAAAAAAAGAAAAACTATTAAGCATATAAGTTTTATATAACTAACTATCATATCTTTTATAAGACAATAATATCAAAAAAAAAGAAATAATTGCAACAAAATTGAATTGTTTTTTAGTAAAATTAATGTAAAATTCAAGTGAATCAATGATTTTATGCTAAAGAGTAAGTAACAAAAGAATGAAGAAAAAAAGGAATAAATGGACTAGAATAAAGCAAAAGATTAAATTTTTTATATTAAAAATACTTAGAAAACAACTTAAAAATACCCTCAAAGATCCAAAACTAATACTAATTAGCACATTACAAATAACAACTGGTTCGCTTTTAATGGCAATATCTACAAACATTTTATACATACCGCATGGACTCTTAAGTGGTGGTATTGCGGGAATTGCACTTATGCTGCATTACCTCTTAAGCTTTAACCTAGGACTTACAATATTCATATTAAATATTCCATTATTCATTATTGGAATCAAATTTCTAAATATAACATTTGTAATTCAAAGCTGGATCGCAATGGCTTTATATTCTCTAATGGTCAATTATTCACAATTCTTGCAATACAAAATGCAAATGAATGATATGATACTTGTATCAATTCTTGCAGGTCTCATATCAGGTCTTGGACTTGGTCTAATATTTAAAGCAAAAGGATCCTCAGGCGGTACAGATATCATCTCTATGATAATTAAAGAAAAATATTCAATTAGCATTGGAACTACAAATTTTCTCTTTAACCTTGCAGTATTATTAATTGCAGCGGCCTTTTTCAATATTGAAATTGCTCTTTATACCCTAATTGCTTCATTTGTAACAGCTATAATGACAGATAAAACAAGTACAGGATTTGGTAATCAAAAAGCAATCCTTATTATCTCAGATAAAGGAAAAGAAATATCTTATTTAATTACCAATAAATTAAAAGTAGCAGCTACACTACTTGAGGGAAAAGGCGCTTGGGCTGGAAACGATAAGACTATAGTTTTTATAGTAGTTCCCACAATGCGTATGTCCAGAATTAAATATATTTCTCAAAAAGTTGACCCTAACTGCTTTATTACAGTACTTAACACAAATGAAATAACTGGTGGAAAAAAAATTATTGAACCAATTACAAATAAAAACGATATTGCAACTTAAAACTTATCTAAAAAAACAATAAAATCATTAACAAACAGACTTAATGTCTCTTTATCATAAAAGATCGACAAAAAATCAATGAATCTTTGTGGAAATGTTGAAATAAATTTTTTCAAAGAACCTTCTTTAATATTGATTTCAAGTTTGAAAGCATGGAGCATCAAAGACATTTCTTTAAACACTTTATCTGGTCTAGTGTAAATACTATCCCCTAATATTGGATGATTTAAATGCTTCATATGAACTCTCAATTGATGCGTACGCCCTGTTTTAGGCTTTAAAGCCACTAAGGAATAATTTCCCATATTAGCTAATACTTTATACTCAGTTAATGCCCTCTTACCTCTATTTTCATACACGCTAAATCTTTTCCTATCATATCTATCTCTATCTATAAAAGTCTCAATGATACCAAAATCAATTTTAAAATTGCCTTTAACAACTGCAATATAAACTTTCTTAACAAATCTTTCTTTAAACTGTTTAGACAAAAAATTTAAAGTTGTCAAATTTTTAGCACAAATCATTACACCAGATGTTTCCTTATCTAACCGGTGCACAATTCCGGGTCTAATTTTATCCTCTTGAAAACTATCCCTTAAGCTCGAGATATGATTTAAAAGAAAATTTACAACAGTATTATCTAAGTTAGATATACCAGGATGACTTAAAATGCCTTGGGGTTTATCCACAACAATGACATTTATATCCTCATAAAGAATACTAATGGGCAAATCCAAGGGCATTACATATTCCTTTAAATCAACTTCTTCATTAAACTTTATTAATATTCTGTCATCCACAAAAACAGGTTTTGACAACTTTATTGAAACAAAAACACCATCATTATATTTAAAAGCTTTTACTTCTCTTTTTTTAATTTGACTTCTAGTAAAAAAACACAAATTTTCAGATAAATAAATATCTAATCTTTGAGAATATTTCCTTACAATAAACTCTTTTTGAAGCTTTTTCATCTAATAAATAAAACAATCAATCAAAGCAATTATTAAAGATATTGCCAACCCAGCTGATGTCGAGATCACAAACTTCTTAAAAGTTTCCTCTTTTGAAAGCTCAAGACCGCTTGAAAAAGGATATGGAAAATCTTTCCCATACATATTATTATTAAAATAATAAGACAAATCAAAACAAAACAAGCCTACAAATAAAGCTATGGGAAAAGCTCCAATGCTTATTGCTGAGAACCTAAATACTTTTCTACCCCAATTAGAATTAATAGTCTTTTCTACGTTTAAATTCTCATTTTCCTGAATATCTTTATAAAGAAAATCATCATTAGATTCAAGCCTCACAAAAACTTCATTACCAAAATTAATATTATTTTCGCTGGAGGAAATATTATCTCGCAGCGAAAATTTGTAATTTAAATTCAAATACTTAAAATCAAATTTAGAATGATCTAAAGAATTTGAATAAAGAATAAAAACGTTAAAAAACAAGAGCAAAAACCTAATCATTATCAATACTTTAATTTTCCAATTCTAATTTCAATGTCAAGGTTATCTCATCAACAAGCTCAGAAACGCCAAAATATTGAATAGGGCCTGGGAAAACATATAGATTATTTACTGCCCATTCTTCACGATTCTTTACAAACTCATTAAAAGGTGCCCCATTCAAATCAACAAGGGCCTTTTTAATAACAGGTTTTGAAATACCATATCTCTCTTCCATATTCATCATCATTGTTAAAGGTACTCCACCTGCAAGCCATTCAGTAGCATTTTTATTTAAGTTCTTAATACTAGACATATAACCTGTTAAGCCATTCAAAACAAGTACAGCAGCATTATATCCCAAGCTATAACAATAATCACTATCAAAATTTGAAGGAGCAACACTTCTACCCTCATAACCAAAAAAATGATCAATGGGAACAAATTTACCACTATATTCACCAAGCTTTCTTAGTCCTTCTAACCTAACACTAACCATTTCCATAAATAGCTTCTCAGTAGGAACTCTTGACACATTAAAGTTACCATGGGGATCTCTTTCCAATACAGAATTTACAAGTTCAATTTGAATAAATAAAGGCAAAGATACATAAACTTCCCTCATATACCCACTAAGTTTAGAGATAAAAATTTTTCTTATAGACTCAACATCTAATCCTTTAAACTCACCTTCATTACTATCAAATATATTACACAACTCACTCATCAAAGATTTAACTTCAGGAATGAACTCAATAACACCTTCAGGAACTATAATAACACCAAAATCATATCCTTTTAAAGAACGATTTAATACAACAGAAGTTATGTCTCCAATAAGTTCTGATAAAGTTTTATTCTTTGCTAAAATTTCCTCAGATATAATGCAGATATTAGGATGGGTCCTTAATGCACATTCAAGAGCAACATGAGATGCACTCCTTCCCATAAGTTTCACAAAATGCCAATATTTCCTAGTTGACATAGCATCACGACATAAATTGCCTATCATTTCAGAATAAGTCTTAGTAGCAGAATCAAATCCAAATGAAATCTGAATATGCTCATTTCTCAAATCAGCATCAATTGTTTTTGGAACACCAATAACTTGAATATCATGATGTTTTTTCTTAAAAAACTCTGCCAATAAGGCTGCATTAGTATTTGAATCATCCCCACCAATAACAATAAGAGCATTAAGATTATTCTTAAGTACAACTGACAAAACCTGATCATACTGAGCATCGGTTTCTATTTTAGTTCGACCAGAAGATACAATATCAAAACCTCCAGTATTTCTGTAAGAATCTATTAAATCTTGCGTAATTTCAATCTTTTTATCATCTAGTAAACCTGAAGGTCCACCTTTAAACCCAAAAATCTTTGAATTTGGATTAGACTTTTTTATCGCATCAAAAATTCCAGCAACAACATTATGTCCTCCAGGAGCAGGTCCACCTGAGAGAATTACCCCCACATTTAAAACTTTTGTAAAATCCACATTTGAAAAACCTTGAGTAAAATTTACAACTGGAAGACCATAAGTATTTTTAAAAATTTCTCTTAAAGCATCTCTATCTCCAAGGGCTTCTGTTTTTTCCCCAAAAACCACACCAATATTTTGAAAATCATTTTCTAAAATTTTAGGCAATTTTGGAGTATATTTATATCTTTCTTTTTGAAAAACTGACATCATATACCTTCTCCTTTCAAGATGTATCTAAATTATTATTAAATAGTAAAATAATTAATCATTAATATCCATATATTCTATATATGATTTAAAAATAAAGTAGCATCACCATAAGAGAAAAATTTATAATTCATTTTTACAGCTTCTCTATAAGCAGTAAATACAAAATCTTTACCACCAAATGAAGACACTAACATTAAAAGGGTTGATTCTGGCGTGTGAAAATTCGTAAAAAGCATATCAATAAACTTAAATTCATACCCCTTCCCTGGATAAATAAAAAGATTGGTTTTTTGATCACCTCGTATAAGCCCTCTTTGCTTATCATAAGCAGATTCTAATGCTCTAAGAGTAGTAGTTCCAACAGCCAAAATTTTTTTGCCTAAAGCCTTTGCCTCCTCAAGTCTAAGAGCTACAGAATCTTTTATTGAAAAACTTTCAAAATGCATTTTATGCTCTTCTATTGTCTTAGTTCTAACAGGAAGAAAGGTCCCAAGCCCAACATGAAGTGTAATAAAATCGTATTCGATATTTTTTTCATCCAATTTAGAAAACAGTTCCTCACTAAAATGCAGACCTGCCGTAGCTGATGCTGATGAACCAATATATTTTGAATAAATTGTTCGGTAACGATCCTCATCTTCTCTATCATAATTTCTCTTAATATAAGGTGGCAAAGGAATAAGCCCATGCTGTTCAAAATAAGATTCATCCACACACTTATTAAATTTAAGAGTAAATTCATTACCTGCTTTTGATATTATTTGGGCCAACAAACCTTGAGGCAACGTATAAACCCTGCCAATGCTTTGTTTTTTAGACTTAGAAATCAGAGATGTAAATGTATCTCCTGTTAGTCTATCTAAAATTAAAAACTCAACACTACCTCCATGATCCGTTTTGGCATATATTCTCGATTTTCTAACCCTTGAATCATTAAATACCAAAAAAGTATTGCTATCAATATACTTAAATATATCGTTTATTGAATCATTATGATAAATTTTTTGCTTGCCAGAATCTAACACCATTAACCTTGATAAACCTCTTTTCTCACTTGGATATTGTGCTATCAAATTATATGGTAGATCAAAATAAAATTCCTTGGTATCCATCCTGTCCACTACCTAAATCATTATGATTATTTTTATTCAAATTTAAATGACAATATGCAAAATCAGTAGCCTTGCGCCCCCTGCTAGTCCTCTCAATTAGACCCTTGAGAATAAGATAAGGTTCATAAAAATCCTCAAGAGAATCTGCTGTCTCACCAACAGAAATTGCTAAAGTTTCAACACCAACAGGTCCACCTTTAAATTTCAGTATTAAACTCCTTAAAATATTTCTATCTTGTTCATCAAGTCCTTCATGATCAATTTTTAACATTTCAAGTCCATCACTCACAATATTCTCTGTAATCAAATCATAACCACCAACTTGCGCAAAATCTCTCATCCGTCTTAAAAGCCTATTTGCTACACGAGGAGTCCCCCTTGAGCTTTTTGCAAGAAGCCAGGCAGCTTTATCCTCAAATTTAACATTTAAAATAATAGAATTTCTCTGTATTATCTTCACAAGTTCATCTTCACTATAAAGCTCAAATCTAGATACAATCCCAAATCTCGCATAAAGTGGTGATGCCACTTTTCCAGGCTTTGTAGTAGCACCAATTAAAGTGAATTTAGGAATTGGCATTCTTACAGTCCTTGCAGCAGGACCTTGTCCAATTATCCAGTCTATCTTATAATCTTCCATTGCAATATAAAGCATCTCTTCTATTACAGGCTTAAGCCTGTGCATCTCATCAATAAATAAAATACTCTTATCATCAAGAGTCGTTAAAATACCAACAATATCCTTTGGCTTATCAAGAGCTGGAGCTGAAGTCACCTTAATTGTAGTATTCATTTCAACAGCAATAATACTAGCCAGAGTAGTCTTCCCAAGCCCTGGAGGACCACTTAAAAAAACATGATCAAGTGCTTCATTTCTATCTCTAGATGCCTTTATAAAAATATTTAAATTTTCCTTAATGTGAGATTGTCCTGCAAAATCTCTAAGGAACTTTGGTCTAAGCTCACTTTCATTCCTATCATACAGAAAATTTTTGTCAGAATTTAGAAGCTTAGCTCCCTCTTCTAAATTCATCTAATCCCTCTCTCTCTTTACTAAACACTGCTATAAGCCTCTAAAAACCCAAAATCTAACCTGAAAGCCTTTTTAAAGTTTCTCTAAATAAAAACTGTTCTTGCTCAACTTCTCTTAACATTAAAAATTCATCAATAAGCATAATTTCCTTGATAGTAGCTACAACCAATTTTCTATCAAAACCCATATTAACAATTGACTGTTCAAGATCTTTAAATTTAAATACACTTGAGGTTAACTCATCAACTTTAACAAGTTTTCCTCTAAGTTTTAAAAATATTTTGCCCGCTACTTTATTTCCAATGCCTTTGACTGTAGAAATACGCTTAACATCTTCCCTTTCAATTGCATCTCTAAACTCATCATATTTCATTCCAGATAACATCCGTAGAGCCGCTCTTGGTCCTATTCCATCAACACTAATAAGTTCTTCAAAAACTTCTCTCTCTGATGCATTTAAAAACCCAAAAAGTTTAATTTCATCTTCTCGAAGATGAAGATAAGTTAATATTTCAACATCCTCCAGCAACCTCAATTCTGCATTACAAAAAGAACTAACCAAAACCTCAAATTCAAAGGGAAGTGCTACAATGACAATACTAGATTCTCTTTTCTCTATAATTTTACCATAAATTTTATTGATCATAGAATTAAATTATAATACATAAAAATTAAGGCTTACCTTATTTCTACCAATAAAAATAAGGTATAAAGTAACTAATAACAAATAAATTTAGGATCAAAGCTCTAAACTAGTTACTGCAATAATTTAATTTTCTTCTCAAGATAACTTGGAAAAACCCTAAAAGCATTCTATGGTTGATGATTACCATGACAAATTACAAGGACCAGTGAATTACTACTATAATCACTAGTAAAAATAAAATCAGATCTCATTCCAAGTAAAACACGAATAGCGTATTTTACTTGTACTTTTGCAATCCTACCAAATCCAAAAATTGAATTTTTGACTTATAGTAAGGTGTACTCATAAAAATATTCTTATTCTTAGCAAAAGAAATATCTTCAATGCTTGCAACATCAGATTTAAACTTATCAATAATAAGAATAATCTCATCAAAAATTGATTCTGGCATATCTTTCAAAGACATAAAAGAATCAATTATGACAGCTCCATCTTGAACATACATATACCTACTCTTCAATATCTAAATTCCCCATCCAACATTTGCAAGACCAGGATCAATACCTAATATTCTTCTCATACTCAATTTTAGAAAAACCTCCATGGCAAACTAATCAATCTAATCAATAATTTCTAAATTATGCACAACTTCTTGAACATCATCAAAATCTTCTAATTTTTCAATAAGAGCAAGGACTTTATCCATTTGTTCCTTATTTAAAGAAATCTTATTTTCAGGAAGAAGAGCAATCTCTGCAATATCTTCCTCAAACTTAGTTCTTAAAACAGACGAAATAGCTTCAAAAGTTTCAGCACTTGTTATAACCTCTATCTGAGAACCTTCACTATAAATATCTTCTGCACCTGCTTCTAATGCAAGCTCCATTATTTCATCTTCAGAATATTTATCTAAACTATACGAAATTAATCCTTTTTTGTGAAACATATAAGATACAGAACCTGGAGCTCCAAGAGAAGCACCATTCTTTGAGAGAACACTGCGTACCTCACTTGCCGTTCTATTTTTATTATCAGTTAAACACTTAATTATCAAAGCTACACCATAAGGTGCATAAGCCTCATAAGTAAGCTCAAAATATTCAGCGCCTGTATTATCCCCAATGCCCTTCTTTATTGCTTTTTCAATATTATCTTTAGGCATATTAGAAACTCTAGCTTTATTAATAGCAAGTCGTAACCTAGGATTAGAATCAATCTCACCTCCACCCATCTTGGCAGCAATACTTATCTCACGAATTAATTTAGTAAAAATCTTATTTCTCTTAGCATCAAGAACACCTTTTTTTCTCTTGATAGTTGACCATTTACTATGACCAGACATTCAAACCTCCACCAACTTTACTAACTTTTCTAAGACATCAAACTTATTATGTCTAATTAGATGTGCCTTAATTGTATTAAACATCAACATAAGAACTGTAACAGGACCAATTCCACCTACTACAGGAGTAATGAATTTAACATTTTCTTTAATTGATTCAAAATCAACATCTCCTACAAGAACATCATTACCATCAACATCTACCCTAGAAATACCAATATCAATAACATAAGGATGTCCAGCAATCATGCTAGCATTTATTAATTTAGGTTTCCCAACAGCAGAAATAATAATATCTGCTTGTCTTACATAAGCATCTAAATTAATACTTTTACTATGACAAGTAATCACAGTTGCATCATAGGGTTTGCAGGAAAGCAAGATAGAAAGAGGCCTCCCAACAAGAGAACTTCTTCCAACAACAACAACAGTCTTACCAGAGATTTTTATTCCCTTATCAAATAAAACCTTCAAAACAGCAAGGGCTGTACAAGGAATAAATCCTGTCCTATCGCCTAAAATCAACTTACCCAAGTTAATAGCAGAAAGTCCATCTACATCCTTTATACTGACTATACTGTTTAAAACCATATTTACATCTATTGCATTAGCAAGGGGCAACTGAACAATAATTCCATCAGTATCTTCATTTACATTTTCAGCCTCAATCAATTGCAAAATATTATCTTGTCCTGAACTCCCATCTAATTTAATAACATGAAAATTAATACCAATCTCTCCAGATACTCTTTCTTTAACAGCAACATAAAGTTTACTTGCAGGGTTATCATTTGCCAAAATCACTTTTAAAGAAATTTTATTTACTAAATCATGATGTACTAAAAACTCTTTCAATAACAAATAATATTGATTTGCAAAAAGTTTACCATCAAAAACATGATTCAAATATAAACCCTCCACCTATTTAGATCAAAAACATCATACATTATACTATACTTGTATTATAAGCATAAATAAAGATGGACTCACACAAAAATTTAATTGTAATAAAACCCGTTTTTCAATATAATAACTTTTAAATAAAGAGTTTCTTAAAATATGGAGAATAATGAAAAAGAATCTTTTAATCGTACTCACCTTACTATTCTTGTTGCATACAAATGTGAAAAGAATTGAAGCATATTCAATTGATAGAAAAGGAAATTCTATTATGGAAGTAGACTTAAGCTTAGGAATTCCCCTTTTTTACAATGATTTATCAAGCGTCTCCTCTTCAAATCTATACCCAGGAGGAATTGGAGCACTTAAATATAGATATCATATCCTAAGCAATTTAGCTATAGGTTTCGAACTTAGATACCTATTTAATTTTGACATCAATCATTCATTTAACTTATTAAATCCTGATTCTGGTATAGGTAAAACATTCAGTACAGTGCCTATCACATTCTTAACAACCTATATCTTTGACATAGGCGAGATCCTTCAAATACCCATATTTTCAAATATAGGATTTTCTTTAAGCTCTTATGGTGATAAAAGTGATAGTATCTCAAATTTAAGAACTTTTGATGCAATGCCTGTAATATCTATTGGTTCTGGAATCTTATGGAATTTCAATTATCAATGGGCTTTAGGAATTACAACTGCATGGTGGACAATGTTTGAATTTGGCAATTCGGCTAAAACCGGACATTTTTTACTAATATCACTCTCAGTAATAGTGAATATCAATAAATTGTAGGTAAATATGGATAAAAAATATTTTACAAAATTTATAATAATAATATTAACACTACTAGTTCTATCATGTTCAAGTGAATCTATCTTTTCTCAGCTTAGCAAGTTGCAAAAAATAAATAGCAATAATAACATCTTAGACAGCTCAAGTCCAAGTGGCATCTCATTAGTCAATGATACCCTTTATATCGCAGCTATGCATTTATTTAAAAAAGAAAATGGAAATATTGAAAGAGTAAATTTTAGCAACTCTTATGAATTTGTAATTGATCTTGTCAATATATCAGGAACAACATATTTATTAGTTCAAAATAAAAATGGGCAACTAGAACTCTACTCTCTTGAGGGTAACAATTGGAAATTTCAATTTCAAAAGAATTTAATTCCAATTAAATTCTTAAAATCAATAGGTAAAAATAATATTACTGCAGCTTATATTCTAGCATTAGGAGAAAATGGTAATCAAATTATTCTAAATATAAATGGAATCGATCAAACTCCCAACGGCACAACCAATAATGATAAATTTTATCAAATATCAAATAACAATAATTTAATTACTGGAAGATTTGCAAAAATTTGGCAACTAAATGGTGGCGGATTTATAAATGTTAACTCAACAAATGAAATAATGGCAATAATAGAAACAAGCATCCGTGGGACCACAGAAACACTGGTACTCACTGGAAGAGAGCATGATACACCGGATAACAAATTCAAAATATACTCAAGCACAAATAACTACAAAGAGCCAATATTTAATCGCGATGGAATAGGAGAATTTATTGCATACTTTGCAAGAGAAGTTAATGGAACAATACTTATCGGAAGCAATAATGGATTTGTAGAACTTATAAAAGATAAAAATACGTTTGCTCTGCAACCACCTTCACAATCTGTATTGCCAGGTTCTTACAATGGTTCACAATTAAGTAAAACAAGACTTAATGATATTATACCCATATCAAATGAAACAATTTATATACTAACCCAAGGGAAAGGATTATGGAAAATTGAAAATAAAAAACTAACTAAAGAATAAACGATGAAAATTCATTGCAAAATTTGAATACCGCACTCTATTAACTTCTTTATGAAAGGATTTTTTAACTTTAATGCCTAAATTAATATTTAATTTAGATCTGAAATATAAATAATTTATATTATTTATATCAAAAACTTGACCCTCATCATTCATAACTTTAATTTGCAAATCCAATAAGTTTTTAACAAATACTATGTCCCTGGTAACCACCATACTATTCTTATCAACTAATTCTAAAATAGAAGAATCAACATCACTTACAACTTTAACATAAGCATTTTTTGACATCTTTAAATTTAAATGCTTATTTGCAACTAAAATAAGCTCCGCATTTCTATTTAACACAAAATTTTGTAAAAATTTTATTATCTCTAAATTACAAGAATCAGCATCAACAAAAATCTTATTTAACAATTTTATAATCCATTATCCTCAATACTAAGAAAGACAAAATACGGGATTGCTTAACAGGCCCAAATACTCTAGAATCATTTAAAATCTTTAAATTCTCATTTAATAGAAAAAATTCATTTTTCTTTAAAGCAAAACACTTAATTACTTCATTAGAGTTAAAAAAATCATTTAATCTATAACCACTCATCAGGTTGCCATTCAAATAATAAGAATTATTAGCTTTTCTATGAACCAAGACATCAAAACTCTTCACATAAACCACATCTCCTTGAATAGCAACTATTTTTGCAATTTTATAATTTTTGGTATTAAAAATTTTTTTTAAAAAAAATGAATCCCTGAAAAAATTTAAAATAAAATTTTCCCTTAAACTTAAATCTTCATAAAGCACAATATCATTCACTTTTAAAGGAATAAAAAAAGATCGTATATATTTTGAAACAAAAATCAAACTATTATTCTTTGTTATTAAAGGCAACATTTCATCACCTTGAAAAGTAAAAATTTGTAAAACAAATTTTGTAAAAATATAATTTAATATCAAAAACAATAAAATAATCTTAAAAAGCTTTTGCCTCCTCTTTTCTCTTAAAAGTCTTTGTTCGAAAGTTAAATACATTGCCATATTTAAATCAAACCTATTCTAGAAAAAGGGAAATACATAAAAAAAGCTTTACCAAGAATCTTATTTTTATCTATGACACCAAAAAATCTACCATCATAAGAATTATCTCTATTATCCCCAACAGGCAATACATACCCATAAGGCACATATATCCCATAATCTCTCATTATTGCCTTCTCCATGTAATAATCAACATATGGCATAAAAGCCACCAAATAACGATATTCCAATCTTTCAACTTCAAATCTATCAACTTCCCTAACATTAAAAAATGAAAAATCGGATATATTCTCTAGATTAACACTTAATTGATTTAATGCAATAAACATAGCAAGATTATCATAAACTTTATAATCTGAATCTTCTATGAGCTTCTTAATACCAAAATTATATCCTAATGCAGCTTTATAAGAATTTTCTTCTGTAAAACTTTCTTCTCCTTCCTTTTTAACAAACACTGTTCCATTTCGAAATCTTACAAGCTTACCATCTGCAAACAACGCCCTTTTGACAAGGAATCTAACACTAGGATTTCCATTTTCATCTCTATCAAGATCAATAAAACTGAAAGTCAACATATAAAGTAATCTATGCAAAATATCAAAAAAAAGCCCTTTTGATTTATATTCAACATTTTCAAAAATCACAATCTCTGCTTCAGCTGGTTCTTTGATTCCATCTATTTTAAATACTCCCGGCAAAAGTTCAGGTCCATAAGAAAATTTATCCACAAATAACAAGTCTCCAATCTGAAGGGTATTTTCCATTGATCCCGATGGAATTCTATATGCTTGTAAAAAATACTGATTTACTCCCAAAACAAAAATTGAAGCACCCAAAAGTTCAAGTACAAAGTTAAACATAAAGCCTCGCCTTTTAGCTTTAAGTTTATAAAAATACTTCCTTTTCTTCCTATAAGTTAAATATCTCTCAATAATCTCCACTAAAAAATTAGCAAACCTATCTAATCTTTTTAAATACATATACTCATCCTCAAAACTAAATTATACATAAAATCAATAATTATCAATATCTTCATAACCACAAAACCTTATTAAAAAATATAATTTTCAATCAAGCATAAACCTATTTGTATTTTTTAATTAATACAAACAAAGAAATATGCAATATTGAATTTCTTTTAATACTTTTTTATAATCACTATATATGCTCAAAGAGAATGATGGTCTTGATATTAATGAGGAATCACTTACAGTAAAATTAAAACCAATATTAGGAATAACTCCAAAGATTTACGTTTTATTTACAATAATTATCTTGCCCTTAATACTAGTATTTAGTTTAATCGTAAACACCAAATTAAACAATCCTGGAGCATACTTAAAGGTAAAAACTAATATCAATAATGCACATGTTTATCTAAATGAAAAATACATTGGAAGAACTCCACTACAAAAATATGTAAATGCCACCAAAGGAACTTTAAAAATTCAAAGGTTTGGTTTTGAGACTTATGAAAAAAAAATTGACATACAAAATAGACTTTTCACAAGTTATAAATTAAATATTGATTTAAAACTAAGAGATCCTGGCAAGATCATTGCACAAAGACAAAAAGAACTCTCGGTTATGACAAAAATTAAAAATACTAACGATAATATAAGACTAATTCCCGTATTTTCATTAATTGTAAACGACCTACAAAATAGCCCAGAATATATAAAAAAATTCTTTAAAACTTCCATTCCATATATACATTCAAATACAATGTTTAAAGACTTTCTCATAGCATACAAAAATACCTATTCAATAAACAATAGCAACAAAGAAATATGGGAATCTTTACAACAAAACTTTAATCTAGACAATAGAGCAATAATTTGGTTTTTTGAAAATCTAGACAAAGAACAACAAAAACAAATATCCAATGAAACATGGTTTAAAACACTAATAGAAAAATTAAAAAGTGAAAAAAAAATATTAAAATTTGAAACTCAAACCATAGACTTGTATCTAAAGAATTTTAAAAAGATAACATCTCAAAATATTGAAAGTATCCATAATTATAAATTATATTCACAAGATCTTACACTTAAGACTACATATAAGTTAAAAGAATTTTTAATCCAAAATAAAAATGTGACTAAAGCTGAATATCAAGACTTTTTAAATGAAAATCCAAAGTGGGCACTAAACAATAAAGATAATTTGATCAAAGAAGAACTTGTAGATGAAGGTTACCTTAAAACTTTTAAACAAATATCTTCAAATGAAGATATTACACACATATCTTATCATGCAGCAATAGAATATGCTAAATGGTATTCTTCAAATTTACCTAAAGGATTTAAAGCAAGACTTCCTATATCTCAAGAATGGGAATTATATCAAAGAGAAGTACCAAAGGCCATAGAAAATCTAAATATCAATGAAATATCTAAAAAAGTTGGGTTTTGGAATCTAATGCAAAGCTCAAGCTTCAATGAATCCATATTATTTCAAAACGAAAACGATATATATTCTGCAAACTCACATTTCAACTCACTAATCACTGAGATTAGAACATATAACTATAATAACAGCTCAAAACTTAAACCTTCAACTAAAGCTTCATTTTTAAAATATTGGAGCTCTCCAAATATTGGATTTAGACTAGTTATTGAAAAGGAATAGATGTGAACTCATTACTACTTGAAAACAAAAAAGCAAGATTCAATTACTTCATTGAAGATAAAATAAGTTGTGGAATTGTTTTAAAAGGAACTGAAGTTAAATCCATTAAATTAAAAAAATTTTCATTTAATGATAGTTTTGCCAGCATTAAAAAAGATGAAATATGGCTTGAAAATTTACATATAGCAAAATATAAAGAAGGTAATATTTTCAATCACGAAGAAATAAGACGCAGAAAACTTCTTATAACAAAAAAAGAAATACAAAAGTTAAAAAAGTTTAAAGAAAAAGAAGGATACACATTAATTCCTATCTCGATTTATCTAAAAAATTCATTAATAAAAGTAGAACTTGGAGTATGCAAAGGCAAAAAATTATTTGATAAACGAGAAATGTTAAAACAGAAAAGCATAAAAAAAGATCTAAGTCGTGAAATTAAACAATATAAATAAACTAAATATCCAATCATAAAGCTTTAGAAATATAAATACACCCTAAAAGGCACTGAAAACAAATACTACCA
Organism: Borrelia nietonii YOR; assembly: GCF_023035795.1. NCBI lineage: Bacteria > Pseudomonadati > Spirochaetota > Spirochaetia > Spirochaetales > Borreliaceae > Borrelia > Borrelia nietonii. The sequence goes on from NZ_CP073148.1 coordinate 31,412, forward strand.
GATTATTTAAGAGTAGTTATAAATAAGCAAGATTATAACTACTCAATTCTTATTTGACTTTTATAATCAATATCTCTTAATAAAAGAAAGTTCAAACATAAACCTAGTATCTTCATCAAAACTCATATCAATTTCAGGTTGAAATCCTCCCAATGTAATTCCCAAATTTTCTTGAAGTTTTCTATTGTAACTAGACGCATGCGTAAAGGGAAGTATAACTTCAACAAGTCGTGTTAAAGCCATAGTAACCCCCCCTAATGCAACTAAAGATAAAGCAACCACTGATGTCTTACTACCATCACTTGCAGGAACAGAGTTAACCATAGAATATGCACCATAACTTAATAAACCTAAACCCAAAGCATCAAACCCTAAAATCAGTAGTCCGCCAGTAATGTCCCCCTGTACTAAAGATCCTATTCCAAACCCCACAAAACAATTCAATAGGAAAGGAATTAAAGGATCTTTTTTATAAGTCTCATAAAGTAACATCTTTTCCACATTACCACCAGTTCCCACACTATTAGACGCCATCGCATCATAACTTTGGGCAAAACCAACAACAGTATAAAGGACAATTAGCATTAAAATCAATATTTTTTTCATAAATACACCCCCAAATAAATTATCCGTCTTCTGAATTATATACATATTAAGAAAATTATTCAATCTTTAAATTTTGCTACAAATTTATTTAAACTTAACTTTTTTAATAGCACTGCTTGCAATCCTTTTCCCAACAGAAATTCGTGATTTGATCATAAAATCATCAATATTAATCATTTTAATCACATCTCTACTAGTAGAAAATTCTACAAATCCTGGATTTAAAGCAAAATCTACAAATTCATCCTCATCATTTAAAAATTTATACACCTTATCCGTAATGAACTTATCTATCTTAAATCTCTTAACATAATAAAAATTATCAGTTTTATTTAGATAAATTATAGAAAACACTTGATCTTTAGAATTATTTATATCATAAACTAAAGCATTCACATTATTCTTATCAATAAAGGTTTTATCCTCAATATTTTTCAAAATATAAGAATTCTTTTTAAATATCAGTATTTTATCATAATAGCTAGCATTACCAATAAACTCGCCATCAATAAGACTGGTTCCAACAAAACCTGCCTTTAAGTTTAAATAAACTTTCATATTTTTAGTAGCTATTTCTCTAACATTTTTTGACTTAATAAGAGATATTTCCGTCTTCCTATGATAAATTTTAGAATATTTTGCAAGAAGTTTATCAATAAAATTTATTGAATAACCTCTAATTGACTTAATATTACTCTCTACACTTCGTAAGTCTTTACTTAAAGCCCTGATATCTTTATTGTTCTTATCAATATCAAACATACTTATTTTTCTAATAGGAATTTTAAGTAAATTTTCAATATCATCTAAAACAATATCTCTAGACAAGCTATCTTTATACTTTAAAATTTCACTAAGCACAATACCAACAACATCAGATTCTTTTGAAATAGTCTCAAGAATTTTATAAATCTTCTTTTCAATAAATATTTGCTCCAAGGTCTTAGAGAATATTTTTTCAAGTATTTTACTTTTTTCTAGTTCAAGTTCCATCTTTAAAACCTTTTGCAAATGCTCAGCATGGAACTTGATAATATCTGTGATAGTATAGATAACAGGATATCTCTCACTCAGTAAAAGCAAATTAACAGAAATAGAAACTTGACAATTCGTATAATGATACAGTTTTTCAATAACTTCACTTGCATAAACTCCTCTTGGAAGAGTTAATTCAATCTCTACATTCTCAGTAGTAAAATCGTTAATACTTGAGACCTTAATATAATTTTTTCGAATAGCTCTCTCAATTGAAGCTATCAAACTTTCAGTGGTTTCTCCAAATGGCAATTCTTTTATTAAAATGGCCTTATTATCATCTGTAGTCTCAATTCTTGCACGAACCAAAACTTTGCCATTTCCATCAGCATACTCATTAACATCGACTATCCCACCTGTTGGAAAATCAGGATAAATCTCATAAGACTCTCCAAGCAACTCACTCTTAACAGCACTTAAAATCTCATTAAAGTTATGGGGAAGGATTTTAGCAGCCATTCCAACAGCAATTCCTTCACTTCCCTGAATAAGTATTACAGGAATTTTAGCGGGAAAAATCAAAGGTTCATTATTACGACCATCATAAGAAGGCTCATAAGATGTTATTTCCTTGCTATAAAGCACCTCAAATGCCAGAGGGGTCAATCGACATTCAATATAACGCGATGCAGAAGCAGGGTCACCCGTTAAAAGATTACCAAAATTTCCTTGTTTTTCAATAAATAAATCCTTATTTGCCATATTAACAAGTGCTTCATAAATTGAAGTATCTCCATGGGGATGGTATTTCATTGCATTTCCAACAACATTTGCAACCTTATGAAAATTACCATCATTCATCTCAAAAAGAGAATGTATGATCCGTCTCTGCACAGGCTTAAATCCATCAATAACACTAGCAATTGCACGATCCTTAATGACATAAGATGAATACTGTAAAAAATTATCCTTAAGTAATGTTTTAATATCCATTAGATTAAATTCTCCATAATAAAGTTTCGCCTCTCAGGAGTATTTGGCCCCATATAAAACCCTAGTTGCTCTTTTATTTCCTTAATGTTGACAAGATCTACTTTTGTAAGTTTAATAGTAGCAACATCAATAAAACTCCTAAACTCACTTGGAGAAATCTCTCCAAGTCCTTTAAATCTTGTAACTTCTGGATTTTTAAGTTCAAAAATAGCTTTTTGCTTCTCTTCTTCAGAATAACAATAAATAGTGGAACTTTTATTTCTTACTCTAAAGAGTGGTGTTTCTAAAATATAGATATGTTTATTTAAAACCAAATCTTCAAAATAAGTCAAGAAAAATGTTAAAAGCAAATTCCTAATATGAAAACCATCAAAATCTGCATCTGTAGCAATTACTATCTTATTATATCTCAAATTTTCAATTGATTCTTCAATACCAAGAGCCACCATCATATTGTAAAGTTCTTCATTTTTATATATCTCAGACTTATTTTTTTCAAACATGTTTTGAGGCTTACCACGAAGAGAAAATATAGCCTGTGTATATACATCTCTACAAGAGACCATTGAACCTGTTGCAGAATCCCCTTCTGTTAAGAAGATCATAGTCGAATCAGCATGCATACTCTTTTCATTAAAGTGGAATTTACAATCCTTAAGCTTAGGAATTTTAAAAGATATTCTCTTAGCTCTCTCTTTTGCCTCTCTACGTACGCTACTCAATTCTTTTCTAAGACGTTCATTGTCAACAACTTTGCTTTCAATTGCCTTTGCAAGTGTCTTATCTTTATAAAGAATCTCTAAGATTACCCTTTGTACTTCCTTAGCAACATTGCTTCTAGTTTCAATATTACCAAGCTTATTCTTAGTCTGACTTTCAAATATTGGATCTTTTATCTTAACTGAAAGAGTAGCTACAAGTCCTTCTCTAATATCAGTAGATGAATATGTTTTTTTTAAAAAATCATTAATGGCTCTAGCAAAACCTTCTCTAAAGCCTGTCTGATGGGTACCCCCATCACTAGTATACTGTCCATTTACAAATGAAAAATATGTTTCGCCATAATTGTTTGTATGAGAGAAGGCAAATTCTAAAGTCTTACTAGAATAATAAACAAAATTATAAAGTAAATCTTCATCTTTAATCTCAGCATTTATAAAATCAAGAAGTCCATTATCAGATTGAAAAATCTGATCATTATAATTAATTTTTAAACCTTTATTTAAGCAAGCATAGTGAAAAAATCTTCTTCGTAAAAAATCTTCACTATATTTATATTTACCAAAAATCTCAGTATCAGCTAAAAATTCAATATAAGTGCCATCCTGCTCATCAGATTTACCCTCTGTAGACTTAATTAAATTTCCTTTTGAAAAAATAGCCTCAAAGAAGTTTCCTTCCCTTATTGACCTTACTAAAAATTTTGAGCTTAAAGCATTAACGGCCTTAGTTCCAACGCCATTAAGTCCTACAGAAAATTGGAAAACATCATCATTATATTTAGCACCAGTATTAATAACAGAAACACTCTCTACAACTTTTCCAAGAGGAATTCCACGACCATAATCCCTTACACTCATGACATTATCTTCCTTTTTTATCACAATTTCTTTGCCATGACCCATAATAAATTCATCAATTGAATTATCGATGATCTCTTTAACTAAAATGTAAATACCATCATCAATATTAGAGCCATCTCCCAATCTCCCAATATACATTCCAGATCGCAACCTAATATGCTCAAGGGAAGATAATGTAACAATCTTACTCTCATCATAATTATTTGTCTTCATTTAAATTCCTATCAATATTATATTGAATTTTCATTATTTCTAGTTTTTTAACTATCTTATCTCTAACAATAATATGAAGCCTCTCTTTTTCATCATTTGTCAAATTAGAAACATCTATTAAAGAATGAATATGTACATATATGGATAATCCCGAATTCAATATCAAATTTTTAACAAAAACCTTATGCGTATTAAACAAAGTAACAGGAATAATTGGAGAATTTGTCCTTAAAGCCAGATTAACAGAACCTCTTTTAAAATCTTTTGTATCCTTACCTCTATTCCTAGTACCTTCAGGAAAAATTCCAATAACCCCCCCCTCTTGAATAACCTTAGTCGCTTTCCTTTGAGTAATAGCAGATGATTTTATGCTATTTCTATTTACAAAAATAGCTCCCATAGAAATTAATAAAAAATTAACTAACGGAATGTTTAAAAGCGATCTCTTAGCAACTATCACAAAGGGTTTTGCAAAGACATAAATTAAAAAAAGTGGATCCATTGAAGCAATATGATTTGCCATAATGACTACACCACCCTTCTGAAAAGAACAATCATTATCTTTTGTAATAACAACCTTAATTCCAGCAAACCACAAACAACTCTTAATAGCAAATCTAACTAATATAAAACTAAAGTTTATAAAATGATTTTCAAACTTAAAAAGTTTAAAAATTAAAAATACTGGAAATAAAACAGTAAAAATCAAAATGAAGAAAAAAAAATTAATATAAGTTACAATACTTCTTAATATTTTCATAAAATTTATCCTAATTTCTCTATCCTTTCAAGTTTCAATTTCTGCCCTTTCATCAAATTTACTTCATCTTTTAAAATTTTAATAGGATTAAGAACAATTGTAGAAAACTTTTGCTTCTGCACTATTCGCTCGCTATACTCAATAATAAAGGCTGCTCTTATCTTATTTTCATCCATGCTAATTTCATACTCAAGCACTAAATTATTATTTAAACTAAAAACATTAAAAATTCCATAATAAATGTTATCCCCAACAATATAAGTAAGATTAGGATAAGAAAAATCATAAATTATATCCTTACACACATAATTACCATTTGGAATAAACAAAGGATTCTCTGAATCATCAACTAAAACAGAATCATTAAACCGTTTAAAAACACCTGAGAATCCATACTTATCATAAGCATCAGTTCCAGTATCAATTTTTATTTCAATATTATCAATATCAATGATTTTAATCCAAAAATTATACACTATTAAATCTGAAAAAATAGACCTGGTACTAATATTAAGAGTATTATAAGCAGGTCTTGAGATATACTCAATGTGTGCTATTTCTTGAGAATTGTTCTTAAAAATACTAATTTCATTAAGATGCCTATTAAACGATAAAAATAAAACATTTTCAGGATTTGATTTCCCTAAACGTTGATGTGCATCACTATCATACCAAACACCATACAAAAATTTATAAACTTCATCTTTGGGCAAATGCTTTAAAGTCTTATATACATCGTTATCTATTCGCCTGATCTTCTCACTAGCGGACAAAGGATAATACTTACCTTGCAATTGAGAATACTCATACTTTTCTATTTTACTTATTACCATATCCTCACCCTGCTTTTCATACCTTTCTAAAGAAATAGAATAACTCTCCCTTGATCTCTTATCATCATAAGCTGAAGATCTCTCATATTTATTTATAATAATACTTCCATTCACCTTATCAAAAAATATAGGTCTATACGATGCAACATTATTAGCAACAGCTCTTTGAAAGACATACAAAACAGAATCTTCATTTAAAAAACCTTGAACTACTATATCAAAATCATAATCACCAGTAATATCTTCAAGATACATATTGTAAGAATTTTTAGAATCAATATCTACTTGTGTTTTAAAAAGAACGACTGCCCCATGACTTTTTGGATCAAAACCAATAATAAATAAATAAGTTTTAAGATCCGCAAAATTTTGCGCTAAAACTACTTGTTCAAAATAAACATCTAAATTTAAATTTTCCTGATGAACTGACAGAATCTTGTAACCCTTAAGATCAATAAGAGAACCAAAAACATCATCTCCAGTATCTCCACTTACATCCACATCAGAATAATTTATTTTACTAACTTTCTTTATCTCTTTATTAAAAACAATAAAATCCTTATTTCCCTTAACACAAGAAAATAAAATCAAAAGAAGAAATATAATCCATTTTTTAAAACACATATCACATGATTTTTACCTATTATTTTCACCAACAACTTAAATTTTTGCAACATACTTAATTGCTGGTCTTTAAACCAAAATCCTGCAAAGAAAAAAATGCCTCATTAAAATTTTCCTTAAAATTATTTTTATTCAAAACATAATCTCTCACTAACTTATTATTCGCCTGATAAAGACTATCAAAAATACGATCTTCTTTAATTACATTATCAGAACTAACAGAATAATTAACACTTGAACGCAAAGAAAATAAATAAACTTTGTGATCTGCTAGAAAAGGCTTAGACCATTGACCTTCTTTCAAATCAAAAATAACATCATAAAAATCCTTACTATTACTAAAATTTGAGAGTTCCTTTATAGTACTAGGATAAACATTCATATTATAAGCAAGATTAACAGTATCTTCTTTTATTGCCAAATTATGTTTTTTTAAAACTTGTTGCGATCCATCAGAACTAATTTCACTCAAAACACCATTAAGCTTATTCTCAAGAAAAGTTTCAATAACATTTGGTTCATAAGTTTCTATGTAATTCCTAACAGCATTAATATCATGCTCTGAATTTTTATCAAAATCATAAACATTGCTTAATGCTTTGTATATCTCATATTCATTTCCATTCTTGGATTTAATAGGACTCGTAAATTCATTCATCTTCAAAGAAAAAATTGCAGCAAGATCTTCCTTTTTCTCAAGATTAAGATCCAAATCAAAATAATATTTCCTAGAAGAAGCAACACCTTTAAAATTAGTAACGTCTTCGGAATAAAATTTAGCAACCTCTTCAAAAGGCATACCCTTAGACAATTTTTCATAAGCATCACCAGCATCCCCTAAATTTTTAAAACGAATAGACACAATATCTAAACTCTTAAATAACTTTTGGTTCTGCTCAGCATAAGAGCTGACCTCATCTTTCGGAAAATCTTGATATGAGAGTTCAACATAAGCAATATTCTTTCTAACTTCACTCATACTTTTAATAGCATTCGGGATAGAATCTGGCAATATAAAGCTGCTGCTTAAAAAAACTTGGATGTTTGAAGAGAGTAAGTTCTCTACTGCTTCACTATGAATTTTAAACTTTTGATAATCAGAAACTTTATTATATCTCTTAGGACTAAAATTACCACTAGAGTCTAAATACACAGGAGAGCTCATTAAATTTTTATTCAAAATATTTTTTGAAACATAGAAGCTATTAGTCTTTGCCAAATCCAAAAAGGCAATATCTTCAACATATTTCATAAAAGCCAAGTTCCAAATAAAATATTCTATATCAAGATTGTTATCTTTTTTTAATTTAGAATAAAAATTTGAGTAAGAATTAACATATTGAGCCAATTTATTACCTTTTTCATAATAAATTGGTTGTCCTTTATAAGATCCAAATTTTAAATTAGATGAATCAGTAGTATCAAATAAGCCTGGCATTAAGGGTGCAATAATAAACCCAAATACAATTAAGATAAGTGCTAAAAGCCCCCATATCCCAACCCTTTTATCATTAAAATCAAATTTGGATATAATTTCTTTTGTCTCTCTTACTCTCTTACGCATAAAAACAACCTTTAATATTTAAGTAAAATAACATTTTAAATACTAAAATAGCATAATTAACATATTATTTCAATTAAAACATTTATATCAAAAAACATTTTTGGTATCATAAATGTATGTAAATGTTTTGGGAACTTAAGAGATCCCTATAGCTTAATAATGAAAAATGTGATAAAAGATAACGCGTATGCACAATGAATTTAACATCAAAATCAATCAAGAAGAGCTTAGCAAGCTCACCAAAATAATTTATAATAACTTCGGTATTAATCTTACAGAGAAAAAAAAATTATTAATTGAAAGTCGATTATCATCAATAATCAAAGCAAAAAATTTGAACAGTTTTACAGAATATATTAATTACTTAGAAAATCAAAAAAATCAAATATCTTTAATAGAATTAGTGGATAAAATATCAACAAATCACACTTATTTTTTTAGAGAACCTAATCATTTTGAATTTCTTGAGAACAAACTTTTGCCCAAAATGCTTAAACAAATGGCGCAATCAGAAGAAGAAATTAGAATATGGTCAGCTGGATGTTCAAGTGGAGAAGAAGCATATACAATTGCAATGATATTAAACGAATACATAGACAACAACAAAATCCACTGCAAAGTAAAAATCTTAGCAACAGATATTTCAATTACTGTTCTTAATGAAGCTAAACGGGGAATTTATCCAGAAGATCGGGTAAAGACACTCCCAAAACATTTAAAAAGCAAATATTTAAATAAACTTACAAGTAATAAATTTGAAGTCAAAGACATACTCAAAAAAAGGATTCAATTTAAAAAATTAAATCTAATGAATGAATTTTTTCCATTCAAGAAAAAATTTGATTTAATCTTTTGCAGAAATGTAATGATTTATTTTGATGAAAAAACTAGAAATAAACTTGCTGAAAAATTCAATCAGCATTTAAAAGATGATTCTTATTTGTTCATTGGTCATTCAGAAACAATTAGGGGCAATAAAAATTTAGAGTACATCATGCCAGCAACATACAAAAAAATCAATTAAATAAAGCAACTTACAATTGCCTATTTACCACTTAAATGCATATTTCTTTAGGTCAGATTTACTTTCTCTCCTACTTTAACAAAATAAAGCAACTCACCTATCGTTGCAACATGGTCTCCAACTCTTTCTAAAAAACTATTTAAAAATAATATATTTAAAAGATAATCTAAATTCTCTGGATTATTTTTCATCGCATCAATCACAACCGTTCTTTGCTTTGAAAATAGTTTATCTATAATGTTATCGTACTTTACTATTTTAAGTATTTTAATAAAATCTCCATCAAAGTAAGCATCAAAAATATTTGCAAGCATATCTTTTGCTGTGTCTGCCATTTCCCTTAAAGGCTTCTGATAAATGTCAACTGAAGAAAAATCCCCTTCATTAGATTCTAAAAGGAGTACGACCTTTACAATTTTAGTAGAATGATCCGCAATACGCTCAAGAGAACTAATTATTTTAATAATTGCCAAAATTTCTCTAAGTTCAGTAGCAACAGGATGTTCAGTAGCAATTATTCGCCCACATAAATCCTCAATATCATATTGATAATCGTCTATCATTTTTTCATCTTCATTGATAATCTTTTTAGCCAAATTTTTGTCTCTAGATTCCAAAGCTATTAACGAGTTTTCTATTATTTTAAGAACACACTCCTTCATATCCCAAAGATAATCTTTAATAACTTCAAGTTGTTTAGTAAGTTTACGCCTAACCATACCAAATTCTCCTAAAAAAACCGTTTTAAAAATAAATATCTCAATTTAGAGAGCTCATAATAACTGCTAAAAGGATAGCTATCAATAACTCTTTTATAATAACTAAGAGACTTTGCAAAATCCTTATACTTGCTCTCAGTCTCATATAGCTTGCCCAACAAATAGCTATATCTATCTGGAAACCTTGAATTTATATACTTTGGATAGTATAGCAAACTTAAATTCAAAAAAAACTCATACTCGCGATTCATTAACAAAAATTCAAGAATATCAAGATAAATATCCTCACCAAAAGCAACATTATTCTCTACTAAAAATTTAACATCTTTTAATACATTTTCCACCTTATTCAATTTAATTCCAAGATTAATAAGATTTAAAAAAATCTTATTAAAATATTTATCTCTCAAACTCAAATAACCCAAGTAAGAATTTAAATAATCCCCACTCTTATAATAAAGCTCGGCCTTTAATAAAATATATTCATCATCATTAAAATCGTACCTATTAAGTAACTCAATTGCTCCCTTATAGTCATTAATGTAAGATAAGTTTAAAGCTCTCCTCATAATATCTTTCAAGCTTGAATTATTATTACTCTTATCACTTAACCCAAAGCTTTTATCAGTTTTAATTCCTTTATCTAAATCCAAATTATCCTCAGGTTTGATTTCATCTAATTTAGAAGATTCTCTTTCCCTTGCAATCCTTAAAATTACATTTTTAGTAAACTCCCTAGAATCCTTTACATTTTGATATCTAAAAGCTAACATAATAATGCCGACATTCCTTGAAGTTTGAAAAGTAAACATAGCCCCATCCTGATAAGATTCTGCTAAAAGTTTAATAAAGGCATTATTCTTAGCATTCTTAATATAAATCCAAGATGCATCTTTAAAAAAAAAATTAAATTTTGAATTAGTATTTACCAAAAATTCTTGCTGCTCACTACTAAAATCAAGCTCATACGTACTATATCGATTTTCAAAAGCTAAAGAAGATATTATGCTAACAATAAAAAATAAAAAATTACAATAAATAAAACATTCTTTACTCACTTATAATTTTCCAAAATCTTATCAACTAATGATTCATTTTTTTCTTCCAAATCAATATTAAACAAATTATCTGACTTTACCCAAAGACTCTTAAGAAGCTCCTCACTAATTGACTGATGATGCACTACACCATCCTCCAATTTACCATCAGGAAGATCAGGTTTGGGAAAGAAAAAATCATCCATATTTAGACTAGAATTTAAATCAAAATAAAAATCTTCTATATTAAGTAACTTTAATTTTCGACTTAAATCTTCTTCTACACTACTGCGGGTATTTTCAATCATTCTATATGAATAAAAATAAGTAAGAAAAGAAACAATAATCGATAAAAATATCAAAATTAAAAAATATTTCTGAAAATGAAATTTTTTCTCTCTCATAATAATTTCCCTAATATACTAAATAAATTATATATTAAATATTACACTTTCTCCATTATCACTAGTAACACCGATTAAATTTTTACTCCCTTGTGCAACATACATATTATGAGTTATTATCAACAATTGAACTCTCTGACCAAGCTCCTTTAAAAGCCCTGAAAGTTTGTTACTATTTTCAAAATCAAGAAAAGCATCTATTTCATCGAGCACACAAAATGAAGCTGGAGAATAATAATACAAAGCAAATAAAAATATTATGCTAATTAAAGAATGTTCTCCCCCAGAAAGCATTTTATTTCTCTTAGCTAACTTATATTTAAAGTCTATTTTGATTTCTATCTCACCTAAGTCCTTATCATAAAAAAGACTCCCATTGCCCTTAAACATTCTACTAAAAAAATAAATAAAATGGCTATTAATCTCACCAAAAGCATCATTAAATCTTTTATCAATTTCCCTCTTTATTTTTCTCCTTAGCTTACTTAGGGATTCCTTAGTCAAGTTTAAATCATCTATTTGCAGACCTATTTTTTCAACCTTTTCTTTTATCTCATTATATTCTCTCTCAACATTAAAGAAAATATAATTATTATGTTCAATAATATTGATTTCTTTTTGTAAAGCATCTATTTTTGCCATATCTTCTGTAAGTTTAAACTTTTCCAAATTCTTATTAACACGATTAAAATCTTTTATCTCATCCTCAATATCTAAACTAGAATTAAACAAAACATCATATTCCGCCTGTTTTTTCATATATTCATAATAAGATGAATTTTTAAAAGCATCTAACAAATTTAAAGAATTAATCTCATTACTAGCAACCAATTCATTACCCTTAGCTTCACTTAAAAATTTATCCAAATTAACACTAATATCACTTCTCTCCAAACTTAATTCGTCTAACTTTAAGTTCAAATTATTAAGCCTTTCTCCAAGCTCATCCCTAGTTTCAAATAAAAATTTTAAATTACTATCTATTAATTTAATCTCATCTTCATTCTTAAGCCTAGAAAGTTCTGTATATTCAATCTCTCCTAAGATCTCGTTTAATTTTATAGTTTTATCTGATACCAAGGTCTCAATAGTAGTAATTTCCTTTGCAAGACTAGCCTTAGAATTATTTTTTGAAAGCAAAAATTTTCTTAAATCGACATTTTGCTCAAATATAGGTTCAATTTTTTCCTTTAATAAATTTAAAAGTTTATCTTCCTTGACTATATATTTAAGTAAATTTTCCCTAATCTCTTTAATATATTTTATGCTTAAGGTATCTTCAAAAAACTTTAAAGAATTCAAAATATTTTTCTTGAGTAGCTCAAATTCTTCAATGTTACTCTCCTTAGAAATTGATAAGACCAAATCAATAATTTCAAAAAAACTTCTAGTATACCTATTTATCTCATCAGTAAGATCAAAAAAATCTTTCTTCTTAGCTTGAAGAGCATTATTCAAATTCATTAGTTCTTCATTTATGCTAACCTTTACTGATTCAATTTGCACCTTATTGCTCATAAAAATATTTGCTAAATTTAATTTTCCTTTTCTGTCATGTTCTAATTTTTGAATTTTGATTTCTATTTCAAGTAGTTTAGATTTTAAAGTTTCAATTTCCTTTTTAATTACCTCAATGTTTTTAATAACATTCTTTTCTCTAAAAGAATAAAATTCTAACTTTTCTTTAACACTTTCAATAGAAAAGCTATTTAAAGATAAAATCTTATCTATATCCTTAATATCTAATTTGCTCTTAAGTTCATTTAACTCAAAATTAATATTAAAGAGTTTTTTTAATCTTAAGTTCTTTTCCAATACCTCTAAATCTTTTTTTAATTTTTGATACTTACCCTTAAGCAAAAAATCATTTTTAATCTTTTCATATTTATTATTTAGCTCATCCCTTAAAGTCCAAAGAGAATTTAAATTCTCTTTGGACTTTTCCAATCTCTTATATGCCTGTTCCTCTTCAACCCTAAGCATATCTATTCCACTTGCCTCTTCTATTAAAGATTTTAAATTAATATTCCCACTTGAAGAAATTCTTTCAATTTTACCTTGATTAATAAACATATAAGGCGAATTCTTTAGCCTTAACTTATTGATAAGGCTTGTATAACTTTTAAGATTTAAAGTATCATCATTCAAAAAATATTCACTTGTGCCATCTTTATAAAGCCTTCTTCTAATGTAAAATCTATCTCTAAAATCACTGACAGATAAATCTTCATTATTAAAGAAAAGAGTTACCTCCGCAAAATTTGATTCTCCTGACTTAGAAGTAGAAATCAAATCTGTCATATGTTTAACTCTTAAAATACTTAAATTATCCTCCCCTATACAAAAACGAATTGCATCTAATAAATTACTTTTTCCACAACCATTAGGCCCTACAATAAAATTTAAACTACTATTTAATTTTAATTCCTGCATTTTAACAAAAGATTTAAAGCCTAAAAGGCCTATTTTTTCTAAAAACAAAGCTACTCCCAATTTAATCACAAATAAGATTAACTTACTAAGGATAATTTTATATTATAATCAATAGTTATGATTTGTGGAATTGATGAAGTTGGACGAGGTTGCATCTTTGGACCTGTTCTTAGTGCGGCTGTTATTTTTAAAGGAAATCCCAATTTTTTAAATGAACTAGATGATTCAAAAAAACTTACCAAAGCTAAAAGAGAATATCTATCATCATTAATACTTGAAAACTCATATTACGCATTTGCAGAAGTATCTAATGAAACCATTGATAAGATCAATATTCATCATGCTTCGCTTCTTGCAATGCAAATTGCATATGAAAAGTTAGATATAAACTGTGATTTGGTACTTGTGGACGGAAAATTTATTCCAAAAATAAAAGCTAAAAAAATTCAAGCAATAATTAAAGGAGATTCTATTATTAATGAAATAAAAGCAGCATCAATCATTGCAAAAGTACAAAGAGACAAATTGATGGATGAATACAATAAAACTTATCCCCTATATGCACTTAACAAAAACAAAGGATATCCAACAAAGGAACATAAAGAAGCAATAAAAAAACATGGGATTTCAAATCTTCACAGAAGAAGTTTTAAGTTCATTTAAACAAAATTTTAATTATCTCCATCTCTAGGTCTTCCTGATAAACGATAATTCCTATCAAAACCAAGACTGTTATTTTTAATTCTTTCACTATGGCGGTTAAAATCATTATGATATTCCCTTTTTGTAATCGAATTCTCAGAAATCTTTTTCTTAATCACAGAAATTGCTCTTAACAAATTTGACTCAAATTCTTCAATATTCTCTTCATAAACAAAAACCGAATGTCTCTCAAAATCCCCATTAACATTTCTCTTACTCTCTACAATATTTAAAAAATAATCACCCTTTCTATTTTCTTTGACATTAAAAAAATAAGTTCTATCAGAATTTGTAAATAACTTATCAGAATATACTTCCCCTCTCTCGCCCATTAATTCCTCCACACAAAAAGTCTTTATATCATGTCAGCTTACACAAAAGTTAACATAATTGTACTTACTAAATAAAAAAAATACTAGACAAAATTAATAATAAAATCAATTGACATAAAGTGCATTTTTTTATAGAATCAACTCTGTTATTTATGCGTCCTTCGTATAATGGTCAATTACCTTAGCCTTCCAAGCTAATGATGTCGGTTCGATTCCGATAGGACGCTTTTCAAATAAGATTACAAGTCAATATATATTTTGATTCAAAATAATATTGGAGATGGCGGGAATTGAACCCGCGTCCTAAAAATAATATCATAAATATCTACAAGCTTAGCTAGTATTTTTTTTAAGTAATAAGGTTTGGAAAAACTAGCAAACCGCCAAATTACTCTCAAATTTAAAAGTCCCTAAAAATCAATTTGAAATATTTTTAAGCAAGCTTTGATGTCTTGAAAGAGTATAAGCTGAACCTCAAAGCAAAATCCAACAAAACTCTCTGCTAATTTAAGCAGCCATTACAAGATTTGCACTTGTAAAGTTATTATTTCTTGCATTTATTAAAGAAGTTTTAAGAGATTCCCTCTGCTTGCAATTTATGCTACTAAAGTTTTTAGTCAAATCCAAAACATCCCCTCTAGATTATGTTTTAGAAAAAAGTATAACATAAATGTATCGAAAAAGGCAAAACAATCTAATTTGCAAAACAACATATAAAAGCTTATAATAATTTTGATATTATCAATAAATGATCAAATGATAAAGTGATAAATTGCAAGGGGCCTTTTTGAATAACGAAATTCTATGGTGCATTATGTTAATTTGTACCTATTCAATTCTACTTATTATGTACAAGTTCTTTGGGGAAAAAGGATTATTCGCATGGGTAACATCATCTGTAATTATTGCAAACATGCAAGTTTTAAAGCAAGTCACAATATTTGGATTTAATGCTACCCTTGGTAATATTATTTACGCATCATCATATGTTGCAACAGATATTCTATCAGAATTTTATGGTCGCGAAACTTCAAAAAAAGCAGTTTATATTGGATTTATAGGATTTATAGCATTTGCGTTCATCACAAATATTCAACTTTATTTTTCAACAAATAGTTTTGATATATATTTAACAAGCTTAGAAAACATTTTCTCTTCAATTCCAATTCTATTAGCTGCATCGATTATAGCGTACATAATATCTCAACTAAATGACATATACCTATATCAATTTATCAAAGATAAATTTCCAAAATTCATATTTATACGAAGCAACGGCTCAACATTAGTAAGCGAGCTTATAGATACAATAATTTTCGTAAGCATTGCAACATATTTCAATATATTTCCAAAAGAAGCTTACTTAGATATAATAATTTCCACATACCTCATTAAAGGAATTGCTGGTATCCTAGGAACTCCATTCATCTACATTGCAAAATGTGTATATCAAAACAAAAAAATTTCAATATGAGTACCAATATCCATTCAATTATTCCTCATTAATTTGTTATAATTGACAATATGATAGATATAATTTTATGGATAACTTTACTCGCATTTGTGTATCTACAATTAACATTGTTGTACTATCTATTCGGAAAATCGGGTCTTTTTTGTTTTAACATCATTATGACAATACTTTCAAATCTTATTATATTAAAAAAAGTA
The DNA here is from genome assembly GCF_023035795.1 of Borrelia nietonii YOR. Taxonomy (NCBI): domain Bacteria; kingdom Pseudomonadati; phylum Spirochaetota; class Spirochaetia; order Spirochaetales; family Borreliaceae; genus Borrelia; species Borrelia nietonii. Next base: position 47,885 of record NZ_CP073148.1, read on the forward strand.
ATTATATTCGAACAGCAAATGAGTTTATCGGGAATACCATTTCTCGCAATTCTTTGCTCATTAAACCTGATTACAGAAAAATATAATGAGCAATCAGCAATAAAGTCCATAACATTAAACATGCTTATACACATAACTTTTGTAATAATGATGCATTTTACATTACATTTTCAACAAAATGAATTTGACACTTCTAATATACATTTAAAAGTATTGTTTTACAATGCTTCTTATACTTCAATAATTTTCACTGGAACATATATTATATTTTTATGTAATTATATTAATATAAAAATATATTCTATACTACAAAAAAATAATGTAAGCAATAAATGGATAAATCATAATTTGTCAAGACTATGTTCCTCATGTATAGCTTACATGTTAGCTAATATCTCAATGCATGTAATAGCACAACTATACCCTGGCAAGAATATTAATATGGTGGAAAGTTCATGGATTTTTACCATCATAATCATGATCATTGATACTCTCATCTATTATTTTCTAAATACTATGAAGGTTAAAAAAGCTTGAGTTTTTCAATAGCCTGATGATTTTTTACAATTTTTCTATAATAATCAAGTTTTAAATTCAATTTCTCATCTTCATCTAATAAATACCCAATAGAACTCTTTCTTAAACGACTAATCAATGAATAAAAGACTATCGCAACAGCTACAGAAAGATTATAGCTTTGCGTGAACCCATACATTGGTATTTTTAAATGCAAATCAGCATTTTCTAAAACTGCATGACTAAGTCCTGTTAATTCAGTTCCAAAAAATATTGCTAGCTTAGCATCAATTGGAAAATCTTCAAGAGATATAGCCTTATTATCTAAAGATGTAGCTACTATTTTATATCCATTACCCTTCAGATTATCAAATGCGGCCTTAACACATTTATATTTAATTATATCTATCCATTTTGAAGCGCCAAGAACAACATCTGGATTTAAAGTATATTTATTATTAGTCTCAATAATATGAATATCACTAAGTCCCAAAATTTCAATTGTACGCATTGTAGCACTTGCATTTTGAGGTTGGAAAATATCTTCAAGGACAAGTGTTAAATAATTTGTTCGATTATTTAACACTTCATTTATTCTCTCTCGCCTTTTCTGGGTGATAAATTCAGACAGAATTGCTATTCTCTTAAATATATCATCGCTCACAAAGTATAATTTTAGATAAAAAAACAATAAAAGCCAATTAAAATGTTAAAAAATAATTTATTTTTTATATAATATTAAAAGTGGAAGTAAAAATCGAAGAATCTTGGAAAGAAATGTTAAAAGCTGAATTTTGCAAAGGATATTTCAAAAGACTTGCAAATTTCGTAAAAAATGAATATAAAACTAAAAAGGACAAAATATTTCCACCTCCAAAGTTAATATTTAATGCATTTGATTCTTTGCCATTTAAAAACATAAAAGTAGTAATACTTGGGCAAGATCCGTATCATGGTAAAAGACAAGCTAATGGTTTAGCCTTTTCTGTTAACTCAGACATCAAAATACCTCCATCACTACAAAATATTTTTAAAGAAATAGAGAGAAGTTTAAAAATCCAAACTATTCCAAACGGGGACTTAACACGATGGGCAACGCAAGGCGTATTTTTACTAAATTCAATATTAACAGTAGAAGAAAGCCATCCATCATCTCACAAAGACATTGGTTGGGAAATTTTTACAAACGAAGTAATAAAAATTATTTCAAAAAACCTAAATAATGTTGTTTTTATGTTATGGGGTAATTTTGCAAGAGGAAAAAAAGAATTGATAGATGCATCAAGACATTTAATTCTTGAAACAAGCCATCCATCCCCTTATTCCGTACACAACGGCTTCTTAGGGTCAAATCACTTTAGTCAAACTTTAAGATATCTAAAAGAACACAATAAAAGTCCAATAGACTTTCACTAACCGACTTGTCTAATAACGCATCAGACAAGTCATTTAATTATTTTTCTTTACTTGAAGTATCTTCATCAAGAGTCTCTTGATTCTGCTTTATGTCATCATTCCAAAATGTTGAACTTTTTTCATCTATCTTAACATCTCTTAACAGACTATTATCAACTCTTTTGGTATTAATAAAAGACAACGCAATCACAAAAATAAAAAAAAGCGTAATAAAAAATGCTGTAATTCTTATCGCAATATTTGAAGATTTTGCCCCAAAAATAGAAGAACTACCACCTCCAAACACCCCTCCAATACCATCACCCTGTTCATCTTGAAATAACACTAACAAGATAATCATAAATGAAGTAATAATAAAAAAGACAAATATTAAAAATCTAAATAACTCCAAAATAAACCTCTCTATTTGGCCACCTTATTAACTATATTCAAAAATGAATTGGCCTTTAAAGATGCACCACCAATCAATGCCCCATCAATGTCATTCTCCCCCATAAGGCCTTCCACATTATCAACATTAACAGAGCCACCATACTGAATAATAATGTTATCTGCTGCTGAGGTTGAATACAATGATTCAATCTCAAGTCTAATTGCCTTGTGGACTTCTTGTGCCTCTTCTTTTGTTGCCGTTTTTCCAGTTCCAATTGCCCACACAGGCTCATAAGCTAAAATTATTCGCTTAAGATCAGATTCAGAAACAGAGATTAATCCTCTTCTAATTTGATTTAAAACAACATCTAAAGTTTTATTATTTTCTCTCTCCGAAAGAGTTTCCCCAATACAAAGAATTAAATATTTAAATGGATGTTTAAGTCCTGCAAGAATTTTTTTATTTATTACCTCATCAGTATCTCCAAGATAAGTCCTACATTCAGAATGACCAAGTATTACGTAATCAACTCCAAATTCTAAAAGCATAGAAGGTGAAATTTCACTTGTTCTTGCTCCACTATTCTCATAAGACATATTTTGAGCACCAAGAAGAACATTACTTCCCTTAGTAACTTCACAAACTTTACAAAGAGACGTAAATGTGGGTGTTATCATAACAACAACATCATCATTAATATTTCGTACTCCATCTACAATTTGTTTAGCAACACCTGCAGCCTCTACACTTGTATAGTGCATTTTCCAGTTTCCAGCTAAAAACATCTTTCTCATTTTACTTCTCCAACACTTTTATGCCTGGCAAAATTTTTCCCTCAAGATACTCAAGAGAAGCACCACCCCCTGTTGAAACATGGGTTATTTTTTCAGATAAATTAAACTTATTAACAGCAGCTACTGAATCTCCTCCACCAACAACCGTAATTCCAGAGCAACTAGCCACATATTCTGCAACCTTTGCTGTGCCTTTTGAAAAAGAATCAAACTCAAAAACTCCAAGGGGTCCATTCCAAATCACAGTCTTTGCACTAATCAGAACTTCCTCAATTTTTCTCAAAGTTTTCTTGCCAATATCCATTCCAATCTTACCATCAGGGATATCAATAGAATCAACATACTCAGGAATTGAATCTTCTTTAAATTCACTTGCAACAATATGATCAAGAGGCAAAATAACTTTTACATCTAATTCCTTTGCCTTCTTTAAAAAAGACGAAGCTACGTGAATATATTCATTCTCTAAAAGAGATTTTCCAATGGAATGCCCTTCTACCTTTAAAAAGGTATATGCCATTCCACCACCAATTACCATTACATTTGATTTTGGCAAAAGGGATTCTAGTACTGCAATTTTTGAAGAAACTTTTGAACCGCCAATTATTGAAACAAATGGACTTTCAGGATTTTTTAAAATTTTACCCAAAAACTCATCTTCCTTTTCCATTAAAAATCCACCAACGGCTGGTAAATAAGCTGCAAGCCCTGCTGTAGAAGCATGTGCCCTATGAGCAGTTCCAAAAGCATCATTTACAAAAACATCACCATTTTGAGATAATTTTTTTGCAAAATCATTACAATTTTCTTCTTCTTGCCTATAAAACCTTACATTTTCAAGTAAAACAATATCTCCATTCTTCATGTGAGAAACAGCAGTTGCTACTTCATCACCTATGCAATCAGGCAGCATCTTAACATCCTGCCCTAATAATTCTGATAATCTTTTAGCAACAGGTATAAGAGAATATTTAAGATTCTTCTCTCCCTTTGGCCTACCCAAATGACTCATAAGAACAACTCTGGCTCCTTGGGACTTAAGATACTCTATCGTAGGTAATGCAGCCCTAATTCTAGTATCATCAGTAATGTTCCCTTCTCTTAAGGGAACATTAAAATCACATCTTACCAAAGCACGCTTGCCTGAAAAGTCAAAATCTTTTATCGTTTTTATTGACATTTACAACTTACCTCAGGATCATTTTTCTCTTATTTAATTAACTTTTGTGCAAGGTCAACTACTCTTGTAGAATATCCAAATTCATTGTCATACCATGAGAGTACTTTCACAAAACCATTTAATAACACCATTGTCTCAAGACCATCAACTATTGAAGAATGCGAATTTCCCTTAATATCTGAAGATACTATTGGATCTTCTGTATATCCCAAAATACCACTAAGCTCTCTAGACTCTGATGCTTTCTTAAGTGCAAAATTGATCTCTTCTTTTGTAACATCTTTTTTCTTAAGTTGCACTGTAAGATCAACAATAGAACCTGTTGGTACAGGAACTCTCATAGAAGTACCATTAAGTTTACCCTTAAGCTCAGGTAAAACAAGTCCAACAGCTTTAGCAGCACCTGTTGAAGTAGGAATAATTGAAAGAGCTCCAGCTCTTGCTCGTCTTAGATCAGCATGTGGAAAGTCAAGGATTTTTTGATCATTTGTATAAGCATGAACAGTAGTCATAAGTCCTTGCTCAATCCCAAAAGTTTCATGCAGAACTTTTGCAAGAGGTGCAAGACAGTTTGTTGTGCATGAAGCATTAGAAACAGCTTTCAAATCAGAAGTAATTTCATAATCATTTACACCAAGTACGATTGTCTTAATCTCATCCTTAGCAGGTACTGTCAAAATTACCTTTTTAGCACCAGCATGCTCAACATGATCAAGGTATCCGCCTCTATCACTTGTTGCTGATGAAAAGACACCTGTTGATTCAATTACAACATCAACTCCAAGTTTTCCCCAAGGAAGTTTCTTTGGATCGCGTTCAGCAATAATCCTTATTTCTTTTCCATCTACTACAATTGCTCCATCTCTTGCCTCAACTTTTTTATTATATATTCCAAAAGTTGAATCATACTTTAAAAGATGAGCAAGTGTCTTAGGATCTGTTAAGTCATTTATTGCAACAACTTCAATTCCTCTCTCAAAAGCAATTTTAAAAACATTTCTACCTATACGTCCAAAGCCATTAATAGCTAGCTTCATACAGCTCCTCCATCTATTTTTATTATCTACTAGAATTATTAAATAATAAATTAATTAATCATAAGTGTCAAACTATTTTTTTATAAAAACCGTATATCCTTTTTGAATGTAATCTCTTAAAAGAGTGGGTGATTTTAAAATCCCTCTGGAAATGTAATCGCCAATCTCTTCAATAAAAATCTCACCAAGAATATCTGACTTATTATAACTAATAAAACTAGAACTATCACTATTATACTTTAAAGCCCCCTCTTTAAGAACTAAAAAGATATCACCTTCCTTTACATCATTCACATGACCAAGATTAATAAGAACATCATCTTTCTTAATCTGAAGTATTTCTCCCTTTTTAGGTAAATAATCATTAAAATCTCTAGAAAAAGAACTTAAAATATCACTTAAATACAGCACTCCTCCCGAATTATAGTCAAAAGTCTTAATTTTAATGCCCGTCTTCCCTGAAAAAATATCTACTCTTAAACTAGCCGAATTTTTAAAAACATCTACATCAAGATCAAACATTAAAAATAAATCAAGATTATTACTTCTTGCATAAGAAAATTCTTCAGCAAAACTACTTACCAAGTAATCCTTATTTTTATTATAATCAAACCTATAATTAACCACTTCTATATTTAAATTGCGATCAAGTATCCTCTCAGCATACTTTAAAATTAAATCATTTGCACCAAAAACTTTATTCTCATTTTGAGTAAAAATACCTACCCTATAAACCGTTTGATTATCATAAAGTTTATTTAAATCACCAATGGTCTTATAACCATACCTAAAAAATAAAGAACTCCTAATATCAAATGCAACCACATCATAAAAATCTAAAATTTTAGTATCTGTAACCTTCCTCTGCTCTATCAAATAATAAAGCTCCTCATAAGCCATTACATCCAATTTCATAAACTTATAAATTTTAGCAAGTAAAAACCTAGCACTATCATTATCAGGATAAATATCAATAGCATTCTTTACATTAAATACTGCTCTATCTAAGTCTAAATTTTTAAAAGCCTTAAATCCCTCATTTTCATATCTTTTAGAAATTTCCATATTAGTGCCATTATTTTTTTGAAACGAACTCCTAAAATTAGATACGAAAAAACTTTCCTCAAGAGCTATATTATAAAATTCCAAGTCCTTTTTCATACTCTTAGCTCTCTCCAAATTTAAAACAGCTTTATCAATCTTCTCAAGCTTCAAATAAGAATAGCCAAGCAAATAATAAAGTTCATCTAAATTTTGATCAACAAGTATTGCCTTTTGAAGAACATCAGCTGCATCTTCATATTTAGACTGATATAAGTAAACAAGAGCAAGTAAACGGTAAGCATCAACAAGTCCAAAATCTTTATAAGTAGTTTTTACTAACATTAAATAATTTTGAGCATATCTCTCAGCAGCTCCCAAACTATTAGTCTTAATAGAAAATTCTGCCACCCTTTTGTGAAAATCTGGCAAAGAAGTAAAATTACCCCTCACTTTGTTTATTAAATGCTGTGCCTTATCATTCATGTTTAATTTCTCATAAATGCTCATTAGATGCTCAAACGCATTATAATTTGTCTGATTATACTCAAGAATAGATAGATAATAATTAGCAGCTGCAACAAATAAACCTTCTTCCTCAAAGATTGAAGCAAGCCCAACTAAAGCATCAATATTGTTTTTTTGCTTAGCTAAAACCTCTGAATAAAATTTCTTAGCCTGTGTTGTTCCATTATTTTTAAGCAATATGTTTGCATAAAGAATCTTATATTCAGTATCACCATTGGACATTTTGTAGGCCTTCTCTATAAAAAATTGAGCCTGATTATATATCTTTAATTGATAATAAATTTCTGCTATAAACTTATATGCCTCATAATAATTAGGATTAATCTTCACAGCTTCAAGAAGCTCGTCAATAGCATCATAATATTTTTGCATAAGATAATATGTTTGTGCTTTTTGATAATACTCGATTGCAGTCGTAGTAGCACCTATTAAACTCCCAAAATTTAAATTAAAAATCAAAAGAATTGTCAAAAATCTCCTCAAATTCATAAACCTTCCTTCTGGGAAATTTTTATTACTTTAATGTTTCTTTGGTGCATATTTTTAATGGTAAATGTCAAATTATTATATTTTATATTCTCATTTTTCAAAGGAATTCTTCCAAATAGATCGTAAACAAATCCCCCAAGAGTATCAAAATCCCCATCTGGAAGACTCAGTCCAAGCTTTTCATTTAAATCTTCAATTAAAACTCTAGCGGTACAAAGATAACTTCCATCATCAAGGGGTACTATCTCATCAAGTTCATTATCAAACTCATCTTGAATATCCCCCACAATCTCCTCAAGAATATCTTCAAGTGTAACAAGACCTGAAACCCCTCCATATTCATCAACTACAATAGCAATATGAACATGATTCTCTTGGAACTCTTTTAAGAGTGAATCAATTTTCTTGCTCTCAGGAACAAACATAACTTTTCGCATAATATCTCTTAGATCTATTTCATAGAAATCTTTTTTCCACATATGCAAAAGTATATCTTTCGTATGAATTATCCCAATAATATCATCTATTGTTTCCCTATAAACGGGAAATCTTGAATGATTGCTAGATGTTACAACTTTTAAAATTTCATCTTTGCTTACAGAATAATCAACAAAAACTACACTTATTCTTGGAATCATAATTTCTTTCACAATTGTTTCTTTAAGAGAACTAAAATTCTTAAGCAAAGATGTTTCAAATCTCGACTTTTCCTCAATATTCTTATCATCAGCTCTTTTTACTTTTTTATTTTTAAAACTCAAAAACTTGAACATCAAAATACCCTTCTAGTTTCTCTTAAAACTTTTTCCTGAATAATTAACATCTCCTCATTTTGAAAATCATTTGTCTCATGAGTATATCCTATTAAATGCAAAATACCATGTATAGTATTTCTTTGGAGCTCATCGTACATTTCAACATTAAATTCCAAAGAACTAAACTCTAAGTATTCAAGCGATATTATAAGATCACCTTGTATTTTATGATTTATTTGTCCATTCTCTTCAAGATAATTAAAAGAGAGAACATCAGTAGGCTCGGATTTCTGTCTAAATGCACTATTTAACTTCTGAATGTACTCATTGTTGCACAGGATAACAGAAAGTTCATATTCTTCAATGCAAAGAAAACTTAGAACAGATAAAATAAAATTATAATAAGCATTCCAATGTTTAAACTCAACACCCTCTGCCCATAAATTTAACTCTTCTTTTATCAATTCACTATATCCTAGAACAATTATAACTTAAAAAAATATTATATAAACAGACAAGATTTCATTTTTTTTATAAACCTTTTATACATACATGCTAAACTTTAAATAAATCTTTAATTGCATCTTCAAAAGAATCTTTTTGAATAAAACCAACAGAAACCTTTGGTTTGCCTCCAACAGGCACAAAAATAATGGTAGGAAGACTTTGAACACCAAGCACCATAGAAACTTCCTGTTCCTTATCAGTATCGACTTTATAAAAATCAATCTTATCTCCATATTCTTTTGAGAGTTCATCATAAATCGGAGCAAGCATTTTGCATGGACCACACCAATCAGCATAAAAATCAATTATTGCAGGTTTTTTACCCTTAAAATCCCATTCTTTATTATTTTTATAATCAAAAACCTTATCGATAAATTCCTGCTTAGTCAAACTAATTGCCATATTTTCTCCTAATTCAATCGATTTTTAATTATAACATAAATACAATATAATTAATAAGGAATTAGATATAGAAATGAACTTGATATTAATAAACCCAGATGAATTTGAAAATGGACTTATGCTCAATGATTTAAGAGTAAAACACATTAATGAAATATTAAAACTTAAAAATAATGAAACATTTAAATTTGGTATTCTTGGAGAAGAACACATTTACTCATGCGTATACCAAAAAGATATAAAGCTTTTTTTTAAGAAACATCATAAAATAGCAAAATCAAATAATTTAAAAAAGTTAAAAGTAATAATTGGTTTAGTACGACCAATTGCAGCAAAAAGAATAATCACACACCTTGGAAGCATCGGGATATCTGAAATTATTTTTTTTAATGCTTCACTTAGCGAAAAATCCTATTCATGTTCCAAGCTCTTTAAAAAAAAAGAATATGAAAAATATCTAATAGAAGGTGCTATGCAAGGTGGAATTACCTACATACCAAAAGTCAACATTCTTAACAATCTAATAGAAGTTCTAAATAATACAGAATATGATAAATCTGATACCACAAAAATATTACTTGAGAGAGAAAGCAAAAACAAATTAGTTGATCTAAATATAAAAACAAATAATACTGTTGTTATTATCGGACCAGAGAGAGGATTTATAACGAAAGAAATAAATTTAATCAAAGAATATGGTTTTAATACCTATAACATTTCAACAAATATTTTAAGAACAGAAACAGCTACAATCGTAGCATCCACCATTATCACATCAAAAATGGATAGTAAATAATGCTTTTCAAGAAATATTCAGATTAAATTCAGCACTCAATTTACTACTGTCTGATTCACAAGCCTATCATAAATATAAAGTTCAATTATCGAACCTTTTAATGCTTCATACGGCAATTTAATAAGTCCACCCCTAGATCTAAAAGAATAAAGTAAAGAACTATTTCCATTAGAATCCTTTACTTTAACCATTACATCTACACTAGATGGATATATATCTAATTTATAAGTCAAAATCCCAAAAATACCTGTACCATTATTTTTTGGTTCATTAATAGTAATTGTTAATTTATCTAAATTTCCGACCTTACTACCGGGGGATAAAGATTGAAAAATAACACTTCCAAAATCACTCCCAGTTGACAAATTCACATCAAAATTAATCGCATCATTTAAAAGAGAAATAATCGCATCTTTATAATAAAGTCCAACATAATTTTTTACATATCTAGTAAAGGCTTCTTCTTGACCCTTACTTACTAAAAATTGAAGGTCAACTAAACTTGCAATCTTAGTACCTGGAGATGGCTCTTGCCGGATTATTGTCCCCTTTGAAAGAGTACTCTCAATTTCAATGGGTTTTAACAAATGATAAAGCATCCTATTATTGTTAATCGAATTAGCTTTTAAATTAATAAGCACATCATCAATATTTTTTCCAATAAAATTATCAACTTTATTGATCACAGCCCCTTTACTAACAAATATCTTAACCTTACTATCAAGCCTTAAAACAGTACCTGCCTTAGGACTTTGATCTATTATCTTCCCCTTATCAAAAGAGGTCGATGAAAATTTAAGTTCAACATAAGGAATAAGCTCTTTATCTTGAAGCTCAGTAATTGCATCTTCAAGATAAAGTCCACTAAGATTTGGGACAACAACAATATCACTGCCCTTTAAAAAAATAAAAAATATCGCACACGAAATAATTAAAGAACCAAAAATAGTAAGTACTAAACCATTAGCTACATGCTTGGGCAAAGTGGGAATTTTGCTATCAAAATTTAAGTCATGTTCATGCAAATTATTACTATTATTTAGATTTTTACTATCTAAAAACAATTTATTATGCGGTGGTTTGTTATCACTCAATACTATATCATCTCCTTATGTTTAATCTTTAAGAAAAAATTTTACCTATTAAATCTCTATTTCCATTATAAAAAGACTTATAATCCATAACCTTTCTCCCAGCTCTTTGAAGCTCTAATAGCAATAAAATTCCATCTCCCGTTTTCACCAAAATACCTCTACTAGGATCAAACGAAATGATTTTTCCTATTGCTTGATCACTATAATCATTAGTCCTTATAAAATCAGCTCTATGCAAAATAATTTCATCATCATCAAGCTTAGCTCTTGCAAGTGGCCAAGGATTGCACGCATTAATCTTATTCTTAATCGCAAATGCACTCAAATTAAAATCAAGAATTCTATGTTGCTTATTGAAAAAAGAACAATATGTTGCCTGTCTTGAATCTTGCTCAATTCCAAGATTTCCCTTATTTAGTTTACTTAAAGCTTCCAAAACAAGATTAAAGCTATTTAAAGAAACATACCTGAAAATATCAGCACTTGTATTAAAGCTTTTTATTTCAAACTGACTCTGTGATAAAATATTGCCACTATCCATTTCTAAAGCCATTTTTTGCACAGTAATCCCGCCAACAGTATCACCATTTAAAATAGCAGTTTGAATAGGAGAAGGTCCTCTATACTTTGGTAAAAGAGAGGGGTGAACATTAATACAACCCATTGGAAAAATATCCAGAAATTCTTGCTTAAATATCTTTCCATAAGAGAAAACCAACATAAGATCAGGATTTAATCTCTTAACCATTTCTACTACATCGGAATTAAGTACAACGGGCTCTAAAACAGTAATACTCCTATTAATAGCTTCCACCTTAATGTCATTGGCTCTTAAAAAGAGACCGCGACCACTAGGCTTATCAGGTGCAGTTAGCACACCAACTACATTATACTGGTCTGCGATTTTCTTTAAAACCTCTAAAGCAATACTCTCAGAACTTGCAAAAAAAATCCTCAAGTCTTAACAAGCCTCCTTCCTTTCATATAAGGCTTTAACAGTTTATTCCTAAGTTTATCTTCATAATAATCAATAAAAAGCACGCCTTTTAAATGGTCCATCTCATGCTGAACAACCCTAGCTAAAAGACTTGAATTTTCAATCTTAAAAAACTTACCATTCTCATCATGAGCTTCAACCATAATAGATTTAGGCCTTAAGAGATCATAATAAACTCCAGGAATACTCAAACAACCTTCTTTATAAACACTAAGTTCAAAAGAAGTTTTGGTTATCAAAGGATTAATAAAAACTAAAGGTTTAGACATTGCATTTTCTCTAACCACAAAAATAGACAAATCGAGACCTACTTGAGGTGCTGCTAAACCAACGCCCTTATTAATATCCATCAAATTTATCATTTTAAAAGCAATATTTCTAAGTTCATCATCAATATTTAAAACTGCCTTTGTCTTTACTCGCAGTAAATCATCAGGATAAAAAATTATTTCCATAAAACCCTCAAAAAAATTTAAACTCAAACTATGACTTTATTTGTCCAAAAAGCTTCCATTCTTCGTTCTCTGCTTCTGAGAAATAAATACTACCTTTCCTAGACTTAGGGAAAGCGTAAAGTTTGCCCTCTTTTTCATCTTTAAATACTAAAAACTCCTTAAGCTCTATTTTCGAAGGAAGGAGTTTTTTGTCTTGGCCATTCATTCTGAATCTCCAATGGCCATCCAATGTTTTATAAAAAAAAACCTTGTCATCAAGAGTATTAATTTCATAGTTATTCTTTTTTTGCACAATATCATCTAATTTAAAAACTCCTAAAGCATAATTTAAAAACTCTTGATTGCACTGAACAGTATCTTTAATAGAACCAACATACGCGGCCTTAATTTGTTCACTCTTTGAATCAACAAAAAATAAGGTAGGACTTCTTTTCAAATTAATCTCGCCAAAAATTTCATTATTCACATCAATAATCAAAAAAACATTGTTTTTAGCAATAGCTTTAAGGATTTTATCATCTTTAAACGACTTTAAAAAATCCTTTATCAAATTATCTTTAATATCTCTTCCAACCAATATTAAAACATTCTTATGTAAATTTCGCGCCTCATCCATAGCATCTTTATAAGAATCATGAAAAATAATATCCGACGAAAGCGAAAATAAATGCACAAAACCAAAAGCAATAAATATTATAAATAAGCTTATAAATCTCATATCTTACTAGTTAATATCTCCAAAAACTTCAGCTCATCACCACTAAGATATTCTTTTAAACTAAAATACACAAATTCATGATAACTATTAATATAGTCTAATTCATCCTTTGAAAGCATTTCAGTAACTATTAATTCTTTTTCAAAAGGCACAAGGGTTAAATTTTCAAATTCCAAAAAAGTTCCAAATTCATTTGAATAGCTTTGCTTCACAAAAACTAAATTTTCAGTTCTAATTCCATATTGAGACTCTCGATAAAGACCAGGCTCAATTGAAGTAATCTCAGAACCTTTAAAAGCATAAGCAGACAAAGGACTAATAGAAACAGGAAGCTCATGAACATTAAGAAAAAATCCTACCCCATGACCCGTTCCATGAGCAAAATTCAATCCTTGCTTAAGCAAAGGAAATCGAGCAATCCCATCAAGAGAAGCACCTAAAGTTCCAAACGGAAATTTTAAAGACGCAAGCGCAATAAAAGACTTAAGGACTAAAGTATAATCTTCCCTCTCTTTAGAAGATGCTTCCCCAATTAAAATAGTCCTTGTAACATCTGTTGTACCAAGTCCAAGGTAAGAACCCCCAGAATCTATTAAAAGCAATCCAGAACTATCAAGGTTCTTAGCTCCTTTTTTAGGTTTATAATGAGGTAATGCTGAATTTTCTTTAAAGCCAACTATCGAATCAAAACTAGAACTAAAAAATTCATCTCTTGCTGCCCTAAAATTTAACAGCATATCTGCAACAGCAACTTCATCTAACCTAGATAACTCATCCTTACTCAAACTCTTAAATTCATACAAAAATTTAATTAAACTCACAGCATCAATAATATGAGCCTCTTTCATCTTACTAATCTCATAATCAGATTTTATTGTCTTCAGTTCATTAACAACACTCTGTCCAAGTACTGCATTTGGCTTGCCAATAGATTCCAATATTTTAATATTACTCTCAACGGGTATAAAAAATTTTCCTTCATGACTAATCTCTGCTAAAAAAGAATAAAAATTACCATAATCTTCAATCTCAAAACCTTCAGTCTCAAGTCTATCTCTTAAATCAGAATCAAGTTTATCAACATTAACAAAGATAACATTCTTATATCTTTCACTTCTAGCAATAAATAAAAAAGCATAAAACAAAGCCGATGATTCAATATCTAAACCTCTTAAATTTAAAAGCCAAGCTACTTCATCCAGAGAGCTTATGATGCAAAAATCAATTGCCTTTTCTTCTAATCTTGAATTAACTCTATCGATTTTATCTGTTCTTTTATCGTTTTTTTGAGCCTCACTCAATTCAAATATTTTATTACCTTCTAAGACAGGTCTACCTTGCCAAATTTTAGAAACTAAATCTTCATGTAAGATCTCAATATCTGTATGTCTACAATTTTTAATCAAATCGTTATAAAGCTTTATACTAACATCTTCAGCATAAATTCCAAGCCTTAAGCCCTTAAGATTTGTATTTATGTAACTAAAAATATCCGGATACCCCTTAACTCCAAGCTTCATCAATTTAAACTCAGTCCCTTCAAGTTCACTTGATGCCTGCAAAAAATACCTACCATCTGTAAAAAGCACTGCATCTGTTTCTGTAACAATTACTGTCCCAGCACTTCCTGTAAATCCTGTAATAAATTCACGAACATTAAATCTAACATGAGAATACTCGCTCATATGCGGATCATAACTTGCCATCAAATATGCATCAATCTTGCTCTTCCTCATCAAATTTCTCAAAGAGAATATTTTTGTACTAGTTCCCATATAAAGCAAGCTCCTTAGACTTTAAAAAGTAATTTTTATTTAATTATAACAAATAATTCAATTTTAAAAAATTTCCTTATTTGTTATAATTAAACTTAATAGTAAAAAAAGGAAAAAAGTATGAAAAATATTAAGGCTGTTGTTTCTGATCTTGATGGCACGCTTCTACTCTCAAATATCCAGATAGGGGCTTTTAGTGAGCTTGTAATAACAAAACTAATCAAAGAAAACAAGAAGTTTATTATTGCAACAGGAAGAAGTAAAAATGAAATAATACCTCTTATAGAAAACTTAGGCTCACATGTTTCATTCTTTATAACATTAAATGGAGCAAGAGTCTACAATAACCAATGGCAATTAATAAGCAAGTATGATCTCTCTTCTGAAATTGTAAATGAGATTTTAAACCTCAGAGAGAACAAATACAAGGATATACCTCATTTTTTACAAAAATCTGAAGATACAGATGAAAAGCTTTACGCTGACAACATAACTAAAAATGCCATTAATAATATGTTTGAAAAACATGAACTATTAAGAAAACACAAATACATAGAACATGAGCTAAAAGATATAAGCATAAAATACCATGAAGTCAATAGCTTTAGAGAATTTAAAAATTTTAACAATATAGCAAAGATTCTATTGTTGCATCATGAAGAATCACAACTAATAAAATATGAAGCTATAATTTTAGAAAAATATAAAAAAGAAATAAATGCTTATTTATCAACACCGCACTCACTTGAAATTGTTAACAGCAGAGTTTCAAAGGGAAATGCATTAAAAGATGTTCTTCAAAGCATCAACATTAATTTAAATGAAGTAATTGCCTTCGGAGATGGGTTTAATGATGTTGACATGCTAGAAAATGTAAAAAAAGGATTATTAATGGGTAATGCAAATTATAGATTAAAGAAAATGCTATCATATTTAGAAATAATAGACACTAATGATAATGAAGCCGTTGCACATTACATTAATGACAACATTTTAGAAGACCCTGTATTAGCATAGGACATAATATGGAGAAAGACTTAATAAAATATGCAGAGCTAATTATATTAAAAGGAATCAACTTACAAAAAAATCAATGCATGCTCATTACAGGTTCAATTGAAAATTATGAATTTTTAAGAATTCTGGCACAAAAAGCTTATGAACATGGAGCAAAGTATGTAGAATTAAACATTGAAGACACTGATATTTTAAAAACTAGATTAAAATCATCACCAGAAGATCTCTTAGAGTTTATTCCAAATTTTAAGCATAAATTTTTTGAAGAAATGGTAAATGAAAAATGGGCAAAAATACGAATTGATAACACAGAAAATTTAGACGCATTAAAAGATAATGACAGTAACAAAATATCAAAATACTTTAAGGCACTAAGTCTAGCATCAAAAAAAGTTTCAAGTGCAATAATGAATAACGAATTAGCATGGTGTACGGTTTGTGCTCCCGGGCCAAAATGGGCTGCAAAAGTTCTAAATAAGCCTGAATGTCAAAAAACATTAGAAGAATTTTTTGACATTCAAAAAAAAATCATGTTACTCGACTCAGAAAATCCAATAAAGGCCTGGGAAGATCATGGAAAAAAACTTCATCAAAGATGTGAAATCCTAAATAAACTCAAATTAGAAAAAGTAATCTTTACAAATAAGAAAACAAATCTAGAAACATACCTTCTAGAAAATTCTATTTGGACAGGGGGAAGTGAAAAAGTAAAAGGAACAGATATTGAATTTAATGCTAATATGCCTACTCAGGAAATTTTTACAACTCCAAACTATAAAAAAACAAATGGAATTATGCATGTCACTCGTCCAATAACGGTACTTGGAAACCTAATAACCGGAATATGGTTAGAATTCAGAAAAGGAAAAGTAATCAACTTTGGATGTGATGATGCTCAATCAAGAAACATATTAAAAAGACATATAGAAACTGACATACAAGCACAATATATAGGTGAAGTTGCACTAGTAGACAATAGCTCTCCAATATATCAAAGCGGGCTTACATTTTACAGCATACTATACGATGAAAATGCAAGTTGTCACATTGCCCTAGGCAATGCCTATCCCTCTTGTTTAAGCAATGGACAAGAACTTAAGAGTGATGCTGAAAAATTAGATTATGGCTGTAATGTCTCTTTAATTCATACAGACTTTATGATTGGCAGTAATGACATAAACGTTATTGGCATTGACAAATCAGATAAAGAACATACAATAATACGAAATGGACAATTCGTAATATAAAACGGAGTAATCAAATCATGATAAAAGAGTTATTCATAAATGATCTTTTCTTATCTTGTTTCGTTTCAGGCATTGTTGCACAAATGATTAAATATATTATTCAAGCAATGAAGACCAAAAAAATAAAATTAAATCCAAAATATCTTTTAAAAAGCATCTTCTTAGAAACAGGGGGAATGCCCAGCAGCCACTCTTCAACAGTAACAGCTCTTGCAACATCAATATTAATAACAGAAGGAATAAATACTAACTTTATTATTGCTCTGGCTTTTGCGTTAATAACAATAAGAGATTCGTTTGGGGTTAGATACATGGCAGGGGTTCAAGCAGAATACCTAAACACTTTGTCAGAACAATTAAAAATGAAAGTCAAAATTGAACCTTTAAAAATCAAAGTGGTGAAGGGGCATAAAAAAAAGGAAGTATTTACAGGAATACTTATTGGAATAATTTCTGCATGGACAATATGTAGTCGAATAATATAAACAACAGATTAAAAGGGAAAAATGAACCTACCAAAGTTTTTACATACATTGCTAATACTATCGCTGGCCTCTTGCAATATGGCAAAATTCGGAGATTATAAACCAATATATTTTAAAGGAGAAAAAGATTTAAAAACCGCAAATGATTACATAAACGCATTAGGATATAAAACAATATCTGAATACACAACAAAAATAACCATATTAGACTTCCCAGACTTCAAAGAGATAACAATAGATAAATTAATTCACCTTAATGACCATGATCTCAGGAAAGATCCATTTTTAAAAAAACTGCCTAACTTATTTAATATAGGAAACAAAAAAATACTCTATGTCGAATCAACATTCGCCAATAGCGATCTTAAAAAACTAAAGCACGATCAAAATATTGAAGCAGAAATGCACTCCTTTAACTACAAGACTAAAATTAAATATTTTTCAAGCATAACATTCATAGTAATCATAACACTTTTATTGCTATTAAACATCAAATATGCACCCTTTATAATCCTTTTTCTAATAAGTTCATGTACCATATTCATATTTAGCGATGAGATATTATATTTTTATCCTTTAACTATACTCTCTTACTTATTATTTACATTAATCGACAATTTTAATAAAAATTACAATAAAATATACCTACGGAATATCAGTTTTACAGTATTAATTGATAAAATCAAAATTCCAATATTTCTATTTTTATTCATAGTATTGTACTTTATTGTGATCATTAACTTTCTAACCACCAATCTTGAAACACTTCTTATTATTTTTGTATCAATATCAACACTTTGCATTTTCTTAATATTCACTTGGATAAAAACTGAAAGCAATTTCAAACATACATTCCTATCTTTAATTGAAATAAAAGAACGAAAACGAGAAACAAAAATTCTAAAATTCAAGATCCTTATATACATAATGTTATTTATAGCTTCATTAATGCCATTTTTTTATGCACAAAATATACTTAATTCTTATAAAAATTTTAATTATCTCTACAGCAAAAAATTAAACTATTTTGACTATTTAAATCCCAACAATATTTACTTAATGGTGGGATATAATGAAGAAATTCCAAACATTGTAGGTTATATGTATCATATATTTTACCAAAATGAGCTTAAATACAAAAGCACATCTCAGTATGGAAAAGTAAACACAAATGTAAGAGAAGACTATTTTGCAATAGAAAACAACAAAATAACCATCAATCCAAAAACTATATACAAGGTAGACAAAGAATTTATATCTAAAAACCTTAATAAAGAACTCTCAAGATTATTCTTAGAAAATGAAAATCCAATCTTAATATACAAAGAAACGCCCACTAATATTACAATCAATAAAGATAATTTTACAATTTTATTCACTCTTTCATTTCCATTTTTCTTATTTCTATTCCTATTTAAAGCAATAAAATTTACAATTATTTTAAACATGAGTGAAAAAAACTATAGAAAATATATTAGAGGAAACATTTGATGTCTAACTCAAAAACGATAAAAATAAAAACAAAAAGGCAGTATAAAGTAAATATAAATGAAATCCAAATGCCTGAATGTGTTTTAATTCCACTAGAAACAGAAAATTCAAAGTCCACAATATATATCATTGAAAATCAAAGAATCTCAGAAGGACAGATATTGTCAAAAAATAAAAATGCAGAGCTATACACATATGCTCCAATATCTGGAACAATAGAAAAAATATATATCGCTAATTTTCCAAATGAACATCAATTAAAATCAGCATTAATAAGATTTCACGGGAGAATCAAAAATGAACAAGAATGCTCAGTTGAGGAAGAATCAAGAGAAAAAACACTAGAAAAGTTAATTCGACTAGGAATCCCATGGTTTAATGAACATTCATTATTTCAATATGTAAGTAAATGTAAAAAAATAGATAAAATGATTTTATTAATAAATGGAAAAGATCCATTTACAAATATCTCAGAAATATTAATAAAAGAAAAATTAAATGAAATTATTTACGGCTTTGAAACAATCGACAAAATATTTAAATGCAAAGAAATACTAATAGTACTTAGCAACTATAACCTAAAAAAAGAACTTGAAACCCTAAATATCTTTAAAGACAAAAGATTAAAAATTAAATTAATTCCCAATATTTCATATCCATATTCAAATCATGAAGTGATAATGCACTTCTTATACAATGAAGAGGGCACAAAAAATAACATAAATCCAAATAAAAATATACTTTTAGTGAATGTTGAAGACCTTTATAACGTGTACAACACTCTCAAAACAAACTCTCCATATAAAGAAAAGTTTATAACCATAAACGGCAATCAAAAAATACAAAGTAAAATAATCAAAATCAAAATTGGAACATCTATTCAACAAATAATAAATGAAGATATTGATACAAAAAAATATGACGTATTTCTAAACAATCCAGCAAATAAGATTAAAATAAATAATCTCAATGTACCTATAACAAGAGATATATACAGCATTACAATACTAAGAAAAGAATCAATATTTAGTAAAATAAAACTCTTAAAAATACCTAGCTTTTCACCACTATATATGGAAGAAATTATTTTGTCAAAGATTAAGGATAACAATCCTGCCAATAAACAATTACAATGTCTGCAATATACTGAAACTGAAATAGAAGATGAAATAAACAAAGTAAAAAAAGAAATTAAGGAAAAAATCTTAAATCTGGGCCTCAACAATGAACCAATATACACTGAAAATAATTTAAAAGATATCTACTTAACTATTATTTTAGCCTTAATGCCCAGCTTAATATTCTCTTTTACAAACAACGTAAAATTTTTAATTGATACATTCATATTGACAATCACAAGCTTGTGCTCATACATCCCAATAATGTTAAAATCCAAACATAAATATCTCTCTTTCTTCATATATACTGCATTAATTATCAACATAATCTTACCTTTAAATTTATCCATCATATTAAAAATAATGGCACTATTTCTTACATTTTTAGTATTCTTTTATTTCTCAAAGCTTTCCAAATTCCTTGTGAACCCCATATTAATTTCATTTATGTTTTTATTACTAAATTTCCCATCAAGCTTTAAACAAACATATGCTAAGGAACTCTCAAGACAAGAAGATATAATTCCTACTTGGAATAAAATAATTCATCAAAATCCAAACATTCAAAATTTAGAAAGCTTAAAAGGATTTAAAAGACATGAAAACAAGCACATTGATATGATTGAAAAATTTATAAATGACAAGATATTATCTCATCTAAATATAATGATACCAAGATTTCACATTGAAAACCTGTTTGGACTACAAAACGAAAAATATTTATCCCCCATTCTGATCTATATCGGTTTTTCATTTATTCTTGGAAAATTCATTATAAATAAATTAATACCACTATCTTTTTACATAAGTCTACTACTAATTGCCTATATACTAAAAAGTCTTGGTCTTTACAGTTATATAAGTTTTGATATGTTAACTCTAATAATGTCACCAATTACAATGATTTTAATATTTACCATGGGAACAGAACTGCAAATAGCTCCCCCCTTTAAATTTGAACAAATACTTTATGGACTTACATTATCTTTGGCATATTTTATAACATTAAGCTATATTCCACTTGAAACTTTATCAGCTGTAATATCCATTTTCATACTACAGGTAAGTTCAACATTAATAAAAAGATATAGCTTAACATTTCAGATTAAAAAAATCTTGCATCATTTAAATATGAATAAAGCAAAAGTAATAGAACATAAAAATAAAAATGGAGAAGAAATTATAAAATTATGAAAAATAGTTTAATAATGTATTTATTAATAAATAATCTGTTACTAATACACTTTATTGGGATTGAAGACATAAAGATAAAAGACAATAAGACATTATCAAAAAAGTATTTAATCATAATGATAACTTCTCTATTAATTTACTCAGGTCTTTTTTATGTCTATAAATTATTTAAAGAACATAATTTATTATTTATAATACCAATTATATATATAACATTGATCTATATACTAACGATAGTACTAAAAACATTAAATAATATCTTAATTGCTTACAACAACAAATCAAAATATTCAAACGATTTTCTTCTATCTAATAGTAGTTTAATTGCAATAACATTCTTTGCTCTAGATAAAAGTCATAACTTTTTAGAAGGAATCAAAATACTTATTTTATCTTCACTTAGCGTCCTAATAGCGCTTATATTAATCATACTAATAAAGAGAAATTTTGAAAAAAGATTAAAATCGAAAATATTAGCTAATGAAACAATGTATTTTTTTATAATGTTCATTTTATCTTTAATTCCAAATATAATTATATTAATAAATAATAGTGAGAGTTTATAATGAAAGAAAAAATAAATGGACTTTTGGAAGAAATTAAAAATGTCTGGAGGAAGCTTTGACAAAGATAAGCTCAAGACACAACTTAAAGAATATGAGAAACAAATAAATAACGAAAATTTTTGGAATGATAATAAAAAAGCACAAGAAATTCTTAAAAATCAAAATATTTTAAAAGCTAAAACTGAACCTTGGGAGGACTTAATATTTAAACTCCAAGACTTAAGAGAACTCTGCGAAATCGCAGAGAGCGAAGAAGACGCAATACTACTTGATAAAGATATTAATAAACTAAAAGAACAATATAAACATCTCTTAACAATATCTTATTTTAAAGAAGATATTGATATAAGTAATGCGTTTTTGACAATACACTCTGGAGCAGGTGGAACAGAAGCCTGTGATTGGGTTAGCATGTTATATAGAACATACCTGAGATATTCTGAGAGACGTGGATATAAAACTGAACTTATAGACTTACTTGAAGCTGAGGGAGGCATTAAATCTGTTACAATTGAAATAAAAGGAAAATATGCTTACGGATTTTTAAAAAGTGAAATAGGCATACATCGTCTTGTAAGAATTTCTCCTTTTGATGCTGCAAAAAAGAGGCACACATCTTTTGCGTCTGTTTTCATTGATCCTGTAATTGATGATAAAATTGAGATAATAATTAAACCAGAAGATATTAGGGTCGACACATATAGAGCCTCAGGAGCAGGAGGACAGCACGTCAATAAAACATCATCAGCTGTTAGAATTACCCATCTTCAAACGGGCATAGTAACTCAATCTCAAACTGATAGAAGTCAGCATAGAAATAAAGAGCTAGCAATGAAAGTATTAAAATCAAAACTTTATGAACACTACAAAGCACTAGAACAACAAAAAAGTAAATCTAAACAAGAGGAGAAAAAAGATATATCTTGGGGAAATCAAATAAGGTCTTACATCTTTCAACCTTATACTCTAGTAAAAGATCACAGAACAAAATTTGAAAATCCAAATATTATCTCTGTTATGGATGGAAACATTGATAACTTTATAGAAGAATATCTAAAATGGAAAAATCTAAGTTAATCATAATAATATTATTTTCAATCTTAACAATAAAATTAGCATATCCTCAAAGTAATATTGAATATGGTTTTTCTTATATCATAGACACACAAGATGAAAATAAAAATCTTAAAGAAAGCATTGAGCAAACACTAAGCAAAATTTACAACACAATAAATGAACATATTGTCAATGACAATGACAAAGATTTCATCAAACGCATTTACATACACCAAAACATAATAAACAAAGAAAGAGAGTTCAGCAGACTAAAAGAAGATATGGACAAAAAAAGACTCCAAAATGCAATAAGCTCAAGAGAAGAAAATAAAACAGAAATCAAGATTAATGAACTTAAAAAAGACATTGAAAACATTAAAATTAAACAAAAAGAACTTGAAGAGTACCTTAAAAATTTAAAAAAAATAAAAGCAACATATAAAAAACATGAAGAAAAAATACATCTATCAAATTTGAACACAGAATTTTTAATAAGACAAGAATTATTCTTTATGAGTTATATACACTTTAAAAAAATAGAAAAACATTATCTAGTTGAAATTAGCAATATCACTCCTAAAGGGGTCAAGATTCAAAAAGAAATTTTTAAAATATCATCATCCGTTGATGATATTGCACATAAAATAGCAGAACTTAGTCTTGAAGAAATATTAGGAAGAGAATTTATTAAGCTTAGAATTAATATTCTCAATAATTCAGAGGCCAAAATATATATAAACGAAAAATTTGTAGCAAAAGGACTATATAACAATGATATATGGGATATTTCTGAACTCCCCAACAAAGAAATTACTATTAACATCACAAGCACAACTTACAAACCCTACACAGTAAAGCAAAAGATAAAAAGCGGAGATACAATTAACTTAAATATTAAATTAAAAAAAGCAAATTCTAAAAAAATATCAATTACAAGTAATGTAAAATCCAAAGTATTTCAAAAAGGAGTATTCATAGGAGAAACACCAATTGAAATCGAAGAACCTGAGGGCACAGAATCTATTTTATTGCAAGCTCAAGGATACAAAAACATGTTCAAAATAATAAGCAAAGAAGATAAAGAAATTAATATAGAAATGTTAAAAGATAATAAAAGTGAGCTTATTATAAAAAGAGATAGGTTCTATATCAACCTCGGGATCTTCACATTAAACCTAATAGGTACTGCCTTTGCCATAACAAAATATAATGAATCATCAGAACTTTATAATATGGCTTTACATAATATTATTAAACGTAGGATAACATCTCAAGATCTATACAACGCAAAATCTGAACAAATGATTACAACATTTTTACTTGGCACAGGAATAACACTTTCTATTGGCAGCTTTATACCATTAATAATTCATTTGGTACAATATATTCAAGAAGCAAGCAGAGGTGAATAGATCACATTGTAAAATAAATTTAGTAAACAATAGAAACATAGGAGAATGAAGATTTTGGGTATTTTTGATAAGATAAAGAATCTATTTAAAAATCAAGAAAAAACACAAATATTTGAAAATTTAGAAGATATTCTCTTAGAAGCAGATATCAAAAATGATATAGTAATTGAAATAATAGAATATATAAAAAAAGTTAAAGTCAAAGATGAAAAAGAAACTCTCTTAAAACTAAAAGACTTTCTAAAAAATTACATAAACCAACAATCCCTTAACTTAAAGAATAAAAGCTTAAACATCTTACTTATAATTGGGATAAATGGAGTTGGCAAGACCTCAAGCATCATAAAGCTTGCCAATAAACTTAAAAATGAAGGTAAAAACGTATTAATAGCTGCAGCCGACACATTCAGAGCAGCAGCAATTCAACAAATTAAAATACAAAGTGAAAAAATTGGAATTAAAGTCATATCGCAAAATCAAGGAAGTGATGCAGCAGCAGTAATATTTGACAGCATTTCAAGTGCAAAGAGTAAAAATTATGATATATTAATAATCGACACAGCAGGAAGACTTCAAAACAAAGAAAACTTAATCAAAGAGCTCCAAAAGATGGATAATGTAATTAAAAAACAAATAATTGAAACAGATATTAACTATAAAAAAATATTAGTAATAGACTCTATCTCTGGGAAAAATGTAAACAATCAAGCAGAAATATTTAACAAAGCAATAGAAATTGATGGAATAATAGCCACTAAATTTGACTCATCATCTAGAGCAGGTGGAATAATAAATATCTCAAAGCTATTTAAGAAACCAATATACTTTTTCACATTTGGAGAACAAGTAGAACATATTAAAGAATTTAACACTGATGACTACTTAAATAAGTTATTATGATAAAAAAGATAGTAATATTATTTTTAGCATTTATAATACCAAGTGCACATGGGCAAAGGTACTTCATGTCCGATGTATTTTTCAATAAATATCAGGAAATATATGAAATTCCACAAACAGGATTTTACATTGAATATACAAAAATTGATGAAATTGAAAAATTTAGTCTCTTTAAAGACTTAAAACTGACAAAATACAAAACACAAGAAACAATAGAAGATAAAAAAAAACTAACATTCTATAATGAACAAAACATTAAAACAAACGAAGAAATCTATGACAACTTAAATAATAAAATACAAGAAATAAAATATAGTCCCAAAGGAATAATTCTCGAATCTGTAAACTATTTTTATAAAAACAATGATTTAATTTATAAAGAAATCAAAATTTTAAATCAAAAACCTAAAACACTACACTACATGAAAGACACTAATGGCAAGCTTTTAAAAATAACGGGTTCGGATTTCCAAGTTTGGAATTACGGAATTAATGGAGAAATCAAATCAACATATTTTGACATAAAAAAATCCAAAACAAAAGTAATCCAATATGATGATCAAAAAAGGCATTTAGAAAGCATAATATTAGACAATAACAAAATTAAATCTAGAGAAAAAAATCAATATCTAGATGAGCACGAAGTAATCAATACCGCAGAAGAAGAAAATATAAAAACTATATCAAAATATAAAGACCACAATCTGATCAGAAAAGAAATATATAAAAATAATGAAATAATAAAGATAAGTGATTTTGAATATAATGCATCTGGAAACGTTATAGTCGAAAATATAACTGTAAAGGAAAATAAAAAAGAACATAACACTAAAACAACATACGAATATAATTCTGATAATAATTTAAAGTCAAAAACAATTTACGAGAATGGCTCAATATTATTAAAAACTGACTACTTTAATGACAATGAATATGAACAAGAAATATACTATAATGGAAATCCTATCTTTAAAGTAAGATATAAAAATGATGAAATTATTGAAGAAATAAATAAAAATATTACTAGAGATAAAAATGGGACTAAATAAATTTTTACTGAAAAGATTAATTTTAGATGAGCAAAATAGTTTATCACTTACAATTGTAATAATCTTAAGCATAGTACTTGGACAAATCAT
This sequence comes from Borrelia nietonii YOR, assembly GCF_023035795.1. Classification (NCBI taxonomy): domain Bacteria; kingdom Pseudomonadati; phylum Spirochaetota; class Spirochaetia; order Spirochaetales; family Borreliaceae; genus Borrelia; species Borrelia nietonii. The sequence goes on from NZ_CP073148.1 coordinate 74,383, forward strand.
TATCATTATCACAATATCGATAATGAATGGTTTTCAAAATGACTTTTTCACAAGCATATCTACCTTAGAGAGTGGAAATTTAAAAATCGAAAGCAAATTAAATGATCAAGAAATTAATGCTCTTAAAAAGATTAAAGAAATAATTCAAATAAATAAAATATATGAAACACAAGGTATTGGAATTGAAAATTATTACTATCCAAGTATCTTGAATATCATTGCACTTGACACAAAAGATATCATAAAAGACAAAGATTTTATTCTCCTAACAGGCCTTACACAATCTGAACTCCAACTTAATGATGATGAAATCATAATAGGAGATGTACTCTCACACAACTTAGGCTTATTTGAAGGAGACATAATAGGACTGATATTAAGTGATGAAATAAAAAACTTACAAACATTAAAAGACGAAATAAAACATTTTAAAATAAAAGCCATTTTTAAAAGCAATTATGCCAAAATAAATGAATCCACAGTGTTTATGAATATTAACTACTTTTACAAAAAACAACTCATAAAAGATTCAGACATTAATTATCAAATAAAAACACAAAACTTATATCCTAGCAAAAAACTAATAAACAAAATAAAAAACATAAATTCAAACATTCAATTCAAACCTTGGAACGAATATAATAAAGAATTCTATAAAGCACTCAAAATAGAGAGGAATACAATGTTAATCATTTTAACAAGCATATTTCTTGTCATTGCCGTTAACACATATTATTTACAAAAAAGAATCATAATTAATAAAAGCAGGTCAATTTCAATAATCTTATTCTTAGGTCTCAAATCGCAAAAAATCAGGCAAGTATTCTTAATTCACTCAGTAATAATTTGCATACTCGGAAGCATTATTGGACTCATTGCAGGCATTACAATATCTTTAAACATCAATGAAATTCTAAATGTAATTGATATTTTAATAAACAGCTTAATTAACCTTATTAATTACATACTAAAATTAAAACTAGAAAATATAGAAATAAAAATAGTAAAAAACACAATTACACCTAAAATATTTTTCAGTGATTTAATATTCACGCTATTCTTTGCTTGTTTGTTTACAATATACTCAAGCCTAAGGGTAACAAAAAAGTTAAATATGCTGACAAAATAAATGGAGCATTATAAATGAAAAATATACTATGTATAAAAGGAATATATAAAACATACACTAAAAACAAAACAAAAATCAAAGTATTAGAAAATTTGAGTTTAAATGTAAAAGATGGAGACTTTATTTCAATTCAAGGCAAAAGCGGATGTGGCAAATCAACATTTTTTAACATCATATCAGGAATTGATAAAATGGACTCAGGAGATATAATTTCATGCGGAATATCCTTAAAAGATGCAAATGAGAAAACCCTAAGCTTATACAAAAACAAAAAAATAGGTCTTGTATTTCAAAATCATAATTTAATTGATGAGTTTAGTGTATTTGAAAATATTATTTTACCTAAAATAATTGAAGGAAAAGATAGCTTAGAGACAATAAATCAAAAAGCTCTACGCTTAATGAAAATATTAGAAATAAACAAAAGAGCAGAACATTACCCTTCAGAACTCTCAGGAGGGGAAGCACAAAGAGCTGCAATTGCAAGAGCTTTAATCAATGAACCAAATATAATCTTATGCGATGAGCCTACTGGCAATCTGGATATTAACACCGCAAAAACGGTAGAATCTCTATTAATAGACACAACTCAAACATTTAATAAAACACTAATTTTAGTTAGTCACAATCCAGAATTTTCAAATAAAGCAGATATTAAATATGAACTTAAAGACAAAACACTAAAGAGAATATGATGCGTCCCAATACTAAAGAACTCACAAAAATAGCATACATAATATTTACAAATTCAAAAAATAAAAAAGCACTAATTGGTTCTGGAATATCTTTAAGTTTAGTCATGATTCCTTTAATTATTGTTTACTACATGTCAAACAACATCATGAATTCCACAATAGAGAAATACATTGAAAATGAAGGATTCTCGGTACAAATCGAATATAACGAAATTCAAAAAGATACCCATCTTAGATCTAAACTAGAAAAATTTAAAAAAAAATATCAACATAATGAACTAAAATATTTTTTTGAAAGAAGAACCTACGGAATAATTGGAAATCAAAAAAAACAAGGAGTATTAATAAGAGCAGTAGAAAACAAATTTATTGATGAAAATAAACATATAAAATTAATAGATGGCAAGAAGAGCTTCAACAAAAACGAAATATTAATATCAAAACAAATAAGAGACAGACTTAATTTAAACATCAATGAATCTATCTATATAGTAGTACCAAATAATAAGCATCAAAAGATATTCCCCAGGGCAAAGAAATTTAATATATCCGGAATCATTGAAACGGGTTTAAGGGAAATTGATAAAAACTTAGTTCTCATTTCATTACAAGACGCAAATATAATGTCGGAAGAATTTTCTAAAAGTATAATTGGAATCTCTGTTAAGCCCAATACTAAAGAAAAAGCGGATAATTTAAAGAAAAACATTGCAAAAGAATTTAAAGAATATAAAATAAAAACATTTTATGAGCTTTATTTAAACAAATATAAAAACTTAGATATCAGCAAAAAGCTCTTAATATTTATTATGGCATTTATTGTAATATTTGCAAGCATTAATATATCCTCATCTCTTTGTATGTTAATACTTGAGAATAAGAAGAAAATTGCAATATTTAAATCAATTGGAATGAATAATTCAAGTATTAAACTAATATTTATATTAATAGCACTTATTCTAAGCTCAATATCTTGTTTAATAGGCATAATCATTGGAAATTACATAACCATTAATATAGAACATTTAATTAATATAATAGATATTATTATTAATACAGTTTTAAAACTATTTGGAGCTGACAATACAGAACTTTTAAACTCTGATTATTATATCTCTGAATTTAATATTAAAATAAGCACCAAATTTAGCTTGACTATTCTTTTATCTTACACACTAATTAGTATCGCAACAACGCTTATTCCTTTAAGTATTATTGCAAAGCTTAAAGAAAAAGAAATTTTATAGATAAATCAATATCTCTATACATGAGAATACTATCTTGCAAACACATTTACGATCTTAATAGAAGATAACTCTTCTTTAATATTTGGATAAATCTCTTTTGGGAAAATAGTCTTTAACGAAAAACTCTGCTTAGAATAAGGCTTAAGAAAAGAATTAGCCTCAGAAATTAACTTCCGTTGCAAAGACCTAATAATATGACTATCTCTAGCAACGTAAACCACTTCGATTTCCAAATCTTTAATATTATCCTTTGAATCATTGTAAACTTCTATTAAAGAATTAGCCTCATAAATTCCAAAAGTTTCATTAAAATAACTCCCAAGATACTTAAAATTTAATATTGAAGAACTTGTCTCTAAATTAATACTAGAGACATTATTAACTTCACTAAAAAATTCAATTAAACGTATATCAAGAACCATCTTCTTAGGATGTTCATTAATTTCTTTAGAAATATTGTATATAAAATCAATTGGAGCATATACACCTTTACCCCACTTATTTTGAAAATCACTTGTCTTTTCAAAAACCTTACTTAAAATAGGTTTTCCTAAATCATCATAAACAGTAACACTATAAGAAATTCTTTTAATAGGTTCTTTAGCTGAAATAACCCCTGCTTTTAACTGATAAGCATGTGCATCTTCAAAAACTAACACCTTCGCATCTTCAACTTCAACATGATATAAAACATAAGGACTCTCAACAAGATTAGCATATTCAACTATTAAATCAGATGCCCTTGTAACTGAAGGTAAGCCTTGGGGAGTGGTCTTTTGAACATCTTCTACTCCATCAAGCTCTTCGTAGCCACTAATAAAGGAATGCATTAGTGTATATGTAATAAATGCAACAATAGCTATTAATATAAAACTTAACAATAATATTAATACTCGCTGTTTTAACCTCTCAGCATCATTATAATTTCTTAAATTAATCCCACTAACTATTCCAAATTCTTGAGCCTGTAAACTTACATGAATAAATTTTTTATTTATCTCTTTAGTAGCTATTCTTTTTACAAGTCTCTTATAGAGATTAAAAAATGAAGCAAAACTAGATTTATTATGAAGAGAATACAAATATACAGTCTCAAGTTCTCTTAAAGCATCACTCAACTCCCCCATTCTCTCTAATTGCCGTGCTTTATCATATACCTTAGAGAAACGCATTTCAATATTCTCAATATCAGCATCAGAAATATCCGCTCGTTCAATAATCTCATCTATATCTCTTTCTCTTAAAACCCTATTCTTATACTTAGACAGCCTAGATAAATAAATCTTAATTCTATCCTCAGAAGTTTTACTCATTATCTTCTAATTCATCAACTTTCTTTAAGAGCCAATAAGCAATATTCTTAGCAGTATCTTTTGTAACCGAAATTCCAACAAAAGAATTTATTAAAATTATCTTCTCTTTAGAACCCTTAAGTTCCCCAGAAATCTCTTCTAAAACACCTTCTTTAGTCTTAGTATAAACGATCTCTTCAGGAATCTCTGTAGATTCGAAAACAAGATCACAAAAAATCTCTCCAGTATTAGTTACACTACCATAAATATTATTAACAGGTACTAATTTATAATCTTCTGCTTTTTCAAATCTGTAAATTATTTCTTTCATAAGACGAATTATAACATAAACATATCTTCAAAATATAAAAGCTTAAAATTATAACATAATTATAAAATATAGATCTCAAGAACACAAAATGACTTAATAAAAACATTAAAATGCAAGAAGTTCTATATGTAAAAATAAAATAGAAAATAATGGTATAATTCTTAAATAAAAGTTTTTACACAAAAATAAAGAGTACTAAATAAATGGATCTTAAGCTTGTAAAAGACAAAAATGAAAAATTAAAAATCATAAGGAAAGATTTCCCTATTCTAAATAAAACTATAAATGATAAAAAAATCATTTATTTTGATAATGCCGCAACTTCTCAAAAACCACAAAGCGTGATTTCATCTGTAGTTGAATACTACGCAAACTATAATGCGAATGTTCACAGAAGCGGGCATGGACTTGCAATACAATCCAGCTTAAAAGTAGAAGAAACAAGAAAAATCATCAAAAGATTTATCAATGCAAAGTCTTCTAAAAACATAATATTTAATTCTGGAACTACAGATGGAACAAATACAATAGCAAATTCATTGCTCTTTTCAAAACTTTTAAAAGAAAATGATGAAATCATTACAACAACACTTGAACATAATAGTAATTTGCTTCCTTGGATAAACATTGCCAAATATTTAAACTTAAAAATCAAACTTGCCAAATTTAATGAAATGGGAATCATTCAACCTGATGAAATAAAAAATTTAATTACAGATAAAACAAAAATTATTACTATATCTGGCATAAATAACATATTAGGAACTATACAGGATTTAGAAACAATTGGAAAGATTGCTAGAGATAACAAAATTATTCTGTTCATAGATGCAGCTCAAATGGCACCACACATGAATATAGATGTAGAGAAAATAAACTGTGACTTTTTAGTATTCTCAGGACACAAAATGCTTGCTCCAACAGGAATTGGGGTTTTATACATATCAGATAAAATTATAGATAAACTCAACAGTTCTAAACTAGGAGGTAATGCTATAGAAGATATTTTCATAGAAAATGGAGAGCCTAACTTTAAAACCCTTGAACCTCCAAATAAATTTGAATCGGGTACACCAAACATTGCAGGAATTATTGGTCTTGGCAAAGCAATAGAATATATTAATAATATATCAATGGACTTTATTCAAGAACATGATAGAGAACTAATTGAATATTGTGTTGCAAGATTAAAAGAAATTGATGAAGTTGAATTCATTTTAAATAAAGATATCAAACGAAAATCAATAATATCATTTACAGTAAAAGATATTCACTCACATGATGTTGAGACATATCTTGATACGATGGGAATTGCAACTAGATCTGGGAAAACTTGTGCTTACCTTGCATTTCTCTCAGAAAATATTAAAAAAAACCATCTACTAAGAATAAGCTTTTACTTATATAATACAAAAAAAGAAATTGATATCTTCATATCCTCCCTAAAGAAAACAATAAAAGAATTTTATTAAATCTATCTTTCAAAAAGATTATAAGAACTATTAATCATTATTTTTTATATCATAATGCTAAATAATATAAAAGATAATGGGTAAAAATTTACCTAATTATACAAAACTTAAATTAAATCAATATAAAGTTATTGTTGATTTAATCAAGCAAACCTCTTAAAATTGAAACATGTTTTCAGAAGAAACAAAAAAGGAACTAATAAGACTTAGCAAAATAAGAAAGTATTATTTTCAAACAGATAAAAATCAAAATTCAGTATATCACCAATCTAAATGCGGTGACCAAATAACCTTTCAAATCAATGAAAATAATGAAAAAATTAAATTAAAATACAATGCATATGGATGCGTAATTCTTCTCTCAAGTGCTTATATCTTAACTAAGCTATGTGATAATAAACCTAGAAACACAATACTAGAAATCATAACAAAAACAATCAATAAAAATTTTGAAAACTTAGAAGAAATTGATAAAAGTCTTAAAAATTTTGAAAACTTTTTATATACAAATAGAAAAGATTGTTTCATGCTGCCATACAAAGCTCTAAAAGAGATCTTAAATACAACTAAATAACTCTTAATTTAGGAGCATTATATGAAAATATACTCTCACTCATCAATAGGATATGAAGGAGAATTAATTGAAGTTGAAGTAGATATTAGAAAAGGAATACCAGGAATTGATATTGTTGGGCTTGCTGGAAGTGAAATCAAAGAATCAAGGGAAAGGGTAAAATCGGCTATTAAAAATTCAGAATTTACTTTTCCAAAAGACAGAATATTAATAAATCTTGCACCAGCTGGTATTAAAAAAATTGGAACGGCAATTGATCTCTCAATCGCAACAAGCATTATAACTACCAAAGAAAATCAAAATAATAACTTAGAAATTTTGATATTAGGAGAATTACAATTAGACGGACAAATAAGAGCAATTAAAGGAATATTACCTGCTATCTCACTTGCAAAGGAAAGGGGAATTAAATGCATAATCATACCTTTAGACAACTTAGCAGAAGCTCTTCTAATAGAAAATCTAAACATTTGGGGAGTTAAAACTTTAAAAGAAGCTCTAGAAATAGTAGGACATCTTAATAATAATATATTTCCATCAAAACCCACAATTAACTTTAAAATAGAAGAGAATGAAGAAAAATTTGAATATGATTTCAAAAATATCAAAGGACAACATAGAATCAAAAGATCACTTGAAATCGCAGTTGCTGGAGGGCATAACATTATGATATTTGGTCCTCCTGGAAGTGGAAAAACTCTCAGTATCAAATGTGTACAGTCAATTTTACCTCCACTTACAAATAAAGAAATCATTGAAACAAACAGAATTTGGTCAGTCGCTGGTAAATTAATAGATACAAAAATCATAAGCCGACGACCGTTTAGACAACCTCATCAAACTGCAAGCAAAGAAGGAATCATTGGTGGTGGCTCTAATGCACTCCCTGGAGAAGTATCACTTGCTCATAATGGTATTTTATTCTTAGATGAAGCTTTAGAATTTCAAAAAACAATATTGCAATCACTGCGAGAACCAATAGAAGATAAGATGATCTCAATAGTAAGAGCAAGTTCAAAATCATTCAAATATCCTGCAAATTTTCAGTTAATGCTTGCTACAAATCCCTGTCCCTGTGGCAATCTTGGAAAAGATGACACAGAATGTTTTTGTTCACAACAAGAAGTTTCAAACTACTGGAAAAAACTTGGGGCAGCAATGCTCGATAGAATTGATATTAGGGTACCAGTTAAACCAGTAAACAATGCAAAATTATTTCAAGAAGATAATGAAAGCTCAAGTGAAATAAGAAAGAGAATAATAAAGGCAAGAAATATACAAAGTAAAAGATATGAAAATTTTGAAAATATTCACAAGAATTCTGATCTTAAACCAGAACATATTGCAACATTTTGTGAATTAGATAAAATACTAAAAGATGAAATGATTTATATATTAAATAAACTTAACATATCATCAAGAGCAACTCATTCAATCTTAAAACTAGCAAGAACAATTGCGGATTTAAAAGAAGAAACCCATATTTCAAGGGAAGCATTACTAGAAGCAATTGAACATAGAAAACATGGTAGAAAATTATTAGAAGAATAAAAAAGCCCCAATTGGGGCACAAAATTAAAATTCTATTTTATCAATATAACTTTTCAGTTGATTAGCAGAAGTTTTAAATTTTTCAAGCTCCCTGTCACTTATTTTAAAATCAAGAACCTCTTTTACACCTTCTTTGCAAACTACAGAAGGTGCTCCAATATAAATATCCTTAATAAAATTACCATATTGCCCATTAATATATGAAGATATTGGCAAAATAAGGTTTTGGTCACTAATTATTGCATTGACAATTTTTTTAATTCCAAGTCCAATAGCATAATAAGTCGCACCTTTAAGTTGAATTACCTCATAAGCAGCATTAACAACATTCTTGTGAATCTCATCAAGTTCCGCTTCCCCTATTATCCCTTCAGCAATGTATTCTGATAAAGACTTCATCGCTATTTTAGTTTCATCCCAAGTAGCAAAAGAACTATCTCCATGCTCACCCATAATATATGAATGTATATTTTGAGTATTAACATTAAGACGCTCAGCTAAAAAATATCTAAGTCTTGAGGTATCAAGTGTTGTCCCTGTACCAATAACCTTATGAGTTGGAAAATTGGAATATTTCATTGTTACATAAGTCATAATATCAACAGGATTACTTGCTATTACAAAAATACCATTAAATCCACTTGAAACAACGCCTGTTACAATCTCTTTAAAGATTTTAGTATTCTTACCAACCAAATCAAGTCTTGTCTCACCTGGCTTTTGATTAAGACCAGCAGTAATTACAACAATATCAGCATCAGAACAATCATCATAATTGCCAAATGCTATTTTAATATTTTTTTCTAAGAACATCTGACCATGGTTTAAATCCATGACTTCACCTTTAGCCTTATCTTTAGCTACATCAATAATTACAAGTTCATGAACAAGTGAGTTATCTATTGTCAAAGCATAAGCAAAGCTTGAGCCAACACCACCAGCTCCAACAAGAACAATCTTATTACGTTTAAGCATAAACTATCTCCATATAGAATTATTTCATTGGTATTAAATAATTTTATAACAGTTTATAAAACTTTAAAACAATTTAATAATATTTTACCTGTTTAATCATAAGATTAATTATCATCGGATTTCAGAACAGCAAGAAATGCACTTTGCGGTATTTCAATATTTCCTATCATCTTAAGTCGCTTCTTCCCTTCCTTTTGCTTTTCTAAAAGCTTTCTTTTGCGAGTAATATCGCCTCCATAACATTTAGCAGTAACATCCTTTCTAACAGGTGAAATTGTCTCACGTGCAATAATGTTTGAACCAATAGATCCTTGAATCGCTATTTTAAATTGTTGTCTTGCAATCTCATCCTTTAATTTTTTACAAACATTTAAAGCCTTTGATCTTGCACCATCCCTAAAAACTAACTGAGACAATGCATCAACTCTATCCCCATTAACTAAAATATCCAGCTTAACTAAATCTGTTTCCTCATATCCTAATAATGTATAATCAAAAGAAGCGTATCCACGGCTTACAGATTTAATCTTATCGTAAAAATCAAAAAGTATCTCAGCAAGGGGCATCTTATAAATAACTTCAACACGTTTTGTATCAAGATAAATCAAATTTTCTTGAACGCCCCTTTTAAGTAGACAAACATTCATAACATTCCCCAAAAATTCAGCGGGAACAATAATATTAGCTCTAATATAAGGTTCAAGAGCAACTTCAATGTTTTCATTTCCAGGAAATTGTTCAGGACTTTCAATGAAATAAGGATTTCCCTTTTTAGGAACAATTTTATAACGCACTGATGGTGATGTTAATATTACATTAAGATCAAATTCACGCTCAATTCTTTCCTGAATCACCTCTAAATGTAAAAGTCCCAAAAATCCACATTTAAATCCATGTCCAAGAGCAGCTGAAGCGTCTTTTTCAAAAGTAAGAGATGCATCATTCAGTTTAAGTCTATCCATTGCCTTTAAAAGATCGTCATACTGATTAGCATCAACTGGATAAACAGAAGAAAACACAACGGGTTTCACTTCTTTAAACCCTTCAAGAGGAACACTTGCTGGATCATCAACAAGAGTTACAGTGTCTCCAATCTTAACATCTGATATATTCTTTATTCCCGCTATAAAATAACCAACATCACCTGCTTCCAAAATATCTTTTTTTTCAAGAATTATTCTAAAAATTCCAATCTCTTCTACTAAATATTCCCTATCTGCATGCATCAATTTAATCTTATCGCCAGTTTTGATTTGTCCTTCAAAAACTCTAAAATGAACAATAACACCACGATAAGAATCATAATGAGAATCAAAAATCAAAGCCTTTAATGGACTCTTAATACTCCCCTTGGGAGATGGAACATATTTACAAATAGCCTCAAGCAACTCATCAATTCCTATTCCATTTTTAGCAGATATGGAAATAGCAATATTTGAATCTAATCCTAAATCATGATTTATTTGCTCTTTTACAAAATCAATATTCGCACTTGGTAGATCTATTTTGTTAATAACAGGAATAATTTCAAGATTATGTTCAAACGCCATATAGAAGTTCGAAACAGTTTGAGCTTCTATTCCTTGGCTTGCATCAACCAGTAAAAGTGCACCCTCACAAGACGAGATTGCTCTTGAAACCTCATAAGAAAAATCAACATGCCCTGGGGTATCTACAAAATTAAGTTCATAAGTATTGCCATCACTACACTTATAATCAATAGTAACTGCTTGACTCTTAATTGTAATTCCTCTCTCTCTTTCAATATCCATACTATCAAGAATTTGACTTTTAAATTCACGATCTGATATTATCTTAGCTTTTTGTATAAATCTATCTGCTAGAGTTGATTTACCATGATCAATATGTGCAATAATACAAAAATTTTTTTTATAAGAACTAATTTTTAAACCTCCCCTAAATTAAAATAAAATATTATACTAATGTACACTTTTGCCAAGCAAAAAATCTTTGATCTGAATCCTTGATTTTAAAATATAAGGCGAAAATTTAGGAGCAAGATCAACTATCAACTTCCAAGTATCCACAGCCCTCGACTTATATTTACCATCATCATAACTATAAGTAGCATAAGCAATGTTATACACTATTTCCCAAAAATCTGTAGACTCAAAACTATTCTTAATATCAGTATATTCATTTATTTTCCGAGCAAAAGACCTTAAATTTTTAAACTCATAAAGAGGTTCATAATAACTAACATAGTCATACATTCTAGTCAAAATACCAACTGCAGCTACAAGTCCATGAGTAATTGCAAGCTCATAAGCACCGATCTTGAAATATACTTTTGCTAATAACTGGTGAGCATCTATAATATTATAATTATTAAATCTATAAAGATTAAAAGTAAAATCTAAACCTGAAGTTCCTCTTACCTGCTTTAAATAAGAATGTAAATAAAACGACATATTAAATTTATTACCTGTAGTATCTTCATATTTTTGAACGACATAATGATAATTATAATAATCATCACTATCTGAAAATTTACTTAAAATTTCATTTAAGTAATCAATCATATCAACATGATGATCTTCAAGCTCAGCAATCTTTGCTAAAGAAAAAAGTATATTTTTCTCAAAAAATTTATCCAACAAATAATCTTTATTTTCTAAAGCCTTCTGAAGATGTAATTTCTCAAGTACAACATTACCAATCATGCTATAAGCAACGGATAAATAATAATTAGCCTCTGGATATATTCCTTTTCTAAGCAAAGCTTCCTGCAAATAATTCATTGCAATAGTAAGATTAGATTTAACAAATCCTTCCTTAGAATAAATAAGCTGTCGTCCCTTTTCAAGTAAAATCCAATATGGAAATTCCTCCACAACTGATGAATTTAAATTCAAGATAAACCCGAAAATAAAAAGAAGTAAAAAAGGTCTTAGCATATATATAAATATATTAAATTTTCTCACAAATTGCGAGAAAATTTAATACCCGCATCCTTCAAACTTAAACAAATTTAAATATCATCAAGAATACCATCACAAAAAGGGCAACAGATTCTATGAGACCTAAAACCAAAAGATTTGTTGCAAATCCCTTTCCAGTCTCAGCAAAAGCATCACAAGCCCCTGCAGCAGTTCTACCTTGTGCAAAAGCAGAAATAGAAATCGCAAGACCACCACCAAATCCAGCTCCAAACAATAACCAAGGATCCGTCTGCGTCATTACCCCTGCCAAAGTATTCATCAATATATAACCATATATTATTTGTGTCAGGGGTGCTGAAACAAAAACAATTAATAAAAAAGGAGCCGGCTTACCTTGCATATAACATCTCTTCCATGCCCCAATAGCAGCACTCCCAGCAGCTCCCATACCCAAAGCCGAACCTATTGCAGCTATTGTTAAAGCCGAATTAACTCCTATTAAACCTATATCCATAATTCTCTCCTTATCTAGTCTTTAATTTTTCTAAAAGGCCTATAAGAATATCCATTCCATTCTTGACCCAAATGGTTTGAAAATTCAAGCATATTAAGTCTTACTCCATGAACAACAACAGATAATAAAGATAATGTTATATTTAGAATATGTCCAAACAGTATCACAATAATGCCGCTTATTATAAGACCAATATTAGATGATTTTAATAAAGATGCTGACATACTATTAAAACTATCAGAAATTGCAAGTCCTGCAAGTCCAACAGCAAAAAGCCTAATATAAGATATTATGTCTGCAAATCCTGAAACAGTAGCTAAAAACTGTTCTATTATTCCACCAAAACTCTTTAATATGCACATAAAGAAATTCGAACCATCCTGTTTCTCAAAAATAAAGACAAGCATAACCCCAACATATATCATATTAAGAACAATACTGTGCATAGGAAATCTATCTCTACCAAGTATTAAATTGAGAACAAGATAATAAAGTCCAGGAATCACAATAAGCCAACCAATTTGAGCAATTGAATGTATGTATGGTTTTTCCTTCACTTTTTGAATAAAATTCCACATGTGAGCTAATGATATTTGCAAAACACCTATTGTAAAACATATAAACATAATATTTTGCATACCATTCTTTCCCGTCAGATACTCAAGCTTCAAAGATTTTAAAATAGGAAATAAGTCAAGAAAAAAAGGACTACTCCCAAACCAAGTACCAGTCATCGAACCATATATTATTGCTGACGTACTTAGATAAAATATTAAAGCATGAATAGATGTTAAAGGTTTACCTTTTATAATATTGCTTAAACTAAAAAGAATACCTATTAGTAAGAATATTATTCCATAAGCCGCATCACCGATTATCATTCCAAAAAACACAAAGAAAAATAACATAAAAATACAACTAACATCTCTCTCTTTATACCCAGGAATTGTATCTAAAACATTAAAAATAGGCTTGGCAAGCTTAGCAATTCCCCTTCTCTTTATATAAGTGGGAACAACATCATTAGCATTTGGCTCTGCAAATTGTACCACAAACTTACCATTAAGAGTCGCACTTTTAATTTCTTCCTGCTTATCTTCCGGAACAAATCCTGTAATATATACAAAGTTATCATACTCCACATCCATGTCAGTCATAACTTGCTCAAATTCAACAATTTGATCATATTCTTTTATTTTATCTCTTAAAAGATCCCCATATTTATTTAAAATCGATAACTGGGTTAATTTTTGATTCAAAATTTCACCAATAACTCTTAACTTATTCTCGATAAAATCAAGATCAAACTCAAACTCATATTCCTCAGCTGTATCTACTATCTGCTTAGAATCATTAATAGCTACAAAATAAGCCGCACCTTTATAATTATTAATAAGAATAACCTTAGTTTCAGAGAATGCCAACAATTTTCTATATTCACCAATCCCAGACTTAAAAAATTGCACATAAATATTACTTTCTCTCAATTTATTAATTAACTCAAGAGGAAAATATCCCCAACAAGATATAATATCTCTCTTATGAAGCAATGACTGCTGCATATCCTTTAAATCTTTAATCTCAGAACCTAAACTAACTATACTCTTTGCAACATCTAAAAAATTTTCATTTGAAGAGCTTAAGATTTTTACTTCAGAGTCATCTCCAAGCAAAGATAAAGCTTGCCTTAAAATTCCTCTCTCCTCAACGACTCTTTCTAAAGATTCTGAGACTTTATTGCAAAAATTAATATGAACAACTCCCAATTCTCTTAAAATCTCGAGTGATTCTCTTTTATATTTCAATAAAGTTAAAATCAAAACTTTGTTCATTTTTACAATCATCAACGTATCCCTTATCTACCTTTAATCAAGCTAGCTTTAGCCATTTTACCTCTTACAACAGCTGCCGTTTGCTGATCACCAAGATAAACATTAATCTTTTTTATATTAATTTTAGCAGCAGGTATCATAACTTTTTCAAATAAATTTACCCTTTGAGAAGTAGTATTAAGTTCTGTCTCCAATAACCTAGTTTGCTCATTTAAAACTTCAATCTCCGCTTTTACCTGAATTACACGCTTAATAGCCTCTATTCCCTTATCTACCCAGTAAGGAGTTAACAAAAGGTCATGTTTAATATCTTCATATTCAACAGAATCAAATACAGGAATAGTAATACCTGCAATATTTGCAAAGCTCCTTACTACTCTTCTAATTTGAATCCAATCTTGAAAAGCAAATCTTTCGCCAAATAGAGAAATCCAAGCCTTAATATCCCTCTTAAGCTTGTCTTGCTCAAGTTTCCGAATTTTTTTAAGAGCATCAATTTTTCTAATCTCTAAATGAAGTTGCTGTTTCTTAAGCTGCAGCGTAGGCAAATACCTACTAAACATTTTAAGACTATCTTTTTGTTTTTTAAGCTCATTCTTTGTTAACTTAACTTTAGGCATTTCTAATCCTTTTTTTGAGGCCAATACTTTTCTACAAGTTCCGTTTTAATTCCAATTTCTT
Source organism: Borrelia nietonii YOR (assembly GCF_023035795.1). Taxonomy (NCBI): domain Bacteria; kingdom Pseudomonadati; phylum Spirochaetota; class Spirochaetia; order Spirochaetales; family Borreliaceae; genus Borrelia; species Borrelia nietonii. Next base: position 89,579 of record NZ_CP073148.1, read on the forward strand.
TAGGTTCAAAACAACTAGAAAGGATTTCCCACCCCAAATCCAAGGCCTCTTCTAAAGGAATATTAACAGATAAGTCCATCAACTTACTTTCAAACATCCCACTGTACTTAAGAAGCTTCTCATCCCATTCTGTCATATTAAATCCCATAGCCTTTTTCTCTATAGATTCCTTTGAAGATGCATAAAGCTTAATCATTGAGTCCATAATCGTTCTGTGATCATCTCTTGTTTTCCCATTAACCATTTGCTTAAGTCTTGAAAGAGAACCAAAAGGTTCAATTCTGCCTCCCTTTAAATAATACTGCCCTTCAGTAATATAACCCGTATTATCAGGAACTGGATGAGTAACATCATCACCAGGCATTGTAGTAACTGCAAGTATAGTAATTGAGCCTGCCCCTTCAAAATCAACAGCTTTCTCATACCTAGATGCAAGCTGAGAATACAAATCACCAGGATACCCTCTATTAGATGGAACTTGCTCCATGGTAATAGCAATTTCTTTCATAGCATCTGCAAAATTGGTCATATCAGTCAGAAGTACCAAAACCTTTTTCCCTTGCAAAGCAAATTTCTCGGCAACAGCAAGAGAAATATCAGGTACTATTAAAGACTCAACAACAGGATCATTAGCTGTATTTACAAAAAAGATCGTCCTACTTAAAGCCCCACCCTTTTCAAGAGAATCTCTAAACTTTAAATAATCATCATTCTTAAGTCCCATTCCCCCAAGAATAATCAAATCAACTTCCGCCTGAAGAGCTATTCTTACAAGAAGTTCATTATAAGGTTCTCCGGATACAGAAAATACTGGTAATTTTTGAGATTCAACAAGAGTATTAAAAACGTCTATCATTGGAATTCCTGTTCTTATCATGTTTCTTGGAACAATACGCTTTGCAGGATTAACTGATGGCCCTCCAATTTCAATTAAATTATCTTCAAGACGTGGTCCTCCATCTTTTGGATTTCCAGCTCCATCAAAGATTCTACCAAACAAATTCTCAGAAAATGTAACTTGCATTGGATGACCTAAAAACTTAACTTCGTCTGCAGTTGAAATACCTATAGTTCCATTATAAACCTGAAGGGAAACTTTCTCTCTATCCAACTTAATAACCTCAGCTAAAGAACTTGTATCTTTTGACTTCACAATGGCAAGTTCTCCATATTTAACATTTTGTGCCATAACAGTTATTACATTTCCAACAATAGATTCTATCTTACTATACACTCTCTTCATTTATGCACCTCGAAAATCCAACTTCTTAGAACGTACTAAATTCTTTAAAGAAACTTCTAACTTATTAAACTTTTCTTCCTTAAAAGGAGTAAGATTCATATCCAAAATATTTTGCCTTAGTTCATTTATGAAACCCCTTGCTTCCAATTTACTCTCAAATTTAAAATCTGATTGTAAAATATCATAAAGCATATCAAACATATAATTTTGACGCTCAGGATTTACAGCAGCATCAACACTATCAAATGAATTTTGTTGCAAATAACATGAATCCAAAAGTTCAGATTTCAAATAAACTAAAAAGTCACCATTACTTATCCCTTCCTCACCAACAACCTTCATCATCTGATTTATCTCATTTCCTTTTACCAAAAAATCCCTCGCATATTCTGTCTTTCCAAATTCAACAACTCCTCTATATTTACTCCAAGATTCAAGAGGATTAATGGCTGGAAATTTTCTAGCATCTGATCTCTCTCTTGTAAGACCATGAAATGCTCCTACAACCTTTAAAGTTGCCTGAGTTACTGGCTCCTCAAAATTACCCCCAGCAGGACTTACAGAACCACCCACAGTTACAGAGCCAAAACTACCATCATTTAAAACAACAATACCTGCCCTTTCATAAAACGATGCAATAACAGATTCAAGATAAGCAGGAAATGCCTCTTCACCTGGTATTTCCTCAAGACGACCTGACATCTCTCTCATAGCCTGAGCCCATCTTGAAGTCGAATCTGCCAGTAAAAGTATATCAAGACCCATTTGCCTATAATATTCACCAATAGTAATAGCTGTATAAACTGATGCTTCACGAGCAGCAACTGGCATAGAAGACGTATTGCAAATAATACATGTTCTCTCCATTAATGATTTACCTGTCCTTGGATCTATAAGTTCAGGAAATTCTTTAAGGGTTTCTACAACTTCACCTGCTCGCTCACCACAAGCAGCAATAATTACAATATCAACATCAGCATTACGACTTGTAACTTGCTGAAGAACCGTTTTTCCAGCACCAAAAGGCCCAGGAATACAAAATGTACCACCCTTTGCAACCGGAAAGAACGTATCTATTATTCTTGTTTGAGTTACCATAGGCTCACTAGGAATAAGTCTCTCTTTATAATTGGTAATTGGAATTTTAACAGGCCAATGAAATGACATAGTTATAATATGCTTACCCCCAGCATCATTCTCAACAACAGCAATTTTATCATCTATAGTATAATCACCATCACTAACGATCTCCACAATACTGTAAGAATCCCTTCTATCAAATGGAATCATGATTTTGTGCTTAATTGTGCCTTCAATAACAAATCCAAGAAAATCTCCTGCAACAACAATATCTCCAACCTTTGCAGTTGCATTAAAATGCCATTTTTTCTTCCTATCAAGTGCACTTAAATACAAGCCTCTCTCTAAAAAAAACCCACATTGAGCAGCAAGCTCTGGCAATGGATTTTGAAGACCATCATACACCTGACTTAAAAGACCAGGACCAAGCTCAACCGTTAAAAGCTTATTTGTAAACTCAATATCATCCCCAACAGCAATTCCCCTAGTCATTTCAAATACTTGAGCATCAACTTCCCCATCTCTAATACGAATTATCTCAGCTTTTAAACTACGTCCACCGGTTTTAATAAAAACAATCTCATTCATGGAAACTGTACCAACTACCTCAATAGTAACCAAATTTCCAATAACTCCTACTACTTTTCCTCTAGCTTCCATTCAAATTCCCTTCAAAAATTTTTACTTATTTGTATACTTAATTTTTGACAAATATCATCAAAATTCTTCTTACCTATCTCTTCTATAAAGAGATTTCTTCTTGAAACTAATATTAACTTTAAAAAATAAATTACTAATTTTTCAAAGTTAAAATCATTTCCCACTTCAAGTTCTGTTAAAAATTGCCACTTTAACATATCAAGTTCTAATTCTATCTCAAAAGGATTTTCCTTAAGACAAAGGGGTTTTAAAATTCCTAAATAATAATGAGAAAAATAAGGAGACTCTAAATACACATCTCTTGGAAATCCCAATTTCTCAGCTCTAAGAGCTGCCAGCGTATATCTTATTATTTCTTTAAATTCAAGAAACTGGTCAATTACCTTTAAACTCCCTCTAACAAATTTAGATTCTGATAAGTCCTTCAGAAAAAGAAAATCTTCCTTGCTTAAAGCAATCTCAACATTATCAAAAAAATCTGATATACTCCACACCTTGCGAACTTCTAAATCAAGATAAGGTAATGACGACATAACATAGTAATATGGACTTAACATACTACATCTCCTAACCCAATTTTATAACTTCTTTAAACCTTGGATTTAAATATTCAAAAAGAATATCAGCAATAGTGTCTGATGTAAAATCATAATATAAATTACCGTCTCTTTGTTGAATTTTAAAGCCATTGCTTATACCTTTAAAAGGTTTAAGCTCTATTGCATCACCAAGCCTATTTCCTATATTTACTCTTAAAATAGACAATAAATTAGAAACCGCAGATTCATTAAGTATTACATCTATCTTATCGTTCTTACTCCAAACATCTACAACCCTAATAATAAGTTCTCTCAAAAAATTATCATCATAAACTTTAGAAACAGAATCCTTTAAAGCAATTTTAAAAAGAGATTTAATATTATTCTCAGTAGCAATAATCAAATCCCTAACTGCTTGACGAGATGCCTCAAGAGAATGCATTTTATACTCATCAGCTTCCTTTTCAGCTTGCATTTTTAATTCCTTAGCATCACTCCCAGCCTTCAAAATAATAGCCTCAGCATCCCTCTTTGCATTAAGAATAATTTCACTTGCTAACTTCTCAGCTTCCTCAATCCCATCTTTTTTAATTTTATTTATCAGATCTTTAACTTCAAACTGCACTAGAACTCCTTAATATACAAAAAAATAAAGCAAAATACTTAATAAACACATCTTTAATAAAGTATACCAATAAATTTTTAATTTTAATTATTAAAAGTCACAATATCCTAATTATACATCACTAAAAAAATCCCCAATAATTTTGTACACATTAATATCATATACTATAGAAAGTTTTTTTCCTGGAAACTTTTCTTTCAACTTTTCATCAAAAACCTTAATACCCCTTTCTATAACCCTGTTACTAAATTCCACATCGACTATATCAAGAGTTATTATTTCAATAATGATTAAATACCCTCTTCCAAATTTAGAACCATATCCAAGGGTAAAAGAAGTGGTAACACGAAAAAGCCCATCCAAAAGCCCATTAGCTGTCCTACCTCTAGAGGGCCTGTTTGGATGCACTTTATAAGAACTACCAAATTCATTTTCAAGAACACAATCAACATCAAGACAAATATTAAACAATGCATTCTCAAATTCTTCAAATCTTGATATACCCATTTAGAACTCTACTATTGTTTTTCCAACTCCTCCATCACTTGGGTGAGCAAAATAATATTTCTTAACAAATTTCACATCTCTTAAGAATGCATGCACTCCTTCCATAAGAAGACCTTCTCCTTTGCCATGAATGATTTCAAATTTACAAACATTCTTCAGTAACATATTATCTATTTTCTTATTTAAAAAGTCTATAGCCTCAACTACTCTCATGCCCCTAATATCAACAGTTAGACCTAATACATCATCCTGACTCTCAAAAGAAAAACTAAAATTTGTTTTACAATCATTTCTTGATTGCTTATTATCCAATATTTTCTCTAAATTAGAAGATGAAACTGTAATATTAAAAACACCAGTATTTACAATAAATCCTTTCTTAGTAACACCTATTATTTCCCCTGAAGAATTTGAACCAGATACTCTAACCTTATCACCCACTTTAAATTCAACCTTAGTAACAATTTCTTGATTAATTAATTTAAGTTTAGTAATCTTAGCAGTTATATTATCTGCAATATTCGATATAAATTCCTTATTCTTAATAGTGCAAACACTGCCCTCTTTGATCTCTCTAACTAAATTTTCTAAAGTTTTTCTTGAACTCTTTAAAAACTCTTTTTGCTCATTTATAAGTCTCTCTTCCAAATCTCTTTCTTTTAAGATAATATTTTCCTGAATATTATTAATCTCAATTTCCTTAAGTTCAATAAGCTTAAGCTTATCTCTTAATTCATTTTCAAGCAAATGTATTTCTCTCTCCTTCTCAGCAAGTCTCTCTAATATCTCATTAACTTCTGTCTTATTAGATGAATAAATCTCTTTTGCTCTAAATACTATATTAGAGTCAATAGAAGATTTGCTTGCAACATTAAAAGCAAAGCTTTCACCTGGAACTGAAAACATTAAATTATAATTAGGTTCCATTTTGTCTAAATCCATCTGCATAGAAGCATTAATAACAAATTCATGAGTGTATGCAAAATATTTAAGAGCATTGTAATGAGTTGAAATAATAACATAAGAATCAATACCAATTAAATGCTCAAGAATAGCTACAGCTAGTGCTTGTCCTTGTTCAATGTCAGTACCTGAACAAAATTCATCAAATATTAAAAGACTATCTCTTGTTGCATACTTTAAAATATAAGCAATATTATTCATATGACTTGAAAAAGTTGAAAGGCAATTTGCAATTGATTGATCATCTCCAATATCAACTAAAATATTATCAAATATCTTAAAAGTACTAGATTCATCAACTGGAATAGGAATTCCAAATTGAAACATAGCACTCAATAGAGCAACGGTTTTTAATGTCACAGTCTTGCCACCAGCATTAGGACCTGTAATAACCACAACTCTACTATTTAAAGGACAAAAACTTATAGATTTTGCATTCTGTATTAAAGGATGACGAGCATTGACAATATTAAGATTACTATCAAATTTAGGAAATACTCCTTGATTTCTTATTCCATAAATTGCCCTGGCCTTCAGAGAATCATAATACAAAAAATTCTTATAAAGAACTTGCAAAAGAACAATATGTTTGCGGATCTCATCTGAGAGCTCTTGCAAAATTTTTAAAACTATACGCGTCTTTTTTAAACTTAAAAAACCTAATTTATTATTATTACTCACTATCTCATTTGGTTCAACATAAAATGTTTCCCCAGATGATGAGATAGATATAATATTGCCCCTAATTTTATTTTTAAAACTAGATTTAAGCGCAATAGTATATTTGCCTGATTTATAATAAACAAGCGTAGAGGTTAAGTATTTTGAATTTAAACTTATTATCTGCTTGATCTCTTTTTCAATTCTCTTATCCAAATTTCTAATTTCAAAATCAATCTCATCATAATCTTTGACAACACCTCGTTTTATTTTAAGTTCATCAACATCAATATACTTACATAAAGTCTCTAATAAATGCTTTAAACTTGGATCTAAGAATAATAATCCTTTTAAAATTTTAACTTCATTTCGAACCTTAAACTCATTTCTATCTAAAAAAAGCATTATTCTTACAATTTCTCTTAGAAAAAAAATAATATTCTTAATCTCCTCAATAGAAATTTTTGAGTTTTCTTTAAGAAGTAAAACAATAGAATCACTTATACTCTCAAGACAGGAATCTGGATATTCATCATAAGCTTCAATAAGATTTTTAATTACCTTAACAAAAAAACATACTTGATTAACTTCTTCCTCGGTTTTTAATATTTGTTGCTCACCTAAAAGATTAACCGTATCTGAGATAGTTACGTAAGAAGAAACTGAAGATAAAATTTGATAAAAATCAATTTTTTCCAAGTATTGCTTTTGCATAACTTTTATATCTCCTAAGTTCATTTACAATCTTTAAATAACTGTTGTATCTAATTTCTGAAATTTGAAATCCAATTTGACTCACTATAAAACAATTTGGTTCATTTATATGTAAACAAGAATTAAATTTACATAAATCATTTAAATCTTTAAATTCTCTAAAATAATATCTAAGATTGAAATGCTCTAAGCTTTCGATTCCAAATTCCTTTATGCCAGGAGTATCAATTATCACTCCATTATCAGAATGAAAAGCCATAGCATAAACTGTAGTATGTCGACCGCGTGCATATTTATAAGATATTTCATTTATAGCCTGAGATGCATTTAAATCTACCACATTTATAAGTGAAGATTTGCCAACTCCAGACTGCCCAACAAAAGAAGCTTTAGAATTTTTAATAATTTCTCTTATTTCATCAATTCCCTGAAAAGTAATAGCAGAAGTCTTAATAACCCTATAGCCTAAATTTTCATAAATTTTAATCAAAGTATCAACTCTATCACTTATGCCCTCATCAACCTTATTGATCAAAATAATAGGGGTAATTCCTTGCTCCTCAGCAATTACTAATACTCTATCAATAAATGAATTTTTAATCTCAGGAAGATTAGCAGAACTAACAATTAAAACATTATCAATATTTGAAACAATGACTTGTCTAAGAGCAGCCTTTTTATTATAACGCCAAAGCACATTCTTACGTTGAAGTCTCTCTTTAATATATACCTTGACCTCATCATAAATGTCCCCACAAACAAAATCACCAGGCACCAAAGGACTATATTCTTTATCTTGAGTATTTAAAACCTTACCCTTAATAACTCCTTCATAAATTAAATTGGTATTAACTTCAAGAATAGAATAAATATTATTAACGCCCCAGAGAACTTCAAATATAAGGTCATTCAATTGATTATTCCTTTAAAATGCAAACCATATCTTTTACAAAAATTCTTATAAAAACACAAATTCTCATCCTGCGTCAAATAAAAATAACGGATAAAACAATTATCACTACACTTAATAGGCCCTAATACCTTAGCAAGCTCATCAGCCACAAGCTCACGATTCTCATAAACAGGAATTCTTAAAAAACTCTCAATCATATCTTTAATGTGTAAATAATGTGTACATCCTAAAAAAACCATATCTCTCCTATTAGTTTCAACCTCTAATTTTAAGAATCTTAAATATCTAAGTGCATCTTCCTTAAATCTATCTCCATATTCCACAAAATTTACAAGCTCACTTGCAGATTTTAAGATTAAATCCAAATGACAATTTTTTTCTCTTTGAACAAATTCACTATTAATGGTAGAACTTGTTGCAATTAAGATAACCCTTTTACATGCAAGCTCTTCTACTAAACTAACTGAAGGCAAAGTATATATTATAGGAAACCTAAAATTTAATTTGTCATATACACTAATAGAAGCTGTATTACAAGCAATAACAATTGCAGCAATATTATACATTTGTTCCAATTTTAAAACTAATTCTAAAATCTCTTTTAAGAGAAACTCTGGGCTCTTCTCACCATAAGGAAAATTTTTGTTATCTGCAATATAAACATAGTTTCTCTTAACAAACTTTCTACTTATATACTCAAAATAAGAAAGCCCACCAATACCCGAATCAAAAATAACTATAACATCTTCTAAATTGCTCATAAATCTTACTTAAATCTAAGTATAGAAATTAATTTATCCTCTTTCAATGGCAACCATAATAATTTATAGCTTAATAAACTTTAAAACTACTATAGTTTAAATTATAATTATTATTAATAATAAGTTATAAAAGAGGCAAATATGCATAAGAGCATCAAAGAAATTTTAAGTAACCCTACACTAGATAGTATGATCACAGTGAAAGGATGGATCAGAACAAAACGCAGTAATGGTAAAATCTCATTTGTAGAAATTAATGACGGGTCAAATATTAAAGGAATTCAAGCGGTAATTGATGAAGAAGAGCCTCAATTTGAAAAACAAGAATTTAAAAAGCTTACAACAGGTGCCAGCATATCCTTAACCGGAATTTTAATCTTAAGTCCGGCAAAAGGACAAACCTATGAAATTAAAACAACAAGTTTTAATGTAATTGGAGAAGCAGATCAAGAAACATATCTTTTACAAAAAAAAAGACACACCTTTGAATTCTTAAGAGAAATCCCCCATTTAAGAATTCGTACCAATACATTTGGAGCTGTGGCCAGAATTAGAAACCAAATTTCTTATAAAATTCATGAATATTTCCAAAAAAATGGATTTTTTTATATCCATACCCCAATTATTACATCAAATGACGGAGAGGGGGCTGGTGAAATATTTCGTGTCTCTACCCTAGATCTTAACAGCATTGCAAAAGGACAAAAAATCGACTTTAAAGATGATTTTTTTGGCAAACAAGCATTCCTTACAGTAACTGGACAACTACACGGCGAAGCTTATGCAATGGCCTTATCAAAAATATATACATTCGGACCGACATTTAGAGCAGAAAATTCCAACACAACACGCCATGCCTCAGAATTTTGGATGATTGAACCTGAAATGGCATTCTTTACGCTTGAAGATAATATCAATTTAGCAGAAGATTTCCTTAAGTCTATTTTAAGAGAAACTTTAAATCATTGTGGCCAAGATATGGAATTTTTTGATAATTTCATTGAAAAAGGCCTAATAAAAAAAATTGAAGATGTAATAAACTCTAACTTTGAAGTTATTACATATACCCAAGCCATTAAAAAACTTGAAAATGCAACAAAAACATTTGAAATAAAGCCTTACTGGGGAATGGATTTACAAACAGAACATGAAAGGTATTTAACAGAAGAAATCATCAAAAAACCTACTACGGTTATTGACTATCCAAAAGAATTTAAAGCATTTTACATGAAAATGAATGAAGACAACAAAACTGTTAAAGGAATGGATATTCTAGTCCCACGCATCGGAGAAATAATTGGAGGCAGCGAGAGAGAAGACAATCTAGATAAGTTGAATAAAAGAATAAAAGAACTAAATTTAGAAGTAGAAACTTTGAATTGGTACTTAGACTTAAGGAGATTTGGGTCGACTCCTCATTCTGGATTTGGACTTGGACTTGAAAGATTAATTCAATATATAACAGGAATGGCTAATATTAGAGATGTAATCCCATTTCCAAGAACCCCTAAAACTCTTTATTTCTAATAAAGAGTTTTAGGAGGAAAATTTGCAAAGAAAAATCTTATGTAAAATGTTACTAATATCATCAACATTAATGTTATTCTCTAATGAAGAACCTGGAAATAATCTAAAAATATTTTCAAATATAGAAGAAGAAATTATAAGTAAAAAACCAAATTATAAATACAGTAAAGCAAAGCCTAAGCTCAATAAATCAAATAAAATAAATTATCCACACACACAAAAAAATTATCATCACAACACTACAAGGGGAAAAAATAGAAATATACAAATTGATAAACCTAATAAAAAACAAAATGTAAGAAAACCTACAAACAATATCGTAAAAATAAGGCAATCGAACAAAATATATTATCCTAAAGACAAAATCAATATACAACCTTCAAATTCAGAGAAAAACGTATGGTACAACATCAAAGTCTATCCAACTCATACAAAAGATAGATTCAATAAAATAAAATCACTAAATAAAATAAATACGCAAATAAAAAAAGATTTTGCTTTAATTGGTCCAATCCCAGAAGACAATTTAGGAGAAATAACAAAAGCATTACATATCAGAGGATATAATGAATTAGAATATATCAAAATAGAGTAAAACTAAAGTTTGTTCGACAAAAATTTTAAAATATCATTTAATTCGTCATCTAAATTAACAAAATTTAATTTATATTCATTTTTTGATAAACCTATTAATTCATGATTGCTGTAATGTATCCACGTGTTTAGCTCATCCTCACTTGAATATTTATTAACATAATAATCAGGCTTATAATCCACTTGTCCACGTTCTTTATAATCATAAACAGCAATCTTAACATTTTTACTATCTATTCCTCTCTTTAAAACTTCCTCTCGCAAATGAATAATTGTACGTCCAGTATCAAAAATATCATCAACAAACAACACATTATCTCCTGCTCTTAAATATTTTGGATCATAAGTCCATCCATCTATCATTATTTCTTTTTGCTTATTTGAAACATCATATGATCTTGCAACAACAGCAGCATAAAGAAGAGGCTTTTCTAGCTTAATAAATTTAAAGAACTCACTAATAATATTACCAAGATAAGCTCCTCCTCTTAAAGAAACATACATAATATCAGGAATAAATCCATTTTTATAAATCTTATAAGCAAGCTTAAGACCATTTACTCTTATCTCTTCATAAGAAACGAACTTTTTCATCAACATAACACCTCAAAACACATAAAAATTAAGATTTATCTAAAAATAATTAACCATTTTCATTAAAATTAATATTAATATATTTATTGCTTTTGCGCGCTTTCAAAATTAAAAAATAATTCATACTACACGCATTTGATTAAAAATCAAACTCATTAACATCAATAATATCACTTTCCCTAAAACACTTAAACATAAATCTTCTAAGTAATCACCTCCTTAAACTTTAGCCAAATCATGTTAAATGACTTATTAAAATTGAAATAACTTCACAATATAAGACAAAATTCTCAAACCTAGATCTAAATAGGCTTAAAGATATTCATTCTTTAAGCCTTATACCAAAAATAAAGTTTATCATTAAAAAGATACTTTCAAAGTTTGACCATCTCTTAAAATACTATAAGTATTCTTCCTATATTCAACAGCATCATAAAAATCTCTTAAGCTTTTAATATTTTTTGAATTAACAATCATAATGACATCTCCCGTTGAAATTTTAGGATTTGTACCTAAAGTTGGATCAACACTGTCTACAACAACTCCATTAATCCAACTTCTTAACCCAAGTTGAGTCTTAACCGCCTTAGTTAAAGGATAAACAGTAAAACCTGGCAGCAATTTTATATCTGAGACATATTCCTTTTCATTATTGATTTTGGGCTTAACATCAAGTTCTATTTCAACATTCTTTTTTTCTTTTCCTCTTAAAATTTCAACCTTAATCTTCTCTTTTGCATAAAAATCACTAATATACTGCTTAACATCATAAAAGAAATTCATTTGAACACCATTGATCTTACTAATTATATCACCTGCTTTAAGCCCTGCTTTAAAAGCAGCTGTACCATCAAAAACACCCGAAATAATTGCCAATGAGCCAGAATCATCCTCATAACCTAAACTTTTAAAAAGTTCCGGATCTTTACCTCTTAAACGATGTAAATCAACCCCCATCCAAGCCGATTCACTCTTCTTACCGCTCATTAAAACATCGAAACTACTCTTAGCGTTATTAATAGGAACAGCAAACCCAAGTCCAATATTGCCCCCAGAAGGAGAAGATATCCAAGTATTTATTCCAATAACTTCTCCCTTAATATTTACAAGAGGTCCTCCAGAATTACCACGATTGATAGCTGCATCTGTTTGAATAAATGAATTTCTTGCTTTCAAATTAGGATTAACCGAACGATGAAGACCGCTTATAATACCTGCTGTAACTGAAAAACTAAAGTGATGGGGACTCCCAACAGCTATAACCCAATCTCCTATCTCAAGTTTGTCACTATCACCAAGTTCAGCTACTTCAATATCTGCATCATTAGCCTCAAAACTAACTAATGCAATATCTTTCTTATCATCCTTACCTACTAGGTTTGCTTTATAAATTTTATTATCATAAGTTCCAATTTCAAATTCAACAGCATTATCTACAATATGACTATTTGTAAGAGCATAAAATAAATTTGTCTTCTTAGAATCTCTTCCAATAATTACTCCAGAACCACCCCATTGTGCCTTTTTCTCAAGATTAAGCCCTGGAGCATCAAAAAAGAAAAAAAAATTCAAAAAATCACGTGTTTTAACTACCCCAGTCGCATAAATTTCCACAGTTGATGGTAAAATCTTTTTAGATACCTTTCTAAAAGAATCCTGAAGAGATTGTCCAGTATCACCTTTCTCCTGTGCAAAAACAATGGCATTTTTATCAGATTCTAAATAATGTATGCCAACAAAAAACCCAATAGCTAAAGCTAAAAAGCTTGTCAAAAATACGGAAATAAAATTTTTCTTCATTTTGTACACCTCCATAATATAAAACCAAATCTTTTAAATAACACTTACTTAAAATCTATTAAATCTTACTTAAAATCAAAGGCAAACCGTCAACAACAGCAACAGTATGCTCAAAATGAGCAGAACAACTCAAATCAGATGTAAAGACTGTCCAACCATCATTCTTAACAGAAACTTTATATCCCCCTAAATTTACCATCGGCTCAATCGCTAAAACCATACCTTCCTGAATCCTAATATTTTTAAAAAAAGGCTCATAATAATTTGGAACACCTGGCTCCTCATGCAAAGCAAAACCAACACCATGCCCTGTATACTCCCTCACAATTCCAAAACCAAATGGCTTAATATAACTTTCTATAGCTTTTGAGATATCTAAAATCCGATTACCAACTTTCATCTCAGCAATTCCCCTATAAAGAGATGCCTCTGTAACTTCTAATAATTTACTGATCTTAGGATTTACCTTACCCACCTTAAAAGTCTTAGCCATATCACTATAAAACCCATCTAAAATAACCCCACAATCAACACTAATAATATCGCCATCTTTAAGTTCTCTTGAGCCAGGAATTCCATGAATAACCTCCTCATTTACAGAAGCACAAATAGTTCCCTTAAATCCATTATATCCCTTAAAAGCAGATTTTGCCCCATTCTTAGCAATAAAGTCACTAGCAATCAAATCAAGCGTCTTAGTGTTAATTCCAGGGGCAATATTCTTTTCAATTTCTAAAAGAGTCTGGGCCAAAAGTCTTGCAGATCCCCTAATTTTCTTGATCTCTTCCCTAGATTTTAATCTTAATTTCAAATATTTAATCCCTCTCTTTAAGTATCTCTATCATATTCATATAAAGCTTACCCCTATTAGTTTCATAAAAAGAATGTGAAGTTAAAATAGCTTCCCGTCCCTTTTCAAATTCACCTAAATAAAGATAATTAATTCCTCGCTTTAAATACATTTTTGCCACATCCTCACGCTCTCTTGAAGTAATTTTACTCTTATCATCAAGAGTGAAGGGTAAAAGAGCAACTGCCTTACTAAAATATTCTTCAGATTCTCTATAATTTTTTTGATAAAATTTTAAAACCCCAAGATTATAATAAACACCATATAAATACTTACCCATTTGATTCTCAAAAATCACCTTTTCTGCAACACGTAAGTCTTTTTTCAAAAACAAATAATAAAATTTATAAAAATAATACCAATCTTGAACTTCATCAACGGAATTATAAATCTTAAAAAATAAATCTAAATCCCTTAGATCAGAATAAAGAAGCAAATTCCAAGCCAAAAGCTGAGCAATATCAGTATTATAATTCGATCTATAAAATAAGCGCCATAAAAAAGACTTTTTGGCCTCATATTTTAAATTTGAATAATTTAACACAAAATAAAGTTTAAAAAATAAAGGACTATCTTTATACTTTTTTACAATCTCATTTGCATTAAAATAATCATTAGCTTCAAAATAAATATTAGCCAAATAATAACTCATCATTTCATTTTCTTTAAACTTTTCATTAGCTTTATTTAAATAAGCAATAGCACGCTTTAGATCATTTTCCTTCTTAGCAATAAATGCCAGACCAAGATATATCACCATACTATAATCAGGAAAATCAGTATAAAGCTTTAAATATTCATTCTTAGCATTGTGAATATCGCCCTTTTTCAAATAGGCATCTGCTAGCAAAAACATCAAACTTGGTTCATTGTTATTATTAATAAGCTTAAGATTTGCAATAGCAAAATCCAAATTATCAAGACCGTAAGAAATATAGGCAAGCTCTTTAGCGAAATCCTTATCTTCCTTTATTTGCAAAAGTATTCTTTTAGCAGAATCTAAATCCTTTTTCTCTATATATAAAAGCATTGCATTAATTAAAAACGCATTATTCTGAAGATTTAAACCTATAGTCTCAAAAGCAAGAGCATCTCTCTCTTGTTCCATTTTTATCAGAAAGTTTTTAATATCTTTTATGTCATAGCTTAAAATTAAACTTTTCATAAAAGCCTCATCATATAAATGCTTATATTCCTTATATCCTAAAAGATATTGCTTTGCAATATCATAAGCCTCTAAAACAGCACCCACCTTAAGTTTTGAATATACCTCAAGTGCCCTAAGCTTTAAATTTCCAGGCAAACTTTTAACGCTAAGCTCTAAAATATCTCTCATCAATAAATAATGCTTAATTTTATCAGAATAAAGCTTTGCTCTTTTAATAAGAGAAAGCCACTTGTATTCAGTATCAGCATAATAAGAATAAAATCTTATTATCTTCTCAGCGCCCTCTAAGTTTCCATTTAAAAGATAACCATCAACTTCTATAATAACATCATTAAAATCTCGCTCACCCTTTAACATATATAAAACATATGGATTTAAGCTTAAATAAACAAAAATTGATATAAAAAGGACCAAAAATAAAATAAGAAATAACAATATCTTATTTGCTTTCAAATGAACTCTCCATATCTTTTAACAAAGCATCAAGTATCCCATTAACAAATTTATAGGAATTTTTACTACCATACTTCTTGGCAATTAAAATAGCCTCATCTATTATAACTCTCTTGGGAACATCTAAATTTTGAAACTTAAGTGAATATACACTCATCCTCAATATGGCAAGATCAACCTTATCCATACGGTCTAAACGCCAATTAAGAGAAATATCACTAATTAATTTGTCAATAGATTCTAAATTATCACAAGTACCATTAACCAGAACAGAATAAAATAATCTTAAATCTTCTTCTAAATCTACTCCATGATCTTCAAGACCAAAAATATCATAAATATTATCTTTTGCCTTACAATTAACATCAATACTATAAATTTTTTGAAAAGCTAACACTCTAGCCTTATGTCTCAAGTTCATAACCAATATTATAAATATTTTCTCTTTATTTTAGACTAGAATCCAAAATTTGTATACTAGCAGACTTATTGAGTTTATCATAAATCTCTTGTTGTACTCTAGCAACAATTTGCTGCTGATGAATATTAACCATATTATTTTTGATGGCATCCTTTACAGTCATATTCACATTAGGAGATATCTTGTCTTGAAGCCCTAAAAACCTCTGAGAATACATTTCAGTAACTTTAACTATATGAAAACCTTCTTTTGATAATATTGGTTGAGAAATGTCTCCCTTATTAAGCATAAAAACTTCTTTAATAAAATCTAATCCAAGAACATTTTGTGCATTCTGATCACCTCTTGCCAAGAATCCAAGATCACCATTTTTAGCCTTAGAAGCCTCATCATTTGAATATTTTCTCACAGCTTCCTCAAAGGTAATCTTTTTCGATTTTATCTGATTTGCAATATCCTTTGCCTTTGCAAGAATCTCTGATCGCTTTTTATCTTTTGAAGAAAAGAAAACATGACTAATTCTTGCTATATCAGGATTAACAAACTTAGTTTTATTAGCTTCATAATATTCGATTACTTCCTTTTCACTTGGAGTTTTTATTTCTGAAAATTTAGGCTGAGCCGTCTTTAAAATCAATTTTTGCGCAGAAAGAGATCTCTTCATTGAAGATAAAAGCTCATTCCAATTTGTCCCCTGACTTTCTATCATTTGTCTAATTTGCTCATCTGTAAGACTTGCAAGTCCAAACTGAGCTCTAATTGTTTGCATAACTTCCTCATCTCCAACCTTAATCCCCTGCTTTAAAGCTTCTTGACCAAATAGGACATCAGCTATTAAAATTTGTAAAATTTGTTTTCTCTCAGCATTACTTAAATCTCTCCCCTGCGTCTTTTTCAATGTATTTACTTTAGAATCAAATTCTGTTTTAGTAATAATTTCGTTACTATGCAAATTAATAATTACAACAGGAGTATTTTGAGCAAAAGATGTTATTCCTACAACAAAAAACAACAGAAAACACAAAAAATTACCCATAAAAATCACCTTTATATCAATCATCGAACTAAATCACTGCATAAAATTTTAACAAAACATTAAATTTAAATCTAGTTTAAAATAGGAATATCATTCATCTATATAAGAAAGCCGCTATTCCCTGACCACCTCCAATACAAAGAGAGGCAATTCCTTTTGATTTATTATTTATTTTCATAAGACGTGCAAGAGTTAACAAAATCCTTGCACCACTAACTGAAAACGGATGCCCTAAGGCAATAGCTCCTCCATTAACATTGATAATACTATCTTGCACATTATATTTTTGACGTAAAACTTTCAAAACACTTAAAGATTGTGCTGCAAAAGCTTCATTTGTTTCAATAAAATCAATTTCACTTGGAATCAAGTTAAATTTTTCTATAATCTTCTCAATAGCAAGGAAAGCTCCAAATCCCATATGAAGAGGATTTAAGCCTACACTTTTAAACCCGCCGACATAAGCTAAAGGTTGTACTCCTGTCTTGCAAACAAAATCCTCACTTGCCAATATTAAGAAACAAGCCCCATCATCTAAACTAGAAGAATTGCCGGCAGTAATAGTCCCTCCTTCTTTAAAAACAGGTTTTAAAGACGAAAGTTTTTCCAAACTTAAACTATCACGTATCTCCTCATCACTACATATAACCCTTTTAAGTTTTGTCTTTTTATCAAAAACTGATAGTGGATATATTTCACCATTAAAATATCCACTATCTCTTGCTGCTGTTGCTTTCATATGAGAATTATATGCAAACTGATCCTGCATCTCTCTTGTAATTTCATACATTTCTGCCAAATTTTCTGCTGTAAGTCCCATCACAGTACTACTTGGCGTATCAACTAAGGCATCCTTATATATTGAATCTTCTATTTTAAAGTCACCAAATTTTAAACCATCAAATCTGACGCTCCTTGGTAAAAGATAAGGCGCATTACTCAAATCTTCCACACCACCAGCTAAAACAATTTCACTATTACCAAGAGCTATAGAGTTAAACGCAAGCTCTAAAGACTTAAGTCCTGATCCACAAACTTTATTTACAGTAAAAGCAGGTGTAATTTCGCCCAAACTGGCTTTCAAAACAATCTGCCTGGCAATATTTTGACCAAGTCCTGCTGAGATTACATTTCCAATAATAACCTCATCCACTCTATCAATATTATTTCTTCCAAGCAAAGCCTTAACAACATCTGAGGATACATCAACAATGTTAATTCCCTTCAATGCTCCTCCAAATTTAGTAATAGGTAATCTAAGTCCATCAATAATTGCTATTTTCCTCATATTAAACCCCATACAAAAAAAACTAATCTTAATTATATATTAACAAAATACAATGATATGTTCACATAAAAATGCTATATTAATTATAAATGTATTTAGTAAAATTTAATCTCAAAACAATAATTATAATGCTTGCTATCAATTCCTATGCTTATAACTATTCAATCAGATATCAAAATGACGGGGTTAACAAATATCATTTTAACAATCTAAATGATGCTCTTGGATTTGCATTCAGTGATTGTTTTGATGATCTCAGAAGCGGTTCTTTAATATTTATGCATGAATCAAAATATAATTTTATGATAAATGCAGAAGCACACATGTTAACTTTTAGAGGGAACAAAGATTCTCCTGAGCAATCAAGAAAAAGAGTTGATCTCTTAGAAATTGGCTTTATGTATTATTTGCCATTCTCAATAAAAACAAAAACACAACACTTTGGCAACATTAATATTGGTATTGGTATTAAAAACCTACTCTATGGAAACTGGGGTGGGGCCCTAATACAAAGAGCAGTGCATTTTACCTTAAGACAAATGAGACCAATTCCCAAAAACTATGAAAATTACAATTATAGAGGTTTTTTAAGTGCAGCTATTAACTATTCTTACATGAGATTTTTCAATCTTGAAAATTACATAGATTTATCTTATTTTGCAGACTATTTTTTCAAAACAAGTATTTCAATGGACTTTAAAAATGAATCTATAGGAATTGAAACTAAATTCTTCTATCAAACCCAAAGTGAAATAAATAATATAGAAACATATTCGCAACTACAAAAAGCAGAAACTGGAATTGGAATTCAATACAGACTTCATTCTAAAAACTTTTTCACAATAAATAACCTTAATTTAAACAATTTCTCAAACAAGGAAAAATTTTTCAGTGTAGGGGGATTTGGTATAGTTTTCACTGAAGAATATGAGAATAATTTTGAAGATAATTTGTATATTCTAAACCAAAATTTTTCTTTTGGATATGATATTATGATCCCATTCCAAACTAGAAATTCAATATATTACAGAATAATGCCCCAATTAAATTATTATTTTGCCATTGCAACAAATTATGATATTAATTTATCTGTACTAAATAGTCGTACAAATAGATTTTCATCTGGATTGACGTACGAATTATTTACAAAAAATCAATTTACATTATACATATGTTCTGGAATATTCTTATCTTATAACAAAGACAATAAAGATGTAAAATCCATTTACAGACCATTAAAAATAAAAGATACACTGCAAGCGGGATTTGAAATTGAACCTGGAATATCCATAAACACATTTATATACAATAAAACAACATATAATATAAAAATATTTACGAAAATCAATTATTCTCCAATTATTTATAACACAAACAATCATACTTTAGAGACACATAAATTCACTTTTAATTATATTGGAATCGGTATGAAAATTAATATCTAAATACTACAAGTACATATGCAACAAATAAGAGCCTGTCTAAGATCAAAGACAATAAAAAATAATATTCAATATGACATAACTTGATAAAAACATTTTTAATAAAACTTAACGCAAAATCATCAATGTAAAAAATTCCATTCCAAAAAACAACCTATAATACTAATAGTCACTTTCATGCTCTTTATTAACAAATTTAACAACATGTGGAAGAAATAATACATCAGCTCTTCCTGTAGGCCCATTTCTATGTTTAGCAACAATAACCTTAGTATCAACAGCACTTACAACTCTCTCATCATCAGAACTGCCTCTTAAATCCTTATCTCTATGAAGTAAAATAACAATATCTGCATCCTGCTCTAATGCCCCTGATTCTCTTAAACTAGCAAGACTGGGCTCACGTCCCTCAGTATCTCTTGTAAGTTGTGAAAGGGCAATAATTGGAATCTTAAGCTCTCTTGCAAGCTCTTTAAGCGCTTTACTAATTGAGGCTACCTGTTCATGCCTGGGAATATTCTTAGCTTCAAGAGAAATAAGGCTAATATAATCAACAAATAGTATGTCTACACCCGAAAACCTCTTAAGCTTCCTAGCCTGAGTTGCAAGCGTTAATAAACTAATATTAGCAGTATCTTCAATATAAAATTCAGAATTACTAATATCATTTACAACATCATTGATAGCCTTAATCTCATGACTTGACAAAATACTATTTTGAATCTTAAAACTATCAATATTAGCTTGAGCTGCTATTATTCTTTTAATTAAAGCATCAGAAGTCATTTCAAGAGAAAAAAACCCCACTTTCCGTTTTTTATCATTCCTCAATGCGATACTTGATGCGATATTAAGTGCAAATGCGGTCTTACCAACACTAGGACGAGCACCAATAATAATAAAATCACTCTCTCTAAAACCCCCAATAAGACTATCAACTTTTTTAAAACCAGTTGGAATACCAAAATTAACTTCTCGTTTTTTCACGCTTCTTTCATATATCTCAGCATGAACTCTCTCCGCAACAACTTTTGCATGATTAAAATTTTTATTAGAACAATCTAATTCAATTGAAAGAATTTGTCTTTGTGCTTCTTCCACAAATTGCTCAACTTTTTTTGTAGAATCATTAGCCAAATCATTGAGTTCTCTAGAAATTTTGGAAATATCTCTTCTAATGCGATGTTCTTTAACAATTTTTACATAAACATTTATAGTCTTATCAGTGGGAAGATATCCTGAGAGAAAACTCAAATAATCCTGCAATCCTGTTAAAGCTTTAAAATTACTTAAAAGCTGTGATTTAGGTGTTAAGGAAGATACTTCCTCAAATACGGTTATTGGATCAATATTTTCTCTTTTTTCATAAAGAGAAATCATAGCTTTAAAAATCATCTCATGATTCTGATTATAAAAATCATCTGGCTTTAGATATAGTAATGCCTCTTCCACCTTCCCTGGATTATAGAATATACTCGAAATAACTGCCTTTTCCGCACCTTCGTTAAAAAGAAGTGTAGAAGCTGTGCTTACTGAAGTAAAGGCCACAAACTATACCTCTTCCTTAAACTTCCTTTGCAACACTCTTAGACTTTTTTAGAGATTTTTTTTTCTCTTCCCTTTTTATCTCAACTTTAATGACAGCATTAATCCCCTCATAAAGCTTAATGGTAACATCATAAATTCCAAAAGTTTTTAATGTACCATAATGTATATCTATTTTTCTTCTCTCAATTTCAAACCCAAGCTTTAAAAGCTCATCGGAAATATTCAAGCTATTAATACTATGAAACAATTTTCCACCATCATTAGACTGCATTACGAACTCTAAATTAACCTTATCAAGTTTAGCTTTAAGTTCAAGAGCTATCTTTTTTCTTGTTTCTTGTCTCTTAAGTATTGCTCTCCTCTTCTGATTAAAAATATCAATATTATGTTTATTTGAAAAAACAGCAAAACCTTTTGGCAATAAATAATTTCTTGCAAAACCATCCTTTACCTCAACAGTATCACCTTCTTTGCCAAGATTAATAAAATCTTCCTTTAAAATCACTCTCATAATCTCTCCTTAATTATTGCTTCACAAAGGGAAGTAAAGCCATATATCTAGCTTTCTTAATCTCTAGTGCAAGACGCCTCTGATGCTTAGCAGAAGTGCCGGTAATTCTCCTAGGCAATATCTTCCCTTGTTCTGTAATAAACTTTTTAAGGAAATCAAACTCTTTATAATCAGGAACTCTGTCCATATCGCAAAATTTGCATGTTTTTTTCTTAAAAAATCTAAAATTAGGATTTTTCTTAAAACCATCTTGATGTCCATCAGTTCTTGAATCTCTCTGATGGGAATCTACATCTTTATACATAAATTCAAACTCCTAAAAAGGTATATCTTCATTAAAACTGTCACCAAAACCAATATCCGTAAACGAATCTGGCTTCTTATAACTTTCAAAACCAACATTATTAACACCTTGAGCAGCAAGAGGCGTCCCAAACATCTGAATCTCATCTACTAAAATGCTGCACTTGCTTCTCTTATCACCAGTGTTTTTATCTTGCCAACTCTCATATCTTAAAGAACCACTAACTACAACTTGTTTTCCCTTCTTAAGAAAAACACTAAGACTCTCAGCTCTCTTAGCAAAAATAACACAATCAAAAAATTGAGCATAATCCACCCATCCATCACTTTTTTTCACCCGTCTGTTATTAGCTAAACCGAATTTAAGAATAGCCATACCTGCCTCAGTATAAGTAAGCTCAGAATCCCTCGTAAGCCTACCAGATAATACTAAGGAATTAATATCGGCCATCTACAACCTCCTCAATCTACTTTTACATCAGCAGTAGCTTCTGATGATTCCTTTTCTCTAGTATCTCTATTATCCTTGAACTCTCTAAAATTTCTTCTCTTAACTTTTTTAACATTAACCTTTTTATTAATCTTAACTAAGATCATATATCTTAACAAATTTTTAATAAGTTTTAATTGCACTTCAAGCTCTTTTAAATTACTACTCTCCATCTTAAATTCTATTATCTCATATCTACCACGCGACTGCTTCCTAATAGAATATTCCAATGCCCTCTCTCCAAGAGAATTTTCAACAAAATCACTAGCATTAAAAGCTGTTAACTGTTTCTTTACCTCTTCTAAAGCACCCTTATATTCAAGTTCTTCGCTCTTAAATAAAAAACAAGCCTCATACTTTTTTATCATTTTAACTCCTTATGGTCTTAATCGCACCATAAACTTTCCAAAGTTATGGCAAAGGTCATCTTAATACTATAACAGATTATTTAAATAGTATATAAAAATACTTATTTTTTTTCAATATTGAGTAAAATCTTTTCAAAATCACTCACCCCCAGAACAATTAAAAATTGTATCTTACTATCCTTTCCCCTAAAATTAATCTTAAATAAACATTAATAAACCTTTACTCATTATCAGTAAATTTAACTAACAACTGCTCAATATCTTTAGAAATAAGATTTATGCTCCATTAACACAATTAGAATAAACTATCTTAAAATTTTAAATCTTTATCAAATTAAAATCAAATATATCTTTATTTCGAAATTTAAATATTTCTCTTCAAGAACTATACCCCCACTAAAAACTTAACTCTCGCAAAAATTTCTTTATAATAAAGAACAAAAAACAATTTTTCTAACACAAATTTATAACTTCGAAATACATCCTATCCAAATAAATTCTAATTATCATCATCATTATTATTAAGTTTGTAAAGCTTCCCTGTTGAACCTTGCTTTTCAAGTTTATCATCTTCTTTCATTTCAATATATGCTTTAATTCCTTGTTTTACATTATCAGATGCAACAACAACACTGGCCTTAAAAAGCCTTTCAGGGGAATAATTTTCAATAGCTTTTTTAATATAATAAACATTTGTTCCATAATCAATTTTAATGGTATTATCAATTGTAACAATATTTAAAGCACCTGTTTTTTTAAGAATATCCTCCGATATAAGCTCAGGACTGAAAACTACAAATCTTAAGTCTGTTGAGACAACATCAAACCCCTGAATATTATCAAGACTTCCAAGACCTTGAGCTATTAAATGTGCAATCCCCATTCCTTCAACTTCCCCTTCACTACCAGCAAAAAATGGTTCACCAACACCAAAAATCTGAAAATCAAAATAATTATAAACCCATTTAAAAGTAAAATAATACAAAGCAAAAAATGCAAATCCTAATGGTAATAAATAAAGCCAATTTGTCTTGTCATGACCTTGTAATATTCCAAACATAAAGAAATCAAAAAATCCAGCAGAAAAAGTAGACCCAACTACAATATCAAATACATTAGCAATCAACAATGCAAATCCGGTATAAATAGCATGTACAAAATAAAGCAAAGGTGCTGTAAAAACAAACAAAAATTCTAAAGGCTCTGTAATTCCTGTCAAAAAAGCTGCAAAAGCCCCAGAAAATAGCAAAGACAAAACCTTACGCTTATCATCATGAATGATTCCTCTATAAACCCCGAATGCCGCCCCAGGAAGCCCAAACATAATAGAGAGATAAAATCCACTATTGAATCTGGAAATGTTTGAAGAAAACCTAGTAAGATATGGATCTGATAATTGAGCATAAAATATATTTTGAATACCACCAACAACCTGACCATTAATAACCTCAGTTCCTCCCAACGAAGTAAAGTTAAAAGGAAATGTAAGAATGGAATGAAGCCCCAAAGGAATGAGCATTCTATTTAAAACCCCATAAAGAAAACTATCAAAATAGTTAAATTTAGCAATAAAAAATCCAAAAGAAACAATTAATTCATTAAAATATGGCCAAACGAAAACAAATATTACCCCCAATAAAATACAAAAAGGAAAAACTATTATGGGAACAAACCGAAAACCAGCAAAAAAGTTAAAAGGCCCAGGCAATTCAATATAATAAAATTTATTGTGCAAATACCCAACTAAAAGCCCAACTGATAAAGCACCTACAATACCTGTATTTAAAGTTTGAATCCCTAAAATATTTACTTGACCAACTGAAGACATTAGGTCAGGCTCAACAAGTTCTGAAAACAAATCAAGAAAATAATTTTCAGTAATATTAAAAATCAAATATCCAATAAGACCTGAGAGTGCAGCAGGTCCCTTTTGAGCTCTAGCAACTCCAATAGTAATCCCTATAACAAAAAGCAATGGAATATTTAAAATAATAATATTACTTGTATTCTTAATAAGTCCTAAAACAACCTTAAAAACAATATTGTCAACGTAAAACAAATTAGAAGGACTTGAGAGTGCAGATCCAATTCCAAGCATTAAACAAAAAATTGTCAAAACAGAAATTGGCAATCTTACTGCATTAGAAAACTTTTGCAAATTTGCAAATCTAAGAACCTTGAAAAAATTTATCACTATAGGCCTCTCCATTCAAAAATTTAAGACAATATTATTATATAGCTTTTTTTACAAAAAGTTAGATTTCCATAAAAAAATTTAAGCAGAAAATTATGCAATAACGTCAATTTAACTTTTAGTTTCATATTAAACTATTCTTGCTCACTTGATTTATGTCTTTTTTTGCATTAATATACCTAAAATAAATAAGAACAAATGTATGTTCTAAAATAAAAATCATTAGAAAAGAGTAAGCTTATGTTCAAAAAAAACAAAAAATATAAATCATATCATGCCTCAATACCTAAAAATGAATTATTTAGCTCAATATCTCACCTAATTGGCATTATTTTATCAATAATAGGAACAACAATACTTATTACTCTATCAATTAATTCAGCAAAGTATCTCCATGCAGTATTATTTCTTATTTATGGCTCATCAATGACATTACTATATACAATGAGTACTCTTTATCATATGTTTACAAGGGGAAGTAAAATAAAACAACTTTTTAGAAAATTTGATCATATCTCAATATTCATATTAATAGCAGGAACATACACTCCACCATGTTTAATTCTTATGCCGAATGTTTATGGAAAAATAATCCTTATAGCCGTTTGGGGATTTGCTATTCTAGGAATTATTTTTAAGTCAATATACATAAACAGTCCCGGGTGGATTAACGGATGCATATTCATACTTATGGGATGGAGTATTATATTTGGAATTAAACTCATTTATGAAATCCTCCCTACAAAAGGATTTGTATGGCTAGGCCTAGGGGGTATTCTTTATACACTAGGAGGAATAGTATACTCAACAAGTAAAAAACTTAATCCAATAGCAAACATGAGAATGCATGATCTTTTTCACATTTTAATCTTACTCGCATCTTTTGCTCACTTTTGGTTTATGTTAAAATATGTACTTCCTATTAATTAAAGAATTAATTAAAGATTAAACAGCTTCTGCTTGAACAAGCTAAATAATTAGATTAAATTACGTAAATCATTTAAAAACCCTAATACAAAAAGACTTAACATCAACAAAATACCAACGATATAAAAATAATAAATGTATTTTGCATTAAATCGCTTCCCACGCAAGAGCTCAATTAAACTAATAAGAATTTGACCTCCATCAAATATCGGAATTATAACAAAAAATAAATTCATACCAGCAATAAGTAAACTAAAAATAGCAATAGTATTAAGCCAATATAAGATTCCAAAAGAAAAAGAACCAATAACAATACTCATCATACCAACAGGCCCTACAATATTTTTAGAATTATTCTTAAAATTAGTAAATAACGAAATAATAGACTTAAGAATATTACCTAAAATATTTAAGACTTTATTAAAAGAATTTTTCAAAGCAATTCCCAAATTATCTGCTTTAACCACTCGATCCAAACCGGGCAATAAATGAATTCCTAAACTTTTATTAGTATCTTGAAACACCAACTTTGAAGTTAAAATTTCTCCATTCCTCTCATACCTAATATCTACTACATTAACATCAAGCTTAGCCGTTACATTATTTAAATCCTCATTATTATTTAAAACCACATCATTAATACCAATTATCTTATCATTAGGCTTAAGACCGGCAACTTCAGCTGAAGAATTTGTTTTAACTTTAGCAATAATTAGATCTACCCAAGGACCAATTTCTTTTATAAGCTTATCCAAACTTGTATGCTCTTCAAAACTAATACGAGCACCATTTCTTAAAACCGTGAACGTCATTCTGGAATCTTTTAAGGAAACAAATTTATTTAAATCAGAATAATATTTTATATCATTATTATTAACGCTTAAAATAACATCCCCATTTTTAAATTTACTTAAAGCACTATTATTAATAACGACTATTTTACTAGAATAATCAGGATAAACTATACCTATCATTTCTATTGCGACAAAAATAATGAATGCAAAAATTAAATTAAAAAGAGGTCCTGCAAAATATATTAATATTTTTTTGAAATGAGAAATACCAAAAATAGAATCTTTATCAGCTTCAAGCTGTTTATTTAATCTAAACTCGTTTTCTAAGTGCTCAGATCCTTTAAGCTTACAATATCCCCCCAAAAAAATAGGAGAAAATCTATACTCTGTTTCTTTTATTTTAATTTTAAAAAGACTAGGTCCTATCCCTATAGAAAAAACTTCAACCTTAACTTTAAAAAGTTTTGCAAATAACAAATGACCTAATTCATGAATGAATATTATAAAAGTAAAAGCTAAAATACTAAGAAAAATATACATTAATTACTCCCAAAAAATTACGACAAATATAAATAAAATATAGGCCCTGTTAAAAGATAGGAATCAATTGAATCAAGAGCACCACCTCTACCAGGAATAATATTGCCGGAATCTTTAACCCCTGCACTACGCTTAAGTCCAGATTCAAATAAATCACCAATAATAGTAAAGAATCCTATTAAAACACCAAAAATCATAGCTTCTCCATAAGTTAAATTGATCAACCCTAAAAATACTACAACCATTGCAACAATAACAGAGAATAATATACCACTTAAAAATCCCATTATCGTTTTATTGGGGCTAATAATTGTAGGCCTATAACTATTTTTCCCCAAGAAATATCCAACAAGATAAGCAAAAGTATCATTACCACTAACCATAGAGAAAAGTATTAACAAAAGAATAGGTGCTCTTGGCAAAGTAGTAATAGCAACAACAAATGAAATTAAAAACCCCGGATATACAAGTATAAAAATTATTGAAGTTGCTTGTGATAAAAAATTAACAATTTCATTTTCTTTAATGAAAACTAAATTAACAATCCAATTACTAAAAACTAAAGTTATACCCAAATAAAATATTATATTTATACCTAAATCAAAAATATTGTAATGTAGATATGTCAAGATTGGAGGAGATACTCCTAAAAAGAAAGATAAAATACTAGAAATAGAAGAAGACTTAACCTTAAGCAAATCATTAACTTCCTTTGCAGCAATTCCACTAAACATAAAAATTAAAATATTAATTAATAAATAATTTTCATACTCTAAAAATATTAAAAATAAAACTAAAGGAACAAAAAATAAAAATGTCCCAAGTCGTGCAATAAATGTTAATTTTTTAGACTTAAGATTAAATAAACTTTTATCTCCCAAAATTTCTCTTCCTATTCTTAAAACATTCCAAGTCTCTATCATAATGAGAAATAGAATATTCTGGCCATAAGGCATTTGAAAAAACAAATTCACAATAAGCAACTCTCCATAAAAGAAAATTACTTATTCTCATATTTCCCCCAGTACGGATTAAAAGCTCAAGATCACAAAGTTCCGGATTATCCAAAAACTTGGAAAATACAATCTCATCTAAAGTCTCAAACTGTAAACCACTTCCCAAAATTTTCTTAGTAGCTCTAACTATTTCATTTCGACCGCCATAATTAATGGCTAAATTCAACATAAGCCCATCAAAATTTCTCGTAAACTCAATAGCATCAATGATTGACTTCCTTACTTTCTCACTTAAAGCTTCAATATCTCCTGATACTAGTATTTTTATATTGTTTGTACTATAAAACTCAAACTCAGCACTTAAATAATCGGCAATCAAAAACATTAAGTATTCTATTTCCGATTTTGTCCTATTCCAATTTTCTGTAGAGAAAACATAAAGAGATAAATATTTTATGCCTAATTTAAGAGAATGTTTAACTATCTCCTTGGCTCTCTTTAGACCTTCTTTGTGTCCTTCAAAAAATGACAGACCTCTTTTTAAAGCCCATCTTCTATTTCCATCCATGATGATCCCAACATGCATTGGAAGAGAATTACTACTCATAAACTTAAAATTCCATTATCTCTTTTGTTTTTAAATCAAAAATCTCATCTATTTTCTTGATATAAGAATTGGTATCTCTTTGAATATCATCTAAAATCCGCCGCAAATCATCTTCAGTAATCTGAGAATCTTTCTCTTGCTTCTTGGCCTTATTATTTAATTCCTGCCTTACATTTCTAGCCGCAACCTTATATTCCTCGGCAATCTTTTTTGCCTGTTTTACTATTTCCTTACGTCTCTCCACAGTTAATACAGGAACTTTAATCCTAAGGACTGACCCATCACTTGAAGGATTCATAGACAAATCTGAACTTAGTATAGCTTGCTCTATTTTAGATAACAAACTTTTATCCCAAGGTTGAATTACAATAAGTCTTGCCTCGGGAATACTAATATTGGCAACCCTAGTTAAGGGGGTTTTTTCTCCATAATAATCAACTAATACCTTATCAAAAAGAGCACTACTTATCCTACCCGTTCTTAAAGATTTATATTCACTATCAAGAGATAAAAGAACTCTACCCATCTTTTCGTCCAATAAAGCCTTATATTCCTCCATTCAAGCCTCCTTAAAAATTAAAAGGAATAAGTTATTATCCAACACTAAAATATTTAAAATCTATTATTTCTATCTTGGTTAAAATTGATTTGGAAATCTCTTCAACCTTTTCTTTAACAGTAAGTTTATCATCCTTTACAAATCCTTGTTCTAAGAGAGTAATCTCTCCCAAATATTTTTTAAGTTTTCCAGATACTATCCCTTTAATTACATTCTCAGGCTTTCCACTAGCTTCCATCTGCTTCATAAACACTTCTTCCTGCTCTTTAATATAATTAGGACAAACATCACCAACACTTAAATAAAGCGGAGCAAAAGCCGCCACATGCAAAGCCAAATCCATTGCAAGACTATTTAAACTCTCATCTCCAATTTTTAAAACATCATCTACCTTTAATTTAATAAACACACCTATCTTAGATTGCTCTCCATGAAGATAATTTTTTACAAGTTCATTAGATGCAATATTTGAAATACAAATCTTACTTACATGAATATTTTCTTTAATTGTAGCTGCTAAATTTTTAATTTCAAGTTCTTGCTGCTCATCTAAAGAATCTTTGCCACTCTCAACTAACTGTTTTATTAAAGAATTCCCAAAAGTTACAAAATCACCATTCATAGCAACAAAATCTGTCTCACATGAAATAAGCAAAAGGCCCACCCTCTCTTTATTTATATAAGAAAATACTCGCCCCTCCTTAGCATCTCTACCACTCCTTTTATCAGCAGATGCAATACCCATTTCTCTAAGTTTTTTCTTAGCCAATTCAAAATCACCACCAACAGCATCTAATGCCTTCTTACAATCACCAAATCCAGCTCCAGTCGCGTCTCTGAGCTTTTTTACCTCTTGAGGACTAATACTCACATTACTCTCCTTATATCCTATAATTCTTTTTTCTCGTTCTTAACTTCAATTTCGCTCATTAAGTCTTCTTCATTCAAATTTTCAACTATTTGAATCCCAACTTCTTTATCACTCTCCAAGATAGCATCAGATATTATCTTAGTAAATAAAGCAACAGAACGAATTGCATCATCATTACCAGGAATTGGACAGTCAATTACATCCGGATTACAATTCGTATCAACGACTGAAATGATAGGAATACCAAGCTTTCTGGCCTCATTAATCACTATTTGCTCTCTTTTAGGATCAATAATGAAAACAGCACCTGGAAGTTCTTCCATATCCTTAATTCCCGTCAAATTTTTAGATAATTTCAACTTCTCACGATTGAGTTGAGAAACTTCCTTTTTGCTAATCATTTCAAAAGTTCCATCAACTTCCATTTTTTCTAATTTCTTTAATTTTTGAACTGATTTCTTAATAGTATTAAAGTTTGAAAGCATTCCACCAAGCCATCTATTGTTGACATAAGGCATATCACTTCTTCTAGCTTCCTGTTCAATTATTTCGCTTGCCTGCTTTTTAGTACCAACAAATAAGACTTTCTTACCACTCTTTATAACACTTTGAACAAGCTCATAAGAATCTTTAATACCTTGCAAAGTTTTCTGCAAATCCAAAATATGTATTTCATTTCTCTCTGAAAAGATAAATCTTTTCATTCTTGGATCAAGCCTCTTTACCTGATGTCCAAAATGAACACCAGCCTCTAAAAGGCTTTTCATAGTAATAACTGCCAAAATAACCTCCTAAATCCCTCGCTTTTACTCACTAATTACATAGCGGAAATTACGTTTTCTCTAATAAGAATATCATAAAATAAACCAATTGGTAAGCCTATTATATTTGAATAACTACCATTAATATATTCAATCAAGATATCTGCAACACCATTTTTAAGACTTATACCTCCAGCTTTATTTTTCCAATGTCCAAGTTCAATATAATGATAAACAATATCTGGGGTTAATTCTCTAAATTTAATGAATGACATTTCACAAGCTTTAACTATTTTCTCTTTTGTTGGAATAAATATACAAAAACTAGTCTCAACTTCAATAAGCCTATTACTATATCCCATTATCTTACTAAAAGCTTCCTTTTCATCTCTTACCTTGCCAACATAAACCGAATCATTCTTTAACAGAGTATCAACAGTAATTAAACATTTATCCTTACCATATTTCTCTATAGCACTAGTAAGTTTAAGAACAGCTATCCTCTCCGTAACACCAGTCTCACCTGTTCTCATAATTAAGTCCTCATCAATATCAACACTAAGAGATAAAAAATTAATTTTTAAAGCCTCTAAAAACTCGGCCCTAGCAAGAGAACTTGATACAAGTGCAATCTCAAAATTCTCCTTATAAATCATTCTTACTCCTCTCAGAAAATCTTAATAAAGATATTAAAACTATTGAACCAATAACTGGAAACAAATAAAATAAAACATCTACTTGTCTATTATAATAATCGGAATAAAAAAGAGGTATAAAAAATAAAAATAAAACACTTCCTAAAAAACTTATAAAATAAACTAGCAAAAATCCAAATCTTAATATACCAAAAAAGACAATAATAAAACTTATCACAAAAGAGGTAATAATATTAGTTAAAATTAAATGAAAAAAAAATGTTACCATACCTCACCTTCAATTAATTCGATAACTCAAAACTATGTAAACTCCCTATATTCACAATGACACTATACAACTCATCTTCAATAGCATTACCTGCTGCCATAACAAAAATCACCAAATTATACTTAGGAGAAACATCTTTTATAAAAAAATTGTCACTAATATGCTTGAGATCAAATGGTCTCTTAGCACTATCTGCGACTTTAGCTCTTTTAAGAGCTTCAGAAAATTCACTATACAAACCATTAACAACATAGGATCTATATATAGTGTTAATACTTCTAATAAGAGGCGCTGAAGAATTTTGACCTCTCCTTATACTAATAAAAGCTGAGCCAGGAGTACTCTTTCTTAAATTTTCAAAATTAAATTCAATATATAAAGGAAATTTGCCTTGAATCCAACTTTTGTCCAATTTCAAAGTCGGTCTCCCTGATGAGCGATCACCGTCCAAATTTATTTTATAAAATCCTCTCCTATTAAACTCATTAACATTATTAAAAACACTCTTTAAAGCATCAAAATCTCTTTGAACACTCTTTGTAAAACTCCCAAAATGATAATTTGAACCCTCTGGATAGAATTTATAATATATATCAAAACCCCTAATTTTAGAATTATTGTGCTTATTAAAATAGCCTGAAGGCAATTTAAAAGCAAGAGTATCTCTGGAAGCTCTACTATCAACTACCAAAGGAGAATCGATTATGACGGTATCTTCAATACCACAACCAAATATCAATAAAGAAATAACTATAAATATAGTATTATAAAACTTTTTCATACCAAAACAAAAAATAAACCAAATTACCTAAGCTGCAAAAGCTTATTTTTAGCAACATTAACATATAAGTTATTTTCATAAGAAAAATCAGCAATCTTAGAGTATATTTCAATAGCCAATTTTTTATCTCTAGCTTCAATTAATACTGCTTTACCAAGCAATGCTCTAATTTTAATAAAATCTAATTTAGTCTGCTCAATCACATTATCATATATCAATAAAGCATCCTCAACTTGGCCCATTTTTTCATAAACCACAGCTTTATTCATATAGGCAAGTTCCCTTTCAATCCATTTTGAACCAATAACAATATCTAAATCCTCAAGGGCTTCTTTATATAAACCCTTAATTTGAGAATAAGTAGATCTTGCAAGATAAAACCGTGGGAGAAATTCAGGTGCAACATCATCTCTCTTATTTATAGCTTCCTCTATTTTAGGCTCCAATTTAAGTTTTTCTTCAGCATTCTTTGCTCTTAAATAAAGATTCAAATCTCTCTCAAGATTTTCTACTACTTCCCCTCCTGCTTTAACATGATCTATATCCATAGAATCATAAAAACAAATGATAATTCCTACAAAAACAATAACTGCAAGAATACCTATAAAAAATCTATTCTTAAGCATCAGCATTCCTCTTTAACAGATTTGCAAAGGGCTTATAAGACTCTTCATCATCCTCCTTAAACAAATAAGAAGAAATTTCTTCGCTTGATTTTTGTTCCTTATACGCCCTATAAGAAAGCAAAACCAACTTATTTTTAAAATCAATATTAGTAATCATAACTTTAAGTTTGTCCCCAACATTTAAATTTTCAAAAGTATCTAAGCTGGATTCTTTTGTATCTCCAAGTTGGATTTTACTAATAAATCCCATTATTTTACCATAAACTCTTACCTGAACTCCCTTCTATTTCTTCTCCACAACTTCAACTTCAAGAGTATCACCTTTCTTATAGCTTTTAGAGAAATCATCCCAAGGATTTTCTTCTAATTGTTTAATTCCCAATCTAATGTTTTGCCTCTTTGCATCAAATTCAATTACTTTCCCACTAATTGAACTTCCCAATTTAAAGTATTCCTCAGGATTAATCTCATCAACCCAAGAAATATCAAATTTACTAATATATGCATCTATGCCTTCTTCAATGCTCACAAAAGCACCTGTCTTTGTGATATTCTTAATAACACCCTGAACAACCTTACCAACATCACACCTTTGAGCTAAACTATTCCATGGATTCTCATTAACCTGCTTAATACCTAAAGATATTTTTTGATTTTCCTTATCTATCTCTAAAATCTTAACCTCTACAATTTGCCCAACCTTAACTAATTCTTGGGGACTTTTGATCACCCTTACCCAAGAAAAATTACTTATATGAAGAAATCCTGATATCTCACTATCAAGTTCAACCACAGCACCAAAGGGTAATATTTTCACAACCTTGCCCTTTACAATACTTTCAACCTTATACCTAGATTCAACAGAATCCCAAGGATTTGCCTTTAAAGCTTTAAGGGATAATTCCATCTTTCCTGTATTTACACTTAATTTAATGATTTGCAATCTTAATTTATCACCAACACGAATAAAATCTTCAATATTTTCGACACGATTAAATGCAATATTCCTTTTATGCAATACTCCTAAAACAAGATTCTTAACCTTTATAATAGCACCATAATCTGTAATTCTTTCAACAACACCATCAACTATATCTCCCTCACTATAAGAATTAACAAGCTCTTTTCTTTTCAAAAGCTCTCGCTCTCTCTCCAAAGTCCGTCTATCAAGAATAAGCCTAAGACCATCGGTTTTATCTGCCTGAATAACATAAAACTCAACTACCAAGCCTCTTTTTAATTTTTCATCTTTAATTTTAGAGCTCAAATAAGATGGCATAAATCCGGTAACATTTTCATTAATTTGGACTTTATAGCCACTTGAAAGTTCAACTAAAATCTTGCCTTTAAGCACCTTTCTATTTGCAATATACTCATCAATCTTATCTTGCAAATTAAGAGAATCAAGCTTTGCAACACTAAGAACTAATCCCAATTCTCCCCCTACTCTCGTAACTATTGCATCAAGTTTATCTCCAACATTTGGAATGGTTTCAAATTCATCGATTTTAATAAAACCTTCAGACTTATAACCAATATCTACAAGCACATAATCTTTCATGATATTTATAACAACACCAGAAACACTACTACCAAGTTCTACTTTCTCAAGAACCTTCAGATAATTTTCTTGTAAATCTTCTTGATTTTCCATCCTCACCTCTCTATCACTTTTTTTTCAAATTAAACGTTTTTATGATAATATCACATACATCATCTAGGCATTTATAGCTTGTATCAATATAAAAAACTTCTTTAGCCAATTTCAATTTACCATACTCTTTATTTTGATCAATTTCATCTCGCCTCTCTAGTGCTTGCTCTAATTCATTTAAAGTAATATCACCATTCCTTTGATTATATCGTCTTAAAGCTCGAACTTTAACAGAAGCATCAAGATATATCTTAACCTTAGCTTCTGGAAATACTACAGTAGTAATATCCCTACCCTCTATTATATAATTATCATCCTTTAATTTAACTACTTCTCTTAATTTTTTATTCACAATATTCCTAACACCCACATAAGAAGAATAAAGAGAAACTTGAAGATCTATTCTTTCATTTAAAATATGACTCGTAACATTTACACCATTAAGCAAAAAATCAACACCATTAAATTTTATATCATTTTGTAATACAAGTTCTAAAATTTTACTCTCACTAAGCAAATCATACTCGTTTAGAGTAAACTTTTGAGCAAGCAAAGTTATTATTCTATAAAAATAACCGGAACTAATAAACTTAAAACCTAATCTGTTCCCTAACGCTTTCGCAACCGAGCTTTTTCCTGAAGCTGAAGGACCATCAATTGCTATTATCATTAATATCCCCCCAAAAGCTGCGTCTTTAATCTATTAATCTTATCTAAAGACAAAACTTTAATTTGTCCTTCTTTTAAATTATCCAATTTAATATTACCTATTCTAATTCTGTGAACTTTCTTTAAAAAGATATTCTTACTTAAAAAGACTTTTCGAATCTCCCTATTTTTACCTTCCGTTAAAACTAACTTAACAGAAGTATTGCCAAGCATTTCATAAGATTTCAACTTAAATATTTCCCTTTCTATTTTTATTCCATGTTTAAAATTAATAAGCAAATCCTCATTAACAGCCTTTTTTGACTCAACAATATACTCCTTTTCAACCTCACTCCTTGGATGAACAATACTATTTGCAAACTGACCATCATTAGTAAAAAGCAAAAGTCCAGAACTTTTAAAATCAAGTCTACCAATTGAGAACAAACGTTCTTTAAATAAAGGCTGGACTAAAGATATTGCCAATTTTCTCCCCTCTGGATCAAAATTGGAACACAAATAATTCTTAGGTTTATGAAGGGCTATATAAATCTTACTTGCGATTTTCAAATCCCTAAAGACAAATACTTGTTTTTTATACTCCACTCTATCACCTAAGAACACTTTATCTCCAAGCTTTGCAAGAGTACCATTTATCTTGACAAAATTTTTTCTTATAAGCTCTTCACAAAATCTCCTAGATCCCATACCTTTCTTTGCCAAAAAAACATGAACCCTAAGCCCTCTACTGTCTAGACTCGTCAATATTTTTCCCTTTCATTAAAACCAACTTATCATTTGTATAAACTAAATCTATAATATTTGCCATTTTATATTCAAGAACGATTAAAAAATAACAAAATTTATCAAAAAAGTAAAATTTATCATCAAAATCCAATAAAAATTCAAAAACTAAATTATCCTCCTTAGTTAAAAGTGCAATAATTTTTGTTTTTTTATCCGAAATTTTAGAATCATATGTGCCTAAAATAATATTAGACCTTAATTTAGTATTACGCGGAATATCATTATGCTTTCTCTCTACCCTTGCTACCCTGACTTTACTCTTAACCTTATTAATCTCGGCATTACAATCCTGAATATTATCCGCACTTTCTAAAAAGGTACCATTTTCTTTAAAAAAAGAAGATTTAGGTACATTTAAGCATACCCCGTCTTTTAAATTAGAAGCTGTGGCCCTGACCTCTGCATATTTTTCACTGTAATTTATTAATTTCTGCACTATCTCCCTTTCAACTAATTTTTTATCCTTTAATTCTACTGGATAAAGAATTTGTGTCTTTAAATAAAGCAAACTGGTTGAAAAAGAATAAAACTTAATTAAATCTTTAACATCTATTTCAATACTCTCAGAAAATATCAAAAAATCTTCTATTATTTTATTTAAATTAAAAGTCTTTAGAATCTCTCTTTTATTTCTTATATAATCAAAGAAAATTTCTATTCTACCTTGAAAATCATTACAAACAATCAAATAATCATCTAAACCTACCATTTTATTCTTTATCTTTCTTAGCATCAAGTATATCAACTTCAAGAAAATCTTGATTGGGATCCTCAAAAATTATTTTTCTAAGTTTACTCTCAAGTTCATCAGTCAGTGCTTTTTCGTTAACTAAATAACTAATAGCATGCTCTCTACCTTGTCCCAACTTATCATCCCCCATAGAATACCAAGAACCTGTTTTTTGTATTAAATTATACTTAATCGAAGCCTCCAGTATACTAGCTTCACGCGAAATGCCTTTTCCAAAATAAATCACAAGTTCTACTTTACGAAAAGGAGGTGCTACTTTATTTTTTACAACCTTAATTCTTACTTTATTACCAACAATATCATCCGCAGAACTCCCCGTTACCTGATCAATCTTCCTAACTTCAAGACGAAGAGAAGAATAAAATTTTAAAGCATTTCCTCCAGTAGTAGTCTCTGGATTACCAAACATTACACCAATTTTCATTCTTAGTTGATTAATAAACATAATACAAGTATTAGATTTTGAGAGTATGCCTGTAATCTTTCTTAAAGCCTTACTCATTAATCTTGCTTGAAGTCCAATCTGCAAATCGCCCATCTCTCCATCAATCTCTGCCTGCGGTGTCAAAGCTGCAACAGAATCAACAACAATTAAATCAACCCCACCACTTCTAATTAAATATTCAGCAATCTCAAGAGCTTGTTCTCCTGTATCAGGCTGACTAATCCAAAGTTCATCAATATTAACACCCAAAGCTTTTGCATAAGCAGGATCAAGAGCATGTTCAGCATCAATAAAAGCTGCTATTCCACTATTTTTTTGAACCTCAGCAATTGCTTGAAGAGTCAAAGTAGTCTTACCAGAAGATTCAGGACCAAAAATTTCTATTATTCTTCCCCTTGGATATCCCCCAACACCAATTGCCTCATCAAGCAAAATAGAACCGCTAGATATGCTCTCTATACCCTTACCTACAGGAGATTCCCCCATCTTAATAAGACTACCTCTACCAAAATCCCTTTCTATTTGAACTCTAGCAAGCTCAATGGCCTTTTCTCTACTTAATCTGTCATTTAAAGAATTATCTGGATTATCTTTTAATTTTGACATCTTACCTCTTCTAATTAATTCTGGCAGGTTCTATCTTTTTAACATGATATTGGAAACGAGTATCATTTATTATAAAATCAAGATTGTCGCCTTCTTTTGCATCTAACAAATTTTCTCCAAAAGGAGATTTATAAGATATAATACCTTCATCAGGGTTTGACTCCCAAGGTCCAAATATTAAATAAAACTCTTCCCTTCCTGTATCTTTATTAATCATAGTAACTTTTGTTCCAAATCCAACAACAGAGCTTTGAAGTTCTTTAGTATCAACAACTTTTGCAACATCTATTTCTAACATAAGAGAATTTAATCTCTTTGTTAAAAACTGCTGTCTCTCCTTTGCAGAATGATATTCTGCATTTTCTTTTAAATCACCAAGCTCACGGGCCTTACCAATTTCTTTAGAATTCTCAGGTATCTCTACATCTTTTAAGTACTGTAATTCCTTTTGCTTCTTGCTAAGAGAACTTAAAATAGTCAAAAATCCTATTTCAACTTTATCCCCTGAAAATTGCAGTTTTTCATCTTCAAATTCAATAGCACCAAACACAGTTCTTATTGCAGTTTTAATATGTAAGAGATCCTTTGGGGGGAAATCTCTTATATAAAAACAAGTCATATATATCCTTTTGGCAAGCTCCTCATCCATAACATTATTTAAAATAATACTTAAGTATTTATCCTTAATTAAAAGATTAATTACCATTTTATAAATTCTCTTATTAGCAACAGAATTATTTTTATTATTAATCTTAACAACACTGTCTGTTAAAATCTTGATCAAATTTACCAATAACTCTGAATCGGAATAATCTAAATTAAGCGAATAAGAAACATAATGCTTTAAAATCCAAATATAAGCATCTTTATAAACCTTATAATTCTTTATGACATAATTAAAAAGCTGTGCTGTTTCTTTTATATCTTCCTTATAAAGAGAGTCTATCAATTTCTTATTAACATAATAAGGAAAAAGCTGCTTATAATAAGCAACCCAATCAACTAACTCTTCCTTGATTAAGGATACCAACTCCTTTTTAATCTCTGCATTCAAGATTGAATCAAAAAGATCAACTATATTCTTGGAATATTCCCTCAAGAGAACTTCTAAATTAATATCTTTTTCAATATTAATCTTAA
Organism: Borrelia nietonii YOR; assembly: GCF_023035795.1. NCBI lineage: Bacteria > Pseudomonadati > Spirochaetota > Spirochaetia > Spirochaetales > Borreliaceae > Borrelia > Borrelia nietonii. Next base: position 129,228 of record NZ_CP073148.1, read on the forward strand.
AAGCAACCCCACTCTCAGAGTTTTTTAAAGATTTAAGTATTACATAAGAACTTATAACATAATGATCAACCTTTGTAAAATTATTAACATAAATCAAAAAATAATTAAGCATTTCCTCTTCAACATGAAAATCCTTTACAACACCACCAGAAGTACTACAATAGTGCATAAAAATTTCATATCTTTTATAAAAATCCTTTTCTATTTTAAATTTATCATAAACTTTTTCATTAAAGTTAGAAGCCCTCTCATTATATATATAACAATCGGCTTTTCCAGACGCCATAACAAAATGAGGATTATCTTTTAAAATTTGCTTAGCTTTTACACTCCACGCATTCCACACACTCTGGGTCATTAAACTTGGAACAAGTTCCCTTTTTATTCCCTTAAGATCAATTGACTTATAGCTTTTAATAATTATCCTTAAGGCCCACTCAATATCTCTCTTTAGATTCTCTACAAGCTCCTCTTTTGGCTTAATTGCCTTTAAAACTCGAATATCTTCTTTTTCAAGAGGAGATAAAGCAGATATAGCCATATCAAAACTAATAAAATGTCCTCGTTTAGAGACAAAATCAACTACAATGCCTTGTTCATTTACGTCCTTAACTATTCCTACAAACCAGGTTTGATGATATACAAAATTACCCTTAGCAAAAAATAAATATTTTTCAAAATCAGAATAAACATCAACAAAATTTTTATCCAAGTTTTCAATATCAGACTTCTCAAGATATTCTTCAATATTTTTAATATCCTTATATTTTTCCCTTAAAAATATAACCAAATTCTCTCTTGCTTTCTGATTTTTATTGTCAAGCTTTAAAATGCCCTTCAAAATTTCTATTGTCTCATCAATATTTCCACTTACAGAATAATGCCCATATAGATCTTCATAAAGAACCACAACTTTTTTAAACCCAAGTTCTTTCTCAACTTTTTGAAGTATGAGAAGAAAAGAATCAAAATCATCAGAGACATATTTGATCAACTTAGACCATATTTCTCTAATGCCTGACATTTGTTTTTTATCAATAAAACGGTAAATAGCCTTTCTAAAAAAATATATTGATTTTTGCAAATCAATATTCTCATAATGAGTAGCAAGCTGTCTTACAAATACAGTATCATCAACATCAGCTTCAACAATGCGCATCCAAATATCTGGCAATTTATCATTCTCATTATTTTGTGCATATATCTTTGCAAGCGTATAAAGCGCATGCTTATTCTCAGAAGTTAAAAGCATCTTGTTACATATATGTTCAACAAGAGACCACTTCAAATTTTGGGAAAATAAGTCTACAACTGTAAGCAAACTCATATCATTAAGCGGCCTTCTACTATATATAAGCATGCCTGAAATATAAAGACCAGCAATACTCTTCTTGACGTCCTTTAAATGCTTACCACAAATATCTAAAGCTTCTTCCGTTAAATTTTCAGAAATTATACTATCTATTAACTCATCCAATTCCTTTATCTTGGCAAGAGAATAATTATTAACAACTATCCTTGTCCATTTATCCTCTTGCAAGATATTATCTAATCTTTCTATAGTAATATTAGACATTCAACTCTCCTAATATCAATTTTATTAAAACCAACCTAATTGACATATTGCTGATATATTCCTATATCTATTTCCTTAATATAAGATAAAATTTCATCAATTCGCACACGATCTTCTTTTATCCTTACATAATGATCAATAAGCCAAAAATATTTATTAATAAGCCTTGGAAGCAATATGCTCTCATTTATTGATCTATAAGACTTTTCCTTAAGCTCATTACGCAAACTATAAACAGACTGCTTTAAATGACCAAGCTCAATAGGTCTTAATTCTCTTTTTATATTAAAAACACCGTTTAGCGCCCCATAAACAGGTATCCATTCCTTAATAAGAGTATCGGAAATATTCCTATCACTCTTAATAGCTTCTATCAATTTAAGTATCATCTCAGATTCAAGCGCATCTATATCTATCTTTTGAGGATTAATAAAGAAAGCCTCCCTAAATAATACCTTAGCCTCCTTAATTTCATCAATAAGGGCATAAGAATCAGCAAGTTCAGCAACTACATCTGCATTGTCTTTTGCATCTCCTAATATCTGCAAAAAAACAGCTATGGCTCTCTCATAATTACCCATTCCCTTGTAAGACTTAGCAATCTTTATTAAAAGATCTAAATTTTCTGGTTGTAATTTATATATATTTTTATATATGTCTAAGCATAACTGAAATATAAAATACTTAATTGAGTTACGACCTTGAATAAAATCAGAATTCATCTTTTTTAAATATCTTCTAGCAAAATTATTCCATTCTCTTATTAAAAATTCAGCCTTCTCATAGTCCTTATCTATCCGATCAAGACTTTCTACCTGACCATTCCAATATACAGAACTTTTTAAAGCCGTTAAAATCTCAACATTATCAAAATCAAGAGAATGTGCTTCTTCTGATTTCATTAAAGCTGTCTTAAAATCACCTTTTTTGAAACTTAAGTAAATATCCTTAATTAATTCCGCGATTTTTTCTGATGACACATTCCTACCACTTTAAAATATGTATAAATCCCAAACGAGCTTATATAATTATAACATTAATAAATTTTTAGTCAAACCAACTTTTTTTAAAACAAAAAACGATATTCTATTTATTATTTTTTTAAGATAATATTTATATATCAAACATTAAAACTAATATCATGAGGGTAACTTCAACTTATGGAAATGGAACCTAATAAACTTATTAATAAATCTATTCGCTATTATAACTCTCACAAATATTCAGATGTAGTAAAACTTTTAGAAAAGGAAATTTTCTTTTATAAAAATTATTATTTTTATCATTATATTCTAGGAATGTCTTATCTTAGAATGGGAAATCTAGGAAATGCTCAAACATATCTAAAGAAAGCTTACACTTTAAATCCAACAGAACCAGATGTCAAACAATCAATCGCAATACTACTAGCAGCTCAAGGTAAAGAAGACAAGGCCATACAGATATGGCTTAAAATGATAGAAGAAAATCAAGAAATAAAACGATCAGAACTTTCTTTAGAAACTATTCGAAAAAATCCTATTCAAGGAGCACTATTTATGAATAAAAACAAAATATATGCCAAACTATTTCCAGAAATCAAAGTAAAAACAGGACAAAATTTATCTAAATTAATAAGGATATTACTAACAGTAGCAGGCTTTGCATTCTCACTGATATCAATATTCTTATTTATACATTCCAAAGAAACAACTACACTGACACCAAATGACTTTAAGGCAAAAGAAAAAAAGGCTATTAACAATATAGCAGCATACATTGACGATATTAAAATAAATGAGAAAGAAAAGATTGAAAACCATGAGGGACAATTTGTATTCATACTCACTGAAACTGAAATCAAAAATTCATTTCAAAAAATAAAAACTCATCTAAAAAAAGGCAAAGATAATTTTGCAAGAATCGAAATAAATAAGATATTAAATTCAAACGCATCAGAATCAATTAAACTTAAAGCTAAAAATCTTGCAAGTTTTATCTCAAGACCAGATTTTATTACATTTGACGATTATTTAGTTTTAAAAGAAATTAAAAAAAACCCATTAATTTACTCAAACATATATGTCAAATGGGAAGGAATTACAAACAATATTGAAAAAAAAGATAATATAACTTACTTTGACTTTTATGTAGGATATAACAAGAACACTCTTGAAGGCATAATAACAACAAAAACAACTTTTGATATTGATATCAATTTTAAAGATTGTGTTGAAATACTCGGACAAATAGACTATAACTACAACACAAACACATTGACTCTAAATGCAATCACAATCCGTAAAATAGAAAAACAAAAAGGTTAATATACCTACTAATACTTTTAAGAATACAAAATCACTAAAACTCAAATACCTTCAAATCAAAAATATCTTTTTAAAAAGATCATTTAAATTAAAAAGGTGTACACAAAAATTTGTCATTTCCCTTAATAAATTTAATAGCCTCATCAAAAGACAATAACAACTCTTCCTTTTTAGTCAAGTCTCTCACCTTCAACTTATTTGCCCTATATTCCTCTTGGCCCACAAAAATTAAAAATCTTATAGCCTTATCAAGAGCATATTCTATTTGCACCTTAATATTTTTACCATCTTTACTCTTTGGATATACTTCACAAGCAATATTATTTATCTTGGAATAATCATGTCTTCTAAACTTATCTGCAAGCTTATAATAATAATCTTGTAAACTATCATCTATATTAACAATTAATACTCTCGAGCTGGCTTTAACCACAAATAACTTAATATAATTAAATTTTTCAATTTCAATTATATCTTGAATCCTATCGATACCAAAAGATCCTCCAACTCCTGAAACCTTTTGCAAAGAGTTAGAAAATAAAGACAACAAATTATCATATCTCCCACCACTACAAATGCTTCCCATATTAATGCCCATCATCTCAGCCTCAAATACAAGCCCGGTATAATAATCAAGCCCACGAACTATCTTAAGATTAAAATTAAAAGCATCTTGAATCCCTAATGCACTAAGATGTACAAAAATATCTTCAATCCTCTTAACAGCATCATTATGTTCTAAAATACCTTTCAAGGTCTTAAGCTTATCCCAAAAAGTTCCTTCTAAACTTATAAACTCCAATATTAAATCAACATGTTCTTCACCTAGTTGTGAAAGCAAATTTTCTCTCACACTCTCAATCCCCATTTTATCTAATTTATCTATATTTCTTAAAATAAAAGTAGCTTTATCTTCTAATCCCAACTTATCAATATAAGCATTAAGTATCCCAATATGAGAGAAATGAATAACAAACTTTCTATTAATACCTTCTATGAAATTTAAAAAAATCTCTTCAAGCCCACAATAAACAATAGATAAAATTTCAGCATCACTACGAAAAGTATCCTCACCAACTATATCAAAATCAAATTGGATAAATTCCCTATATCTACCCCTCTGGGTGTTCTCACCCCTAAATACCTTTCCTATCTGAGATCTTCTAAAAGGAAATTGAATCTTAGACCTATTAGTAGCCATAAATCTTGCAAAAGGAACCGTTAAATCAAAACGCATTGAAACATCTCTATCTCCGTTATCCTTAAACCGATAAATTTGTTTTTCTACCTCATTCCCACCTTTTCTTAAAAGAAATTCAGAATACTCAAGAATAGGAGTATCTATTAAATCAAAATTATATGAAACAAGAACACTATATATTTGTTTTATAATATGAGTACGAATTAACGCTTCCTTTGGCAAATAATCTCTAAAACCTTTTAAAGTTCTAATATCCACTATATTTAACCCCTATTAATTTCAAATTTAATCTTTTCATAATATAATATTATAAATATGAGAAAAAATTAATCAAACATTAATACTAAAATCCTTAACTGTCAAATATTCATTATAATATAAGGAGTATCTAAATACTTAATGCATAAAAATTTTGCTAGCAGCTTAAGACTAAATATCGTCCTCATAATTTTCCTTACAATAACACTACTAACCATTTATAAATATTTTATGCTAATGTCCTCAAAAGACATACAATATTTCTCTCAAAATATAAATCACATTTCAAAAAGAGGCAACATTTATGATAGAAATGGTAAAATAATAGCCTTCTCTTCAAAATCACATTCGATAGGAACGGATCCAAATAAAATAAAAAATATTGTAAATACATCAGAAACTCTTGGTGCAATACTGAAAATTGATCCTCAAATACTTAAAAAAAAACTGTCTTCAAAAAAAGGATTCATATATATAAAAAGAAAAGTAACAAGAGAAGAATCTGAACTAATTAAAAGAATTCAATCAGAAGGAAGATTAAAAGACATCATACTTTATCCAGACTACACAAGGATCTATCCATTTAAAGAACTGACAAGCAATATTACGGGATTTGTAGGCACTGACAACATTGGGCTTGCAGGAATTGAACTTTCTCTAAACACCATATTAAATGAAGATCTTACAAAACAAAAATCTATAAATGAAAAACTAAGTACAAACAACATATACTTAACAATAGACATAGATCTTCAAAAAAGCATAAATCAAATAGCTAAAAAATACTTTAACGAAAATAAGCCTGAAAACATGCTGGCCATAGTAATGGATGCTAAGAATGGGGAAATTTTATCAATGCTCCAACTCCCACAATATGATGCCAATTACTATTCAAAATATCCTAAAGAAATATGGAACAATTTTGCCACCTCCTTAACTTATGAACCTGGAAGTATTAATAAAATTTTTACAGTAGCTATTCTATTAGACAGTGGATTATTAAAATTAAATGAAAAATTTTTAGATAACGGTATATACCAAAAAAAATTCAAATCGGGTGAAATAGTTACAATTAAAACTTTAAATCCTCCTTATGACTATATCGATCCTAGTGGGATTCTAATCTATTCATCAAATGTAGGAATAGCTCACATTACAGACAAAATAAGTAATGAATATTTCTATAATAAACTAATAGCCTTTGGTTTTGGAAAAAGAGTTGGATTTCCTTTCCCCGGAGAAACAAAAGGGCTACTAACCCATCATTCAAAATGGTCGGGGCGAAGCAAAGCCACAATCGGATTTGGACAAGAAATAGGAGTATCTGCCATTCAAATATTACAAGCTGCTAGCGTCTTAAGTAATGAAGGGGTTATGTTAAAACCCAAAATCATAAAAAGAATAAGCAATGAAATGGAAAATACAATTCAAGAATTTCAAAAAGAAGAAATTAAAAAAGTAATATCTAGTCGTACAGCAAAAGAAGTTTTAAAAATGATGAGAGAAGTTGTAAATAAAGGAGGAATACCAAAACTTAAGATGAAAAACTTAAGCATTTCAGCAAAAAGTGGAACTTCCCAAGTTATTGATAAAACCACAGGCAAATATTCAGAAGAAGATTACACGTCCTCAATACTAGTAATATATCCCACAGAAAATCCAAAATATATTATATATGTCATATACAGATATCCTAAAAAGATAATATATGGAACAAGAATTGCTGCACCAATGGCAAAAGAAATAATAGAATTGATTGAAAATCGAAATAATAGAAATGAATACAATGAAATTAAAATTTCCTCAAAAATTAGCATACCAAAACCCACAATAAAATACGACACAACAGAAACTCTGCCAAACCTTACAGGACTTTCAAAAAGGGATTTAATGAAAATTTTAAACAAATATACAAACACAAAAATAAAGATAAAAGGAAATGGTTTTGTATATAAACAATCCCAACCACCCAATACAAAATTAAAAGATATAGACGAACTTGAAATAACTTTAAAATAATTTAGGAAAATAAATTCTTTATCTCATTTTTATAAAGATTTAAAATATAATTACGTTTAACATCCATCTTAATAGACATCTCTTTGCCTACTTCAAATGGTTTTTCTAAAAGAACAAATCTTAATATCTGTTCAAAAGGCTTAAATCCATTGGATCTATTAATAAGTTTTTTTATCTCATCATTAATAGCTTTAAGAACAATATTATTTGCAATAATTTGCTGCCTATTATGAGCATCAAAAATTTTTTGTCCCATGTTTTCTAGATATTTATTTATCTCTTCAAAATTAGGAAGAATCAATGCACCCAAAAACTTTTGATCCTGACCCACAACAACAGCTTTTTCAATTAATAAAGATTCTTCAAGCTTAATTTCAATTGGAGCAGGCTCAATATTTTCCCCATTATTTAAAACAATAGTATCTTTTTCGCGCCCTATGATCTGAACAACATTATCCTTTGACAACTTAACAATATCACCCGTATTCAAAAACCTATCAGCTCCAATAACTTGCCTTGTAGCATCTTCATCTTGATAATATCCAAGCATAACTTGAGGACCTTTAACAAATAGGACTCCCTTGCCTGGTTTTTTAAGCTTATTACCATTCTCATCCCTAATCTCAGCAACAGTTCCAGGCAATATTTTACCGCAAGTACCAAGCATTATCTTCCCATGCTCATCAGACGCAACACCAGGGGATGCTTCTGTTAATCCATAAGCATTAGCAAGCTCAATTCCAATTGAATTGAAAAACCTAACAACAGATAAAGACATGCTACCCCCACCAGTAATCCCAACAACAAAATTATCACCTAAAACCTTCTTTATCTTTTTAAAGACAATTAAATCTCCCAAAATTTTAAGAGGAAATAAAATCACTAAACCCAAAATACCTAAAATTTTCTTAATAGGCATTAATAAATCAAATCCATTATCAGGATATAATCCTGAAATTATTCTATAACAAATATCATTAAGACATGCTGCTTTAGTGAAAAGCTTAAATAACAATCTTGCTAAGAACGGTTTCTTGGCAACTTCTTTAAAAATATTTTGCTTTATTGCAATCCAAAGCCTAGGAACGGCTGCAATATAATGAGGATTAATATTTTTAATATCATCAAGCATGTTTCTTGGAACAATACTTGAAAATAAACAAGTCATACCTTTAAGAAAAATATTATAAGAGAATGATCTCTGAAATGAATGCCAAATTGGCAAAATACACATAAATATTTGCCCCTCACTAGTACTAATCATGCGACTAAAACTAGACACCTGATAAAGAAAATTAGCATGAGAAAGCATCACTCCTTTAGGATTTCCTGTAGTACCAGAAGTATATATTATTGTTGCCATATCATCAGGATTAATATTATTGAAAGTTTCAATAATCTCTTCATCCCGTCTTGACTTATCTCCAATTGAAATACACTCTTTATAAGTATAAATTTGAAAATTACTAAACCGTAATTTATCCCTTTCATCTAAATCATCAATAATAACAACTACAGGTTTAATTTCAAAGTTAACTTGAACGACTAAATCAAGCAAATTTAAATTTTCCACTATTATTATATTAGGAAAAATATTATTAATAATTACTTCAGCTTCAAAAAGAGTAACATCAGCTCCCTTTGGAACATCTACAGCACCTAAAGCCAAAATAGCAAAATCTATAACACTCCATTCAATTCTATTCTCAGAACAAATAAATACCTTATCCTGATATCCCAAGCCTATCTTTTTTAAAAATGCTGCAAATTTTAAAACATTATTCTTTAAATCTTCATAAGTAACCCTAAGATAATTTTTATTATATCTATATATTTGTGCAGCCCCATCGCCACACTTTTCAGCAATCTCAAAAAAGGTTTTTACTATTGACATATGATCCTACTATACACCTATAAAATAACGATACTCTACATAAAGTATAACATTTTAAAGAATAAAATCATAATTCAATTATATTAACCTAACCATCAATTAGCCAATAAGTAATACTTTTGTACTTAATGTCATGAACCTAAGAATTCTCTAACTATTTAAATTGGTAATAATCATCATTTATAAAGATGAAGTTTTATAAAGCAAAATACACATAACTAAAAATAAATAAAGATCTAGCTTCCTATAACAAAAAACCTAATTCCTTCAGTAGGATATTCTTGTTCTAAAATCCCAACAGCATTTCTTAACTTTTCTATAACAACTAACTTATCAGTATAAATCACAAGAATAAAATTCTCTTCAGGCCAAATTTCATTACCTTGCTTCTCGCCCTTTCTTCCTTTTCCTTGAACATTACGTATCTTAGAATAATATATATATTCACCCAAATCTTCCTCTATTCTATTTATATGTTCATGAATATCAAGTTCTAAAGATATATTAGAAATTATTTCTGCTCTATACATATACCTTCCTCATTAACCTTAATCCTCATCAATAAAAACATCATCCGAATTAGCATCAGCTTTAGAATTCCCCTTAGTATTACTCTTAAAAATATCGATGTTATTTGCATTTTTATTTGAAAGATTTTCACTTCCGCCCTTAACATCAATCTTATCAACAGAACTCCATGGCTTAAAAAGTATAAAATCTTTTATAGAAAGCTTATAAAAAATTTCAAAAATTATAGGAATAAAAAGCAAAGTCAAAAATGTACTAGCAACCATTCCACCAATAAAGGTAAAAGCAATTGGCTTTATAAGGCTATTACCACCTGAACCTGAGAATGCAAGGGGAAAGAGCCCAATTATTGATGTTAAAGCAGACATTAAAATTGGTCTAAACCTAGAACGACCTGCCTCAAGTACTGCATCTTTAAGATTAAATCCCCTCTTAAGTAATAAATTAATGTAATCCACTAGTACAATACCCGTATTAACAACAACACCAACAAGCATAAGCATGCCAACAGCAGTAAAAACAGAAATCTTTTCTCCCGATATAAAATAAAACGGCAAAACACCTATTAAGGTTAATGGTATTGTAAAGAGAATAATAAATGGCTTTAAGAGAGATTCAAATTGTGCTGCCATTACTCCAAATACAAGCAAGATAGCCATAAAAATTATCACCATAAATTGCTGCATACTGCTTGTAAATTCACTGTATTCTCCTTCAAACTTAACCAATACGCCATCCTTCCGGGGAACCTTATTAGTTACAAAATCCACTACATTTGCTGTAACTAAAGCTAAATTTTCACCCGGAGCAATACCTGCTGTAAGCTTAACTACTAAGGACTGATCTTCTCTGGGAATCTCGCTAATTCCTTTTGTTTTTTTAAGCTTAACTATTGAAGAGAGGGGAATTTTAACGCCAAATGCATTTACAATAAATATTTTATCTAAATCTTTAAGGCTAGCAATATTACTTCTATTAATCCTAAGCAAAATATCATAACTTACCCCATTTTCAATGTATTTCCCTGCCGAAATTCCATCAATATTAGCCCTAATCTCTCTTGAGAGAGTTTCCATATTAATCCCATAAGAATAGGCCTTTTCCCTATCTATTTCTATATCAATTTGCAGCTCCTCTTGTATATTAAGTCTAGGATTAACAAGATTGGGAAATTTTTTCTTTAAAAGACTAATTAACAATTCTCCATATTCTCTTGCATACTCAAAATCAGAAGCAGTAATCTTAATCTCAATAGGAGGACCAAAAGAATTCCCTTCTGAGAAAGCATTAGAATTGAAATTAGGATAAAGACTCTCAACACGCTTATAAACTCTATACCTAATATCTTCTTCATCCCCAACAAATTCTCCATCAGCTTCTTCCTTGAAAGGCAATGTAACTTCAAACGCAAAACCACTTGAATTTATTTGAGAAACGATACTCTTATAAACCTTAATTTCACTTTTTAAAATTTCTAAAATTTTATCTGAGTAAAACTTTGAATTTTCCAAACTTGTTTTATGGGGAAAATTAAAATTAAAATAAATTAAGGAAGAATGCTCATAGGGAAATAAAGATACATTTAAAAAAGGAAATAAAATTAAACTTAAAATAAAACTAAACATAACAACAAGCAAAAAAGCTAGCTTACGAATTAAAACATAATTTAGCAATTTAACATAAAATTGCTCTCCAACAGAATAAATCCCATATAAAAAATTATCAATTCTTTTAATGAGTTTATTTTTGATGGGTTTTTGAAAAGTAGTATAAAGCCCAACATAATAACTTGAAAGCACAGGTACTAAAAAAACTGCAACAAACAAAGAAGCTGCTAAAGATATAACAATAGTAAAAGCAAAATCTCTAACATAATCACCAATAATGTCTAATTCAGCCTTAAAAATAAGCATAGGAGCAAATACACAAATCGATGTCAATGTAGCAGCCAGAATTGGCATCAGCATTTCCTGTGTTCCAAGAATGGCAGATGATATAAGTTTGACGCCCTTTTGCCTATACTTATATATATTCTCTATTACAACAATAGAACAATCAACAAGCATACCAACGCTCAAAGCAAGCCCTGAGAGACTCATAATGTTTAGCGAAATATCTGCAAAATACATTAAACAAAAGGTAAGAACTATAGCTAATGGTATTGTAATGCCAATAATAACTGTAGCTCTAAAACTTCTTAAAAAGAATAAAATAATACATAATGCAAGAATTGCTCCCAAATAAGCTGAATCAGCAACAGAAGAAATAGCCTTTTTAATGTGTTCAGCATTATTATAAGCAATATCTAAAGATATATCTTTTGGAAGTGCGGGCTTAATTTTTTCAATCTCTGCACTTACTGCATCTGCAACAATAACGGAATTTGCATCACTCTGTTTTTGCACAGATATCACAATGGACGGCTTATCATTATAATATGCATAACCTTGTAAATCTTGAAAAGCACTCCTAACACTTGCAATATCTCTCAATCTGACCTGAATCAGCGAATTGTTATCTAAAGAATAAGTACTTGGTTTCTTGTAAGCAATAACCACGTCTTCTAAATCTTTAATTGAATGAAATTCTCCTGATACTTGTACATGGTATTCCAAATCGTTATCTAATATGTTACCAACCGAAAATTCAACATTTTGAGAAGAAATAAATGGAACTATCTCTGAGAGAGTAAGTTCATATGCCTCCAACCTATTTTGGGATACCTCAATTAAAATATGCTTATCCCCACCTCCAATGACCTGCACACGTCCAACCCCATTAAGTCTTTCCAACTTGGGCTTAATAATATTATTTACATACTTCTTAAGTTCTAAAATAGGTCTATCTGCGTACATAACAAACGATAATACTGACGCATTGCCTGACCTTCCTCTATAAATCCTAGGTAAGCTTGCTTCTTGTGGTAGAAGATTTTTTGAAAGCTCGAGTGCATCTCTTATTTCATTTAAAGCCAAATCTAAATTAGTGCCATGATAAAACCGAAGATCAATAGTGCTATTCCCCTTAAAAGACTTACTAGCTATTGTCTTTATGTTTTTTACTAAGGATAAACTGCCTTCTAGAATACTTGTTACCTTTTCTTCCACTTCTTTTGCGGAACGTCCTGCATACTGCGTAGAAACAGTAATATCATTCTCTTCAATGCTAGGCATCAACTCTATCTTCAATCTTGAAAAAGTATAAATACTAAGCATAATCAATAATGAAAACAATATTAACATTGTTATTGGTTTGCCAATAATCTTTTTTACTAACATATTTAACCTCAAAAATTAAACATTGTTTTCAACATCAAGTCCATCTCGAATATCCACTATATCTACATAAGCTCCATCAGAAAGAGAAGAAATACCTTCAATCACAATTAAATCACCTTCATTAATACCATCTTGAATAGACATAATATTATCTATCTCAAAATCTATTAAAGGAAAAACCCTTTCAACTGTTTTTGTATCTGCATTTAATCTAAATACGCAAAGCTTACCTTCTCGTTCAATAAAAGCATAACTTGGAATTTTGACCACATTTTCTAAATGCTTAGTAATAAGTTTGATCTTAGCAAACATACCAACAACCATTTTATTTGAGTTATCCCCTACAGGTTCAAGATATACTGCAGCGGCACGGCTCTTAAAATCTAAAACGGGTGATACTTCTGAAATCTTAGCTTTAAACCTTTCATTAGGATAAGACTCAAGCTCGATAATTGCATCATTGCCAACCTTAACATCTAAGATATATTTCTCAGAAACATAAGTTTTAATCCGCATTACATCCATTTTGCCTATTAAAGCAATACTTGTTTGGGATCCAACTGTGTCTCCAATTTTGCAACTAACAGCTAAAACATATCCAGAAATTGGGGCTCTTACTGGACTTTTTAAATAAGTAAAACCTGGTTTTGAAGGATCAAGTGTTGCAATGATTTGTCCCTTTTTTACATAAGTTCCAAGCTTTATATTAAAAGATATTATTTTACCTGCGATATCTGGAAATACTTCGGCTTTAACTTTGATATCTATATCACCATTTAAAGGAATGTAATTACTCAAAATCCCCTTTTGAACTTTCATAGCAATAACTGGAAATCTATAAGGCTCATTAATAGTATTATTGGAAGTATCATTATTCGTATTAATATTTCCTTGAACTTCACTATCAGTATCCTCATTACATGAGGAGGCAAATAATAAAACTAGAAGCAATAAATAATATTTAAAATGACCTCTCATATTAAGATTCAAATTCATAAAATATCCTTATTAATCCAACTCATTTATTAAATCTTTATATTCAAGTATTACATTAGCATAATTTAGTTTATCTTTTATAAATTGCAAATCACTCTGCTTATAGGAAACTTCAATGTCATTTAATTTTACAAGATCTATGGTACCTGCATTAAAGGCATCGAAAGCCACCTGATAATTCCTCTTAGACATCTCCAAATTCATCTTGGAATTATCTAAAATGGATTTATATAGTCTTACACCTTTACGTTTCTGAATAATATTAGATTTAAATTCACGAATCTTATTTTCAATTTGATGTTTTAACATTTTTAATTGATAATCTTGATCCCATATCCCTGTAAAACTTTTTGAAAATGGTAAAATCTCAGTCAAACTATAAGTCAATCCCAAAGAAACCCCCAACCCTTGCTTAAATGAACCACCTGGACCATTACTAAAAGCAATACTTCCAGGGTTATAAGAAACTGAAAACGAAAATCTTGGCAAGAAAGCATCTAGCCAAAGACTATCAAGAGTAGCTTGCATAACTTTAGCAGCATTATTTAACCCTTTTACCTCTAGATGTGCGTTAATATCTATGGCTTCATCAAAAAGTGAAATATCTAATATTTCATCTGACAATTCCCCTATAGTCTCAAAATCTTGCAAGACATCCAGTCCTAATAACAATTTAAATTTTTCTTCTGTCTCTTCAAACTTAATGATTTGTTCATCTAAATCAGGTTGAAGTTTACTATACTTAAATTTAGCATCAATATAATCTATTTCAGAAATAAGACCATTACGATAAGCAACGCTCACTTGCTCAAACTTAAGTTTGCCATTCTCAAGCTGACTTCTCAAAACTTCTAAAATACTCTTAAAAGCTAAAAGCTCGTTATACATTTTAAGAACATTTAACCTAATACTTTTAATGGTCTTTTCTCTGGCTATTTTAGCATCCTCATAATTAAAAACAGTAAGTCTAATTTTATTAACAACAGATGGGGATATTGAGAGATCAGCAGAAACCCCAAAATCTAAGTTCCAATGCTCCCTTCCTTCCAGACTAGACATAAAAAAGTTTTGCCTTGAAAAATTTGAAGCAAACCCTAAATTTGGTATAAAAACATTCCAAGAATTATCTTTATATAATTTTTTTATCTTTTCTTCATATTCAGCATTCTTAGCCTCCAAACTGTTTTTTAAAGCCATGCAAACAGCATCCTCAGCGGATATCTTAATAATTTCTGCATAAGAAGAAAACGATAAAAGAAAAATTAATACTAAGCGTTTGATATTCACTCCTATGAATAATAGCATAACTATTATTCATAAATAATAACTTAACAACAATGATAATAACATCATATTATTATACACATGCAGATTTTAAAAAAGCTTTTTATAATGCTCAACTTGATATTTATCTTACTCATCAAAATATATCAAAAAACTTTTTCCAAAATCATTGGTTTTAACTGCATATATGAACCTAGCTGCTCAAATTACGCACTAAAATGCCTAAAAAAATATAATATCATAACAGCTCTTATTTTAATTACATTAAGACTACTCAGATGCAATGCACTATTTAAAGGGGGCTTTGAATCACTACCAACCAAAAAACCTATACTAAACTCATTAAAAGAATTTAGACAAAGATTAATTAAATAAATCTTTATATTTATCCGGAACCCAATTTTTGACATACTCTTTATGAGTATCAACAAATTCAACAGCGGTTATATATTCCTGTCCAGGCTCCTTATAATTTTTTTCTATTAAAGGTAATAACAAGTCATCACCCCAATAAAAATTATCAAACAAATAATAAGCATCAGGATCAGCCTCTTTAAGCCCAATCCTAACAAGAGAATGAATATTCTCAGGCCCTCCCATTGACAACAAGGAATCATCTAAAAATTTAATATCATATTTGACAAATGCCCAATGGGGCTTCCATAAAGGAACTAAGATCCACTCATGCCTCTTAATGGCAGATTCTAAACTTGCAAGCATTACGCTTTCACTTGAAGAGATGAGTTCATATTCTTTATCTAATCCATAACGCTTGAGAGTTTCTTCTACAGAAAGTTGCGTACCCGCTCCAGCATCTATGCCTACTATTCTATTTTTAAACTTAGCTCCTCTACCCTTAAGTTCAGCAATACTTGAAATTGTAACATAACTTGGCACCACAAATCCTTGTAATGTGCCCTCATAATTAGCACCAAGATCAATAAACTTATCTTTAAATTTTTCATAATAAAATTTATCAGCCGTAGGAACCCATGCAGATACCATACCATCAACTTGTCCTGATGCTAAATACTGATACATTATAGATGCTGTAACAGGCAATATTTCTACATTATATCCTATTCTCTCAAAAACAACTTTCATAATATTAGTAGCAACTGTTTCTCCTATCCAATTAACATATGCAATCTTAACTGATCTTAGCCTTTGGAAGTCACCACTATCTCTAGAATTATCATCCTTATTACAAGAAAATAAAGTTAAAATAAAACTTATAAAAACAGATATCAATAAACCTTTCATAAATCAATTCTCCTACTACCACACAAAAATAAAATATATCAAATATTATTTATTATACATTTCCAAAAATCTTTTGAACTTATTTTCTTTTTTTCCTCCATAATTATCAGTATTTAAATAACTAAATTTAATAAAAATAGCCTGCATGATTCTATCTAAAATAATAGCTATTACCACAACAGCTAATCCAGATATTAAGCCTTCACCAAAATGTAATCTTTCAACAGAATATATTACAGTCCTGCCAAGCCCTGACGAACCAACCATTGCCGCTATTACTATCATAGATATTGCCATCATTATTGACTGATTAATTCCCTCTATTATGCTTTGAAGAGCTAATGGCAACTGGATCTGGAAAAGAATACGAATATTACTACTTCCAAAAGACTTAGCAGCCTCAATGACCTCACCTGGAACTTGAATAATCCCAAGTCTTGTATATCTAATAACCGGAGGCATCGCAAAAATTATTGTAGCAAAAATAGCTGAAGATGTACCCATACCAAAAAAAGGTATAGCTGGTATTAAATAAATAAACGGAGGCATTGCTTGCATCAAATCAAGCAATGGTTTTAAAAATACATAAAATTTTAAATAATATCCACCTAGAATACCTATTAAAATTCCCCAAATTACCGAAAAGAATACAGACACAAAAATAATTGATATCGTATCCATTGAAACTTCCCAAAGATTAAAATACAAAATAAAGCAAAATCCTAACATAATCAAAAGTGCTAATCTTTTCTTTAAAAATAAAAAGCTTAAAACACAAATTATGATAATAAAAAAAACAGGATTAATTAAAAGAAACAATTTTTTCAAATTATCATAAAAAAAAATTACAATTCTTGCAAACCCTATACCATTAGAATTTGAAAAATTGTCAACTAAAAAATCAAAAGCCTTATCTATATTAGCAACTATAAAATCTCTACTCATAAATCACTATCTCGCCAATAAGCCAGCAATCTCTCCTAAATCAATGTATCCAATAACATCACCTTGTTCTCCTTTCACAAGCAAATAGTCCAATTTATTTAAATACTTAACAACACTTTTAATCTCATCATCTAAACCTAAATTTAAAGAAACAAGATTACTATACTTTTTGTTAATAGATACATTATACAAACTAAAACTTTCATTCTCTTTTTCAAGAATAACATTAAATTTATCAGAATCACCACTAAGAGTAAAATCCATTTTAATAATATCCTTAATTTTTAAAATATTTAAAACAGGAAGATTCTTAATAAAATTAGCTATAAAATCTGTTCTAGGATCCCTTAATATTTCTAAGGGCCTACCCACCTGCACAATCTCGCCATCTTTCATAAAAGCAATTCTATTACCCAATTTGAAAGCTTCAATTAAATCATGAGTAATAAATACAACTGTCTTTTTTAATTTATCTACCAACCTTAAAAGCTCACATTGCATTTCGCCTCTAATTAAAGGATCAAGAGCTGAAAAAGCCTCATCCATTAAAAGTATATCGGGATTTACTACTAAAGCTCGCGCTATACCTACTCTCTGTTTCATTCCACCTGAAAGCTCATTTATATATTTATATTTATAATCTTCAAGACCCACAAGTTTTAAAATATCAATAGCTTTTTGAAGCCTAATTTTTTTAGGGACATTCTTAACCTCAAGTCCATAAGTCACATTCCTTAAAACATTCATATGTGGAAAAAGTCCAAAATTCTGAAAAACCATGGCAAATTTATCTTTCCTTAAAGCAGAGAGATCTTTTTGATTAATATCATTCATTTCAATATTATCCACCAAAATAGACCCAGAATCGATTTTGTGTATACCATTCAAACATCTAACAAAAGTAGATTTGCCACAACCTGACATACCCATAATAACTAAAATTTCATTTTCATAAACATCAAGACTGATATTTGCATTTGCAATAAAAACAGAAGATTCCTTGTAAATGTCAGCCCTATCTTTACCACTCTCATAACTTTTTATAGCCTTAACTATTTGTTTTTTATTTTTATTATAAGAAAATGTTTTATAAAGGTTCCTGACTTTAACACTAACCTTGTACAAAGTAAACTCCAATGCGAAAACATTATAATTCTACATAGACCAATATTAATTATACTAAAATATCAGAATTTTGATTGACACAAATAAAAATAAGGGTCTATTAAAAGACCCTTATTGAAAAATTCAATTTATCTAAGCAATGATAATACATATTGAGGTACTTGATTTGCTTGTGCAATCATAGCCATTGCAGATTGTGTCAAAATACTGTGAGTTGTTGATGCTACAACTTCATCTGTCATTGTTGCATCTTTAATTTGAGCATATGATGCTTTTAAGTTTTCAATAGCATATTCTGTGCTATCCTTAATAGACTCAAGTCTGTTTTGGAAAGCACCAAGATTTGCTCTTTGATCACTTACCATCCTAATAGCACCCTCTATCTTTGCAAGTGACATATTAGCATCAACAGCGGTTGTAACATTAATTGGAGAATTAACCCCACCTTGAGCTGGAGCTGCTGCTGGAGCTGGAGCTGCTTGACCTTCCTCTTGCTGTCCTATCTCTTGCTCTGGAGCAGCCTGAGCACCTTCACCTGCAAAAAGATTTGCAACATTAGATGCATAAATATTAACAGCAATTGCCTCATCCTGATTTGCTCCCACATGTACTCTCAATGTCCATGAAGCTTGTGATCCAGCTAGTGATGCTGGTGTGTTAATTTTTGCAGGTTGCATTCCAAGCTCTTCAGCTGTTTTTACATTTTGAGCAGCTGACTTGTTGGACAACATATGCATTTGGTTGTATTGAGCCTGATCAGCAATTCTGTTGATTTCATCTGTAAGTTGCTCAATTTCAATTTGAATAGAACCTCTGTCTGCATCTGAATATGTACCATTACCAGATTGAACAGCAAGTTCTTTCATTCTTACTAATACTTTCTCTACTTCATTTAAATTTCCTTCTGTTGTTTGAATAAAATTTATAGCCTTTGAAGTATTTCTAGAAGCCTGGGACAACCCTCTAATTTGAGCATTAATTTTTCCAGCAACACCCATACCAGCAGCATCATCAGATGCACGATTAATTCTATGCCCACTAGAAAGTTTTTCTTGAGTTTTGCTAAGATTAGTAGCATTAATGCTATTATTTCTTGAAGCATTTATAGCTGACGTATTATGATTTATGATCATATATCATTTCCTCCGTGATAAATTAATATAATTTTTAATATTTAGACAAATCCATTTGTCTTTTTAAAAGGATATCACAAAAACAAGAAAAAAATAAATACACGTATTAATTTAAATTAAATTTGTTACCTGTTTTGCCGCTGTAGATTCAAAGATTTAAGGATTTCCTCTTGTTCCTTCATCCGCTTTACAGTAAAATCCAAAGTATTAAGCTCTCCTTCAACCTTACTCTCCCTTTCCTCATACTTCTTTCTATAATCTTCAACCACATTTTTCTGATTTGGAATTCTTAGATCATAACTTCTGATCTTATTATAAATAAATCCCCCAGCACTTATCAAAAGAGATAGATAGTCGCCAATCATCTTAGCAAGTCCATCATCATAAATCCGGTCATCATTAAAATCAACTGCAAAAAGTTCCTTGACTGCACTAATATTGCTTTGTATTATTTCACTAAATTTCTTCTCATCAAGTTTCAAATAACGCGAAAGCCCTCCTGATGACGAGATAGAATTAGTAAATACCCCTATTTGATTAATAATTGAAAAATTAGGATCATTCGTTCTATAAGAATTAAACATGATTGATTCTAATCTTGATTTAAGATTTTGTAATGAAAGCTCAGATCTAAGTATCCCTAAATTTTTAAAAGCTTCTTCTTTTTCTTCTTCACTTAAATAGGACCATTCTTCCAGGAGATCTGATTTTTGACCTTCCAAACTACCCTCATTTAAACTTACAATATTAATCTCAGCAAGAACCTCATTATAAGCTATCAAAAAATCCAATAAAAGTTTTTTAATCCCCTCATAATCAGGCTCAACTCTAACAACAACAGTATCATCTGATACTTGTTTTAAATTCAATGTAACATTAGGAATTAAATCATTAATAATATTCGAATCACGCTCAACATCAACTCCATCAAACCTCACCTTTGCATTTTCTGCAAAGCTCTTGGCATTTATTGGCAAGTAACCATCTCTATTCTTTGGATCAAAAATCTCAATGTTACGAATAACAAAAACCTTATTATTAACTTTATTTTCGATATTGATCTCTTTTAAATCCAAAAGTGAACCAACTTCAACCTCAACTTTCTCAAAATCACTCGTAACATTTATTGGTGGCAATTCCAAGGAATTCGTACCACTGTGAATTTTAATCATATTCATCTGAATATACTTTTTTTCTTTCAAAGGAAGCTTATGATCAGTCCCAAGATTAATTATGCTATCCTCACCTTCAACCTTAGCACCCTCAAATGTAGCCTCTCCAGGATTAAAAACAATTTCGTTTAAAATACCCTTATCATCTGTATCATAATATTTAATTTCAAATTTAATTTTACTTCTATTACTAATCTCAATATCCTCTGGAATACTTATTGCAATCTCTGAGAGAGGTTCTAACACAAGATCATCCTTATCAAGAGAAATCCTATTACCACTATTTTGCTGGCTATCAATAATTTCTGTTAAATTCGGACTAAAATTTGTTGTAAGCTCACTTAAAATACCTATCTGTTTAGCAAGCTTTAAAGCATTATCTTTCATAATAAGTTTATTATCCGCACCCTCCTTTAAAGACCTCAAAATCAATCTACTATTTCCAGCACTATCACTCTTTACAATTTTAGCAGACAAAAACCCCTTGCCTCGATTATTAATATCCTTTACAAGAGACTCAATATCTCCATTATTCCTAATCTTAATCTCTTTATTCCCAACTAAAAATACATAGTCTCCTGCAGGAATACTAATCTCCTTTTGTTTAAAATTCGCAGACAAAAAAATATCGGAACCTGCTACTTGATTAATATCAATTTTATAAGTTTCATTTTTAGCTCCATAACGAGCAGATACAGAGAGAACATCATCATTATTAGAATTACCTGACATGTAATTAAAAGGGCTATTAATAGATGTAATTTGCCTTGCAAGTGAATTTAGAGTAGAGATTTTTTTATTAATCATTTGCCAAGCACGTTTCTCTTGCTCTAAGCCTTCAAGCTTTTTGACAGATGAATCTATTTTGGCCTTATCAGGCTTTAGCATCGACTCACGGATTTCTTTAGTATTATATTTACTATCCACACCTGGAACAAAAAATCCAGAAGACATTACAACACCTCTTAACTAGAAAGTTTAACATAAAAATATATAAATTCTTACACATAAAACCATATCTACCGCAAAATTAACAACAAACATCCATTAAAAATACATATAAAAATCAAGTATCTTTAAAAAGATATTTGCTTATAGTAAAATTTAATTTTGTAGGAGAGTAAATATGCCAAATTTCTGCTTGTTTAATTCAAAATCTGTGCTGACAGGAAATGATAAAATAGATAATTCAGCTGTACTTATTAAAGACAGTAAAATTTTTGATATCGTAACAGCCGATAGACTTGCAAAAATTGACCTACAAAACTATGAAATGATTGATGTTAAGGGTAACTATATAACACCTGGTCTTTATGATAATCACATACATGGATTTCACGGCTATGGAACTGATCAATGCTCAACAAACTCAATAATTAAAATGTCACAACATTTAGCAGAGTACGGCGTAGTAGGTTTTCTACCAACACTTTACCCACGTCCAATCGAAGAAATGATCGCAACAATCAAAGCATGCACCGAAGCAATAGGCAAAGAAAAAGGCGCAAAAATTTTAGGACTTCATCTTGAAGGGCCATTTTTCTCTCCTGAAAAAAAAGGTGCACATCCTACCTCTTATCTTCAAAAACCAAGCATTGAGATCATGAAAAAATTCATAGATGCAGCAGGGGGTACTTTTACAGATTCTTTTGGAAGAAAAAGAACAAACATTGCAACAATGACAGTTGCACCTGAACTTAAAGGTATGAGAGAGCTTGCGATGTTTTGCATGGAAAATAATATCACACTTCAAGCAGGTCATACCAATGCAAAATATGAAAACATGATTGAGGGTTTCCAAGTAGGTATACTTCACACAACTCATTTTTTCAATGCAATGTCAAAACTTGATCACAGAAATCCAAATGCAATAGGAGCGGTTTTAATTCATGGAGATGTATCTTGTGAACTTATTGCTGATGGGCGTCATATTCATCCAAAACTTGTTTTAATGCTTAGAAAACTTAAAGACATAAGCAAATTAGTGCTTATAACTGATGGATTAACCCCAACACTACAACCCTCTGGAAAATTAATAGCTAATGGAGAAGAGGTATACCTTAAAAACGACGGATTATTTCATATTGTAGAAAACGATACAATAGCAGGCTCGGCTATCACAATGATACAAGGCATTAAAAATCTAGTAGAATTTGGATATAGTTTAAGCGATGCCATTCAAGCAAGTTCATACAATCCAGTAAGAATAATTAATCTTGAAAAAAAAGGATCCATATGTCACGGTTATGATGCAAATATAAATGTCCTTGATAAAGATTTAAATTTAAAATTAACAATGATAGAATCAAAAATAATTTTTAATAGACTTTGATTTTATTTATTTATAAATATAAGGGGGAAATAAATGAGATTAATCATTAGAGCTAACTATGATGACATTTCAAAATGGGGTGCTAATCATGTAGCTATGAGAATAAAAGAATTCTCACCAACAAAAGAAAACCCATTCATCTTAGGACTCCCAACAGGCAGCTCACCAATTGGAATGTATAAAAATTTAATCGAAATGAATAAAATTGGAAAAATCTCATTTGAGAATGTAGTCACATTTAACATGGATGAATACGTAGGCTTAGATAAAAATCATCCTGAAAGCTATCACTCATTTATGTGGAACAATTTTTTCTCACATATAGATATCAAAAAAGAAAATGTACACATGTTAAACGGCAATGCTACTAATCTTACAAATGAATGCGCAGAATACGAGAATAAAATTAAATCTTACGGTGGCATCATGCTCTTTGTGGGGGGAATTGGACCTGATGGTCATATTGCCTTTAATGAACCTGGGTCATCACTGAAATCAAGGACAAGAATTAAAACTCTAACTCAAGACACAATTATTGCAAATTCAAGATTTTTTGAAAATGATATCAATAAAGTTCCCAAAAGTGCCTTAACAGTAGGAGTAGGAACAATTATGGATTCAAAAGAAGTGATGATTATAGTAAATGGACACAATAAAGCAAGAGCATTAAGACACGCTATTGAAAAAGGAGTGAATCACATGTGGACAATTAGCACGCTGCAGTTACATAAAAATGCAATTATAGTATCAGATGAAGCTGCAACATATGAACTAAAAGTCGGAACAGTAAAATATTTCAATGATATTGAAAAAGGAAATTATAATAACGATATATAAACATTATTATAATTTCCTAAAGCAGTAAATACAATATAAATTAAACACAAGAAAAACATCTTTAAGCTTAGTTCATGCAATGATTAAAAATCATATTATTCTATGATTTCATTATAAACTCTTGAAACTTCTTCCCAATTTAAAGCCTTAAAGAACGCATCAATATATTCAACCCTTCTATTCTGATATTTAAGATAATAAGCATGTTCCCAAACATCAATACCTAAAATAGGTTTATAGTCCTCCATTAAAGGACTGTCCTGATTTGGCCTTGATATTACTTGCAATTCTCTATTTGCATGAAGAACTAGCCAAGCCCAACCACTTCCAAAAATACTCATAGCTGAATCTTTTAATACCATCTTAAGATTATCAAGACTACCAAAAGTAGAATTTACATGCTCTTCAAAATTTTCTAAAATATTATTTTTATTCCCAGGCTTTAGAATCCTAAAATACAAAATATGATTAGAATATCCACCAGCATTATTTCTGATAGCTGTCTGAAATTCCTTGGGAAACCTTTGAATATTTTTTAATATACTCTCAATATCTTTAGAATAATTTATTTCTGTCTTCTCAAGAACAGAATTTAAATTCGCAGTATATGCATTATGATGTTTAGTATGGTGAATTTCCATTGTCTTAGCATCAATATACGGATCTAAAGCATCATAAGCATAATCAAGTTCTGGCAACTTAAACACAAGCTCCTCCTTTTAGGTTTTTCCATGACAATTTTTATATTTCTTTTCACTGCCACAATAACAGGGCTCATTCCTTCCAATCTTGGGAGTAGTTCTAACTATTTGAATTTCTGCTGCATTTCCTCTTTCCGCAGAAGTAATGCCTGAGAACTCCTTATGCATAGCACGAACATTTCTAGGTTTTTTATCTTTATAACCACTAGAATCAATACCTACCCTCATCTGCAAAGTTCGCCTTAAAGTTTCAACTTTAATATCTTTAACAAGCTCACCAAAGATTGCAAAACCTTCTTCCTTATATTCAGTAATTGGATTTTTATTAGCATAAGATCTAAGGTAAACCGACTCTCTTAAAGAATCAAGATTTGCAAGATGGTCTTGAAACTTAAAGTCAATATTTCTTAAATACTCATGTTTTAAAAATTCATTTAAAAGTTCAGCTCCAATTAATTCTTCCTTTGCATCAAGATTAGACTTTGCAATTTCCATTAACTTATCTTTCAAATCCAAAATACTCATGGTTTCAACAGAACCAATACTATCCATCATATAAGCAAAAACTGAATTTATCTCACTTAGTACAGAACTTGTAACTACTTCGCCCTTAATTTGATCAAATAAAAAATCAAGATATTCTCTTAAAGAGAGAAGAATACGTTCCTTAATATTATTATCATTAAGAATTGAATCCCTTTGAGAATAAATAAACTCCCTATGCTTTGTTATAACATCATCATATTCTAAGAGATGCTTTCTAATCTCAAAATTTCTATCCTCCACACGCTTTTGCGCATTAACTAAGGATTTTGTTAATAAAGAATGCACAATAGGTTCACCTGTTGCCATCCCAAGCTTTCCCATTAAAGCTCTCAAGTTATCACCTGCAAAAAGACGCATTAAATCATCTTCAAGTGATACATAAAACCTTGATCGACCAGGATCCCCCTGTCTCCCACCTCGTCCTCTAAGCTGATTATCTATTCTTCTTGACTCATGACGCTCACTACCAATAACATAAAGTCCCCCAAGAGCCTTTACTTCCTCATAATCTTTAAGATAATGCTCTCTCTCAGTTTGCATAGCTTTTTGAAACCCTTCAAGACTCATACCCGTTCCAAACTTTTTACGAACCCGGTGCTCAAGATTACCCCCAAGCTTAATGTCAGTACCACGTCCAGCCATATTAGTTGCAATTGTAACAGAATGTTTTGCTCCTGCTTCAGCAATAATTAACGCTTCACGAAAATGATTCTTTGCGTTTAGAACTTCATGTCTAATACCTTTATTTTTAAACATATTTGACAATACTTCAGATTTTTCAATAGAAACAGTCCCCACAAGAACTGGTTGCCCTCTCTTATAAGCCTCATAAACTTCATCTGTAATTGCTTTAAACTTAAATTCTTCGGTGTAATAAATAATATCATCCTCATCTACTCGTGCTACCAATTTATTAGTCGGAACAACTACAACATCAAGATTATATATCCTATGAAATTCTTTTGCTTCTGTATCAGCCGTACCAGTCATGCCGGAAATTTTATTAAACATTCTAAATAAATTCTGAAATGTAATTGTCGCCATAGTTTTATTCTCACTTGCAACTCTAACACCTTCCTTAGCCTCAATAGCCTGATGCAATCCATCAGAATATCTGCGTCCTTTTAAAATACGACCTGTAAACTCATCAACAATTTCAACTCCAGAATCCCCAACAATATATTCCCTGTCCTTTAAAAAAAGTAAATGCGCTTTCAATGCTTGGGTCATATAATGAACATAATTAAAATTAGTATCAACATACATAGAACCCTTAATTATGCCTTTTGAAACCAAAATTTGCTCAAGATTATTTAAACCATTTGCCGTAAAAGATACTCTCTTGCTCTTTTCATCAATCGTATAATCCCCATCAAGCTCATCAATCTCTAAAGGATAATCCCCGGTTTTTGGATCCTTAGAACATTCCTTTAAAAGTGAAACAAGGGAATTAACCTCAAGATAAGCACTAGTATCTCCTTCAGTAGAACCTGAAATAATTAAAGGGGTTCTAGCTTCATCAATCAAAATCGAATCAATCTCATCGATAATACAATAATTAAAATTATTCAAAGATTTTTGAGATAAATCAAAACACATGTTATCTCTTAAATAATCAAATCCAAGCTCATTATTTGTAACATAAGTAATATCCTTATCGTATTCCATCTTCCTTTTAGCAGAATCCATATTAGATAGTACAACACCAACACTAACTCCTAAAAGCTCAAAAACCGGCTTCATCCAATTTGAATCACGCTCTGCAAGATAATCATTAACTGTAACGATAATAACACCATCGCCTGTTAAACTATTAAGGTAAGCAGCCTGCACTGAAGATAAAGTTTTACCTTCCCCGGTCTTCATCTCGATTATTTTACCCTGATGGAGCGCAAGCCCAGCAATAAGTTGAACATCATAAGGCCTCTCTTTAAGTCGTCTTCTAGCAGCTTCTCGCGAGAGTGCAAATGCTCTCTCTAAAATATCTTCTAAAGTTTTACCTTCCTTAAGTTCATCTTTAAACTTTTCTGTTTCCCTAGCAAAATCTTCGTCTGACAAAGACAATGCCCAAGATTCAAGCTTATTAATATTCCTCAAAATAGGAAGATAATTTTTTAGATCCCTCTTACTTTTTGAACCAATAGTTGCTTCAAATATCGATCTTAACATATCAGGTCTCAATTCTCCTAAAATAATTGACTTTCAACCATTTAAAATAATAACATCTAAAACATGAAAAAGTTTTATAAAATTCATTTAATTTTATTTTTTATGATTATATCATGTAATATCAAAACTTTAAATGAACTTGGGGAGCAACAATTCAAAATACCATTCGGAACATTACCTGGAGAAATAACACCGCTTATAAACAAATTTACCAATTCAAGCTTTGACATTAAAACATACAACGGACTTGTATATATTGTAGAGACAAAAGCAAATAAGCTAATGATTTTTAATTCTTATGGGAAATTAATTCAAACTTACCAAAATGGCATATTCAAAACAAATTTTGACCTTAAAATTAAAAAAATAGATTTTGAAAATATTCAGGCAATTTATCCATCAAAAGACTTTATTGTAATATCAGATAAGATAGATCATAAGAAGTCCAAATTCGATGAGAAAGAAAACATAGCATACTCTACACGAATACTTATTTTAAATAAAGATTCATCTGTAGAAATACTAGGTCAAGAAGGACAAAATGGAACACCATTCCCACAAGTTTACGATATCAATATTGACGACGGAAATAACATAGCAATAATAACTATATATCATGAAGGATATATAATATACTCTTACGATAAAGATCTCTCACCTCTCTATAAGATTTATGTTAATACAAACATATTACAAATACCAGAAGAAGAGAGAAAAAAATATAACATATCAATAGACAAAGTATTTTTTGAAGTAAACAAAAAAATCATCTATGCAAAGACAACCCACTATGAAAACATCAGAACCAATGAAAACATTAATGACCTTGGGGTTAAGATCAAGAATCAATATTTCTATACAATGAGCCTAAACAAAAATAAAGAATTTGAAATAAAAAATAAAATTACACTACCTCAAAATCTATTAGATGATCAACAAGAAAGTTTCATCAATATCATTGGAATTCAAAAAGATAAAATAATAGCATCTACTAACATGAAAAACCTATCTAACACTTTAATATGGAAACTGGATAATAAGGGCAAGATAAAAGAACAAATGGTTTTAATTGAACCACCAAACCTTAAATTTCTTGCTGAAAGCCTATCTAAAGATGGAATACTTAGCATACTTTATGGAGAAAAAAGTGGGGTCAGCGTTTATTGGTGGAATTTAAATAATTTACTTAAATTATGAAACAACTCAAAAGTTAGCATTTATGGAAAATAAGAATTGCAAAGAGAAAATACAAAATAAGCATAAACAACGACTCAAAAAAAATCTAATCCTTGGAATAATCTTTGTCATAATTCTAATTATTATTAAAGTTATATTAATTCCCAAATTACAAAAATTAGAAAGCAAATACAATCCTACTATCACAATAGAACATAAAATAAAGAATAAAAATCTATATATCAAAATCAATATTAAAAGTCATGACATAAAAGCCTTAGGAAAAGCCAATATAGAAGTATATTTAGATAATAAACTTATTGAAAATAATATAATTTACATAGACAAGATTCACTATACATTATATACTAATGTTGCATATAGGAATGAGGGTTTATTAAATATAGTGCTAATAAATCAAAGAGGCGATAAGGCATATTTTAGTAAAAGATTAAATTTTGGAGGGTAAAAAATGTTACAAATATATTTTATGTCTGTTTTACTTAATATCTTGGGAGGAATAGTACTAGCATTTCCAATTTTGGGAGAACGATTTAAATGCTTGATCATCTTTGAAGAATTTGTAAATCTAGTTAATAATAACAAAAATGTAAGAAGCATTTTTGGCACAATATTTTTAGTAACTAGCATCTTTGAAATAATCATACCTTATGATCTGCCAATAATTGGAAATTTACTTCCTACTATCAGTTTATTTTTTATTGGTTTTATCTTTTTCTTAAGCCAAAAAATACCCATAAACCTTCAAAACAACAAAGAATATGGAAAATTTAAATCTTTCATTGAAAGCAATAAAAAATTAATAGGAATTCTAGCATTAATTATTGGAATAATTCATTTTCTTGTACCAAAAGTACCTTTTCTTTAAAATCTAACTTACAGTATGCAATTCCAATTACAATTTTAAAAAATAAGATTGGTAATGTAAAATCTAATAAAACAAGATTTTTTTAATGTCAATCTCAATAGTGCATTATGTACTATAATATACAAAATGACTAAACATAAAGAAATTATCATAAACCTTCAAAATCTAAACCACAATCTAATATCAATTAAAAACCATATTCAAAAAAGAGAATTAGTAGCCACACTCAAAGGCGATGCTTATGGACACGGACTTATTCAAACATTCAAATTCTTAAAAGAAAAAGGGGTAAATTATTTTGGTCTCTTTTGGATAGATGATGCTTTAAAGCTTAAAAAAATAGATAAAAACGCAAACATACTGCTCTACATTAACACAGACAAAAATGCAATAAAAAATCTAGTTAAATTCAATATCACACCTTTTGTTGCTGATTCTCAATACTTATCACTAATAGAACAAGAATGTAGAAAACAAAATAAAAAAATTAAGATTCATTTAAAAGTTGATGTTGGAATGAACAGATATGGTATTAAAATAGAAGATGCTCTTAATCTAGCAATCCAAATTCAAAATTCAAAATCAGTAGCATTTGAAGGAATTTGTACACATTTACCAACAACAGAAAATACAAAAATTACCCAAACACAAATCGAAAAATTTATTTATTTCATAAATGAACTTAAAAGCAAAAATATAAATCCAAAATTTATTCATGCTTCCAACTCAGAACATATAGCAAACTACAAAATAAGCGAAAAATTTAACATGGTAAGACCAGGACTTATTTTATATGGATATCATCCAAATCCAAACATCTCAAACAACAATTTACAACTTAAACCCGTACTAAACTTATATTCAAAAATCATATTTCTTAAAAATATAAAAAAGGGAGAACAAATATCATACTCTGGTCTTTTCACCGCAAAAGAAGATATGCAAATCGGACTTATACCAGTTGGATATTTTGATGGAATTCCACAAAATACATCTAACAATTTTTATTGCATAATAAGAAATAGAAAATGCTTCGTTAGAGGAAAAATATGTATGAATATTTCAATTATAGAAATACCTAAAGATCTAAAAATCACTATAGGAGAAAAAGTAGAAATCATTTCTGAAAGATTAAGCTTAAATATACTTAGCAAGGAATCTGGCATGAGCACATACGAAATACTTTGCTCCATTGGAAAATACGAGAAGAAAAAATATTTATATTAAATTACCTAAAGAATTAAATTTTTGAAAATCAACTAAATTACCTTTACTATCATAAATCCATTTATAAACCGAAATACCCCCAATATTATCCCTCAGTCTTAAATCTGGACCATGATGTGTCTTTTTTGAAAGCTTGCCAAACTTATTGTACTCATATTTATACATACTAACACCATGAATATCATCTTGTAACTGTCCTAGACTACCAAAATTTTTCTGACTAATCAATCTATTTTGTTTATCATACTCATAAGTATACTCAAAAACAGCACTCCGATCCGCAACCAAAACCCCACTCTTAGAATAATTACTCTTCAAGATCACATTGCCATTAACATCATATGCAAACCTATATCTAAAAACACCTGCAGCATCATCTATCGGATTATCAAAATCTCCATAATGCTCTTGGGACTTAAGAAGTCCATCTTCATTATAAGCATATCTATAAATCATAACCCCATTAGAATCACTAATTAAATTAAAATTTTTATCGAAGAAAAGGCTTTCAATTAAATAAAACTTATTATCATACTTATAACTATAAACCGCAATACCTTTAAAATCATCCATTATCTCACATTTTTCTTCATAACTAGCAGGAATATCACTATTATAATTCTTATTTATTTTATTACTATAGTTTATTATCCTTTTTTCATTATTTTGTAGATAAAAAATGGTTTTTCTCATCGCATAACCATTTTGACTAACAATTAAATTATTGTTAGCATCATAATTATACTCCTTATAAAAATAATCCTTTTCTTTTAAATTATATTCATATCTATATATTGCTACATTATTCTCATCAGGGGTCAAGTTATTCTTAATATCATAATTTAAAACTTCAATAAGCTTACCATCAAAATCATAACGATATGTCTTTATTGCAACAGAAAAAGGGTTTGCATACAAAGAAAATACTTGCTCTAAATATTCTTCTTTTACAATATTATGTGTACTATCATAAGTCAATCTAAAACCATATATTCCATTCTTAGCCTTTATGTTATAATTATTATTATCGTAATATAAAACTGTTTTTGTACGATCAGAATCATTATAAATAACTTTAGTATAATAAACATCATTTAAATCTTTAATTTGAAAACCAACCTCACTAAACCTATAAACATAAAAACTACTATCATCATTATAAATAAAATGGTAATAAGCAACTCCATACTTATCCCTTATAATCTCATTAGATTTATTATAATTAAAAATACTCTTAGGTCTGCCATTTGGAAAGTATTCTATTTGTTCAACATAAACATCTTTTGAATTTTTAGCAGCAAAACCTCCATTTAGAAATAATCTTCTCTCTATATCCTCAGAATGTTCTATTTTAATCTGACTTACACCAAAAAAAGAAGGCATTAAAATATTAAGTTTGCCAATATAATCAACAAATATAAGCTTACCACCATCATAAGTGAATTTATATCCACATTCTTCCTCAGCATCTTCCTTACTGATCTCATATTTCCCAATTACCCTATAATTAATATCATAATCAGCAAACCTATAGTAAATTTCTTCTGAAAAAAGAGCATAAGCCACAAACAACATCACCAAA
Source organism: Borrelia nietonii YOR (assembly GCF_023035795.1). NCBI lineage: Bacteria > Pseudomonadati > Spirochaetota > Spirochaetia > Spirochaetales > Borreliaceae > Borrelia > Borrelia nietonii. The sequence continues at coordinate 161,665 of NZ_CP073148.1, forward strand.
AACATAACCATTCCTTGATCAATCAATCTTATTTTGATAGATTTATTATACAATAAGTTAGTACAGGAGTTTAAGATGGCAAAAATTTCGAAAAATGCCCAAAGAAGTGGTTCTAAAGAGCTACTAAGCAAGTGGGGCGGAAAAATTATAATGAAATCTAAATTTGAAAATGGCAAAATAAAACACTATGCTGAATGCCAAGCCTCAAAAAATACAGCAAGAAGACCTAAAGATTTATTTTAAAATTTATTTTTTATTGAGTTTATCTTCAAATTTCATCCAAGCTTCATCTTGCTCGCTTTTAGTATAAGTTCGACTTAAGGGCTGTCCTTTAGGGGTTCCCTTGCCCTTTTTAGCATAGGAATTCCTAATTTGTTCTCTTAACTCTTCCCTTTGTTTTCGTCTTTTATCTAGCTGTCTTTTTACTCTCTCGCCTGGATCAAAAAGCCCAGCATTATTTTTAACCATAGCTTTAGAATTTAATCTAGATAAAGCCTCTTTATAACTTTGCTGCTTCCCTGTTAAGAATAATAAAAGTCTCTTTAACAAAGGTAGATCCCTATAAGCAGAATTTAAAATCTTTGACAAATCCACTTTATAAATCCTATAAAGTGGTAAAAATGTATTACTATTCTTAAAATACTTTGCAGCTTCAGTTTTTATTATATCCTTAAGATGAGTCTGGATATTTTGCGTTTTAGAAACCCGTCTATAATGCGAAACAATAAAATCAAGAAATACAACCTTATTTTTTAAGCAATAATCATTTATATCATAATTAGCAATGAATTCAATCAACGTTTTCTCAAGACCTTCCTCCGTCAGAATAGTAGAAGAATTCTTACCGTTACTCAACATTTTTGTAAATTCATTTTTTAACCTATCCCTAATATCAACTAAAATTTGATCGAATTCTTTTAAAAACATAGAATAAGCACAAGGCTTATATAAATATATACCATGTTTAATACTAAATATTTTGGGTAATGAAGTATTAATATTGGATTCAAAAAAGTATTCATTAGCCATCTTTAAAAAATGCTCAGGGTCAGATAATCCTCCAGAATGCTCTTGAAGAATATTTTTAAATTCTTCTATATTAATAAATCCCGGTTTAAACTCTATTGCTTTTTCAATTGATTTCAAAGTTTCATCAATTTTAATGCTTTCTAGATTTCTAGCTTCTTCTAAGCTCTTCTCATTAACAATATAAAGATTTAATATTTCTAAAAAAGTAAAATAATGTTTAGAAATATTAACACCTTTCTTACTTAAGATCTCATCTTTATTTTCTAAAATCCCTAAAAGAAGATTATAAGCAACCCCAACACCACTGATGCCCTCATCCAAAATTCGATCATACTCACTAAGCTTTAAATTTTTAGCTCTCATAAAAACATCTTTAACTATTCTGTTAGAAGCAATTCCGAATAAAATTCTTTTCATAAATTCAACAAAATATAAGGCTTGTCCTGAAGGAATTATCAATGAATTTAACACAAATATCTTCTTCAATGAATAATTATCTTGAAAATATTTAAGATTAACGTCTGAATTTGAAAGAGTAACGAATTCTTTCTCAAAAGCCAACAAACTCTTATCTATATTTCTAGTTGTAAGCAAAGTACTAAAAAGCTCTATTCCCACATAATGCTTTAAAAACAAATCATCTATAGCATAATAATAAAAATCATAACTATTCTCATTTGTTATTATGATTTTATAAGGCACCAATTCTCCATTCGATGTCGACTGATTAACAATAATCCCCCGCCTAACCTCATAAAGCTTGCGAAATAATAAATCTAGTTCTCCTTTAAGAGAACGAATTTTAACAGAATAATCTTCGATAAAATTAGCATAATTTATGACATTTTGCTTATGCTCCAAAATAATTCTTAAAATCATTTTCTGAGCATCTGAAGAAATCCCTATCTGAGAAATCAAAATATCCAATTCCTTATCATTTAGATAGAAAATTTCGGGTAACTTTTTCATCTTATACTTCTAATCTCCTCATATGCAAAACAATGATAACATAACATAATAATAGCATATTGACAAATTTAATGGAATTAAAAAACATCAAACAAAAATGAATTATATAAGATATATAAAAATAAAAAAAGAATAGAAGGCCCTCTGCTAAAAAATCCTCTAAACCTCACTATTAATAACAAGATTAAAGATACGGCAAACATAATACTAAAGTCAGCAAGATAAATATCACTCATAAGTACTGGATTTACAAAACTATTACTAGACAAAATAAATCCAATATTAAATATATTACTTCCAATGATATTGCCAAGAGCGATTTCTGACTCCTTTTTAATTACTGCAAAAAGAGAAACAACAATCTCTGGAATGCTGGTTCCAAAAGCTACAAAAACAATTCCAATAACCTTTTCACTAATATTAAAAATATTGTGTGCAACGTATATTGAACTATCTATTAATAACTTTGAGCCTAAATATAAAAAACATATACTTAACAATAAAAGCAAGGTATTTAAAAATAAAAACTTAAACCCATAATCACAATTAAGATTCTCTATATCTTTTGTAATAGAATTACATTTTTTCTCTTCTCTGTAAAATAAAAATAAATAAGATAAAAATACAATTAAAATCAACAATGCACTGGTTCTATAATAAGGTACCTTAAAAAAAGACAAAGTACCAAAATCAAAAGAAAGCAATAAAAGAAGAGACATCAATAAAAATAAAATTATAAAAGAAAATTTAAGCCTTTTATAATCAGTTTCAATCTTTAAAAAAAGCCCTGTTAAAGGAAGCGCAAGTAACATATTAATGATATTACTACCAATAATATTAGAAACAATAATTTCATTCTTACCCTTAAGAGATGCTATCAAACTTGTAAAAAGCTCTGGAGCACTTGTTGATAAAGATACTATTACAACCCCGATTAAAAGATTAGGGACTTGAAAATAAGCAGCAATATTAACAGAACTCTTTAAAAGATAATTCCCACCAAGATACAATAAAAATATTCCTAGTATTACATAAAAAAAATGGATATATTCCAAAAAAATCTCCTTTCATAAAAATTAAGAAAAACCTAAAAACTCGCTTAAATTACTCTTAACCATATAGTAAATATTAGATGCATTCCACAAACTAAAGCCATTACCTAAAGACTCCTTAACCCCTCTTAATTGATGGGAAAAATACTCTAAATAAACTTTTTCACTTACACGACGTTCCGGCCCAAGCAAAAAAGCTTGAACATAAGGCCTAATTATAACATTACCCGAAGAGAATACAGAAGCTCTGTTACTCCCCTCCCGATAAATTTTATAAGCCCTGGTAGTATAGTATAACTCATGCTTCAAAAAATCATTAGTATAATGAGAAGGATAAAACATTGGAGAGATAACATCAACATAATCTGCAATCATAGAAATATTTTGACCAATACTATTCGTAATAAACCATCCATTATTTCCGTAAATATCAATAGAAATAGGAATAGAAATATTTTCCCTAGCCATAATTAAAAAAGATTCAAGAGCATCAATTGCTCGCATCTTATATTTATTAAATCTTGAGGTTATAAGAGATACAGGCCCATCCGTTGGAAATCTAATATAATCAAACTGAATCTCATTAACGCCAAGAGACTGAATTTCCTTTGCAATAGATAAATTATAATCCCACGTGTCTTGAGAGAAGAGGTCTACCCAATGTTCCTTTTGAAGAGATTTAAAAAAACCACCATGCTTAACTTTTACAATGTTTGCCCAAGGCTGATTGGTCTTTTTATTCCAAAGAGCATATTCACAATTATTATAAAAATAGAGCTTCGAATCTTTAAACACAACAACTCGAGCAATAACATATATTCCAAGTTCCTTTGCTTTATTTAAGATATAAGGAACATCTATCAAATTTTTAACAGCCTTTATCTTGTTTGGCAAAGCCAATTTACTTGAATAGGTTAAAATACCACTATCATCTTTAAAATCAATAATAACAGCATTCATGCCTAATCTCTTTATAAATTCAAATCTCTCATCAATAGCTGTTTTGTTCCGGAGAGTATAAGCCGTTAAATAAATTGAACCCTTATTAGAAGCAAGATTCATCCTTTTTGACTTTTTAAAAGAATCTTCCCCATAAACAGAAAAATGACCATCAAAAGTCCATTTACCATTAACATAGGAATAAAAATGATTATCATAAGTTCTAACTAAAAGCTTTTCCATCTTTGCATCCGACAAGTCAATAATACGCACTATCTGTTTTTTAAAGGGAAAATCTAACTGCTTCACAACCCCTAGAACCGTATTAATTAAAATAATATCTCCATAAATTCCATAAGAACAATACAACTCATTTGCATTGTTTTTTGAAAACTCTATTGCACTAATCATATCATAATAACCAGCACCCAGATATGTTTTAGAAATGAAAGAATTTAGACTTTTAAAATTTAAATTATCATTAACACTTAAATAAAGCCCACTATTAGAAGTGCCAATAGCAATATGCTTATACTCTCCTCGGGATAATGCACTTGATGTAATGTAAGAATTTTTATTAAATTTTTCATTGCCAACTAATTTTATAAAACTTTTAAAATAATTATGAGAAACATAAACAGAATCACCAGTCGTTAAAAGAGAATTTGGGGAATAAAACTCCTCATAAACAGAAGTTATTCTCTTAGGCACAGGTTTTGCAAAAGGATATACCCACCTGGTCTCTAATCCTTTAGGCTCAACCTTAAATATAGTATTATTATGCTTCTTATATAAAGCACCTTTATGAATAAAAAATAAATCACCTTTTTTAAAATACCTAGTCTCTTCTGATGAATGCAAATGAAAACACAAAAAAAAATAAGAAAATAACAAGCAAATTATATACAAAAACATTATACATGCATTAAGCTTCATATAAATAACATCCAACCTTTTTAAAATAAATTTGAAAATAATTTATTAAAAACAAATATTATTTTAACAAATTATTGAACTTACTATTAAGTTCTTCCATAAAGTTTTGTAATGTTACTTATCTTTTTGCTTAAATCAACACTCAAATCACTACTCAGTATCCTAAAATTGTCAAGCATTGTATCAGACATATTCATCCTAAAATCAGCTATCAAATCAAGATAATCTTTCATTGGAATTATTACACTATTTGCAACACTAGCCATTGCACCTCTTATCATATCCCAAACAAAAGTATCTTCACTAGTATTGAAATAATCAAAAATATATTTTTTATGCTTATTATCAATAGAACTAACAAATTCACGAATAGTATTATTCTCATGGCTACCTGTATAGACAACACAATTTCTTATATAATTATGGGGAAGATATAGATTATTAGAATCAAAATCAAATGCAAATTGCATAATTCTCGTTCCAGGAAAACCAAAATAATCCCTTAACCTAAATGTATCTCCACGATCTCTTACAAGGTCTTCAACCCAAATTTCTAAATCATTAATCTCATTTAGAACATGTTTAAAAAAATCTTTCCCGGGACACTTCACCCATCGTCCACTCAATGCCGAAGATTCCTCTGCAGCAACCTCCCAAGTTGATACAAATCCTCTAAAATAGTCGATTCTAACAATATCCACATATTTACGTAGAAAATCAATACGATTAACCCACCATGCATAGTTATCTTTTCTTAAAGCCTTCCAATTATAAGCTGCATTGCCCCAAAGATATTCTTTCCTAGACAAGCAACCAGAAGGCACACCCGTTACCTTATCTTTACTTGCATCAAACTTTAACTTAAAATACTTTTGATGTGCCCAAACATCAGCAGAATCATAAGACACAAAAATAGGAATATCACCTACTATTTTAATCCCAGCAGTATTAGCATATCTTTTTAAAGCTTTAAATTGTGAAAAAAAGAAATATTGTAAAACTTGCTGGATCTCTATCTCAACCTCAAGAGTTTCTCTAAGCTTCGTTAAAGACTTGGTATCTCTTTTTAAAATTTCTTTACTAAATAAAAGATTAAAAGTTTGTGGGGATTGAAACTTAGAGTAATACTCTTTAAAAGCAATAAAACTTGCAAAATCTAAAAGCCAATAAGCAGCAGATTTTTTAAATTTCTCAAATGCATGCATCTCATCAACTGTTGCTCTACGCAAAAAATTTAAAGCAGCATTTTTTAAAACAACTTCCTTAGCTTTTAACTTATCATAATCAACATATCTATCTTCCAAGCACTCAAGAGTGCTTAAGCTTACATCAATAAACCTATCAATAGCACTTAAATCAATATAATTGATATTACCAGCAAATGCAGAATAACTTGAATAAGGAAATCCTATAAAATCAGAAGGCGAATAAGGCAATATTTGCCAATAACTTTGCGATGAAGCTACAAGAAAATCTATAAATTTATATGCTCCCTTTCCTAAATCACCAATACCATACTTAGATGGCAGAGAACTAATATTTAGCAAAATTCCACTTTTTCTTTTCATTTTTTATACCTCAAAACAATTGACTATTTAATTAATTTCTTAAAATAACTATACATATACAATCATTATAACTAAAATATAAAACTCCCAAAGCATTATTAAAAAGATTTAACGAAATATTTCATAAAAAATATTATCTCAATTATGATATAATTCGTTAAATGAATGTTAAAGCTGTCATATTATTGTATTTAACAAACACTCTAGTATTTTCAGCTGAAATATTAGAATTTAAATACACTAAAGGATCTAAATTCAGAATAGAAACTACAGATAATCAAGAAATCTACCTCAATGAAATACTTAATTCAAAAACCAAGACTAATATCCAAGTATCAAGCGAAGTAAAAGATGTCAAATATGACTTTGCAGATATTAAATCTTACTTTAGAGTGTTAAAAAGAGATAATGAGAGCGACGTTTACTTACTTAAAGAAGAATTTGAAGGGAACTTCAGTATAAATAAACAAGGCGAATATAAGATCAATAATGATCAAAAAAGACCTTCTGTTAGAGGCATTCCAAGATTCCCAAAAACACCCATAAGCATAAATGAAACTTGGACATATCCAGCCGAAGAATATATCCAAGCCTCTGAGATTTCAAAAGAAATAAAAGATTTTATTACAAAATTTGATGTAAATTATGTGTATAAAGGCAAAGAAAAAATAGACGATAAATATTACGACATAATTCACTCAAATTATGAGTCTAAATATAATGTAAAAAACATATTATTCTCTCAAAAGGTCAATCAAATAATCTATTTTGATTCACAATCAGGCAACACATATAAATATAACGATACATATGTATTTCAAATAAAAAATGGCAACAATAATATCAAAATGATTGGAAACTCATCTGGAAAAATAATCTCTATTGAGTTGCCAAATGACAACACAATAGAGAATGACGTGAAAGAATATATTAGCACAAAACAAATAAACTCTATTAACATAGAGAAAAATGAAAATGGTATCAAATTAAGCTTAGATATTGAATTCTACCCTGATTCTTTTCAAATCATTAAAAAAGAATATAACAAGCTAAAACACATAGCCAATTTATTAGAAAAGTTTAAGAATAACAATATTCTAATAGAAGGACATACAGCAAAGTTTGGAACAGAACAAGCAATGCAAGAACTATCTGAAAAAAGAGCTCATTCAATTGGAAACTACTTATTAAAAATGAAAGTAAAGAACAAAAACCAAATATTTTTTAAAGGATGGGGTGCTAAAAAACCTAAGTATGCAAGCTCATCTCCTTTAGCATCAAAAAATCGGAGAGTAGAAATTACAATTCTAAACAATTAAATATTAAACTGATCGTCTGCTCTTCTTTTCCTTTTTGGTTTGACAACTTATACACAAAAACGCATAAGGAATAGCTTCAAGTCTCTCTCTTGCAATATTCTTATCACAAGCCAAACAATTACCATAAGTATTTTGGGAAATTCGATAAAGTGCCTGATTTATTAAATGAAGCTTTTTTTTCTCGACTGAACTTAAAGCTTCAAGATTATTGCCATCCATATTGTCAAATGCAATATCAATTATATCCTTTAAATGCATATCATTATTAATGATCTCTCTCTTACTATCTTCAACAGATCTTATAGAATTTAGGATTTCTTTTTTTGATTCTAAAAGAAAATTCCGCATCTTTTCAATAAATTCATGCTCAAAATTACTTTTCTGCATGATATTACCTCCCTATAATAAATTACAATTTTTAAAAAACTCCGTGTAATTATATAAACAATCCCATGTAATGTAAACTAGTACATTAATTTCTAGTAAAAAATAATTGCAATGATAGTCCTAATTGTGTACAATTTATTCTGTTACACAAATAACAAGGAGGCATTTTGAACACTAAAGAAGAAGCTATTGAAACTGAAGGTATTGTTAAAGAATCTCTACCTAACACAATGTTTAGAGTAGAACTTAAAAATGGGCATTTAGTTTTAGCTCACCTATCTGGAAAAATGAGGAAACATTTTATAAAAATAGTTCCTGGAGATAAAGTGAAAGTTGAGTTATCACCTTATGATCTTACAAAAGGAAGAATAGTATATAGAGAGAAATAAATACTTATATAAAGTTAATTTAAATCAATTAAAAGATTGACTTTACTTTATATCAAATTATCTTTAACAGAGACAATAAAGTTTTTATGAACCCATCCCTGAAGTCCATGACTTGTTTGAATAAGAACAAAGTCATCTTTTCTATTAAGTACATAAACACTTATATTTCCTTTTAAAAATCGCCAACTTCTTGAAAAATTATCAGGAACTTTATAAAGAGAAACCAGATCCCCTCTAATAATTCCAATTTCAGATTGCTGATCAACATAAAAATAATATGTTTGAAACAACGTAAAACACGTTACAGATAAAAGTAAGAATAAAACAATTTTCTTTAAATTTTTTGCATAAAATTTATAAGAAATAATAACTACTAAAACATTTATTAAAATTAAACTAATAATAAAGAAAATATTAGACAAAGTGAAACTATTGTTTCGAATATTTTCATTAATTCCATTCTTAGCCTCAATAAAATCAATCACCTTGTAAAAGGTATCATTACTTGGTGATGCAAAAAACGATTTATAAGCCGAATAAATTGCATCAAAATATCTATCCATTTTACTTAAAATAAGAGCTCTATTTAACCACAATCCTGAGTAACTTGGATTCTTTTTAAGAATATTATCAACTTTATTAAGAGCATCATCATAATTGCTTGACTTATAATCCTCAATTAAATCATTTATATTATCTTCTGACAAAGAACCATCGTTTATAGCATTAAGACTAACAGCAAGGGTTAATATTAAAATAACAAGCCCACAACCTGATGCAATAAAGAATTTTTTATATTTAATAAAAATAGCTAAAGAGAATAAAATTCCCGGTATCAAAATTAAGTAATAAGCAGGCACAAAGAATAAAAAAGTTTTGTTCTTATATTTTAAAATATCATGGTACGAAAGCAAACTCAAATCTGAGAATAACTCTTGAGGAGAATCATTACTCTTTTTAAATTCTCCGGAATATTCATATTTCAGTCGTTTACCATCAAGTTTATAGACCTTCCCATCATCAGGATCTAAATAAGAAAAATCACCAATATTTAAGAATAAACTACCCTTATGATCTGGCTTAAGAGTATATATCTTAGATATGCTACCCTTATACCCATATTTTGAAGGTTTGAAATTATAATTTTTTTTATTATAAATAACTTTAGAGTTATAAGTCTCAATTTCTGGGAAACGAATATGTGGTAGATTTCCTTGTCCTGTAATTTTTATTAAAATAGTAAAAATATCTTGATTAATTAAAGTTGAATTGGGAAATTCATAGTCAATTTTAAAAGTTCCAACGGCTAAAGATTTAACCTCATCAGGTATTGGTTTAACTTTTAAAGAAATCCCAGGACTCATACGGGCAATATTTTCACCTATATTAAAAGAAACACTGGGAATAACAACTCCCTTTGAGCCCCTAAGAGGAGTTAAGATAAAATTATAAAGGGGTACATCCAATATTTCTTTACTATTAAAAGTTCTATACTTAATATTTTCAAATATAGGAGTCCTATCAATCATTGCATCTTTAACAGCGTTAAAAGAACTGGCAATAGACTTCAAACTGTTATTCACAAGCCAATTGGAACGCAAAACAAATCCAACACTCTGATACTCATAAATTTCTTCTCTATCAAAATCCCAATATAATTTAACTGGCAAACCAAAGGACTGAAATTCATCTTTTCTTAAAATAACCACTTCAAACTCTGAACTTAAATAAACTTCATCACGATAAGCCACTTTTAATGAAGGAATCTTAACAAATCCCGGTTTATCAAAATCATATTCAATCTTTATTTCTGTAACTAAATTATCTCCATCTGGCACCTTAGATATTGAGGCTATCTCGGTGTTTTCATTTATATCTTTACTTATTTTAAACTTTAATGACTCTTCATCAATATCTTGAGGTAGATTTAATCTAATAACGTGAACAACCTTAGAACCTTGAAGCACCTTAGTTGATACCAAATAATCGGTACCAGACAAAGAATAAATTTTAAAATTTATAAAAAATAAAACTGAAAATATTACCAATCTTCTCGTGAAGATACAGTTTTTTCTTCTGCACTCGTTAACCATAAAACCCTCTCAAGACCTTCAATATACCTTAAAAAATTTTCATTATTCTCAATAAAACTTTGACTTCTATTAACACTTAAATTATTTAAATCATCTGGAATGGTTCTTCTCTTAATTATTGCAAGTTCAAGATTATATTTAGCATTATAACTTACAGGATTGATCCTTAAAGCTTCTTTAAATGCCGTCTCTGCTTTCCGATAAAGTCCTTGATTATAGTATATTATTCCCTCATTATAGTTTATATTAAAATTCAAAAAAAAATCATTATCTCTTTTTGCATACGAAAACATCCGAAGAGAACTTTCATACTCTCCTAAAGAATAATATACAATTCCAAGATTATAATAACCCCACGCAGCACCATGCTTATCATCTACAAGATTATAATAAGTGGAAATCGCACCCTGATAATCGCCTCGAATATACTCATAATTACCAATGGCCATAAGAGACATAGCCCTAATATTAGAACAAGATAAACAAAACGCAAATATCAAACTCATTAACAAACAAATTAAAAAGTTTCGTCCCATTTGATAACCTTAACAAATACATACAATACTATAAATAAAAAAGAAATGGCTAAAAAAATCTTATATCTTAAAATACCAATAAGCAAGATATCACTTGAACTTTTTTTCATCATATCATTCCTTATCTCATTAATAACATAATTAGTCCCCTTCAAATATAAATTATAATAAGAACCCTTAAGAGAAGACGTTAGAAGCTGCAAATTATCCTCATTAAGCATGGATTTTACTATATTGCCGTCTTTATCTTTAACGCTTAAATTATTATCAAGCAAAGGAGATGGATTATTACTTCCAATTCCAATTACAAAGCTTGTAACATTAAGTGCATCAACTAACTTAGGAAAACTATAATAATTATTCTCGCCCCATTCATCTCCATCCGTCAAAATTATCAAAAAATTATAATAAGAATCATCTTTTATCCTCTGTATGGCACTAAAAACTCCCTCACCTAAAAAACTGCCGGGAGAACTTATTAATCCAGGCTCAATATAATTTAATACCTTATGCAAACTAGCTTTATCCTTAGAAAATGGCAACACTAACAAAGACTTACCTTTAAAAATAGTAAGCGAGCACTCAGCATTCTCAAAATTATTTAAAATTAAACTAATAAAATTCTTAGCACTCTCAAGTCTGTTAATCGACTTGCCCTCATCAAAGGTTAACATACTACGAGAAATATCAAAAACAAAAGATATCCTTAGATTTGCTCTCTCATCCTCAGTAGCTTTTTGCCCCCAAGAAAGATCCAAAATAGCAACAATTAAAGAACCCAAACTCAATATAAAAAAGAAAATCATAAGAATTTTCTTTATATAATAATTTTTAATATAAGCATTATTAACATACATAAGACTTAAAGTCTTAAAAAATGAGAGTGCTTTTCTAAAATTATAGATATACACAAAAAGAACTAAAAATAAAATTATAAACAAGTAAAAAGCATAATAATTGCCTATACTCATAACACCTCTTTTAAAAAGACTTTAGAAAAAATAAAATAAAGGATTAACAAACAAAATATTATTAATAGAAATTCATTGTAAACATCATCATTATCAACCGTAATTTTAACCTTTCTCTCCACATTTTCCTTTTTCGAAAAATCCTGGATTGCAAGTTTAAATGAAAAATCATCATTTACAGAATAAAAAAGCCCTCCTGTCTTACTTGCAATCTCAAGAAGCATACTAGAATCATAAACCTCTCTTAAAGTACCTTGATAAAACTTGCCAGACCTTAATTTAAACCCAACACTAAGCTCTTCACTGCTACCAATTCCAATAGAATAAATTTTAACATTTAATCCTTGAGCAAGATTTATTACCTGATCCTTATAAACTTCATCTGAATTAACTACACCATCTGTTAAAACAATAACCGATCTCTTAGGTGCTTCAGAATGCTTTAAATGAGAGAGAGCAATAGAAACCCCAAGTCCCAAAGCAGAACCATTGCCAAGATCCATAATGTAAATGTCATCTAACTTCCTAGAAAAAAAATCTCTATCAATTGTAAGTGGAACTATTAAGGAAGCCTCTTTTGCAAAAGCTACTAAACCAATATTGTCATTTTCTCTTTGATAAGCAAAATATTTAATCAATTCTTTTGCAAATTCAAGTCTATTTTTAGATGAAAATTCAATAGCACCCATGCTAGGAGATATATCCAACACAATAACAATATCAGCTCCGCTACTAAGATAAGTCATTTTTTTCTTCGAAATAGAAGGACCTGCCAAGGTTAAGATCATAACTGTTATTGCTAAATAGAAGAAAGTATAAGTTACGAAATATAATAAATTCAATCCATAATCCCTTAATTTTATAGAACCAAAGTTTCCATAAATAGATATTGGAAATTTAACTTTTCCTCCTCTACGCTTAAAAAAATGGCTAAAATAAATTATTACTGGAAGAATTACAAGTAAAAATAAATATAAAGGCTCATTGAATGTTAACATTATCACCTCTATTAAATTCTTCAAAATTAAAAGCCGCTTTCCTTAAATCATCTAAAACAAGCGACAGATTTCCACCTGATAAATTAATCCCACTAAACTTGCTAAAATCAGAAAGTCTAAGCATATTAACAAAAGTTGAACGAATTTCATAAGGAACGTTAAGATTTTGCAAAATTTCAGAAATTTCTGTCGTAGTAATTGCATTAAAATCAAAACCTGTTTTTTTAGATAAATAAACTCTTAAAGACGAATTTAATAAATTATAAAAGACAACCTGTTCTTCATCACTCTTAATATAATTAGATAAAATAATCAATTGTTTCTGAAAAATTCTATAAGGCTTTCTCAAATTATGCTTTATCATTAAAAACACTAATAACTGCTTTATAAGCTTTAAAAATTTAATAAAAAAATAAGGAACTAATATAAGAGCTAAAATAAAAATAACAAAATACGTACTTGTTCCTGGAAGAAAAAGCACTCCCTCTATATCTTGAATCTTAAGAGAATCATCATCTGCAATTAACTTACTAGTATTTATTTTTATGTTATTAAGAATTAATTTAAAAGATTTATCATCACTTACAATATCTCCAACATAAATGTGTGGAAGAGTATTGCTTCCGACATAAAATGAAACAAAATATATTATTATCTCCCCGCTCTCAGGTCTGTAGAGAAGTGAATTAACCTCAACAAACTCATTCTTAATTTCTTCAAACTTCGCAGGAACAAATTTCTCATTCTCGCCAAGAATTAACGAAAATTTAAGCTCAACAGTATCTCCCACATAATAACGAGTTGGAATAAATATCTCATTTTTGAGCTCATAAGAGAATAAATTAAAAGACAAAAAAGACACAACAAAGACAATTGTATTCCTCAAATACTATTCTCCTTTTTTAAAAGAGCTTTTAATTTCCTAAAAACATCATCTTTTGTACTAATTTCTATAAAATTAATACCTCTCTTTATACATTCTTTTCTCCATTTTATTTTATCTAGTGTCCAATAATTTTTATAACTATTCAATATCGTTTTACTAAATCCTGAAGCCAAAAAATCCTCACGGGTTTCAATATCTTCATAGGTTAAAACTCCATATTGAGGAAGATTTTCATCAAAAAAATCTGTAAGTCTTATTGCAATAATATTATGACGTTTACTAAGAACAGTTAAAGATTTAAAATAATCATTGGCCTTAAAATCTGAAATAATGATAATTAAAGATCTTTTCTTATAATATTCGGCTGTATTTTTAAATACATAAGTTAAATTACTCCCTCTTTTAAGCTGCCTATTTATTGTCTCATTTAAAATTCGTCCTAAATGCGAATGTCCCTTTCTAGATGAAATAAACTTATCCGTCTCACTTGAAAAAAAAGTTATACCTATCTTATCATTATTAAAAAATGCCATATGAGCAAAAATAGAAACTAACAAATCCTGAATTTCTTTTTTATTAACCAAGCTTCCCAGACTCATTGAAAGAGAATTATCAACGAGCAGATGAAGATTCATTCCCTTATCTTCCTTAAAAACCTTTGAAAATATGCTATCCGTCTTTGAACTAACGTTCCAATCAATTAATCTAGCATCATCCGTCTCTTCATACGGTCTAAACTCATGAAATTCAAGGCCAAGCCCCTTAAAAATAGAACGATATCCACCAAAATTAAGCTCCAAGAGCATTTTTCTGGAGAAAAATTTTAAAGCTTTTATTTTAGTTTTAGTGCTCGCATTTGATTCATCACTATATTGCATATTAAATTTAAACCCTTAAGGAAGTGCAACAGCTGAGAGAAGTATCTTAATAATATCATCGGTATTCATCTCTTCAACCTCTGCCTCATAAGATGGAGTAATTCTATGCCTTAACACATTATAAGCCACAGCCTTAACATCTTCAGGAAGAACAAACAATCGGCCCTCATAAAGAGCATTAACACGAGCACATTTGAGCAAACTAAGTGATGCCCTAGGAGATGCTCCAAACTCAATATATTTAGCAAATGGATAAGTTTTTTTGTCATTTTCACGAGAAGCTGCTATTAAAGTAACAATATAAAGCATTATCTTATCATCTACCTTAACTTTACCAACTATACGCTTGAGATCTGCTAAAGAATAAGCATTCATTACCTTTGCAACCTTAATATTCTCAAGCCCGCCATCAACTGAAAATATTTTAAGAAGCTTAATTTCATCTTGAATAGAAGGATATTTCACATTCACTTTCAACAAAAATCTATCAAGTTGAGCTTCTGGCAAATTATAAGTCCCCTCTTGTTCAATTGGATTTTGTGTCGCAAGAACAAAGAATGGATCGGGAAGCTTATGCGTCTCATCACCAAGAGTCACCTGACGCTCACTCATTGCCTCAAGAAGTGCTGATTGAACCTTTGCAGGCGCTCTATTAATTTCATCTGCTAAAATAATATTTGAAAATACAGGCCCCTTTCTAACCTTAAAAGTTCCTGTCGTACTCTTATATACCATGTTACCCGTAAGATCAGAAGGCAAAAGATCTGGGGTAAATTGCACTCTCTTAAATCCAAGATCAAGAACATCTGAAACCGTTTGAATCGTCAATGTTTTGGCAAGTCCTGGTACACCTTCAAGCAAGACATGTCCTTCAGTTAAAATTCCCATCAAAATAGCATCTATCATTTCTCTTTGACCAAGAATCCTACTTGCAACTTCTCTTCTAAATTTATTTATTAAACTTAATGCATTCTCTACTTCAGAATCTATTTGAAAACTACTTTTCATACCACTCCTATCGTACTAAATTTCTCATCAAAAATATAATATAAAAGATAAAACGAAAAAAATAAAATCACTATTTATAAAGCAAGAGAAAATTCCTCTCTTTAGCGTCACTGATTGCTGATTCTTTTATTTCTATTTTGCTAAACAAGCTTTCAATATGACTAATTTCAAACTTAATCTTATCAAATCTCCCCTTATAAGCCATAATCAAACCCCCATCTTTTAAAATTAATCTCAAAATACTTGCATATTCTCTTATATCCCTAAAAGCCCTGATTGTAATAAATTCATATTTATCTTTCTCATCAGCAACATCACGTTCTAAAACCTCTACATTCTCTAATCCAAGTTCTAAACCCATCATCCTTAAAAAAGTGACCTTTTTATTGCTACGTTCCAGAAGAACATATTTCCTCGAATTATCAAAAATAGCCAAGATAATCCCTGGAAATCCTGCTCCACTACCCACATCAAGTACTTGATGTGGATTATTATCTTTAATAATAGGCAATCCAACCACAGAATCTAGAGCATGTAAAAGAACTGCATCAAAGTTCAAATCATTCTTTGATACCAAATTAAACCTACTACCAAATAATAAAACCCTCTTTATATAAAATTTTAACTTATCAATACTTTCTGAAGTAAAGGGCACTCCCAAATTTTTTAAAGAAAGTTCAAAATAATTGATCATAAAGCCAAATCAAGCACTACCTTATTTTTAGGATTTGAAAAATATATAAGTAAAACTTGAATATCCGTATTTCTAACACCAGAAATCCTACTTGCCTGGGCAAGATTAGCTGGCTGAATTCTAACAAATTTTTCCTTAGCCTCTCTAGATAAACCTTCAATTTCATAATTAAAATCAAGGGGCAATTTAATAAGCTCAAGATTATTCATTTTCCTAATCAAATCTCTTTGTCTATTAATATAACCTTCATACTTAATATCTAACTCAACCTGTTCAAGAATCACTTTTGAAGCATTCAACTTAGGATCTATATTAAGAAGATCACTTAAATTAACATACGGATCCTTTATAATATGATAAAAATCTTTATTTATATGTTTCTTTAACTGTAAGGTACTAGCTTCCTTTTCCTTAAGGCGCCTCTGCCGTAAAAGTTCCTTAATTTCTTCTACTTGCTTCTCCTTGCAAAAATATCTAGAATATTTTTCCTCACTAACAAGTCCAACCTCATATCCCCACCTAATCAACCTCTTATCACTAGTATCGTGTCGCAAATTAAGTCTATGTTCAGCCCTTGAGGTAAACATTCTATAAGGCTCCTTAGTTCCCTTAGTAACAAGGTCGTCAATTAAAACCCCAATATAAGAACTAGTTCTTGGAAGGATCATTGGATCTTTTCCTTGCAGCTTAAGTGCTGCATTAATTCCAGCCATTAACCCTTGAGCTGCAGCTTCCTCATATCCTGATGATCCATTAGTTTGTCCTGCAACAAAAAGTCCCTTAACCCTTTTAGTTTCAAGACTTGCATATAACTCAATAGGATTGATATAATCATACTCAACAGCATATCCAGGTCTTGTAATAACTGCATTCTCAAGTCCATCAATACTATTAATCAATATTTTTTGAATATCCTCAGGTAAAGATGAACTTAACCCATTAAGATACATCTCCTCAGTACTTAATCCTTCAGGTTCAATAAATATTTGATGTTTATCTTTATCTTTGAATTTCACTATCTTATCTTCAATTGAAGGACAATATCTTGGGCCATTTCCAACAATTTCACCAGAATAAAGCGGAGAGAGATGCATATTATCACTAACTATCTTATGGGTTTTCTTATTAGTATAAGTGATATAACAAGAAAGTTGGGCTTTATCTATCTTAGTATTTGAAAAGGAAAAAGGAATAATATCAGAATCTCCAAATTGAATTTCTGTTTTTGCAAAATTTATACTCTTCCTGTGAACCCTTGCAGGAGTACCTGTCTTAAGTCTGCCCATATCAAATCCAAGCTTAAGCAAAATCTTTTCAAGACCACAAGCAGCAGGCTCAGAAATTCTCCCCATACAAGCTCTATATTCACCAATAAATATTTTACCTCTAAGAAAAGTTCCGGTTGTAAGAACTACAACACGAGATGTAAATTTATTACCTCTCTCTGTAATAACACCTTCAATTTTATTTCTCATAGAATTAAGCAAAAAATCACTAACGGTATCTTGAAAAAGATCAAGATTATCTTGTCTCTCCAATGTTTCTTTTGCCTTAACTTGATATACTAATTTATCAGCCTGAGCACGCGGTGCCTGAACAGCAGGTCCTCGACTTTTATTTAAAATCCTAAATTGAATCATACTAAAGTCAATAAGGCATCCCATTTCTCCACCAAGAGCATCAATTTCACGCACCATATTTCCCTTAGCAAGTCCACCAATAGCCGGATTACAAGAAAGTTTACCAATTGTATCTAAATTCTGAGTAATCAAAAGAGTCTTAAAATTTAATCTTGCAAGAGCTAGAGATGCCTCAATACCAGCATGTCCTCCTCCAATCACAATAGCATCAAAATCCATATCTATTTTCCTAAACAAAAATTCTTAAACATATCGTTAAGCACATCCTCACTAGTAACCTCACCTGTTATTTCGCCCAAAAGATTAATCACCTCATAAACATCAAATGCCAACATATCATAGCTTATATCTTGTTCTATTTTATCTAACAACTCAATAATTAAAGTATAAGCCTTCTTTAAAAGTTCTGCCTGACGACTTGATGATACGATAACATCATAAGCATTAATATCAATATAATCAAAACATGTCAATGACCTTATCTTATCATAAAGAGAATCTATGCCAAATAAAGTCTTGGTGCTAATCTTGACTAAATTTGATGAATTTATATTACCTGAATTAAAAAAATCAACTGTCTGGCTATCTTGTTCTAAATCCATCTTATTTAAAACAAAAAGCACTTTAGAATGTCCCATATAAGAATCAATAAATTTTAAATCGTCATTTGTTAATCTTGCACTTAAGTCAATAACATAAAGAACTAAAGATGCTTCCTTAATTAAAGAATTACTCCTAACTATACCCAACTGCTCAACAAAATCACTAGTCTCCCTAAGTCCTGCTGTATCAAAAACGTTAAATAAAATACCATCAAGTTCAAAACTTGCTTGAATGTAATCCCTTGTAGTACCAGCATAAGAAGAAACAATAGCCCTATCTTCTTTCAGTAACAAATTAAAAAGAGAAGATTTACCAACATTAACAGAACCTGCCAACACTAATGTAATTCCATGATCTAACTTCCTTGCAGTATCATAAGAATCAATCAACCTCTTAAGTTCATCTCCACTTTTTGAAATAGCATCAAAAGGAATAACAACCTCATATTCATCGGTTTCATAATCAAGATGAACACTAAGCGCTGAGAGAAAATTTAAAATATTTTTTTTGATCAAATCAATCTTAGCAAACAAAGAACCTGAAAGGTTATTAACAGCAAGAGCATGGGTTTTATTGGTTTTAGCAGAAATTAACTCATTTACTGCCTCTGCTTTAGTTAGATCAAGTTTTCCAGCCAAAAAAGAACGGAGAGTAAACTCACCAGGCTCAGCCATTCTAAATCCCACTTTCAAAAAGAAATCTATAATCCTCTTTATACCAATAAGAGAGCCATGAGCCATAACCTCTATTGAATCTTGGCCTGTAAAACTTTTGGGAGCTCTATAAAGGCAAACAACAACTTCATCTAATTTTTCACAAGTTTCTTTATCTATTATATACCCATAATGAATCGTATGACCAGGTGCCTCAAGCAATCGCTTAGGATCTGAGAATATCTTAGAAAATTTCTCAATTGAAGAAACTCCACTACTACGAATCACACACAAAGCACTACTAAAAAAAGGTGTAGCAAGTGCAACAATATCATCTTCTCTTTGAAAAAGCTTGCTCATAGACTGTAAAAATTATAACATAGCATAAATGGCAAAGACTAACAATAAAAGGAAAAATTCAAAAACACAACACATAACACAATACATAAGATAAATAACTAATTTGTAAATATTATAAATTTCACTTATAATTTGTTCTATAAAGATGAAAACCGAATTAGAAACTGAATTGAAAAATACTCTACAAGAAGAAGTTCTTTTAGTAGAAAAAATATATGATATGTACCTCAATATAAAAAAATATCTTGATGAAAAAAATGAAACGATGTTTAAAGAAACAATAAATAAAACAAACATTTATCTTCACAAATTTAAAGATATAGAGGAAAAGAGAGATGAAATTTGGAGAGAATTTACAGATCATGAAAAATTTAAATCAACTTATATGGCTATAGAAAAACTGTGTTCGGTCTATAAAAAAGAGATATATAATTATTTTCATCGATTAAGAATAGGGGTACTGAATATTCAAAACTTAAATTACTTAATATCAAGCTACGCGGAAACATCACTTGATATTTTAGATCTAATTTTTAAAGATGCTCAAGAAAGTGTAGAAAATATCACTTATAAAAACCCTTATGGGCCAAAAAGCGGGAACTTAAATGAAGCATCCGTTTTAATAAACAAAAAACTTTAATTACTCAAGGAGTTTAAAATGGATTCAACATTCTCAGGAATAGAAATTGGAAAGAAAAGTTTATTTGCACACAAAGATGCTATGAATACAATTGGTCATAATCTAACTAACGCCTCAAAACCTGGGTATTCAAGACAGAGAGTTATAATGAAAACTGAAATGCCAATTTATGCTCCTCAATTAAATAGAGCAAACAAAACCGGTCAACTGGGCCAAGGAATGATGGTGCAATCCATAGAGCGAATAAGAGATGATTTGCTTGACATAAGAATAGCTGAAGAATCACACCGCCTTGGCTATTGGAATTTGAAAGATAAATTTATTTCTCTGCTTGAGAATATATATAATGAACCGGAAGAACAATCAATCAGAAAAAGATTAAATGATTTTTGGGATAGCTGGCAGGATTTATCAAGACAGCCTCAAGGATTGGCTGAAAGAAATATTATTCTAGAACGCGGACAATCTTTTGCAGAAGCAGTAAAAAGCAGATTCCACTCTCTTAATCGAATATACACAATGGCAAATGACGAGGTAAAAATTACAACTGAAGAGATAAATAACTATCTTAGGAATATCAGTGATCTCAATAGGCAAATTGCAAAAGCAATAGCCATGAAAGATCAGCCAAATGATTTAATGGATGAACGAGATTTAATAGTTGATAAACTAAGCAATTTAATTAGTATCTCCATAGAAAATAAGCGCGATCCCAATGAATTTTTAATTCACACAGAAGGTAAACATCTCATTCAAGGAACAATCGCAAATGAATTCATATTGGAAGCAGCCAATGGGCCTACAAGAACCAAATGGAATGTTTTATGGAATAATGGAGAACCTGCTAATATTAATACGGGAAAACTAGGAGCTATTATTAATGTAAGGGACAACGAAATTAAAAACGAGATTAATGAAATAGATAACATGGCAATTAATATCACAGAGCTTGTAAATGAAGTTCATATATCAGGACACGGTCTTGATCAAAAAAGTGGAAGAATTTTCTTCGATCAAGAATACAAGCTAACCGATGAGCGTGGACGATATGACAGCAATGGGAATGGTCAGTTTGATTCTGTTCATATATTCAAAATAAACAGTACAAATGAAATTTTCCCAGAAGCAAAACTAGGATTTTCAGGAACACTAAGATTTCAAGCAATCAATAAAAATGATTTCATAGAAATACCCTACCTTACAACAGATACCGTTCAAGATGTCATAAATAAAATAAATAACTCCAACTCACAAGTCACTGCAAGAATTAATGCAAAAGGAAAACTTGAAATTAAGGCAATTAAAGAAGAAGAGAGAGATAGTGCTATCTTTAGAATTAGATACATTGAGGATTCTGGATTATTTTTAACAACTTACACAGGTATTTTAAATGCATCGGGGGCTGGGGGTGCTTATAACTACCAAGACGTTAATACTACTAACCAGCTAACAAATACAGTTAGCTACTCAATATCTCCTCTAAAAAATCCAGCCGCATGGACTAAAGTATCTAAAGAAATTTCAGAAGATCCATCAAAAATTGCATCAGGAATTAGAACTCCAACAAACAATACGCCTATTGGAGATAATGGGGCGGCATTACGTATTGCGGCTTTTGTAAACTCACAAATCATGATTGGAAAGAACGTAACACTAAACGACTACTTCGCAAACACAACTTCCAATATTGCAATAAAAGGACAAATAGCAGAAGTTACAAAAAATAGTCAAGAACAAATACTTAAAAGTTTAACTGATTTAAGACTATCAATATCTGGTGTAAATAAAGATGAAGAACTAGCAAACATGATAGAATTTCAACAATCATTTATTGCCGCAAGTAAATTCATCACCGTTTCTGCAGAATTAATAGATACAATCATAAATAAAATGGGAGTATAATATATGATAAACAGAGTAAGTCATCCTTTAACATATGATAATTTAAAAGCATCTTCAACAGATAAAGAAGTAAAAAT
Source organism: Borrelia nietonii YOR (assembly GCF_023035795.1). NCBI lineage: Bacteria > Pseudomonadati > Spirochaetota > Spirochaetia > Spirochaetales > Borreliaceae > Borrelia > Borrelia nietonii. The sequence continues at coordinate 184,192 of NZ_CP073148.1, forward strand.
AACAAGACTTTTGGAAAGTCTATACCAAGGTGGCAAAAGAATTACAAGCTTGCGAGATGACCCAACAGGCGTCACTCATGCAATAAGATTAGACAGTGATATATTTAAGCTTAACACCTATGCCAAGAATATCAACAGTGCAAAAGGAAAATTAAGATATATGGAAGGGTATTTGCAATCCCTGACAAATATTTTAACTCGTGCAAAAGAAATAACTGTCCAAGGAGCAAACGGTACATACGGAGCTGGTGATAAAAAAATGATAGCAAAAGAAATAAATGCAATACTTGAAGATGTCCTTGCAATAGCAAATGTAAAAGGGGCAAACGGATACAGCATATTTGCAGGAACTAAAATCAATGCTGAAGCATTCAAAGTAACTAGAGAAAACAGAATAAACAGACTAACTCAAAATAGAGCAGAAACTCAAATAATAAGAGTAGACTACAATGGAAATCAAGCGAAACAAACAACCGAAATATATAATGGAATTTATATCCCAACCAGCTATCCTGGAAGCGAAATATTTTTTTCACAACATCACTACATAACATCATCAAAAAATGTTAATGAATTTATTGTCAAAGAAAACACAAAAATCTATATTGATAATATTGAAATAGCATTAACAGCAGGGGATACAGCTGCTGACATTATTGCTAAGATCAATGAATCAAATGCTCCTGTTGAAGCTACTCTTGATCGTGTTTTAAATTCAATAGCCATAAAAACAACGACACCCCATCAAATATGGATAACAGAAGAGGGTTCAACAGTACTACAAGATCTAGGTATTCTGACTCAAAATAATGATACTAAAGAACCCCCTTACAATATTGCAAACAATACTGAAGTTAGAAGTAGAACAATTTTTGATAGTTTAATTGATCTAAGAGATAATCTAGAGGAAAATAGAGAGGAACTTATTGGAAGTAGAAGTTTGGCAGAAATTGATGAAAGTTTAAATAAAATTTCTGCAACATTAGCTGATCTTGGAACTAAAGAGAACAGACTTGATCTAAGTTATGAGAGGATCAGTAAAGAAATAATGGATATGAAAGATGATATGGTTAAATATACGGATCTTGATGTAACAAAAGCAATAACAGATCTTAACATGACAAGTTTAGCTTATCAGGTATCTCTAGGGGTTTCTGCAAGAATAATGCAAACAACATTGTTAGATTTTCTAAAATAAAATGAAAAATGAATTTAGTATAAAATTTAATTTTCCTGAAGGAATACTGGGATTTGAAGAGATTAAAGAATTTATCATTAAAGATTCTGAATACAGACCTTTCTCTATCATGCAATCAATAAACGGAGAAATAAATTTTTTAGTAACATCACCCTTTAATTTTTTAGAAAAATATTTGCCAAATATAGAGGAAAAAGATTGGTTAGATATTCAAGCAGAAAATGAAGATGAAAAAGTCATACTATGTATAATAAATATGCATGTAAAAACCTATAAAGAAATAACGGCTAATTTAAAAGCTCCAATCATATTAAACAAAAAGAAATTAATTGGCAAACAAGCCATATCTACCAATGAAGAGCATTATCTTAGATATAGAGTCTTTAAGGAATAAATATGCTAGTATTATCAAGAAAAGCAAACGAAAGCATCAAAATAGACTCTAACATTGAAATTTCAATATTAGAAATAAAAAAAGACAGTGTTAAAATAGCTATAAAAGCTCCTGAAAATATTAAAATACTTAGATCTGAAATTTATGATATCATCAAAGAAGAAAATAAAAAATCAATCTTACAAGACAAAAATAACATACATAAAATTAAAAATTTATTTGATTATTTTAATAAATAAGAATTAATCTCAGCATCACTAAGTCTTACATAAAAGGGTCCTGATAAAATATCATCACCCTGCCTGCTTTTTAAATACTTAAACTTACCAAGCTCTGTTAAAACAGTACCAAAAGAACCCATATCACTGATAATCTTGAATTTATTTTTAAGTTTTTCATAAATAAATTCAATACCATTACCCACAATAACAAATTTTAAGTCAAGACTATTTAAATACTTAAATAATTCTAATTCAGAAAAACAAAAAATTTTGCTACATAATTTACCATTCCTATAACATCCAAGAAAATACTTACCCGCTGTAAAGCTTAAAGTCAATGTATTTGATCTTGGGTTAACTAATTTTGCAAAAACATCAAAAGTAGGTACATTAACAAAAGGAATTGAAAGACCTAAAGAGAGTCCCTTAATAAAACTTAAACTAATTCTCAAACCTGTAAAAGAACCAGGACCAGAAGAATTAATAAGTAAATCAATATTATTAAGATCAATACCTCTTTCTAATACAAGATCATTAAATAATTTTGGAACACTAATAGCATAATTAATCTCATCTTTACTCTTAACTATAGAAAAAACCTCACCATTAATTTCAAAATGAATCAACAAAGTTTTATATGAATATTCAATTGCAAGAGTATTCATCGCTAAATTCTACAATCCTACTAGTATCTTTTATTTTAAATTTTAAAAACATCAATCTATTCTTTGGCAAAACATCAATAATAATCTCTGGCCACTCAATAGCTATTATGGATGACATATCTAAGAGAAGCTCCATTCCACCAATAAGTTCAAATTCATCTAAAATATTTAAACGATACAAATCAATATGATAAAATTTAAAATCCACAAACTCATAGACATTAATAATGTTATAAGTTGGACTTGTAAAATAAGAAATGCCAAGATTTAAAGCCAAACCTTTTAAAAAGGTTGTTTTTCCAGCACCCATATCACCACAAAGACCAAATATCTTGCCAATAGGTAAAGGATTAAAAAAAGATTTAGAAAAATCTATCATTTCATCTTCTGTTTTAAAAGATAATGTCAAGGAAGCTCACCTTTGATATCGAGATCAATGACATGTCTCTTGATTGCAATCATTAAACTAAGAACAGGATAATTTAAAGGATCTAAAAAATCAATAGTGATATGTTTTTCACCCAAAGGAGTTACTTCTATTGTAAATTTCACTTGCTTAGTCTCGATAGAACCCTTATATTCATAAAAAGCGTCAGCAAAATATACGCTCCTATAATATATATGACTATCTTGCTTTCTAATATTATTAAGAGAAATAAATTTCACAACAGTATCCCTTTAAATAAATCCCAAGAAGCCAACATAGGAATATTTTCATTTAGCGCTATTTTCAAAGATGGGACTTTCATTCTTAACTTTTAGTTCGCCTATGCAACTATCCGTTAAAAAAATATTTAAATCCCCAAATTTAGTGAGATGTCGCAAAAAATAACTCTAATCCCTATAATTAAACTTCTCAGGAAGTTTTTAATTTTTTATTTCATAAACAATTTTTTTAAAAGTTTCAATATCTTCAATTGCTAAATTAGATAAAATTTTTCTATTAAGTCTAATATTAGACTTTTTCAAACCTTCAAAAAATCTTGAATAAGTGATGCCCATACCCGTTAAAGCAGCAGAAATCCTTACAATCCACAAACTTCTAAAATCTCTCTTACGAGCCTTTCTATCTCTTGTAGCATACATCATGCCTTTACGAAGAGTATCTTTAGCTTTTTTATAGTTACTTTTCTTAGTACCCCAAAACCCCCTGGTTTTCTTTAAGATCCTCTTTCGTCTTGCAACGTGAACTATCCCATTCTTAACTCTAGCCATATAATCTCCTTAGAATCAATATTTTAAGCATAAGGCAATAAGGTCTTGATTCTCTTAGTTTCAGAACTTGAAACTAAACCTGATTTACCCAACTTCCTTCTTCTTTTTGAAGACTTTTTTGTTAAAATATGTCTCAAATTTTGCTTCTTATATTTAACTTTACCTTTTGAAGTAAAAGTATACCTTTTTCTTGCACTTTTACATGTTTTCATTTTTGACATTCACATCTCCTTATTACTTACTTCTTAGATTTAGGCGCAATAATTAAAAACATTGTCTTACCTTCCATCTTAGCTGGCGACTCTAAAATATAATTAGCATCACCTATCCTTTCAAGAATACTCTCTAAAATTCCATAGCCTAAATGAGTATGAGCAAGTTCACGTCCCCTAAATCTTATAGTAACTTTTACCTTATTGCCTTCTTCAAGGAACCCTAAAATATTTCTATACTTAAAATCAAGATCATGAGTATCTATTTTGGGCTGCATCCTAACTTCTTTAAGTTTAATTATTTTTTGATTTTTTCGTTGTTCTTTTTGACGCTTTCCCTGATGAAATTTATATTTTCCATAATCAATTATCTTGCAAACAGGGGGCAATACATTTGGAGAAACTTCAACCAAATCAAGCTCAGCATCTCTAGCACATCTCATAGCATCTTCAATTGGCAAAACAGATTGAGTCCCATCATCAAAAATAACCCTTACCTCACGGGCCTTAATCTTATGATTAATTCGCAACTCTTTATCACCTGATCTTGACCTATCCCTATCCTTACCGGCACTTCTATTTATCATTTAAAAATACTCACTCCTCAAACAGCATTAATCAATAACTAATTTTAATATACCTTCTCTAAAAAGTAAATTCAAAGACATATCTCTTAAACACAATAAGAAAAAGAATTCCTCAAAACTCTAAAAAGTAAAAATTTCATTGATTAATGAATAATTTAAAAGTAAAATTTATTTATTATGAATATATTTTTACTAGCAAGCCTACCTTTAGTTTTTAAAATATACATGCTAATAAAACATCCTCAATTAAAGCCAATCAGACAAAATTATATCAATTCAACATCAATATTACTTGCAATGACCATTTTTTCCTTACTATATCTAACAGAAGAATTCATATTATATAAGAACCTGCTCATAAGCTATCAAACAAAATTCAATTTAGCATATTCAATATTCATTAAAGAACAAATCTATTACTATGTCTTCCCATTATTTATATTCACATTTTTTTTTACATTCAATCCAAACTCATTGCTTAAAAAAAATCCAATATTTTTAATATACTTTGCATTTGGATTACTACTTTCAAAAAATTTAGCACTCATCATAACAAATAGTAAAGTTTTTGGCACATATGAATATATCAAAATACCGCTTTTACATATATTAGAATTAATATTTACAGCAATGATATGCGAAAAAGGAATACGCCTTCATATAACACAAAACATAAATGGGTATCAATTGATTTTTGTTCCTATCTTAATCTTAGAAGCAATCATCACACTTTTAAAAGTATTAATTTTAATTAACGCACAAATCTATGCTCTAATAACATCAATAATATTACTAGGAATCATAATCTTGAATAAGAAAGCCATTGGAAATATAAAATAATGCCACATACAATAAAGACTTTTATTATTGTAATGATTTTTACCTTATGTTTTAGTTGTAAAAACAGTAAAATCACAGATAAAGATTTTAGTTATATCATAATTTTTTCCGATGTAACAGAATATTTTTTCAAAATTAAAAATACTCCATTCATACAAGAGGAAACACTCTTTATCAATGAAAAAGATATTGAAATTATTAAAGACAAACTAAATAATGTAAAAAAAATACTCCTAACACATAAATCAAGTAATGACATATTTAATGATATAATTAATGTTAATACAATTAAAAAAAAAACCTTCTATCTCTCTGGAGTAAAGTTTTCATTAAAAAAAGCAATTGATTTTATATTCAATGACCCATCAATAGACTTAACAACCTCATTAATAATGAAAGACAACACACTAAATCAAGAAGATTCGGAACACTTGAAGAAAAGTGCAAAAGAGCAAAATATAAACATTACTATAATAGATGACAAAAACATTCAGTACTTAAAAAATTTGATTACTCCCAAAATAACAAGTGTACTTCTATTTTCAATGAAGAATAATCGCGTTTTTTTAAAAAAATTAGCAGAATCAGCCTTTTTTAAAAAAATAGAATTTATATTGATTGGAAATAATAAAAGAGATTTCAAAGAAATTAATGCAAAATACATAATCAGCATTAATGAACTTGATTTAATCGAAATAACAAAAAACATTAATAAAAATTTTCAATACGAATTCAACATTTATAACAAAACATCATAAATCTGATCATAAACCAACATATATTTATGTAAATTAACAAGTAACAATTAACAAACAAAAACATTAATTACTAATAAAAAATTATCAAATCAAATCTTTAAATAAATCCTTAAAGTTATCATAAAGCGCATTTACAACACTATCTACATCACAATTTTTAATTTTTGCTATCTCAAGACATGTATATCCTAAAAAAAGTGGGGCATTAATCTTACCTCTTAAAGGAACTGGAGCTAAAAATGGACTGTCTGTTTCAATTAAGATATCTTTAATATTTAATTTTTTTAAAACTTCCCTTAAAGGCTCTGAATTTTTAAAAGTTAAATTACCTGCAAAAGATATCTTAAATCCAAAATCAATAAATTTTTTAGCATACTCATAGGTACCAGAATAGCAATGTAATATTCCTCTACTTACGAAATTGGAAGATTTAATGATATTGTAAATATCATCATAAGCCTCTCTGACATGCAAAATAACAGGTTTTTTATATTTACTAGCCAAATCTAATTGAATACTTAAAGCTTCAATCTGGCAACTCTTATTCCCTGCCTTAAGGTAATCAAGGCCAATCTCACCAACAGCAACAACGTTTTCCTTTGCTAAAATCTCTTCAATCAATGCAAAATCATCGCTTAAAGCCTTATTTAAAGGATGAATCCCAACTGTTAGTGCAATATTAGGATAAGTATCTAAGAGATGTTTTCTCTCATAAAAATCACTAGGATGCAATCCAACATCAAGAAAATAAGCAAATCCATTTCTAAAACATTCATCAATCAGATAATGAATATCGATAGAATTCTTATTAAGTTCATTAAAATGAACATGAGTATCTATTAACTTTTGCAAAAAAATAGATCTTTCAAAATCAAGCTTCATGTATCCATCTTCTTTTTAAGGTTATTAATGTAGTCAATAATGGTAACATTCTTCATTCCGAGTTGCAAGAAACTTGACAAAATATCTACAGCATCTCCAATCTGCCCTAATGCCTCATAACACTCAGCAGCATTTACATACAATATTGAATTTTTAGGATTGGTTTTTATTAGATTTTTAATAGCTGACAATGCCTCTTCATACTGCCCCTGTTCTTTTTGAAGAAGCGCAAGACCAAGTATGGCAAACATATCGAAATCCACATCAAGGGCTTTTTTATAATAAATTTGTGCATTATCATACTCTTTCAAGTATCGATACGTATCCCCCACTCTTGTTAAAACCAAATTATTCTTTGGATCCCGATCTATTATTGTAAGCCAATATTTTAAGGCTTCATGATACTCTTTATTTCCTCTATAGCAATCAGCAAGTCCAAAAATAGCATAAAAATTATTTGGTGAGATTTCCAAAGCTCTTTTAAAAAAATAAATTCCCTTACTAAATTCCTTTAATTTCCTATAACAATTCCCAATCGAAGTTAAAACACGAACATCAATCTTAACCTGATTTATTTCATACATCTTAAGCCAATATTTCAACGCTTCTTTATATTCCTTAAAGTCATAATACAAATGTCCAATACCAACAAGAGCATAATCATTATCAGGCACAAGCTCTAATACTCTTAAGTACGATTGCCTAGATTTTTGAAAATTTTTTAATTTTCTATAAGAAGAAGCAACTCTTGTAAGAACCGTAATATTTTCAGAATCATATTTTAAATATTCTTCCCATACATCTGTGGCCTTCTTATAATCACCTAAACTCCTATAACAATCTCCCAAACCAAAAAGCGCATAATTATTATTTGAATGTTTAGCAAGACATCTTTGATAATAAATTATAGCTTTATCAAAGTTTCGCTTCTTCCTTTCAATGTCTCCAAGTCCAACAAGAGCATAATTATTATCATCATCCTTTTGTAAGATATCATCGAACAATTCTTCTGCTTCAGAAAGTCTCTCTTCTTTTATCAACTGATATCCCCTTTTGGATTTTTCAGTAACATCAAGAAGCTCATTATCAGAAATTTGTGAGATATCCCCAAAATCACATAAAAGTTTCTTGTCTAACATAAATACCCCTTCTAAACTGGTTTATTAAAGACATAACATTCACTTCATATATGCTATTTAAAAAACATATAAGTCATATTCATATATAAACATATCAAGATATTAATAAATCTTTAACATCCAATCTCAATAAACATATTATATAAAAAATTAAAAAAATATACTTAATTTTGCATACTTAAACTTATTTATTTGCATTGCATATAAAGCCTAGTAGATAAATTCATGGGCAATTATAACAAAAAAAATCAAAAGTAGGATAAAATATTACTACTTTACTAGGAGAAAATTAAGATGTTTTTAGAAAAATTAAGTCCCATTGAAAGCAAAATAAAAATACTTGAAGCAAAATTACAAGACATAAATTTAGTGAAAAACCAAAAAGAATATGCAAAAGCAGTAAAAGAATATAACTATCTAGAAAAAATTAAAGAAAAAAAAGATGAATATGAAAACATATTAAGCCAAATCAATGAGAATTTAAAAATTTTGTCCGAAGAAGAAAACTTAGAAATGAAAGAACTCGTAAAACAAGAATTAACACATTTAAACCTCAAAAAAGATGAAGTTGAACATATGATCAAAATACTGCTATTACACCAAGATGAAAATGACAGTAAAAATATCATTATTGAAATTAGAGCTGGAACAGGAGGAGAAGAAGCTGCGCTTTTTGCACATAATCTTTATGAAATGTATACAAAATATTCTGAGAAAAAAAAATGGAAAACAGAGCTCATTAACTTTAATGAAACGGAGCTTGGTGGATTTAAAGAAGTAAGTTTTGAAATAAAGGGTAAAGATGTATTTAAAAAACTAAAACATGAAAGCGGGGTACACAGAGTTCAAAGAGTTCCTATAACAGAATCCAATGGAAGACTTCAAACCTCAGCAGCGACCGTTGCTGTACTTCCTGAAATTGAAGATACCGATATTGAAATTAATGAAAAAGATTTAAGAATAGATGTTTACAGATCCTCTGGTGCTGGGGGCCAACATGTAAACACAACAGACTCTGCTGTTAGAATTACACATTTGCCTACAGGGATCGTGGCACAATGTCAAAATGAAAGAAGTCAGCATAAAAATAAAGATCAGGCTATGAAAATATTAAGAGCCAGACTTTATGAATTTGAAGACCTCAAAAAACAAGAACAACGCTCAAATGACAGAAAGCAACAAGTAGGCTCAGGTGATAGGTCTGAAAGAATTAGAACATATAATTTTCCACAAAACAGAGTAACAGACCATAGAGCAAACATTAGTCTTTATAAACTAGAAGAAATTATGCAAGGAGAACTTGATTCTCTTCTCGACACACTAGCTCTAAAATTTCAAGAACAAGCACTAAAAGATAATCCAATTTAATTTATTCTAATGACAATAAACGAAGCAATAAAAAGTTCAAAACAACATAATTTAAATACTCTTGAGATTCTATTACTACTTGAAAAAATCTTAAAGAATCGAAAAGAATTAATTCTTGCAAATATAAATAAAAATTTAACAAAACAAGAAGAATATCAATTACTGCATCAAATAAACAGCATAAAATCAGGCACGCCCATAAACTACATACTTGGAACAAAGGAATTCATGGGAATCAAGTTTTACATAAACAAACATGTACTAATTCCTAGAGCAGATACAGAATGCTTAGTAGAAGAAGCTTTAATTCAAATTAAAAAGCACAACTTAAATAAAATCTTAGATTTATGTTGCGGGAGTGGGTGTATTGGCTTAACAATTGCACATTATCTTAAACGCAAAGTAACACTATCAGATATTTCGACTAAAGCCTTGAGAGTATCATTAAAAAACACACAAAGACTAAAATTAGAAAATTATATAGAAATACAACATTCAGATCTGTTAAAATACATAGATAAAGAGTTTGAACTAATAATTGCTAATCCCCCTTATTTAAATAAAGATGAACTAAAAATAAAGGAAAAATTAGCAAAAGAACCAAGAATAGCTCTTTTAGGATTTGGAAGAGATGGGCTTAAAATTCCAAAGAAAATAATAAAACAGGCAAAATACAAGCTCACCAAAAATGGACTCTTAATAATAGAAATGGCTCCATGGCAAACAAAATCTCTAAAAAAGTTTGCAATCCAGGAAGGTTTTGAACATTTGAAAACCATATATGACATTGAAAGCAGAGAAAGGGCATTGGTCTTAAGGATAAAGCATGATACAAGTCTATGAAATTGCATACTTACTTAAAATCAATGATATTGATAAACTAAAAAATATCTTTAGAAAAATTGTCAATAATACTTATCAAGACGAGATTCAAAAAAAACTAATATTTAAAGCTCTTGAAATATCAGAACAATTACACTATGGGCAATATAGAGAGAGTAAAGAGCCATATGTAATCCATCCAATAATGGTTTCATTATTTCTCATAAAATTTCAATTAGACTTTAAAACAATAATAGCTGGTTTACTGCACGATGTTCTTGAAGATACGAGTGTTAAAAAGGAAGAAATAATTAAAGAATTTGATCAAGAAGTTTTAAGTCTAATTGATGGTGTAACTAAAATTCATGACCTACACAATAAAACAAGAGCAATCAAAGAAGCAAATACCATTTCAAAAATGTTTTTTGCAATGACTCATGATATTAGAATAATAATCATAAAACTTGCAGACAAATTACATAATATGGCAACACTTTCTCACTTACCTAAAAACAGAAGGGAAAGAATTGCAAGAGACTGTCTCGCCACTTACGTACCAATTGCAGAAAGACTTGGTATTTCATCCCTTAAAATATATCTTGAAGATTTATCATTAAAATATCTTTATCCAAAAGAATATAAAGAAATCAAAAATTTTCTATCCGCAACAAAAATAGAGAGAGAAAAAAAATTATATAAAGGAAAATTAATTATAGAAAAAGAACTTAAAAAAATTGGAATCGATGTCGCAATCACAGTACGTTCCAAACATTTCTACTCAATATTTAGAAAAATGAAAACAAGAAATAATAATATTGCTCAAATATTTGATACTCTGGGAATCAGAATAATTTGTAAAAAACAAAAAGAATGCTATGAAATACTAGAAATCGTACATAAGGTTTGGAAACCAATACCTGGCAGACTAAAAGACTACATAGCAATCCCTAAAGAGAATAAATATCAATCTCTACATACTACCGTCAGAATACCTGAAGATAATCAATTAATTGAAATACAAATCAGAACAGAAGAAATGGATAGAATTGCTAAATATGGTGTTGCTGCTCACTGGCTTTACAAAGAACAAGTTGAATTAAAAGCAGATGATATATCATTTATCAACCGAATCAAAAAATGGCAACAAGAATCGGTTAACAAAAATCAATATTCAATGCATGACATACACAAAGAACTCTTAAACACATTTATATATGTCTATACACCAGAAGGAGAAATAGTAGAACTTCCATTTGGCTCAAATTCAATTGACTTTGCATACACAATACATACAGATATTGGGGACCAAGCACTTTATGCAAAAATCAATGGTAAAATTAGCTCACTAACTAAACCATTAAAAAATGAACAAATTGTTGAAATATTTACCTCTCCAGAAGCAAAACCTGATGTAATTTGGCTCAATAGCGTCAGAACAAAAAAAGCACGCTCAAAAATTCGATCTTGGCTTAATAAAAATGATAATACAATATTTGTAGATAATAACATAATTGCATATCTTATTGGAGAGAATAAAGAACAAAAAAGACTCTTCAGTCTGTTCAAATCTTTAACAAAAGACAAACTAAAAAGTATTACAATAGCTTCTGAGTGTAATCCATTAACAGGTGAAGATATCATCGGAATAATACAAAAAGACACAATAGTAGTTCACAAAGAACATTGTAAAGAAATAATACATCAGAAAAAAAGCCATCTGGTAGAAGTAGAATGGGAAGCAACACCAACAAGGAAAGTATATCATATTATAATATTCCTAAAAAATTTCAAAGGTCTTTTTAATTATCTAGATAACCTTTTTACAATCTTTGACGTAAGACTTATTAGTGAGAAAATAGAAGACTGTGGAAATGGACATGGAATAATCAACATAATCATCTCATCAAATGAAAAAAATATATCAATGATTCTCACTTCACTTAAAGAAAATCCCAATGTACTCCAAATAATGCAAGTAGAAGAAGACATAAAAAATTATGATAATTAAGATATTACTCTTAATCTTAATACACACATTAATTCCACATAAAATAATAAAAGCTGACGAGAGAGAACAATGTAGCAAACAAATAAGAAAACATATTACAAAAATCAATGAATTAAATGACTCCTTAGAACAAACAAAACGAATAGGCAATATTTATAATTACATAAAGCAATACTTTCTAGACAATCAGATTCAATACAAAGAACACTCACTCCAAGAAATTGGATTTATTGGATACTCACAAAAAACAATTCACGCAAAGATAAAAGGCAGAGAAAAAACTAATTATAATATTATTATCCCAATCGAAATACAATACAATTTAAAAAATAATCTGGCAATTGCCATTGCAATTACATTAATAAATAACTTAAAAAACAAAGGGCTCAAGAACAGCCTAAACATTTATTTTATAGAAGACGATTCGCACAAACAAATATCAACAATAAGCAGCAGGTTATTATTAAATAACAATACTCTTGAAAAAGATACAAATACAATATATTTAATGTTAAATGAAGAGAAAAAAAATAATTTAATAGACTTTAAAAATCAATCAAACATAATAAACTCAAAAACAAATCTAAGCTTTTTAGAAAATTTTATTAAAGCATTTGAAAACAATAAAGTAAACTTTAACGTATCAAAAATAAATGATAAGAATATCAATGAAATATATAACTTGTATTTAAAGGAAGAAATTCCAATTTTAATAATAAGCAACAATAAAAAACAACCATTCTTAACACATATAAATCATAATAATCTTTGTGACATTTACAAATCAATTGAAGAGGCAATCAAATCTCAAAAAAATATCCAAAACGAAAATGCACTGCACTATATTATTATAAATACCCTGTTTAAAAAATGGATAATAAATGAAAATACACTTATCATAATAATATATGCTATTTACAATTTCACTATCTTAATATTCATCACAAGGTTTAAAAAAACTAGTATCATATTTAGAAAAACAAAAGAAAATTATCATAAAATCATAAAACTATTTTTCATATTATTCCTAAGCACATATATTTCTACTTTACTTACAAATAAAATGCTAAAAGCATATGAAAATTTCATAGACTATAACATTATAAATCCAATATATCTAGTAAATTTTTTTCTAACCTTATTTAACTTCAATCTTATATCTTACTTCACATATAACTTTAAAATACATTTAACCCTTAAAGAACTCAAATATTTAGCAATATCAATCTCCATAATTGAGCTTATTATAGTGTTATATATCAAAATAGAATTTATTTTAACCATAATCTTAAAAAACATATTAATATTCATTATTCCTAATAAAGGAAAAATTTTAAAAAAGATAGTAATAATGCTTATGTGGATAACAAATCTTATGCTAATAACATCAATACAAACAACCTTAATGATATCAAGACCGATTGCACTAAGTTATTTCATATCAATCTCACTCTTCTCAGCAATACTTACCAACATTGTAGAACATTTAAAACACAAAACTGCAACAATAAGACAAGAACTTAACAAATCTGAAAAGATTGAATCTATCATTCTTTTTTTAATAATCGCCATTACCATAATATCACACGACATAGAAAAAATTTCAACAATAAAAATAGATCAAATAATAAGCTTTCCAGAAAAAACTAACAAAATTAGCGTAGAATACCTACAAGACAATAGAAATACAATTGAAATTTCAACTAAAGATTTTAATTTAAACTTAGACAAAAATAAAAAACATGCAAAAAAGGAAATTAAAATACAAAAAGACTTAATAGATTTATCTTTTCAAAAAATAGATGCTGCTGAGAGAACTATCTATGAAATTAAAATTGCCACGAATAAGATTGCAAAACACATTCATCTATTCCTAAAAAATGCATCCGAACTTATCATATATCAAAGCAACACACCATATAAAATAGCATCCAACAATATAATATTTACAGTAAATAATATTAAATCAAACACAATAAACATAACTTTTACGATTAAATCTCAAGAGAAAATTCAATATGATGCTTTTGCTTACTTTGATATTAATGAACACCACGTAAAAATATATGATCAGAAAACCAAAAAAGAAATTAAGAATATTAACATAGATTATTCATACGCAATAAAGTATTCCGGAATACTTCCAAAATCTGCAAAATATGATCAAGATCCCTTTTTTAAACTCCAAAATGATAAGGAAATTGAAAATTTAAAAAATTTTAAGCTAAATTAGTTCTCCAACCGTTTAAAATCAATTCTCTCCTTTCTCTTTGCATAACTTTGAAAAGCCAAACTTACCAATTTATCAACCAAAGACTCATAATCAAGTCCATCATGTTCACACATCTTAGAAAACATAGAAATATCTGTAAATCCTGGGATTGTATTTATTTCATTAACATAAATTAAATCAGTATCTTTTTCGATCAAAAAATCAATCCTTGCCATGCCCCTAAGTTCCAAACATTTATAAGTTAAGAATGCATATTCTTTAATGTCTAACAAATATTTCATGTCAAGACGAGCAGGAATATTAAAGACAACTGAATTTCCAGGAACTGTAGAATACTTAGCATCATAGTCATAAAATACAAAATCCTGTACAACAATTTCACCAGGAGTAAATATTTTAATCTGCTCATTTCCAATAACAGAACATTCAATCTCCCTTACCTTCATAAACTTCTCTACAACAACTGTTAAATCATACGTAAAAGCATCTTCAATACATTTTTCAATCTGAGTATCATTATATGCAATACTTATTCCAATTGAAGAACCCAACATAGCCGGCTTAACAATTACAGGGTAATTTAAACTCTGTTTTATGTCTTTTTTGATTCCTTCTTTATCTAAAAAATAATCATATTTTCTAAACCCAATAAAGGGTACTAAAGGAATATCAAAACTTTTAAGTAAAAGCTTACAGAAGTACTTATTAATAGAAATAGCACTCCCTAAAATACCAGCACCAACACAAGGAATATCCATCATTTTTAAAAATCCCTGAATAGCACCATCCTCACCTGTTCTCCCATGAACAATAGGAAACACAACATCAATTTCAAGAGCCTTATCATTTACAAATATCCCACAACCAGGAATTAAACTAATAATGGCAGAATTATCTCTTTTAATTAATTCAGGAACATCAGGAACGGAATCTAATAAATACCAAATCCCAGTAATTTTATCAATAAAACTTGGATACACATTATATTTATCAAGCTTCATAAGAGCTGAATAAATCCCATAAGCAGACCTAAGAGAAATTTCATGCTCAAAAGAAACTCCCCCAAATATTAACATAAGATTTTTCCTCATCAAATCAACCCCTATTTCTCGGATTTAAAATAATATCTTTAATGACAGCTTGCTCATCCCAAAAAATACTGCGATCCTTATATATTATTGAGCTTTCATGACCCTTGCCAAGAGTAACTACCAAATCGCCAGCATATGCAATATCTACTGCCTTTTCAATTGCTCTTCTCCGATCAGGAATGAAAAATAAATCTTTATTTAAAGTTTTTCCTGAAATTCCTTCCGCAATGTCTCTAATTATTTGCATACCATCCTCACTTCTTGGGTCTTCATCACAAAGTATTATTATATCTGAATACCTATCAGCAATTTCTCCTTGCACCTTTCTCTTAAAAGTATCCCTCTCCCCAGCAGAACCAAAAACCGAAATTAATCTATTCTTTGCAAGTCTCTTAAACATAGGAAAAACTTTAAGAAAAGCCCCGGGTGTGTGCGCATAATCAATAATTAAAGAAAAATCTTGTCCAAAATCAACACCTTGCATCCGTCCACAAAGACCCTCAATATTTACAAGCTTATCAATAAGTTCTGAAATATGAATATTCATAACTTGACTAACAACAATTAAAGCCGCCATAACATTTTCAACATTAAAACTACCGGTCAAATTAACCCTAGCATCATATTTAATGTTTTTGTGATAAAACTCAAACTCAATAAAACCCATTTGTTCATTAATCTTACTTACAAAAAAATCAGCATTTTTGTTCTCTAAACTATATGTATAAGCCCTATTAATAGCATCTAAAAAAACAGAAAAATTACTATCATCCATATTGATAATACCAAAACCACCATTAGCATCTGCAGAAGAGAAAAGATTAAGTTTAGCATTCAAATAATGCTGCATCGTACCATGAAATTCAAGATGTTCATGGCTAATATTAGTTAAAACAGCAACAGAGTACGAAATATCAATAAGTCTTGACGTCCTAGCATCAAGACCATGCGAAGTCGATTCAACAATAGCATATTCAACATTATTCTCTACCATTTTACTTAAAACTAAATGAATTTCTGTTGACTCTGGGGTTGACTGTCTATAAGGATTTTTAACTAAAGTTCCACTTCCATCTTCAAAGAATACCGTTGAGATAAAACCAACCTTAACACCCATAGATTTTAATAGGGTATAGATATAAAAACAAACAGAACTCTTGCCATCAGTTCCTGTAACGCCAATAATTTTCAGCTTTTTTGAAGGCTCATCATAAAAAATATGAGAGAAATTCGACATAAATCTTTTTATATTACAAGAATCAATTTTAATGTATGTTACATTGGGTTCATAAGAATCAATATCATTAGTATGAACAATAACATTGCTACCCTGTTGAATTGCTGACTCAATAAATTTTTGACCATCAAAATGAAGCCCTGGAAGAGCAAAAAATACAAAACGCGATAAAACACATCTTGAATCATACGTAAGGCCCAATATTTCTACCTCACAAGATCCTCTAACCTCTTTTACCATATTCTTATCTAACTTAGATAAAACATTATTAAGCATTTTTCTATTCATACTCATAAATTCTACAAAAATAAAACTTATTTTTATAGAAAAATGTAAAAAGAAAATACTTAAACCACAAAAGATTAAAAGGGACTGTTTACAATTTAAATATTTTTTAATAAACTAACTAATGTTTAGCGTGGCGCTGTACCCAAGTGGCTAAGGGAAAAGTCTGCAAAACTTTGATTCGCCGGTTCGATTCCGGTCGGCGCCTTGTAAGCCTTAAATAAAAGCCAGCATAATTTTTTTTACAAAGACAAACAAAATTAAAGAAAATGATTTAAAGATAAACTAAAATAATAATTATGTTAGAATTAATAATCATATTAACATTTATAATGCTATCGGCAATTTTCTCAGCATCAGAGACAGCCTACACATCATTAAGCCTAATCCAACTTCAAGACATAAAGAAAAAAGGCAAACTAGGAACAATGGTATACAACTTAGCCCAAGATCCATCAAAACTCGTAACAACAATTCTCATTGGAAATAATATTGCAAATATAGCAGCAAGTGCCCTTACAACAAAATTTGTTCTAGACAAATATGGAAACAATGCACTAGCATTATCAACTGGAATCATAACAATAATAGTGCTTATATTCTCAGAAATATTCCCTAAACAGGTTGCAATTTTAAATAACGAGAGCATAGTTTTATCAACCTCAATCTTACTCAAGATATTAACAATCATATTCACACCAGCAATATACGTAATTAATGGAATAGTTAAAATTTTACTAAGCCTATGCAAAATAAAATCAAATCAAAAAATGACTAAAGATAGCATAAAAAACATGTTATTTTTAGCCGAAAAATTGGGGATATTAGAAAATGACGACAGAATATTCATGCAAAAAATGTTAAACATAGGAGAAGTCAGAGCCTCTGAGGTTATGACACACCGAACGGAAGTATTCTCACTATCAAGCACATCAAAATTAAAAGACAAAATTAAATTAATTAAAAAAGAAGGATATTCGAGAATTCCCGTATATAAAGGTCAAAATAGAGAACAAATAATAGGAATTTTAATAACTAAAGACCTAATTGAAATAAGTAAAAAAAAACTTGAAAAAAACATTATTAAATTTGTAAAACCTGCTGTTTTTGTACAGCAAAACAAGAGGATAAAAGATATACTAGATATCATGAGACAAAAACAAAAAATAATGGCCATTGTTATTGACGAATATGGAGGATTTTCAGGAATACTTACAATAGAAGATATAGTAGAGAAGATCTTTGGCGCAATATTTGATGAATATGATTTCGAAGAAAAAAAACAACTTATTACTAAAAAAGATGAAAACATCTACCTAATATCAGGCGAGACCACATTTGATGAGATTGAGGAAACAGTTGGTATAAAAATTCAACACAAAGATTACATAAACACAATTGGAGGATACATCATGGATTTACTTGATAAAATACCCACGGGCGGAGAACAGGTTAATACAGAACATGGGGAATATTTAATAGAGGAAATACAGAACCACAAAATCAAAAAAATAACATTTAAAAAATTTGAAAAGGAATAAAAATGAATAAAAATACTTGGAACATGATCTTATATTACTTAAAGTCCAACTTAAACACAAAATACACTTTAAGAAAAATTAAAATATAAAGGACTTAAAAATAAAAATATATGATTTTTTGGAAATAAATAACAAAAAGGAGGGAAAATGTTAAATAACATCTTAAAATTTTTCAATAAAACATATGAATACATGATAATTTTAATTATACTAGTAATAATATTGATAATAACAATTGCAAATATTTTTGTGGTTGGTCCATCTGAGGAAGCCATTGTCCTGCGTCTTGGCAAGTTAAATAGAATACTTGAGCCGGGAATACATATAAAAATTCCATTAATTGAAGAAAAAGCAATTGTACCAGTAAAGATCGTACAAGAAGTTAAATTTGGGTTTAATGCAAACAATAACATAGAAGCTAATTTGGATGAAAATGAAGGAATAATTATTACTGGTGACTTGAATATAATTAAAGTTGAATGGCTAGTACAATATAAAATCAGTGATCCATATTCTTTCATATTTAAAGTAGAAGATCCAGAAAAAACCATAATAGATATTGCAAAATCATCAATGAACAGATTAATTGGAGACAATACTATTTTTGAGATAATTAATGATAATAGGGTTGGTGTTACAGAAGGAGTAAAAGCCTCTATGAATGAAATTATAAAAACATATGATTTAGGAATTGATATTGTGCAAGTACAAATCAGAAATGCTATGCCACCAAGGGGAAAAGTTTATGAGGCATTTGAAGATGTTAATATTGCAATTCAAGATAAAAATAAATTTGTTAATGAGGGAAGGAAAGAATTTAATCAAATTATCCCAAAAATTAGAGGAGAAGCACTTAAAGTAATAGAAGAAGCTAAGGGATATAAAGAAAGCAGAATAAATAATGCACTAGCTGATACTACTATCTTTAATGCAATTCTAAATGCATACATCCAAAATCCAGAAATTACAATAGAGAGAATCTATAACGAAACAATGAGGGAAATTCTTGAGAGCAGAGACAACATTGAAATAATTGACAAAAATTTAAATAATTTCCTTCCATTCAAGGAGGTTAAGTAAGATGAAATACATACTAAGATTTTTATTCTCTATAGCTAAGATCTTAGCTTTTACATTAACATTTGGATTAATATCGTTAGCTATAATGCAACCACTCTATATTTTAAAAGAAAATGAAATTTCAATTACTACAAGACTTGGTAAAATTGAAAGAACTGAAAACACGGCAGGACTTAAATATAAAATCCCATTTATTGAAAATGTACAAATATTTCCCAAAAATATACTTAGATGGGATGGAGAACCTCAAAGAATTCCAACAGGAGGAGAAGAAAAACAATTAATTTGGATAGATACAACTGCTAGGTGGAGAATTGTAGATATTAATCAATTCTATACAGCGATCAAAACAATGAACCGAGCCTCCACAATAATCAATGCAGCTATTGAACCTGCAGTTAGAGGTGTTATTGCCAAGTATCCTTTACTTGAAATTATTAGAAGTTCAAATGATCCAATTCAACGTCTATCTGATGGAATTTTAACACCACAAGACGTTACAGATAATACAACTTACAAGATCACAAAGGGTCGTAAAATAATTGAAAATGAAATAATCGAGGTTTCCAATCAAAATACAAAAGACAATGGAATTGAAATTGTCGATGTTCTTATTAGAAAAATAGGCTATGATCCAAGTTTAATCGACTCTGTACATAATAGAATGATTTCAGAAAGGCAACAAGTTGCAGAAGAACAAAGAAGTACAGGAATTGCTGAGAAAACGGAAATTCTTGGTAGCATTGAGAAAGAAAAGCTAAAGTTATTAAGTGAAGCAAAAGCTGAAGCAGCCAAAATTAAAGCTGAAGGAGACCATGAGGCTGCAAAAATTTATGCAAGTGCTTATAGTAAAAATGTTGAATTTTACAAATTTTGGCAAGCACTAGAGAGTTACAAGGCAACTCTTAAAGACAAACGAAAAATATTTTCAACAGATATGGATTTCTTTAAATACTTACATAATAAAAAATAAAAAAATTAATATGAAAAATTCATTTAAAACAGAATATTAAATGAATAAATATTTAAAGAATAACACATTAAAATGAGCAAAAAGTAAATTACAAAGAATGGGTCAATATTTAATTAATATTGTTGAGCCCATTCTAATAAATACTTAAAATAATAATTTCACCAATACTAAACTTTAGTGAAAAATTACAAAAATTGAATCAATTTTTATTGACAAAAACCCTTGTTTATGAAAGAATTACTTTTGTTAATAAAAATTACGATCTTAAAAAGAAAACCTAGCCACTGTAGCTCAGTTGGTAGAGCATAGGACTGAAAATCCTTGTGTCAGGAGTTCGATTCTCCTCGGTGGCAATATAAGTTAAAAAGTTTTGTCTATAACAATGCAGCCAAAATTAAAAAGAGAAAAGATAAACTTTAAGTCTCAGCTGTTAAGAGGCTATATAAAAATTATATAATAAGTATAGCTGCATCTCAATTGGTAAAGCATGGGACAAAATCTTTGTCTCACAAATCCAATTATCTTAGACAACAATACTTAAAGTGTTAAGAGGACTCCTAATGATTCTCAAAGAAATAAAAAAAGTAGAAGATTTAACAGAAAAGGACATAATTTTTTCAAAGATTGGAAATTTAGCTAAGCTCAGTACAAGAGTAAATGAAAAAATAATCGAGCTCTTAAATAAAGGTAATGTTTCACATATCCCAGTAATAAATAATCACGAAAATATTCCACATGAAAAGCTAATAAATACAGTTAATGAAGAACTTTTAAACAATGAAATAGATTCTTTCAAAGAAGAACTAATAGAAGCCTTAAGAGATATATATAAACCATTTTCAGAAAAAGATAAAATGTTTACAATAACTGGAAGGAAAACATTAATTAATTTAAATACGCTAATGGAAAGAGAACCTGATCCTATTTACTTCAAGGAAATAATTGAGGGCAGTTTCAAGATTTTACCAAAACACAAAATAATATCTATTCAAAAAATATTACTCAAAATATATGATTATTTTGATTTCCAAAAAATTATAGACAAAGACAATCTTGATAACACAAAAACAATACAAAAACTATATCTACACTCAATCAGAAGAGATTATGAATTTTTCAGGGAACAAGTCAAAACAGAAGGCGACTCTATATTACTACATGCAATTGATACTACGATCTACTTTTTAATAACTATTGCCCAGTTAAATAAAGAAAGGGCAGCAAAAGATGCTCCACGATCAACATTAAAATTTTTCATTGACAAATCGAACTACACAGAATTCACAGAATTCTTCTACGATAATGACATAATACTACAAGCTGCACTTGGAGTATTATTACACCCAATTGGACTCATGCATACCACAATATTACAAAAATTAAGAGAAAAGATTAGTCTTAAAAACAAAGACACAAAAGAACAATATATGTCTAAAATAGAGATTTTAGAGAAAAGTATTAATGTTTCTAAAAATCTATTCAGATTAAGAGAGGATATTTCTGCTATTACAAAAATGATAATAAATGGACAAAAAAGCTATCTTAACATCAAAAATCGTTCAGAGACAACAACAAAAAAATTTACCCATGAACTCATTAGAATTTTTTGTATAATAGATGTTTATGATGAAATGGTTAATCCAATAATAATCAAAGAATCCGTTAATCCCCTAGAAGCCATTGAATTTTTAATTAAAAACAGTGAAAAATACTATTGGGAAAAGGACAAACCAGAAGAATATTTAAAAAACAAAAAATTTGACATAGAAATGCTAAAAAATTTTTTAAAAATACTTGCACCATTTGATTATGGAACAATAGTAAATGCATATACAAAGGATTACGAGGAACCTCTATTTAAAGCAGTCGTTATAAAGTACACAACAGGTATTTTGCCTATTGTGTCCATCATAAAACAAAAGGACAGATCCTACAAAATTGGAGATATACTACTAAACCTTGAATCTAGAGAAATCATCATAAAGGGACAAAATGGGGACATTAAGAAGAGTCCTTTTAAAAACACTGATAAATTTGAATTAAGACACAACATTGAAGAACTTAAAAGTGATGAATTTCAACTCTTAATTTCTATGCAAGATTAATAATCCTATACATAGGGACTAACTTTAAAAAAATCAAGTCTTGAGCCCCCATATTTTCTAGAATCATATTTAGAAAGCCTTAAAATACTGCTGTCCAAATTTTCCCTTGAAGGATAATGAATAATAATTTTTGCATCTTTATTTAAACTTTCATTCGCTGAGATTATCTTAAGTAAATTTTCTTTAAAAGAATAACCAAAAGGCGGATCAAGATAAATAAGGTCATAATACAGATCACTTTTTTTAAGAAACAATTCAGCCTTTTTAAAACAAAACTTATAAGGTTCACTTACCACCTCAAAATTCTTAATCAAAACATTCTTAGAAGATTTATTATAATCAACAAGATGAGCAAGACTAGCTCCCCTACTTAGAGCCTCAAGAGACATTATCCCCGTACCTGCAAACACATCAAGAAAACTTGATCCTACAATCTGATTAAAAATAATAGAAAAAAATGCTTCCCTAACAATAGCCATCACAGGACGCACACCACCTATTTTAGGAAAAGCAACTTTCCATCCCTTATACTTACCTGCACTTATATGCATAAGGACAAATTTTAAATCATTTTTCAAAAAAATTAAATATTTATAATTCAAATTTTGATATAATCTTGTTTAAGAGAGACAAAACATGAAAGGTATTATCTTAGCTGCAGGGTATGGAACAAGATTCTTACCCATTACAAAAACTATTCCAAAGGAAATGCTACCAATTTTAAACAAACCAGCAATCGATTACATTATTGAAGAATTTACTAGTTCTGGAATCAAAGAAATACTAATAATAACCTCAAGAAGAAAGGGGGCTTTGGATAATTACTTTGATAGAGAAATTGAACTTGAGACTGAATTTACTAAAAAATATAGAGAAGATTTGCTAAAAAAAATTAAACTTAAAGACATTAATATTAGCTTTATAAGGCAAAATGAAATGATGGGCACAGGTCATGCTTTACTGCAGGTGAAACCCTGGATAGGAACTGAAAGTGTAATAGTTGCATACCCTGATGATTTGCATGTTGGATCCCCACCCTTAACAGCACAACTAATAGAATTGCATAAAAAAACTGGGAAAAACATATTATCTGTCATTGAAAATCCCAAAGATATCAACAGATACGGAGTAATAGAATTAAATAAAGACAATATTCATGTCAAAGACATAGTAGAAAAACCAGAAATTGGAAAAGAACCAAGCAATAAAGCATCTATTGGAAGATTCTTATATACCCATGAATTTTTCAAATTTTTAGAAGAAGGGTTTAAACTTCATCAAAAAGGGGAATATCATCATATTTATGCTTTAAAAAAACTCATGTCTGAGAACAAAGTATTATACAAAGAAATAGAAGGGGAAAGACTTGATATAGGTGATATTGGGGGTTATTTAGAAGCAATAATCAAAATTGCAAAACGCAATGATCAATTACTACAAATCATCAAAGACTCACTAAGGAACTAAATGAAAATATCAACAAAATGCCAAGGGTTTTATGATGCTCTTAGCATATTAAAAAAATACATAAATATAAACATAGAAGAAAAAATTTTAAGATACAGCATTTTATCAAAACTCTACAAACTCAACGAAGAAGCAATTAAACACCTTATCAAAATAAGTCAAGATTATGAACTTAAAAAAAATAAAATAAATATCACACTTGAAGAATATTATTATGAGGAAACACAGAATCAAAAAATAAAGAACTGGCTTCTAGAAATAATTAGAGGAAAAAATTTATTACAAATAAAGAAAGAAACAAATCTTATTAGTAAGAGACCTGGAATAACATACAAATTAAACTCCACCAACTTTCTAAAAATAATTGAAATGCAAAATAACAACAAATACACACAAGAAAAAAAAGAATTATATAAACAATTAATATTAAATTTCTCTAGTAACTTAAAAATAACAAATCTAGAACCAACAATAGATATATTAATAGCTGTAAAACATAGGAACAAGGAAAAAATTAGATGCATAATAAAATACAATCAATCATTTCAAAGATTATTTAAATCAAGCTTAAGAAAAAAACAAAGTAGAGTAATCAAACTAAAAAAATTACTTATTTTAATCTACTGGCCAGTAGGGTGTCTATCCAAATCACTTTTCAATAAAATTTTAACAAAAAACTACAGATACATAATAGACGAAGTTTTAACCTTAAAGTATGACGAGATTTTAAAATACCTACAAACAATCAAAACTTTAAGTCTTAATGAAATCTTTTACAAAGGATCAAATAAAAATTCTAATTTTAATTACTTTTTCAGTGAATTTACAAAATATACCCCAAACGATTTTCAAAATACTTTAAAAACTTATTTATTTTCACTTGAGAAAACCGCAATAAAACAATACCTAGAATGGTTTTTTAAAGACAAAGTACCAAATGAATGGAAAGATTTTATCTTTGCAATTGAATATATTGAAACACATAAACTGCTAAACCTAAATGCAAATATAGAAAATATGATCAGAGCAAAATTTAAAGCAGAGGATTTCTTTGCATCTTTTGAAAAGATGAATTTCAACCCATATGAAAGTTCAAAAATATTTCAAAATAAATACATAAAAAAAATATTTTTACAAAACATAATAAATTACATAAAAGACAATACAACAAAAATAGATACATACGGATGGATTGCATTTTACATCTATGCAGATAAAGATACTAAAACAAAATTCTCAAAAGATATAAAAAACTTTTTTAAGAGCAAAAATTTTGGAATTCAAAATCAAATATTGGTATATTTTCTATCCTTTTATCCAAATATTGATAAAAAACATTTTGAATTCATATCAGAAATAATGATACACCTTGATGAAGATAAAATCACAATACCTCAAGAAATAATAAAAATTCAAAA
Organism: Borrelia nietonii YOR; assembly: GCF_023035795.1. Classification (NCBI taxonomy): domain Bacteria; kingdom Pseudomonadati; phylum Spirochaetota; class Spirochaetia; order Spirochaetales; family Borreliaceae; genus Borrelia; species Borrelia nietonii. The sequence continues at coordinate 209,931 of NZ_CP073148.1, forward strand.
AACAAGTTCTAACAGGTTAAATTATCGTAAATCATACATTTTCATCCAATCATTAATTTTAAGAACAAGAGTATTTAAGATATTACATAAAAATATTAAACTAGAACTGCTATTTAAATTAGAAGAATTTAAAACTGAAAAACTACTACCTGCCATATGTTATATTATTTGTTATTACAAACCAGATGCACTCAAAGAAGAACAAACAATCTCACCCAAACAAAAAGAAGAAATAATAAAATTCATTACACTTTTCACTAAAGAACAAAATAAATTTGATTTTAAGACACTATGAAATATAGAAATATTTGCTTGAAAGTAATAAAATAGTACTTATAAAAGATATGAAGAAATGCTTATTATTGCTTAAAAATTTGATCATCTTGCTTATTTTACTGCTTAATGCAAATTTAGTATACTCTCAAAGATTAATTAAAATTGGACAAGAAGAGATAAAAAATAAAAATTATCCACAAGCAATAAAAATCCTCAGTGAGGCTATTCAGAAATACCCAAAAGTACAAAACGGATACTATTTTTTAGCAATAGCTTATAGAGAAAATAATCAACTAACAGAAGCAGAAGGAGCTCTGCTTGATGGAATTGCAATAGGAGGAGACATTGATTACAAGTTATATTTTGAATTGGGAAACATAATGTTTAAACGAGGTGAGGGTTATTATAATCTAGCGATCAAATATTATTCCAATTCAGTTAAAAATATGCCCAATTATGACAAAGCACTTCTTAACAGAGCAAATTCTTATGTTGAACAAGGAAAAATTAATTTTAAGGAAAAAGATTATAAAAATGCATGGGATTCATACAGCATGGCAATCCATGATTATTCGCAATTTATTACACTAAGATATGAAAGTGAAAAAAAAAATTCTATTCTCCACATGATCGATCTTTTAAGAAATAAAAAGGCCGCTCTTGAAAAACTTGACAAAAGTCTCAAGAATAGAAGTGAACACATTACCATAGGACAGCAACAAGATCATAAAAACAAAGAATCACAAGAAAATAAAAAAGAACCTGCAGACAAAGGCAAACCTGAAAACCAAAAATCACAAGAAAATAAAAAAGAACCTGCAGACAAAGGCAAACCTGAAAACCAAAAATCACAAGAAAATAAAAAAGAACCTGCAGACAAAGGCAAACCTGAAAACCAAAAATCACAAGAAAATAAAAAAGAACCTGCAGACAAAGGCAAACCTGAAAACCAAAAATCACAAGAAAATAAAAAAGAACCTGCAGACAAAGGCAAACCTGAAAACCAAAAATCACAAGAAAATAAAAAAGAACCTGCAGACAAAAACAAACCTGAAAACCAAAAATCACAAGAAAATAAAAAAGAACCTGCAGACAAAGGCAAACCTGAAAACCAAAAATCACAAGAAAATAAAAAAGAACCTGCAGACAAAAACAAACCTGAAAACCAAAAATCACAAGAAAATAAAAAAGAACCTGCAGACAAAGGCAAACCTGAAAACCAAAAATCACAAGAAAATAAAAAAGAACCTGCAGACAAAAACAAACCTGAAAACCAAAAATCACAAGAAAATAAAAAAGAACCTGCAGACAAAAACAAACCTGAAAACCAAAAATCACAAGAAAATAAAAAAGAACCTGCAGACAAAGGCAAACCTGAAAACCAAAAATCACAAGAAAATAAAAAAGAACCTGCAGACAAAGGCAAACCTGAAAACCAAAAATCACAAGAAAATAAAAAAGAACCTGCAGACAAAAACAAACCTGAAAACCAAAAATCACAAGAAAATAAAAAAGAACCTGCAGACAAAGGCAAATTTAAAGATAATTTAAAAACAAATTCTTTAATTGAATTAGACAAAATTAATTGGCAAGAGGAGTTAAATATAGATGAATAAAAGAAAAAATTTACCCATACTAATAATTTTGATAGTATTACTTATCGCTTCATTTGGAGGCCTTGGTTATTACGTATATAAAGAACGACTAAATAAAAACAATCAAGAAATAATGCTAAACGAAGTAAAAAATAGTATTATGGACAGAAATTACAAAAAAGCACACTCAATAACAAAAATTCTAAAAGACAAATATCCACAAAACACAGATATTGCAATGCTTGAGAATGCTCTCTCAGAACTTGCAAACAACAGTCCTTTTGAATCAAAAGATTTACAAAGAGATGCTGCCAATCAAATACTAGATAAAATACAAGGAAAAGAACAATTCATACCTATTAACAATGAAAATTCCGAAATTGCTTTTAATAATCGATATATCAAAGACACTACAAAAATAGAAAATTATGCTGATAGAAAAGATGATATTGGAATTAAAAACGAAGACATTCTAGAATTCAATCAAAATACAGTACCTGAAAACCTAAACAACAACACAAGTAAAAGAGTAAAACAACAAGAATCAAACCTAAACAGCAATAAATCTATTGAGAATAAAAAAAATCTATTTAACTTAAAAAAACTAAAAGAAAATCTCAATAAAGAACTAAATCAAACCAAAACCACCCAGTTAAACACTCCAAACAAAATCATAAAAATACACAAACAAAACGAAGATAAACTTATAGAAAAGAATACAGACTTTAAAGAAAATAAAAAAAACCAAATTGACAAAGTTAACAAAATCCCTCCTACTTTAAAACCAAAAACTAAAATAGAAAGCACAAACACAAAAAATTCTCCTAAAAATCAAATAATCGAAAAAATAGAGAGACCTTATAGCTATGTAACAAAAAAAGTACTCTACGAAATATTAGATAACATTAATACTGGCAATCCCTCTTTTGCGAAAGAAAGGCTTAATGAGCTTATTAAAAAAGGATTGAGTCATAAATTCAATAAAGTTAATGACTTAATTGATAAACTAAAAAACCAAGAAGCAGCTAATCTCTTAATTAAATTAATAAAACAAGATATCGAACCAAATTCAGCTGGCACAGAAAAAGCTCCTTTCAAAAAGGAGCTTTTAAAACAAGAACACCCCAAAGAAAAAATTTCCCCCATAAAAGATCAGTCAATAGATAATCAAATAAAAATGGAAGAAGAACCTAAAACATATGCAAACCATTCTAAGCAAGAGTCAACAGATTTACAATCTCTTAAAATGCTAGCATCAGCAAATGAAGAACAGAAAGACTTCAAAAAGGCTGAAGAAATTTATGAAAAAATTGCAAGTATTACAAATAACGCAGAAGATCACTACAAAGTTGGAATAATGAAATTTAAACTTAAAAAATATGAAGAAGCAATAAAAGCATTTGATAAAACAATATCACTAAATCCAAAACACAAAAAAGCATATACAAATAAAGGAACAAGCTTAATATTATCAAATACACCAAAACAAGCAATTGAAGCTTTCAAAAAAGCAATTATAATTGACAAAAATTATGATAATGCCTACTACAAAAAAGGAATAGCAGAAGAACAAAATAATGATAAACAAAACGCTTTCTTAAGTTTCAAAAAAGCTTATGAAATTACAAAAAATCCCCATTACGCTTTAAAAGCAGGAATTATGGCAAATCATATTGGGGATTTTAAAAACAGTGAAAAATACCTAGACAAGGCAAGTGCTTCAATAAAAGAAAAAAACGATATTATGTTTTATAATCTAGCAATAGCAAAATTTGAAAATAATAATCTTAATGAGTCACTAAAAACCATCAATCAAGCTCTTGTCATAAATCCAAAAAAACCCGAATATCTATATTTAAAGGCATCCATTTATCTAACTAAAGAAAATTATAATGAAGCAATACCACTCTACAATGCTGTAATTTTAAAAAACCCTGATAATATTACGGCTCATATCAATTTAGCAAGATCATATGAAAAATCAGGCAATGAAGTAAAAGCAATTGAAATCCTTGAAAAAATTAGCAATAAAAATCATTTACTAGCATTAAACAATCTTGGAATACTTTATAAAAACCAAAAAAACTATCAAAAAGCAATAAAAATTTTTCAAAAAGCAGAAGCTCTCTCAAGTCTTGAAGCAAAATATAATCTTGCAACTACCTTTCTTGCTCTTAAAGATAATAAAAGGGCCATGGAAAAATTAAAAGAATATATCAAAATAAATCCAAATAACCCAGAAGCTCTACATGCATTAGGTACAATAGAATATAATGATAATGGAAATGACAAAATACTTAAAGAAGTAATTAACAAATTCCCTAATTACAAACAAAATCAAACAATAATGAAAATAATAGGCAAATGAATAAAATAAAATTTTTAGACAAAAGTCTAGTACAAAAAATAGCAGCAGGAGAAGCCATAGACAGGCCTTGTTCTATTTTAAGAGAATTACTTGACAATGCAATAGATTCTGGGGCAGATAAAATCGAAGTTTTTATTGAAGAAGGTGGTATTCGAAGAATACTAATAACAGATAATGGTAGCGGAATAAGCAGAGAAGACTTAAAGATATGCTACCTACCCCACACTACTTCAAAAATAAATGAAGAACAAGACCTTGAAAAAATCCAAACATTAGGCTTTAGAGGAGAAGCTCTCTCAAGCATTGCCATTTGTTCAAATCTCACAATAACAAGTTCAACTACGGGAGAAGACAGCTACCAAATTGAAGTTGAAAATGGAACTGAAAAGTATTTTAAAAAACAATCCGCAATAAATGGAACAATAGTAGATGTTACAAATTTATTTCACAATTTTCCAGCAAGGAAAAGATTCTTAAAAAAAGACTCTATCGAGACAAAAATGTGTTTAAAAGTTTTTGAAGAAAAAGCTGTTACTCATCCTGGTATTGACTTTAAATTAAATATAAACAATGAATTGAGAAAAGTTTACTTTAAAGAAAGCTTAATAGATAGGGTTCAAAGTGTATATGGGGAAATAATAGATAACAATAAATTTGGAAAAATAGAAGCGGAATATGAAAATATACAAATGAAAATCTTTTTTGCTCCACCCAATTTCTCAAGGAAAGACAAACGAAACATAAAAATCTTTGCCAATAGAAGACCTGTTGAGGAAAAAAATCTATCCGAAGCAATAATTGATGGACATAACAAAATACTCACTAATAAAAATTTCCCAATATGTTATCTATTCTTAGAAATAGATCCCAAACATATCGATTTTAATATACATCCTCAAAAAAAAGAAGTAAGATTTTTTAATTTACCATTTCTTCCTAAACAAATTGCAAGCAATATTAATGAATTCTTTGACAGAGAACAAAAAGAGATTTTACAAGACTACCATAACATAATAATCAAAAGACAACTAACAAATGATGCTCATCTATTACACACTGAGGATGATCCAACAAACTCAGATTTTCAAGCTTATGAAATCACACAAAACGAATCATTGACTCTAGACAAACCTCAAAACAATAAAATAACAAACATAATAGAAGACAAGGTAAAATTTGAAAGTCAAACCCCAATGCAAAAAGACAAAGCATCATTTAAAAACTACATCCAAAACATTTTTCTAAAAACTTCTACAATGCTAAATGATTTCCAAAAACCAATAGAAAAACATGAATTTAGATATATGGGACAACTATTTGCGGAATTTTTAATAGTAGAAAGCGATAATGAAGTTTATTTCATAGATCAACATGCACTTCACGAGAAAATTATATATCAAATCCTAATAAAATCAGAAAAAATTATTCAAAAACTTCTAGTACCAATTGAGTTTCAAGTAGACTGTGAAGATACAGATAAAATACTAGCAACCGAATTGGAAGAATATAAAAAAATAGATATTACAGTTAACAAAATAAAGGAGCAAACTTATCAACTCGAATCAATTCCCAATATCTGTAATAAGTATGAAAGTGTTATCATTCAATTTCTAAAGACAAGAAAAAGCAAAACAATTGATTCTCTGGAAGCCGACTTATATGCAACTATTGCATGTAGACAAGCTATTAAGCGCAATGATACAATAAGTTCTGAATTTAGTCAATTTTTAATAAATGAATTTTTCAACCTCAAACTAAAACATTGTCCACATGGAAGAAAAATTTACCATAAAATCTCTAAATTTGAGCTTGAAAAAAATGTTAACAGAAAATAAAATAAACATGGAAGCCGATAATGATCAAAACTCTTAAATCGAAAATTAAAAAACTAATACCACAAAGAGATAAAAAATTAATTGAACTTGGAAAGGCGCTTAAAAACAGTAACGTAATAGAGCTTAAAAAATTAGAATCTTATACATCTTTAAAGCTAATTGAAAAAGAAATATCTCAACTTAAAGTAAATTTAAACAAAGCAGAAGATGATGAGAATAAACTAAGAGAACTATATAAAAAGGGAAAAGACTACAAAGAAAGCAAAAAACATATCCTAAAAGCATACGAAACAAAACTTAAAAAAATTACTGAAATAATAATAAACAAATATCCGAATAATCTCTCAGCAATTTTAGAATACAAAATGAATTTTACCAAATCGGCACTTCAAAAACATAAATACAAAATTACAGAAATAATAAAATTCAATGAAAAAATCAATTTCTTCAAAAAGCTTATTATAAACACCAAACTAATACTAAAAAATATCATAAATAAAATAAACATAAAAAAAATAGCAAAAGAATTCGAGAAAAAAATATTGAAAGAACATTTATTCTCAGAAAATTTAGAAAATTTAGTTGATGAATTTGTAGGAAATAAAGAGTTAAGCAAAGAAATTATTGAAGAATACAAGTTAATGAATGAAATTCAAGCAGAAATTGTAAAAATACATAATGCAATAAAACATAAAAATATAAAAGACAACATTAATATTAAGAATAAAATAGAACGCGCTATTAATATTGCTCAAACAAATAAAGAATTAATTTTAAAAAAAATTGCCGAAGAATTTGTTGAAATGTCAAAGACAGAAAAGGGATTAAATAAAACCGGAACAATTAATTCATTGTTAGAAACAATTAAAAATATAAATCAACAAATATCCAAATTGAACGAAGATCTAATAAAAGCAATAAAAATAGAAGAAATAGCAAAAGTGCGAGCAAAAATGCAACAACTCATAAAAAATAAAGAATCAATCGAGACCAAATTAAACGAACTAAATTCAAAAATAGAAACCATACAAAACGAAATCGATGAACTTGACAATCAATAAAAAATCAATATAATGATCTAAGGTATTTCAAGCTTTAAGGGGCATCAAATGTGTTTAATCACTCTTAAGACCTTTTAGTTTGTCTTTACTATGGGGCCTATAGCTCAGTTGGTTAGAGCACCCGACTCATAATCGGGTGGTCCCAGGTTCAAGTCCTGGTGGGCCCAAACTATTTTAATTTAAAAAATAAATTAGAATTCTTACCCAGATGATAAAATCCTATATAAGCATCCAAATTATCATCATCCAGCTGAATATTTTTTAAGTCTTCGATCTTAGCAATTGAATATAAAAAATTAATTTCATCTTTAGAAGTCTTAATTAAATATAAATTATTACCACTAATCTCATTTAACTTAACCATATCTTTCGATATATACATATAATCATGAATTAAAGTCAATTCTTCTTCGGACAAGCTTAAATTTATGACAATATCTTTACTATATACCCTCATTCCAGAATCAACAAGATGAACTTGTGCCACAAAATCATCAAAAATCTTATCAGCAAAATTAAACCTTAAATCCTTACAATAAAGAACATCTACCCCAAGCACAGAACCTATGAAAGAAGAAGTATATTTATCCCTAACTACCTCAATAAATTCCTTACTATCCATATTCTCAATAACAAATTTGATCACATCACTAGGATTTAAAACTTTAATTGCAAAATCAAAAGTCATAAAATAATCAAGCTTATTCTTAGTGAAATAATAATTAATTACATAATCAATTTCCCTTATATCAGGATAGTTCATCTCACAAGAACAGAAAACAATAAAAAATAATAACAATATGTTATTCTTTAACTCTCTCAACATATTCTTTAGTTTCAGAATTAACTAAAATTTTATCTCCAACATTAATAAAAAGGGGTACTTTTACTACTAAGCCTGTATGCAGTGTAACATTCTTCATCGCATTAGTTACAGTATCACCTTTAACAGCAATCTCAGCATCTACAACTTCAAATGCAACTTTTGGGGGCAATTTAAGGTCAATAACTTCATTATCCCATTTAACAAGAGAATAAATCCCAGCCTCTTGAAAAAATAGAACCTTATCCTCAATGTTTGGAACCTCTCTTAAGTTAACATTAAATTGATCATAAGTTTCTAAATCCATAAAAATAAGATTATCACTATCCCTATAAAGATACTGAGAACTAACTTCTAACACTTCAATTTCTTCTACTGTATCAGCACCCTTTAAAGTCTCCTTAACAACAGACTTATTTTTAAGATTTTTAAGCTTCAATCTTACAATGGAACCACCCCTACCCATTTTTGAAAATTCTCGCTCAAGAACAATATGTGGCATGCCTTTAAAAAGCAAAAAAGAACCTTTTTCAATCTCTCCCGATTTAATTATACCCATCTAATACCTCAAATTTTTAATGTGCATAATAACTTATATCAAAAAATCAAAATATTTACTATTCATTGACTTATCTAAGATTAATGATATTATATATAGTTATAAAAGGAGTTAATTTAATGCAAGCTATCAAAATACTCTTTGCTATTTCACTAGCTTTTTTATTTAGCAACTGTACAAACAAAGGCAAAGAAAATGTCATTGCAATTGGTGGATCTACTTCAACAACCTCTATTATGGACGAGATGATCCTACGATATCAAAAAATAAATGATCAAATTAAAGTAACTTATGATGCCCAAGGCAGCAGCGTTGGCATTAAAGGATTATTTGATGGTATTTATAAAATGGCAATTTCTTCAAGAGACGCAACTGAGGAAGAAATAGCTCAGGGAGCAAAAATCACGGTCATTGCTTATGACGCTTTAATATTCATTACAAGTCCTGACGTCAAGATCACAAATATTGCAGAAGAAGATTTAGTAAAAATACTTAACGGAAGTATTAGAAATTGGAAACAAGTCGGCGGACCTGATGCTAAAATTAACTTCATAAACCGAGATTCATCATCAGGCTCTTACTCATCTATTACAGAACTAGTCCTTGAAAAAATATTAAAAAATCCCGAGGAGACTCAATTCAGACAGGATAGTATTGTGGTAAAATCCAATGGTGAAGTAATTGAAAAGATAAGTCTCACACCTCACTCGATTGGTTACATTAGTTTTGGATATGCAAGAGGTGCAATAGAAAAAGGTCTACATACACTCTCAATAAACAGCATATATCCTACAAAAGAAACAATAATAAAGGATAAATATAATATAAAGAGAAGGCTAATAGCAATCACAAGTAGTATTTCTGAGAATCAGAACACACTTGATTTTATCAATTTTATGCTAAGTCCAACTGGACAAGATATTGTTGAAGAACAAGGGTTCATAAAAGTTCATACAACTGAAAATAACTAAAATCGTGACAAACTTGACTAATAAGTTAATTTAAATATAAACTTAGCAAAGTTCGATTTCTATAGGGGAACTCTTTTAAAGGATGAAATTAACTCTAAAGACAAAAAGAAATACTGTTAAATTGGCTTTCAACTGTTTTATTTTTATATCCACAACAATTAGTACTTTGACAATATTATTATTAATCTTATTTATAATCAAAAATGGACTAGCACCTTTTCTTCATAATAGAATTAAAATCTTTAATTTCCTATTTAGTACAAACTGGAATCCTACTAGTAAGTTACAAAAATCTTACGGAATTTTATCTTTCATTATAAACTCAGCTTTAACAACATTTTTCTCTGTTCTAATCGCATTACCAATTGGACTTGGATTTGCAATTTACCTGTCTGAGAAAACCAAAGGCATTTACCAGAAAACATTACAAACCATAATAGAACTCCTCGCAGGAATCCCAAGCGTAGTATATGGATTTTTTGGAAGTACATTTATAGCCACACTTGTAAAGAACACTTTTAGAAGAGAAGATAACTTAGGACATAATCTAATAACCTCAGTAATAGTTTTAAGCATAATGATACTCCCAACAATAATTAGCGTCTCATACACATCACTTAAATCTGTTCCAAAATCATATAAACTAGCATCTCTTGCACTAGCTGCAACAGACTGGCAAACAATATATAAAGTAATGATCCCTTCAGCTGGAAAAGGTATTTTAGCAGGAGTAATACTAGCAATTGGAAGAGCTATTGGCGAGACAATAGCGGTTTTAATGGTTGGTGGGGGCTCACCTTTATTTATAAAGAATATATTCTCACCTATTAGAACACTAACAGTAAACATCGCAATAGACATGGGATACGCATCTGGAACTCACAAAGAAGCTTTATTCTCTACAGCCTTGATCTTGTTATTATTAGTAATAATAATAAATTCAATTAAACATTTTATTTTATCCTCATCTAAAAGGCTAAAAATCAAGTGAATACAATTCAAATAAATAAATTGTTCAATAAAATTTCATTCTGCATAATCAAGTTCATTGCTTATTCTTTAATAACACTATTATTTTTTTTAATATCTTATATAGTATACAATTCACTATTTTTTACCAGTAAAAAACAAACACTATTTTTAGATGAAACAAAACATTTTCTACCATTCACATTAAATAATAAAATCATTAAGATTGCCTTTATTATTAATAAAAGCATAAAAGCAGAAGAAATTACTACTCAAGATATCTATAATATATACAACAATAAAATTTCACATTGGGGAAGCATATCAGATCAAAGTATTGACATAGTTCCACTTGCAAGTTCACAATCAAACCTGGCAAGTACAGTCATACTACAAACTTTTACTAATGACAATAAATTTAACAACAGGTATGTAAAGATTATAGAATCTAATGAAGAGATGATAAAAACTGTCAATAAAACAACAGGTACTATTGGTTACTTAACAAAAGAAGATCTTGAAAAATTAGATTTTAAAAAATATCCAGAGATTAAATCCCTAAAAATCAGATCTATGTCTATTTTAGTGGGCAAAAAAACACTACAAAAAAGTGAAAATGAAATTATTGACATACTAAGCCTTAATCAGATTAAAAAGTTACTCATAGAAAAGACAGATTGGAATGACTTAATATCTAAAAATATCAAATTGAACATCATAAAATACTCAAGTTATGATCAAAATGCAATAAAAGCAGTAGAAGAAAATGAAGGCACAATTGCGGTTGTACCTTGGCATTCTTTCTATAAAAGTGATGCACCCTTTCTCAAATTATATTATATGAAAAAAAGCATGCCTTTAAACTTAAACTTTATATTATCTACTCCAAGAAATTCTGGAAAATATGGAGGTATTTCTTATTTAATCTTAAACACATTCTACGTCATACTATTAACAGCAATAATCTCAATTTCAACAGGCATTGGTACAGGAATAATGCTTGCAGAATATACTTCAAATAAAGTACTCTATAAAACAGTATCTATGAGTGTTGATATCTTATCATCAATTCCTGCTATTATTTTTGGACTCTTTGGACTTATCTTTTTTGTTCCAATTTTTGGCATGGGAATACTCTCAGGAGCAATAACAAGTTCTTTAATGATATTACCAATGATTGTTAAAACAACCGAGGAAACACTAAAATCAATTCCTAAATCATATAAATACGCTTCTTTTGCTCTTGGCGCCAATAAAACAGAAACTATAATTAAAATCCTACTACCCGCTTCTAGCCCAGGTATATTGACAGGAATAGTGCTTGCAATAGGACGTGCCCTTGGAGAAACCGCCGTACTCCTTTTTACAATGGGAACAAATTTAGGTCTTGCAAGTGCTTTAAATGAACCTTCAAGAAGTTTAACTGTACATCTACTATTATTATTTCAAGAAGGGTATTTAGACAAAGGTTTTGCAACAGCATCAATACTTACAATGATGATACTTTTAATAAATTTAACATCAAAATTTCTAATCAATAGACTATATAGGATCAAATAAATGAATCAAGACAAAGCAATTATTAAAACAGAAAATCTAAACTTATTTTATACAGATTTTAAAGCATTAAATAATATTAATATATCAATACTAAGAAATAGCATCACAGCCTTAATAGGTCCATCAGGTTGTGGAAAATCAACATTCCTTAGAACACTTAACAGAATGAATGATCTTGTGGAAGGCGTTAAAATAGAAGGAAAAGTTATATATGAAGGTAAAAGTATTTATTCAAATAACTTTGATGTTCTGGAACTTAGAAGAAAAATTGGAATGGTTTTTCAAACCCCTAACCCATTCTTAATGTCAGTTTATGACAATATAAGTTACGGGCCTAAAATCCACGGAATTAAAGACAAAAAAAAACTTGATGAAATAGTTGAAAAATCCCTAATAAAATCTGCACTATGGAATGAAGTAAAAGATAAACTTAATAGAAATGCCTTAAGTCTTTCAGGAGGACAACAACAAAGACTTTGTATTGCAAGAACTCTTGCGATTGAACCAAATGTAATATTAATGGATGAACCTACTTCTGCTCTTGATCCAATCTCAACGGGCAAAATTGAAGAATTAATAATAAATTTAAAAGAAAGTTATACAATCATAATTGTAACTCATAATATGCAACAAGCCGGCCGAATATCTGACAGAACTGCATTCTTTCTAAACGGCCAAATTGAAGAAGAAAGCCAAACAGATGAGTTATTCTTCAATCCTAAGAATACTAAGACCGAAGAATACATCACTGGTAAATTTGGATAATTTTGAATAATTAACCCAAAGAAACATCAAGAAACATCATTAAAGCAAACCCAATAACTCCAAATATGGTTGGAATCTTATTGTCAATATCTTTCCTTTTAGCTTCAGGTATTAACTGCTCAATTGAAACATAAATCATTGCTCCTGCAGAAAAAGATAAAGCAAATGGTAAAATTCTAGTAAAAGTATAAACTGCATAAGCTCCTAACAATCCTCCAACAATTTCTACTAAACCTGACATCTGACCATAATTAAAACACTTCCATAAAGGAACATTACCTCGTCTTAAAGGCAAAGAAATAGCTGCACCTTCTGGCATATTTTGAATACCAATTCCTAATGTAAGAATCATAGCTCCAACTAAAGTATGAAGGTCAGGAGAAGAAGCTATAGCACCAAAAGCAACACCAACAGCAAGTCCTTCCGGAAAATTATGCAACGTAACAGCTGTAAAAAGCAAAAAGTCCTTCTTTCCATGTCTTGTTAAATCTTCATCAATAAATGCCAGTTTATCAAGATCTGGCACAAATACATCTACTATGTATATAAAAAATGCTCCTACAAGAAAACCAAAAACTGCCGGTATCCATGCAATATAACCAAGTCCTTCTGCCATCTCTATTGCTGGTTTAATAAGTGAAAAAAAACTAGCAGCAATCATAATTCCTGCTGAAAATCCAAGCATAGCATCCATTATTTTATTGTTTACTCTTCTGAAACAAAAAACTGCAGCTGCCCCAAAGGCTGTAGTAAACCAAGTAAAAGTAGAACCTAAAAATCCTAAAAAAATAGGATGTAGAGTCAATAAATAATCGCATAAATGTTTAAACATAAAGTATCCTCCAACACTCTTAAAAATATCCTTAAGTATTAATCAATCAAAATGGCCCTTATTCTTCTTACACCTGAGGATGAGGCTTGTTCCTTTTGTATCTTAAAAGTACCAAGCTCACCAGTATTCTTAACATGGGGACCACCACAAACTTCAATTGAAAAACCATCTATTTCATACACACTTACAATATCTTCATATTTCTCACCAAATAAAGCCATTGCACCCTTAGCCAAAGCATCATCCAGATTCATTACAGATCGTTTTACAGATAACTTATTTTTTATCTGTAAATTAACCATATCTTCAACTTGTTTTATCTCATCATCCGTCATTTTATAAGGATGACTAAAATCAAATCTTAGTCTCTCAGCAGTAATATTACTACCCTTCTGTCTTACATGCTCACCTAAGATTAATTGAAGTGCCTTATGAAGCAAATGAGTGGCTGTATGCAACTTAGTAGTCTCATACGTACAATCTGCAAGACCTCCTTTAAAGACCTTATCACCCCCCTTCTTAGAAACCTCTTGATGCTTTTTAAAATGCTCTTCAAATCCAGCTTTATCTATACTAAATCCATATTCAGTTGCAAGTTCTTCCGTTATTTCATAAGGAAAACCATAAGTATCATAAAGTTTAAAAGAAATATCACCAGGAATTGATTTTGATGATAATTGCTGAATTAATTTAATAAATTCTTGCTCACCATGCCGCAAAGTTTTAAAAAATTTCTCTTCCTCTACATTTAACTCGGCCTTAATAAAATCTTTCTTTTCTGTTAATTCCTTATAAAAAGATTTATAAATCTCTTCAACAGAATCAACAAGATCTGCTAAAACATAAGATTCCATCCCAAGTTTTTTGGCATATCTAATAGCTCTCCTAATTATTCTTCTTAAAACATAACCTTGCCCTATATTAGAAGGAAGGACTGCAAAATTATCAGCTAAAATAAAACAACTGGCTTTAACATGATCAGCAATTATCCGAATAGATCTATCATCCTCTAAATTCTGTCCATAAATCTTACCAGAAATTTTTTCGATCTTATCAATTATTGGTTTAAATGCATCCGTGTCATAAACTGAAGATTTTCCTTGTAAAAATGTAATTGTTCTCTCAATGCCCATGCCTGTATCCACACATTTTCGCTTTAGTTCCTCATAATTTCCATTCTCATCCCTTTTATATTGCATAAAAACATTATTCCAAATCTCAAAATATTTACCACAATAACAGGTAATATCACATTTACTTGAGCATTTCTCCTTACCCGTATCCACAAATATTTCAGTATCTGGCCCACAAGGTCCTGTATTCCCAACAGGTCCCCAAAAATTATGCTCTCTTGAGAGATAAAATATTCTATCTTTAGGAATTCCAAGACTTTCCCAAACATTAGCAGTCTCTGCATCCCTAGGAATACTCTCATCACCTGCAAAAACACTAACATAAAGTTTATCTTTCGAAATATTTAAGTAATTAGGTGAAGTTAAAAACTCAAAACTATATTTTACAGAAAGTTCTTTAAAATAAGCACCAAGAGACCAATTGCCAAGCATTTCAAAAAAAGTTAAATGACTCAGATCCCCCACTTCATCAATATCTCCTGTTCTTAAACATTTCTGAACATCAACTAACATATCTCCAGATGGATGCATTTCTCCAAGAAGATAAGGTACAAGGGGTTGCATGCCAGCTGTATTAAAAAGGACTGTAGAATCATTATCAGGAATTAAAGATTTGCCTGCAATTTCACAATGTCCCTTACTTTTAAAAAATTCTATATACTTTTTACGTAGTTCATCAAGTTTCACTAAACAAACTCCTCATTCTTTCTATATATCATTAACTCACCCTTTAGTGTCAACTCTTTAATATAATTAACAAAGGATGTAGTTCTTGCCTTTATATCTCTCTTTCTTAACTTTTTCAAAAAAGACTCTTCTTCTAAGATAAGATCTTTACGTCTTCTTGAAACATTGAAAAGAATCTTATCTCTAATTTCATTGCTTTTATCTTTAATAATAATCGCAATATCGTTATCTGTAAATTCCCTTAAAATATTATGCATGTCATTATCTGTAATTCTAAGTATTACATTAATATCAAATATTTTTTCTTTAATCTCACTATCTTTAACGGGATTTAAAGCTTTCATATCAATATTATTCAAAAGATTTTTTTCATCCTCAGAATCCATGTAGCTTAAAATATCAACTAGTATCTTAGAACCATCAAGTTTTTCTGTCTTAAATTTACCCTGCATCTCAAATCTGCTCTTAAGTCTATCAGAAATAACCTCAACCATATCCATATTTATCTGTCTTGGCTTAGCAAGCTCTTTAATAAACTGTTTCTTAATATCTTTTTCCAACATAGAAAAAACATATTTTTTCTGGATTTTTGTTAAATAATTATATATTACCAAAAGTGTTTGAACATTTTCATTTCGAATTAAAGCCCAAAGTTGCTCATTCTCAATACCAGACAAGTAATCAAAAGGCAAAAATGGATCATTTCCTGTAACTTTTTTATAAATCTCTTTCGCCTTTGCCTTACTTAAAGATTTATTCAATAACTCATAAGTAAACTTATCATCAATTTTTAAATATTTTTTTTCATTTCTTACTAATTCTTCAAATTCTTGAATAATGCGTTTTTTATCATCAGGAGTAATATACTTAATTTTAGTAATTTCTCTAGTAATCGCAATTATATCAGCATCATCAAGCTCAGCCATAATTTCTGCTGATTTTTCAAGACCAATAGCTAAAAAATACTTTGCTATCTTTGATACCTTACTCTCTTTGCGAATAAACCCCGGCTTCTCAACTCCTCTATTAGTAGAACTTGATTTACTAGAAATCCCCCTCCCTCCCCTCTTAACCAGATTGACCCAAGACTTAAGCAGAGAGCCTTGTATCTCAGAATCGGACAACTCATCATTCAACTTGTCTTTTTCAATATCTTTAAAATCCTTAATTCCCAAATTTTTTGCACTCTGATACTTGGAAAGCCTAGGATCCTGCATAGACCCCCTCAATATTTGTAAGAACTAATAAATGCGGGTGATCTTTAAAAATTTTAGCTGGACATTCCCTTAAAGAAACTCCTGAATTTAAAAAATTTTCTAAAGCACCTTTTTTTTCAGGGCCAATAAAGAGCAAAACAGAAGCCTTAGAAGCAAGTAAAGATTTAGGGGTTAAGCTAATTCGCTTACTTGGTAGCTTTGGTGAATCATACTCATATTGATATCCTTCCATTTCAGAAAACAAAAGTTTTTTCGAAGGAAAAAGAGAAGCAACATGCCCATCCTCACCAACAGACACAATGCTTAGATCTAATCTTGTGAACCTAGAACTGAATTCAACATTATAATTATAAATAGATGACGCCTCATCAAACCCACTGTAAATAAATGGATGCAAATTAGAACCACAGATTAAATTCTTTTCCACCATTTTAGAAAAAAATCCTTCACTTAAAAGTCTAAAATTACTATAATCACTATTTAATTCAACACAACGCTCATCTACCAAAAAAAAATGGGATTTCTTAAGAGGATAATTCTGCTCATCAAAAACATTGAGAAAAGAAATAATATTGCGGCCACCGCAAACCCCAATACTAGTAAAATCATCTTGACTAATATTGTTTAAAAAAAAATCAAAAAACTTTTCCTTCAAATCACTCTCTGTATTAGAACACAAAAATTGCATCACTATTCCTTTCAATAAATTTAATCTAAATAATAAGAAACTGTTGTAACTACCCTTAATATCTTCTTTGAATAACGTTCATGCCTTCCTGAACTTCTATCAGATGGAAGAAACTCAAAGTATCCTTGATTTGCAGTCTTAATTTTTCCTAAAACAGCACCTGAATTTTGTGCAAACTCCAAAGCTGCCCACAATGCATTTTTAACAGAATCTGCTAGCATTTCAGGTTTAACCTCATTGATCTTGTCAAAATAATAACTTGGTCCATCATTACCACTAAAGAGTACCCCTTTATTGTAAAGTTCAATAATGTTTTTGCTTGCCTGCTCCATTTTATCAACATCTTTAGTATAAACACCTAAGGATACATACGCATTATACTTATAAAGAGCATTACGATGATTTGAAATATTAAAATCCATACCTCTCATAGTTATATCATCTTCATGAAACCCATAGCTAACAAAAAAATTCTTTATCGTCAAAAAATTTGCATTATTTAACTTATTAATCTCATCTACAGTATTTCCACCCAACTCATACTGCAAATTCCAACTTGCAGAAGTTGAGAGCACCTCTTTTTCACTCAAGCCCTTAACAGTAACATAATTTCCATTTTTAATTCCAATATTCTTTATGCCACTAGATATGATAACTGATGCTACCACAAAAACTAAAGACGATAATAAAATTAATAACCTTTTTACCAAAATAAATCCTTACCTCCCGGTTTTTATAAATTTTTTAAAAAAATTATAATATTGTCAAATTAAACAATTTATTTTAGCATATTATGCTATGTTAATAAACCGAAAAATATCGGTAGCACCAATGGTAGCAATTACCGATGAACACTTTAGATATATGATAAGATTATTATCAAAAAAAGTCACTTTATACACTCCAATGATTTCTGCAAAATCAATTATCATGGGTAATTTAAATAAAGTTGTAAAACAAACTCCCACTGATTCTCCAATTGCAATTCAAATAGCAACAAGCTGTGAGAATGATGCTGCAAAAGCTATAGAAATTCTTGAAAATAAATTTAATTTTGATGAATATAATCTTAACGTTGGCTGCCCATCATCTAAAGTCCAAAACGCAAACTATGGAGCCTGTCTAATGCAAACCCCAACTCAAGTAGGCAAGATCTTGAAAGCCATGAAAAAAAACACAAATAAACCTGTCTCAATCAAACACAGAATAGGTATAAGAAATAACAAAAGAGAATATCATGAAGAGAACTACACAGAACTTCAACAATTCGTAGAAAAAATTATGGAATATGAAATAAAAAATTTTACTGTTCATGCACGATTAGCCATATTAAATGGATACTCTCCTAAAGATAATCAAAATATCCCAAAACTTAGACATGATTTTGTATATCGATTGAAGCAAGAGCATAAAAATATATTTATTGAAGTAAATGGAGGAATTAATAGTAGCGATCACATAAAAACACATCTATCTTATGTAGATTCTGTCATGATTGGAAGAGCTGTAGCAAAGGATCCATATTTAATTGCAAAAATTTCAAGAGAATTCCTAGAAGAAAAGGAAAAAATTCCAACAAGAGAAGAAACATTATTAAAAATGGTAGAATATATCAAAGAGTACAATGAACACCTTTCAATTAGCACTATATTAAAACACATAATGAGCATAGTATTTGCTAAAGAAAATGCCCGCAAATTTAGACAAGTTTTAAGTGCACCTTTTCCTAAAAATCTTAAAAATCACGAAATACTCTTAAGTGCAATTGAACACTTAAGAGAAGATACTTTAAAATCTAATTTTTAGGGGATATATAATCAAAACCTGTATATTTAACCAAACTCTTAGGTATTCTAACCCCGCCTCTTTCATCCTGGAAGTTTTCAAGTATGGCAATAATAGTTCTTGTTGAAGCTATTGCTGTTCCATTTATCATATGTACAAACTTACTCTGGCCATCATCCTTATATCTAATCTTAAGGCGTCTTGACTGATAATCTGTACAATTTGAGGTTGAAGTAACCTCCCCATACTCGCCATTATCCCCCCTACCCGGCATCCAAGCTTCAATATCATATTTCTTATAAGCTGGTGCACCAAGATCAAAAGAGCAAACATTTAAAACCCTATACGGGATCTCAAGTTCGGTAAAAATCTCTTCTTCTAATGCTA
Source organism: Borrelia nietonii YOR (assembly GCF_023035795.1). Lineage (NCBI taxonomy): Bacteria > Pseudomonadati > Spirochaetota > Spirochaetia > Spirochaetales > Borreliaceae > Borrelia > Borrelia nietonii. The sequence goes on from NZ_CP073148.1 coordinate 229,442, forward strand.
AAAACTCATTGTGAATACGCTCAGAGTCTTCACTTTTACAAAGACAAAACATTTCAACCTTACTAAACTGATGCACTCTATAAAGTCCCTTAGAAAATTGCCCAGCTGCTCCAGCCTCTTTACGAAAACAATGAGAAAGTCCTGCCATTCTTAGTGGGGACTTAAGATCCAATATAGTATTATAATAATATCCACCAAGAGTAATCTCAGCTGTACCCACAAGATATTTATCTGTATCTTCAATCTTATAAATATTACTCTCAGTGCCACGCGGATTAAATCCAATCCCATCAACTATAAATTCCCTTGCAACATCAGGTGTTACAAATAAATCAAAACCCTTGAGTTTAAGTTTATTTAAAGCAAAATTAATCAATGCAAGCTCTAAGAAGACAGCTTCATTTTTAAGATAATAAAACTTATTACCGCTAACCTCACGTGCCCTTTCAAAATCAAAAAGATCCAAATCAATTCCAATGGCTAAGTGATCCTTTGGTTTAAAATCAAATTTTGGAATATTTCCTGATAACTTTAACACAACATTTCCATCTTCACCCTCACCAACAGGAACATCAGGAGCAGAAATGTTTGGAATTTGCTTATGTTCAATTAAAAGTTTAGATACTATATAATTCAATTTCTCTTCTAAAACTGCTATTTCAGACTTTAAAGCCTTGCCAGTCTCTATTAAATAATTCCTACGATAATCATCCATTTTTTCTTTCATAGCATTAGCGTTTTCATTCCTTGCCGCATTCAACTCGCCTATCTTAGTAATAAGTTTTCTGCGCTCATCATCAAACGAAATTAACAAATCAAGATTTAATTTCAATCCTCTATCTTTAATATTTTTCTGAATAAGCTCTAAATTATCTCTTATAAACTTCAAATCAAGCATCACAGAACTCCCAAAATCGATTTAACTAAAAATAATTAAAGTTAAACAAAATGAAAAATAAATTATATTAATTAATATAAAAAATATTATATAATATTTGATACTAATAATAGTATAAACTTAATATACGGAGAAAAATTGTCTTTATGGTAAAATCATCAACAGCTCAAAAAATTTTTATTTTAATATCATTACTGGTAACCTTTATAGGGTGTACAAAAAAAACAAAAAAGATAAGCTTTAATGACATTGACACACTCTACAATGAAAAAGATGAAATAGTAATTCAATCAATTTTAGCAGAAGAAGAAAACAAATTCTTTAAATACAAAATTAAAATACCTAAAGTAATAGATGGTAGAACAGAAAACAATAGCATAAAAGAATTCAATGATGAAATTGAAAGTTATGCAAATGAAATAGTTAAAAACCTAGAAAGTGCAACTCAAAACACTAAACAAGATTCTAAAAAACCAACTTTAAACATAGACTATGAAATCTACCATGGATATGATATTTATACAATAATAGTAAGTGCCACTCAAGCAATCAATGATACATCTATCACAAATCATAGAAGCTATTATATTAGCAATAATGGGGATTATATTTACAATATAGATGAAATCATTAATACAGAAGAAGCATTTCCATACTTTACTCAAAGAATCAAAGAACAAATTGAAAAAACATATCCAAATAAATTACTCTTTGATTTGCAGCAAGCAGTGATTTATTTTGAAAATAAAAAAATCATAATAAAATTCCCACTTTATGTATTTAATTTAGACGATACAGAGAATACCGAAAACATATTTGAATTTAATGAAGAGGAAGTAAAAAAATACATAAAACAAGGATAAAATAAAGCATAAATGAAGAAAAAAAAAATTTTCAGTTTAATTTCAAAAACTTACTTAGAAGAATACGATGCTGAGGGATGTTATTTTCAACATGAGAGCGGATTAGAAATATTTGAATTAAAAAGTAGCTCATTTAAAGAAAATGCCTTTGGAATAGCATTCAAGACTATTCCCCTAAATAATACTGGGGTTGCTCATATTTTAGAGCACACGATTTTTTGCGGTTCAAACAAATACAGAATAAAAGATCCTTTTCTTTATTTAATGAAAGGAAGCCTAAACACCTTTTTAAATGCAATGACATTTCCAGATAAAACTCTCTATCCAGCAGCTTCTACAATCCAAAAAGATTATTTTAACTTATTTAAAATATATGCCGATGCTGTTTTTAATCCATTGCTTAAAAAAGAAGCTTTCATGCAGGAAGGTTATAATATAAACCCAAATAACTTTAAACTATCTGGCATTGTTCTAAATGAAATGAAAGGTAATTATTCCAACAAAAATTCTTTAATTAATGAAATTGCCATCAATTCTCTCTTCTGCGAGGGCACTTATAAGTACGACTCCGGGGGCAATCCTATCAATATCATTGACCTTACATACGAAGAATTTATTGAATTTTATAAAAAACACTATACACTAGAAAATTGTAAAATATTTTTATTTGGAAATATTGAAACTAATAAAAATCTCAATTTTATTGAAAAATATATAATTAGACCTTACACAAAGGAAAAATTAAATATTGATTATAACATAGATAAAACCACAAGATGGAAACAAGGTAAAACATTAAGTTTTGATATCCCAAAAGAAACTGAAAATACACTCGGAGTATACGCAATAAATTGGTTATGTACTGATATTGAAAATATTAAAGAAAATATCGGACTTGAAATTTTATCAGAAATTCTCCTAGACAGCTCCTGTCAATTCACTATCAACATGCTAAAGAGTGAAATTGGTGATGTAATAGCTGATGTTAGTGGCATAAACACTGACATAAAAGAATGCGTATTTTCATTCGGATTGCAAAACGTACTTCCAGGAAAAATAGAAAAATTTAAAAATATGGTTTTTAATGAACTTAAAAATCTTGTTAAAGTAAAAATTCCAAAAGACCTCATACAAGGTATTCTCTTTGGTTATGAATTTGCATTAAAAGAAGAAAAAGGACAAGGTTGGCCTATTTCCTTAATGATCAAAAGTTTTAAAGGTTGGATACATGGTATGCATCCAACTGAAACTTTAAAAATTAATTATCATCTGGATGAAATTAAAAATAAACTAGAAAGGGGAAAACCTTACTTTGAAAATTTAATAGAAAAATATCTACTCAATAATAATCATTACACCCTAATTCATTTCAATCCATCAGATAAAATCCTTAAGGAAATGGAAGAAAAAATAGAAAAAAAATTAATGGATAGAGAAATTGATATTAAGAAAAATCCAGAAAAATTTGTAGAATTTACTAAAGATTATAATCAATTTAAAGACTATCAAAAAAAGAGTGATCTCAAATCCGGCATTGCTAAACTTCCCATGCTAAAAATAGAGGATTTACCAAAAGACGTTGACAAGAGTTTAAATCTTAATGAAACTCCCGAACTTCAAGCACATACATTTGAACTTAAGAAAAATAATAACATCTTCAATGTGCATTTATTTTTTAAATTAGATTTGATGCAAAAAGAAGATTTTATGAATCTCTCTTTATTAAAAAGAGCGATTCAAGATCTCTCTACCCGAAATTACTCCTATGTAGACTTAAATAATAAAATCCAAAATATCTTGGGACAATTAAACATATATGAAAGTTATGAAGAAGATATTCAAGGAAACATGATAAATTTGTTTAACATAACTTTCAAATCATTTAATAATAAAATTCAAGAATCATTTATGTTAATTAAAGAAATTTTAATTAACATAAATTTTCATGATTACGATAGATTAAAAGAGGTAGTATTAAGTCTAAAAAATGATTTTAAATCAATATTAATTCCCAAAGGACACATATTTGCATCAACAAGATCAGAATCAAAATTAAGTCAAAGCAAATATCTACGGGAACTTCAATTTGGCATTACAGGAAGAGAATACTGGCAGAAAATCAAAACAGATATAGAATCTTTAAAAGAACTTGCATGTAATTTAGAAAATCTAAAAAACAAAATAATTTTTAAAGATAATCTCTCATCACTGCTCATAGGCAATACCAACGATGTCATTAAAAGATTAGAAAGTGAGTTATTTATATTAAGAGAAAGCTTAAATGAACATACTTATATAAATAACTTAATTACAATACAACCATCAAGTAATATCTTAAAAGAAATAATTCTTATTCCATCAAAAATATCTTTTAACTCAATGAGCTTTGTAAGCTATGCAATAACGGATGAAAATTATCCAAAAATAAATTTCTTAACACATATATTAAGAAGTGGGATCTTATGGGAAAAAATAAGAGTTATTGGTGGAGCATACGGCGCATTTGCATCTATTACAAACCGAATATTCTCTTTTACATCATATAGAGATCCAAACTTTGTAAAGACATATCAAGCTTTTGAAGCATCATTAGAAGCATTGGCTAATAATGAAATTAAAAATGAAGAACTTTATACATATTTAGTAGGAGTCATTGGTCTTAGTACAAATGTAAAAACCAAATCCACAGAAATATTAGAAAGTTATAAGAGAAAAATGCTAAACATTAGTGACCAGCTAAGACAAGACATAAGAAATGCTTACTTTAAAATAACAAGCACAGATATTAAAAATATATCCGAACAAGTATTACACCAATTAAAACAAAAGAGCAGCATCACATCTCTTGTCAGCAATGCAACTTATGAAGATGAGAAAGAAAAATTAGAAACATTAATTGGGGAAAAATACAAACTAAAAAAAATATATTAACAATATAAGAAAACAAAGTATAAAAAGACTATTTAAGTTTTTTATACTTTTTATTAAATTTGTCAATTCTACCTGCTGCATCCACAAATTTTTGTTGACCTGTATAGAAGGGATGTGATTTACTTGTAATCTCAACAGTGACTAATGGATATTCTTTATTATCACTATACTTAATCGTCTCTCTTGAAGTTAAAGTAGATCTAGTTAAAAACATCGTGCCATTAGCACCATCTTTAAATACAACTAAATTACTAACAGGATGTATATCTTTCTTCATAAAGCCTCTCTTAATTTAATCAAAGTTTATTCTAAATTTTACACAAAGTCAATTTCACTAATCCCCATTACTCATGGTTTTTAAGAAAATTTCATTGTTTTTACTCTTTTTCATCTTTTCAACCAAAGCCTCAACGCCTTCATAATCATCAACGCCGCCTAAAATTTTTCTAATAAGCAAAATTTTAGAACGCTCCTCTTCACTTAAGAGCAATTCTTCTTTTCTTGTTCCTGACTTCTTAATATTAATAGCAGGAAAAAGCCTTCTATCTGCCAAACTTCTATCAAGAATTAACTCCATGTTACCAGTACTCTTAAATTCCTCAAATATAACTTCATCCATCTTACTTCCAGTATCAACTAAAGCTGTAGCTATAATAGTAAGACTTCCACCTTCCTCAATATTTCTAGCAGAACCAAAAAACCTTTTAGGCTTATGTAAAGCATTAGAATCAACTCCTCCTGAGAGTATCTTACCAGAAGTTGGCATAGTCTGATTATAAGCCCTTGCAAGTCTTGTAATAGAATCTAAAAGAATAACAACATCCTTTTTATTCTCAACAAGTCTTTTTGCCTTTTCAATAACCATCTCTGCAACCTGCACGTGCCTACTAGCTTGCTCATCAAAATTAGATGCAATTACCTCACCCTTAACACCCCGAATCATGTCAGTAACCTCTTCAGGTCTCTCATCAATGAGTAAAATCATTAAAACGATGTCTGGATAATTAGTAGTAATTGCATTGGCTATTTTTTGAAGCAAAGTAGTCTTCCCAGCCTTTGGAGGTGATACTATTAATGCTCTTTGTCCTTTTCCAATAGGCGAAAAAAGATTAATAAGTCTCGTAGAAATATTACAATTTTCATATTCAAGATTCAACTTCGAACTGGGATATAAAGGCGTTAAATTATCAAAAGGTATTCTATTTTGTGCAAATGTAGGATCCTGATCATTAATGCTTTTAATCTTAATCATTGCAAAAAATCTCTCGCCATCTCTTGGAGACCTAATCTGCCCATATAAAATATCACCTGTCCTTAAATTAAAAAGTCTAATCTGAGACGGTGAAACATAAACATCATTACCTCCTGAGAGATAAGAATTAGATGCCGTACGCAAAAAGCCATATCCATCACTTAAAACATCAAGAACCCCAGTAAATAAAACATTAATATTATGCTCAGTTAATATCTTAACAAGTAAAAATATTAATTCTGTCTTCTTCATTGTTACTGCAATAGTATGATTAGTGCCAAGTCCCTCAACAACTTTTCTGATCTCAGTAATTGGCTTATCATAAAGACTGTCAATAACTATAAAGTCCTTACCACCTAAAAAATTAATAATGTTGCTTTGCTCAAGAGTCTTAATACTGTTTTCTAAGGCTGGATCAGATATATCATAGTCAAAATCTGATGGGGCTCCATTAGATTCTCTTAATTTATCAATATCAGGATTTTTAACTCCACTAGAAACAGATTCTTTTTTAGTTACAACTTTAACTACTTTTTTCTTAGCATTATCATCAATTTTTAATTCCTTAGAAGAATTTAAACGCTTCATTTCATCCTCTAAATCAAATTCCTCATATTTTTTATCCATAATCTCCTCTATGAGATAAATTTTTAAGAAGGGTATTTTATTAAAAACAATATTTAACCATTAAATAATAAATAAACATATACACTAATTCATTGAAAAGTATCTTTTAGTTGTGAAACTGTAAAAGAAAATAAATCTATGCTTTCATTAGATTTAATCATTTCACACTTACCATCAAAGACTATATTATCATTAATAAATATCTTTTTTGTCTTAACATCGCCATATATCTTACAACCACTATTTAAATAAACCTTATTGCTAGCATTAACATTTCCCTTTAAAATTCCCTCAATTATTAACGTATCACAAATTATCACATCTGTAATAACTTTACTATTTTTGCCTATAAAAAGTATTCCACTTTTTGAAAAAATATCACCCTCAAAAGAAGAATCAAGATATAAAGCACCCTCAAACTTTAACTTTCCTCTGAAAATTAAGCTTGCATCCAACTTACAATCCCATTTATAAGAATCTTTAACATTAACAGGCATTAACTATCCCTTAATGCCCCATACTCGTTCTTTTAAATCTTTCCCTGGACGAAAATAAGCAACATGATGATCATCAACGTTAACATACTCGCCTGTTTGAGGATTACGAGCATTTTGGCGACCTTTTCTTTTCCTAAGCTCAAATGTGCCAAAAGATCTAAACTCTATAATATTATTAAGACAAAGACTATTTTTAAGTTCTTCAAAAAAAGCATCAACTACAAGTCTTATATATTTTTTCTCTAATTTTTCATTACTATTTTTAATATTTAAAAATATTTGGTCAACAATATCTGATTTAGTAACTTTGGGTCTTCTTGAAAAAGACATAAACTAGTTCCTTATCGTAATAACAAAATACTCAAATTTGATTTTTTACGCGCAGCTTTATTCCTATGAATTATTCTTTTCCTAGCAGCGGTATCTAACTTTTTTGAAACAAATTTAAAAAATTCCAAAGCTTCCTCTTTCTTTCCTGTCTTTATAAGACTCACACAACGCTTTTCTATTGTTTTTAATTCACTCTTAACGCTTACATTTCTCAAATTTCGCTTCAAATTTTGCCGAGCCCGCTTTAATGCTGATGGATTATTGCCCAAATTAAACTCCTTAATGCAGCAAACATGATAAGTAAATATACCAACTAATTACAATATAGTCAATCACACATCAAGCACACTTATCACAATATTTATTAATATAAGAAAACACTTTTTGCATCGAATAAGACATTCCCTCATTATTAATATATACCTTTTTAAGAGCATCTTCATGATTATAAAAAAAGGACAAATAATCCTCCCTAGCAAGCTCAGAACAATGAACAAATACATTATCAAAAAATTTATAAAAGTATTCTTTATGAGAAAAGATTTTTCTCTCATAAACAGAATCCTTTCTAAATTCATAAAAAATAACTAAATCTTTAATCACTAAAATATCGTCTATTAAAACCTTAATACCTATAAGTAAAATAAGCAAAAATATTATTATACTACCAAATGAAATATAACAAACAAAAATACTAATCAAGACTCGAAATAAAAACATCAACAAATAAACACCTGAGATATAATACCTTATTGGAAACTCTTGGGTCTTTGCAATAAATAAATCACTTCTAATACTTTGAAGTTTTCTAAAGAAATCACTTAAATATTTTTTTCTTAAATAACAAATTTTTATTTTAACTCCACTATTTAAACTTAAAATCAACATACTATCTAACAATCTTTTTTCAATCGATACAATATCATTGAAATCAAAATTAATCCTGGAATAAAATTTTTTATAAAAAATTTTATTTTCTTCAAAATTAATCTCATAAAAATATCTTAAACAAGAAACCATTACAAAAAGACTTATCAACATTAAAAAAAGAATAAAAGTACCAAAGATATTTCTATATAACAACATATACAATATAGAAAAGCTTATATTAAGAAAAAAAATAAAAATTAATCTGATTTTATAAAAAAATAACCCATTCATATTAATGTTATATTTAAACATTAAATTTAAAGAAAATTATATCACCATCTCTTACCAAGTAATCTCTCCCCTCAAGCCTAAGACGCCCTTTCTCCCTTACGCCCTGAACACCCTGGAATTCAACCAAGTCATCAAATGAATACACTTCCGCCTTAATAAAACCTCTCTGAAAATCACTGTGAATGATACCTGCAGCTTCTGGGGCTTTCATTCCATCAATAAAAGTCCAAGCTCTAACTTCCTGCTCTCCCGCTGTAAAATAGGTTCTCAAACCCAAAGCATAATAGGTTGTTCGTATTAAATTACTAAGGCCACTATCCTTTATTCCCATAGACTCAAGCAACTCTCTTCGCTCATTTAAGTCCTTAATCTCAGCAAGTTCTGCTTCAAGCTTAGCACACAAAATTAAATAATTATTACCCTCACTTAAAGCTATATCCCTTACAGTATCTGTATATTTATTACCACAAAGAGAACTCTCATCAACATTACAAACATATATAACCTTTTTAATAGTTAAAAGATTTAAAGATTTGATAAAATCATGTCCAAATTCATCGAACTCAAATTCAATTGCCGGTCTAACATTCATCAAATGCTTCTCAAGTCTCTTAAGCATTGAAACAATTATTTTTGCATTCTCACTAACCTTTCTATCAACGCTCTTTACATTTTTTTCATTCTTTAAAATGCTTTTTTGTACAGTATCAAGATCTGCAAGACATAACTCTGTATTAATTGTGCTTATATCTCTTTGCGGGTTTACATTTCCATCAACATGAATAACTTCTCTATCTTCAAAACATCTAACAACATGCACAATAATAGAAACTTCACGAATATTGGCCAGAAATTTATTACCAAGTCCTTCTCCCCTAGAAGCCCCCTTCACAAGACCTGCAATATCAACAAATTCCATTACAGCAGGAACAATTTTTTTTGACATAACCAAATCAGCAATTTTTGAAAGCCTAAAATCAGGCATTTCAACTATACCTATATTTGGATCAATAGTACAAAAAGGATAATTAGCAATCTCTGATTTTGATGCTGTCAAGGATGAAAACAAAGTAGATTTACCAACATTAGGTAGCCCCACTATTCCCACATTAAGTGACATAAATAAAACTCCATAAATTAAAATCTAATTAACCAAATATGCAAATTCGCCCCTACCTATCTGCTGATTAAAATTTACCTCAACAGACAGATTGTAATATCCATTAGGTTCTTGGAGACCTGGATAATCATACTCAAGCAAATAAGTTCCTGTTTTTTGTTTCATCATTAAATCATAAACCTTAGATACTCCCTCATAAGATGAAAAAGGAATAACTGCACCACCAGTTTCATTGACTAAATATTGCAATTTAGGTTCAACAGGATTATTACCAAATAATATTAAATAAAATCTAATATCATTATTCTTATAATAACTTAAAATAGTATCTATAGAATATCTATTAAAAGCAGAACGACTTAAATCTCCATTACTAAAATAAAGTACAGCCCTTCTTGCACTCTTTGACATAAGCTCAGAACCTGCAAGTTTAAGACTAACATCGGTCTTTACATAATTTGAATCATAAGTTCCAAGAGAATTTGTCTTATGAATAGTACTTACCAAACTTTCAATATTATCTACTAAAGGCACACTTGTTGCATTTATAAAACTAAACTTCTTGTTCGCTCTATATTTGATAAGAGTATTTACACTCATAATCTGTTCTGACTCATAATTTTTCATAGCAAAAGATTTATCAAAAACAATTGCAATATTCATATCATTAGAAGTATTAATATCATAAGCGATTTTAGGATTAACAATGTAATACTCTTCATTAGCAATTGCAAAATTTTCACTCTTCAAACCTATAACTGGCAAGCCATTCCTACTATTAACATTAAGTTCAACATAAATCTTAGGACCCCCAGCCTTAATTACTCGACGCACATCAACATTTAGACTATCATAAACACTAACATCGCTCTTATAAACCGAAATCTGAGCATTATCAAAGTCTGAAACAATCATTTGATTATTAACATCAATAATTGAAGATGAAATTTTGGAATCAATTTTATCTGCTTTTAAAAGCTTAATAAACGTTTTTCTTAAAACACTGTACTTATAAACACCATATTTTGAAGATATGATAATACTATTGCCCGTCAAATCACTACTAAGACCTTCTATTTCCTCAAGAGAAGTTGGAATAGAATACAAATGATTACCGCTAGTATCAAAAACCTCAATAGAATTCTTAGGAGCATCGGCAACATAAATATTCCCATTTAAATATGTAACACCTGTTGGACCTAAAAGGCCCATATATCCAACTGTTTTAATACCAAAATGCAAAATAAAATTGCCTTTAGCATCAAATTTACTTATTCGCTTATTGCCCCATTCACTAACATAAATATAATCTCTCTCATCAACTGTCATATACTGAGGGGCAAGCAATTTACCAGCCTCAGTACCCTTCTTCCCAATTGAACCCCTTTTAATACCAAAAGTTTTATCATATATGCCAATCTCATCATTTGCATAAAGTGTCACATACAATAATTCACCAAGTTCAAGAACATCATAAGGTGACCTTAGAGAAGTAATTCCATCCTTAATCAAAACATTAACATTATTGTTAGCATCAAAATGCAATATTTCATTTCCTACAAAATTAACAGCATAATATCCACCATATTGATCAGCTTTCAAAGACGTAATCTGATATCCATTTGGCCGTTTGTAAATAGAATTATTAAGAGACGCAACTTGAACTAATCTTTCAACATCAAGTTCATTATGCAATGATATACCTCTTCTTTGCTCAATTATGGATATTAACTGCCTAAAATAAGCCGCCTTATATCCTTGAGATTGCAGATTTCGCCATTCCATCAAAGCTTCCTCAACATATCCCAACCTATAATAAACATTACCTATCCAAAAATGATAATCGAGATTGCTTGGATCAAAACTTAAAACTCTCTTAAAAGATAATAAAGCATCATCATAAAGCCCATTATTATAAGAATTAAGTGCCCATTTAAATTCTTCTTGAGCATCTTTATTAGTAACTATACCTTGAGCATTTAAAACAAATGCACTCCCAAAAAACAAAGCAACTACATTCAATATTAAAACCATTTTCTTTATACTTAAGCAAATACTATACAAATTTGGTATTGTTATACAAAACATATTATATATATTATACTATGCAATATCGCATATTAATATCTCTGAAACTTAATATGCAATATATTTTTATAGATAAATTCTTAGTAAAGAAAGAGGAAAAATGAAAACACGATATTTCTTCCTAGCCGCATTTTCCGGAGTGCTTACAACTCTGGCAATCCCAAATGAAATAAAAAACATGGGATATTCAAGCATTGGTTTAGTTGCATACATACCACTTTTCATTGCATTAATTCAAATAAAGAATAAAAAAACTCTCATCAGTTTAACAATCTTTTACTTTTTAATAGCTAATAGCCTACAAAATTTTTGGCTTGCATTTTTTCATTCATTTGGACTAATCACATTCCTAGGAGCAGTATGTGGATATATTCCTTACGCTTTAGTTTTAGGATACTTGCTATACTATTCACTAAAAACTTTTAAAAATAAAACATTAACCTTAGCCATACTCTTCACATTTTATGATTACTCAAAATCAATTGGATTTGCAGCATATCCTTGGGGATTTTCAGCCTTCATGGTAAATAACTTTAATGATCTCATACAAGTAGCTGATATTTTTGGGGTCTTTTTTGTATGCTTCATCGTTTACTTTTTCAATGCAGGAATTGCAAATTTTTTCATAAAACAAAGCAAAACAAATACATTAAGCTTATTATTCTCCATTCTATTAGTAAGTACATCTTTCACTTACGGTATCATAAAAAAACAAGCACTAAATCCAATCTTAAGCAAAGAAATAGATACTCTAAACATTGCAGCAATTCAACTTAATATTGATCCTTGGCTACCTGGAAATCATAAAGAAGGAATTAAAACATCTATCAAGCTTACAAAACAAGCCTTAAAAAGACATCCAGACACAGAGCTTATACTCTGGAGCGAAGGAGTATTAACCTTGCCATTTAATTCTTACAAAGATTACATTTACCATGATAACGAATTGCTTGAGTTATATGATTCAATAAATGAACTAATAATCAACAGCAAAGCCCACTTTGTCATTGGGTCACCTTCAAAAGTAGATAAAAGATCATTCACATACCAAAATTCAGTTTATGCAATAAACCCTAATCTTAAGATAGAAAATATATATTCTAAAATATTCTTAGTTCCTTTTTCAGAAAAAGTACCATTTTATGAATATAAATTTGTAAGAGATTTTTTCCGTCAAAACTTTAAACTTACAGGACAAATTAACGGAAATAAGCTTGAAATCTTTAAACTCAAAAAATTCAATTTGGGCTTCCTAATATGCTATGACGATGCATTTCCAGATCTTGCAAGAAGCTATAAAAAACAAAACGCAAACCTATTATTAAACTTCTCAAATGATTCTTGGTCACATACAGACTCATCAGAGTGGCAACACTTCGTAGTAGCAAAATTTAGAAGCATAGAAAATGGAATTAAAACCATTAGATCTACAAATTCCGGAATAACTGCTGTAATAAATGAATATGGAGAAAATGTTCAAAGTCTAGAAACCTTTAAAAAAGGATATCTAATATCAAAAATAAAATTATCTCCAAGACTCACAACAATCTATGAATGCATTGGAGACTTATTTATATATGCTCTGGCAATAATAATTGTAATTATGACACTAAGATTCTATTTTATTGAAAAGAGTACCCATTTATCATCCTGATTTGCAAAACATAAAGTCTGAACATCTCTCCAAAATGGGATATTTTTAGTAAAATCATTTTTCTTAGCTTTAACTTTAATACTATAAGAAACATCCGTATTTTTTATAACATTTAAAGATTTGAGGTCATAAAAATCATCAACTGCAAGATAACTCGCATCGTCCTTATCAACATCATTTGAAACAAGCTCTAACTTTGAAATAAAATCAGCTCTAGGTTCAACTTTTCCCAAAACTTTAACCTCATTAGCCATAACAGAATTAAGTAAACTTAAATCCTGAAAAAGAAGAGCTCTTACAAATTTGCTAAATTGAAATTTCACTGCTTGTTCTTTATGCTTCTCTCTTTCCCTATCTGCAATATATTCTATCTTAGGAGAATTTGTCATCTCACTAATTTCAATTTTGTCGTGAGTTATCCCTGGAATATCATCAAGTTTAACATCATCAAATGCAAGAAAGTTAACCTCACCCTCCAATCTAATCTTAGAATCAATTTCCTCTACAGTGGCTTTAAGATTAACTTCTTCCTTCAATTTTGGATAAATTTCTAAAGCCTTCTTTTGAAAAATTTTCCCCTTCTTAACTTTTCCAACATCAATGTATCTCTGTCCAACTTCATAATAAAAAATAGCAAGCTCTTTTTGTCTATCATCAACTAAAGAACTATTTTCTGCAAATAAACTTATAAAAGCAAACGGCAAAAACAATAATACCAATTTTCTCATGCTAACCTCCACTAAAAATCTAATCATTCTTAAAAAACAAAAATCAAACTATAAATAATTCATAAATAATTATATTACAAGTTTATCTTTAATAAAAGCAATAAGCTTACTTTTGTGCTTATCATCAAAAATATCTATGCTATCGTAATCAAATTTCAATTTAGGCGATAGATTATAACTATCATACCAACTTAAATATTTCTCATTAAGGCCTTCAAGATACTCTCTAGGAATACCCGTCTCAAAACTTCTATTTCTATTCTTAATGCGACGCTCAGCCTCATCAACGCTACAATCAAGATAAATCATCAATACGGGCCTTTGAGAATGCTCCAGCATATTATCAAGCAAATCAAAATATATCTTACATTCAGCATTGGAAATATATCCACTCTCATTTAAAAGAGAAGCAAAGACACGATCACCATAAATAGATCTGTCAAGTATCCCTCCCTTAGTCTTAAATATAGCCTTTATAAGCTTAAACCTTTCATTTAAAAAATTAATCTGAACTGAAAAAGCCCATCTGGACTTATCCTTATAAAATTTATCTAACATAAACAATGTAAATTCATTATTTAATTCACTGTAAAAAGGAATATTAAACTCTTTAGACAAAACATGCCCAAGCGTAGTTTTTCCTGCCCCAATTAAACCCTCAATTACAATCACCAAAATTGCCTCCAAAATCTCTAACTAATATTAATAGTAGTTAAAAACAACATCATTTAAACACATGAAAACATAAATTATTAAGAAATATCAAGTAACAAAAAAGTTTAAAAAATTAAACTCAATATTATTGAATTCAGAATTTTTAAATCATTGACATTAATTGCAATAAAAAATAAAATCTCTAATATAAGGGACAATTCCATATACTTTAATGCTCAGTTTAGGGGAATATTGAATGAATGAGAAATTTGAATTAATCGATTTAAATGCCAAAATAATATTCTCTAACAGAATAATTAAAAAATACATAAAAAAAACAATCAATAAATTTATAAAGGAAAGTCGTAAAAAATTTTACGTCCAAGAACGATTTATCAATGAAATTAAAGCATTAATCAAAAGGTTTAATTTATATAACACAAGTCATAAAATCCTAAACAACCAAAGAGGCTACGATTATAATTGGCAAAAACTTATATGCCATAATCTTAACCCCTTGACAGCAAAAGATTTATTAATGGATAAAACCTATGCTAAGAAAAAGTATAAAGAGTATATCAATGCTTTGATATCAAATTCCATAAATTTTAAATAATGGATATTAAAATATCAAATGGTAGCATCTAGTCAGCATGAAAAGACTTAAATAAAGTGCTTGTATTTAGCAATAATTTAACGAATTGAACATATGAGGGAAAATGAAAAAAATTATAAAAACACTGTATAAAACTGAAAACATTGTTTCTGCAATGAACAGATATCTTATTACAGAAACATAATATTTTTAAAATACGATAAATATTTAGAAAGTTAATTTCAAATTAGATCTTATGTAAGATTAAGGAGGTTAAAGAATGATTTATATAAGACTTAAAGAATTTATTGCAGAATTTTTAGGCACATTTATTTTGCTAGCACTTGGAACAGGTTCTATAGCAATGACAACCCTATTCCCATCAAATCCTGCCATAGCTGGAGAAATAATAAAGGGAGGATATACAAATATAGTACTTGGTTGGGGCCTAGGTGTAACATTTGGGGTTTATACAGCTGCAAGAATTAGTGGTGCACATTTAAATCCTGCCCTTAGCATTGGACTTGCTAGTATTGGCAGATTTCCAACGTCAAAGCTTTTCCACTACATTTTAGCACAAATACTTGGAGCATTTTCTGGGGCTTTAATGACACTAATTGTATTCTACCCTAAATGGATAGAAATAGATCCTACATTTGAAATTACCCAAGGCATAATGTCAACTTTTCCTGCTGTATCTGGTTTTTGGCCTGGATTTATTGACCAAATATTTGGAACATTTTTATTGATGTTTTTAGTTCTAGTTGTTGGAAAATTTATCAAAGAAGAGATTCAAAATCCATTTTTCCCTTTCATTATTGGAGCAATAGTTCTAGCCATTGGAATAAGCTTTGGGGGAATGAATGGTTATGCTATTAACCCAGCAAGGGATTTGGGACCAAGAATATTACTACTACTGGCTGGTTTTAAAAATCACGGTTTTGATGACATGACTGTATTCATCATTCCTATATTAGGCCCAATAATTGGCGCTATTTTAGGTGCTATGGTTTATGAATTTACCTTAGAGGACAAAAATAATCTTCAAGAATTTTAATATAATCCAAATAACATTGATTATTTGATTATTGCAATAATGCTAAGGAAGGACAACCACTATGAAATACATTCTATCTCTTGACCAAGGCACAACTAGTTCAAGAGCGATAATATTTGATAAGAATGCAAATATCAAAGGATTTGCAAAAAAGGAATTTAAACAAATTTATCCATATCCAAGTTGGGTTGAACACGATCCAAACGAAATATGGGGCTCTCTACTAGGAGTTATGGCAGAAGCTTTAGCAAATGCAAGAACCTTTCCCAATAAGATTGCAGCAATTGGAATTACAAATCAAAGAGAAACAACCATCATTTGGGATAGGCATACAGGACAGCCAATTTATAACGCAATAGTCTGGCAAGACAGAAGAACTGCACAACTTTGTGATGAATTAAAATCAAAAGGAAAAGATAAAATTTTTTTACAAAAAACGGGCCTTGTATTAGATGCTTACTTTAGCGGCACAAAAATAAAATGGATACTAGACAATGTTGCAGGGGCAAAAAAACGAGCAGAAAAGGGAGAACTATGTTTCGGAACAATAGATACCTGGATAGTATGGAACCTTACTAAAGGGAAAATACATATTACAGATTATTCTAACGCATCAAGAACTCTACTTTTAAACATTAAATCACTTGAATGGGACTGTGATCTATTACAAATATTAGACATCCCAAAATCAATTTTACCTGAACTTAAACAAAGTTCCGAGGTGTATGGCAAAACCGACGCTTCCGCACTGGGAACAGAAATCATTATTTCAGGAATTGCAGGGGATCAGTTTGCAGCAACATTTGGACAAGCATGTCTTCAAAAAGGAATGGCTAAAAATACCTATGGAACTGGCTGCTTTGTCACTGTCAACATAGGAAAAAAACCTATCATCAATGAACAAAAAATTTTAACGTCAATTGCATGGGGAAGAAAAAATTCAATAACTTATGTTTTTGAGGGAAGCGTTTTCATTGGAGGAGCTGTAATTCAATGGTTAAGAGATAATCTAGAACTATTTAGAAAAAGCGGTGATGCAGAGGCAGTAGCAGCCTCAGTGGATAATAATGGGGGCATTTATTTCGTGCCAGCATTTGTAGGACTTGGAACACCTCATTGGGATCCTTATGCCAGAGGAATGATTATTGGGCTTACAAGAAGCTCAACAAAAGAACATATTACAAGAGCTGCTCTTGAAAGCATTGCATTGCAAAGCTTTGATGTATTAACCGAAATGCAAAACTCTATTCAAGAATTTGAAATAAAGGAATTAAGAGTTGATGGGGGAGCTAGTAAAAATAATTTACTTATGCAATTTCAAGCTGATATTTTACAGTGCAATGTTGTAAGACCCAAAATCACAGAAACGACCGCTCTTGGTTCTGCTTATCTGGCAGGACTTGCTGTTGGATATTGGGAAAGTACTGAAGAGATTACAAGCCTTTGGAAATCAGATAGAATATTTGAACCTTCAATGGAAAAAAGCAAAAGAGAAGATTTAATTTATAATTGGAATAAAGCTATTAAGAGAGCAAAAGCTTGGATTTAATAACCTCTATTACTAATTTGTCAAAATCCAAAGACTAGTATTTCTTAAGCTATACACTTAATATATAGAATTAAAATTTGGTAAATACATGGAGATATTAAATTATGAAAAAATTATTTAATTTTCTAAAACCAGCACCTCATATAAAGAGAGTACACAAAGAATTAGAGGAATCATTATATAAAAAATATAGATTTCAAATATTTATGTCAATATTTATAGGATATGCTGGATTTTATTTAACGAGAAAAATATTTGCATTTGCTATGCCAGCTCTTGAAAAAGACGGTTTTAGCAAAAGTCAATTAGGAACAATTTTATCTGGAGTTTCAATTGCATATGGATTTTCTAAATTTATTATGGGAAACGTATCAGATCGAAGTAATCCTAGATATTTCTTAACACTAGGGCTATTTCTAACAGCAATAATTACCATTATATTTGGATTATTCCCGTGGAAATCAATTGACAACACCATAATTGCAGTAATATTAATGTTCATTCTAATGTTTGTAAATGGATGGGTTCAAGGCATGGGATGGCCTGCTTGTGGACGAACTATGGTTCACTGGTGGTCAAGAAAAGAAAGAGGACTAACTGTTGCCACCTGGAATTTATCTCACAATATAGGAGGGGGAACAGCTGGAATAATATCTTCTTGGGCTCTGTTTTATTTTAAGGAATGGCAAGCTATACTTTATGTACCAACAGGATTAGTAATAGGAATTGCAATATTTGTTTTGCTTGCACTAAGGGATACGCCTCAATCTGTAGGACTACCACCAATTGAAGAGTATAAAAATGATTATCCTGATAACTATACAGAAAAGGCAGAAGAAGAACTTAATACAAAAGATATATTTATAAAATATGTCCTTAACAATAATCTGCTATGGTACATAGCTATTGCTAATGCATTTATATATTTTGTAAGATACGGGGTTCTAGACTGGGCGCCATCATATCTCTCACAAGTAAAACACTTTTCCATAAAAAACTCAGGATGGGCATATTCCCTTTATGAATTTTCAGCTATTCCTGGAACAATAGCTTGCGGATGGATATCTGATAAAATTTTTAAAGGAAGAAGATCAGAGACCGGAATAATTTTCATAACTGCCACCCTTATTGCAATATTTATATATTGGCAATTACCAGAAAATAATCCAACACTAACAACTGTTATCTTAGCAATAATAGGATTCCTAATCTACGGCCCTGTTATGCTTATTGGTCTTCATGCTCTTGATCTTGCACCAAAAAAAGCTGCAGGAACTGCTGCAGGGTTTACAGGATTATTTGGATATATAGGGGGTTCTGTTACTGCTAGTGCCATTACAGGTCTTGTATTGCAACACTTTAATTGGGACGTTTACTTCTATCTATTAATAACTGCATGCATATTTGCAATAATATTTATAAGTTTAACATTAAAGAAAGAGAAAAAAATTAATGGCACTAATAAACTACAATAGTAGTTGTATAGAAATAAGAGGTTAATCAATTATGTTATATAATATAATAATCATAAGTATGAGAGGTTAAATAATGAAATCAATTAAACCAAAATCATTAATATTTATAATTAATATTTTTCTCATAATTTCCTGTCAGGACGAAAAAATGAGTCAAAATCAAAAATCACCATTAGTTATAGCTCACAGAGGCGCAAGCGGATACCTTCCAGAACATACCTTAGAATCTAAAGCATACGCTTATGCCTTAGGAGCTGACTACCTAGAACAAGATATTGTTTTAACAAAAGATAATATTCCTGTTATAATGCACGATCCAGAACTTGATACAACAACAAATGTTGCAAAACTATTTCCCGAAAGAGCTAGAGAAAACGGAAGGTATTATTCTGTTGACTTCACACTAGATGAACTTAAATCATTAAGCCTTAGTGAAAGATTTGATCCGGCAAGCAGAAACCCAATATATCCTAACCGTTTCCCCCTAAATGAATATGATTTTAAAATTCCAACTTTAGAAGAAGAAATACAATTTATACAAGGATTAAACAAAAGTACAGGCAGAAATGTTGGAATTTATCCTGAGATTAAAAAACCATTATGGCATAAGCAACAAGGCAAAGACATATCTAAAATTGTAATAGAGCTTTTAAATAAATACGGGTATAAGTCAAAAGAAGACAAAATTTATCTTCAAACATTTGACTTTGACGAATTAAAGAGAATAAGGGAAGAACTTGGATATCAAGGAAAATTAATAATGCTTGTTGGCGAGAATGACTGGGATGAAGCACCAACGGACTATGAATATATCAAATCAGAAGAAGGTATGGCAGAAGTTGCAAAATATTCTGATGGAATTGGACCTTGGATACCCCAAATTATAATTGAAGGCAAAATAACAGATCTTACAAGTTTAGCACATAAACATAATATGGAGGTTCATCCTTACACATTAAGAATTGACGCATTACCTTCATATGTAAAAGATGCAGATGAACTATTAGATTTATTATTCAACAAAGCAAAAGTAGATGGCATATTTACAGATTTTACCGATATAGTAGTGAATTTCATCACAAAAAGAAAATCACGGTCTTGACAAAAAGGATATTTAACTCTTATGAGTAAAAATGAAAAAAGAGAATTAAAAAACATCGATAATCAGAATTTTGATTTAATCATAGTTGGCGGGGGGGCAACTGGTCTTGGCATTGGAATAGATTCAATTACAAGAGGATACAAAACTTTACTAATTGACAAATTTGACTATGCAAAAGGTACCTCCTCTAGATCAACTAAACTACTACACGGAGGAGTAAGATATTTAGCCCAATTTAATTTATCTTTAGTAAAAGAGGCCCTACATGAGAAAGCGTTATTTGAACAAAATGCACCTCACTTAGTCAATAAACGTGCATTTATTACACCCATATACAACTTCTTAAGCATACCCTACTACTATTTCGGATTAAGTTGGTACCATAACCTTCTTGGAAAGCACAAAAAGTCTGAGCACAAAACAAAGCTACTATCAAAATCCAAAACAATAGAGAAAATGCCAAATATCAAAACCAAAGGCCTTAAATGCTCTGTTTTATACTATGACAATTCATTTGATGATGCTAGAATGGCAATAAGCATGCTTAGAACTTTTACTGAAAAAGGGGGGATTGCGTTCAATTATACGGAACTTACAGGTTTTACCAAAAGAAACGGCAAAATATCTGGTGCTATTATTAAAGATACTATTAATGGTGAACAAGTCATCATTAATAGTAAATGCATAATAAATGCAACAGGAATCTTCGCAGACGAAATCAGAAAATTAGATGATACTAATGCAGCTAATATTATAAAACCTTCCCAAGGAACACATTTAGTAATTAAAAAAGACAAACTACACACCAAATATGCAATGTTTATGCCCAAGACAAGTGATAAGAGAATCTTATTTTCTATACCTTGGTATGATTGCATTATTTGCGGAAGTACAGATATTCCAATAGATAAAATTGAGGAAGAACCCCAAAGACTAGAGAGTGAAATTGAATTCATAATAGAAAATATGAATAATTACTTAGATATTAAAATAACCAAAAATGATATTCTAAGTATTTACACAGGAATTAGACCCTTAATAATAGATCCCAAGGAAAAACAAAATACCTCAAAAATATCAAGAAACGAAAAAATATTTGTATCAGACTCAAATCTCATTACAATTGCTGGGGGGAAATATACTACTTGCAGAAAGATGGCTGAAAAAGTTCTACAAAAAGCAATAGACGAAAAACTAATACCTAATTCAATTCCCAAAACAGAAAATTTAAAGCTGCACGGGTACATAGAAAGGGAAGAAGCACTTAAAATTCCTGAATACTTTAGAGTTTATGGAAGTGATTTTAAACATTTAAGTCAAATGGAAGGCTTTAATAACAAGATTCACACCGATTTGCCACTAAATAAAGCTCAAATAACTTTTGCCATTGAATTTGAACAGGCAAAAACTGTTGAAGACATTTTATCAAGAAGAACAAGATCGCTACTTCTTAATGCAAAAGCCACAATTGAAGCTGCACCAAAGGTTGCTGAGATTATGATGCACAAACTTGGCAAATCTGAAGAATGGAAGAACGAACAAATAAAAAGCTTTAAAGAGGTAGCAACAAAATATTTAGCTTAATAAATGGGGATAATAAATCCCCCTTATTTTTTATAGTACTAAGTGGATAAATCTATTATTCATAGAAAAATAAAACACAGCGTTGATCTTACCTAATCAAATTTACAAGCAATCCTTGAATCTCCTCAAGACTGCTTAAAAGCTTAATCTGAGAAACTTGATTTTGCAAAACAGAATAAGCAAGCTTATCAAGCTTTTCATTAATAATTCTAATAATACGATATTTAGGCCTCCTTAGCTCTCCATTATTACCGCCCTTTTGTTCTTTAAGAGAGATAGAAAATGATAAAACAATAGATAAAAATTCTCCTATAGTTTTTTTATAAAAAATTACATTTTGACGAGAAGGTTCACTTAATAGTTTTTCACCAACATCATTAATCTTATTTAACATATCTTTAATTAACTCAAGATTAAATTCACCATTTTCAAGAACAATAAAATGTTTATCTTCCCTTACAAGTTCAGATTTAAATATCGCAGAAAAAATATTTGATCTATTAGCACTAATCTTTTTCTTAGCGGCCTTATAGTCCTTTGAATCAAGATTTAAAGCTCCTGCAACTAAATTATTAATCTTCATCGATTTTGCTCATATCACTAAATAAGTACTTATCATTCTCACCTATGCAAGCATCCTTAACTACGTCTTCACATTTAATTCCCTTATTCACTTCAATTAAAATATCTTCATCAACCTTATAAGAACCCGTATAAATCAATACATCTTTTTCAGCAAAACCAAGACTTCCAATGCCAATATTCATATACCCATCAATAATTGCTCCTTCTTCAACTTCAATTGACCTACATGAAATATTGCCAATAATGCATCCTGATTGAAAAACTTTAATTTTATTGCTAGCATGCACATTGCCAAGAACGATTCCAGAAACAACAACCTCATTCGCATTAATATTTGACTTAATTCGTCCCGTCTCACCAATTATAACCCTTTTGGTAGAATTAATAGTCCCTAAAAAATCACCATCAATCCGAATAAAATTATTTGAAATTAGCTCTCCTTTAAAAAAATCACCTTTTCCAACAATTGTCTTAACCTCAGCAAAAAGTAAAGATGATGAAATTTTCTTATCCCTTTTAATACTCAATAAATTTAACATTTACCTTGAAGCCCCCGTTGCCAAATTTAAATACATATCAGGATTTACAACCTGAGATCCTATGCGAACCTCATAGTGAAGATGTGGACCTGTTGAATATCCTGTCTGACCAAGAAACCCAATCACTTGACCCTTTCTAACATAAGAACCCTTGGAGATGTTTAAGCGAGACATATGTGCATAAAGAGTAGAAAGGCCATATTTATGCTTAATTTGAACAAAATTACCATAACCTGTTACCTGATAACTAGCTCTAACAACTTCACCATCAGCAGCTGCCACAATAGCCGTTCCAATCCTCACTCCTGCAAGATCTATACCCTTATGAATATACCATTGTCTGGTGAAAGGCTCAACAGCTGGACCAAAATGCAAAGAAACAACACCATCTCCTTTAACAACAGGCCAAAGCGAAGGAATATCATTTAATAATTTATTTTGAGAATGAATTAATTTAACTATGCTCTTAAGCGGGGAAATTGACCCTTCTATTGTATCCTTAACATTTTTAAGATCATTTAATTCTTTAAGTGAATTGGTATCCAACATTTGCAAATCAAGAAAATCCGCAAGATCTCCATCCAATTTATCCCGATTTAAATTAATATTACTCTCCTTTATTTTTAAGGAAGTGCTAAGTTCGTTTACAACCTTAGAAAAATTACTAGCAACAGAATTAATTTCTACAACCGTGTTCCTAAAATCCTCAATCTCCGATTCAGCAAGTGCATAACTTTTTTCAGTAGATTTAACAATAGATTTAAGGGTAACATAATTAACAGCAAGCAAAACAAATCCTATGAAAATCAAAAGAAAAAATACAAAAAATAAAAATAAAGTTAAGAAAGAAATCTTTATATTCTTAACATTCCCCTTAACATGAGGAATAATCATAAAGCTAACATTTTGCCTGAAAAAAGAGTAAATATTACTTAAAAGTTTAAGAAAGGAACTAAAAATCGCAAAAAAGATCTTATCTACTTTTTTTAAAAGCGATAGTATTTTAAATCCTCTTCTGTCTCTCATCATAAACCCCTCACCACACATTCACTAATCAACAGAGGTATTAAATATTAAACCTACAAAATCCATAAATGTTGATTTAATGATTTTACTATTTAATACCAAATAACACCAAATTTTAACATCTATTCTCTATATAATCATTATCTACATTAAGTCATAATTATCTCTACAAATGCAATAGAAATATTAAAATACACATAAATGATTTATTATTATATACAATGAAAACATTATTCTTTGCAACTACTAATATAAATAAAATAAACGAAGTAAAACAAATTTTAGATATACCTAACATAAAAATAGAAATCCCCAAAAATTTCGATGTAAAAGAGACGGGTGAAACTTTTAAAGAAAATTCCTTAATAAAAGCAAAAGCTTTATTTGAATCTTTAGGTAGAAAACACCCTGTTTTTAGTGAAGATTCTGGATTATGCATAGAAGCTTTAAATCTAGAACCTGGAATTTATTCTAAAAGATATGATCAATATAAATTAGGAAAGAAACTAGGCACTAAGGAAAAAAATCATCTTATTATAGACTTAATGAAAGATAAGGAAAATAGGACAGCCTATTTCATATGTATAGTTAGTCATATCGCCACAGATGGAACAATAACAAATTTCGAAGGCATATTCAATGGAACAATTGCTTTGGATGTTGATTGTTGTAAAAAAAATGGATTTGGATATGATCCAATATTTTTAACTACAAACAATAAAAGACTAAGTGAATTAAATCTTGAAGAAAAAAACAAAATATCCCATAGAGGCATCGCATTTACTAAATTTAAAAAATTTTTAATGCAATCTTCAGATTAATACTAGAAAACCGAATTTAAAGAGACACAAAAAATCAAGTTTTTAATTCAATTGTAAAATTGCACGTAAAGATTTAAAATAATTATTATTTATAAATAATAATTAGTGTCATATTAAATTCAAGGAGAAAGTTTGGTGATAGAGAGAAGCAAAATCAATGAAGATGACAAGTGGGACTTATCTTCTCTGTTTAAAAACAATGAAGAATATAGAGAAACGGTCAAAAAAATAAAATTAAAACTTCAAGATTTCAAGAAATATGAAAAACTAGAATTCGATCTAAACATTTTTAAGCAAGCATTAAATGCTTACTATGAAATTGAAGAAGAGATTGAGAGAACAATATATTACACACACATTCAACTAGAAACAGATGTAAGCAATCAAACCTCAAACGAACTTCGCACAATTAATGTTAATTTAGAAACAGAAGCATCAAATGTCACTTCATTTTTTATTCCAAAAATTTTAAAAACAGATACAAAACAAGTAAGAGAATGGCTTAAGGACATAGAACTTAAAGATAAAAAAATAGCTATTGAAAAAATCTTAAGAGAAAAAGAACACGTCTTAAGCGAAGCTGAAGAGAAAATACTAGCAAACTATACATCTCTTTATTCATCTTATAATGATATATTCTCTGTATTAACAAATGCTGACATGGAATTTGGAGAAATTGACGGTAAGCCATTAAGTAACGCCACTTATAATCTATTTCTTCAAAATGAAAATCAAGAAATACGAAGAAACGCTTTCTTAAAATTTTATCAAGAATATAAAAAACATGAAAATACATTAGCTAGCACCTTAATTGCCGATATGAATAAAAATAAATTTTTGGCAAAAACAAAAAAATTTGAAGATACTATTTCAATGAAACTTTTTCAAAACAATATTGATAAGAAAGTTTACACAAACTTAATTGAAACGGTTAATGAAAATTTATCTGTACTTCACGAATATTACGAATTTAGAAAAAGCATACTTAACCAAGAATATCTTAATCACTATGATGTCTATGTTCCTCTAACAAAAGACATTAAATTCAAAAATTCTTTTGAAGAAGCTTGCGATCAAATTTTAAAATCACTAGAAATACTAGGCAATGAGTATACTGAAGTACTCAGAAAAGGACTCTTAGAAGAACGTTGGGTTGATAAATATGAAAATAAAGGCAAAAGAGCAGGGGCTTTTAGTGCAGGCTCATACAATGGAAAACCTTATATACTAATGAATTATAAAGATGAATCAATAAGAGATATGTTCACCCTTGCTCATGAGGCAGGACACTCCATGCATTCTTACTTTAGTATCAAAAATAATCCATTTCCGCAATATCAATATTCTATTTTTGAAGCAGAAATAGCATCCACAGTAAATGAGCAAATACTTGCAGAATATTTACTAAAAAATGAAAATGATATCGAAAAAATAAAATACATTAAATTAAACCAGATCGATGACTTACTTGCCACATTTTTCAGACAAACAATGTTTGCAGAATTTGAATATATCATTCATGGCATGATCAATAAAGACGAACCAGTGGTAAAAGAAACAATCAAGACAACCTATTTAAATTTACTCAAAAAATATTTTGGTCCAAGTCTTAAGTTTGATGAAAACAGTTCATTAGAATGTCTTAGAGTGCCTCATTTCTACTCTCCATTTTACGTATATCAATACGCAACAGGAATTACAGCTGCTCTTTTGATATATAAAAACATAAAAGATAATAAAAAAGATGCTACTAAAGATTACATAGAATTTTTAAAAACAGGAGGTTCAAAATACCCCTTGGAATCTTTAAAAGTTACTGGCGTCGACTTAAGCTTAAAATCAACAATAAAAAATACAATTAACATCTTTAAAGAACGTCTTGAGGATGTAAAAAAACTATTTTAATAAAGGAGTAAGCCTTGGGGAAATTAAATCTTATTTTAGCTTGGTCAGTACATATTTTAACAGCTTCAGGCCTAATAATTAGTCTTTACTCAATAATCTCCATAATGAACACAGATTATAATCTCTTATTAAAGCTTACAATTCTTGGACTTTTAATTGATGGAATTGATGGCACACTGGCAAGAAAATTAAAGATAAAAGAAGTAATACCAACAATAAATGGAGAACTCCTTGACAATATTGTAGACTATATAAACTATACGTTCATTCCCACAATATTTTTTTATTGTGGGAATTTCATAAAAGATGAATATAAAACAATAACTTGTATTGGGATTTTATTGGCATCAGCATATCAATTTTCAAGATTAGATGCAAAAACTAGTGATGATTACTTTAGAGGTTTTCCATCTTTATGGAATTTTCTAATAATCTTTAATATAATCTTTAAATTAGACCAAACCACAAATCTTAGCATAATATTATCATGTATCGCATTCAGTTTTGCACCAATTAAATTCATCTATCCTTCAAAAACAAAAGAACTTAAATATATAACACTTCCTGCAACAGTAATAACCGCCCTATCAGTAATACTTATAACATTTGCAAGACTACCAGAAACATATTTAAAGATAGGCAAAACACTAATAATTCTTTACTGTTTATACCTAATTCTAATGAGCATATATTTAACTTACAAAACAAGAAAAAAATAACGAGGGATTATGCATATCATACTAGAATTTATAGATCTCAATATAAACTATTCACCAATTGTATTTTTTGGATTACTTATTCTTGCAGGCTTTAACGTCCCAATTTCTGAAGATGCAATAGTAATAATGGGAGGCATACTTTCTAGTCGAAAAAATGAGTATACAATCTTAATATTCCTAGGAATTTTCTGGGGTGCTTATATTGGAGATATAATTTCATTTTATATAGGTAGATTCTTAGCTAACAAATTACTTAAACAAAAAACACAAACAAATAAACTAATCGAGAAGATGAATTACTACTATAAACGCTATGGAAGCTTAACTTTATTATTTGGAAGATTTATCCCATTTGGAGTTAGAAATGCAATATTTATATCAGCAGGAATGGGAAACATGCGTATTAGTAACTTTCTTATAACTGACTTTTTTGCAGCCATGATATCAATTACAACCTACTTCACATTAAGCTTTAAAATAGGTGAATCATTTAAAATAATATTTCCCAAAATAAGGCTCATATTACTAATAACACTTATTATAGTCATAATATTAATTTTAATAAGTTACATTATAAGAAAGAAAAAAATTCAAAAAGTTGACAAACTTTTTGAATAGCAAATATAATGTATATGCGCTGTGGTGGTGGAAGTGGTATACACGCTAGCTTGAGGGGCTAGTGGGCGTAAGCCCATGCTGGTTCAAGTCCAGTCCACAGCATACTTTAAGTAAAAATTTAACATTATAAAATGTTAAGTTAATAACAATATTAATTTACTTTTCAATAAAGTAACTATGAATATAAAAATATTATTATAAACCTTAAACAGGATATTGCTATTTGCTGAGGGACAGATGTCTGAATATAATTTCACTAAAATAGAAAAAAAATGGCAGGATTATTGGGATAAACACAAAACATATAAAGTTAATGAAGATCCAAATGTTCCTAAAGAAAAACGAATTTACATTCTTGATATGTTTCCCTACCCTTCAGCTAACGGACTCCATGTTGGGCATCCTGAAGGTTATACAGCAACTGACATATTAACAAGATATAAACTCTTAAATGGATTTAATGTACTTCACCCAATAGGATTTGATAGTTTTGGATTGCCTGCGGAAAATTACGCAATACAAACAGGAGAGCATCCAAAAAAAATAACAGAAAAAAATATTAAAAAATTTAAAGAACAAATTAAAGCATTAGGATTTGCCTATGATTGGGATAGAGAAATCAGAACTCACGATGAAAATTACTACAAATGGACACAATGGATTTTCCTAAAATTATATAAAAAAGGTCTAGCTTACACAAAAGAAATGCCTGTATGGTACTGCCCTGACCTTGGAACAGTACTCTCAAATGAAGAAGTAATACAAACACCTGATGGGCCTAGATCTGAGCGGGGATTTCACAAAGTAAAAAGAAAACCTTTAAGACAATGGATACTCAAAATCACAGAATATGCAGAAAGACTAATTAAAGATCTCGAAGAGATAGATTGGCCTGAATCTGTTAAAGAAATGCAAAAAAATTGGATTGGAAAATCAACAGGAGCCGAGATCGAATTTTCAGTAAAGGCAAGCAAAGAAAAGATAAAAGTGTTTACAACAAGACCAGACACAATTTTTGGAGTAACATATTTAGTACTTGCACCAGAGCATAGCATAGTAGATAAAATTACAAAAGATGAATTTAAATCTATGATCGCAGAGTATAGAGAAAGAGAAACTCTTAAAAGCGATCTTGAACGAACTTCTATTGAAAAAGATAAAACGGGAGTATTTACAGGCGCATATGCTATTAACCCAATAACTAAAGAAGAAATTCCAATCTGGATAGGCAGCTATATACTTGGAACTTACGGAACTGGAGCTGTAATGAGTGTTCCAGCACATGATGCTAGAGATTTTGAATTTGCAAAAAAATATAGTCTGCCAATCAAACAAGTAGTCTCTCAGACAGGAAACAATGAAATACTAACACAACCATTCACTGAGAATGGCATTTCAATTAACACGCCTGACGAATTTAATAATCTTAAAACTGATGGGGTCAAAGAAAGAGTAATTAAATGGCTTACTGAAAACAAGAAGGGTCAAAAAAAGGTTAATTATAAACTTAGGGATTGGATTTTTTCAAGACAAAGATATTGGGGTGAACCCATTCCTATTATACTTGATGATGATTTAAATGAAATACCACTAGAAGAAGATGAATTACCTCTAAGGCTTCCAGAAATCGAAAATTATAAACCATCAAGTACAGGCGAATCCCCTCTATCAAGAATCCAAGATTGGGTCAATATTAAACGTAATGGAAAAACATATAAAAGAGAAACAAACACAATGCCTCAATGGGCAGGTTCCTGCTGGTATTACATACGTTACCTCGATCCAAATAATGACAATGAATTTGCAAGCAAAGAAAAAATTAATTACTGGATGCCAGTTGATCTTTATATTGGGGGTGCTGAGCACTCAGTGTTACACTTACTATATGCAAGATTTTGGCATAAAGTTCTTTATGATTTAGGATATGTTAATACAAAAGAACCTTTTCAAAAACTAATAAATCAGGGAATGATAACATCATTTGCATATCAAGACGAAAATGGAATTTTAATTTCCAATGACGAGGTTGAAAAGAGAGATAATAAGTTTTTTTCCAAAAAAAATAATAAGGAACTCAAACAAATAATTGCAAAAATGTCAAAATCACTCAAAAATATAATAAATCCAGATGATATTATTAAAGAATACGGTGCAGATTCAATGAGAATCTACGAAATGTTCATGGGACCTTTAACTGATTCAAAACCTTGGAATACACAAGGACTAATTGGAATTTTTAGATTCTTAAACAAAATATGGACTATTAAGAACAAAGAACTAACAAAAGAACCAGCATCAAAAGAAATAATATCTGAACTTCACAAAACAATCAAAAAAGTAACAGAAGACATAGAAAGTTTAAATTTTAATACTGCAATATCATCATTGATGATATTTATAAATGAACTTTTAAAACATGATAAAAATTACTTAGAAATCTTCAAACCTCTAACCATTATCCTTTCACCATTTGCGCCTCATCTAGGAGAAGAATTATGGGAATATATAGGAGAAACCCCCAGCATATTCAAAAGTGCAAAGTGGCCAGAATACGATCCAAATCTAATTATTGATAATACAAGAGAGATTGTACTGCAAATTAATGGCAAAATAAAAGATAAAATTATATTAAACAAAGGCACAAATGAGGAAGATCTTAAAAGTATTGCACTTAAAAATCACAAAATCATACAAAATATACAAAATAAACAAATAATAAAGATCATTACGGTCAAAGATAAGCTTATAAACATAGTAACAAGATAACGAGGCAAAAATGGATTTGGAAACCTTAAGCATTAAATACAGAGTCTTTATATTAATAATATTCACATTAATAACAATTTTTTTAGGATTTTTCTTAAAAAACATTGAATTCGATTCAAACATTTTAAAACTTCTCCCAACAAGCGAAAAGAATGAAGAAACAATAGACATAGACAACAACAATTCACTCTTATCAACAATAGTAATGTTTAAAGATAAAAAGAATATTTTCAATAAAGAAACTTTTGGAAAAATTAATAAAGTAGCAAATGATATAGCCAAGATACTAAAAGTAAATCCCAACTCTGTTACAAGTATATTCACTTACTTTCCACAATTCAAAAAAGATGTATACACAGATGAAGATATGATTGAAATAAGAAATAAAGTCAATTCAACATCATTTATAAAAAAAATATTTCTAAATGATGCTGAAACTTTAATTTACTTTATAGTAATATCAACATCAGATGACAAAGCAAACTTTAGCCGAAATTTAAAGAATGAACTTGAAGCAATGGAAGCTACAATTAAAAGTTATGAAACTGATGATCTTAAACTTTACTTAACAGGGGATCTTGTAATAAGGGAAAAAATACTCAATTACATGGCTGATGACTTTAAATTATTAGGTCCGTTTGCCACTCTTATAGTAATCCTATCACTCTATCTTATTATAAAAAATATACTAGGAGCAATAATACCTGTACTAATTGCAATATTTGCACTAACTTGGACTTTTGGAATTAAAAGCCTTGTTATGTCTCCAATTACTGTTCCAGAAACCACAATGATAGTTCTCCTTATTTCGATTGGATGTGCTAATGGTGTACATATAATAAATGGAATATTAAAGAGAATAAAAAATGAACCTTACACTGAAAAAACAATAATAACTACAATTAAAACACTCAGAACACCAATAATTTTAACTTCTCTTACAACAGCTTTCGGGTTTTTATCATTAATAACCTCATCAATTCAAGCATACAGAACAATGGGAATTTTTATGTCAACAGGAGTCATTATTGCAATGCTTATGTCACTATTAGTATTGCCTGGAATACTAGTTAAAATACCATTTAAACATAAAAATAACGACAATAAAAATGCAAAAAATGCTTTCCTTGAAAAACTTTCTCTAATAAACCAAACAGTTACAAAATGGATATTAAATAACAAATATCTCTCATCTACTATAACTCTAATTATTTTATTAAGCTCAATTGTAGGCCTTTTCAACATAGAAATTAACTTTGACGAGAAAGATTATTTTAAAGAAAATACAAGTGTCAAACAAACACTTAATTTAATGCAAAGAGAAATAGGAGGAACGTCTATTATCAAAATTGAAATTAATGGCACTCCTGGTGAATTCAAAAATGAAAAAAATATGAAAAATTTGGATTTAATTACAGATGAACTTGACAAATTTACTGATAAAACACAATCCAGTTCAATAAACGGTGTTATAAGACTTATGAATTTTAAATTCAAAAAAGAAAATCCAAAAGAATATAGACTTCCTGAGAATCAAGCTGTATTAAACAAACTAATACTCTTAATCAGTAGAAGCAATTCTATTAAGAACATGACCAAAATGTATATTAATGATGATTGGTCTCAGATATCAATAATCATAAGAACTGATCAAAATTCAACTGAAGAAATTAAAAATTTTGCCAACTATGCAAGTAATTTGATTGAAAAATATATGCCAGGACATAAATATCAATTCTCAGGGGCTTATGACAAAATATTAATAGCTAAAACCATGGTGACAGAACAAATTACAAATATTATCACAACATTAAGTGCAATAACAATATTGCTAATGTTATTCTTCAAATCCATGAAAACCGGAATAATAATTGTGATTCCAGTGGCATGGTCAGTATTTTTAAATTTTGCGGTAATGAAACTTTTCGGAATAACACTAAATCCTGCAACAGCAACAATTGCATCAGTTAGTATGGGTATAGGGGTCGACTACTCCATTCACTTCTTTAATGCATTCATATTAAATTATCAAACAACTAAGGATTATAAAAAGGCTTTAATTGAATCAATTCCTGATGTGTTTAATGGAATATTTGCAAATTCAATATCAGTAGGAATAGGATTCTTAACATTAATATTTTCTACTTATAAAATAATTGCAACACTTGGCGCAATCATAGCCTTTACAATGTTAACAACATCTCTTGCATCATTAACATTACTTCCATTACTAATTTACCTATTTAAACCTACAATTAAAATACGAAAGATAATAAATGCAAAAATTACAGGATGAAATATGAAATAATAAGTATAATCCAAAAATAGTCAAACCTAAGATAAAATCTAAAAACCTTTAAATTTTAAAATAATAATTTAATAACTTCTCTCATGTTATCTACAAGATGAAAATTTATGCCATTCTTGATGTTAATAGGAATGTCATCAAGATCCACTTTATTTGATTTAGGAATAATAATATGCTCAACTCCACTTCGTTTAGCAGCAATTATTTTTGCTCTCAATCCCCCAATAGCCATTACATTACCTGTTAATGATAACTCTCCAGTCATAGCCAAATGAGGTCTTACCGTTTTATTAAGAGCTAGAGATATAAAAGCACTAGCAATAGTAATCCCAGCTGAAGGTCCATCTTTTGGTGTAGCTCCTTCTGGAATATGCAAATGAATCATATATTTTTCAAAAAAAGACTTGTTTACCTTAAGCTCATTACTAATACTGTTTACATAAGTAAACGCGATATTTGCAGATTCCTTCATAACATCTCCAAGTCTACCTGTCAACTTAATACCAGGAGACTTAGACTCAGTTTTTACAGTTTCAATTACCAAAGTCGACCCACCATAATTAGTCCACGCAAGGCCCATTACCATACCTGGTGACATAACTTTATGCAAAAATTCTTCTTTTCTAAATACAGGAATACCAATATATTCTTCCAAATTTTCCTTAGAAATTTGGTATGCCTTAACAGACTTATCTTCAATAAGTTTTCTTGCAATTTTTCGAACAATTTGCTTTAAATACTTCTCAAAATTCCTAAGTCCATTATCTCTGGCATATTCCCTAGCGATTTGAACAAGAGCTGAACCTTGAAACTTTAAGGAATCCTTATCAACACCATTTTCCTTTAAGACCTTTGGTATTAAATACTTTCTTGCTATCTCTATTTTCTCATCATCAACATATCCTGAAAGCTGAATTACTTCCATTCTATTTAACAAAGGCGTAGGAATTGTCTCAAGAGAATTAGCTGTTAAAATAAAAAATACATTAGAAACATCAAAAGGCAAATCAAGATAATGATCTCTAAAATTAATATTTTGCTCAGGATCTAAAACCTCAAGAAGAGCTGAGAATGGATCTCCATAATTAGATGCTGAAACTTTATCAATTTCGTCTATTAAAAAAACAGGAGAGTTTGTCTTTGTAATTCTTAATCCTTGAATAATTTTTCCGGGCAATGCTCCAACATAAGTTCTTCTATGTCCCTTAATCTCTGATTCATCCCTCATACCGCCTACAGAAAATCTAAAAAATTTTGTTTTAAGAACTTCAGCAACAGCCGTTCCTATCGAGGTCTTACCAACCCCAGGGGGTCCAACTAAAAGCATAATAGCTCCCCTTTGAGATTTTCTTAATTTAAGAACCGAAATATATTCAATAATTCTATCTTTAACTTCTCGCATTCCATAATGCGTTTTCTCTAAAATCTTTTCTGCTCTTTGCAAATTCAACTTATCAAAATCAACTTTTGATTCCCCCCAAGGAAGATTTGTAATAAGTTCAAGATAATTTCTAACCACAATATATTCAGATGAGTGTCTTTCAAGAAATGAAAATTTTTCAAGTTCCCTCTCCACTGCTTCTAAAGCTTCTCCCTTTAGCGCTAAAGCATTAACCTTGCCTTTAAGTTTTAAAAATTCACTACTCTTTTCATCACCAACACCAAGTTCTGCCTTAATAGCTTTAAGTTGTTCCTTTAAAAAGAATTCTTTTTGTTGCTTCTCTAACTTTTCCTGAATACCTTTAGCGATTTTATTTTGAATCTCAATTAAATTTAATTCTTCATAAATCAATTCCAAAACCTTTTTAAGCCTATCCTTGACACTTAAAGTCTCAAGCACTTCCTGATGAGCATCTTTTGAAGATGAAATCATTCCTGCAACAACATCACACAATCTACCCTTATCTTCAATATTCACCATATTTAACTGGAATTCAGGCATCTTTCTGTGTAAGAATATTTCTTTGGTTCTAAGCAAAATACTGCTATAAATTGCCTTTGATTTAACATCATCCTTTTTAATCGGAATCTGTTTTAAATAATCAACTTCAATTATCGGAAAATCTTCATTAAGAATAACCTTAATAAACTTAACTCTATCAATAGTTGAAACAAAAATATTATATCCACCATCAGGAAGATTAATCTTTTTTACTATTTTAGCAGTAATACCAACAGAATAAATATCCTTTTTATAATCGATAATCAATTTGCCATTCTCACTGCCTGCTTTTTCTAAAAATTTATCACGCAATACAAATAAGGAGATGATACCATTACCTTTAATCACATAATCAACAGCCTTCATATCAGTATCAGAGACTATAACAATTGGAATAAACATACCTGGAAATACAGGATGCGATGGCACTGCAATTAAAGGCACTCTCACGGGTTTATCAAAATGCGGTAAAATTCCCCCAGATTTTTTTGAACGCTTCTTTACCTTAGAAACAGTATCTTTTACTTCCTCCATAGAATATTCAATCTCCTTACGCTTCATTATAACAAAAGAAAATTTTTATGAGAATTCATTTAATAATGAATTTTTTTATTATACAATAATGTATAATGCGGTTTAATAAAGTCAATGCAATTATAACAAATCTATATCACAAAAAAAATTATTCCCTATTAAACCTATTTCATCCAAAAGGAATCACTCACACAATAATTTATAATTCTACTATAAAAAAATTTAAATCCAACATCAATAACTTAGTAAGAGCTAATTTCGAAATAGTAAAAGAAAATAATTTATGCAAAATAATAGAAGTCAATGATGAAAAATTTATTATTCAAGATTTAATCCATGAAAAACTAACAATCATTCATCTTTGGATCAAGCTTATTAATTTAAGCTTTGATGATGGGGAATGCTTTAAGCTATTTACCGAATCTACAGAGGCACTAAACATATCAAGCTTAGAAAAAGCACATTTAATTGACTTGCAATACAAGGTAAGATTTCTAATAATAAAAGGATTTTTATACTTATCAAAGTTATGTTTTAAATGTAATAAACAAATAGATAAGTATTATTACTATGATATCCACATTAACGGATTTAATTGTATAAACTGCACCAATAATAAAAATAACTACATTAACACAGGAAGTTTTAAATACTTAGAATATACAACTCAAAAGAACATAAATGCAACATTAAATATAAATTTAACTAGTAAGTCAAAAGAACTTATTAAAGTTATGATCAAAAATAAGATCAATACAGAATTTGAACAAACACTACTCTAAATAAAGCAAACTGGAATAAAACATGAAAATTTGGAAAAAAAAAGAAATTGATATCCCAAAAGAAAATGTAGTCAATATCGCAAAAAAATATAACATCAGCCTTCTTGAAGCAACACTACTACTTAGAAGAGAAATTAAAGAAGAAGATTTTCTATTTTTTATTGAAAGTAGTGTAAATTTAATGCATAATCCATTTTTATTAAAAAACATAGACAAATTCACTTATAGAATAAATGAAGCTATTGCGGAGAAGGAAAATATATTAATATTTGGAGATAAGGATGCTGACGGAATCACAGCCACAATCATAATGTATGAAACTCTTAAAGATTTTGGAATAAATGTAACCTATAAGATACCCTCCAATGGAGAATTTTACGGTCTTACAAAAGAAATCATTGATAAGGCATTTGAAGATAAAATCTCAATAATAATTACTGTTGATTGTGGAATTTCTAATATTGAAGAAGCAAATTATGCAAGATCAAAAAACATAGAAGTAATAATTACAGATCATCATCTTCCAAACAAAGAAATTGACATAGATAATATCATTATTGATCCTCATTTAAAAGGAGATCCCTCTCCATTTAAAGAAATAGCTGGATGTTATGTGAGTTTTAAAGCATGTCTTGCATTATACCTATCCACTACCAATCTTTATAATAAAAACATGGTATTTTTATTTCTAGAAAGATTAAATAATAACATTACACTTCATGCAATAGAAATAAACAACTACATGTTTAAAAAGTACATCTCTCTAGAAAGCAATAATGACTTGCAAATCAATATTAATAAGCTAGAAGAATTCTCAAAAAGTAAATACGTAATTGTATTTAATAAAAATGAACAAAATCAACTCCTAAATGAGTTCTTTAATTACAAAATAGATATCGAAACAATTGATATTAGTGAAAATTTTATAAAAAAATATCCTAAATTTGCCAAAAAAACACTAAAAGAACTCATGCAAATTACCAAATATTTTAAATATAAAAAAACTGATACTAAAGAAAAACTATACTACGTATTTTATAATATAATATTTGAAGTAAATAAAGATTTACTAAAAAACTGCCTTAAAAGACTTAAATTTGTCGCAATAGGAACCATTGCTGATAATATGCCAATTATTAATGAAAATCGAATAGTTGTAAAAGAAGGACTTAAAGAAATCGCACTAAGAGAAAACATATCCATCAATTACCTATTAAAAGAAGTTAATATACTAACAAAACCAATCATCACTTCAACAGATATTGCGTTTAAAGTCGCTCCAATATTAAATTCAACAGGAAGACTTGAGAAAGCAGATATTACAATTCAATTTTTATTAGCCGAAGATACTAATCGGATAGAAAATAAGTTTAAAGAAATCAAAAACATAAATACTCTAAGAAAACGTAAGGAAGAAGCATCTTGGAGTGCACATCATGAGAATACCATTTTCAAAAATGATAAATTCATAATATGTTATGACAAAAAAACTCCAAAAGGAATTAGTTCTAGAATGGCAACAAGACTTTCAGCTTATTATCAAAAAGTTGCCGTTTTCCTAACAAAACAAGAAAATATCATTAAAGGCTCCATCAGATCAAACAATAAAGTAAATTCAAAAGAATTAATTTCAATGATACCAAGTCATTTAATAATAAATTCTGGGGGACACAAAGCTGCTGCTGGATTTACACTCTATGAGGCTGTATTAAATGAATTCATAAAAGAACTTGAAAACGTTCTTGATAAAATAGAATACAAAGAACTACATGAAGATTCAATACTAATTGATGCAATTATACCTAAAGACTTCAACAAAAGAGAACTTTTAAGAATAATAGACTTATTTGAACCTTACGGACATGGTTTTAGAGAACTTATTCTAATGATGGAAGACATATGCATTCAAGATCTCAGAACAATTGACAAAAATGGAACTTCAAAACATATAAGCATGAAAATCAATAATAACAAAGATTATTATAGGGCTATTTACTTTAATGGTACTCAAAAAATCCAAGAACTTGGTATTAAAGATGGCCAAAATATAGACATAATATTCACAGTTGGTGAAGACCTTTACAATCAAAACGATAAAATTTTAAAAATTATTGATATCAAAAAGAGATAAAATTAATGTTTAATATTAAAAAACTTTTATTTATATTTATAACAGGATTAGTTAAGATAAATGCAGTAAATAATGACATCATAAAAATTTACTATAAAAAAGAAGCTTCTCAGGGAGAAAATATCTACTTTGCAAGCACCAAAAATTTCAAAAAATTGTCTCTTTTAGGTACAAATCAAAAACCTCTTTTAAGTGCTTCTCCTTTCAAATTCAACGTAGGAAAAAGAGAATACCATATAGCCATAATAGGAATCACACCAATGATCAAAGAAGGAAAAAAGAAAATTAAAATAGAATTTGAAAATAAAGAATACATAAAGGAAGTAGAGATAAAAAAATTTGCATTTAAAAAAACAACTGTCAAACTTAACAAAAAAAAATCTAAACTTATTAAAAGTCAACAATCACCTAAAGCAAAAGCGCAAGCTCTAACATTATGGAACATAATTGGCAATATAGGAGATACAACGATTTACCACTACGACACATTGGTTCATCCAATCAAAGATCAATATAAAATAACTAGTCCTTACGGAGACCAAAGAATTTATATGCAAGACAATAAAAAAATATCAAACCATAAAATGCATAATGGCAAAGATTATGCTCCACTTAAAAGAGAAAAAACACCTATTTTTGCAGCTGGTAGAGGGAAAGTAGTATTTGCAAGAGATAGAGAAATTACTGGCAAGACCGTAATCATACAACATTTACCAGGAGTATTTACAATTTATTTACATCTCTCAAAATTTGGAGTTAAAGAGAATAAAATAGTAAATACAGGAGAATATATTGGTCATGTTGGCAACACAGGAATCTCAACAGGACCCCACCTACATTTCGAAGTCAGAATCAATGGAGTTGCAGTAAATCCAGATTTTTTCTTAAAACAAATGCTTATTGACAAAAATCAAATAATCAATAACACTAAAAGGATAGAGTAAAAATAAGGAGGTGATTTTTTGGTAACTGTCAATGTTGACAAAAATGAAGGACTAGAAAAAGCATTAAAACGTTTTAAACGAATGATCGAAAAAGAAGCAATAATTAGAGAATGGAAAAGAAGAGAATATTACGAAAAACCATCCACCATTCGCGTCAAAAAAGAAAAAGCATTCAAAAGAAAACAAGCAAAAAAAGTAAGAAAGTTAAAACAAAAAATCGGAAAATAATAAAATAGGGATATTCATATTGAATGTCCTTTTTAATATTAAACAAAAACATCTCGTGGTTTTGAACCATTTACAGGACCTATATATCCCATTTCTTCCATAAGCTCAATAATCCGTGCAGCCCTATTATATCCTATCTTTAATCGCCTTTGCAGATAAGACGCAGATGCTTTTTTAGTAGAGCGAACAATTTCAAGAGCTTCCTCAAACATAGGCTCATCTGAAGGATTTAAAACCACAGTATCAGCTGCAACAGCACTATCAATAAATATCTCATCATCAATATAATTCGGGGTACCAAATTTTTTGACTTCCCCAACTAATCTGTAAACCTCTTTTTCATTTAAAAATCCACCTTGAATTCTTTGGGGAAAAGGTGTAGTAGGACTAACATAAAGCATATCTCCTTTTCCTAAAAGTTTCTCAGCACCTGATGCTCCAAGGATTATCCTTGAATCCATAGAACTAGCAACCATAAAAGAAATCCTTGAGGGAAAATTAGCCTTTATTACTCCAGTAATAACATCAACTGATGGCCTTTGAGTAGCAAGAACTAAATGCATTCCAACGGCTCTAGCCATAGCCGCAAGCCTAGAAATCAAATTTTCTAAATCTTTTCTGCAAGAAAGGATCAAATCTGCAAATTCATCAATAATGATTACCAAATAAGGTAATGGCGCTTCATTTAACCCCTCTTCCAGTATTTTTTTATTATAAGCATTAATATCCCTAACAAGAAAATTATCAAGAAGAACATATCTTCTCTCCATCTCATCAAGACACCAACGAAGAGCTTCCAAGGCTCTATTTACATCAGTAATAACTGGGGTTAACAAATGTGGGATATCATTAAAAAGCTTAAGCTCAACCACTTTAGGATCTATTAATACAAGCTTAACATCATCTGGTGATTTTGAAAAAATAATTGAAGCAATTAGTGAATTCACACAAACCGACTTCCCAGCACCAGTAGCACCTGCTATTAAAAGATGAGGAGCGGTGATAAGATCAAAAACAACATTACTGCCATTAATTTCTTTACCAAGTGCAAAAGGCACCTTAAAATCATTTTGAAACTCTTTACTATTTATTATTTCTGAGATCAAAATAAATTTTCGTCTCTTATTAGGAATTTCAATCCCAACAGCTTCTTTGCCAGGTATTGGTGCAATAATCCTAACCCGAACTGCTGCAAGTCTTAAGGCTATATTATCAGATATAGAAGTTATTCTTGAAAGCTTAATACCTTTATCAGGACGAACAGCATACATTGTAACAACAGGTCCTTTAATAACATCAATAAGCTTAGCATTAATATTAAATTCTCTAAAAGTTTCTTGTAAAATCATCGATTGCCTTTGAATTTCTTTCTCATATTCAATATCTTCAGCTTCACTCGTAGGTTCTCTTTGCTCAAAAACAGAAATATCTATTAAGTACCTACCACTATTCTTATCTACTAATAAGTCTCCATCATTAATCTTGGCAATATTATTCATTATTCCTTTATGCCTTATATCACTAGCCTTAATTTTCCCACCAGCTACTAACTTATTATCCTCAAATTCTGTTAACACTTTATACTTAGAATCATCTTCAATATTTAAGTCACACTGAGACTCTTTAAAAGATTGCTCTTCTGATAATTTTTCATCTCTCACCTTTGACTGACTAAAAATAGTTTTATCTAAATCAACATCTAAAGGCTTATTAGGCTTTCTCAAAAAGGATTTAAAAGACCATAAAGCCTGATACTCTTCATCATTAATAATATTATCTTCCTGGCTAGAAGTCCCACTTGAATTCAAATTACTATCACAATCTTTATAAACTTTAATATTTTTTTTAATTCTTAGAGTACTTAAAAACGGTAACCAGGCAAACATACTTTCAAACAAGATTTTAAATTTAAATACTATAAAATGGAAAGTATTTAAAATAAAGCCAGCATCCTTAAAAAAAACATAGTTTAAGTAAATCCAAACAATAAATTCCAAAACTAAGATAAGAAAAACAAAAAAATTACCAAGCATAATCCCAAAATTACTTAAAAACCAATTAATAAAATTAGAACCCTCAAGCTTAGAATTAATTTTTAACCAAAATGTTAGAGTAAAAAATAAAATAACCGTATAATTCCAATTAAATACAAATCTCTTGCTAAACATATTGGTTCGATAAACGTACCAATTTACAAGGGGATAAAGTATCAGATAAAATGACAAAAATGAAAAAGTATTTAGAAGCAGATGACCTATGAGATTAAAAACAAAAAATATGAATATATTTCCTACAGGGGTTAATGCCACAAAAAGCGAGAATGATATAACACCCAACATAAAAAAAAATAAAAACTGAAAATAATGATAAAAATTTTTCATACTCTATTAAAATCAAAAAAGGAAATAAACTAAGCTTACAAGTATAATTAAATAACCCGAAAAATAATAAAGTTTACTATCTTGAAACATTTTAACAAATAAACTAATTGAAAATAATCCAACCATAAAAGCAATAATTGCCCCCAGGTTTATCTCAAAAATATTAAAAAGCATATCTGATTCAAATAACTCCTTATACTTTAAAAGTAAACTTCCAAAAACAATAGGAATCAAAGATAAGAATGAAATCTCAAATGACTCTGACCTGCTAAACCCAAGCAAAACTGAAGCAAAAATTGTAATTCCTGAACGAGAAATACCTGGCATAGCTCCAATTCCCTGCATAGTCCCAATCAAACATCCCGCAAGCAAGATATTCCTTTTCAAATCAAAAATTATAATCCTAGATTCAAGTAAAAACAATAAAATACTTGTCACAATAAAATTAACTAAAACCAAATTAAGAGTAAATAATCCCTTAAACATTTCTATAAAAATTCCAATAAATGCTGTAATAATAGTAATTATCAATATGAGTAATATTAATCTTAATTTGGCAAAATCACATTCAGTAGTTTTTCCTAAAACAAATTTTACCAAGACTGCCACAAGTTCTAATATACGCCTGCGATAATAAATCATTACAACTAAAACAGTTGCAAAGTGCAAATAAATATCAAATACTATTGGGAGATCAATATGCATAAACTTTTTTAAAAGCAATAAATGCCCTGAACTAGATATGGGCAAAAATTCAGAAATTCCTTGAATAAAGCCTAAAATCACAACTCTTAAAACATTTTCCATCTAGTTATCAACAACCTAAAAACTCTTGGGAAATTTACCCATAATATACTCTATGATAAAATCCATTCCCTTATTCTCATATAAAGCATCATACAACACACAGTAAACCAATATTTTCTTAATATAATTCCTAGTTTGCCCAAAAGGAATTGCTTCAATAAAAAGCTCCTTGGGTAAATGTCCATAATCCTTCTCCCATTTTCGCACATTTCCAATGCCACCATTATAAGATGCAAGAGCTTTATATACCTCTCCTAGCATTTTTATCCTTTTATTTAAATAATAAGTTCCTATAATAACATTATCTTTTGGCTGTTTCAAATCATAATCATAATATTTAATCTCTCTAGAAACATCAATTGATGTTAAAGGCATAATTTGCATAAGTCCAATAGCACCAGGTTTAGATACAGCATCTCTTTTAAAACTACTCTCAGCCTTTATTAAAGAAAACACAAGACTAGGCTCAAGTCCTCTCCTCTTTGACCAATACTTAATTAAAACACTATACAAATACGGATAGATACGCTTATAATCATCTCTACTTAAAGCCAAATTCTCCTGTCTTACAAGATAATTAATAGCAAGTGTAGATTCATAATAATACTCATGCTTCACAAGTTCATCATAAAGATTACGATAAAAATTAGGAGAAAATCTATAACCAT
The DNA here is from genome assembly GCF_023035795.1 of Borrelia nietonii YOR. NCBI lineage: Bacteria > Pseudomonadati > Spirochaetota > Spirochaetia > Spirochaetales > Borreliaceae > Borrelia > Borrelia nietonii. Next base: position 273,311 of record NZ_CP073148.1, read on the forward strand.
TCTTAAAATCTTTAGCAACAAAAGCACTAACATAAGAATGCAAATTAAATTTCAAAAACCCCTCTAAAAAACTTTCATAATCAGAATGATCATACTGAATATCTAAAGCATTTTCAAAATAATCATTAATATTTTGATCCAATAAATATCTACTCATAAATGAGGAATAAGAGGTCCGATTATACTTAATAGAAGAACGTAAAAGTTCACTGTACTCATCTCTTGATTTAGGAGAAATCAATTTATGATATATAAGCCTTGCATTAATAAAGGCAAGTCTAGATAAAACAGCACCATCAATAACATCTTTACCATTATGATAGAGTGCATATAAATTATCATAATCCCCAAGTTGCACAGCTTCTAAGATATACTGATCTAATGCCTTAATAAAGCCAAGATCACTCTTATCTTTGCTTGTATAAAATCTAGCTATGTTTTCTGAAAAATAATTTCTTGTATTTTCAAGAAACACTAAATTGCTAAAAATTTCATTAAGTATTTCTAATCTATAAGGTTCATTTTCAAGAGAAGTATTTTCTAAATATTTAACTATGGTAAGAAAACCTACGTCCTTTTTTAATCTTAAATTAATAAGCCCTAAATAATAATCCTTATAAATACTATTTAAATTACTAAAAAAAGATAATGCCTTGCTAATATAGCCTGAACCCAGAAAAGCCTTATAAACATCATTTAAAAATACAAAGTTATCATAATATTTCTTAAAATCATCATTTAATATATTGATTGCACCTTTTAAATCTCCATTAGCTACCAAAGCTTTAAATTTAATAAGATTTAAAAAACTTGGATTTAAAAGACTGGATCTCTCTTCAAGAACAAAATAATCATGAGCCCTTACATGTAAATATTCTGCTGGAAGCTCTTCAAATAATTTCCTGAAATACACCAATGATAAATCAATATCAGAAGCGTTAAAATAAAGAACTGCCTTAAATAAAAGGTTTTCATTCTCTTGAGACTGTACAAAATCCATCTTTTCCAGTTTATTTAAAACTAAAAGAGCCTCATCATTCTTTTTTTGCCAATAAAGACTTTTAAAATATCCTAATATAATAAATTTATTATTATCATATCTTTTGTAAAGCTTACGCCCAATAAGTTCAGCCTCAGGATATTCCCTTCTAGCATTATAATATTCAAGAAGCTTAACACCAGCAAATTGAGATGCAATATCATTACTACTCTTTATTGCCTTATACATATATTCTCTAAACTTTTCATCATATCCTATTTTTTTAAAAAGATAGGCAACATACACATAAGAATTTGAATCTATGCCAAAATAGTCATCGAAACTTTGTCCCAAATAGTCAAAATTCCATAACCAACTCAGATGATTTAAATCAAAATCATTCACATTTCTTTTAACTATATTGTTACTTAAAGATCCTTTTCCAAAAGAACAAGAAAATAAACTTAACAAAAACAGACAAACAATTTGCTTAAACATAATTATTTTTTTCACATTTAGTAATTTTTTCTTCCTTATAAAAAGGATAATAAGAAATTGCAAAATTTCTAGGATTTAATACTTTAGAAAAAATCAAAAATAATGAAAAGAATATCAAAAGAAATAAAGAAATAAGACTTAAATAAAGCATAGAAGTTTGAATAAGACCTTCTTCTGAATTCACATCTAATCGACTCTCTTCAAAATCTGTAGCAAAATTTTCCTCACTCAAATCTAAAACAACATCACTAAGTTCGCTCTCATTCAACTCCTTATCAATATCTGTAATAATATCGTCAATATTCCAATCATCAGAATAAGACCCTTGCAAAGCATTAACATTAATATCACCAAAAATAATGTTATCATCTTCACCTAATTTCACATTATTAGTATCAGAACTACCAGAAACAACACTCGCATCACTAATATCAACAGGAATATCATTTAAATCGGAAGCATCTTGACTAACAGTATCCTTATCACTAAGGACATGTTCAATTTCATTCCCTTTATCAACATTATTCTCAAATTTATCCTTTGTAAGCTCAAAATCAAAATTTTCTAAATTAAGATTAGGATCAGAATTTAAATTTTCACTTACCAATATATCATTATCTAAACTTAAAGAGTCCGATAATAAATTTAAATTATTCTCATTACTGGAAAGCTTATCGTTTGTAAACAAAGACTGGGGATCAATTAAACTATCAACATTATCCAAACCAACATCTAGAGAACCATCTTGTCCAACAACACTGCCAAATTCTTTTAAAACCGACTCTTCATGCTCTACATCACTAAGCTTAATGGGCAAATCATTCGATTTAGCATCCTCCAAACTAATTTCTCCTGAGCCTACAGCAAGATTAATTAAGCTTAAATCAAACCTAGATTTATTTGTAATGCCATCACACTCACCGTAAACATAAAGCATCATAGAATCTATTTTAAAATAAACATTTATATTAGAACTCTCTTTTCTAAGATTATCTAAGAAAAAAGATCCAATAATAACAGGATTAGAAAAGTCTTCATACTTACTAATATAAAGATCCAATTTCACATTAGCTTCATCTGCAAGCTTACCCAATACCACTCTCTTAACAGCAGTATCATCCAAACTTAAAATCGAAAAATATTCATCATTAGAAAGCCTTATGGCTAAAAAACCTTTCAAGAATTCCAACCTTTTTGTTCTTTTGCAAAAACAAATTCATATATTCATATATAATTAACTATAACAATAATATAATATAATTAATATCATATTCAACTTGTAAGTAAGCTTTTAGTTAAAAGAAAAATGCTTAAAAAAATACTTAAAGCTATGCATTACTGTTTTATATGATATTACTAAATATGATTTTTAGGAGAAGTTAGGGTGTTACCATTATTTATAATACTGTCCTCAACCGCAATATCTGCTTTGGTATTTTTATTCTTCAAGATTGCAATATCAAACAGCAAAATAAGAAAAAAAGGTAGACATAACAAAACATTAAATAAAACAAAAAAAATAACTGAACAAGCTGCAAATATGTTAAAAACAAACCCAAATGACATAAGTGCTTTACAAGCTCTAAACGATTATTATTATTCCAATAAAGACTTTGAAAATGGAATTAAATATGCAAGAAAATTATGCCAACTTGCAGAAGAAAATCCTATAAATCAAGGAATAGACTCTTTTAAGGCTTTCTTAAGTTACGGTTTTTATAATCTTGAGAGAAATTTTAATGCAGAAGCATTAGGATTTCTTAAAAAAGCATATGTCATAAAAAAAAATGATATGGATGTGAACTACTATCTTGGAATAGCTTTCCTACGAAATGCACATTACAAAGAAGCACTCCATTATCTTACAAAGATATATAAATGTGATAAAAATAATAAAGATGCTTTAAAATACATAGGAATAACTCTCTTTTATACAGGCAACTATACTAAAGCTGTTGGAATATTTAGTGGCATACATAAACATATACAAAATGATATAAATGCTCTATTAGCATATGCCCAATCCCTATCTCAATTAAATCAAGACCAACTCGCACTTGATATTGCAAACAAAATAAGAAATAAAGACGGAATGATATATGAAGCTCTCCTAATTGAATCTGATATTAATTCAAAAAATAACAACTTAGCAAAACTAGAAGATAACGTTAGAGAAATGATGAAAGTCAAACCTGATTTACCTACAAAAATATTTCTTAAACTCTTTTACAAACTAGGGGAACTATACATAGAATCTGAGAACTACAAAAAAGCAACCGAGGCGTTTACTCAAGTTGAAAGGATTGACCCGCACTATCAAAAAATTGCTGAAAAACTAGAATTTAGTAAAAGGCTAAATGAAAACTTAGCATTAAGAATATATCTTAAAAGTCCAAAAGAAAAGTTTGATAGTCTAGCCAGTGCAATTGTCCTTAAAATCTATAAGAATAAGTTCCAAGTAAGAGATAAAAAGATAAATGAAATAACCTCACAATTTATAGACATGAATTTTCAAATATCAAATAATCAATGGGAAGAAAATCTAATAGTCCGATTTGTCAGAACAGAACAAAAAAATTTTGGTGAATTATTTTTAAAAGACTTTATTTCAAAAACCAAAGAGAGCAAATTAAAAGGACTCTGTATTGCACCAGCCATATTTTCTGAGAAAGCCAAACAAATCATTGAAGGTAGGTTAATTGATCTTGTAGAAGGAAAAAAATTAATACAAATACTTAAAACATTGGATATATCAAAGTATATATAACCACTATCTGAGGTATTTCATAGGATTCCCTGTTTTTCCATCTTTAAAAATAGTGAAATGTAAATGATTACCTGTGCTATACCCTGTACTTCCCATACGTCCTATTATTTGTCCCCTTGAAACCCTTTGTCCAACTTTAACTGCAAAAGAGCCTAAATGGGCATAAAGGGTTTGAAACCCATTATTATGAGAGATAATAATATATTTCCCATATCCTCCAACACTAAATCCAGCTGTTACCACAATACCCTCTTTTGTTGCAAAAATGGGTGTATTAGCTGCATTTGCAATATCAATCCCATTATGAAAACTAATAGTCTTGGTAAAAGGATCAGGACGGTAACCATAACCTGATGTAATAATTCCTTGGGTTGGAAATAAGAAAGTCTCTCCTAAAGCATTTCTAAGTAACTCCTTAGACATTTTTCCCCCTGGAATAAATAACTTTTGACCTAAATACAGAACTTCATTATCAAGATTATTAGCATCAAGAATATCTACTTTGGGAATCTTATATTTGTTTGCAATTGATGAGAGGGAATCATTTTTCTCAACGGTATAAAGAACTCCTTTCATATTAGGCACATTAATAACAAAATTGGGCCTAATGCTCCTCACATCTTTAATGTTATTATAAGAAATTAAAGTCTCACTCGTTATGCTATACCTGGCTGCAATATGAGAGAGTGTCTCTCCCGGCTTAATCTTATGCTCAACTACCTTTAAAACAAAAGGTTTCCTTACAGTTGCCTCATAATTATTTGTATCTACTCCAAATAAATGATTATTGATCTGAGTTAAATCTTGGTCGCTATAATATAAAAAAGTATCAATAAAATAATCTTTGGGAAAACTCAACTTATTTAGAAAAATATACGAACCATAATACGAAAAAATATTCAAATAAAAAACTAATACTAAAACAAAAATTATCGTATTAAACTTAAAAATAAAACTATAAGTTAGCTTGACATCATAAGCATTAATCATTGGAAGTCGAATCTTCTTATAAGAAGTCTTATACAAAGATCGGTACTTATAATCATCAATGCTTACCATTTTACTAACTAAAGCCAAAAATAATAATTTAATTACATCAAAAATCTTCCTTGGAATACTTATAAAACGAAAAAAATTATTCCGTTTTCGTCTACGAAGATTACGATTATTACCAAAATCCCTCAATTCAAAATCACCTTTAATTGCCCTATCAAATAAAAAATTTCTGTTTCTTTTTAATACATTCTGGTCCTTTTTTGGTATAATCATAGCATGCCTTATTATACAATATACACTAGAAATTTCAATTTCTTAAAAATCTCAAGTGGATATTTTTTTAAGAAATGATCAAATTCCATAAACAAATATTAATACCCATTATACTAGCTTCACTACTAATGCTAGCAATCATTAAAATATCTCTGTCTTTTCATTTAGTCAAAGGTTCTTCAATGTTACCAATAATTTTAGAGAAACATTGGATAATAAACAATAAACTAGCTTATGGACTTAGACTAAAGAATAGAGAAACATACATCATGTTATGGGGCACACCCAAAAAAAACGAAATGGTACTTATTAAAGACCCTATAACAAAAAAAACATCTGTAAAAAAAATCTTTGCCATTCCAGGAGAAAAATTTACAAAGTTACACAAAAATGTAATATCCATACATAATTTAAACTTTAACATAAATAAAGAACACCTAAAAAAATTAGAAAGCATATATATCCCAAAGGATTATTATCTGGTAATAGGAGAGAATAGACAAGTCTCCCTTGATTCAAGAGAATATGGATTTATCAATATCAATGATATTATTGGAAAAATAATATACTGCCTGTAGACCTTCAAATAATAGAAATCAATATCTCTTAAGATCAATCTAAATAAATGCTTAAAGCAATTCCATTTTCTCTTCTAACTCATCACTCGAGCTAATATCTTCCAATAAAGCAAGAACACCTTCTTTTTGAAGATTACTATCAAAAGAAGCACTTGTCATTTTTATTTCAATTGACTTAGAAGCATTAGTATCTAAATCTTTTGCAGAAATGCTTAAAATACCACTTTCATCCAAATTAAAAAGTATTTCTATCTTCGGAACACCCTTTAAAGCCTTTTGTATATTACTAAAGAAAAATCTACCTATAGAATAATTCAAAGATGCCTTTTTATACTCACCTTGAAGCACATGCACCTCAATCTCTTCCTGATAATCATTAGTTGTTGTAAATATTTTTCGCTCTCTAACAGGCAATAAAGTATTTCTCTTAATTAACGTAAAAAATCCATCATTACAAGTCTCAATACCAAGAGAATAAGAAGTTACATCTTTAAAATCAATAAGAGCACTATTATTTGAAAGACTAAAAGCCTGAATAGCCGCTCCATTTGCAACAACCTCATCTTGATTTAAAGAATCTAAAACCTCAATTTTAGGAAAAAATTGCCTCAATCCCTCTTTAACTAAAGGAATTCTGGTTGAACCTCCTGATAGTATTATTTTTGAAATACTCTCAAGCTCAACACCTGCATCGGCAATACATTCATTTGTAAGATTAATAGTTTTCTCTATAAATTCCTTAATCATAGAATTAAAATCATCTCTTTTAAGTTTATAATTCAAATGCTTGCCATCAAGAAAAGGTAATACAATACTAACTTCATCCACAATAGATAAATTCTTTTTAGCCTCTTCAATTCTGTCTCTTATTTGCTCAAGAAGAATAATATCATCTAAATTAATATCAGGATATTCTTCTTTAAAATGCATTAAAACATGCTTTTCTATGATTTCATTAAAATCATTGCCACCAAGTTTATTCTCACCCTTAACTGCAAGAACAGTATAAGTATCATCTTGTTTTTCTAAAAGAGTAACATCAAAAGTTCCACCACCAAGGTCATAGACAAGAAATAATCCATCTATTTGTTTTTCAAAAGCATAAGACAAAGCAGCTGCTGTTGGTTCATTAAGTATTGCCCGACATCTCAATCCTGCAAGACTTGCAGCTTTTACCACCCCTCTTCTTTGAATTTCAGAGAAATAGGCAGGAACAGTTATTACAACATCATTCACTTCTGTACCTAAAAATTTTTCAGCATTCATCTTCACATTTAAGAGTAAATAAGATGCAATATCCTCAGCTCTATATGTATTATCACCCACTTCATAAGTAACTTCAGTGCCTATATCAACTTTAAAATTATAAAAAGTCTTATCTGGATTTACTAATATCTGATGTCTAGCAATACTACCAACAATAACACCAGAATCTGTAAAAGATACAATAGAAGGTGTCATTCGCTCACCCCTATCATTTAATATCACCCTAGAATTAGAATCAAAATAAGACGCTACAGTATTTGTAGTTCCAAGATCTATGCCTATCCATTTTTCCATCAACTACCCCTATGAATTGAAACAATTAATTCAATTTCACCCAAATCCAATTTCAATTTTTTTGCAATAACTTCTAAAGACATTCCTTGCTCATAAAGCGAAATAACTTGCTGGCGAATATTATATCCTTCCTTAATTATATTCTTCTCAATAGTAGGTATTGAATAATCTAAATTACTCTTATAAGCACTACCATCACCTTTCATTCCAAAATTATTATTTCCCATTGAAATTGAATGGGCATTAAATCCTAATAGCCTTTGATCAAGTATTTCTATCCTCTCATCAACTTCCTTAATAATCCTATTTAAGCTCTCAATCTTTATCTCAATGATATTTATATTCCTATCAGTGGCTTGATTAATCTCAATAATAGTCTTATCTACCTCACTCCTAAATTTCCTAAGTATGCTATTAGATTTCATTTGAAAACTAATATAAACATGAAAATATATAAAAATAAATATAATTAAAATAAAACAAAAAACAATAAACATACAGAATGTCCTATATTAAAACTATCGCTCAATATCAACGTTCCTTCCAATTTTTGGATCATGCAAATTAATATCATCTATACCAGATAAATCTCTCTTGGCAGTCTTAACCTTTGATATTGTAATAAAATTGAGCTTACTATCTGTAATCTCATCAGTCGGATATATGCTATTTATTGCAGAATCAACATGATAGCTCTTATTTTGATTTGAACTTAAATTTTTATTTTCTCTTATTCGCCTCTTCCTTAAATCTTCATTTGAAATTTCACTAGCCTTAAAAGCACCTTGAGTAATTATCTTCACAATCTCAGATGAATCACTAATATCCATAAAGCTACTCCTATAATTTGTAACCTATTTAGATTCAAAAGGAACATAAGCTACCATTTTAATAACATTGTCATCCTCTACAAAGGTGATATTATGATAATCTCTTGGAAGCTCATAATAAGCATCTTTAATATGCAACTTAACCCCAGCATAAGTTATATACTCAACAAAAATCTTGCCATCAGTCTTACTATCTTCAAGTGCCTCTTGTAAACTTTCCTGCTTATCTTTTACCATTTTTATTTCCAAAATTAAAATATCTCTCTCATTAATAAGCTCATTACAACTATCAATTTTTAAAGATTTCTCAGCTTTATCAACAGTAAGTTGAATGTTCTTCTTTAAGGCAGAAATATCTTTTGTTAAAACTTCCAACCGTTTCTCAATCTTTACAAGATATTCAGCAAATCCAGACAACAAAGCTTTTACTTCAGGATCACACCCAACCCAAATAAAAGTCTCAGCATTACCCTCAGATCCAATAGAATACGCCCGGACCTCTTCTCTTGCATGAACATCAGAACCAACTATCTTAGATTTTTTTCCAATGCATAGCACCTTCTTTGTGCAAGAAACAAAAGAATTGACAATCCCTCTTACAACTTCAATATCGCCTTCACATCGTACATTAACATTTTCTAAAAATTTGGACTTAATAAACTGCTTTGCATAAATCTCTGAACCACCCTTTCCATTAACTCCACTGCGAAGAACCATAGATCCATCCGTTCTTAAATTACATCTACCAACAAGTCCATTAACTTCTATCCCACCCTTAGCCATAATATTATATCCATCTAAAACACTTCCCCTAACAAGCACCATACCATTATTTACTATATTCCCAGTACCCGGTCCAACATCACCCTCGACAATATAAACATCATGCACAGAAACAACACCATTTGCAATAGATATATATCCATCACATCCTGCAATAATCTTATTTCCTTCCATTAAAGTATTCTCTCCCAAAATCAAATCCAAATCCCGACCCTTCTCTGCTTTTAATATTTTTCCAAAAACAGTATATCCATCAATACCCTCTGATAAGGGAATAATTTCTGCAAGTTCATCCCCTTGATTAACATTTCTAAGCTCATTATTTACATCACCATATTCGCATGAATACTTACTCTTAGCAATAAAATTAATATAAGCATCTTTTCCCTTAACAGGATTTGCTCCCTTTGCCATCTCAACTGGTTCACCATAAAACGGATAATCTACAAAATCCCTTACCTTATCCTTAAGAACTGCTCGATCTGATACTCCATATTTTTTAAGAATATTATAAATATCTTTTTCTAAAACTTCAGCACCAAAAGGCCCAGGAACAGCAAATTCAATAGTTACTGACATTGAATCTTCTGCTATATGAACCATCATAGTTACACTCTCAGCAAGATCAGCCTTAAAAGCAGATACTTGTTCATACTTACCATCAGCAGTCTCAACTACCGATCTAATAAAATTTTCATCTAAATCCTTGATGTTACTATAAGATGCAAATTTATCCATTACATCTTTAAGCTTAACAACACTCCCATCTCCCTGAGCAGGAGTAACTTTTAAAAATACTCCCTTGGCAGTTCTCCTTATAAAAAATTTTCCATCAAGAGATGTAAATTCTTCAGATCCATCTTGTGAAGTTAAAGCATCAGTAACACCAAACTTTGAATAAGAATTCCTATAAGCAACTATTTTCCATTTTCTCTTACCATATCCAAATAGTCCATTATTTCCGCGTACCAAAACCTCATAAGCTAAGTCTTTATAAGGCACTGAGAGTTCTAAAGAAGCATCATTTAAAGCCTCTTCAAGGGTATCTGCTTCCACCTCTATTAAACTAACACTATCCTCTTTTTCTAGATAATGCTTAATTTTATTCCTCAAATCGGAAAAATCGATAATGTCAGCCATAATTATTCCTTTTTATTAATCAAAGTTTTAATAGCCTCAGCAACAATTTTTGGATCAGTCCTCTCAACATATGAAATCTGATCTAACAATTTTCTATTAAATTCAATGTCAAATTTACTCTCTCTAGTATCCCCATCATATTTACTCAATTTTTTCATACGATCATGATTATCAATATCATTTTCCTTATTCTCATTAAAAGGAATATTTTTAGGAGCAAAGTTCATGTTATCCGACTCGGACTTACAGTTACTATTCTCATTAACCTCATCAGTATCATCACTCAAGATACCATCTCTAAAGAGATCATACAAATACTTCTTATATATAAACTCAAGCAAAAACCCAACACAGAAAAAAAATATAAACTGAAAAAACGCTCTAAATAATACTGTAATAAAAGGCACGCGAGCAAAAATACCAAGAATCACCGCAAGAATAAATGCAAATACACCAAATAATAAAACATATTTATTTATCTTATTAAACAACATATTACCTACTCCATGCCAAAAAATTTAGATATAAAACCTATTACACCTCTTCTTTTTCTATTATCAAGATTAATCTCTTCAAGAGCAGCTACAATAGAATCAAGACAATAACTAGCCTTACTATTGGGATTCAATAAAATAAAAGGCCTTTGTTTAAAAACAGAATTCCTAACATTCTGGTCTTCATAAACATAGCCCAAATAATCAATATTTAAATTTAAAAACTGACTCGATATATCAATGACCTTTTTAGCCACTACTTTTCCCTCACTTACATTAGCCACCCTATTGACAACCAGTCTTAAATTTTTTAAATTTTCCATTTTATGAGATAAAACCTTAATTATACCATAAGCATCAGTTATAGAAGTAGGTTCTGGAGTTGTAATAATAACTACATCATCACTAGAAAACAAAAAGGAAATAACCTGTCTTGAAATTCCAGCACTGGTATCTATTATAACTATATCATATTCATAAACTTTTAATAACTCCTTTATAAACTGATTCATCTCGGCCTCTGATAAATCTAAAAGTTCTGTTGTCCCAGAAGCACCAGCTAAGAGATCAATATTATATTCTGTCTTTGTTATTACATCCTTAATACCTCGACCTTGCATAATCATGTGATAAATACTGTACTTTGGAATGACTCCAAGCAAAATATTGATGTTAGCCATACCAATATCTGCATCAAAAACCAAAACTTTCTTACCAAGACTTGCATACTTAAGAGCAAGACCCACAGCAATATTACTTTTGCCAACTCCACCTTTGCCACTAGTAACGGCAATAAATCTTGTCCTATTATTTTGAATTTTATCATCAATAACAAAACTAGCCCTATTATTCAATCTCATAATATCACGTAAACTTTGAGCCTGATCTTCCATCATACATTATCCTTAATAATAAGATTTGCTTTTTAGCCTTCGAATAAATTCAACATCATCACTTATCCTATATCCATTTATTTTTTTGATAAAGGTAAGCGGTTCTGCAATACTAATATTATGAGGAACAATTTGCCCATCAGTAACATAAGAAACTTCCTTTCTCATTTCATGAATTAAACTTATTAAATTGCCAACACATGTTGTTTCATCCAATTTTGTAAAAATCACGGTCTTATAACTAAAGGGAGAAAATTGATGAAATATTTCTTTAATATCTGCAGTCTTTGTAGTAGAGCTAACGGCCAAGTGAAATTCAGCATCTCGACCACAAGCATTAAGAAGTTCCTTCATCTCAGCAAGTTTCATAAAATCCTTAGGACTCTTACCAATTGTATCAATCAGAACAAGATCAAAATCCTTTGACTGTGTAATTTCTTCTTTTAAATCCTTAAAAGATTCAATTGCCTTAACAGGAATCCCCATAATATCACCATATGTTTGAATTTGTTTCTTAGCTCCTATACGATAGTTATCAATGGTAATAATCTTAATATTTAAACTCTTATCATCACTATTAATTCCATAAATTGCTGCTAATTTTGCAATAGTGGTAGTTTTTCCAACACCTGTTGGTCCAACTAAAATAAAAATTCTTTTTTTAAGATTATCAATAAGAGGTCCTGAACATTTAATAGTCTTAGCAATGCACATTATAACACTATCTTTAACTTTATCATAATCATCAAGATCTGATAAACTAAACTCTTTTTTAATAAAATTATTAATATCTTTAATGTAACTCTCAGAAAAATCATTACTACGTAAAATGTCTTCTATTTTTAAAATTGTTGGATGATTAACTTCTTCCTTTTTGTGTGCAAGCTCGTTCTTGAGAGATTTAACTTCCTTAATTACATCTTCAATTGAAGAGCTTTCTTCTTTTTTAATGCTTTGAAGAATTTTACGCTTCTCCTCTTCAATATTTATTTGCTGTTGTCCAATGTCATATCTAACATAACCTGACACTTCAATCCAATCTCTACTAAATAAGCCAAATATTCCTCCATGAGCTATTGTCTTATAAGTCATAACTCTAGCGTTCTTTCCATATTTCCTCTTAACGGTTTCTATGACTTCATTATAGGTCGGACCTCTTTCTGTAAAATACTGCACCATAATACTACTCTTCAACCTCTACTATTTTAAGCACATTAACTTTAACATTTTTAGGAACCTCTAGAACAGATATAACAACAATATCTGAAAGCTCTCTACTGGTTAAGACCCTTATTACAGGCCGTGCGGATTCACTAGATAGTATAACAGGATAATATCCTTGTGATTGAACCTCATTTACAAGTCTAAAGAGTTCATAAATAAATTTAGTCTTCAAACTTGGCTCAAGAGAACTTACAAGATCATTATTAGCTTCAAATCGTGAATCAATTATTTTTTGCTCAAATTCTGGATTTATTGTTATCACATTAAGCTCTAAATTAGAATCTAAATATCCACTAACTATTTGCCTCCCAATTGCCTGCCTACACTTTTCAATTAAAAAGAATATATCTTTAGTAATACTTGTAAAGTCTGCTATCGTTTCAAAAATTGTAACTAAATTACGTATTGAAACCTGCTCCCTTAAGAGCCCTTGTAACACCCTTTGAATCTCTCCTACTGAAAAATCTTTTAAAACTTCTTCAACAATAGCCCCATAATCTTTTTTAAAAACATCAAGAATATTTTGAACATCTTGACGCGTCAAAATCTCACAAGCATGCCTCTTAATAAGTTCAGTCATATGAGTAGCAATAATTGAAGGGGGATCAACTACAGTATAACCCAATTTTTCAGCAACTTCCCTACCATCATCATTTACCCAAAGAGATGGAAGTCCAAATGAAGGATCTTTTGTAAGATCTCCTTCAATACCAGAATCAGCACCCACATTGATAACTAAAAACTTACCCAACTTAATCTCTCCATGTCCAATCTCTACTCCCCTAAGCTTAAATGAATACTCATTTGGTTCAAGCCGCATATTATCCACTATTCTAATCTTAGGCACAACTATTCCAAATTCAAGAGCAACCTCACGGCGTATTTTTACAATACGATCAAGAAGCTCTGAGGTCTTTGAATCATCAACTATTGGCACAAGATTATACCCAATCTCTAAAGCTAATGGATCTAGCGGAACTACAGGAGTAATTTCCTTATCCGCATAACTTAATATTTGCTCTTCTGCTTTTTGTTTCTCAGCAAGTTCCCTACTTCTAATTAAGTTAGAAAGTGAATAAGCCAAAAATGCTATCAACAAACTCAAAAGAATAAGTATTAATGTAGGAAATCCAGGAAGAAATGCCAAAAATAACAAAAATCCAGATACAATCCAATAAATTCCTGAATAGGAAGTAAATTGTTCAATAATCTCTCCTCCAAAACTATTCTTTGATATAGATCTAGTAACAATAAGCCCTGTTGCTGTTGAGATTAATAATGATGGAAGCTGGGAGACAAGTCCATCTCCAACAGTTAAAGACACATAATTATTAACAGCATCGCTAAAAGTAAGCCCTTGAAGAGTAACCCCTATTATAAGTCCCCCAAGAATATTTATAAGGGTTATTAAAAATCCAACCTTTACATTGCCTGAAACAAATTTAGAAGCACCATCCATAGCACCATAAAAATTTACTTCAGCTTGCAAGTCATTTTTCTGCCTTGTGGCTTCCTCTTCTGTCAAATTTCCAGAACTATAGGCAGAATCAATAGCCATCTGCTTTCCAGGGAGAGCATCAAGAGCAAAACGAGCAGCCACCTCAGCAACTCTTGTAGCACCCTTAGTGATAACAATAAATTGAACTGCAATTATAATAAGAAATATTATAAATCCAACAAAGAGACCTTGAGTTCCAGAACCTCCAACAACAAATGTTCCAAAGGCCCTTATCATTTGACCATCGAAACTTATTCCTTTTATCAAAATTAATCTAGTAGAAGAAATATTTAAAACAAGACCAAAAATAGTCATAACAAGTAAAAGTGTTGGAAAAACTGAAAAATCAAGTGAACGCTTGGAATAAAGAACAATAAGAATAATTAAAAGACTTACTACCAAATTAACTGCAATCAAAGCATCCAAAATAAACGCAGGAAGTGGTAAAATAAAACCAGCAACAACAAGTATTAAGCCAACTGAAACTATCAAGTCCGCTTTATTATTAAGTCCAAAATATCCTAATACAGAATTTTTTCTTGCATCCAACAACTTAACCTCTAATTAAATTTTTTAGCAATAGAATATACTTTAACAAGAATCTTAGAAACAATTTCCCAATATTCCCTTGGAATTTCCTCATTAACATCAATATTAGCATAAAGCTCCCTTGCAAGCGGTTTATTTTCCATCACAGGAATATTATTTTCTCTTGCAATTTGTTTAATTACAAATGCAATTTCATCTTGCCCCTTTGCAAGTACCTTTGGTGCTAACATAGTATTACTATCCCACTTAATAGCAACAGCAAAATGTTCTGGATTCGTAATTACCACATCAGCTTGAGGAACTGTTACCCTTAAATTAGTATTTAAAATCTCTCGCATTCGCTCCCGCATTCTAGAACGAAGCAGAGGATCTCCTTCCATTTCCTTTCTCTCTTGTTTTACCTCTTCTTTAGTCATTTTCAAATTTTCAATATAACGAGCTCTTTGAAAGAGATAATCCAGTATACTAATACCCATCAATACTATTATTGAAAAAAAACATATTCTGTAAGCAAGACTTAATATAACAGAAATACCATCTTCAAGACTATACTCAGACATTCTTGAGATTTTATCTATATTACTTTTTAGCATAATATAATATATAAGAGATATTATAGCAATTTTTGATAAACTTTTAAATAAATTGAAAAAAGCATCAAATGAACCAAAAGAATTTTTAATCCACTTTGAAAAATTTGGACTTACTCTATCCCACCTGGGAATTACAAGTTTAAAGGTTATCAAAAAACCAACTTGAATAACATTAATTAAAAAACTAACTATAAATGATATTAAAAGAAATACAATCATATATCCAAACATCGGCTTAATATATGCAAAACCCAATGCATAAATACTAATTGACATTATTTCTGGAAGCTTACCAGCTTGCCATCTAAAAACATTCATTAATTCTTGAGCAAAATAAGATAACATAAAAAAAAATACAGCAAATAATATGAACAGAGTAACTGCTGAATTAATTTCAGTTGATTTTAATACTTGCCCTTCTTTTCTTGCTTTCTGTTTCTTCTGTTCAGTAGGAAGCTCAGTTCTTCCCTCATCTTCTGAGGCAAAAAAATTAAGAGGTATATACCAATTTTTATTTAAGAATTCATTTCTAGCATTCATTCTAAGGTCTCAGAAAATAAATTTAAAGCATTCCTCATAGATTCTAAGGCAAGTTCAATTACTCTCTTAATAGACATTACCAAACTTGGAAAACAAATATATAAAATAATTAATCCTAATCCCAATGAAACTGCAAAACTAATCATTAATAAATTAATCTGGGGAGAAGTCTTTGAAAGTAGACCTAAAATCAGATATAAAAGTAAAAGTACTCCCAAGATTGGAAGAGACATTACTAAAGCCTTTTCAAAAAGAACAGCAAAAGAATAAAATATTAACTTAATAAATTCATAATTTCTTATATTAACCATATTTTCGACTCTAACATTTAAAATAGAATCATGCACTCCAATCATAAAAAAACGCAATAAAAAATTATTTGATAAAAATAAAAGTAAAAAAAGATAAGTAAATATTTGGGATATTACTAAATTATCCTCTTCTGCAAAAACATCAAAAATATTTGCATAAGCAAGTCCCATCTGATTTGAGAAAAAAAAACCAAGCAAATGAAATACACTAAAAATTATGCTTACAAAAAAAGCCTGAATCAGTCCCAGAACAGCTTCTCCTGCCAATATCAATGTAAATGCAATCAAATTATCTAAAGGATAAACAACATTTATTTTATCTACAACAATAATAGACAAAATAAATGCAAAGAAAAAATTTAAATAACCCATCTTTATAGTTGCAAAAAAAGGTGAAAATCTTAAAAAAAGAAAAATCCTAACAAACACAGGCAAGACCACAAAAGATTTTAAAACCAAAGCATTCATATTCATACTTTAATCCATACATTACATATTTTGAATTTGACTAAAAACAACAAAAGCAAATTGCATAAGCTTTTTTAAAATCCAAGGGCCAAATATAACAAGGGTTAAAAGTATTATAATAATCTTGGGAATAAAACTAAGTGTTTGATCCTGGATCGACGTAACAGCTTGAAAAATTGAAACTAAAAGGCCAACAATAAGCGCCGTAATCAACATTGGTGCTGAGAGAATAATAATATTCTCAACAGCAATCCTAATGAGATAAATAATTTGTCCCGTTGTCACTTAAATCCTCACATGAAACTTTTCACAAGCCCACTAGCAATCAAAGTCCAACCATCTACCATTACAAAAAGAATAAGTTTAAATGGTAAGGATATCATTACAGGTGGCAACATTATCATTCCCATTGCCATTAAAACTGCAGCTACAATAATATCTATCACTATGAACGGTAAAAATATCAAAATACCCATTTTAAAAGCAACTTTCAGCTCGTGCAAAACAAAAGATGCAATAAGAACATGAGTCGGAACTTCACTAAAATTTTTAGGCCTGGAATAATTACTAATACTCATAAATAATTTAATCTCTTCATGTTTACTATTAGACATCTGCTTATACATAAAATTTCTAAGTGGAGCAATCCCCCTATCATAAAATTCATTAAAACTTATTTTCGAATCCTTAAGGGGCAGATATGCATCTTTGTATATTATGTTAAAAGTTGGCCACATAGTAAAAAGAGTTAAAAATAAAGCTAATCCCATTATTACCTGATTAGGTGGCGATTGTTGAAGTGATAATGCCCTCCTAATAAAATCTAATACTATTGCTATCCTTAAAAAAGAAGTCATTAAGACCAAGAAAGCTGGAGAGAGAGTTATTATAGTTAATATTAGTAAAAGCTGCAGAGGAAAAACTATCCCACCGCCAACAGAATTTACAAGATCAACAAACGGAAAATTTAAACCAGTAGTAGGTTGTAAAGACTTAGTTTGAGCAAATGAAAAATTTATGACTCCAAGGAATAAGAAAAGACTTAATTTTTTACTCAAATTTAACCCCTAGAACTTTTTCAACCTATCCTGCTTACTTTTTAAAGAAGTTTCAATATCATTCTCTAATTCTGCATACTCAGTCTCATCAAGAGATGACTCATTTTTTTGATCCTTACGCAATATTTTATCAAAAATTGCCTTGAATGAACTTACATTACTACGACTCTTAGCCTTATTAATCCCAAATTCCAAATTATCTAGCTCCTCACCCCGTTTAATCTCTCTTAACAAAATAGAAGAATTACCTGATACTAAAAATACATAAACATTACCTAGTATAATAATAATCCTTACAGAATTTTTATTATCTATCTCATAAAAAGCAAGCTCTCTTATCAGATCTGATTGATTATCATCTCTGATTTTCTTATGATTTAGGATTATTTTCTTAAATAAAAAGATACAAAAAAGAAAGGCAAGAAAAAACAAAAATATAGTAACTAAATCGGCAACATTAAAAAGAGATATATTTTGTATATCTTTATTATTCAAATCAGCCTTATCATCCTCAAATATCGGTAAATTAACTTCACTCTCTAAACTAGAAGGAGATACATCTTCAACTTCATTTTTCTGCGCAAATAAACTTTTAGAAATAAATATAAAAAAAATTAAAAATACAAACTTAAATAAAGTTAACCTACTCATTTTTAATTTTAATTATTTCAGTAATTCTAACACCAAAATTCTCATCAATTACAACAACTTCTCCTTTAGCTACAACTTTACCATTTACCAAAATATCTACAGGTTCACCAGCAAGTTTATCAAGTGTAATAATCGTTCCCTCGGACATGCCAAGTATATCTTTTATTTTACGCTCAGTCCTACCAAGTTCAACAGTAACTTGCATAGAAACATCCATCAAAAGCCCCAAATTACTAGGGTCAACACCTTCAGGCAAAGTATCAATTAAATCAGGAAGCTTAACGCCTTTGATCTCAGGTTTTTCTTCACCAATATCATTCTTATCATCTACAGCCATTAATTTACCTCTTCATTAAACTTATTAACATATTTAAACTTTTATGAACTATTCAACCTCTTCTGTAAGTTCTTTTAATAAATCAAAATCTTCTACCTCACCAACCTTTTCTGTAATCTGAACTGAAATCTTACTCCCAACAAGACCCATTCTACATTTAAATTTTTGTTTGGTCCCTACCTTTAAGATCAAATCCTTATCTATTGGAGAATCTTCAAGATTAATCACATCTCCTTTCTCTAAGGATAATATTTCTCTTACCTTTAATTTAACCTCTCCTATTTCAGCCACTAAAAGCATATCTGTATTCTCAAGCTTTTCCTTAAGTACATCAAGATTCTCACTAGTAGTGCCCACACCAATTAAAGAATGCCAATATCTTGTTGAAAGCTTAGACACAATAGGCTCTATTGTAATATAAGGCAAACAAAAATTCATAAGCCCTTCAACTTTACCTATCTTAACTTCAAGGGTTACTAAAATAACCATTTCCGTTGGGGGAACTATCTGAGCAAATTGAGGATTAACCTCTATGTGCCCAAAACGAGGTCTAAGATCGACTACCTGAGACCAAGCTTCTCTCATGTTAGCAAGTATACGGATAATAACACTTTCCATTACGGATTGTTCTATTTCTGTCAAATCCCTGCTTTTATCCTTAATAGTATCTCCATCTCCTCCGAAAAGTCTATCAACTATTGCAAATGCAATGGTCGGATCAACTTCAAATATAGCAGAACCCTTAAGAGGATCCATATTAATTATTGCTAAAGTAGTAGGATTTGGAATAGATCTAATAAACTCTTCATAAGTCAACTGATCAACTGAAGCTACATGTACATGAACCATCTTCCTCAAAAGCGCTGAGAGCGAAGTTGTAGTATACCTTGCAAAGGCTTCATGAAAACTTGATACTGTCCTTACTTGTTCTTTTGAGAATTTGTCTGGTCTTTTAAAATCATAAACTTTAACTTTCTGTTTCTTGCCCATAGAGCTAGATATGACATTAGAGAGTGAATCATCTGATGATAAATTATCAGATGAATTAATAGATTCTAAAAGACTGTCTATATCATCTTGTGATAATGATCCCGGATTACCTGCCATTCAAAATTCCTTTTAAAAATCACATATCAAAAATATCAATTTGCGTTAATGCTATTTCTTTGATCTCACCATTTCTAAGAATACTATTAATTCTAGCTTTAATCTCTGCTTTAATCTGACTTTCGTTCTTTATCTCTTGTCCTGTTCTTTGACTAAAATATTCTCTAATAATATCTTTTAACCGAACTTTCTGTCTTCCAAGTTCACTTAAAATATTTACATTATTCTCAGCATATCCTAACGCAAGTTTTATGATAAAAGTCTTTGGGGGAGTATCTTGAGTAGTACCCCTAATTTCATCTATGCTTTCATACCATATAAGCATAGGGGGTTTCCCCAAATATTCATTAGAAAAAATTGGAAAATTATTAGGTGCCCCACTCTGACTTACTACCATCTTAGAAACAAAATAAGAAACTATTATCATGATCACAACAGTAAATAATCCTATTGCTAATATTTGCAAAATTTTTATTATAACATCAGGTAGCAATCCAATTCTCTTATTATCAGCACCGCCTACATCAATACCACCATCATCTTTCTCAGACATATTTCCCTCCTATAAATCCCTTATTTCATTGCTAAAACATTATTACTCATTAATACCTCTAGCAGAACTCAAAGAAGCATCACTAGTAATCAAAATATCTATTCTTCTATTATAAGCCCTACCTTCAGGAGTATCATCTGTAGCAACCGGCTTACTTCCCGCAAATCCAGATACTTCAAATCTACTCTCAATACTTTGTATTTTAGACTGATCGGTATAATTCAAAATCTGCTCTAACATATTTACTGCTCTTGCCGATGAAAGCTCCCAATTACTTTTCCAAATTCCATTTATATTAACATCAACATTGTCTGTATGTCCCTCAATTTTAAAATTATATCCTTGATTATCCAAAAACCCAATAAAAGAAGCTATCTTTTGTATAGTTTCCCTATTATCATCAAGCTTAACTTCAGCACTAGCTGAATCAAAAAAAGCATCTGCTAAAAGAGATACAATAACACCCCGTTCATGATGTCTCACAATAACCTTACTAGACTGAATCTTTTCAATAAACTCAATAATAGACTTATTTTTAGACGCCTGAGAAGCTTGCTTATTCTTCTCAGTAGAGGGCAAAGACATAAAACTATTACTCAAATAAGAAAGCTTATTAACATCCAAGGTCTTACCCCCCCTAAAAAATCCGGAACCTGTAAATGAAGCTGACATTATTTTCAATACATTCTCTTTGAGAATAATATCATTCAATGAAAACATAGTAACAAAAAAAACAAGTAATAAAGTAACCATGTCTCCATAGGTCAACATATAATCAGGAGCACCTCCTTCACACTTTGAACGCTTCTTCTTAACTCTCAATGCCATCATTCACCCCCAAGAATACCGCTTCCAAGCTGACTCCTATCTTTAGGGGTTAAAAATGTTACCAATTTTTGTTCTAAAATTCTAGGATTATCCCCTGCCTGAATTGATAAAATTCCCTCAACTATCATCGTCCTAACTGACGCTTCCTCAATATCTATAGACTCTAATTTAATTTGAATAGGAAACAACATTAAATTAGCCATTATTGTACCATAAAGAGTTGTAATAAGAGCAACAGCCATAGAAGAACCAAGTGCTGATCTGTCTTCTAAATTCCCAAGAAGAGCTATAAGCCCAATAAGTGTACCTGTCATTCCAAAAGCGGGAGCAAGCTTTGCCCAAGTTCCAAAAAGATCAGCACCAATCTTATGTCTCTCTTGCATTTGATCAAGTTCAAGATAAAGCATAGTTCTAATTATCTCAGGATCAGTACCATCAACGACAAGTCTCATTCCAGACTTAAAAAAGGGATCATTGATTTGATCAAGTTCATCATCAAGAGATAAAAGTCCTTCTTTCCTAGCTTTCTCTGAAAGTTCCACTAAGGTCTTTATAATAGGAACCCTACCAAAAGAACTTTTTTTAAAGAAAAATCCTAGATATATAGGAATTTTCTTAACAGTAGGAATTTCTGAGGAAGCCACAAGTGCAGAAAAAGAACCAACAACCGTAATAAACACAGAACTCAAATCCCAAAAAACCCCTAATCCTGTAGGAGTAAATGCCATAGAAATTAAAATAGCACCAAATCCAACTCCCCAGCCAATTATACTAGCCAAATTCATATCCCAACTCCCTTATTCTCTTGTGTAATTCTGTCTAACAAAGCAATATCTCTCCTATACATCTTGATTCTATCTACTACCTCTACTACACTTTCTCTTACAACTAATCTCTTACCATTAACAAGAAGAATTGTAGTATCAGGATTAGTCTCAATACTCTCAATATGACAAGGATTTAAATAATACCCATCGCCATTAAGTTTAGTTACATAAATCATAAACTAAAACAAAAAATTAACTCTTAAGTCTTACAAGCTCTTGCAATAACTGATCCGAAGTGGTTATCGTCTTAGCATTAGCCTGAAAACCTCTTTGAGTAACTATCATATCTGTAAATTGCTCAGCAAGATCAACATTAGCCATTTCCAAAACACCTGCTCTAATAGTACCAAGTCCTGCAAAACCGGTCTCACCTATCCTAGCCTGACCTGAATTACTTGTTTCACTAAAATTAGTATCACCTGCTTTTGCAAGTCCCCCAGGATTAACAAATGAGGCAAGTGCAATCTTTCCTATATCTCGTCTAATGCCATTTGAATAAACCCCTGTTATTACACCATTTTGATCAATTTCATAATTTTCCATATATCCCATACCATATCCATCCTGAACAATAGCCTTTGTAGTACTTGCATCAGCAAATTGAGTAATTGAATCAGTATAACTACCAACATTGCCAAGCCTAAGACTAACAGTTTGCTGCTCACCAACTTCTCCAGCATTAGCATTAACAACACCAAAAGTTATAGGAAATTCAAGTAAATCACCTACCTGACCTACCTGACCATTTAATGAAAGCAATGCTCCTTCATTATTAAAGCCCATTGTAAAATTGGAATTTGCCTCACCATTTACTAAAACGGTAGCATTCCATGTATTAGGAGTAGTTGCATCCTTTACAACCCTAAGTTCAACAACACTAGTATTTCCAAAACTATCGTAAATAGTCTTATTGACAACCCAAGTACCACGAGCAATATCCACTTCGCTCGCACCTTCTTCAACTAGAGGCAATCTCTTATCAAGATTACAAGCAAAAGTAATGTATTCAGTAGCCTTAGCACCTTCTTTATCTCCAATAGGAATAACTAAATCTTCAACATCAGCAGATGTATTAATAATCTGTTCTCCCCCAATAGACCTTGCCATCCAACCTTGAATTTTCATACCATTTGCAGGATTTACAAGACGACGATCAGAATCAACATCAAATGCACCAGCTCTTGTATAAAAAGAATTATTGCCATCTCTTAAGATAAAAAAACCATTACCACTAATTCCAAGATCAGAAGCTTTCTGAGTGCTTTGAAATGATCCTTGAGTATGAATAGTATCAATAGTAGCAACGCTCATTCCAAGACCAACCTGCTTTGGATTAACACCACCAAGCCCATCAGTAGGACGAGATGCTCCAGAAATACTCTGAGAAATCATGTCTTGAAAATTGACCCTTCCTTTTTTAAAACCAATAGTATTAACATTTGCGATGTTATTACCAACAACATCCATCCTTGTTTGATGATTCTGAAGACCAGAAACACCAGAATATAAAGATCTCATCATATAACTATTCCTCCAATCCTACTGACAAAATATTCTTATAAAGATAGTACTTTCCATCAATCATAATTTGTGGAACTACTCCGGTTTTAATATTTGTAACTTTACCCTTAATAATCTCTCCATCAACATGCTCAAATTCAACTATTTTGCCCAATAAATCCAAATCCTTATTTATACCTAGAACAGATGAAAGATTTTCAAAAGATTTACTCATATTTGTCATTTGTTCAAGTGCTGAAAATTGTGCCATTTGTGCAATAAACTCTTTATCTTTCATTGGATCTGTAGGATCTTGATATTTAAGTTGAGTAATAAGCAGTTTCAAAAAATCATCACGACCAAGATTGCTTCCCTTAACACCTCTTTGTACCTTAGAATTAGATATGTCCTTAACTCGGCCTATACTGACTAAATTGTCCATCTTATCAATTATGCTCATCTATCCTCCACTTTAAACAATAAAATTAATACTTTTTTCTAAATCACTAGAAATCTCAATATCATCCTCAATCTCAAAGATCTCACTCTTATTTAAAAAAACTCCTTGTCTCTCAACATCATCCTTAAAATTACCAGAAAAAAATCCAGAACCACTGCCTGCAAGGGAAAGATTTAAACTAGTATTAAACCCATTATCATCTAACATTTTACTTATTGAATACATATTTTGCTCAAAAAGGGTTCTAACATTATGATTATCAACTATTATTTTACCTAATAAATTATTATTAGAATCAAGATTCAAATTAATTCTTATACTACCAAGTCTTTTAGGTTTTAAAATCAACCTAATTTCTCCTGTATCATTCGATTTTAACACAATTTTGGCTTTATTCACAATGTTATGATTAACTTTTAAATTCCATTCCGACATTAAATTATCAGCAATTTGACTGACAAAAGATTCTTTAACATGCTTTGTATTAGAATTAGAGAGATCACCTATAAATTCTGAAAATCCATTAAAAGTTTCTTTAAGACCATATCTACCAACATTATTCTCACCAGCAATTAACCTGAACTTAGAACCTGAATTAAGGAATTCCTTAACACTATTATTTTTCTTAAAATTTTTAACATCAATACTAATAACATTTCTTTCCCTATCTCTCTTTACAAGATTTAAATCTCTATGACTAGAATCAACATCAATACCTAAAATATCGAAATTAAAAAGAGAATTTACATTGCCAAACAAAATGTTAAGGTCAGATAAAACTTTCTCAATATTTTTAAATATTTTTGTCTTATCAATAAGTTCAGACTCAAAAGACAAACTTTCACTTAAAACTTTCAAACTTTGAAAATCAAATACATTATCCACCCTTTTTATTAAAGATTTTAAATCAGATATAAAACCATTATCACTAAGTTTTTCAAGAGCAAAGGACTGCTTTAAAAAAACATTCTTAAAGTTCTTATCTATAAGGCCATTACTTTTTAAAAATTTTACAAATTCAAGTATTGAGTTTTTAAACTTAGACAGATTTTGAATTTCTGAGGAAATCAAATTTGAAAAAACACCCTTCTTAGATTGCCTTAAAACACCATCTACATTTAAAAAATTGAAATCCTTATTTAAGCTTGGCAAATTAGCAATAACCTTACTTAAATCACTCATACATCACTCCAATGAACTAACAGACATTTTTCTAATCAATACAGCGGCCTTCTTAGAATCCATAAGAGACAACCAATAAGGAACAATAGAGGCCCTTCCTTCTTTTTTAGCAATATCTTCCACCTTACGCATATAAGATATTGCAATCTCATCATTAAGTTCCTCAAGCCTCTTAACAGCATCCTCTGGTGGCATATTAATCAAATATAAAGCAGCCTGTGCAAAATTTGCATCTTCATCTTTATATTTATTGACAATATCATTAACTACCTTCTGTTTCGAATCTAAATCTTTTTGCTTTTGATTAAGTTCGGCTTCCAACTTATTTAAACTATCTTCTCTTTTTTTTAATTCTTCTCTCAATTTTTCAACTTGCTGACTTTTAATATAAATAGCCTCTTTTTCCTTTATCATTCTAATCTCATCAAGACTAATATGCGTATATTCAAGCGGCTGATCATCTCCCTTAAAAAGTAAAACCCTGATATACGAAGGCAAATAATCTCTAGCTTGATATATGCCAAATAAATCAATCAAAAAAAATGAAAGCCCTAAGAAAAAAATAACTAAAAATAGCCACAAAAAAAATCTAAGCAAAAATGATAAGCAACTATTCATTATTAGTTCCTAATTTTTTACAAATTTTATAATTAACATACTCATCTAAAACTAAGCTTTCGCTTTTTACATTTTCTTTAATTATAGTATTATTTAAAGTTTTTATTAATATGTCAACCTTTTTTTCTTCTCCGTATTTCTTTAAATAAATATCATGATATTTATCATACTCATGCTTAAGTTTTGCAAGCTCTTTCAATTCTTTCTCTTTCCTACAAGTCAAATAATCCAAATAACTTCCTTTTACAAAAATATTCGCATTGTTTAACTTGTTTAAAGTTTTGCAATTTACTTCTAAAAATTCTTCTATTTTTGAAATTCTATTATTTATATTCATTAAATCGTTTTCGCTAGACTTCCTATCATAAGTTCTAACACTCATTATTTTTTCAAATTTTTTTTTCTTAAAAATTAAATCATTCAAGCTAATATCTCTCTCATTTCATTATCCAAATTTTCAAAATCAAATTCTTCTTGCATCCCTTGAGACAAAAAATCAATAATTTTTGGATATTTTGCAATTGCTAAATCAACTTCCTTATTAGAACCTTTCATATAAATTCCCGTCTTAATTAAATCTTCATAATTTTTATAAATTGATAACAAACTCCTAATTTTAGATATTAATTTCTGTTTTTCAAAACTTACTATTCTATGAAAAGACCTTGAGGCTGAACTTAAAATATTTACCGAAGGATAAATACCTCTATCAGCTAAATCTCTATCCAAAATAATATGTCCATCCAAAACAGCTTTCATATTATCAGCTATTGGTTCTGTAAAATCATCACTCTCAACAAGCACAGTATAAAACCCTGTAATGCTGCCCTTACCATTAAGTCCCAAACGCTCAAGCAAAACAGGAATTTCTACAAAAACAGAAGGAGGATATCCTTTAGTAGCAGGCAGCTCTCCCATAGAAAGGCTAATTTCCCTTTTAGCATTTGCAAATCTCGTAATTGAATCAAATAGCAACATAACATCCATTCCACGATCTCTAAAGTGTTCAGCTATTAATGTTGCAGTATAAGCCCCTTTATATCTTGAAATAGGAGATTCATCAGACATTGACACAATCAAAACACTTCTCTTAAAGCATTCTTCTCCAAGATCATACTCAATAAACTCATTAAGCTCACGGCCTCTCTCACCAATAAATGCAATAACATTAACATCTGCCTTAGAATTTTTAGCAATCATACCAAGCAAAGTAGATTTACCAACACCAGCTCCTGAGAAAATTCCTACACGTTGTCCCTTTGCAACTGGTAAAAACCCATCAAGAACTCTAACCCCAGTAACTATTTGCTTAGAAAAAATACCTCTATTTAAAGGATTAATACTACTAAAACTTAATTCCTTATAATGATTATCAAGAAACTGACCCTTATTATCAATAGGTCTACCAAGAGAATCAATCACCCTTCCTAGTAATTCATCACTAAGATTAATTTGAGGCTTTTTATTTAAGGAATAAACTTTATCACCAACCTCAATTCCATCAAATCCTTCATAAGCCATAAGGCTAACAAAACATCCATTAAAACCTAAAACTTCAGCATATATTTTCTTACCACTTCTCTGTTGAATTAAACATAAATCACCAATACCACATTTTGGACCTAAACTCTCTATTAAAAGTCCCTTGATCTTTCTTACTCTGCCAATAAGAGATATAGTCTCAACATTATCCAATATTTTTGAATAACTTTCAAAAAAGTTGTCCATCAATATTCCTTCACCACTATAATATAGAAGAAAAATTCTTAAATTTCTCCTCTATTCTATCAAGTTGAGATGAAATTCGTGCATCTATTTCTCCAAAATCAGTCTCAATAACACATCCACCCTTTCCTATATTAACGTCTTCAACCACTTCCAGATTTTCTATAAAATCAAATTTAGAAATAAATTCTTGCTTCTGATGACTCACAACATCTATATCATCAAGATTAACACGAATAATAATATTTGTTTTACTTTTTATTTTCTTTAAAGCCTCATTTACATTTTCTATGACAACGCCTTTTTGAGAATCTATAATCTTTTTAACCACCTTAACTGCAATCTGCATCACAAGATTCATTATGTGTTCTTCTGAAGACTCAAAGATTTCCTTTCTCTTCGCAACCAAAGCAGATATCATGCTATTTAACTTTCCTAATACTTTATCAAAATCTTCACATCCCTTTTTAAACCCTGCATCATACCCTTCATTTCTTCCCTTTGCAGTTTCCGCCTCAAGTTCTCTTCTTAATCTCTCTTCATGTTCCTTCACTATTTTTTCAACTTTTAAATTAGATTCAATCTCAACTGCACCTTTTTTATCCTCAGCTTCTTTTTGTAAAGCCTCAGCCCTCTCATTAGCCAAACTTACTATCTTATTAGCTTGTTCTTTAGCTTCTTCAAGAAGTCTAGCAAATTCAATATCCATTTCTTTTTTAGCAAGCTCATGTCCATGTTCAATTTCCTCTTGAAGTTTTGCCTTTTGATTCATTAAGTCTTCAAGTTCATTGCGAATCTTAATGCTATAACTATCTATATCAGAAATTTCATGTTCTTTTCTCTTAATTTCCAATGATTTCAAAATAGGATTTGTAATCTCAACAAGCTCTAACTTTACTGCATTTACAACTTCTTTCGATTTATATAAAACCTTAGGCAAATACAACTCCTTTATTAGATAAGCACATCTTCTTCACCACCCCTAGAGATTACTATTTCACCCTGCTCTTCTAACTTCCTAATAAGAGACACAATTTTTTGCTGAGCTTCCTCAACGTCCTTGCGTCTAGTAGGTCCTAAAAATTCCATATCCTCTTTAAGCATTCCAGCAGCTCTCTTAGACATATTTTTAAAAATCTTTTCTTGAACAGGTATATCAACTGACTTTAAAGCTTTTGCTAATTCCTGCCCATCTATTTCTCTTAAAATCCTCTGTATTGATTTATCATCAAGAAGAACAATATCTTCAAATACAAACATTTTCTTTTTAATTTCCTCTGCAAGCTCGGGATCTTCTTCTTCAAGAGATTCAATAATAAATTTCTCTGTCTTTCGATCGGCCATGTTAATTATTTCAACAACATTATCAACTCCTCCAGCTGAAGTATAATCCTCTGAAGATAGAGAAGCTAATTTTTTTTCAAGGACTCTCTCAACTTCTCTTACCACTTCAGGCGAAGTTCTATCCATCAATGCAATTCTTCTTGCAACATTAGTCTGAATTTCAGTAGGAAGACTAGAGAGAATAAATGAGGCTTTTTGAGGATCAAGATATGAGAGTATTAAAGCAATTGTTTGTGGATGTTCTTGTTGAATAAAATTTAAAATATTAGCAGGATCTGCTCTCCTAACGAATTCAAAAGGCCTTGATTGCAAAGCAGAACCTAAATTATTAATAATGTCTACTGCCTTTTGAGTACCAAGAGATTTCTCAAGAAGCTCTCTAGCATAATCTATGCCACCCTTTTGAATAAACTCTTGAGCCATCATTAACTCTTTAAACTCCAGGAGAACACTATCTTTAAGCTCAGAAGTAACAACATCAAGTCTTGCTATTTCAAAGGTTAAAGACTCTATCTCCTCTTGAGATAAATATTTAAATATTCTAGATGAAACGTCAGAACCTATTGAAACTAATAAAATAGCTGCCTTTTGTTTCCCAGTTAAAGTAGAAACACCAAATATCTCTTTTTCCTTTTGCTCTTCCATATAACTTATTACCCTTTATACATTCTTCACAATCCATGTTCTAATAAGCTTAGCGACATCTTCTGGTTTCTCTCTAGCTAAAAGTTCAGCATTACTTTGAAGCTCATCATCTTCTCTAAGTCCACCAACAACATCATCAACACCAATATCATCGCTATCCATTAATGCCTGCTGCCGTCTTAAATGTGCTTGCCTTGCAAACTCTTCTTCCCTAAGACGTCTTTTCCTCTCAAGTTCTCTAGACACAATGAAAAATATTGTAAATATTAATATCAAAAATGCAAATATCAAACTTACTGCAAAAACAACAAAATTAAATTTCTCACTTGCGAAATAAGCTTCATCTATTTTTCTAAATTCATTTACTCGATCAAAGGCAATATTCCTAACAGTAATTGAATCGCCCCTCTCTGGCTTATACTCAAAAGAACTCTGCAAAACATCTGTAATGTTTTTTAAAGCTTCATCAGAAATAGGCCTATATTCCCTTTTACGCATACCATTTTCTATAACAAACCTCCCAGACTCATCATAAACAAAATCCCAAACACCATCTATAAAGATACCAAGAGAAATCCCTGCAACTCTAGCAGGCTCCTTCTCACTTAAGGATTTCTTTTCATTAAGAGCAACATTCTTTATCTCTTTAAATTCATTTGACTTGCCGATAATATCACTTAAATCTCGATACTCAGGCGGAGTGTTACCTTCCTGACCAGGCGGTCCCCATGGACTATAACCTTGTCCTTCATACTCTCTTTTATGTACTTGGGAAGAAATTAATGTAGAATCACTAACTTTTCTTGTATTATAAGAAACTTTTGGATCCTGGGGTTCAATCTCAATAGGAGCATATTCTTTAGATTCCGTGGTTTGACGAGAAGTATCAAGCGTCACATTAACTCTTGCAATCATAAATCTACCAACAGACAAAACCTTACTTAAAGCAGAATCGATTTCATCTTTAAGCATAGATTCATATTTTAATTTAAGTTTTCTTTCTTTTTCAGCTAAATCAATCCTATCAATGCCATCTACGTTAGAAAAATCATTCAAAATAGTCCCTTTATTATCAACAATAGCAATATTATCTGATTCAAGACCCTCAATAGCATATTGAATCAGCTTAACAAGCCCTTCCACCTTCTTACGATTAGTTACAATATCAGAACCGGGCTTGGGAGTAATTCTAACGGAAGCTTTAACTGCTTCTTGTGATTCTTTAAAAAGAGCCTTCTCAGGCGTAACAAGATTGATACTAACAGCATCAACATCATCAAGAGCAACAATATGCTGCTCAACAGCTCTTGTAATTGATCTTCTAAGATTAACATTTCTCTCAAAATCCGTAATAGTCCACCTATCAATATCAAAAAGAGACCAAGGATCCATATTCACAGGAACAAGCTCTTCTCTTACAAGAATTGCTCTCATTTTTTTCGACGTATTTTCATCACTCAAATAAATTTTTCCATCAACAGTAATAGTATATCCAATATTTTCTCTATCAAGTCTTTGTACTATTTTATCTAACAAGTACTGATCCTTAATACCAACACCAAAAAGAGCAATACCTTGTCTTCTAGTAGAAAATCCTACTAAGAAAATAAGTGCTAGAATTATAAATAAAGAAATAAAACCAAAAGCCACTCTTTGAACAATACTGGCTTTTTTAAAACTCTTATTTACTGATGCAAGAAACTTAGTAATAAAATTGTTCAAACTGTATAGCTCCTTAGCGAATATTAATTATATCTTGATAAGCCTTTATGCTTTTCTCAACAATAGCTTTTGTAATACTCAAATTCATATTAGCTTTAGACATTGCTATTACAATATCATGCACATCGATATCATTTGGCTTTAAAATAGCTTGCTGAGACATTTTAGACACATCTAATTGGCTATTATTCACATCAGACATTAAATTAAAGAACAAGTCTTTAAAAGTTTTATCCTTTTCTTCACGCTTAACATCAAAACCAGAAGAACTCCTATCAAAATGCAAAGGATTTTTACGAATTAAATAAACATCACTATCTGTAAAAAAAGAATCTACTCTCATCTCCTACAAGCCCCCTTAATTCTGCAGTATTGATAATGCACTCCTAAACATTGATTTGCTACTATTAATGACAGTAGAATTTGCTTCATAAGCACGGGAAGCAGAAATCATATCCACCATCTCTTCAACTGCATTCACATTAGGAAATTTCACATAACCCTTTAACTCGCCAGACCTTATTGCATCAGGATGAGTTGGATCATACTTTAGCTTTAAAGGAGACTTGTCTTTCTCAATACTAGCAACCCTTACGCCCTGACCAACTCCATTATCAAGATCATCAGGAACAAAAGGCCCCTTCCAATATGGACTTACAACCCTTGGGGCAAAAATTACCCTTTGCCTTCTATAAGAGCCCCCTTCAGAAGTTCTAGTAGTCTCCACATTTGCAATATTATTTGCAATAACATCCAATCTTAATCTTTGAGCTGTTAAACCCGTTGAAGCAGTATTAATACTTGAAAACAATCCCATATATAATATTCCTTGAGGTTATAACTTATTTTATTACAAAATTTACACTTTTAAAATGATGGGCTTGAATATTTGTAAACAAACTGTACATCATTTGATTCTGAATCAGACTTTTCATCTCAGAATCAATATCAACATTATTACCATCATTCTTAAGAATAGAGAGATAATCAAGCATCCTATTAGGTTTAACATCTAAATATCCCACCTCTTTAAAGCCATTTAAATGCTTATCACTACCCCTTATCAAAGATAAATTGCTTGCTCTTTCATTTAAAATTGCTCGTTCAAGCTCAGCCTCAAAAGTGACCTTGCTTCTCTTGAAATTTGGAGTATCTACATTTGCAATATTATCAGCTATTACATTTTGCCTCAAACTAAGAACATCCAAATACCTATGTGCTAAATCGACTGACCTCTCAAAAATATTCAAGCTAACACCCTCTATATCACAAATTGCTTTTTACTATATTATATAATAATTTAAATCTTTTTGTTCGCTAATTTTTACTTTTTCATTAACATAGTCCAAGTTTATTTCAATTTTCTTCAACTTACTACCGGGTGCCTCAAAGAAAAGATCGACAAGAATCTTCTCCATAACTCCATGCAACCTTCTAGCACCAAGATTCTCTCCCTCAAAATTCATATTAAAGGCAAGCTCAGCAATTCTATCAATTGCCTCTTCACTAAATGTTAAAGTCAAATTATAAACCTTAAACATCTCAATGTACTGCTTTATTAAAGAATTCTTAGTATGCTTTAAAATATTTTTGAAATCATCCACACTTAAACTCTTAAGCTCAACCTTAATTGGAAACCTACCTTGAAGCTCTGGTATTAAATCAGATGGCTTTGATAAATTAAAAGCACCTGCTGCTATGAATAAAATATGAGAAGTATCAACGATTCCATATCTTGTATTAACCTTAGACCCTTCAACAATTGGCAAAATATCTCTTTGAACACCTTCTCTAGATACATCATTTCCAGTTCTATTTTTAGTAACTATCTTATCGATCTCATCAATAAAAACAATTCCCATATTCTCAACTCTCAATTTAGCAATCTCTACAATATTTTCATGATCAACTAACTTTTCAAGCTCCTCAGATATAATTATCTCCCTTGCTTTTTTAATTTTTAATTCCTTTCTTTTCTTCCTATCAAATATATTATTAATCAATCCCCCAATACTCATATCAATCTCTTCGAAATTACTACCAGAAAATATCTCTATAGTAGAAACGGGCATTTTGCCTGAAACATAAACATCAATAAGACTGTCATCAATATCCCCATTTCTTAATTGCTTCCTAAACTTCTCTCTTAATTTTTCACGAACTTTGCTCTCTTCATCACTTGCATTATTATTCTCAGAATTCTCAGAAGCTTTTAAAAGTTTGTCAATTATTCTCTCTTCAGCACGTTTGTTTGCCTCTTCGCGAACAGAATCATACATCTCTTCCCTTACCATATTAACTGCAATACTCATTAAATCACGAATCATAGATTCAACATCGCGACCTACATAACCTACCTCAGTATATTTAGTAGCTTCAACTTTAATAAAAGGGGCCTTAATAAACTTTGAAAGCCTTCTTGCAATCTCAGTTTTACCAACTCCAGTTGAACCAACCATAATAATATTTTTAGGCATAACATCATCTCTTATTTCCTTGGGAAGCTTAGATCTTATATATCTATTAACAAGAGCTATCGAAACCAATTTTTTAGCCTCAACTTGTCCTATTATATATTTATCTAATTCTGCAACAATCTCTTTAGGCACTATATCTTGATTTTCAATCTTACCCATCAACTAATCTCCTCAAGCACAATATTTGAATTTGTATATATACAAACTTTTGCTGCCACCTTTAAAGACTTAAAAGCAATATCAGCAGCACTTAATTTTTTATTTTCCATATAAGCAAGCGCCGCTGAATATGCATAATTTCCCCCACTACCAATTGAAATTACATCCTCTTCAGGCTCAACAACATCCCCAGTACCTGAAATTAATAAAATATTCTCAGCATCAGCTACAAGCATCATCGCTTCAAGTTTATGAAGTATCTTATCAGATCTCCAATCTTTTGCAAGCTCCACAGCAGCTCTTTTAATATCAATAATTCCATTTTCTCTGGCTTTAACCTTTTCTTCAAATTTCTCAAAAAGAGTAATAGCATCAGAAGTTGAACCTGCAAACCCTGCTAAAATCCTTCCATTAACTAACTTTCTTATTTTCACAGCATTGGATTTTAAAACAGTATGTCCAAAAGTTACTTGCCCATCTGCTGCTACTACAGTTTTTCCTTCCCTTCTTATTGCAATAACTGTAGTTCCTTTAAAACTCATGATGTCCCCCTATTTAGATATTTCATTTAGCAACTCATTAATAAGCATACTCGATGTATCTTTGCCTACACAACAAGTCCCTAAGTCATCACTAATTTCAGGCTCATTATACTGAACATTTAGTATCTTATAAAGATCTGGTACCGATTTTATCTCTTGAGCTCCAGAATCATATAAAATCCTAGAACCATCACCAGAATAATTAATATTATAAACATAAATATCAAGACCCAAATCAAGTCCAAGCTCAGCAGTAATTAAAGCCCCAGATTTCTTTGGCGCACAAGTGATAAAAACAACATCTGAAAGACCAGCTACTATTCTATTCCTCTTTGCAAAAAAATAACTCTGTATATTCTCATAAGGCAAAGTCTCAGTAAGAACGCCCCCACCATTTTCTAAAAGACGAGCAACATATTTTCTATTTTGCTTTGGATAAATATTATCAATATCTGTTGCAATAACTGCATATGTTCTTTTCTTCTCATTAATTGCACCAAGATGTGCTGCAATATCAGCTCCTACTGCAAATCCAGATATTACTTCCACATGATTCTTAGCAAGATGAGATGATAACTCTTTAATTTTATCCGCTAAAGCTCTACTGATTTTTCTTGAACCAACAACAGCCCAAGACAAAGAATTAGAATCTGGAAGATTGCCCTTATAATAAATAGCAAATGGAGGATCATAAATCCTTTTAAGCTTTAAAGGATAATCCCTAGATCCAAGAAGCACAACCTTTGCACCTGTTCTATTAATAATTCCTTGTTGCAACTCTATTAATTTGGAATCTGGAAGCTTATGGGTTTTCCTAAAATACCTAGATAAATAATTAGAAATATCTCTTAAACTTAACTTACAAAGCTCACTTAAATCAAAGTTATTAAAAATCCTAAGCTTTTCTTCACCCTTTAAAAACTTTAAATTATCAACATAAAGCAATTTGAACATAAAAGCTACTTCAAATCATTCATTATTCTATCAACTCCCTCTATTTGCTCTTGAGTTGAAGCTTTATCCTTTGCCTTTTTGTAAAACAACAAAGCATTATTAAAATCACCAAGAGAATAATAGTTTGCACCCCTCAACATAAAAAACTCAAAATAATTCTCTCCCATAGACTCAAGCCTACTTAAATATCCCTTAGCTTCTAACTGTTTATCAAGATCATAAACATACATAGTAGAGAGAGCAAAAATAGCTTCCTTAAAATCATCTTTAATAGAAATTGATTTTAAAAAAGAATTCTCAGCAAGCATGAAATATTCATCAATTTTTTCTCTGGTTTGCATCCCCTTAGCTAAATTATAAGAAGAAACCCCTATATAAAAATGAGATAAGTAATTATCTAGGCCATGCTCTAAATTTTTATTAAAATACTCAATAGCAGACCCATATTGACCAAGCTTAATAAGTTCAAGTCCAATTAAACTAAAAAATCTAGCCTTTTTATCAATGGAATTTACTATTTTTAAAATATTGTGCTCTTCTTTATCAATAAATTCTTTATAAACTTCAATTTTTTCTAACGAACCACCACCCGCTAGCTCTATTTCTCTTATTCTAAGTCCAAGGTTTACTTTTTCCTTAGATTCATCTCCACAAGAGATAACTAAAAACAAAAATATTGACACCCATCTTTTCATTCAATTGTCGCTATTTTTTTTATTTAAATTTCTAAGAAATGTGGGAACATCAATATCATCTTCAAAATAATTAACATTTTTTGACTTAGCTATAAAATTATCATTAGCCCCATAAACACCCCCCGAAACATCCTGACTACCTGACATCAAGCTATCAAATTCTTTTGAACTTAAAGTATTATTTTCAATAGCACCAGATAAATCTTTCTGCTTTTTAGAAGAAAACCCAGTAGCAACAACCGTAACATAAATCTCATCATCAAGATTTGAGTTAATTGCATGCCCATATATTACGGTAGCTTCATCATCAACACTAGCAGTAATTATTCCCATAATCTCTTCAAGCTCAAGCAATGAAAAATCTTCACCTCCAGTTATATTAACAAGAAGCCCTTTAGAACCTTCTATTCTAACCTCTTCAAGCAAAGGATTACTAATAGCAGAAGTAGCCGCATCAACAGCCCTATTCTCGCCCTTACCATAACCAATACCCATTAAAGCATCGCCTTGTCCTTGCATAATGCTCTTAACATCAGCAAAATCAATATTAACTTCGCCGTGTTCAATAATAAGACCTGCAATCCCCTGCACACCCATCCTTAAAACATCATCAGCCCTCTTAAAGGCATCCTTAATTGTAGTTCGCTTATCAACAACAGTTAAAAGTTTTTGATTTGGAATAATGATTAAAGTATCAACAGATTTTCTTAAATTATTTATTCCCTGTTCAGCAAGTCGCATCTTTTTAGGGCCTTCAAATTTAAAAGGCTTAGTAACAACTCCAACAGTTAAAATTCCAAGTTCTTTTGCCACTTGAGCAATAACAGGCGCAGCTCCTGTTCCAGTCCCTCCACCCATCCCAGCAGTAATAAACACCATATCAGCACCTGCTAGATGATTTTTAATAATATCAATGTCTTCTTCTGCTGCAGCTTGCCCAATCTCAGGCCTCCCACCAGCTCCAAGACCCGCAGTAACCTTGGCACCAAGAGCAATCTTTATTGGGGCAATAGAAGTTTGTAGAGCTTGAAGATCAGTATTTGCTACAATAAATTCAACATCTCTTACTCCATATTCAATCATACGATTAACAGCGTTGCTACCGCCACCGCCTGCACCAATTACTTTAAGAACCGTAGGATTTGTAGCAGAATCAAACCTTTTTGAATGACTATCAATAATATTATAATCTTTCATTAAACTTCCTCCATGACTGGTCAAAACCACTCCTTCAAAAACCAACCTTTCAATTTTGAAGATATTTTATTTTGTCTCTTAGATTTATTATTTCCCTTCTTTAATTTATTGAATTTTTGCTGTTCATGCTTATAAAGAACAAGACCAAGAGCTGAGGAAAATTTAGGATCAATATACTCCTCTCCAACCCCACTAATATTCATTGGAAATCCTATTCTTGATGGATATTTAAATATTTCTTCTGTTAAATTAGAAATACCGGGGAACAAGGCTCCTCCTCCAGTTAAAACAATCCCTCCATTAATCTTATTATAAAGCCCTCTCTTCACTATTTCGGCTTTTATTATCTCAAAGATCTCACTTAGCCTTGAATTAATTATTATAGCCAATTCTTTTCTACTTTTCTCTTGAGGCGGCCTGGTTCCAAGATTAGGAATAATAACACTCTCCATTTGACTCTCAAGGACAGAAATATGAGCAACACCTGCTGTTATTTTAATATTCTCAGCAACATCCTCAGGCACCTTCCACACTTGAGCAATATCAAGAGTAACTCTATTTGCACCTATGGGAATGACTCCAGTATAATAAGGAGAACCATCAACATAAAGAATTATGTCAGTTGTACCTTTACCCATGTCAACAAACAAAACCCCCATTTCCCTCTCTTCCTTAGATAAGGTAGCATAAGATGCTGCCAAGCTTCCAAGAACAACTTCATCAACAGAAAAACCAGCACGATTCACACATCTAACTAAATTCTGACTCGAAGAACTAGATCCCGTAATGATATGTACCTCACCCTCAAGGCGAATTCCCATCATATCTATTGGATTCTTTATATGAGGAATTCCATCCACAATAAATTCTTGGGGAATTACATGTAAAATTTCCCTATCCATCGGGATCACAATTGCCTTTGCAGCTTCAATAACGCGTTCAACATCTTCATTATCAATCTCCCTGGTTTTTGAATTTATCGCAACAACTCCACGAGAATTAGTACCCTCAATGCTACTACCCGACATAGAAACAGAAAGAGTGGCAATATCACATCCAGAAATAAGTTCAGCAGCCTCAATAGAATTAGAAATTGAATCAAGTGCCGCTTCAATATTTATAAGAACTCCTTTCCTCACACCTCTTGATACACTAGTGCCTATCCCTACTATTTCCAACTGATTATTCAAATTCACCTCAGCTACAACAGTACAAATTTTTGAAGTTCCAACATCCAGTCCTACTATCAAATCCCTAGACACTAATCTTCTCCTAACAAAATGATATCACCGCTTCTTAAATCAACAGTATCAGATCTTCCCTTAAGTAAATCAGATATCATGAATACTTTATGCATTGCACTTATTAAATCCATATCCGTTGTTATTAATATCTTATTATATATATTTTTTATATACAAAAAAATCTTGTAATCATAAAAATTCAACTTCAAAAAATTAATTTCTGATATTAAATTATACAAAGTCTCTTGATTTATTTTAACATAGTTAAGGTTCTTTATAATAGCCAGCATTCTATCCTCTAAACAATCACCAACTTCATTACCATTTAAATTTAACCCACTAATTATAGGCAAATCATAAATTAAATCTTTACATTTCTCTAAAATTACACCGTCTGAAGCAATAAAATAGTAAATAAAACTACCATCAACATTCTCATAAGCAGTAACTATAGGAACTCTCCTTTCAATATTAATGCTAATCGTATTAGGAAATTTAAGTTCTACTCTCACATTCTGTACTCTTAAATCCCTCCTAATATTTTTCTCATACGTACTAACATCAGCATCATAATAATAAGTATTAGGCTTAATTCCTGAAATACTTAATATATCTTCCTTAGAAATATGAATATCATCATTAAAACTAATATATCTAATTAAAAAATAAGGAGAAACAAATATAACAAAAATAATTTCAAGTAATATAAAAGAAATTATTATATAGATATATATAATCAAAAATTTTCTATAAATCAACATAAATTTAAGATTAAATTACCATTTCGATCAAACTTCAGACTATTTACCTTCAATATCTCTAGAAACATTTGCAATAAGCCCAGAAAGCGCCATTGTAACAACAATAGAAGAACCACCTGATGAGAAGAATGGTAAATTTATACCTGTAGGAGGCAAAAGTCCAATTGCAATTAAAATATTCATAATGCTTTGAAGAAAAATTGTAAGACTTGAAATAAATGCAATAAAAAACTTAAATCTGGTTTTAGCAAAGATGGCAACAAAATACCCAAAATAAAAAAATAAAAAAAACAACATAATAGCAAGACAGATTCCCAAAAATCCCAATTCTTCTCCAAGAACAGAGAAAATAAAATCTGAATTAGCCTCTGGAAGTCTGCCAAGCTTTATCTCGCCCATTCCAAGACCTCTCCCCCCAAGACCACCACTCTTTAAAGCATTAAGTGATGCAATTATTTGATACCCCTTTCCTAAAGGATCATCATAAGGATTTAAAAATGCGAAAATTCTAGCAACCCTGTAAGGTTCAAATATTAAAAAAAGCATAGAAATTGGAATAAAAGTAAATAAAATAGCAAAAATATATCCCAATGACATTCCAGAAACGAATAAAACAATAAAGAAAAGAACAGCAAAATAAATAGCTGTTGAATAATCATTTTGTAAAATTATAAGTAACCAAAAAATACCAAAAACTAACATGGGCTTGAGCCAATAAGAAATATTATTATCTGATTTTAATTTAAACTTACTCAAATAACTTGCAAGATAAATCGTAAAAGATACCTTAAAAATCTCTGAAGGCTGAATACTAATGCCTCTTAAAAAAATCCACCTTTGTGCTCCAGAAACACTAGGAGAGAAAAAAGTTGCCAAAACTAATGCAAAAGTTACAAGTAATACAATAGAAACAATTTTTTTTAAAAAATCTAAAGAAATCCTCTCAAAAACAAAAAATACAATAAAACTTAAAAAAAGATACTTAAGACGCATCAAGAATAAAAAATTAGGATCTCCTGTAAGTTCTAGACTTAAAAAAAATGAAGATGTATAAAATACAATAAGACCATAAGAAATAAGTGACCATAAAATAAGTAAATAACATTTTCTAAGAGAGACTTTCTCCACAAACATAACAATCAATCTAAACTCATCTAATCTTAAGAGTACTTAAGGCTATTATAGCAAATATTAAACCTATTATCCAAAATCTAATAACAACCTGTGTCTCAGACCACCCAAGTTCCTCAAAATGATGATGGAGCGGCGCCATCTTAAACACCCTTTTCTTAGTCTTCTTATAAACTGCAACTTGAATAATTACAGATAAAGTCTCAAGCACAAAAACTCCTGCAAGAATTGCAAAAAGAATCTCACTTTTTAAGATTAAGGCTGTCATTCCAAGAACTGCTCCTATTGAAAGACTACCAGTATCACCCATCATTATTTTAGCAGGATACGCATTAAACCACAAAAATCCAAAACTACCCCCAAGTAAAGCCCCAAGAAATATCACAAGCTCTTCAGAACCTTTAATATTTGGAATATTTAAATAAGATGCAAAATCCACTCTACTTGTAAGATATGCAATTATTACTAGCGCTCCTGTTACAACAATACTAAGTCCAATAGCAAGTCCATCAAGTCCATCTGTCAAATTAAAAGAATTAGACGCTGATATTAAAATAAACATCCCAAATGGAATATATAAAACTCCTAAATCTAATTTGAGAGACTTAAAAAATGGGAAATAAATTATACTAACATGTTCACCGCCAAAATAATAAAGCATAGTAACTGAAATACAAGAAAACAATATTTGCCCATAAATCTTAAACCGAGGATTAAGCCCATCTGAATTTTTTCTCTTTATTTTAAGCAAATCATCCATAAACCCTAAGCATGCAAAACTAATCATGACAAAAAGCACAATTAAAAAATAAACATTCCAAAGATTAATCCAGAAAAATAAAGAAACTAAAACACAAAAAAAAATAAGAATGCCCCCCATAGTAGGAATTCCCATCTTTTCACTTAAATGACGTTTTGGTCCATCTTCCCTTAAGATTTGATCTAGTTTTAATTTCTTAAGTCTTAAAATAATAAATGGGCCAAAAATTAAAGCAAGTAAAAATGCAAAAATAGTAGCATAAGCGGTTCTAAACGTAATGTAGTGCAACAATCTAAGTCCTAAAAGATCAAACATATCTCCCTCATTAATCCTTAAAGATAGTCAAGCACCCTTTCAAGCCTATTTGATCTTGACCCTTTAATAGCAATAAAACACCCAGACTCCAAATTCTTCACAAAACAATCAATAAAATCTTCAAAATTACTAAAATAACACAAATTGTTTAAGGATAAATTTTCACGTCTTTTTACTTCTTGAAATTCTTCACCAATTAAAAACACTTTATCAAAATTCATTAAAATAACTTCTCGTACAGCTGTTTT
Organism: Borrelia nietonii YOR; assembly: GCF_023035795.1. Classification (NCBI taxonomy): domain Bacteria; kingdom Pseudomonadati; phylum Spirochaetota; class Spirochaetia; order Spirochaetales; family Borreliaceae; genus Borrelia; species Borrelia nietonii. The sequence goes on from NZ_CP073148.1 coordinate 315,325, forward strand.
ATGTGCTTCATACGCAAATTTACCAAGTTCTTTAAAAGAACCAAGAATAATAAATTTTTTACCCTTAATCTCAAAATCTAAAATCATCTCCTTTAAAGCCATAAATGAACCTAAATTGCCATTATAAGAATCATTTAAAACCAAATAATCCTTTACTCTTAAAAGCTCTGCTCTACCCTTTTGGAAATCAGCATTCAGCAAACCATTACGAATCTCATTTTCGCTCAATCCAAGCAATAAAGCTAAATTAATGCAAGATATTGCATTAAAAATGTTATGCTTACCGGGCAATAAAATAGAATAATCAAATCCTTTATAAGTAAAATCATAAGAAAATTTATCATCTAAGAATGTAAATGACTTAATTTGAAGACTATTGAAATCAAAATAAAAAATATTAATTTCTGAACTAATAGATTTAGCTATTTCTCTTAAACGCAAATGATAAGGACAACTCTCGTTTAAGATTACCATCTGAGTACTCTTAGTCATTATTTCACTCTTCTCAGAAGCAATGATCTCTAGATCTTCAAAAGCCTGCATATGAGCATAACTTATATTTGTTACAATAACGATTTCAGGCTCTAATATTTCAGAAAGGAGATTCATCTCTCCAACATAGCTGATCCCAACTTCAAAAACAGCATACTCTTCATCCCCCTCAGTTCTCAAAATACTCAAAGGCAGCCCAATATCCGAATTTAAATTTCCCCAAGTCTTGCAAGTCTTATATCTCTCTGACAATATGCTATAAAGCATTTCTTTTGTTGTAGTCTTTCCATTACTACCAGTAATAGCTATTCTCTTAAAATTTGTTTTCTTAATAAAATGCGCTGCCAAGTTTTGAAGACACATGACTACATCACTAGTGAGCAAAAAAACCAAACTCTCATCCTTATTTAAATACTCAACACACAAATGCTCACAATCCTTAGAACAAACAAAACATTTAACACCAACATCAATTAAATATTCAACAAAAGAAAATCCATCTACCCTATCACCTTTGTACGCAAAATAAAGACTAGCTCCACTATTCTCATCATTTATCTCACGACTGTCAAGCGAATAAAATGATACAACCCTTTGCATACTACTTACATAACCAACAAATTTAACATCACCTAAAGAATCCAAAATGTCTTTAATTTTTATATGCACCAAACACCCTCATAACTCCTATCGTTTAATAATATTTATATCCTTATTATCCTTTTTTTCTAAATTCAAATAATTTTGACTAAGTTCTTCGATCCTATCAATACTTTGAAGTTCATATATTATGGTTAACAATCTAAGATTTCCATCAATAATATTACTTTGTTCATCATTTAAATCATCAAACTCGCGCAGCTTTACAACATATCTAAAATTAAGATAAATATTTAAGCATATTACAATTGTTAATATCAAAATCAATAAACAGTACAATCTAACTTCAATTCTTCCTATCTTACTCATATAATTTTTCTTATGGCTCTAAGCTTAGCACTTCTTGATGCATTATTGCATCTCTTCTCTTCAAAGCTTGCAATTATAGGCTTTTTAGTAAGTATACAATATTGTTCTTTATTTAAACCTTTAAAAAACTCTTTTACAATTTTATCTTCTAGGGAATGAAATGTAATAATAGCTAAGATCCCATTCCTTGATAAGCTTTCTACCCATAACGGCAAACTTCTCTTTAAACGAAAAAGCTCATCATTAACATAAATTCTTAACGCTTGAAAAGTTTTAGTTGCTGGATTTATTTTAAGCTTTATTCTAGGATACGCTTTACTAATTATACTCTGAAGCTCTTTTGAGGTTTTTATTTTCTTAATCCTTCTATATTCCAAAATAGAACTAACAATTCTCTTAAAGTAATATTCACCACCAAACTCATAAATTAAGTTTTCAAGTCTTACCTTATCAAAAGTATTGACAATATCATAAGCACTAAGACCCCCAGCACCAGGATTAAGTCTCATATCTAATCTTTCATCTTCAAAAAAAGAAAATCCCCTACCACTCATTTTGTAATGAAACATAGAGATGCCAAGATCAGCTAAAATAAAATTGGCTTTACTACTTAAAGAATATTCACTAAAGAAATCATCAAACCAAGCATTAAAATATGAAACCTTTCCCTTAAATTCTACAAGAAACTCTTTTGCCCTATTTAAAATAATATCATCCCTTTCAATCCCAATCACACTTATGTTTTGATATTTCCTCAAAACCGCACTTGAATGACCACCTTCCCCAAGAGTGCAATCAACAAAAATAAATCCATCATTTACATATACAGCATCTAAAAGATTAATAATTTCATCAAGAAGTACAGGGATATGAAAAATATCACCCATTCAGTGTAAACCTATAAGTCAAACTATTCTCGGTATTATAAACATCTCCATATTTGATCTTAATTTCGTTATGACCGCTAGTAAATTCAAGATTATTTATCTCAAAATTACCATTATTTCTTTTTATATTAAAAATATCCAAATTATAATTTTTATCTCCAGAAACAACATATGAATTATTATCTAAAGATATGCTTTGAAAATCAGCACGAAAAATACTGTTATTATTTAGAAATACTTCAAAATAATAAATACCATTAAGGGCTTTTGAAGTATTAACATCCTTTTTTGAAAAATTTAAAACAAGGCCATAATTACCCAATTCCAAATCCACATCCCCTTTTAGCTCAAACATTGTATCATCCTTACCTTTTAAAAGGATATTACTTAAACAAAAGGAAGAATTAATATTTAAATTATTTCTATTCTTTATCACAAATAAAGGATTAACTATCTCTCCACTATACCGATCAACAACTATTACATCAAAAACTTTACTATCATTTAAAAAAACTTTCTCATTCTTGTATACAAAATCACCAAAAAACTCCAAATTAAGACCTAAATCTTTATCAAAAAGGATCAAAATACTTCCATCATATTCACTCGTCTTATTCCTGGAATACAAAATTTTATAATTATTTGAAAAAATAGAAAAGTGTGTATCTAAAGCTCGTAATTTTATACCAATACTTAAAGTATCATCTTTTGATTCTCCAAAATCACTCACCAAATCAAACTTCTCGCCCTTGCCAAATTCCAAAAACGCATATAAATTAGAAAAACTAAAGAAAAAAAGAAAAGCAATTATCATTATAACTACAGCCCCAAATACTTTAAATCACTATCATTATTAAAATATAAAATTCCTTCATCAAATTCAACATATGAATTTATCTTATCTTTAAAAAAGATATTATCAAATAACTTATAAAAATCTACAGAATAAGTCCTTATATTGATAATACCACCACTCAAATCATAAAAATATATCCTATATACTCTAGAAAAAGAATCATACGAGGCTTTTAAAACAGAATTTTTATTATAAACTCTAAAAATTTTACCACTTTCAATATTAAATATTAAAAATGAATCTACAGTTTCAATAAACACATTATAAAACCTATCGATCTTAAAAAAAGGATTAAAATCTTTAAGCTTTAAATCCTTCAAATATAAAACCCGATTATATCCATCCTCTAAGTTAACCACCTCCAGAGAAGATTCCTCATCATCTCTTAAAATACATAAATATTTATTATCTAAGCTTAACTTAACACATATAACTGGAAAGCCAATACCCAACAAATCACCGCTATAAACCATCTTCCCACGCTTATAAACATAAGTTTTGCCATCAGAAAGGCCTAAAGCCAAAACATCATCATTATAATCAATACCTAATATTGAGGCTATAAACTTGAGAGATAAAATATTGCTTCCATCTGCTCCATAAACTTCTAAAGTCTTATATAAATTATTTAAAGCAAAAATAACATTATTTTTTGCAAAAACAAAATCTTTATATGCCAAAGAAAACAAAAATTTATTTGTCTCTTTAGAAAACACAGAATAATTATTTTTAAACCTGCTAAGCACATAATAATAGTCTGAAAAACTTACCAAACGATCACTTATAACATGATAATAATATTTATTATTATCTAGATTTAAAATTTGATCTTTAATAAAAACATTATTTCTGGGAACAATATCAACTAAGCTATCAGACTTCTTGAAGTGATTAAACTTATAAAAGGTCGAAATATCAATCGTTGACTTCAAAAGAGAATCGACTAAAACTATGAACATCAATAAAAAAACTACTAACAAAAAAAATTTGATTTTTCCAAATTTAGTTAAATTTTCTTTATAAAAATTCACACTTATTAACGTCCTCCCCAAATTCACTTATTCTTGCCTAAATCTGCCTGAAATTTAACAGACCAAACTTCATGAAATTTTGCAAACTTCTCAGCTATTTCCTTTTGAGAAGTAACAGTAGCTAAAATTTTTCCGGCCTGAATGTAATTTAAAATCTGCTCCGAGAGTCCGTAAGCTCCATTTACTTCATATCTCGCTCTTAATAAAAATGCCCCTTCTTCTAAAAGTTCTAAAGATTTAATAAGATGAGCTAATTGAACCTTATAAAAAGGACTCTCAATAACTAAATTTTTTGAAAGATTCTTAAAATCAATGAAATTTTTAGCCAAAATAATAAATTTAAGATATATATCTTCTAAAAAATGAATTGATTTAGAATCACCTTTGCTAAAATACATTCCCAAATCAATAAGATATCCCAACTTCTTAATAATCAAAAATCTCTCTTCAGGGTTTAAATTAATCACAGATTTGGCAGCCATAAGTTCGCTAACAGAAATAAGTAAAACAGGACTTACAAACAATGAAAAGCTAGAAATAAAATTAAAAAGATTTGTTCGAAAATCATAGTTAACCTTTAATCTAGGCCTTGTATAAAAATAATTTAATGACGCAATATAACTTAGAACATTTAAATTTAAATCAATAAAGTTAACTGTTACACCTGAATCCCGTGCAAGTTTACCAGACTCCTTTATATTTTTTATGTCGTTTAAAGTTTGCAAAACAAGATTATCAATAAACAAAATTTTTTGATAATTTTCATTATGCACTAAATCCATAAATACCCACTTATAATCAAGTATTACTTTTTCAAAAGCTCTTCTGCATGTTTAAAACTAATATCATTAATGCTCTCACTAAGCATTCGGACAATTTCTAAAGCACGGTCATTATCCAACAATAAAGAAGCCTGAACAAAAGTCTTACCTTTAATACATTCCTTCTTTACTAAGATATGACAATCTGAAAGACTTGCAATATTAGCAAGATGAGTAACAACAATTATCTGCATATTCTCTGACAAACTCTTTAAATACTTGCCCAAACCCACTCCAGACTCGCCCCTATTCCAGAATTAATCTCATCAAATATAATAAGCTTATTCTCACCTACATTCTGAACACTCTTAATAGCTAACATTATTCTTGAAAGCTCACCCCCTGACGCAATTTTATAAATTGGTTGAGCTTTCAAAGCAATACTACTAGAGATTAAAAATTCTACTTCATCTATACCTGTTGATTTAATTTCCGCTTCAGAGATTGACACTAAAAACTCTGCATCACCCATATTACGCTTATGCAAAATCTTAGTTACTTCAGATGCAAAACTCAACGCAGCAGTTTGTCTAATACCTGAGATATCAGATATCAATTTTTTTTCCCTCTCAAACAAACCTTTTAACCTTTGCTCTCTAGCAAATCTTTCAGTCTCAAAATTAAGTGGCGAATTAATAATCTCATCACACCTCTTCCTCAATGCTATGACATCCTCAAGGCTTGGTCCATATCTTTTCTTAAGACGAGAGAGATCGTACAACCGGCTTTCTGCTGATTCAATTTCCTTCTCATCATAAGTCTGGTCAAAAAAATACCTACTATAAGCTTGGCCAATATCCTTAAGTTCATAGTAAGAATTTTTAAGACGATTTTCAAGTTCAAAATAACTATTATTCATTCTTGAGAGATACTCAGCTTCACAAATCACCTTTTTTATCTCACTTAAAACAGAAACACTATCATTCAAACTTAAAACATTTTTTAAACTTAAGAATGCATTGCATAAAGATTCATGATACTTAAGTTCATCTAACTTAATTTTTAAAATTTCTTCCTCACCTACCTTAGGACTAAGAAAATCTATATCATCAATTATTTTTTCACACTCATCCCTACTATCTTTATGAAATTTTTCTTTTGAAACAAAATCATCAAAAATCTTTAAGTATTTAATGTATGCTTCATAAGCTAATTTATATTCTTCCAATTGAGCATTTAAATTAGAATAATTATCTAAAATTTTCAGATTATTTGAGTGGTTTTTCAAAATTAAATACTGTTGATTTTGAGAATGCACCTCAATCAACATATCAAAAATTGACTTTAATACGGCACTAGATATTGGTTCATTATTAATGTAATAATTACTCAAAATCGTGCCTGAAGACTTAAATATAAGTACTCTCTTTATAACAATAAAACCTAAAGCCAATATACCTTTAGAAAACAAATAATCCCTAACATCATCATTTACCCTAAATTTAGCAAGTAAAACACACTCCTGCTCTCCATCAACAATTATATCATTTCTAATCTTTCCACCAAATAAATAATAAATTGATGACAACAATAGGCTTTTTCCACTTCCAGATTCACCAGTAAGTGCTACCAGTCCGGTACTTAACTTAATGGACAGCTCTTTAATTAAAACGAAATTTTTTATAAAAAGTTCAACTAACATATAAAATAAAAATAAGTTATTATAAAACGCCATACCTTATAATAACTTATTTTTAAGCCTTCTAACAAAAGTATCTGTACAAAATGATGCAAAACGTAAACTTTTATTATCAAGTCCCAACTCAAAAACAATATCAACCCCGAATGTACCAATATTAACACCATCAACGAAAATTGATGCTGAGTTTAACGCATATCCTTTCTGAAATGAAAGTAACAACTTACTCCCGCTTGAAAAAACAAAAGAACGATTATAAACAGAATGTGGAGAAATAGGGGTTAAGATAAAAGCCCTAAGATCTGATTCTAAAATAGAGCCACCTGCTGAGAAAGAATATCCGGTTGAACCTGTTGGGGTTGCAAATATTATTCCATCACTCCTATATGAAAGGAAATCTTCTGAATTAACCTTAAGATTTACATAAATCAATTTATTAAGAACACTAGAACGAATAATTACATCATTTAAAGCATATTTGGTAAACATATTATTTCCATTCTCATAAGCACTAATACTAAGCAAATATTTTTTATGAATAAATAAAGAATTATTGAAAAATTTATCTATTACTTCTTTAAAATCTTTGGGTTTTATATCTGCTAAAAATCCTACCTTGCCCAAATTTATCGAAATAATTGGAATATCAATATCATTTTTCAAAAGCAAACTACTAGCCAATAAAACTGTCCCATCTCCACCCAAAGTTATTGCAAAAATCAAATCATCCTCAGTTAATACCTCTGAAGATTTATTAATCCCTGCAAACAAGCTTAAAACACCATATTTATGTTCTAGATATTTTTGTATTTCACAAGCAAGCACTTCAGCATCTAAATTTGAATAATTTACGTAAATTAAAACTTTACTCTTCATTACTCTCCTTATATGGAATCCTTTCAAATTCACTCTTATCAAATATCCGTTCAATATCAATTAAAATTAAATATTCACTCTCAAAATTTTCCTCTTTCTCAATTCTAATAACACCAGATATGTATTTTCTATCTAAAGTTTGCAGGGTCGCAGGAGGTTCCTGCACCCTCGATACATCAAAGCTAATGACTTTTAGAACTTTATCTACAAATATTCCTAAAAGCTTATCTTTAATATTAACTATTAAATAACCTGTCAAAAGCTTATCTTCTTCCGTTGCATAAACAGAAGGAATTTTAAATCTAATATTTAAATTTATTAAAGGAATAACATTTCCTCTAAGATTATAAATACCTGTAATATAATTAGGAACATTGGGTATTGCATATATACCTTCAAAAGGCACTTTAATTACTTCTCTAATGTGCTCTATTGCAACCCCATAACTTTCCTTGCCTATCTTAAAACATGCAACTTGCAAAGAAGACTTTTTTTCTATAACTTTTTCCTTTATAAACATATCCCAACACCCTTAAAGTAGCTTAAATATTTGTATCCAATTTAATAAAATCTTTAGATAAAAAATAAACTTCAAAAGAATTCTTCCGAACAGCTTTAGGCCTTATTTTTTTAACAAGCTTAAAACAACTCTTAAGCTTATAAAAAAGCTGTTCTTCCTCGCCTCCTTGAAAAACCTTAAGTAATAAATTTCCACCTCTTATCAAGACCTGGGACGCCAATTCAACTATTCTCATATTCAAATTAAAAGAATTGCTTGTATCAACCAATCTATTACCAGTGGTCTTAGGCGCCACATCACTTATAATTAAACTATAAGGTGCAAAAGTTTTGATCTTTTGAGAAACCTCGTCAATATATATATCGCCCTTGATAAAATAAAAATTATTAGTAAAATTAAGCTTTATATCATTAAAATCAACTGCAACAAGCACTCCATTTTTAAGCTTGCCATAAGCATATTGAGAAAAACTGCCAGGAGATGCTCCAATATCCAATATATTGCCAGAAGAAAACAAAGCAAACCTCTGATCAATCTCGATTAACTTATAAACAGATCTAGCAAGATACCCTTCTTTTTTAGCTCTTCGTGAATACTCGTCAACAACATTGTACATATTGATTCTCTTCAATACACTTAATCATTATACTTTTTATTATAATTATTATTATGCAAAATAAATCATTTTTGGATAAGATCGAAAAAAATATTAATTATATATTCTCAAAAGATCACTTTCTCAATTTATTTAAAGACAAAGATTTAAATCTCAAACTTAATACACAAGAAAGTACAATAAAGACAATTAAAGCTCCAGCTATTGAAATAATAAATAGAGGGGGAAAAAGAATAAGACCAATGCTAATGATTTTACTAGCACACGCATTAGGATATAACAATAGCAATACCAAAAATCTATACAAATTAAGCATGTTACTTGAATTACCTCATTCTGGAAGTCTAATTATTGATGATATAGAAGATGGTGCCATTAAAAGAAGAGGCAAACCTGCTATTCACTTAATTTACGGACTAGATAATAGTATTAATACAGCAAATTTAATTTACTTTCTGCCTGCAAAATTAATACAAACTGCAAATTTAAAAACAAGTCAACAACTATTAATTTATGAAAATTTCTTCACAACTCTCTCAAATCTTCACCTAGGACAAGGAATTGACATCGCATTTCATAATGGAACATACATTCCAAACGTCGAAGAATATATATCTTTAGTTGAACTTAAGACAAGCTCACTTTTTGGAATGGCTGGATTTTTAGCTGGAATACTTACAAACAATGAAAATAAAGCAAAAAATCTTTATAACACATTCATGAAGCTTGGAACCTGTTTCCAAATAATAGACGATATTAAAAATATTAAAGATGGGATTAATGGCAAAGAATTTGGAGATGATTTAATTGAAGGGAAAAAAAGCTTACCCATAATATACTTTTTAAAAGAAAAACAATTTGATGAACAAATCATTCAAGACCTAAGCAAAATTAAAAATAAACCTATAGATGAATCAAGAGAAGAAATATTAAAATTTAGCAATATGATTAACTCATCAAGTGCCATCAAAGCTTCCTCAACTCTTGCAATATCGTACCTTAATAAATTTATAGAAGAGTTAAACTCATACACATTGATCAACAAATATAAAGATATGATAATGGATATTGTAAAGAAAATAAAAAAGGATAATCTATGAAAAAATATGCAATAATGCTAATTTGGATAAACATCACCACTCATATTTATGCAACAATTCCTACAGAAGATATAAATAACAATAAAATAGATGAACTTTATACAAAATCAATATTACTCAAAGAGCTTAAAAAATATAATCAATCTAAATCATTATTAATGCAAATTATAAATAAAGATCCAAAACAAGTTGATGCATATTTGCTGATTGCAGAATTAGAATACTTAATGAACAACTGGTTGCAAGCAATAGAACAAACAAAAATTTATCTACAAATAATTGATTTTAAAGATACAAAAAATTACCTTGATATTTCATGGGCATATTTTCTCATTGGAGAGTCAAGCAACTCAATGGACTATATAATTCAATTTATTCAAGATAATAAAGAATTACTAAATACTAACATATACATATTAATTGACACTATTTTAAAAAAAGGATTTTACCACTTCATACAAGATGAAGATTTAATGTTTAATCTCATAATTACTACTATTTTTCAAATAGAAACATATGATGACACCATATTCACAATTTTTCTAAACAATTTAGCTATCATCAAACAAATTCCTTTTTATGAATTTAATAAAATTAAGATCAAAGACTTAGAATTACAAATTAAGACCTTAAAAAAGATTAAAAATTCAATGAATGGCATTGCTAAAATAACTTAGTTTTTCTAAAAAGTGCAACAAATATATTAATTAATATAGCCATATAAAAGGACAATGAAAGAGCAAAATAAGAATTAACATAATCTTGAAAATTAAAAAACTTGTATTCAATAAATATCATCAAGAATGCACTTGGAAAAATAAGCCAAGGATTCGCAAATGCAATATATAGCATACAAATAGCAAGCCAACCATTATTTAATCCTAAATCATAAGAATAAACATTAAAATTTATAGCAAGAAATGAACCTGAAATACTTGCAGATATTACGGACATAAAAATAGCAAAAGATCTAAAGTAATTACTAGTTTGCTCACCTAAGATATTCTCATAATCACTCGAACGAATAAACTCAAAAACTACTCTAACTCTTGAATAATTTATTACATAAATACTAAAACATAAGAAAACGAAAAAAAATATAATAAAAAAAGTAACAGCAAAATTATTGGAAATATTTAAACTAAATCCTGGAATAAAATTGAAATTAGCTTTCATCAAAAGCCTAACTAAAAAATAACACAATATGTTAATTCCTATACCTGTTATAAAAATATTATAGCCATTTCTTACAAGAAAAGATAAAAAAACCCCAAAGATCAAACTAATAAAAATCGTCATAACAACTGCAGCAAATATCCCATACCCCAAATAAATAAAAAGGGATGTTAAAAAAACAGCTAAAAAAGAAATTCCTTCAATAGATATATTTAAAAGTCCTACTCTTTCGGTATAAAGAACTCCAAGTGCCAAATATGCAAATATTATAGAATGCAAAAAAATAGCAAACATTTATTTTCTACCTGAATTAATTAAAAACAATGAGATAAAAATCGAAAGAGCTTGATATAAACCAATAAATTCAAATTTAAATGAATAATTTATTTTAAGATAATTATTAAATTCATTCAGCATTGCAAAAAACAAACTAAAACACAATACATACACATAATTAAATCCTGAAACTACAGCAATAATAAATCCATTCCAACCAAGTCCAGAAGTTAAGCCTAGAAATAAATAATTCTTAAAAAAGATTAAAAATATTGAACCCACAAGACCATTTAAAAAAGCACTAGTAAATACTGTAAAAAACTTATACTTAAATTCATTAATACTAAAAAATTTGCTTAGCAGCTTTCTATCACTCAATATTTCAAGTTTTAATCCTAAAATAGTTCTCTTATGAATAAATACATAACATCCCCAAACCAAAATACTAAATAAAAATAAATATGGAAAAGCGGTATCAAGAGCAAATATCTTATCAATACTCTTTGTCTGATTTAAAAGTCCATTTGAACCTAAAAGCTTTGATATAAAGCCATCAACTAATCTCTGATTTCCATAAGACATCAAAAGACCTGTAAGCATTCCATTTACTCCACAAAAAAATGTTAATAAAAAAGGTATAATTCCTATTATGCCAACTAAAAATGAGCTTAAAATCATTATTAATACAAAATTAAAGTATGTAAGCCCACAAAATTCACAAAATACATATGATAAAAATGCTCCAAAATAAACTTGCCCTTCATCACCAAGAGTCAAACTGTTACTCTTAGCACAAGTTGAAATTCCTGTAGCAATTAATAAGAGCAAGATAAAGTTCCACAATATCACTTTCATATAAGAAAAACTAAAAAACCCATCAAAAAAATAGCTAATACCCAACACACTAAGTGAAAACATTAACAAAATATATTCCCTTTTAAGTTCCCTCATATAAACAACATTTCCTTTAAAATTGCTTTGTTGATATATTCCCTTTTTAATCTCAATACAACCTCACCGGCCTTTATTGCTAAAATATCATCAGATAAAAGAAGTAGTTCATCTAAATTAGGAGTAATTAATAATACAGGCTTTTCATTAGAAAAATGACGAATAAAATTAGATATCTCACTATATGCTCTATAGTCTAGATTACTAAGAGGTGAAAAACAAATTAAAAAGCTCTTTGTAATATATTTTTCTCTAAAAAGAGCAAGTTTTTTTAAAGTTCCTCCAGAGAATGCCAAAGATTTAGAATAAAAAATCTTTAATATCTTACTATCACAATATTCCATATCATTTTTGAAAAATTTTTTAAGCTTATTAATAGTAGATTGCTTAATCAAAACTTCATTTTCAAAACTCATTATCTTGGCTAAAAAGCTATCTAATATAGTCGTATTATCAGAAAACAAATTGCCAATTCCTAAAGGTAAAAATCCGGCCTTCAGCTCATAAAAATTAATATGTTCATATCTATGCCCATTCATTTTTATGCACCCTACAAATGGAATCTCACCTAAGAATAATTTTTCCCATGTTTTTATTGCTGCTTCTTCTGCAATAATTCCTAAAACCCCTCTCTTTTTCAAAGAAAAACTAATATCATATTTCCAAAAATCTTCAAAAAATAAATTAAATTTTATCAAATCTTCATTTGGCGCACCACGCCTAATATTTGTAGCAATAAACTTATCAGCAGGGATTTCAAGCTTGCTAAGTATTACTTCTTTATTTGTTGTTCTAAAGCACTTTCCATCTTTTAAAATAATAAATTCATCACTAAACTTTATGGCATCCCCAATCTCTCTATGTGTAATAAAAAGAGAGGTAATGCCTGCTATTTTAAGGGCTTGAAGCAATTTAATAAACTCTTGGGCCTCTTTTTGAGAAAAATAAGCAACACTCTCATCAAAAATAATGATCTTTGCATTTCTTTTAAGGGAAGAAATAATAAGCAAAAAATATATTTCTTTAATATTCAAATCTTGTATTCTGGCCTCTAGTTCAAAATCAATATTATAAAATTGCCTAAGCCATTTATAATACCCATAGGTCTTAGATTTATTCATTGGCGTAAAAAATTGAGAATCAAACCAATAAATACTAAGATATTCCCAAACCTTTAAGTTCATATTAAGTTTTGGAATCTGCGACACAATATAAACACCATTGCTCTTTGCCACATCCACATTCCAGTTTTTCTGCTTATTATTCTTTACAAATACATCACCACTATCAAAATGAATAAATCCAGCTATTATTTTTGATAAAGTACTCTTACCTTCTCCATTCCTGCCAATAACAGTCAAAATCTTAGCTTCTTCAATTCTTAAATTGACACTATCTAGAATAGGTCTCTCAACATCTGGAAAAGATTTTACTATGTTTTTAAACTCTACCATAAATCATTCTAAATCTATTTCGATCCCAGTATCATTTATCTCTCTCATCTTCGCCTCTAGCTTTTCTTTAAGCTTTGAATCAGTCTTCTCTACATAAAACTTATTTAACAAATTAAATGAAACCCCCCTTTCTTTAAAGCCAAGGACTTTATAAGTTCCATATTTAATCTCGCCTTTAAGAGCCTTATCCAAGACTTTTTCTAAATAAAATCTTTGATTTGTAATTCCTGAACCAATAACATTATCTTTATTATCCAAATAATCCTCATCATCAAAAAGAACAGCAAAAACACCATGCTCACGAACTGATGAGAGAACTCCTTTAATAGCTGCACCCACAATTGGAAGAATTACAGAAACCCCTGAATCTAAAATTAAAGAATCAGATAAAACTTTTACTCTATTGATATCATGCCAATTTCCTAAAGTTCTAAAAAACACTTCTGAATCTAAAATCTCTCTAATGCCATTCTTGAAATAAGGAAAAATATAATTATTCATAACAGGATATTCTTGCCCAGCAATCAAAGCAACATTCTTATTTGACAAATTAGAACCCTTTAAAAATAAACCCACGTAATAGCCCAATATGTAAGCTTCTTCTGCAACATTATAAGAGAGTGAATACACTTGGGGATTAGTATTCTTAACTAAAGAATCAAAAAGCAAAAATTTAGTATAAGGATAATTTTGGGAAACCCTATCAATAATTCCTTGCATTACATTATTTGTCGTTATCAAAAAATCATAATTTTTAGAATTTAATAACTTTTCAAGTAATTCTATCCATTCATGCCGATTAAATCCAGCTTCAAATAACTTAACATCAATACCACTTCTATTTTTTTGAAATTCAATCAAAAAGTCATACATTGCGCTATAAGAAGGCGAACCACTAATGACCCCAGGGATAAACAATGCAATTTTTATATTAGATGAAGGCTTAATTTCTTTAATTTTAAAGAAATTAATATAAACAAATAAAAATAAACAAATTAGTGAAATAAAAATCCAAAAAATTCTGAAAAAAAGAACTCTACACACAGCAATAAAACACCTTTTTCTCATAAATTGAAATCAATCTTGATACTATGAGAACAAAATGGCATAAAATCAAAAACCTAAAACTCACAACACACCAACTTTTTAAAAAAAGTTTCTTTGTAAAAAGATATCATAAAAGACTCTATCACGTCCAATTTTAATACGGTTTTGATTAAATTTGATTAGAAACATAGGTTCTAGGTCAATATAACAAGAAATTAATGCAAGAAATAGTCTAAATTAAATTAAAATTACTAACCTTTAATGATGAATTTTCAAAATTCAAATACTTAAAACAAGCATTATTATAATCACCTAAAATTCATGATAAAACACTTAATAATTAATAAACTGAACATCTCTCCCCCAAAATTGCTCACAGTAACGTTAAAATCTGACAAGCATTTATATTTTTAATCAATTTTAGTAAAATTTTACCTCTAATTTTTTGTTTTGATAAAATCATTCACCACAATCAAAACTCTCTAGGTTTTAACAAATAAAATTCATTAACACGTAAATTACTAGGAATATCACCATTTGTGCGAACTAAATACATTTTGAAAGAATGAATGGTTTTAAAAAACTTCTTTGTTAAGGCAGCTCGATTCATTTTATAATCTTCTAAAAATTTTAAAATAAAACCATGGGAGCTTAATCTATCAAACACATCGGAAGAATGCTTAACAATATTTTCTATAAAAAAACACACATTGGCCAAATAAATAAAATTATTAAAAAGAATACCTATCCTACCTCTTAGATAATTGACATAATTTATCATGTCGACTCTATTTCCTAAGGTATAATTTTTATCCTCTAAACTCCACTTTGAATATATGGTATTAAATTTAGGATCTCTTACCAGAGAATCATATACAAAATCAAATTTAAAACTATCTTCAACATATTTTGAGAATATGTAAGTTGAACGCTTATTATTTAGAGAAATAAAATTTCTACGGGACATTTCTCTCAAATTTTGAATTACATTTTTCGACACAGAATCACTGGTTTTATATAAAAAAGAATTATCATCCCAAAGTAAAATACTAGTACCTGCTGAAATCCAATATTCATCCTTGTTATAATGTTTAAGAACACCGTCAAAAACACTAACAAAATAATTATTAAAATATTCACAATTTACATAAAATTTTGCCGGAGCAGCAGTCATAAAAAAATAATTATTTACATCAACAGAAAATGAAGAACCTTGAACAACCTCATAAATAGCTACTTCTAAACTTCCCTTAAACAAATATATTTTCGCATCTTGCATATCCTTAAGAGAAGAATAACAAACAAGACTATGCGTGTTAGAATACAAAGTTAAATCTGACGTAATACCATTTATTCCATATAAACCTATTTTAAGCTTAGAATTATCCCCCACTTCAATAAAATCATATTCAAAAATTTCATCTCCCAAATTTAATTTGACAGGAACAGCATTTCTTACAACATTAATCTGCCCTTCCATTTCTTTAATAGACGCCACTTGAGAGAATAATGTCACTTGCAAGAATAAAAGCACAAGGATAATAATATATGATTTCAAAATCAAATTTTCCTTCTTTATAAAATCTTATAAGCTTAATTATACCTTTTTTAAAAAGATTTACTAACTTCAATAAAAATGAAAAATAAGCTATACTTTTTAAAAAGTATAATATTATTTATACTAATGCCTGTTCGTTTAAAGAATCTAAGGTATGATAAAAGCTACAGTTTATGTAGCGTGCTAATTTTATGTCAAAAGGATGTACTTATGATGAAAAAAAATAAAGTATTATTTTTAATATTCTCTATGTTTGCTTTTTCCCTAATTTCATGTGAAACCCCTCCAGAAGAGAGAACATGTGGGGATGCTAATATTTTAAAGTCACATAAAAGCAAGGGTTAGGGATTGATACAGTAAAAATAAAACGTAATATAGCAGCAAAAAATTGTATAATGCCAAATTGTGTAATAATATACTACTTAGAGGCTTTATGCAAAGATAAAAGAATTGATGCCTAAAAAGCAAAATTCTTAATTTTATGTAGTCAATATCACATAAGAAGGATGTATTTATGATAAAAAAAAGCAAGTTATTATTTTTAATGTTATCCGTATTTGCTATTCTCCTGATTTCATGTGAAACCCCACCAGAAGATAAAAAAAATGCAAACTCTAAAATCTCAATTAAGGAAACTGGAGATATAAAAAGAGACATTGAGGAAATGAAAAACGGTGTCATAAGAGAGCGGGGAAATCTTTTCTACTCTAAGGAATTTAATGAAGCTGAAAAGATTGAAAGAGATATGAAAGCAAAATTTGCAAAGGGAATGATTAAACAAGGCAATGAAGTTGCCCTAAAAGTATTAGAAAGATACAGAAATATCGCAAGAGATGTAACAGAAAAAAAAGAAAAAATAAACTACTTGAAAGAAAATATTGAAAAATATTTAAATGATGCTGAAGTTAATGAAGCATACATATGGATCCCATTAGAAATCGATGAAGTAAATAACTTATATTTTGAGGCAACAAGAAAATACAAAATGTATGACATTGAAAATTCTCTTGGAATGTACAGCAAAACATTTAATAAGGCACAACAAACTGCTAAGAAGGCAAAAGAAGCAAGAGCTCTTAAGGAAACAGAAGAGAGAATGTATAAACAATTAAAAGCACTGGAAGCTGCTTCTGAACTCCCCATTTACAGCAACAATAAGCTCATTAAACCATCACCATGGAATGGAAGAGCTCTGCTTAAGGATAAAAGCGAACGCATAAACCTTCTAGACTCACAAGGCAAACCTTACTTACTTGGACAAATGGATGCATTAGTACTTGCTTATGAAGAGAAAGCTGAGAACATAGAAAAATCAGACTCAAATAAATTCAAAACACTTCAGCTCATTGAAAAAGCCAGACAACTATGGGAACAAGGACTTGAGGCTAAGAGTCTTAATAATCTTAGACTTGCAAATGAATTATTTTTAGATTCTGCAAGATACCTAAAGGCTTATCAAAGCCACTCAAGTAAGGAATTATATATAGTTAAAATCGGAAATACCTTATGGGGCATTTCTAAGAAATTGTATAATGACCCTTACTTATGGCCAAAAATTTGGTTTGCCAACAGACAAAAAATTCAGAATCCAGACTTAATACATGCAAATTGGAAAATAATAATTCCTTCTAAATAAAACACAAAAAGAAAACAAGCTTACACTTGTTTTCTTTTTTTATATATAATAAAATCAATTTAAATAACTTTTTTACAAAATAAGAGCATAAAAAATGAAAAAACTAGTACTAACAAGCATCCTATTCTTTTCCTGCTATACAGCAGCGCACTTAGACAAACAACTCACAAAAGAAACTCCTTACAGCATTTACTTAAGAAAAGCTCAACAAGCAACAAATGTTAACGATTATCAATCTGCTTTAAAGATATACGAAAAAATGATTGAAAATTACAAAGAAAATAAAAGCATCGTCGCCATTGGAAAGTATGAAATCGCATTCATATATTATGTTAAAAATAAAAAAGAAACAGCAAAAAAGCTATTTGAAGAACTAATACAATCTAATATACAAACACCTAAGTGGATCATTCCCTTATCTCAAAGGATAATAGAAAAGATAAAAATTCAAAAAGATAAAAAATAAGTGCTAACATGCAATTAATGAAAAAAACACTACGCTAATTAAGTAATATTCCATAAATTATAATATCTTTTTCCTTAGCTGCTCTAATAACATCCTCATAAACTATAGGCCCTCGGGGATATTCATGGGGGGGTGCATTACCCAACACAATAATAAACCTACTATCCGCTCTCCAATCAAATTGAGTAACAGCAGAATTAACTCCCTCAAATACTGCCTCAGGATAATCTCCCCCTCCACCCACATTAATGCCTTCAAAAACATTACTTAAATAATCTCTACTATTAAAATCAAAAGATCTTGTCAAAAAATCTTCAAGATAATCTTTATAAAACACAAAACCTACTCTATAAGATCTAAATTGATTTAGCTGGGGTTCTATCATATCCAAAAGGTGTTCTCTTAAAATTTCAATATGATTCTTCATACTATCAGTCACATCAATAACAAAAACAAGATCTAAATCAGAAAGTGGCTCTTCTGATTTTTTTAGAATATCTTTTATTTTATCAACAATATCAAGCCCCTTCTTTGCAACAATAACATCATCCGCAAACCTAGCAAATTCGTCTACTAAACTATTATTTTCAATTGGACCTTCTCGTTGAACATCTCCAAAGAATAACTCATAAGCATTATCCTTATACTGACCTAAATAATCATTATATTTCCTCTCAAAAGTTCTAATTGAAAACCAAAAAGGCTCTTTCTGTCTCTTTAAAACTTCTAAATCAATATCACCACTTCTTGTTGAAAAATTAGGAAAACCATATCTTAATTTCTTAGGTATTAATATATGAAAAGCTTGTCCAAATCTTCTATTTTGGATAGGTGTAGAAGATGTTAATGATAAAAGATGTCTATTTTGAATAACTCTACCATTCAAAATTCTAATCTCATCCCCATTAATCCTATTATACTCTAATGTTCTAAATGAATAAGTAGAGACATCTTTGCTCCTATCTGGAACTTCAAAAGATTCAGTTAAAATCACCGATTTAACATCTGGCTTTTTCCTAATAAAAAGATGAAAACCATCCTCATGAGCCTCAACATACACATCATCAATATTAATACTTAAGTGATCATTCATTGAAGAAAATAAATTAAATACAATAAATAAGGAAATAATAAAGTAAACTTTTTTCATATAAATCCTTACAACCTTATAGCCTTTTAAACTAATAAACTTTAAAAAATCTAAAGATTATCGGCCAAATTATCATAAAACAATACTTTAGAACCAATGAAATCATTCTTAAAAATACTTCTAAGATTTAAACTAGCAAGATCTTTCTTAACATTCTTCACCATATCACCATCACGATTCAATAGATCAAACATTCTAGAAGATTCAGTCAAATTTGCAATCCCTGAATCAAAAAGATTATTATCTCTAACAATACCAGATTCAACCCTATCACCAAGAGATGCTCTTATCTCAACAACTCCAAGATTATTGTAAATCTCAATTTTCTTCATCAATAAAGCTCTATGATAATCATTCCCTTTAGGTTTAAACCCTAAAATACTAGATTTTTCTGATTCTAAATTCTGCAATACTCTTAAATAATAACTCCTAGCAGCTTCAAAATTACCCATTTTATAAAGAACAGATGCAATTGAATTTAAAACTTTATTACTATTTGCAAATCCGGACATATCTTCAACTTTAAATAAATAAACTAATGCATCTTTATAATTATTCTCCTTATAATTAAGCAATGCTAATTTATAATAAACATTTGGAGAATTAACCCCTTCATTTATTGCCATCTTATAAGAAGATATAGCTGATTTAAAACCATTTAAAGTCCTAAGAATATCTCCCTGCTTTTCATAAATTAAAGCAAGCTCCCTGGAGCCTTTAACAAGACCATTTCTTTTATAAAAATCATATTCATTTAAAGCCAGACTAACAATATTACTTGCTTTAAGGGAATCATTGCCTTTCTCATAAATATCTGACAAAATTCTATAAGCAATAATCTTTTCAGAGGAATTCTCAATTAAATTTTCATGTCTAAAGCTATTTAGTGCTGTTAATAAATACCCTTCTGCTTTTTTAAGATCACCCATATAATAAAAATATCTACCACTCTCAAAAAGAGCCTTATTGTAGTCAGGATTTTTGAACAAAATTCTTCTAAGAATATATTCAATCTCTGAGTTAAGATTAATATCATTTAAAGTATCAGAAACACTCTTCCCATTACCTGCCTTAAAACTAGAAAATTCTTTATTGAGTAAGTTCATTTGAGCACTCAAATATTTCAGATTTCTAGAAAGCTCGTTTATTCTTTTATTATAAACTGTAAATTCAACATATTTATCTATTAATCGCTTAGCATATTTAGTATAAACTACCTCGTCAATATCTAATCTCTCATTTGCCTTAATAAAAGCATTTACATTCTCAGCTTCTCTCTCAGCACCAGCCTCAATGTAAGCATTAAAAAGCTTAAACAAAATTTCCTTTTTATGCCCATATTTTGAAAGCAAAATAGTGTAATTATTAATGCTATCTTTGTAATATACAGGTTCTCTTTGGGCCCACTGAAAATAATTATCACCCTTAGCCATTAACGCTTCATAATCATAAATATCATAAGATATAACCTCATCCAAAATTGAATCAGCATCAGCATGCTCACCAAGCCTCATTTTCATAAAAGCATAAGATATATACCCATCCTTATCAAAATTTTTGCGTTTTCTCAAAGAAGCATCCACAGAAAATGGATCAATGGTAAATAATTCTTCGTATTTCTCCTCAGCACTATCAAAATCTCTTACATCTTCAAAAGCCTTAGCATAAGTTAAAAACCACCCTTTACTAGGCCGCATATAATATGCATCCCTAAAAGTAGATTTAGCAAGTTCTCTCTTATTCTCATATATATAAGACATTCCCTCTTTATATTTTTTATCAGACGCAACATAAAAAAACATAACATCAACTAAAAAATAGAAAGACAAAAAAGTCAAAACAACAAAAAGAGATGCTATTTTTAATATTGGGGTTAAAGCTTTAGAGAGTCTGTAGCTAAATTGCTTTTCAAGCTTGCTAAATTCTTCTGCCTTATAATACATAACAGGCAATTTAACAGAACGACCAACAATATCTCCAACAAATTTAGCAATAAACTTAAGCCCTTTCTTATTTTGTTCAATAAGATCAACTAATGCCTCAATCTTATATCTAGAAACATTATCTAGCATTAAAGCCTCAGCAATAGCAATTCTCAAATTTCTAGGATAAGAATCTAAATGTTTAAAAAACAAAGGATAATTGATTTTAAAATTATTTTTAGTAGAAGATTTTTTTGGCTCATCTTCCAAAAATTGAAAATCATCTGAAAGATTAGACCAATTATCCTCTTCAGCATCACTAAGCTTTTCAGAATTTTCATTAGAAACAGATTCATCACTGTAAGGGATTTCTAACCGATTATTTGTTTCATCTGATTTATTAAGACTAGTAATCATATTCTCAAAATCAAAATCATCATTATTATCATTTAGAGATTCATGATTCAAATCATTAGCACCAATCTCATTATCAAGAAACTTATCAGAATTCAATAAATCTGAATTCAAATCATTCTCTACATCTAGATTTTGCAAATTATCAGCATTATTTACATCGAAATTAATAGCATCGTCTAAACTAATAGAATTATTATCAAGAACTGTTTCAATATTATTTTCAAGATTAGAATTTAAAATATCAAAATCATTATCTAAATCATTAAACTCAGGGTCAATATCTACTTTTTTAGAATCTTTTAAAATTTCAATATCATTCTCATTGGCTTTGTTCTTCAGTCCTTCCTCACTATCAAGCACACCAAGAATAGCATCTAAATCAAGCTCATCATCAGATTCTTCTTCTACATCAAAAACTTCTTCCTGATTTTCCCAAGGAACAATAAGCTCCCCATCCTTTGGAGGTTCAATATCCATTTTAATGCCAAAACGTTCTTTTTTAGCTCTCTCATCAGAAACATCATCTAGTATTTCTCTTTTAAACTTATTTATTTTTTCTATATCAGGCATATTAACAATTAAAACCCTAAATTAAACCATTATATATCTTGGCCCCCTCTTCATGAAGAACCTCGAAACGTTTTTCTAAATCATCAGCAATCTTAGAACCCAAAATTTCTTTTGTCGGTTCTAAACCTTCTTGATTTAACTTATCTAAAATTAAATTTTTGTACTCAAGTATATCAAATATTTCTGTTGCATTATATACAAGAGTATCTTCTTTAAAAACATCACAAGACATATCACCATTTGATGAAACTTCAAGAATATTTCCATTAATACCAACCATTATAAAATAATCAAAAAGCTTAAAATAACTTGAAATTTCTGAAATTATTTTTTTAGTCTCAGGTTTATCTTTCCTATATCTTGTGGCTGTTGGAAAAATAAGAATCATATATCCACTACTCTTTTTATCCACAACACATCTCATAGAATTAGCATTAAAAATCCGCCTCTCTCTAATCGTTTCATGATCAACATCAATAAATGCATGTGGAGGATAAATAAATATTACGCTATAACCTAAAGATAAGCTCTTAATCAACAAATCATCTTTAAAAAGTTTAACACCAGCTATAGGAATAATATGTTCCGCAACTTCCTTGTAATTCATTTCATTAAGCAAAAACTGAAAACAAGGAAAATCAAAATTACTATAATGTTCCATTAATATAATTGAAGACTTGCCAGATTTAGTTTTTTCATAAAGTTTTAAAATATTTTGAATACCAACAATAGTAGAATTACCCTTAAGAAGTCTTTTGATCATTGTATCAACCAAACTCCTACTAACAGAATTTGCTTCATGATAAGAATTACTTAAACAATTTATCTTTTCAATAGATTTAAACCTACTAAGGAATTCATTCTCAATACCTTTAAAATATTTATTAAAACTCTCATTCTGTGTAAACATAAAACTTCATCCTTTAAAGTTCTCGAAAAACAATATACTAGCAAACCAAGAATATCTCATGTAGTATATTCATATGCAAATATTTTATATAATTATACTTTATTTATTTACCAAATTAAAGTAAAATCCATTCAAGTATGTTAAACAACAATAATTCAAAAGCAAAATAAAAAATATTTATAAGGGGAATAAATTATGAAATACAAAATAATAATTATTTTATCTTTTCTGATCGTATGGCTAACTTCTTGTTCCGGTGATGAGCACAAAGATAAAATAACATTTAGGGTAACAAATGAAGTCGAACCAGATTCACTTGATCCTCAACTTGCTACTTCTGTTCAATCGTTCAACATAATTATGAACATATTTTCAGGCTTAACAACAAGAGAAACACAAACTGGTGGATATAAACCAGGATTAGCTAAATCTTGGGATATATCTGCAGATGGACTTGTATACACACTTCACTTGAGAGAAGGTATCGTTTGGAGTGATGGGGTACCTATTACTGCTGAAGGAATTCGAAAATCTTATCTTAGGATTTTAAATAAAGAAACAGCTTCACAATATGTTGATATTGTTAAATCAGCAATCAAAAATGCACATGATTACTTTGAAGGTAAAATACCGGAATCTGAACTTGGCATTAAAACTATAGATAATTTAACTTTAGAGATAACTTTAATTGCTCCAAAGCCTTATTTTCTTGATATGCTAGTACATCAAACATTTATACCAGTACCAATTCATGTTATTGAAAAGCATGGACAAAACTGGACAAATCCTGAAAATATAGTAACAAGTGGTGCATACAAATTAAAGACAAGAATCCCAAATGAAAAAATAGTGCTTGAAAAAAACGATAAGTATTATAATGCTTCAAATGTCGAAATAGATGAAGTGATATTTTACCAGGTACAAGGAAACACCGCTTATAACATGTACATAAATGACGAGCTTGATTTTCTAACGAACGTAGCATCAGAATACTTAGATGAAGCTAGAATAAGGAACGATTACTATTCCCATCCTATAAATAGAGTGGTCTACATGGCATTTAATACCACCATCAAACCACTTGACAATGCAAAGGTTAGAGAAGCTTTAACTCTTGCTATTGATAGAGAAGCACTCAACAAAATTACTCTAAAGGGCCAATCAAAACCAACAAGAAACTTAACCCCACCATTTAAAAACTATTCTTACGGCAAACAATTAAAATTATTTGACCCACAAAGAGCAAAACAACTAATGGCTGAGGCTGGTTACCCTGATGGTTCGGGTTTTCCTACTCTTAAATTTAAAACCTCACAACGCAATGGAATGGCAATAAGTGCAGAGTTCTTGCAAGAACAACTTAAAAAAATACTAAACATTAATATCGAGATTGAAATTGAAGAATGGAATACATTCCTAGGTAGCAGAAGCACAGGTAATTATCAAATGTCATACATGGGATGGACGGGGGATTATTTAGATCCATTAACATTCCTTGAAAGTCTATTTACAACAGAAAATCAAGGATTTGGAGCATATGGCTATTCAAACAAGCAATATGATAATTTAATAAAACAATCTAATTTTGCAAAAGACCCACTACAAAGACAAGAAATTTTAAGACAAGCTGAGGCAATAATTACAGAGAAAGATTTCCCTGTTGCCCCACTCTCAATACTTCAATCATACTATCTCTTCAGACATGACAAATGGACTGGTTGGACTCCTAATGTTGCAGAAGCCTATCTTTATGAAGAAATAAAATATAAAAGAGAAAACACTAACAACAAAATATGAAAAGAATTTAATAAATTAACACTAATAATCATAAAAATACTACCACTTCTATAAACTAAACTGTAGAAGTGGTTTTTATGCATAACCACATAGCTTTCGAAATTACCACAAATTTTACATTCGTATCTCTCTTATAAGAGTTCATTATTTTATCTGATAGCATTTTATCCAAAACAGCATGTAACTATGCATCAAAACTTAAGCAAAACACATAATCTTAGCTAGCATCTAATAATATTCTGCATTCATATGCCTCTCTTCTTATTGATTTATACTTACACGTACTTTATGGTATAATGAGTTTCTTCAACAAAGTAATTAAACGGTTCAACAAACAAATTTTATAGGAAGCATCCTTTAGAACTTTTAGTTGTTTTTGTTGTAGTAAAATCAACTTTAATAGATAGGAGATAATAAGAATGAAAATAAAAAGACATACGTTTATGATATTTTTTTTCATAGCTATTCTATCCTGCGGTAAGGAAAGTAGCAAAGAAAATTTGGCATTTAAAATCAGTTTAGGAGGAGAGCCTAAATCAATAGATCCTCAATTAGCTGAAGATAAAATGGGTGCACATATAATAACGCAAATGTTTACTGGAATAGTAGATGGTGATTCACAAACTGGGGGATATAAACCAGGTCTAGCTCAATCTTGGGACATATCTGCAGATGGAACTACATATACATTTCACTTAAGAAAAGGTCTTGTTTGGAGTGATGGGGTGCCTATTACTGCTGAAGGAATTCGAAAATCTTATCTTAGAATATTAAATAAAGAAACAGCATCAAACTATGTCGGTACGATTAAGTCAACAATAAAGAATGCAGAAAATTACTTCGAGGGAAAAATACCAGAATCTGAACTTGGTATTAAAGCTATAGATGAATCAACTCTAGAAATGTCTATTATTACTCCAAAACCTTACTTTCTAGACATGCTAGTACACCAATCTTTCGTACCAGTACCAGTGCATGTTATTGAAAAACATGGACAAGAGTGGACAAATCCTGAAAATATGGTAGTAAGTGGTGCATACAAGCTCAAGGAAAGACAACCCAACGAAAAAATATCACTTATAAAAAATGATAAATACTTTAATGCCAAAAATGTTGAATTACAAGAACTTATATTCTATACAATAAACGATGCGTCAACTGCCTATAGAATGTATGAAAATAATGAAATAGATATGCTGGCATCTGCATCAATTCCACCTGATTTAATAAAAGAAATAAAATTAAGAAATGATTATTACTCATCCGCTATTAATGGTCTTTACTACTTTTCATTTAACACACAAATAAAACCTCTTGATAATGTAAAGGTTAGAGAAGCTTTAACTCTTGCTATTGATAGAGAAACATTAACAAAGAAAGTTATAGACAATGATTCTATTCCTACAAGAAACATCAGTCCAAACTTTAATCATTATTCTTACGGAAAACCACTAAAATTATTTGACCCACAAAGAGCAAAACAACTAATGGCTGAGGCTGGCTATCCTGATGGTACAAATTTCCCTCAACTAAAAATTAAATATAATACAAGCGAAGGACATAAAAAAATTTCCGAATTTCTTCAAAATCAATGGTCAAGAATTTTACATATCAACGTTGAACTTGAAAATGAAGAATGGGCATCATTCTTAGCATCTAAAACAAAGGGAGACTATGAAATCTCAAGAGCTGGTTGGATAGGAGATTACTCAGACCCATTAACATTCCTAAGTATATTCCAAAAAGAATTTTCACATTTTTCCTCATATCAGTACTTTAATGAAGAATATGAAAATTTAATAACCCAATCTGATCTCGAGCAAAATTCAAGTAAAAGACAAGACATTTTAAGAAAAGCTGAAGCAATAATTATAGAGAAAGATTTCCCCGTTGCCCCAATATACATATATGCAGGAAATTACCTGTTTAGAAATGATAAATGGACTGGTTGGGCACCTAACGTTGCAGAAAGATTCCATTTCTCTGAAATTAAAAGAATCAAATAACAAATAAACAGACATCTATCAAAATATTTTAACAGGTGTCTGTTTATTAATAATCCTCCACAAATTGTATTCTAAGATAACTCAAAAATTACAAAGAATGATTCTACTTATCATAAAAAGAATAGATTTTAATCTTAACAACTATTATCAGTCAAACCACTAAATTTGAACCACAAAGTTCAAAATAATTAACAAATAAGGCTAATTATCCCAATTATACGGATTTGTTTGACCCATAATCAATACCATGCGTAAAAAAGACATAAAAACTGTTAAATTTACTTAAAATCAATTAAAGTAAATCATTAAATCCTAATTTTTATCTATGCAAATAGAAAATTGATTTGCTTTGACAAATAGTAAAAATGTAAGCGATGAATACATACATTAAAAAGAAATTTTAATCGAAAAGCAACTAAAATAAATTCAAAAATTTTGAATAATATTAAGTCCCATATGTTAAAATCATTTATTATACAAATAAAATCTTTCTATGATGATAAGGAGCAATGATGTTAAAGTTTACAGTACAAAAATTACTAGAAACGATACCAACTTTAATAGTAATAATTTTTTTGTGTTTTTTAATAATGAGACTTGCTCCCGGAAATCCATTTGATTCTGAAAAACCTATTGACCCTCAAGTCAAAGAAAAACTGATGCAAAAATACCATCTTGATAAACCTTTTTATATGCAAGCTTACTATTACATCACAAACATTTTAAAAGGGGATTTCGGGCCATCATTAGTAAAGAAAGATTTAAATGTCAATCAATACATAAAATTAGGATTTCCCAAGTCATTTACACTCGGAATAATAAGCTTAATAATATCTCTCACACTTGGAATTTTGCTGGGATCATTAGCAGCAATTAAAAAAAATACTCGAACCGACTATATAATAAGAGTAGCAGCAATATTTGGGATTTCCGTACCCACCTTTGTAACTGGCCCTATTTTACAATATTTTCTATCTGTAAAGTTAAAATTATTTTACACTTCTGGATGGATTTCAGAACGCGGAGGTCTTGCAAATTTAATTATGCCAATATTAACAATGAGTTTGCCATGGATAGCTATTTTTACACGTATCATTAGAGGTTCTATGTTAGAAATACTGAAGAGCGATTTTGTAAGAACAGCAAAAGCTAAAGGACTAAGCTTTAATGTAATAATAAGAAAACATGTATTAATAGGCTCCATACTCCCTCTCGTAAGTTATATAGGTCCTGCATTTGCTGGTATAATTTCTGGTAGTATGGTCATTGAACAAATATTTAGAATTGCTGGAATGGGTACATTTACAGTAGAAGCATCTCTAAACAGGGACTACCCACTACTCATGGGTTCACTATTAGTATATTCAACAATATTACTTATCTCAATTTTAGCATCTGATATTGCTTACAAAAAACTTGATCCAAGAACATAGGTGAATAAAATGAATGAATATGAAAAACAAGACACTTGCGTTGAAATCCAAACAGCAAACATAAGAGCTTGGTTAAGATTTAAGGCAAATAAACTCGCATTTATTAGTATATTTATCATCGGATTTTACATGCTAGTTGCAATACTAAGACCAATACTACCAATATACAAATACTATACTCAAGTAGTAGAACATGCTGATTTGCCCCCATCTCTTAAGTATGCCGGAGAACTCTGGTATGAAAAAGAACTTAATTTCATAAAAAGAATGGCAGCAAAAGAAAAACGAGAAATAAACGAAGAAGAAAAAGCAAAACTGGAAGAAATCAAAAGAAAAATAGAAACCGATGTTCAAAAAATTGATGGAAAAGAAATTAAAATACACAAAAGAATATATCTACTAGGAACAGATAGTCTTGGAAGAGACTTGCTTGCAAGAATAATACAAGGAAGTCAGATATCAATATCTGTGGGCTTTATTGGAGCATTTATATCAATGATCATAGGCACTATAATAGGTGCGGTAGCGGGATTCTTTGGTGGTATTATCGATAGAATAATAACTAAAATAATCGAAATCCTTTATGTCTTACCTACATTACTTGTCATAATAACCTTAATGACTATTATGGAAAGGAATGTCATCGGATTATTTATTGCAATTAGTATCATCTCATGGCTAACAATTGCCAGAATCGTAAGAGGGCAAGTAAAATCACTTGCAAAATCTGAATTTATACAGGCAGCTAGAACATTAGGTGCAACAAATAGGAGAATGATATTCAAACATTTGATTCCTAATAGCTTTGGAATGATAGTAATAATTACAACAATGAATGTCCCATCATTCATTATGCTTGAATCATTTCTATCATTCCTAGGTCTTGGAATATCAGCGCCAATGACTAGTTGGGGAGAATTAATAAAAAATGGAATTCCTACATTTATTGAATATCCATGGAAAATCTTCATTCCAGCAACAGTCATGACAATATTCTTACTATTTATGAACTTTTTAGGCGATGGACTAAGAGATGCATTTGATCCAAAAGATAACCTCTAGGAGACATTAATGAGAGAAGACTATATACTGAACATAAAAAATCTATCAATTGAATTTAAGTTGAAGCATACAACAATACATCCTGTAAACAACATAAATTTAAAAATGAAAAAAGGGGAAATTAGAGCCATTGTCGGAGAATCTGGAAGTGGAAAATCTGTCACAAGCATGGCAATACTAAAACTACTGCCTGAAACTACGACAGTATACAAAACTGGAGAAATACTATTTGAAGGTCAAGACTTACTAAAACTTAACGAAAAAGAACTTCAAAGTATTAGAGGCAATAAAATAGCAATGATCTTCCAAGATCCAATGACTTCTCTAAATCCATACTTAAAAATATCTACACAAATTGAAGAAACAATAATGTTACATCAAAAATTAGATAAAAAGACAGCAAAGCAAAAAACAATAGAAATGTTAAAAACAGTTGGTATTATAAATGCCGAAGAGAGAATAAAACATTATCCACACCAATTTTCAGGGGGAATGAGACAAAGAGTTATGATTGCAATGGCTCTCAGTTGCCACCCATCATTATTAATTGCAGATGAGCCTACCACAGCTCTTGATGTTACAATTCAAGAACAAATATTATTACTCATTAAAAACCTGTCTAAAAAATTCAATACCTCTACCATATTAATAACCCATGATTTAGGAGTAGTTGCAGAAGTATGCGATACAGTATCTGTAATGTACCAAGGGAAATTTGTAGAAGAAGGTACAGTACAAGAAATATTTAAAAACCCTAAACATCCATACACAATTGGGCTTTTAAAATCAATACTTACTCTTGATAAGAATCCAAATGAAAAACTTTATTCAATTAAAGATCATCCTATTGAAACTACCACAAATAAAACTGAGGTGATTTAAATGAAAAATGAAAAAGACATAATTCTTAAAGTAGAAAACTTAGTACAAACATTCACAATTGGAGAAGACTTCTTATTTTGGAAAAACAAACGTAAAGTAAATGCCGTCAATGGTATCAGCTTCGAAATTGAGCGCAACAAAACACTAGGCCTTGTTGGGGAATCTGGATGTGGTAAATCAACAACTTTAAGAACAATAATGCAACTCTATACACCAACGTCTGGTAGCATATATTTCAATGGAAAAGATATTACTAAACTGTCAAAAAGAGAACTTTTAAAGACAAAAAAAGACATGCAAATGGTATTTCAAGACCCTCATACATCCCTCAATCCAAGAATGACAATAAAAGAAATCATAGCAGAACCATTAGTTATATACAACGAAAATAAGATTTTCCCAAGAACCAAAAAAGATATTGAAAAAAGAGTAAATGAATTAATGGATATTACTGGACTTGCAAAAAGCATGCTATCTAGATATCCGCACGAATTTTCAGGGGGACAAAGACAAAGAATAGGCATAGCAAGAGCACTTGCACTAAATCCCAAACTCTTATTGCTAGACGAAGCTGTCTCTGCACTAGACGTATCAATCAGAGCACAAATTTTAAATTTGCTTAAAGATTTACAAAAAGAATTAAGTTTATCTTATCTGTTCATCTCACATGACTTGGCAGTAGTAAAATACATGAGTGATAAAATTGCCGTAATGTATCTAGGAGTCATCCTAGAAATTGCTCCTAGAGATATTTTATTCTCAAACCCTAAGCACCCATATACAAAAACATTAATAGCATCTATTCCTGATATTAATCCTGACAAAACTAAAAATAAAACTATTAAGCTTGATGAACCATCTTTAACAAATATGCGAAACACATCTTTAACACCAGAAAAAGCATCTCTTGAGGAAGTAGAAAAGGATCATTTCGTATCTAAGTACCTCTTTGATGAAATGAATCGACTGCTAAATAAAAATGATACTTAATACAAATAAAAGTCAGACTTTTATTTGTATTAATCCATATTTTTCTATTTAAGCTTTATAAGATCATGTAAGCTCTTTGCTTAAGTTCAGCTTAATTCTATATTTCCGCAAGTCAATTGTATTTAAGAATTGCTAATAAGAATTAAGGCTTTTCCCCTCAAACGATTAATTATCAAAATAAGAGACTTCAAAATCAATCTTATTGTCAATACCTTCAACTGAATACAAATTAATTCTATTAACATTATTCTTATCTATAACTTTATTTCCAGAATCGACAAAATAATAATAAATCCTACCCTTCGGAAGATCTTTAAGCTTAATAGTATATACACCCTTATGAGGTTCCTGTTCAACCAATCTATTTAAAAATGGATTAAAATTATTAAAATTGCCAGCTATTGTAATAATCTGCCCAGGACGACCTATATAAAAAATTTCAACTTCTCGACCATCAGAAGAATCGATTGGATTTCGTAAAGACACATAACTATGATCTACACCTATGTCAATTATAGAGAATGGTATTAAGTCTTTGTTAAAGACCACATTTTTATTATATTCATCATTAGTCCAAATACCATCCACAACAAGCCTATATTTAATCCTACCAACTCCATGAGGGAGATTAATTTTGACAAAAAAAAGACCATACTTATTTTTTTTAAATAAATACTTTTTTGCATAACTATCAAAATCAAAAGCAGCAAAAACTTTTCTAATACCCTTACTTGGGGGATAGAACATGATGACTCTCTTAGAGTCGACAATTGGTAATAAATTATCTTTTCTTGTTGAAACTTCTAAAAATTCATTTAAAGATAAATCAAAATTTTCAATTATGTAACCTTGTGAGCAAACATTAGCAATATTAAAGAAAAAGAATATAAAATAAAATAACCATTTCAAAGTTCTTTCCATGATTTAATTATAAAATCCAATAAACAATTCTTTTAGCAAAATACTACACATTTGTCTTGTTTGTTATTATACTGAAAATATATACTAAAGTAAATATATTAACCTATAAGGAGCGGAAAATGGGCTTTCATATTTATGAAATAAAAGCTAGGCAAATAATTGATTCTAGAGGAAATCCAACTGTCGAAGCAGATGTAATACTTGAAGATGGTTCTCTAGGTAGAGCAGCTGTTCCATCAGGAGCATCAACAGGGATAAATGAAGCTGTTGAACTGAGAGATGGTGATAAATCTGTTTACATGGGAAAAGGAGTACTTAAAGCAGTTGAAAATATAATAAATATTATATCTCCAGAACTTGAAGGAATGAGTGCTTTAAACCAAGTCGAAATAGACAGAAAAATGCTTGAACTTGACGGCACTCCTAACAAATCAAAACTTGGGGCTAATGCTATTCTTGCAGTTTCAATGGCTACAGCTAGAGCAGCAGCTGAATATCTTGGGATTAAAGTTTACCAATATCTTGGTGCCTACAAAGCCAACATTTTGCCTACACCTATGTGTAACATTATAAATGGCGGCGCCCACTCTGATAACTGTGTTGATTTTCAAGAATTTATGATAATGCCAATTGGAGCTAAAACTTTTAGTGACGCAATAAGAATGTCTGCTGAGGTTTTTCACACACTCAAAGGTATTTTAAGCAAAAGGGGCTACGCAACATCTGTTGGGGATGAAGGTGGATTTGCACCAAATCTAAAGTCAAACGAAGAAGCTTGTGAAGTTATTATGGAAGCCATCAAAAGTGCAGGATATACACCTGGAACAGATATCGCAATCGCCCTTGATCCAGCAACATCTGAATTATATGATCCAAAAACAAAAAAATATGTACTCAGATGGTCAACAAAAGAAGAACTCACATCCGAAGAAATGGTTGAATATTGGGCAAAATGGGTAGAAAAATATCCTATTATATCAATTGAAGATGGCATGGCTGAAGAAGACTGGGACGGATGGAAAAAGCTTACAGATAAGATTGGGGATAAAGTTCAACTTGTTGGTGATGATTTATTTGTAACAAACACATCATTCCTTAAAAAAGGAATTGAAATGAAAGTTGCAAATGCAATTCTCATTAAAGTAAATCAAATTGGAACATTAACCGAAACTTTTGAAGCTGTAGAGATGGCCAAAAAAGCAGGATATACTGCGATAGTTTCACATCGCTCAGGAGAAACAGAAGATACAACAATTGCCGATCTTGTTGTTGCACTTGGAACAGGACAAATCAAAACAGGTTCCTTATCAAGAACAGACAGAATAGCTAAGTATAATCAACTCTTAAGAATAGAAGAAGAACTAGGCAGTATTGCTGAATACCATGGAAGGGATGTCTTTTATTCCATTAAAAAACAATAATATAAATTAAAGCCCTCATAAGAGGGCTTTAATTTATACAAACAAAATAAAAAAAACAAGTACTTATCTTTTAGAAAATTGAAAACTCTTCCTAGCTTTTTTCTTCCCGAACTTTTTACGTTCAACTTTTCGTGGATCTCTTGTTAAAAACCCATTGGATTTAAGAATCATCTTATGCTCTTCATCAAGATTAAAAAGAGCTCTTGCAATACCATGCCTAATAGCACCAGCCTGGCCCGAAATGCCCCCGCCATAAATATTAATGTAAAGGTCATATTTTCCAAGAGTATTTGTTAAAACTAATGGAGATAGAGCAATTGTTTTTAACTTTTCAAGTTGCACATAAGAATCAAAATCCCTACTATTAATCTTAATATCACCTTTACCTTCCCTAATGTAAACCCTAGCAACAGAAGATTTTCTCCTTCCCGTACCCATTCCTAAATTAATACCCTTAACATCTGACTTTGCCATTTTTCCTCTCTTAATTTGCTTCTAATTTATAAAGATTTTGGGATTTAAGCGTATGATTAGAATCAGCAAAAACTTTAAGATTCCTAAAAAGCTCACGCCCCAAAGATCCCTTTGGTAACATACCCTTAATAGCTATTTCAAGAGGAGCTGTTGGCTTTCTCTCAGATAATGTTCTAAAAGTATCAGAATAAAGACCTCCAGGATATCTTGAATGTCTATAATAGATCTTCTGAGAATATTTCTTGCCAGTAAGCCTAATCTTTGAAGCATTAACAATTATAACATTATCACCTAAATCTTGGTGAGGAGTATAATAGGGCTTATGCTTACCTCTCAAAATTTTAACAGCTTCTGTAGCAATTCTACCAAGAACTTTATCTGACGCATCAATCACATACCATTTTTTCTCTACATACTTAGGCTTAATCCATATTGTCTTATTATTCGTTATCCTATTCATAATAATACACAGTCCTCACTTAGATATTCTACAAAGTTATACTTTTTCATTGTATTATTTGTAAGTTAACCTGTCAATACTAACAGCCAAATTTATCCTGTAGTCTAAGAGCAACCTTTCGAAATCCATCTAAATCTCCTTTAGAAAATTTTAAAGGAACAAGCGAAGGAATATCAAAACTAGGACTAATTAAATAACCATTTTTTAAATACTCATTAAAAACTTCATTATGATGCTCAGATTTATAAAGAGGAAACATATATCTACTAATTAGCTTAAACATAGGCATAGCAAAAACATTAAAATTAATTTTTGAACTCTTTTCATAAGACAAAATCTTAGCGAGCATATGCCTAGCAACAGCTAAAGTTAAAGCATCAAGAGGATCTCTAAATTCTATTTTTCTAGATAAATTATCTACTATAGCAATGCTAATAGACATGCATCCAGGCATTGGAATATTGACAAGCATAGGATATCTAAAATTATTAAATCCAGCCCTAAACTCATATATGCCTCGCTGTTCTTCCCAAGGCTTACTAAAACAATTCTGGCCTGTTAAAGATAATAAAAACTCTCTAGCATCCCTTTCAAACTTAAAAATAAACACAGATCCTGCTTCTTTAAAAAAAGAAAAAAGAATATTTTCAAATTGTTTCCTAAATACTGAAGGATAAGAAGCCGTCAGACCTCTTGAAAAAGTTTGCTTAAGAATAAGATTTAAACCTTGAACCCTATATCCTAAAAAATTTAGCCCTCCATTCAAGTATAAATCTAAATACCTTTTACCCTTAATATCATAAAGGTAAAAGAATCTTGCCCTTTTAATTATTGGAAAACAACTAAGCAAAGACTTACTACACATCCCTTAATTTATTCATTAAAATTTCATTTGCAAACGCAGGATTAACCCTGCCAGAAGTTTTAAGCATAATTTGACCCATCATAAACTTAATTGCATGACTCTTACCTTTCTTATAAAGTTCAATTGATTTAGGATTTTCATTTAAAACTTCAAGCACAACTGATTCAATAAAAGATTTATCACTTATCTGTTCTAGATTTTTTTCATTAATAATGATAGCAGGGGAAACGTTTCTATTAAGCATTTCTAAAAATATTTCTTTTGCGATCTTACCACTTACCTTGCCACTAACAATGAATTCAACAAGTTCACTAATATATGATGGTGGTAAATTAAAATCAAGTATGCTTATTTCTCTATCATTT
Source organism: Borrelia nietonii YOR (assembly GCF_023035795.1). Classification (NCBI taxonomy): domain Bacteria; kingdom Pseudomonadati; phylum Spirochaetota; class Spirochaetia; order Spirochaetales; family Borreliaceae; genus Borrelia; species Borrelia nietonii. The sequence continues at coordinate 351,341 of NZ_CP073148.1, forward strand.
AGTACACTTAATACTTCAGATAATATCCAATTTGAAACTCTCTTGGGATCACTTGAAGTCATTGCTGCCTCTTCAAAATATTTAACCAAGTTTTTATCAGAAGTTAAAGTCACAATATCAAAATTACTAAGACCATATTGATCTTTTAATCTAATTCTTGTATCCAAAGGCAACTCCACCATTTTATTAGATTTTATGCTTTCAATATAAACATCATCAAGTTTGATTAAAGGCAAATCAGGATCCTTTATATAACGATAATCAGCCACAGTTTCTTTGCTCCTTTGAAATACTGTAATGCCCCTTTTATCATCAAAACCCATTGTATGCTTACCTATACTTTCAAAAGTTTTTCTATGTAAAATCCATTCTTCTTTTTGTCTTGATTCTTCATAATCAATTGCCAACTTTATTAATTTAAAAGAATTTAAATTCTTTATCTCAGAAATGGGGGTTTTATACTCAATATCATTCTCATTGATAAGTAAATTAACATTAACATCGCAACGGAATGACCCGTTTTCCATGCTACAATCAGATAAATCAAGATATCTAAAAATTTCTCTTAAAGCACTCAAATAAGATACAGCTTCTTCTCCACTATTAATATCTGGTTCTGAGACAATTTCTAACAATGGCGCACCTGCACGATTAAAATCAATATAACTTCGATTTTCACTTTCAAGCAAATGCAAGCTCTTGCCTGAATCTTCTTCCATATGTATCCTAACAATATTAATCTTTTTTAAACCTGAGGGAGTTTCAATAAAAATAAATCCATTATTACAAATTGGTGCATCATTTTGAGATATTTGATATCCCTTAGGTAAATCGGGATAAACATAATGCTTTCTATCAAACTTAATAATATTTCTAATTTTAGAATTAGTAGCATGCCCAGCCAAAATTGCACTATTAATAAGTTCCTTATTTACGCTAGGTAACGCTCCAGGAAGTCCAAGACATGTCGGACAAGTACGAGAATTTGGAATTCCCCCAAAATCATTCTTACACCCACAAAAAGCTTTGGTTTTTAATCCTAATTGTACATGAACTTCTAAACCAACAAGTAATCTATATTCCATTTAATCTAATTCCTCTATTACATTTTTTGCAAAATTTAAAAGCTCAAAATCTCTCTTAACTTGACCAATTATTTGCATACCAATAGGTAATCCCCTATCATCTTGAGCAAAGGGAATAGAGAGTGCAGGAGATCCAATAAGATTGGCAATTACAGTACACAAATCAGAATAATACATTTTCATAGGATCATCAAAATTTTCACCGATTTTAAAAGGTTTTACAAAACTTGTAGGCGTAATAATATATGAACAATTATTAAAAATTTCATTGAATTTTGGAACCAATACATTTTCAATAATTTTGCAAGCTTTTGCATAATATTGCAAATCATAACCTTCTGATAACAAGTAATTACCAAGCACAATGCGCCTTTTAACTTCTTCTTTTAAAAATAAACTCCTATGCTTATAATAAAAATCATTAAGACTTAATTCATCATTTAATCTTTTGCCATAATGAAGACAAGTATAACGAGCAAGATTAGATGCAGCTTCAACTGGAGATACTGAATAATAAAGAGATAGTACGCAGTTAACTGCCTCTATTGAAACCTCATGTATTTCAACTCCTCTGTTTAAAAGTCTAGATTTAAATTTAGAAAACTCACGGGCAATCTCTGGTTCCATCAAATCCTCACTGAGTTCTTTAATTACAGCCAATTTGGTGCCTGCTAAAGGATTACTCAACAATGGATAAGGGTCTTGAATAATATCTATGCTAGTAGCATCCATCTTATCAATTCCACAAGTATATTTTAATATCAAAGCCACATCATCAACAAAATTAGCAAAAAATCCTATTTGATCAAGAGATGACGCATATGATGCAAGTCCATAACGAGACAAACCTCCATAAGAAGGCTTAAACCCAATTAAACCTGAAAAAGAAGCAGGAAGCCTAACAGACCCTCCAGTATCGCTACCAAGTGCAAAAGGAGCTTGATTATCAGCAACAACGGCGCCAGAACCGCCAGAACTACCACCCACAACATATTCTTTATTTAAAGGATTAAGCGTAACACCATAATAAGAAAATTCACAAGATGATCCCATTGCAAACTCATCCATATTAGTTCTACCAATTAAAATTGCACCGTTATCTTTTAATCTCTTAATAACAGTCGCATCATAAGGAGAAACATATCCTTGCAAAAGTTCAGATGCACAAGTTAATCTCTTATTTTTAACTGAAATATTATCCTTAACAGCAATAGGCATACCAATTAAAGGCAAATCTTGTCCTTCGCCTCTACTTAAAAGTTTATCATATTCTTTTGCCAATTCTAATGCATCATCAAAAAACTCAATATATCCATTAATATCTTTATTTGCTTCATAAAGCTCTTTATAAAAGAGCACAATATCATAAATCTTACACTTCCGAGTTAATATTAATTCTCTAATCTTTATTAAACTTAAACCCCTTAAATCCAACTCAATACTCCCTCCCTATTCAAATATCTTGGGTGATGAAAAGTAACCATCCACAAATACATTGCTAAAATTTTTAATAGATTCAATCGTCAAAGAAGGTAAAATCTCATCGTTCCTTAAATCAGAAAAGTTGCATGTTTTTTTTTGAATTCCATCTTTTATCTCAAATTCAGAAATTTTATTTAACATGCCAACAATTTTTTCAAATTTTATGGCAAATTCCAATTCTTCACTCTTACTGAATTTTAATAAACTCAACTTCAAACTATCTTCTAAATGAATGTCTCTCAAATTTCACCTCTAAATCTTAGAAAGTCCCTTAATATGAATTGGACTTAAAATCGCTTTCTTACCATTCCTTAAATTAATTTTAATAAATGACTCACCGTTTTGATACCACTTATCAACAATTATTCCATGCTCACCATTATAAGTTATATAATCTCCAATATTAAAGCTTTTATTCCCACTTTTTAAAAAAAAATATTTGAAATTATCTTTTAAATATTCTGGAACAAAAACAATATCATAATTATCTTTGTTAAGATCTTGAAAAAAGACCGACATAGCTGTATTTCTTAGCATGCCTCCAAAAAATCTCTGCAAATTAATTGTAACAATAAGTTCAAATTTAGCTCTAGTAATAGCAACATAAAAAAGCCTTCTCTCCTCCTCTATCCGATCCTCAGTCAATTCCTCAATCTCAGCAGGCAACAATCCCTTCTCAAGACCAGATATTATAACTCTATCAAACTCAAGTCCCTTAACCCCATGAATTGAAGAGAGTAATACACTAGACTTAGAATCTCCATGAATTAAAGGTGACAGGGATGAATTTTCCAGAAATATTACAAGTCCCTCAAAACTGCCTGAGTATTCAACTCCACTACTAATAAGTTCATCAATATTTTTAAATTTGTCGTCCTTATCAAATTTTTGATAATAATCCCAAAATCCAGCTCTAATTACAACATCTTTAATAAATTCAGATAAATTTATATAAACATCTCTTCGTATATTTTTCTCTAGATCATCATACAAACTTAAAAAAGCAACAAGAGAATCTCTTGCTTTTCCCTTCAGATTCTCAACAGCTCTTCTACTTGCAAGAATTAAATCAAAATTAACATCACGATCATTTAGCATTGCAATTATTTTATCCGTAGTAGTCTTACCAATTCCCCTAGCAGGTTTATTTATTACTCTTAAGAAAGAAATTTTATCTTTTTTATTTACAAAAAGCCTTAAAAGAGAAATTACATCTTTAATTTCCCCTCTCTCATAAAATCTAATTGAACCTAATATTTTGTGTGGAATATTATGTTTTAAAAAAGCCTTCTCAAACTGCAAGGATTGGTAATTAAATCTATAAAGAACTGCTGTTTCAAGTTCGTCTTCAAGAAGGAAATTAGAAAAATATTCAGCCTCCTCTGCAGGATTTCGAAAGACAAAAAATTTTATCTTCTTGCCCATCTTATTTTCTGTAAATATTACTTTTTCATATCGATTTCTATTCTTTGAAATAACATCATTTGAAACATTAACAATACTTAAACTGGAACGATAATTTTGTACCAAGTAATATTTAGACACATTATTAAATACTTTTTCAAATTCAAGAATATTTTCAACTCTAGCACCTCTAAAAGAATAGATAGACTGATCCTCATCTCCCACCACCATAAAATGCATATTTTCACAATAAAGTTCTTTTAAAAACAAAAACTGTGCATGATTAGTATCTTGATATTCATCTACAAAAATAGCTTTAAATTTTCTCTGCACTCTCATCTTTATATCTTCACAATTTCTTAACATCAAAACGGCCTTAAGAATAAGATCAGCAAAATCCAAAGCATTATTTCTAGATTTTTCTTGTTCATAAAACTCAATATCAGCGCAACTTTTCTCATCAAGATCACAATAATTATTTAAAAAGCAATTTTCTTTATACTTAAATATGGAAGATGCAACATGCTTTGCAAGTTCAATGGTTGACGCAAGTCCAATTTGCTTAACAAACCTAACAACATCATTAGTATCCCAAATTGTAAAATTTGAATCATAATTTTTATCAAATTCTTTAAAATAAAGTCTTAAAAGCCAAGCACCAAAAGAATGGAAAGTTTGGATATGTAAAGCCTTATTCAAATTAAAAAGATAATTTAGTCTCAAATTCATCTCATTTGCTGCTTTATTTGTAAATGTTAAAGCAAGAATCTCTTCTGGTCTTAACTTCATTTCCTTTATTAAGTGCGTGATTTTAGCTGTTATAACCCTTGTTTTACCACTACCTGGACCTGCCAAAACAAGAATGGGATTTTTAGTATCATCTAATACAATTTGCTTCTGAGCAGAATTTAAACTAAAGAGAAATTTTTCTATTCTGTCCATTAATAAACTTCAGAAACTTTAAGATCAAAACCCCCAGGGGTTTTTAACCAAAAAAATTGAATTGCCATTATTTCTCTTCTATAATTCTTTAAAATAGAAGTAATATCCTTACCTTGAAGAACAATATTAACATCAGAAAGTCTCGACAAAAACAGGATTAAAGATTTTTTGAAATTTAAACTAAGAGGAACACCCTTAGATACAAGCAAAGATTTACCATAAAGATTATCATCATAAGCATATCTTAAAAACGTATCATTTAAAACCCTAATAACTAAATCAATATTGGAAATATCTTGAGAAGAATATACAGTAGGATACTCATTAATAACTCTACTCTTAGGACCATTAACTTCAAATCCCCAATTTAAAACATTAAATCTACTAGAAAGATTAGTTTCAAGCACATATTCAACATTAAGCATAAAAGATTCCAAGCTTACATGGGCTTTTCGGACCTTACCTTGAGAACAATTATCATACACAATCTTAACTTTGATATTATCATTCAAATCTATTTCGCGAGATTTGCCTAAGCTAAAAACATATCGTCCATTTTGAAAATCATTTGTAATAACTAAATCATCTTTCATAAAAGAAACTTTATACTTTGCAATAGAATTGCCATGAACTAAAGATAAAAAATCACCATCTCCAAGTGCAACGTTCCAAAAACTTTCCTTATCAAAAAAAACTTCATGTATTTCTGGGGATCGCCTTGTAGCATGATTTACTTTAAAAATTTTTCCTAAGGATTGTTTAAGTCCACTGAAATTTGAAATTAAAAGTATTAGTAATATAGCACTCATTACTCCTACCAATATTTTAATCACCCTAGAAAAATCTAGCTTAAAAATATCGAAATACTTACCCCCAAGCCTACCTTCATTCACAAAATTTGAATTGCCATTTTGATCATCAGTCTTAATTCCAATATAACTACTATTAAGTCTTCTCTTATGTTCCTTAAAAAGAGATGAGACATACCAAATATCAACTCCTAAATACTCACTGTAAGTTCTTAAGAATCCTACAGCTAAAACCTCATTTGGAAATGATTCAATATTAGAATCTTCAAGTGCTTTAAGATATTTAACAGAAATCCTAATATCATCAGATATCATCTCAAGAGTTAAACCCTTATCAATCCGAGTCTTCTTTAAAAAATCTCCAAATCTAATGAAATTATTTCTTTCCATCTCTTAACACCTCAAGTTTTTTTAACATCATATAAAAAATTATCCACCTTATTTGAAGTTTTTGGCAGATCATACTTAAACCTACTATCAGGAATCCCAACATTAAATTTTACAGATAAAAGATCAATAATTATTTCTCGACCACCACCTGTTGGATAAGCAACAACTCTCCTAATTGCACCATTTTGTGTAAAAGCAATCATAAAAGAATCAATCGTAGCAGCACCCCTATAAAGCCGCCTTGAAAAAGTCAATTTTATAAAATTCTCCGTACTCCCCCCCCCTCCCCCAGATTCGTCAAGGGGTTCTAAATTGGGAGAATTAGTATAAGATACACTATACTCAGTACTTAAAATATTCATAAAACCACTTCCTGCCTTTCCCATAGTCAACTGTTGTCTAAAAGAAGTACCAAGAGATGGGACATAAACAGTTAAAACCTCGCCATCACTTACAAAAACCTGATTATTTGAATCTAAATTAACAATAAATTTATCGGGAAATTTATATAACAAAGTACCCTTTTGCTTCAACCCTTTTATATTAAGACTAATCTTAGCCTGAATATCTTCTACATTTTGGTATTTCAAATAAACATTCTCAAAATACTGATTGGCAGATACTTGAGCGAAAATCAAACAAGGAAACAAAATTAATATTATTCTCTTCATTATAAAAACTCATATCTTACTAAGCTAAATTTAATAGCAAATACATTGCACGATCTACGCCTAATATCAATAGTACAACTTGTTATAATAAGCTATTATTTATAATATACCATTTTGCAAACTAATAATAAACATATTTAGCAAAAGATCAAAGGGGACAAAATGTCATTAAACTACAAAGAAATAAACATTTTACTTCAAGAATTGCCGTTTAAAAATTCATTTTTAAGAAAAATCAAACAACCTAACCATAAAACTTTGGTTATGGAACTTTATAATAAAGAAATAAATGAAAAAAATTTTAATGTATTAATCGCACTAGACCCAAAAAAAACGAGAATTCACAAAACAAACAAGAAATTTGAAAATATTAAACCCTCTTTAAGATTTTTTGAATTTTTAAAATCCAAAGTGCAAAATGGTAAAATATCTGAAGTATGTCAAATAAAAAATGAAAGAATAATTTTAATTAAAGTGCTTAAAGAGCAAATAACAATCTTTATCTTCATAAAATTATGGCCATCATCTCCTAACATAATTGTAACAGACGCAAATTTTAAAATCCTTGATGCATATTATAGAAGACCAAGCTCAAAAGAAATTACAGGTGAAATATTCACAAAAATCAAAGAAATTATTGAAAATAATGATATAACTGATAAAAAGGAAGTTAATCTCAAAGATGGATACAACAATGAACTATCTTACTCCGAATTTATTGAAAATTACTATGATGATTCAGAAATAAAAGAGACTCAAGCACAAAACATAGAGCTACTTAAGAAAAAATATGAAAAAGAAAAAATAAATTTAGAAAAAAAAATAAGCTTTCTAGAAAAACAAATAAACTCAATTGAAACAATCGGGGCGCAAAGAGAGAAGGGTGAGCTGATCTTATTAAACATTAACAAAATAAAAAAAGGAATGGACACGATCATTTTAAAAAATCACAATGGAGAACAAATTAAAATAATGCTAGATAAAGCATTACTCCCTCAAGATAATGCTTTAAAATACTTTAAAGAATACAAAAAGAATAAAAATGCTTTAAAAGTTATACAAGAACAATTAGAACATGCAAGAACACAATACGATGCATTAATATTAAAGACAACCTGCATAGACTCTCAAGACTGTATTACGCTGGCAAATGAAAGAATCAAAAAACAAAAAATTATAAAAAAATCATCTATTGGTCTTAATTTCATATCTTATGGATTTGAAATTGTTGTAGGCAGAAATGCAAAAGAAAACGATGAACTTTTAAGAAGCTGGGCAAAGGGAAATGATTACTGGTTACATACAAGAGACTATCCTGGTGCTTACGTATTTATTAGGAATAAAAAAGACAAAACACCTCCTCTTGAAGTCCTGATAGATGCTGGTAACTTATGTGTGTTTTATACAAAACCTGCAAGACAATCAGGTGAAGCTGATCTTTACTATACTAATGTCAAACATTTAAGAAGAGTTAAAGGAGGCAAAAAAGGACTTGTAATACCTAATAGGGAAAAAAACTTAAATATTAAACTAGATCCCAAAATATTAAACAAACTAAAACAAAATTTAAGTTCATGATATATGATAATTTAATCTTAAAATGAAATGACAAGTTCTTAAAAAAATATTGTTATTGGTGATTAAAAAGCATAAAATTTAAATACTGTAGGAGAAAAATAAATGATACAAAAATTAACAAAAATAGTAGCAACAATATCTGATCTCAGGTGTGATCCAGAACATATAAAAGAGTTATATGAAGCAGGGGTAAATGTAATAAGACTTAACACTGCTCATCAATCTCATGACGATGCAATAAAAGTAATAAACAATGTTAGGCAAGTTTCAAATAAAATAGCATTAATGATTGATACAAAAGGACCAGAAGTTAGAACAGCTAATATTGAAAATCCCATTACCGTTAAGATAGGAGACAAAATAATAATCTCAACATCACCTATCAATGAATCTAATTCATTGCAAACCAACTATGATGGCTTTGTAAATGAAGTTCCAAATGGATCAAAAATCCTTATTGATGATGGCGAACTTGAAATGATTGTTATCGAAAAACTTGCAGACAGATTAATCTGTGAAGTTAAAAACGATGGTCATATCAAAAACAAAAAATCAATCAATACACCAGGAATTCCACTTAAACTACAATCTGTCACTGAAAAGGATAGGGGATTTATTGAACTTGCCGCAAAACAAAATATTGATTTTATTGCCCACTCATTTGTAAGACATGCAAAAGATATTCAAGACGTTAAAGATATATTAAATACTGCTGGAAATCCAGATGTCAAAATTATTGCCAAGGTTGAAAATCAAGAAGGAATTGATAATATTGAAGAAATTGCAAAGGCTTCTTATGGGATTATGGTCGCAAGGGGCGATATGGGAGTTGAAATACCTGCTGAAGATGTTCCTTTAGCACAAATTAAAATAACAAAAACCTGCATTAAATATGGAATACCCGTAATTACCGCAACACAAATGCTGCACACAATGATTGAAAATCCAAGACCTACAAGAGCAGAGGTTTCCGATGTTGCTAATGCAATTCTAAATGGCACAGATGCCATAATGTTATCTGGTGAGACAGCTTATGGCAAATACCCACTCGAAGCTGTTAAGATGATGACTAAAATTGCTATAGAGGTTGAAAAATATAGAGAAAAAACACTATTTAAAGATGAAATTTTCTGCAGCAAAAAGATCATAAGAAACTATATTATTAAATGTGCAATTGATGCAACCAAGATAATGCCTGTTAAAGCTATTATTGTTGATTCACTTAAGGGAAGAACCGCAAGAATAATGGCAACATACAGAGCAAGTGTACCTCTATTTATTACAACAAATAATGAAAGGATAGCAAGGGAATTATCACTCTCTTACGGTGTTTATTCTAATCTTGTTGATCATAACTTCAAGGGAACAACTGAATTCGTAGTAACTTCTCTTAAAATGCTTAAAACACAAGGCATAGTTAAAGATTCAGATATTGTAGTAATTATCTCTGGAAACCCAAACAGAGCTACTAACAAAGGTACAGAATTTATGGAAATAAATACAGTAGAAGACGCAATTAAGGAACGCAACCTATAAAGAAAATAAGAAACAGTTTAGTTGATAATATATTTTATTCAACTAATACTTGCAACCTAGAATTATTTACTCTAAATAAAATAAAAACTCATAAAGCACTTCTAACTAGCTATGGTGCCTATGAGTTTTTCTTAAGCAATATTAATTTATTTCAAAAGGTCATAGCACATAATACAAAAAATGTGTTTATATTCTCACAAACAAAAGAAAATTCACAGATTAATATTTCAGATCATAAAGCTTGGAAATTTTTTAATAAAATAATTGATGTCAATTCAGATATAATAAATCTGATAAAAAACTTTAAATTTACAAGTATAGAAAATAAACTAATAGAAAATGACCATAAGATTGAAATTGTATTAAATTTCATTAAAGATATAACACAAGATATAAAAATTATTCCCATTATTTTAGGTAAGCTTAAAAATCAAACTCTAAGAGAATTTAGTACATTTTTAAAACCATTTACAACAAAGGAAGAAAATTCTTTTATATTCCTCTCTCACTTTATCTCACACTCTACAAACTTAAACAAAGCCATTCAACTGGCAACAACATTAAAGGAACTCTTAAATAGACCTAATTTAAATCCATCAACTCTACTAGAATATCATAATGCAAGCAAAATATTACCTGAAAATATAAATGCAATCATGCTAATTTGCAATCTTTTCCAAAAATTTGAATTTACAAATCACAAGATTACCAACAACAACAATGAATATTCAATAATAGAAAACATATTAATAAACTAAAATTGACAAAAACACAATTTTTAAATAAAATCCTCTATCTTTTTAGAATTTTTTTTCAAAAAAACGCTAAGACCTACCTTTGAAATACTTCTTAGAGCACTTGCAGAAATCTTAATATTAACACTTTTCCCAAGCTCAGGAATAAAAAATTTCTTATTTATTAAATTTACTTTAAAAGTTCTCTTGGTCTTAACGCCAATGTGTTGTCCTGCTCCACCCTTTTTTTTAGCAAGTACCTTTCTTGGAACATTATTTCCAAACATTGTTCTTTTACCTGTTATTTCACATTCTCTTCCCATCTAAAATCTCCTAAACTGTACTTTTCTTCTCCAGATATAAATCCATCAACTTCAAAAACAAATTTAAATTATCAACTACATTTTTAATTATATTACCAAAGTTTACATTATTGCCATAACTTTTGACAAGATCAATATCAAGCTCTTTCCAATTATAAACAAGTTCCTTTTCTGAAGAAGGTTTCACATAATCTTCTAAACAATCATTCAAACGTAGTCCCAAAGAACTAACTTTTGCATAATACTCATTCAATATGACTGAAGCCTTTTTATTAATATCTGATATTATACTTAAAAGTAATTTTTCCGATGATTTATCCCCAACAGAAGCTCTGTGCAAAAGTGCATTTACTCTATTACCATAAGTACCCTGTTCGCCAAGATTATTATCAAAATCAATAAGATTGGAATAAATACTAACTAAAGAATGAATATCATTAGAAATATCCCTAGAAACCTCCATATCCTTCCACTGTCCCTTAATAATAAGGATATTAATAATATCACTTAGATCTTTTTTCACAAAATTAACTGCATGGGTTTTTAAATAACCTAAAAGATCAGAGTAAACATATCCAGTAGTATTTACAATTTTAGATGTGATCTTAGCATTCATACATTCATTATAATTATCTAAACTTACAAGAGTAATTCCATGAAATAATTTCTCTGCTAAAAGCTTAGATTTGCTATTCTTTTGGAAAAGCTCGATTTTTGCTATCTCATTTGAAACATGTTTAGAGAGATCATTAAAAAACACTTTTGCCTTTATTTTTGACTTTTTGATACCAGATATAGGTAAATAATCAGGATCACCGCTAACATATCTTATAAGATATAAAATTTCTTTAGTTTTATTTATCTCAATTATAGAAGTTAGTGTCTTAAGCCAAACATTTGGTTTAAGAGGAAAATTATCCCTATCTCCATATACTTCTAAAAGAATATCGTAGAGATTTCTCCAAATAGAAATATCTCTAACAGAATAGATACATTCCAAAAAATCTTTAATATCATCAAGAATTACACCACAACTAACAGTATTAAATCTTGGCTTATATACAAAATCACCTTCTGGAAATAAATTATCAAAATTTTTAATGATTGAATAATACTGAAACGAAACCAAATCAAAAAAGATATCCAAAGCTCCGCAAGTTTCATCTATCATCCTGATTTGTTCTTGGGTTATGTTTTTCAACAAATAATTCAAATTATTCTCTAAATTCTTAGGTATATCAGGTGTAAAATTGACCACATCATTAGCTGAGAAAGAATAAATATATTCCAAAGCTTGTCTTTGACTATCACTTAAATACTTTTCAACAACAAAGTGAATTATTTTATTTGAAGATCGATATCTTTGTACAAAAAACTTGAAAGGAATAAAAACTTTATAAAGATTATAAATAAACTTAGCGAACTGAGGTAAAGCCTGAATTTTTGAAGCATTAAAAAAACTGCTTACCTTACTTAGACTACTTTTGACTTCCCTAAGCCTTCTTTGCTTCACTTGTTCAGGGGTAAGCTCTCTACTAAAGATAGAAACCAAAAAATCAACTAAACCCAAACTAGCTACTCTCCTTTTAGAATAAAATCTCAAGTTCTCAAAGAAACATATAAAATTACAAAATAACTATAAAAATTATACATAATTTATTGTAAAATGAAAGGAAATAGAATAAATAATTTTTATGTGCTTAAAGAAACCAATCTTAATCATAGTTTTTACTTTAATTTTTAGTTGCTCAAAAGATGATACCATAACTATATTAACTGACAACAAAATCATTCCATTTTACATAAATCAATTCAATATCCAAAATAAAGCAAGTTTTATCATTAAATACAAAGAACATATCAACATACAAACGGCTAATGAAGAGAATGCACAAGTAATTATCTCAAAAAATATAGATAATATAAATATAACTAAAAATTTTAAAAATATTCAAAAATACTATTACTCAGACTATTCAATATTAAATAACATATCTGAAAAGTTCGCACACAAAATTATTCCCTTAAGCTTTGATGTTCCAATCTTAATATATAAAAATGAATATAACATACAAAAATATATTGATATACAAAATATTAAAAAAATACACAAAAGCTTTCAAAAAGAAAAAAAAATTTTTATCTCTCCATATATCTCTGAAAATCTATTTTACACACTATCTGAAATTAATGGCATAAATTTTTACTTTGGAAACAACAAACCAGAATATGATGATACAAAAATGTCAGATATAATAAATCATTTTAAATCTTTTATAGATACAAATGAGCTTGCATTACACAAAAACTTTACAGAAAAATATAAATATTTAAACTTAGAAAAAATATTACTTCAAAAAAAAACCATTTTAATTGCAGGATTAACTAACTTAACATATTACAATAGCTTAAATAAAGATACCAGAGACAAAATCAACTTTTCATATCTAACAAATAAGGAAAAAAAAACATCGATATGCAACATAAACTTTATGGGGGTTAAAGAAATATCAAAACCTATAGAGAAATTTATTCAATGGATACTAAACCAAGAAATACAAAAGTCTCTAATTAAATTTAAAGATAAAGCAAAATTCAATGAACATTTTGGATTCGCAAATGGATTTACACCATATAAAAGTTTAAACTTAAAATTAAAACACATAATAAAAGAAATACCTTCATTTATCATAGACGAAAATTACATAAACAAAGATTCGTATATACTCAATAAAAAACAAATAGAAAAAGAAAATTACATGATCAATGAATTATTTTTGTCTCATATAAATAACACAGATCCTAAGTAAAGATTATACTTCTTTATAAGTAACTCGCATTACATGTAATACAATAAAAAATAAGATAGAAAAAATCAGAATAAAAGATACATATATGTTAACGAATAATTGAATAAAGAGTGCTATTAAAATTAACAACAAATAATTTATAAAAAGCGAAGAGATGCCTGAAAAAATAGCTATTATTAAAGATATAAGAAATACCACAGATTTTGAATCAAATTCAAAATCTACCTTAGAAGCTACAGCAATAAATAAAACACCAAAAAAAACTAATAAAATAGGACTCATCATTAAAAAAAGACTTGAAGAGAATACACTTATTAGTCTTAAGTTTAACATTTCAATTTGATTAAAAGCACTTAGAAGAACTTGAATGGGCAGAAAAACACTACCCCTACCAGAATTTGCAAATAAACGTAAATTATTAACATTATTATTAATATCAATGATATTTGTATTACTTAAGTCAAAATCTGTAAGCGATACAATAATTTTAGTAGCAGTAATGTCACTATTTTCATTTTTCTTATCTAAAACATTTTGATAAACTCGATTACCCTTAAGAGTAGCAAATGGTACTTTAATATGCAAAATAACATTACCTGAGCCATTAAATCTAATAAGTTCAAAATTTTTAATCATTTTTACATAAGAAGAAACAGTATTTACAACCTTTTGCATATAAATATAATCATATGTTTCATTACTAGGATTGGGTTGAAATAAAAATACATCATTTATGCCATAATGTTCATAATACTTTTCAATCTCATCAAAAAAGAAATACTCATCCTTAAGCTTTTCTAAAGATTTATTCTTATAACTTAAGATCTCATTATCATTTGGAAATAAATTATGAAGCTTTAAAAAACCATAATAAGCAGGTTTAAATTTTTCTGTATTGAGATATAAAAAATTTTTTTGTTTTTCTTCAAAAACTGAAGACTTCTTTTCGCTCTCGATATTTTTATATTCATTAATGGCTTTAAAAGTTAAGTCTAAGAGTGCCGAGAATTCATCATCTTTAGTAGAAGCAAATCCCACGTAAGCAAAATAATTAGCCGTAGAATAATCACCTTTATCAATGAATCCATTAACAATATCTTGAAAATCTTTCTTAGTCAGATTTTTAACCAGATACATTTTAACAGCCTTTCTAACCTTTTCCAAATCAACATCATAGATAGGCATTCTATCATATTCAGACCGAGCCAAATAATAATTAATTGAAAGTTCATCGTTATCAGAAATAAGTCTCATCTTTTTATACATTCTAAGCAACTCTTCAAGGTATTTTTTTTTCTGATTTAAAACCTCTATTAATTCATTTACATCTAAGGTCTTATTTGAAAATAAATTCATATCTATGCTTTTAAGCTCATTAACTATCGTATTTGTCTGACCTGCAAGAAGATTATACCTCTCATAGTTGTAATTATATTCACTTCTTTGAGCAATAATATAAGACATAATAGAGTTAAAAATAAACATAAAAATAAGGCCTATTACAAAAAACAGAAACATGAATGGATAGAGTTTTTTAAATAAATATCCTTTATATTCCCTTAGATAAAGCCGTGTTTCATGTTTAGCTAAAAAAATAAAATAAACTAAAAC
Organism: Borrelia nietonii YOR; assembly: GCF_023035795.1. NCBI lineage: Bacteria > Pseudomonadati > Spirochaetota > Spirochaetia > Spirochaetales > Borreliaceae > Borrelia > Borrelia nietonii. The sequence goes on from NZ_CP073148.1 coordinate 366,716, forward strand.
AAAAAAAATAAAAAATCCATTAAAATAATGGTAAACGCTTAAAACAGTATCAAAAAATGTGGCTATTAATGTATGTTTTTCTAAATAATTTGCCCCAAAGAAATATGTATAACAAAAAATAAGACCAATAAATAAAAATAAAAAAATAAAAAAATTACTTAAAAATGTATACAATTCTCTTTTCATATCTAACAAATTGATCTAATGCAAACTATTATCAAATCCTTTACTAATCCTAATATACTCAGAAATAAAGCTAATAAAATAAGTAGAAAAGAAAGTAAGTACACAAAAAATAAAAGGAACATAATTAGAAACTACATTTTCTCCCATAATTAAATCCAAACTCTCAGGAAATTTAATCGCATAAATATTATGAATTTTAAAAAATAGTATAATGAAAACAGGATAAAGAAATAAAGAGAGGCCACTTGAAAATATAAGATTAAAAACATAAGAAAATGAAAATAAAAGTAAAGTAAACCCAAATATGTTTAAAATCAAACTAAAAGATTCTAAAGAAAGCAAAAAATTATTTAAAGTATCTAAATCATTAAAAACATTACTAATTAGAGTATTATATAACTTTTGAATAAAAAACGCATTTGTATTAAAATTCATGATATCAGATTTAGAAAAATCTAAATCGTATGAAAAAGTTTTAAAATCTCCGTCATTAAACCCATTATCCTCAACTTTTAAAACACCTTTAAACCCGAACGATTTAACATCATTACCATAAAAAACTATCTTATCATCAAAAAAATGTACTACTCCATCTTTAATCATTTTTTCATTTCTGCTATGAAAATCCAAAAAAACAAAATTAAAATTAGCAGATGCTAAGAATCCAAAATAAGACAACAATAATATAAAAATAAAAACAACACCATACAAAGTCCTTTTAATGCGAAACGTCTTTACATTAAAAGGATAGGCAATCCTCATAAAGGTAGCAACTAAAGATAAAGGAAAGGCATAAAGATAAGCATCATAATAAAGTTCAAAACTCAAAATAGAAAAATTCGCATGTAAGAACTTATATTTCAAGTAAAATGTACAAATAAAAATTAAGGAAAAGATAAAAAACATAGAAATAAATCTACAAGATATTAAGAAAATAAATCTCAAAACACTTAACATAATAAGTTCCTACAAGTTATAAACAATCTAAGACTTCCCCGTAGACAGAACTTCCTTAATCTTTTGCTTAGCTTCTTCAAAACTGATTTGCAAGGCTAAACTAATTTCATGCTGCAAAATTAATTCAAAATCATTTAAAATTCTTTTCTCATAGAAAGGCAATTCTTTTTGCATAGATTTTGTATACAAAAATTTATATAATTTAGCGGTACTTAATATATCACTTTGTTTATAAAAATCATGGCTACCATCTTTGATCTTTTTTTGATCTATTTGACCTTCAAAGTATTTCATGATATCAAAAACTTCTTCTACTTTTTCTTTGCTAACTAAGGCCCTAATTCCAAGATCATTTGCTCTAGAAACTGGGACCATAAAAGTCATCTCATTGAATGGAAAATATATTTCATAATAATCAATAAACTCACCATTAAATTCCTTATTTTGGATGTTTTTTATTTTTCCCACTCCCTGCATTGGATAAACTACAGCTTGATCTAATACAAATGTCATTTCTTTACCTCATATAAATTTTACCAATACCTAAAACCAAAAGAAATCACAAAAACACACTTAAATTAGTTCTAATGCCAAATTTATTTACATAAAACAAATTCTCAAGATAATTATTACTACAAAAACTTATTATCATACTAGGAGTAAGTTTATTAATATTGGCAAAAAACATCTCTTTGTTTCTCTTAACAGCTTTCAAATCATAGTAACCAATAAAGTTAATCTCTTTATGTGACTCTTTCAATCTTAAAAAATTTCTCTTAGAAATTATTTTATCTTTATCAATAATATAACACGTTTTATATGTATTTTCCAGTACACTCATTGAAACAAGCAAAATTGAATTTGAATCATAGCAACCAATATCGACCCTTTTAAAAAATTTACAAAGAGATCTTAACAATTTAGAATTTGAAAAAACAAGTGAAGAACTCTTAACAAGATTCCTAAACCTTTTAAAAATTAAAAATTTTAGCAAAGACTTACAATCAATAAAAATAACCATCGAATGATATGGATGGGATACAAGATATTCAAATCGACTAATCAATTTATCACTGCTCTTAAATACATCTATTGGTACCCCCAAAAAATAAATCCTATCTGGCTTTGAATATATATCTTTTAAATTAGCCATTATTACCCTCTAATAATAATTTAAAATGAGCAAGTGAATAAACAACAGCTGTATCTGCTCTTAAAATTGGAGTATTAAATCTTACAAATTGAAAATTTAGTTTTTTAAAGAAATCAATTTCTGATTTTGAAAAACAACCCTCAGGACCTATTAAAATTCCAATCTTGCCAGAAGCACCAAGATCCTCACCACAACTTAACAAAACACCATCCTTATGAGCAACATAATAACTTACAGATGAGGAATAAGGAATGCTAAAAAAATTTCTGTAAAAATTAATACTAGGCACTTGAGTATTGCCACTTTGCTTTAAAGCCTCATCAATCAATTTTAAAAATCTTGAACTTTTAAAGTTTAAATCATCCATCTCTATTCTAGCAACAGAATTATCAGCATTAACAATATTGATTTGATCTACGCCAATTTCAACAATTTGTCTTAAACTCAAATCTAACTTTCTACCCTTAAGGGTAGATATAAACATACTTATTTCAAAATCACGCTTCTTAAGCTTCTCAATCTTAAGAGTAGAAAGCCTAATTAAATTATTATTTATACTAATAATCTCAACAAACCTTACCTCTCTTCCCTTTAAGAGAACATTTAACGTATCCCCTAACTTAACTCTTCTTACATCAACAAGATAGTGATAAATCTTAACATCATCAATAATGATATCATTATCAAATAGACAACTATCATCTAAGACTATTTGTTTCACGGATTAATTTTTAGTCCCCTTTACAAGATATTCATAAGCAGCTCTTAAAGGTTTATCATAATGTAGATTATAAATTGGCATTTCACTATGTGTGTCTTGATAAAATTGCAAAAATATATGATGCCCTAAAATGTCTTTATCTATATCCTGAATTGAATGTTCTTTAATAACTTTATCCACAAAAGCATCTATTTCTTTCTCAGTAATCGATTTTTTATTCTTTCTGCTATTTAAAAAGTTTTCTACCAATTTTTTATCAAAAATCTGCCTGTATGCTAAGACCTCAGTCTCAGAAAACTCTCTCTCCCCAATTTCTAAATCAGGTTTAATGCCAATATTATGAATACTGTGACCAGAGGGAGTATAGTATTTTGAATTTGTAATCTTAAATCCTCCAGTATAAAAAGGCAATATACGTTGAATTACTCCTTTACCATAAGATTTCTCCCCAATAACATAAACTCTCTCATTATCCTTTAAAGCTCCAACTAAAACTTCCGATGCTGATGCTGAATGTTTATCAATTAAAACAACAATTGGCATGTCTAAAGGCACTATATGTGAAGAACTAGCCTTATATTCCATAGGAAACTTAGAATCCCTTGCTCTTGTTGAGACAATAATTCCTTCAGCCAAAATATCATCAGCTATCTCTATTGCATCTTGAAGATACCCTCCGGTATTAAATCTTAGATCTAAGATCAAAGATTTGATGTTCTGAGATTGCAATTTTTCAAAAGCTTTTTTAAAAAATAGATTAGTATTTGGATTAAAACTTAATATCTTAATATACCCGACATCTCTGTTAATAACATCATGCTTAACAGTCTGTATATCTACTTTTTCTCTAACAAGCTCAAATTCAAGCTTTAAATCTTTGTCTCTTAAAACAGAAATTTTAACTTTCGTACCCGCTTTTCCCCTTAAGAGATCACCAACCTGCTCTATTGTCATTAAAGTAGTACTCTTGCCATCAATAGCCGTAATGTAATCGCCAGATTTAACCCCAGCCTTATAAGCAGGCCCCTCTTCAAAAGCAGTAACAATCATTACATAAGAAGCATCGGGGATAGAATTGTCAGATTTGACAGGAACATTTTTCTTAACGATAGAAACCCCAATCCCAACATAATTTCCTTCCGTAGTCTTTGAAATCTCTACTAAATCGTCTTTTGTCAAATATTGCGAATAAGGATCATTTAATGCCTTAAACATACCTTTTAAGGCCCCTTCAAAAATAGCCTCATCATCAACAGGTTCAACATAATTTCTCTTAATAAAATTAAAGGCTTCCATCATCATCTGACCATAACTTGACGCAGACATTTTGCCCTTAGAAGAATTTGACTGCGCAAAGATAGATTCTACAATAACTGAAGAACTGATACTTAAAGCAAATACAAAATATACAAATACTAAAAATTTCTTTCTCATTGAATAATTCCTACATAAATAAAACTTGATTTTATCTTCATAATATAATATTTTAAGATTATGTTAAAGACAAATAACCCAAAAACAAAAAGAATAATTATAGGTCTCGTTCTCATTTTACAAACAATAGCAAGCACATTAATATTGTCAGCATTATATGGACTTGCTGAGAATACAATGATTGTAAATAACTCTTCTATCAAATTCATGATAGCATTCATCATATTTTCCCCAGAATTATGTGTATTAATATTAACAACGCACTATATGCTGTATGACCAATTTAAAATCCTTCACAACTTAATAACCATAACAAAAACCTTTCAAATAGCAATGAGTATTTTGCTCATTATATTGGGATTAGGCCTTGATTTATTATATGTCTATCAACCATGGTTACTTATTCTCTTAGGCACAATAATAATAACTTATACTATATTTAACGCTGTGATTCTAATTTTAATTAGAGCAAAGGATAAAATAACGGGGTAAAGATTTGATTATCATTCCTGTAGCTAGTGGAAAGGGAGGTGTTGGAAAATCTCTTTTTTCAACAAATATTGCAATTTGTCTTGCAAATGAAGGAAAAAAAGTATTACTTGTCGATCTTGACCTTGGTGGTTCAAATTTACATTCTATGCTTAATATCATACCTAAGAAGAGCATTGGAACTTTCCTTAAAACAAAAATCTCCTTTAAAGATATAACAATAGAATCAGGAATAAAAAATTTAAGCTTTATTGCAGGGGATTCAGATATTCCTGAACTTGCAAATATAGCCATATTTCAAAAGAAAAAAATAATAAATAACCTAAAACACTTAAACTATGATTACCTAATAATTGACCTTGGTGCTGGTACAACATTTAATACAATAGACTTCTTTCTAATGTCAAATCGAGGAGTAATAGTAACAATCCCAACAGTAACAGCAACAATGAATGCCTATTTATTCTTAAAGAACGCAATCTTTAGGCTTATGTCAAAAGTATTCACAAAAGAAACAAAAGCATACAAACTAATATCTGACATCAAAAAAGACTCTAGCGATTTACAAAAAATATATATACCTAATTTATTACTTAAAATAGAAACTTATGATCCTGAAAATTATGAAAAATTTATGAAGATATTCTCACAGTTTAGTCCTTTCATAATATTTAACATGCTAAATAAACCTGATGATATTGAAAAAACTGAAAGAATACTCAAATCTGCAAAAAACTATTTAAATATAAATTTACAAAGCATAGGTTCAATTTACAAAGACGAGCTTATTGATAAAGCATTAAATCATAAAATACCAATAACTGTTTATAAACCAACAAGCTTAGCTTCCAAAAGTATTAAAAAAATAGCAAAAAAATTAATTGAACTTGAATCTGTAATAAATGATGTAGAACTATTAAGTGAAGACGATCTAAACGAAAGCTATCATTTTGTAATTAAAGAAGCACAAGATGAATACCTAGAAAAGTATGCATATCTTGAATCATTACTAATGAACAAAACAATAGATGATAATGCAATTATTGATATAATAAAATCTCAACAAAAAGAAATTGCAACATTAAGGAAACAAAACATGATGTTTAAAAAAAAGTTATTTGCACAATTAAAAAAAGACTAAGGAGAAAAAAATGCCTAATTATATAAATTATCCTAGCTGGTTACATCCTGAAATAATTAAAGGAATTCCAATTACATGGTATAGTCTATCCTACATTATCGTAATCATAATTTGTTATAAATTTATTTGGTATCAAATAAAAACCGATAAACTTGACATAGAAAAAAGTGATTATGAGAAATTAATGTTTTCAATTGTTATGGGAGCAATAATTGGCGCAAGATTAACATCTACCTTAATTTATGATAGGAGTGGAATTTATTATACGCACCCATGGCTAATTTTTCTGCCATTTGACCGAAATTGGAATTTCACAGGATTTAGAGGAATGGCAATACACGGAGGATTTTTCGGAGTAATTATTGCACCATTCATAATGACAAATACCAAACTTAAAAACACAAATATAAAGAAATACTTCAGAAAGATAACTGATTACGGCTCACTAGCTTTCTCTTCAGGATATATACTTGGAAGATTTGCTAACTTTGCAAATGCAGAACTTTATGGAAGACCAATGAAAGGCGGAATCATATTTCCCAATGCAGAACCTTTTAAAGTAAGTCAAAACGGAGTAAAAGAATTTGCAGAATCAGTTGGACTGGAAATAGCACCTCACGACTTATTTGTTAATTTACCAAGGATTCCATCACAACTGATTGAAGGATTATTTGAAGGAACTGTAACCTTTTTATTACTATGGTTTATTTTTAGAAAAATAAAAAAATATGATGGTTTTCTCTTTGGAGTATACATAATTCTTTATGGATTATTCAGATTCCTTATCGAATACTTAAGAGAGCCAGACAAGGAAATAGGATTTGTTATAACTTACAAAAAACCTGAGAGCATATTGGATTTCTCATTTTTAAACATATCAATGGGACAAATATTCTCATTAATTCTAATATTATCTGGAATAATATGGCTAGCATGGGCTAGAACGAGACCAGAAAAACTAAAGAAATAAATATCAAAATATAGATTTATATCAAAATTAATATAAATTTATTTAAATAAGATGGAAAATCCAAATGCAATTGTAATATCTGAAGGGGTCATTAGTAATGATGATATTACAAAGATCAAATCTATTTTTAAAATATTACAAATAATAAAATCTAGAAAAAATATCTCTAAGGAATATATTAAACAAAGTAATATTAAGTTTGCCATTATTTACAACCATAAAAGACCGATAGATTTTTCAATCAATATGGCAAATGACTTAAAAAGCATTAATAACATTCATTCTATCATTATAGACAATAAATTTATAGACAAAGCAATGTATAGACCAAATTACATAGAGATATTAAACAATATCAGCGAATTAAACGCTAAACACAAATTAATACAACAGAAAAAACTTTATTATGACAATAATAATGCTAATCTTGATTTTTTCTTAAACCTATCTGAGCTTATTCAAGAAATCGTGATCATTACAAATACTGACAATGATATAATCTATATTAATGAAAAAGGCAGCAAAGAACTTGAACTCCCAATAAAAATCAGAGGAAAAACAAATAAAATAAGTGATATCAATATCATTGATTTAGAAAAAGAAACTAAAATAGATTTAAGTTACAACATAAATAACATTCCTGAATTCAGGAATATACTGATAACCGACTGCCTTTTAAAGGTTAAAAATAACAAGAAATTAATCGTCGATTTATTCATCAGTACAATTGCTCAAAACAACATTGATAAATTAATTACAATAAAAGACATATCAGACTTAAAATCTAAAAACAATATTCAGGATCTTGAAATCATCGATCAACAAACAGATCTATATAACATTAAAGGACTTGAAAAACTATTAATCAACCAAATTGAATCCTCTCATAAAAAGATATATTTATTTGATTTAGATTTACACATAAATACAGAATATGAATATAAAGGCAATAGAGACAACTTAGATTCAAAGATACTTAAGAAAATTACTTCTAGAATAATGTCATTCTATTCAGAATACATATTTAGACTCAAAGACAACAATTTAATAGTCATTATATCCACAAGTGGAGGGGAGCAGAGAATAATTTCAATTGCAGAAGAAATCAAAAAAACCATCTCCAGAGAACTTAGCAAAGAAGGCATCATAATATTCAAACTCAACATAGGAATAATAGAAGTAAATTTAAAAGAAGATATTGAAACAAAGATTTCAAAATTAAAAATAGCAACTAAAATATCTGATGAATATAAAGATTCTACACCTATTTTATACAAAGATGAATTACCAGAAACAATACTTATTAAAAATCAAAATAAAATATTTGAATATATAGTAAAAGCAATAAAGAATGATTTTTTTAGTCTCTACTATCAAAAAATTACTCCTCTTAAAAAAGATCTAAAACCCAAAATTGAAATATTAACAAGACTTTTTGACTATACAGGAACTCCCATCCCAAACGACAATGTCTTTAGCTTAATAGATAAGTATAATCTAACTGTTGAAGTGGATAAATTGGTAGTTACTAAAACCTTAAGAGAATATACAAATTTTGTGGCAAAAAATGGTGTTCATATCTTTTCAATCAATATTTCACCATACTCACTTAAGTCCAAAAACTTTAGAATGTTTCTAAAAGAAACACTACTTAAAAGTCATGTTCCACTTCAAAACATATGCTTAGAAATAACAGAAACTGGGATTTTAGAAAATTTTGAATTAATCAAAACATATTTCAATGAACTTAAAACTTTCGGGGTTAAACTTGCACTTGACGATTTTGGTAGTGGATACACATCACTCTCATATATTAAAATTTTGCCAATAGATATTATCAAAATAGATGGTTCTTTTATTCAAGTAATAAATTCTAGTCAAATAGACCTTGTAATAATAAAATCAATAAAAGACATTGCTGATACAAAAAAAATAAAAATTATAGCTGAATTTGTATCAAATGAAGAAATACTTAAGAAAATAAACGAGATCGGAATAGATTATGGACAAGGATTCCTATGGCATAAACCAGAACCTATTTAAAAATACACAAATATTTTAATACTAGTGTAGCTCTAGTATAGATTGGGCCAAATAAAAGACACTACAAAATTAATCTATTGCATCTGTTTTTCATTATTGTTAAACTGCATTTTAAAAAGAATAGAATGTTATAATAAGTGTAATCAGGAGGAGAAATTTTAATGACAAAACAAAATCCTTGGGTTTCTTTAAACGAAAAAGAGAGAGATAAGATTTTAGAATTTGCTAAAAAATATAAAAAATTTTTAAGCACAGTTAAAACTGAACGAGAAGCTACCAACTATGCTATACAAAAGGCAAAGGGAAAAGGTTTCATTAGCGCTTGCGAAAAACAAGAACTCAAAGCTGGGGATAAAATCTTTTACACATGTCGCAATAAAAACATTGCTCTTATATTTATTGGAAGAGAACCTATTGAGAATGGAATGAATTTCATTGTATCACACACAGATTCACCAAGACTTGATGCCAAACCATCACCAATTACTGAAGAGAATGAATTGACAATGATGAAGACAAATTATTACGGAGGCATCAAAAAATATCAATGGTTATCCCTTCCTCTATCAATACGAGGGGTAATATTTTTGCAAAATGGAGAAAAAGTAGAAATTAATATCGGTGATGATAAAAATGATCCCGTATTTGTAATTCCCGACATCTTGCCACATCTTGACAGAAAAGTACAAAGAGACAAAAAAGCTGATGACATCATAGAAGGTGAAAATTTAAAAATCATAATTGGAAGCCTACCTATTGACACTAAAGAAAAAGAAAAAGTAAAATTTGCTACTCTTAAGTTCATAAAAGAAAAATATAAAATAGAAGAAGAGGATTTCGTTTCAGCGGAAATAGAAATAGTACCAGCAGGAGAAGCAAAAGATGTAGGATTTGACAGAGCACTAATTGGTGCTTATGGTCAAGATGACAGGGTTTGTGTTTACACTTCACTAAAAGCTATCCTGAATCTAGAAGAAACACCAAACAAAACCGCTGTATGTTTTTTAGTTGACAAAGAAGAGATTGGATCAACTGGCTCAACTGGACTAAATTCAAGATATCTTGAGTACTTCGTATCAGACATAATATTTAAACTTAAAGAAGATAAATATAATAATCTCCTTGTTCAAAAAGTATTATGGAACTCAAAAAGCATATCTGCTGATGTTTGCGGCGCAATAAATCCCTTATTTAAATCGGTTCATGATGAACAAAACGCACCTAAATTGGGATATGGAATACCTATAATAAAATACACAGGTCACGGAGGCAAAATCATGGCTAGTGATGCTGATGCTGAGCTTGTCTCTTATATTAGGAATTTACTAAATAAAAATAACATAGCTTGGCAAGTAGCCACACTTGGAAAAGTAGACGAAGGTGGTGGCGGAACTGTTGCAAAATTCTTAGCACACTATGGAATAAGAACAATAGACATGGGGCCTGGTGTTATTAGTATGCACTCACCATTTGAAATCACTTCTAAATTTGACATATATACTTCTTATATGGCTTATAAAGCGTTCTTTAAAGGATAACTAATATGAATAAAGAAACAATAAAAACATCAGAACATATCTTAGAATGCTTTGGGGGCATTGCAAACATTAAACAAGTAAACAAAGATTTAACTAGAATAAAAATATTAGTTGACAGCAACTCTTTAGTTAAAAGAGAAAATCTAACAGACGATCGAAATATAATAGGAGCAATTAAATCAAATGAATTTACAGAAATTGTAATGAATTTTGAAATAATTGACGATGTTTATAACAATATCGTATATATGATGAGTAAACAAACATAAGTAGGACCCGTTTGGGTCCTAAAATTTAAAATTTCTTATATAATTAACAACAGCTTCAGGCTTTAATTCTTTATTTAAGATTTTATACACTATATTAACTAGACTATGTTCATTTGAATTATTGCCTAAATATTTAAAAAGCACAGAAATTTCCTTAGCAGCAACTATACCCTCTGGCAAATAACCAATTTTATGAATATTATTTATCAAATCATCTATATCTGTTAAACCTTCTAAGATATTTTTACTAATAATTTCACGACCAAATCGCCTATTTCTTCCAAAAATACTTCTACAAGTAACATCTAAATCTCCAGAACCAGCTAAAAATAAAAATGTTCCCTCATTGCAAGCACCAAGCTTAAACGCAATATTTCGCATGTCATTTAATGAAACTGAAAATAAAAAAGACTCCGTATTATTTCCAATCAAATTTGGATCTTTAATTTTTATTTCATCTAAAATTCCAAATGCAATTGCAAATATATTTTTCAAAGCCGATGCTATCTGAACACCCAAAACATCATCGCTATAAAACATAGAAATAGAAGTATCACTAAATAAATTAATAAATTCAAAAGCATTTGCTCTGTTTTTACTGGCAGCCACAAGGCCTGTAATAACCCCAAGCCCAACTTCTTCAGCATGACTTGGCCCTGCAATATAAGTAATTTCATCTTTATATTCACTTAAAACACTTTCTGCTACCTCTACAATAGGACAAGGTTTTCCATCAATTGTTATAAACCCTTTTGTAAGTATTGCCAAATTAAACTTTTTAGTAGCATACATACTTTTCAATTTATTAAAAACACTTAAAGTATAAAGGGAAGGTGTTGCAACAAAAACATAATCGGACTGACTTACGACATCAAGAAAATCAGAACTCGCAATCAAATTATCTGGCAACTTAATATCCTTTAAATACTTAACATTTTCATGATCATTATTAATGCTATCTCTAACATCTTCTTCAAAAGACCATATAAAAACATTATCCCTAAATTTATCTGCCAAAACCTTAGCAATAGCTGTTCCCCAAGCTCCTGCTCCCACTATAGATATTTTCATACATTTCTCCTTATAAAAATTCATATTTATAATAGCTCATATTTCATTGTCTCGTCTAGATAAACTCTGATCTTATCACTCTCTTTAAATTTTTTTGAAATCATGTCATTGATTAATAAACTTCCAATTTCCTTGACTACGATCTTACGCACACTCTTAATACCAAGCCCACTTCCATAAGTCTTATTTTGAAAATAATCAACAATATTCTCTTCAAAAAAAACATCAACTTTTTCAGTTTTTAGTATCTTAACAAAATTATTCATCTCTTCAATAATAACTTTTTCAAAATCACTCTCACCTACAGGTCTAAAGAAAAAAATATGATCCACAAGATCCAAAAACTGACTGGAAAAACGTTTTTCTAGCAAACTTCTGCCATTTACTGTTTCATTTTTAAATCCAATACTAGCAAGTTCTCTATATTCTATATTAATATCTATTAGTATTATACTATCTGATAAACTTACACTCCTACCAAGACTATCAAAAAGTCTGCCTGTATTAAATCCTTCAAAAAAAAAATCTATAATCCTCTTGGAAGATTTATCAAAATCGGATAAAAAAATAATTGAACTTGAAGATTTACTTAAAAATTTAAAAAATTTAGTAAATTCATCATAAGATTCAGATCCATATACAGGTCCTATTAATCGATTAATGCCATCAAAATCACCATACTCACTCACTCCCAAAGTCAATTTAGGTATCTTAAGTTCTTCCGACAAAATACCTGCAAGCTTATTCTTATCCACATCAGAAGAACCCATCAAAATAAAAATACCAAGAGTGTTATTTTTAAAGAGAAATTTAATCCTTAAAAGTTTAATGTGTAATATCAAATCAGATAAAATCTCCTCATCAATTATCATGCTTTCTCTTATTTTATGCTCTAAATTAATCATTAAGTCTTGATCATAAGCATCAAAATTAAAAATATTAGTTCCAATCATAGATTTAACAAAATCTCTCACATCATCGACTGTTATAATTTTCCTGTTACCCTCAAGCTTAAATTTAGCCCCAAGACCATCTAATAGGTCAAAAGCTTTATCGGGAAGAAATCGGTCTTTCATATATTTAGACATAGTAATTGAAGCCCATATAGCTTCATCTGTGTACTCTACATTATGATGTTTTTCATATTGTTCCTTAGCCCCTTTTAGAATAAGATAAGTATCTTCAAAACTTGGTTCTCTAAGTTCTATGCTATGAAATCTTCTTATTAAAGCCTTATCTTTCAAAAAAAATTTTTGGTATTCATACTTAGTAGTAGCACCAATTAACTTTACTTCACCTAAAGTTAATATAGGCTTTAATAAATTTGAAACATCTATGTTGCTAAAAGACGTAGCACCAGCTCCAACTATCATATGAATTTCATCAATAAAAAGAATTACTTTTTTTTTAAAATATAAGAAATCTAAAAGTTTATTTACTCTATCTTCCAGATCTCCCCTATACCGAGTCCCAGATATAAGTCTTCCAATATCAAGGGAATAAACCTCATAACCTGCCAACTCCTGGGGCACTTGACCTGCCTTTACCATATAAGCAAGTCCTTGAAGTAATATTGTCTTTCCGACTCCAGGCTCCCCAAATACAATTGGATTACTTTTATGTTTGCGCAGCATGACTTGAATTAACTTACATAACTCTTTTTTTCGACCAATTAAGGGGTTTTTCTCTAAACTTGGATCTAAACTATCAATAACATTAACTAAAAAATCTTCAACATTGTTATCATCAAGTGAATCATCACTTTGTTCTAATTTAAAATAATCTTCTTCAAAAATATTCAAACCTCCATCCCTATCTATCTCTTTATTAAAAAGATCGCTTGCAACCTTTTTTTCATTTTCAAGAGAGCTTAAATCTAAGTCCGAACCTAAGTAATCATAAACTTCAATTATCTTGTCAAAGATAGTTAAATTAAAACCCGACTTTAATAAAGCATCTAAAATTGTATTTTTTCTTTTCCTAACTAATACCCATAACAAATCTTTCTCTTGTAATCTATAAGGTTTTTTATAATAGAAAATTGCATCGATTATTTCTTGATATAAATCATTCATTTTAAAAATATAATCTGAAATATCAGACTCTCTTAAAGGAAGCTGCTTGAAAAACTCTTCCAAAATTTTATTAAAATTATAAAAATCAAGTGTACATAAACTAAGCAACTCTTTAATTTTTTCACTACTAATTAAACTGTAAAAAATATGCTCTTCAGTAAAAACAAGATGCTTACGTTCCATAAAAAACAAAAATGATTTAAAAAATAAACTATTTAAAACTCTTCTGTTATACATGAAACACCAACTACAAAATAATTCTCAAAATCTTTTTCTTACCAATTCTAAGTTCAATCTCATCATTAGTAAAATTATCCTTATTAAGGCAATAATTTTGATCTCCTATTCTTACTTTATCTACATAAACTCCACCAGAACTAATCAATCTCCTAGCCTCTGACTTACTGGGTACAATTTTTGAGCTAACCATTAAATCAACTAATAAAATAGTTCCTTCCAAACCAGTTAATGCCAATTTAAAAAAAGGAATATCAGATTTATCTCCCTTACCTCCTTTAAATGCTGCAGTAGCTGCTGAGGATGCCTTTAAGGCCGCAGATTCTCCATGAACAATCTTTGTTATTTCAAAAGCTAAGGTTTCTTTTGCCTTATTTAACAAATACCCTTGAAAGCTTGAAATATGCTCAATCTCATCATCTTCCAAAAAAGTAAATAAATATAAAAACTTCTTAACATCCAAGTCTGGAACATTTCTAAAATATTGATAAAAATCATAAACACTGTAAAGCTTTGAATCAAGATAAACTGCTCCCTTTTCTGATTTACCCATCTTTTTGCCATCACTTCTTGTGATAAGCGGCAATGTAAGTCCAAAAACCTCTGTTCCCAACTTTCTCTTAACTAAATCAACTCCTGAGACAATATTTCCCCATTGATCATCTCCCCCAATTTGAAGTTTACAATTTTTAAGTTTATTTAACATATAAAAATCATATGATTGCAAAAGTTGATAATTAAATTCAATAAATGAAAGACCGTCCTTCAATCTTCTCTTATAAGTCTCAAATCCTAGCATACGATTAACAGAAAAATAAACTCCAATATCTCTTAAAAATTCAATATAATTAATATTATCAAGCCATTCTGCATTATCAAGGATATATCCGTGACTGAAATCTATTATTCTAAGCAATTGTTCTTTTATTGCCTTAACATTTTCTTCTATATCCTCTTTAGGTAAAATCTTTCGCATTACATCCTTACCTGAAGGATCTCCTATTTTTGTAGTCCCACCACCAACTAAAGCAATAGGAATATGACCTTGCCTTTGAAGGTGTGCCATTGCCATAAAAGGAATTAAATGTCCAATATGCAAAGAAGTAGAAGTAGCATCAACCCCAACATAAAAAACCATTTTCTCCCTATCCATTAATGCACTTAAAACTTCCAAATTAGTACACTGTTTTAAGAATCCTCTTTTTTCCAAAATCCCTAAGGCAATATTCATCTATCTGAAACTCTCTTATAATTTAAAATTTCAGTTTTAACATATGAATATAAGTCATCAATAGGAATTCTAACTTGCGTCATAGTATCTCTATGTCTTAAAGTAATAGTTTTATTTTCAATACTATCATAATCTACTGTTACACAATAAGGTGTGCCAATTTCATCTTGACGTCTGTAACGCTTGCCTATTGTACCATTATCATCATAAAACATGTAAAAATCATCACTAAACTGCATAAACACCTTTCGAGCAAGCTCAGGAAGTCCATCTCTCTTTACAAGAGGAAGTATTGCAACTTTATAAGGCGCAATTCTAGGATGCAAGCGCAGAACTATTCGTTTATCCCCTCCCTCAAGTTCTTCATGAGCATAAGAATCACAAAGGGTCATTAAAACACTTCTTGTAAGTCCAAGAGACGTCTCAATAACATAAGGAATATATCTATCACCGCTTATTAAATCATGATATTCAAATAATTTAGGCTTACCACAAAACTTAGCATGCTGTGATAAATCGTAATCACCTCTATTATGAATTCCCTCAATTTCTTGAAAACCAAATGGAAATTTATATTCAATATCAATTGCAGCCTTAGCATAATGAGCAAGTTCATCTCCTCTATGCTCTTTAAACCTAAGATTATCAGATTTTATTCCAAGCATTTCAATAAAGAAATTCCGTCTTTTCTGTTGCCAATAATAATACCAATCATCCATTTGATTAGGATGTACAAAAAATTGCATTTCCATCTGTTCAAATTCACAAGTCCTAAATATAAAATTTTTAGCTACTATCTCATTTCTAAATGCCTTCCCAACCTGGGCTATTCCAAAAGGAACCTTAAGCCTTGTAGAATCTAGCACATTACGAAAATTAACAAAAATACCCTGAGCAGTCTCTGGTCTTAAATAAATTTCATTAGAACTATCTTCAACAGCTCCAATATTAGTCTTAAACATTAGATCAAAACTTCGTGGATCTGTAAACGTACCTATAGAATTACAATTAGGACAACCCTTAGACAAATCAATAGAATCTATTTTGAATCTATTTTTACAATTTTTACAGTCAACTAGTAGCTCTGCGAAACTCTCAACATGTCCTGATGCTGTCCAAACCTCAGGTCTCATTAAAATGGAACTATCTAACCCTACCACATTTTCATGTGAGTAAACCATGTTTTTCCACCACTCTTTTTGTATGTTTTGCTTAAGCTCAATACCCAAAGGACCATAATCCCATACACCTGAGAGACCCCCATAAACTTCTGAGGACTGAAATACAAAACCTTTTCTCTTAGCAAGTGAAATAACATCTTCTATTCTAATCATACTTAAACATCCTAAAACTTATTTATAATTCATGCCTTTTTAAAAATTGTTGTGCTTGATTTATTCTATCAAAAACCTTAACTTTGCCAAGTAATTGCAAAGAATCAAAAAGAGGCGGTGATACCTTGCTTCCAAGAACTGCAATCCTAATTGGAAGAAGCACTTCTCCTATTTTTAGATTATTCTCCTTAGCAAAATTATAAAAAATTTTTTCGTTATCAAGCAACATCCTTGTTTCAAAACCTTCTAATACTGGCTTAATCTTTTCCAAAAGCAAATAAATATCACTTGCTGTTTTTTTCTTACCTAAAAACTCATCTAAATTCCACGTTTTAATATCTTCATAGAAAAACTTAAGCATAGTTACAGCTTCACTAAGTTTTCTAATTCTTGGCTTTATTAGAGGAATTAAAAGCATTAATTTTTGCTCATCACAAGAATTAATATCTTCTTTAATATAGCCTGCTTTTTGCAAGAATGGAATTAAAAGCTTGGCTAACTCATCATCTCCTTTCTCTTTAATATAATGACTATTAAAAAAATCTAATTTATTATAATCAAAAACAGCAGGGGATTTATTGACTCGCTCAATAGAAAATAGTCTTTGAAGTTCATTTTTCGTGAAAAATTCACTCTTATCATCATAAGACCAACCAAGCAAGGTAATGTAATTAATAATAGCTTCTGGAAGATATCCATCATCAATAAATTGTCTTAAAGCTGTAGCACCATGCCTCTTGCTTAATTTCTGCCCATCGCTTCCCATTACCATTGGAAGATGGCAATAAATGGGGGGCTTCCATCCAAAAGCATTATAAAGAAGCACATGCAAAGGCCCTGAGGACACCCATTCTTGAGCTCTTAATACATGCGAGATTTCCATTAAATGATCATCAACAACATTTGCAAGATGATAAGTTGGAAGTCCATCGGATTTAAGAATCACAGGATCAGGACTAATATCCTTATTTGCCCACGTAACCTTGTCAAGCAAAATGTCATTAAAACAAGTCTCCCCGTCAAGAGGAATCTTAAATCTAATAACAGGAGTGATTCCTAAACTTAAAACATCTTTTATTTCACTCTCACTTAAATTTCTGCAATGTCTATCATAACCTGGTGCCATCTTATTTACAGTTTGAATCTTTCTAATTCTCTCAAGTCTCTCAGGCTTGCAATAACAATAATAAGCATTTCCAAGTTCAATCAATTGTTTAGCATATTTTTGATATATTGCTGTTCTCTTTGACTGAACATAAGGTTCATAAGGACCTCCACAAGTAGGTCCCTCATCAAAATCAATGCCAAGCCACTTTAAACTTTGATACAAATCCTCTTCTGCTTCTTGAAAATATCTACTCTGGTCCGTATCCTCTATTCTAAGCAAAAATTGCCCGCCACATGACCGAGCAAAAAAATAATTAAATAAAGCTGTTCTAATTCCCCCAATGTGCTGCAACCCAGTAGGAGAAGGCGCATATCTAACTCTAATATTCAAAACATAACCTCTTTTAATAAAAAATATCCTTTTTTGAAATATCATAAATGTAGTAAAACACTATAAAAAATAAGTTTGAATTAAGCAACTTTGTATGCTTAACATTCAATCGATCTTTATATTTAAAATATTTATCTCTAATCTCAAGTCTATTTTTTTCAATCAATTGGTATTCCAAATTTGATTTTCTCAAAACATAATAAAAATAAAGTGTAAAAATAGGATCCCCTCTTAAAAAATACTTCTTTAAAAAGTTGATCTCCTCAATCAATTTACCATATTCTTTATCGGCAATAGCATTAAGTGCCACACAATACCTTATCCATTTATTCTCACTGCCTGCATGATTTACAATCAAACTAGAAGCTTTCCCTCTCTCCCTGAAACTAATACATATGGAATAAAGTTCTATTATCGTCTTAATGCTCATTTTAGTATCTTTCAAATAAAAATAAATCTCATCAAGACTCTTTTTATCTTGTTTAATTAAAATTATTTTTAAAAGAAGAGAAATATCAAATACACTCTTAAGTCTCTTGCGAATCATCTTAAGCTTTAAAAAAGTATAAGTATGCTCTACACCATTCAATATAAAATATAATCTTGAATATAGAAATTTAGAATAAACAATATTAAAAATAAATATAATTAAAATAAAAATTAAAAGAACATGAGCATACAAAACAATAAAGTCTAAAAAATTCGAAAATTTTAAAATTTCTAATAAATAAACAAAATATAGGAAAACAGCAAAAAACATGATATTAAAAATAAAAAGTATTCTCTCAACCATTAAAAATCTCTTATAATAAAATTCAATTTTAAAATTAATGTACACATGTAGTATTATACTAAATAGATAGACAATTAATAAATAATATGCTACACATGCTTATTACTAAGTTTGAAGCCTAAGGAGCAAAATGCAAAGCTTTGATAACCTATCAAAAGATATAAAAAATTTTTCGTATACAATAGATAAAGACTTCCTAGTCTGGCCTAAAAACTCGCTTTTAAACCCTATTAACACTGAACTTATTGAAAAATGGGGGTTAAAAAGTGCTCTCAAGCTGCAAAGAACGTTCTTTGATGAAACATTAATACGAGAAACAAAAAAACTTATTAATATAGAATATGATGAAGAATCCATTGCCAATTATCATATACTAATAAGTAATTTAGAAGAAGTATATGAAACTTGCAAGAAAAACAAAAAAATCTACTATCAAGACGTTCTTCCAACCATCAAAAAGGTAATGGAATTTTATAAAAAAAATCAACAAACATTCATCAAATATATGAAAGTACCTAAACTCTTGTCCGACTACCATGTTGTTCACTCAATAAACACCGCAATACTAACCGTAGCACTTGGAAACGAGATGAATTTAAACAATCATAAGACAGTTGAACTTTGTACAATAGCTCTTCTGCATAAAATAGGTTTCCTATTTATCCCTCCGAGAATAAGTGAAAAAAAAGAAAAATTAAGCGATGAAGAATTTCAAGTAATCAGAAAATATCCCATACTTGGTTATAAAATACTCTCAACTACTAATTTCTCACAATCTATCTGCCTAGCAATACTAACTCATAAAGAAAACTTAGATGGTTCAGGATACCCTAACAAACTTAAAAGCGAAAAGATAAATATTGAGTCTAATATAATAGGTGCTGCTAGTGCATACAGTGCAATCCTTCTAGAGAAAACATATAAAGGGGCTTTAAACTCTGGCGCATCTCTTATTGAACTAATACAAGATGCTGATAGGAAATTTGATAAAAGAGTTTTAAAATTAATAATTAAGGTGCTCTCTCAATGTCCTCTAGACTTTATTGTTGAACTTAATGACAATTCAATTGCTAAAATAATAAAAATCAATGAAATTAATGTTAATGTCCCATATATAAAATACATAATAAAGGATGGCAAAATTGTACCCCCTAGCGAAAATCACAATTACGTCAAATCCATACCTAAAACAGAAACGGGAATAAAAAAAATACTAAGACAAGATGAAATAGAATTTATTTTAAAAAAATATGGCTTAAAGGAAATGTAAAAGGAGTAAAGTATGATTTTAATAACATCTGCAATGGATGAAGAATCGACAGAGATAAATAAGATTATCGAGAACAAAGAAGAAATTATATTAGATGAGTATTCAGGTGAAAAAAAAATTTATAAGGGAGAAATTGCAGGTCACAAGGTAATCTCTTTAACTACTGGTATTGGAAAAGTAAATGCCGCTATGTGGAATAGCTATATTATATCAAAATATAAAATCACTCATATAATTAATTCAGGAACTGCCGGTGGACTTAAAGAATCTGCAAATCTTAAAATAGCAGACATTATAGTATCATCAGAGACGGCATTTCATGATTTTAATTTAACTAAATTTGGACATAAAATAGGACAAGTACCCGGATTTCCACAAAAATTTAAAGCAGATGAAAATTTATTAAGCAAAATTATTAATATTACCCAAGATAAATTTAAAAATATTAATGTTCATATTGGTCTAATACTTACAGGCGATCAATTTATTGGAGACGAAAAACAATTAGAAGGAATTAAAAATAACTTTGCAGATGCTTTAGCTGTAGAGATGGAAAGTGCTGCGGTTGCCCAAGTAGCACATACATTCAAAATACCTTTTATTATCACTCGTTCTGTATCTGATTTACCAAACATCAAAGATAATCACATAGATTTCAATAAGTTCTTACAAAATGCATCAATAAACTCAGCCAAGATGGTAAGAGAACTCATTAAACTCATATAATTATATACAAAGGTGATAATATGCTAAATAATAATCTAACATCAACATCTGAAGCTGTATCTGAAGGACACCCAGATAAGATTGCAGATCAAATTTCTGACGCTATACTTGATGAAATACTTAAAAGAGATAAAATGGCAAAAGTCGCATGTGAAACTTTAGTTTCACAGAACTTAGTAGTAATAGCAGGAGAGATAAACAGCAAAGCAAAAAAAGATATAGATATAAAAGAAATTGCAAAACAAACAATAAAAAATATTGGATACACAAATATAGAATATGGACTTGACTATAAATCTGCCACAATAATTGATGCTATTGGCTCCCAGTCAATTGACATTACAAATGCGGTTGATAAAAAAGATACAAAAGATATAGGAGCAGGTGATCAGGGAATAATATTTGGTTATGCATGCAATGAGACTGAAAATTTTTTACCAATAGCATATGAATTATCTAACTTAATCTTGCAAAAAGCCAGCGAACTTAGAAAATCAGGTGAAATTAAATGGCTACGTCCTGACGCAAAATCCCAAGTTACCATTGAATATGATTCTAATAAAAATCCTATTAGAATCAATAATATTGTTGTATCTCATCAACATGACCCTGATATTCCTCAAGATTTCCTAAGACAAACAATTATTGAAAAGATTATAAAACCTACCCTTCAAAGCAAATCAATGCTTGATGAGAATATCAAATATTATATTAACCCCTCAGGCAATTTTGTCATCGGAGGACCTACTGGAGATACAGGTCTTACAGGAAGAAAAATTATTGCTGATAGTTATGGTGGATTTGCAAGGCATGGTGGTGGCGCTTACAGTGGCAAAGATGCTACTAAGGTTGACCGATCAGCTGCTTACATATCAAGATACATTGCTAAGAACATGGTAGCTGCGGGTATTTCTAAAGAATTTGAAATGCAACTTGCTTATGCCATTGGAATTCCCAATCCAGTATCTATTAAAATAACTACGGGCATAAATGATCATGAATATGAAAAAAAAATATTAAGTTTTATCATAAATAATTTTGACCTAACTCCCAACGGTATAATTAAAAAATTAAAATTAAGAGAACCCATTTACTCTAAGACATGCATATACGGACATTTTGGAAAAAATGAACTAGAATGGGAAAAATTAGATTTCGTAGATACAATAAAAAAGGAGTTTAAAATATGAATAAAATATCGAGCTTTACAATTGATCACACAAAACTAAAACCTGGTATATATATCTCAAGAAAAGATATATTTGAAAATTTAACATGCACTACTGTAGATATTAGGATGAAAGCTCCCAATAGGGAACCTGTAATTAATAACGCGGAATTACATACAATTGAGCATATAGGAGCAACACTGCTGAGAAATAATAAAGTCTGGGGCGATAAAATATTATATTTTGGGCCAATGGGCTGTAGAACTGGATTTTACCTAATCCTTTTAGGAAACTATGAAAGCAAGGATCTTATCGATTTAATATCTTGGCTTTTTTATGAGATTACAAATTTTCAAGGAAATGTCACAGGAGCAACTGAAAAGGAATGTGGTAATTACCAAGATCACAATCTAAACATGGCAAAATATGAATCTAATCGGTATTTAACAACACTAACAAATATAAAAGAGGAAAACTTAACATATCCTTAATAATAGTAGGGATTCATTTACAGAAAAACACTATGTTATTTGAAAAATATAAGTAAGATATTTTTCAATACGTCATGGAATTTAATTCAACATACAGACTAACTTAATCTTAGTACAAATTTCTATAAAAACAAAATCTCTATTTTTAATAAAAAATCTTAAATATTTTGACTTATCTTCTCAGACAAATCTAAAAATTCATCTCCTGAGAGTTCAATACTACTACCTCTTTTAAAACCAAGATTATCCCCCCGAAACCTCGGAATCACATGAAAATGAGTATGAAAAATAACTTGGCCCGCATCAGAACCAATTGCACTATAAATATTAACTCCCTTACAAATATTTAAATCCAATTTTTTCAAAGAAAGAGCTATTCTCTTACAAACTTTTAATATTTGTCCATTAAGTTCATCACTCATATCCAAAGCATCATTGCTATGTTGTTTTGGAATAACAAGAGTATGTCCAATATTTAAAGGATTAATATCAAGAAAAGCAAGCACTAACTCATCCTCATAAACCTTATAACAGGTCATTTCATTTTTTACTATTTTACAAAAAATACAATCACTCAAAATTTTCTCCAATTTAATTCTATTTTAGTTCCATTTACTCCCACTAGAAATAGAGCACACTTAAAAATAATTGGCTAATACTAATTTTGCTATATTAAAATAAGCAATTAAGGTAATAACATCAGCAATAGTAGTAATTAAAGGCCCAGCCATTAAAGCTGGATCTATTCTTATAAACTTAGCTAAAATGGGTAAAAGACCGCCCAATATTTTTGCTACCATCAACCCTATCATCAAACATGCAGAAACAACAAAAGCTATTCTAAACTTTTCATTATGTTCAGGAATTACAAAAAATATAATTCTTAAAAAATTAATACTAGCAAGAATTGAACCAACTAAAACACTGACACATACTTCCTTAAGTAGCACCTTAAAAAAATCCCCCACCTTCAAAGTCCCAAGAGCAAGTTCACGAATGATTAAAGCAGATGCTTGCGAACCAGCATTTCCTGACGTATCCATTAAAAGTGGAATAAAACTAGTTAAGATAACCAAAGATAAAACTAAATTCTGATAATTAGTAATTATAGTGGCAGTCAAAGTAGAAGATATCATAAGTACCAAAAGCCAAATTATTCTATTTTTTGTCATGTCAAAAATAGAAGTATCAAGATAAGACTTACCTAAAGGAGTAACTGCTGCCATTATCTGAAAATCTTCGGTATTTAAATTCTGAATAACTTCAAGAATATCATCAATAATAATGACTCCTATCATTCGTCCCTCATTATCAACAACAGGAACACTCGAAATATCATGATTTTGAAAAAGCAGAGCAACATCTTCCTTCTCATCACTAACTTTTACAATATAAAATCCACTGTTTTTCATTATTGCAGAAATGATAACATCATCACTAGATAACATTAAATCTTCAATCTTAACAACGCCTTTTAACCGTTTTTCTTCATCTGTAATATAATAGGTATAAATGTCTTCTTTGGTTTTTGCAACCTTTCTAATATAATCAAGAGCTTCTCCAACACGAAAATAATCTTTAAGCTCAATATATTCTATAGTCACAATTGAACCAGCAGAATCATCACTGTAAGATAAAAATTTATTAATAATTTCTCTATTTTCCTCAGTAGAACTTGCTAAAAACCTTTGCACAACATTTGCTGGAACTTCTTCTAAGAGATCAATAACATCATCAAGATTAAGTTCATCTATCATCTCTCTTATTTCTCTATTTGTAAAAGAATTAGCTAATTTATTTTTTGTGACTTGATCAAAATTAGAAAAAGCTTCAACAGCAACCTTCTTGGGTAAGAACCTATAAAGCAAAATCAAATCAGAACCATTAAGTTTCTTTAAAGCTTCACTAATATCAAAAGCATCGTACCTTAAAAGCTCTTCCTTTATATCAGAATATTTTTTCTCTTCAAGCAAGGTTTTTAAAAATACAACATCTATCATATCAATATCTCCAAGATTTTAATTTCGAATAAATGTTTATAACTAACCTATTAATTAAAGCTTATCTAAAAGCATTGAACATCTACCTGACGGTATAGGGAGAGTCTTTTCTTTTTTATTTAATATATTTATTGTAAAGTAGTAAAGTTTTTCTGATTCCATTTTGATCTCCCAGCCCCTCTTACCCTTATTGCATATAATTGTGGTTCGATTCTTCTTAAGTGATAAACTCTCTATACCCATAACTTCAAGAGCAGGAATATTCCAATAGACTGTTTTATCAGGCAAACTAATTGTAAGTCCAATAATATTTTCTATCATAAGGCTAATACTAAAAAGCGCAAGATAACAAATAACATCTTTTTCTGGAAGGAGCTTTTGCTCAACATCCAAATATGCAGGTCCTTCTTTCATTGGCTTATAAGCTTCCCAAATATGTCCCTTAACTTTGCTATCAGGCAATAGAGTATCTAATATATAATATAAATGTCTTATAGTAAATTCCCTTGCAATATTTGCACGTCCACAATATTCAAGTCCTTTAATAACAAAAAAATTCATATAAGTATAAACAGAACCATAATACCCATTCCCATCCGAATTAAAGCCAGGATCATTAGCTGAAAGAGTAGGAAAAGGATTTGGAGTGCCAAAGTGTTCATGACTTTTTAAATAAAAAATCATTCTCTCTATTCTATCCTCACTTGGAATCTCAGAGAGAAGGGGTAAGAAGCCTACTATTGTCTTACATCTAACAATATTCTCTTTAATATCAAGATCATAATAAAAGCCATCTTTCTCATCCCACATCAATGAATTAATTTTAGCTTTAAGAGAAAAATATCTTTTCTTATACTCAAGGGATAAATTTTTATCATTTAATATGTCTGCCAACTTTGCAATACAATATGCACTATGTACCTGAAATGAATTAAAATCTATAGGGTAATAAGCATCCTTTCTGGGAGAATTTTTATAAAAAATTTTATTCATATCAATTGAATAAAGACCATTTGATTTTAAAAACTTTTTCTCTATCCATTTATAATACTTACTCAGAACTGGCAAAACATCACAAATACGTCTCTTATTGCCTGTTTTATGATATAAATTATATTCAACCCAAGCAAAAATTGGCAATCCAATACCATCCTCATTTCCTTCCATATGAACAACATTATTATTATGGTCATAACGAGCCCTAATTGCACCAGATGCCTCTTGAAGTTCATAAAACTTATCAATAGTAGATGTGGGGGAATATTCCCCATTACTGTAAACAAGAAAAAAGCTTGAAAGACAAGCTTGAAGTTGATCTATAAACTCAAGATTTTCAGAATAATAATTCTTATCCTTTCTACCTTTCTCCAAAGCCTGCGAGAAAACAATTTTGTCTCGAATCCAAGAAAGACTCTTATTATAAATATCAATAAAATCCTGATCGTAATAGTAAATTTTGGGAAACACATTCTTATTCAATGCTCAAACCTCTGAAAAACAAATATCAATCGACTCCTATTTATTATACATTATAATAATAACAAAATGAGACTGAAAACCAAAAATTTTAATATTAAACACAATCTTAAAGTTAAGCAACATCTAATCAAAACAAATTAGTTAAAACTATAAATCGCAAAAACAGATTGATATCTTAAAAATTAAAAAAGCTTGAGCACAAACTATAAGTACCAAGCTTACCTCATATTAAAAAAATATGCAATATATTATCTCAATAATTACTTAAAATTCACATTAATTAAAGAATCTTCCTCATAAATTGATTATAAGTCCTCTCATTATTTGGAACAATAATCTTTCCATTAATTATTCTCTCAGAGAGATCATCTAATTCCTTTTCAAGCTCGAAAGAAATCATCTTAGGATTTTTAACAAAATCTAAAAATCCTTCTTTTAATCCATAACTTAATACTTGCCCCCCCTCAAAGGCATTTGTCTTTAAGTAATTAGAAATCATAATATTTAAAACTCGTCCAATATCTTTAATTGAAGACGTAATAACATTATCAGGTGCAAGGTGTGACTGATCCTGATCAACTCCAATAACATAATGCCCATCTCCAAGATCACGAGCAGATTCAATAACTCCAATCCCAGCTAAACCTGCAACATGATAAATAATGTCTATACCTTCCGCATACATCGCATTTGCCATGCTCTTTCCAGTATCAGTATTAACAAAATTGCCAATATACTTATTCTCAATATTAATATTCTTATTCGCATAAATAGCACCAGATTCATACCCATACCTAAATGTATTAACAACTATATCATCAACTCCACCTAGAAATCCAATTCTACCCGTCTTAGACATCTTAGCTGCAATATAACCTACCAGAAATGCTCCTTCCTCAGTTCTAAAAGTTATGGCTGACAAGTTCTCAGGAATGACCAAATCACTCGCATAAACCGGATCAATAATTACATATTTGCTCTCTGGATTTTCTAAAGCAGCAATAACAGCAAAATCACTAAACTTATGCCCAACTAACCAGATAAAATTTAAACCATTATCCTTTAATGACTCAAGATCAGCTAAATAAGAATTTGCATTAGACTCCTTCATCATTATTTCTAATCCGAATTCTTTTTCTACCTTCTTAGCACCCTTCCAAGCACTCCCATTAAAAGATTCATCATCAAAAGTTCCATCAACTAAGACAGCAATCTTAGTAAGTCCACCATCAGCCTTAGAACCAGAACATGAAAAACATAAAAAACACAAAATTAAGAATAAATTTTTCATATATATCTCCCTTTAAACCAATCTAACTAAAAGTTTATAACCTTGCCTTAAATAAATCAAACTCATGTTCAGTAGAAGGTATAATAAGATCCCCATTAACTATCGCATTCTGAATTTTTATAAGGGTATTAAACAAATTATTACCAATAATATTAGGATCTTTTACAATATCTATAACGCCTTCCTTCATTCCCCTTTCAATCATCCTACCACCATTAAATCTATTATTTTTAACAACATCTAATGAAAAATTGTATATGGCCTTCCCAACATCCTTAATTACAGAAGTAATAACATGCCCAGGTGCAAGGTATGCCTGATCTTTATTAGCCCCAATTACATAATGACCAGCCCCAAGCTCCTTTGCAGCAGCAAACACACCTAATGAAGCAGAACCCATTACAGGAAAAATGACATCAATACCATCTTCAACGTACATGTGCTCGGCAACAAATTTACCACTAACTTCGCTAAAGTCATCTAAAATTCTCTTAAAAATCACTCTTGTCTTAGGATTTGCATAAAAAGCCCCTGCTCTAAATCCAACTAAAAACCTCTCAATATGCCCAACATTAACACCAGTCAAAAACCCAACCCTATTGCTCTTACTCATCTTAGCAGCTAGATACCCAGCTAAAAATGCTCCTTCCTCAGACCTAAAATTAATAGCTAAAAAATTTTTAGGAATTATAACATTATCATAATTAATAGGATCTACAATTCCATAAAAAACATTTGGATTTTCATGGGAAAATCTTAATGCAGAATCTGAAAAATGAGCACTAATAAACCAAGTAAAATTGACCCCATCCTTTTGTAAAGCATAAACATCTTCTGCTAACACTTCATCAGCTGTCATCAATATCTTACCTTCAGCAGGATAAGGTGTTAAAACCTTTGAAATAAGCTTGATTCCAAACTCATCTCTTATGCTAATAGCACCATCAAGAGCATTTTGAAAATAACCCTTATCATCAAAATTACCTGGAAACACAATTCCCATAACAACGTTACTACTCACAGCAACAGAAGAAGATTCTTTTGAAGAAAAACAAGACACAAATAATAAAATAAATAAAATTATAAAACATAAATTTTTTGACACAAACTATCCTCTCCATAAAACAAATTTAAACATTTCTCAATTTTAAATAAAATCTATGCAAACTATCAATAAAAATCACACTAAATTCTAAATATCAAAACTTACATTATATAAAAAGTACACTTAAAAAATAAATATTAATGAAATTGCCTCCCCAATCAAGGAATTAATTCAATAGATTATGCATATCTAAAAACTTATTATATTCATCAAGATTGCTTGGAACCAAGATATCACCACGAACTATTTTATCTTCTATAATCTCAATCTCAACTTTAATGTCATCTTTAATTTTAGAATTATGCTTAACAATACCTACAGCACTATCTTTAAGTCCAAATTTTAATATTTTCCCACCATCAAAATCATTTGTATTTAAATAATTCTTTGTTATCTCATAAAGAGAATTCCCAACATTTTTAACAACTGACGTTAAAACATTATCAGATGCAAGATATGACTGATTCTGATCAACTCCAATGATATAATATCCAGCACCAAGCTCCTTTGAAACTTCAATCACTCCAAGACCTGCAAACCCTGCTGCTACAAATATGACATCAGTATTACCTTTATACATCTTCAAAGCAATAGTCCTAGCCAAGGAGGAATCTAAAAATGAACCCACATACTGAGAATTTAACTCAATGTTTTTATTTGCATATTTAGCACCAGCTTCATATCCATATTTAAATGAATTAATAACTACGCTATCCATTCCACCTATAAATCCAATCTTACCTGTCTTAGATGTCTTAGCAGCTAGATATCCAGCTAAAAATGAAGCCTCTTCAACTTTAAATGAGAGGCCAAGCAAATTATCAGGAAGACTTACATTATCTTCATAAGTAACATCAATAGCGCCATAATTAATATCTCTATTAAGAACAGCAGCCTGCTCAGTAGCTTCTTGAAGTCTAAAACCAACTCCCCAGATAATGCTAGAACCTTTATCTTTAAGACTCTCTAAATCACTAGTATAAGCAGAACTTGTTGAAGCTTTTCCAACAATCTCAACTCCAAAATCTTTCTCTAATATTTGAACACCCTTCCAAGCATCCTCACCAAATGACTTATCATCAAAAGTTCCATCAACTATAAGAGAAATTACGGGCTTCTTAGAAGACTCAGAAGTGAATGACTTCTTATTACACCCTAAAAAAGCTAATACAACAAAAATAAACACTAGGAATTTCTTCATATAACACCCCCTCCATAGTCATATTAGCTCTTATGTAACAGATTAACAACAAAGTTGTCATAAGATTTTCCATCTTTGGGAACCTTAATCTCATTATTGATTATCTTATCTTTAATTACTGAAAGGAAATCATAATCCTTTATTAAACTTATTGACTTATTAAAAATTAAATCAAGTGCTCCATCTTGAAGTCCAAATTCTAAGTTATGCCCACCAGTCCACTTGCCAATCTCTAAATAAGATCTTGTCAAATCTAACATAACTATATCAATCCTCTTAACATATGATACAAGTACGTTATCAGGTGCAAGATATGATTGATCCTGATCAACCCCAACAATATAATATCCAGCCCCAAGCTCTTTTGCAACCTCAATAGCACCAAGACCTGCAAGCCCTGCTGCTGCAAATATAATATCAATCCCAGAAGCATACATCTTACTTGCCATTGAACGTCCAAGCGAGAGATCAGAAAATGAGCCTATATATTGAGAATTCAATTCAATATCTTTATTTGCATATTTAGCACCAGCTTCATATCCATATCTGAATGCACTTAGAACTACACCTTCTATTCCACCTAAAAATCCAATCCTACCCGTCTTAGATATCTTAGCTGCTAGATATCCAACTAAAAACGCTCCTTCCTCAGATCTAAAATTTACATTTACTAAGTTTTTGGGCAACTCAACACCTTCTCCATAAGAACCTTCAATAATTCCATAATTCACATCAGAATTCTCGAGTGATTTTTGCAAGAAAGTATCTGTAAACTTAAAACCAACTCCCCAAATTAAACTAGATCCACTCTCTTCCAGTCCTCCAATATCTGCTAAATAACCGGAAGCCTTTGATGCTTTTTGAATTACATTAACTCTAGATTCTTCTTTAAGTTGAGTCATTGCCTTGGAAGAATTTTCATTAAAACCTCTATCATCAAAAGTTCCATCGACAATAACAGCAATAGTATTAGATAATGCGGTCTTATTTTGTGGGCCTGAACAACCCACGATCAAAAAAAATAAAATAATCTTTTTTAACATATACGCGAACCTCTGATCAATTTTATATAAAATCAATCAAACTCGCAATATAAAAGATTGAAGTATCAAAAAGTTATCTGTTATTACCATCTGTAATGCGTGAAAGCTCTATTTGCCTCTGCCATTCTATGAGTATCTTCTCTCTTTTTAAAAGCAGCACCTGTTGAATTGTAAGAATTAACAAATTCATTTGCTAACTTTTCTTGCATCGACTTCCCACTAGCCTTTCTAGCAGCTGAAATAATCCACTTCATTGCTAAAGCTTCACGTCTTTCCTCTCTAACTTCAACTGGTACTTGATAAGTAGCACCACCAACCCTTCTACTTCTAACCTCCACTAATGGTTTAACATTATCTAAGGCCTTATTGAAAGCAGCAATCTTATCAACTTCTTCAATCTTTTCTGCAAGCATATCAATTGAATTATAAACTATAGCTTCACTGATGGATTTTTTTCCATCAAACATCATTCTATTCACAAATTTAGCTATCACTTGAGAATTATACTTAGAATCTTTAAAGACTTTTTTCTTAATTTTTTTACTCTTTCTTGACATACAATTTACACCTCTTAAGCTTTTGGTTTCTTAGTCCCATACTTAGAACGACCTTGCTTCCGATTATTAACACCAAGAGTATCCTTAGCTCCCCTGATAATATGGTACCTAACACCTGGCAAATCTTTAACCCGTCCACCCCTAATTAAAACAACTGAGTGCTCTTGCAAATTATGACCAATCCCTGGAATGTAAGCTGTTACCTCAAATCCATTTGAAAGCCTAACACGAGCAACTTTTCTTAAAGCTGAATTAGGTTTCTTAGGTGTAACTGTCATTACACGAGTACAAATTCCTCTTCTTTGAGGACAATTTTGAAGCGCAGGAGATGCTGTCTTTTCTTTTTGACTCTTTCTTGGCTTCCTAATTAGTTGATTGATTGTAGGCATCTATGCTCCCTTTTTCCTAATTTTACCAATAAATGGTATCAAATATATGATTTATTTTCAAGCTACACTTCAGAGCTTGAATTTTCCCTTACCTTAACTCTTTTATATAAATTCATACCTGTGCCTGTAGGAATTAAATGTCCAATCACAACATTTTCCTTAAGACCTTTAAGATCATCAACGCTACCTGCAATTGAAGCATCTGTTAACACTTTAGTTGTTTCTTGGAAAGAAGCAGCTGAAATAAATGAATCTATATTAAGAGATGCTTTTGTTATTCCAATAAGGATTGGACTAGCTACTGCAGGTTCACCGCCTTGCTCAATTACCCTTTTATTTTGCTCATAAAAAGCATGTTTGTCCACCTTTTGATTATAAACAAAATTAGTATCACCCACAGACACAATCTTGACTTTTTTCATCATCTGTTTAATGATAACACCAATATGCTTATCATTAATACTTACACCTTGCTTCCTATAAACATCCTGAATTTCTGCTAATAAAAACTCTTGCAAACTAATTCCACCAAGAATTTCAAGAACATCATGAGGATTAATTCTTCCATCACAAAGCATATCTCCAGCCTTAACAACATCTCCATCTCTAACTAAGAGATGTTTCCCAGCAGGAATATAATGCTTATGCTCAACTCCATACTCATCTAAAATATTAATAAGTCTTTTACCTTTCTGAATTGCCTTAAACTGAACAACTCCACTTACCTTAGCCATTTCAGTCAAATTCTTTGGAATTCTTGTTTCAAATAAATCATTAACCCTAGGAAGACCACCAGTAATATCTTGGGTTTTCTCAGAACCTTTAGAAAGCTTAGCAATAACATCCCCTATATTAATATCTTGTCCATCTTCAACTTGAAGATAAGCATCCCCAGGAAGAACATAAGATGCAATCTCAACCCCTCTATCATTAATAATTAAGATTCTAGGATCAAGGGACTCAAACACTTGATCAGTAATTCTCTTCTCAATATTTCCAGTTTCAAGATTTATCTCTTCTTTAAGAGTTGTTCCTAATATAATATCTTTAAATTTAACTTTTCCCTTAAATTCAGCAATAATTGGTTCTGCAAATGGATCAAATGTTCCAATTACACGCCCAGCCTCAACATAATCACCCACATTTATCTCAAGTCTAGTACCAGCCTTTAGAGATATTTCTTGCTCCTCAGAGACAATCATTAGCTTGTCGTCTTTAATTTTAACATAACCAATATGAGATGATAATACATCAATACCATTCTTATTTACAAATAAAGGCATTCCCTTAATTACCTTTTGAGAAGCTAAGACTTTAAGTTCTTTAATTTCTTTAATATTTTCCTCATAAATAACATTTATTACTTTCAAAGTTCCTTTTCTTGTAAAAAGCAACCCGTCATCAACCTGCACATTAAATCCCTCTAATCCATTAAGAATGAAAGCGTTCTTAAGTGCAATCTTATCATCCTCACTACCAGCTTGTGCAACTCCCCCAATGTGAAAAGTTCTCATGGTAAGCTGTGTTCCTGGCTGACCTATCGACTGAGCAGCTATTATTCCAACAGCCTCTCCAATATTAACAGGCTTATTATTTGAAAAATCTCGTCCATAACATTTTTGACAAACTCCATGCTCAGCTTCACAAGTTAAAACAGATCTAATTACAAGTTTATCAATACCAACAGTTTCTAATAATTTTATCTTATCCTCTGTAACCTCCTCATTTACATCTAAAATAATTTCACCTGTAATAGGACTTTTTATTCTCTCAATTGAATAACTTCCAACAGCTTTTTCTCTTAAAGGCTCAACTATTTCCTCACCATTCTTTAAAGCCTCAACTTTTATGCCATTAATAGTCCCACAATCTTCTATTCTAACAACAACATCTTGAGCAATATCTACCAATCTTCGTGTTAAATATCCAGCATCTGCTGTCTTAAGAGCTGTATCTGCAAGCCCCTTCCTTGCACCATTTGTAGAGATAAAAAACTCTATAACAGAGAGCCCTTCCTTAAAATTAGAAATAATTGGAAGTTCAATAATATCTCCAGAGGTTTTAGCCATTAATCCTCTCATTCCTGCAAGCTGTCTTATCTGATTTCTACTTCCACGAGCACCAGAATCAGCCATCATATAAATTACATTAAATCCATCTCTATCTCTTTTAAGAATTTCCATCATCTTATTGGTAAGCTCTTCATTTGTCTTTGACCAAACAGAAACAACATTATTGTATCTCTCTTCTCCAGTAATAACACCTTTAGTATAATCATTCTGAATCTTTGCAATCTCTCTATTAGCCTTATCCACATATACTTTCTTCTCTTCAGGCACAATAATATCGCTCATACTTATTGTACATCCAAATTTAGTAGCATATTTAAACCCAAGTTCCTTAATAATATCTAACATCTCAATTACAATAGAAGAGCCATAAATAACATAAACTTCAGAAATTAAACTTTGTAACTCATAATCACTAAGGGTTTTATTTACAAATGCAATCTTCCCTGGTAAAGCTTCATTAAATACAACACGTCCTGCTGTGGTTTTTACATACTCACCATCAATCTTTACATAAACTTGTGCATTATAGTCTAAACTTTTATTATTAATTGCAAGAAGAACATGACTGAAATTAGCAAATTTACGTCCCTCACCAACTACATTTTTCTTCTCCATAGTTAAGTAATAAAGACCTAATACAATGTCTTGAGATGGAAATACAATAGGATGTCCGTTTGCAGGATTTAACAAATTATTAGTTGACAACATTAAAGCCCAACTCTCAGCCTGTGCCGCAGGTGTTAAAGGAACATGTACAGCCATCTGATCACCATCAAAGTCAGCATTATATGCATGACAAACAAGAGGATGCAATTTAATGGCCTTTCCTTCAACCAAAACTGGTTCAAAAGCTTGTATTCCCAATCTGTGAAGTGTTGGAGCTCGGTTTAAGAGCACAGGATGCTCTTTAATAACATTATCTAAAATCTGCCATACTTCATCCACTTCTTGTTCAATTAGACTTTTTGCTCTCTTTATGTTAAATACAGATTCACTCTCAATTAATTTTCTAATTACAAATGGTTTAAAAAGCTCAAGCGCCATCTTTGCAGGAATACCACACTGATGCAGCTTAAGTTCAGGTCCAACAACAATTACAGAACGACCTGAATAATCAACTCTTTTCCCAAGAAGGTTTTGCCTAAATCTACCTTGTTTTCCCTTTAATGCATCAGAGAGGGATTTAAGCGGTCTATTGGATGTACCCTTAACAACTTTTCTCTTATGCGAATTATCAAAAAGAGAATCAACTGATTCTTGTAACATTCTTTTTTCATTTCTAACAATGATCTCAGGTGCATTAAGAAGTAAAAGTTTTCTTAACCTATTATTCCTATTTATTACTCTTCTATAGAGATCATTAAGGTCAGAAGTTGCAAATCTTCCACCATCAAGCTGAACCATTGGTCTAATTTCTGGCGGGATAACAGGAAGAACATCCATAATCATCCATTCTGGCTTATTTCCAGAAACTTTAAAATTTTCAATAATCTCAAGACGCCTTAATAGTTTTTTATCAGTTTTATCATCTTTATCGATCATTTGAAGTCTAAGCTTAGATGAAAGTTCATCAAGATCAAGATTTTCAAGTAAAGTTTTAATTGCCTCAGCACCCATTGAAGCACTAAAAGACATTCCATATCTCTCTTTTGCTTCAGAGTATTCATCTTCATTTAAAAGTTGCATCTTTTTAAGATCAGTATCACCTGGTTCAATTACTATATATTTCTCATAATAAAGAATAGAGTTTAAATTAGAAGCTGTAATATCAAGTAAAAGACCAATTCTAGAAGGAATATATTTATAATACCATATATGAGCAACAGGAGCTGAGAGTTCAATATGTCCCATTCTCTCACGCCTAACTTTAAAATGCGTTACCTCAACATTACAACGATCACAAATAATGCCTTTATATCTTATTGACTTAAACTTCCCACAATAACATTCCCATTCTTTAGTTGTTCCAAAAATTCTCTCGCAAAAAAGACCATCTTTCTCAGGCCTTAAAGTTCTATAGTTAATAGTTTCAGATTTTTTAACCTCTCCATAAGACCAACTCCTAATCTGATCACGAGATGCTATTTTTATTCTTATCTTTTCAAAATCTTTTATCTCTTTCATAAAACCCTCAAAACCTAAGTTTTATTAATTAATTCCTCTTCCTTTTCTGTTAAAGGAATTTGATTACCCTTATCATCATAAATTGATAAATCAAAACCAAGACCTCTTAGCTCCTGCATCAAAACATTGAAAGATTCAGGAATTCCAGATACATTAGTAGGAATACCTTTAACTATATTCTCATATATCTTAACTCTACCTGACATATCATCTGATTTTACTGTTAAGAGTTCTTGAAGGGTATGAGCAGCTCCATAAGCCTCAAGTGCCCAGACTTCCATCTCTCCAAGTCTTTGACCACCAAATTGTGCCTTTCCTCCAAGAGGTTGCTGAGATACAAGTGAATAAGGCCCTGTAGACCTTGCATGCATCTTATCATCAACAAGGTGATGCAACTTAAGCATGTATATAATTCCAACCATTACCTCATTCTCAAATGGTTCTCCTGTATATCCATCATATAAAACTGCTTTTGATGTTTCATTAAATCCAGCTTTCTTTAACTTCTCTTGAATGCATTCATTTGTAGCAGATTCAAACACAGGAACATC
Organism: Borrelia nietonii YOR; assembly: GCF_023035795.1. NCBI lineage: Bacteria > Pseudomonadati > Spirochaetota > Spirochaetia > Spirochaetales > Borreliaceae > Borrelia > Borrelia nietonii. The sequence continues at coordinate 403,324 of NZ_CP073148.1, forward strand.
ATAATATTCACCAAGATATTTACCAGCAAGACCAAGCTGAGACTCCATTAATTGCCCAATATTCATACGGGACGGCACTCCTAAGGGATTTAAACATATATCAAGAGGAGTTCCATCTGCAAGATATGGCATATCTTCAACGGGAAGAATCTTTGCAACTACACCCTTATTTCCATGTCTCCCTGCCATTTTATCACCCTCTTTAAGTTTTCTTTTCTTGGCAATATAAACCTTCAATATCTCATCAACACCGGGTGGAAGATTGTTAACATCATCCTTAGTAATTCTTTGAACATCAATTACAGTACCTTCAGTACCATGTGGTACTTTAAGTGAATTATTCTTAACATCTTTTGCCTTCTCACCAAAAATAGACGTTAAAAGCTTAAATTCAGGAGTAATGTCTCCCTCCGATTTTGGTGTAACCTTACCAATTAAAATATCACCCGGCTTTACATAAGTTCCTATTCGTACAATTCCATTCTCATCAAGCTTATTTAATATCTTCCCACTAACATTGGGAATATCAGCTGTAACTTTCTCAGGCCCAAGCTTAGTTTCCCTTACCTCAATACTAAATTCTTTAATATGAATTGAAGTATAAAGATCTTCCTTTATAATCCTCTCAGAGATTAATATAGCATCTTCATAATTAAATCCATTCCAAGGAATAAAACCAACAAGCAGATTATTACCAAGTGCCACTTCTCCATATTTAGTAGCAGGGCCATCAGCTATTATCTCTCCCTTATTAACTACTTGACCCTCTTTAACTAAAACTGAATGATTAAAAGAAGTATCCTGATTTGTCCTCTCATATTTAGCAAGTTCATATTCATCTAAATCATGATCATCAGCTGCATCCTCAGGTCTTATAACTATTTTCTTGCTCGTTGCCAACACGACTATACCTGACCTTTTTGCCTTAACAACAACACCAGAATCCTTTGCAACTATTCTCTCCATACCAGTACCAACAATAGGTGGTTGTGGAAATAATAAAGGAACTGCCTGACGTTGCATATTTGAACCCATAAGAGCACGGTTTGCATCATTATGCTCAAGAAAAGGTATTAATGCTGAGGAAACAGAAATTAACTGTCTAGGTGAGACATCCATATAATCGATATTCTTAGGAATCATTGTCGTATAATCACCAGAAACTCTAACAGAAATTAAATCATCAATATAATTACCATCAGCATTAATAGCAGCATTTGCCTGAGCAATACATTTTTTTTCCTCATCAATTGCAGACAAATACTCGATCTCATCAGTGACCTTGCCATCAACCACCTTTCTATAAGGGGTCTCTAAGAAACCATAATCATTTACCTTTGCATAAGTAGCTAAAGACACAATAAGACCAATATTTGGTCCCTCAGGGGTCTCAATAGGACACATTCTACCATAATGGGTATAATGCACATCTCTTACTTCAAAACCTGCACGATCTCTTGAGAGTCCTCCAGGGCCCAAAGCATTAAGACGCCTCTTATGAGTCAATTCAGCTAAAGGATTAACCTGATCCATAAATTGTGAAAGCTGACTAGTTGCAAAAAATTCTTTAACAGCAGAAACAATAGGTTTAACACTTATTAATTCTTGGGGCTTAAGATTAAACACCTCTTTATTAGACATTCTATCTTTTGCAATTTTCTCTACTCTTGACATTGCACCTTTATATATATTTGTAAGCAACTCACCAACAGAACGAACTCTTCTATTTCCAAGATGATCAATATCATCAAGAACATCATGACCATCATATATTCTTAAAAGATGGGATATTGTATTTACTATATCTGTCATAGTAAGAACTGAGGTCGTTAAGTCATCAAGACCAAACTTTTTAGAAAGCTTGTATCGACCCACATGACCTAGATCATATCTCTTCTCTGAAAAAAACACATTTCTTAAATCACTCTCAGCATTATCAATGGATATTGGCTCGCCAGGTAAAAGCACACTATAAACCGCAAGCATTACAGATTCTCTTGAAAGCTCTTTAAATCCATCTTTTAGAGAAAAATAAGCATCTTCTTTCTCGAAACAATTTAAAATAACATCGGAACTAATAAAATGTTTCCCAGGAACACTATCATACCCATCAAAATCAATAAGGTCTATCTCTTTTACTCCATTTTGCAAGAAATCTTCAATATCTTGCAAAGTTATCTTATCACCTGCCCGATAAGTCATATTTTCTTTTATAATAATATTTGTTGCTAAATATTGCCCTGTGATTTCTCTTTTAGTATCTTCATTGACCTCAATTTTTCTAATCTTATAAAAAGTTTCAATTATTCTCTCTCTAGTATTAAGACCTAAAGCCCTTAAGAAAAGAGTAACAAGTATTCTTTTTTTTCTGTCTATCTTAACATAAAGGTAATCTTTTTTTGAGTCTATCTCAAATTCCAACCAAGAACCACGATAAGGAATAATACGAGCATAATACAAGTCTTTTTCCTTGTAAAAAACAACCCCAGGGGATCTATGAATCTGCGATACAATTACTCTCTCAGCACCATTAACAATAAAAGTCCCTCTATCGGTCATTAAAGGAATAGTCCCCATATAGACATCCTTTTGTCTTATCTCCCCTGTTGTTAGAAACTGCAAATTTAATCTTATTTTTAAAACAGCCTCATAACTTTGGCCCTTTCTTTTGCATTCTTTTTCAGTAAAACTAAGAGAATCATATTCAATATAGTATTTCTCATATTCAAGTGCAACCTCACCATTGCTACTTTTCATAGGAAAAACATCCCTAAAAACAGATTCAAGGCCTTCATTAAGCAAAGGTCTATTTGATTTCAATCTCTCAAGCTGCAAAAATTTCTCATAAGAATTCAATTGTATTTCTATTAGGTTAGGTAAGTCTAAGATTTCTTCGGCTTTTCCTTGTCCTAGATGAACCCTTTTTATCATTAAAAGACTCCTTTTTTAAGACACAATAAACCACATGCCATTAAAACGACATGTGGAATAACAAATCTGGCATATTTTTAATGTTTTACTTAATTTCAACTTTTGCACCAACTGCTTCTAGTTTCTTCTTTATTTCCTCAGCATCTGCTTTTGAAACACCTTCCTTAACTGCCTTAGGAACAGCTTCAACTAAGGCTTTAGCTTCCCCAAGTCCAAGTCCAGTAATAGCCCTTACTTCTTTAATAACATTTATTTTACTATCTCCGAAAGATACAAGCATTACATCAAATTCTGTCTGTTCCTCAGCACCAGCAGCAGGACCAGGTCCAGCAGCAGCAACAGCAACTGCAGCAGCAGTAACTCCAAATTTTTCCTCAATAGCTGTTATAAGCTCAACAACTTCAGCTGTTTTAGCTCCCTCAAGCCATGTTAAAATATCTTCTTTACTTAGTGCCATATTAACTTAACTCCTTTTATATTATTTCAAACAGTGATAGCATGCACCGTATTAAGACTAACACTGTTATGATTCAACTTTAACATCAGACAAAGCCTTTAAAGTTCTTGCAAGTTTTGACATTGGAGCCTTAAGAACACTCATAAATAAAGAAATAGCTTCTTTCTTAGTAGGAAGTTTACTATATGCATTAAGTTTAGCCTCATCATAAACTTCTCCCAGAACAAAACCTCCCTTAACTTTTAAAGTGCTAGTTTTAACAAACTCATAAAAAATTTTTGCAACCACATTAGCTTCATCAACAGCGGTAACAACAGCTGTTGGCCCTAAAAGATAAGAATCAAAACCTTCCATATGCTTATCTTTCAAAACTCTCTTCATTATATTATTTTTGACAACCTTTAATTCACCTTTCTCATTTTCAACTCTATTTCTCAACTCAGTAAGCTTTGCTACTGTTAATCCCCTATAATCTAGGAAAAAAATATTATCCTTACCATCTAAAAACTCTTTCAACGAATTAAACATTTCAACCTTTTTAGGATTTATCTTTGCATGCATAATTCAACTCCTAAACAAAATCAATCTTTACAGAAGGCCCCATGGTAGATGAAATATAAACACTATCCACAAAAGTCCCCTTTAAATCACTTGGTCGTCTTTTAAGTAATTCTTTAATAAATTCATCATAATTTTCCTTTATCTTCTTGTTATCCATAGAAGACTTACCAACAGAAAAATTAAGCACACCATTTTTATTTGCCCTAAACTCTGTACGACCCTTCTTAAGACCAGCTATTGTTCCCTTTAAATCATTTGTAATCGTTTGTGTCTTAGGATTTGGCATCAATCCTCTCTTACCCAAAATAGGACCAAGCTTCCCTACATCTTTCATCATATCAGGTGTTGCAACAACAATATCAAAATCACTAAAACCGCCTTTAACCTTGTTAATCAGATCATCATCCCCAACATAAGCAGCACCAGCTTCCTTTGCCTCTTGGGCTCTATCACCTTTTGCAAAAACAAGTATTCTCTTTTCCTTCATAAACTGATTTGGCAAAACAACTGTATCTCTAACTGTATGATTCTTCTTCAAATTGAGATTAATAGATACATCTATAGTCTCATCGAATTTAACAAATTTGATCTCTTTTAATAAAGAGATTGCATCATCTATGCTGTAAGATTTAAGCTTATCTATCTTAGAGATAGCTTGCATATATTTTTTCCCACTCTTAGCCATTATTTTTCTACCTCAACACCCATAGAACGAGCACTTCCTGCAATGATATTAAATGCTGCCAGTTCGGTTTTTGCATTCAAATCTGGCATTTTAACTCTTGCAATTTCCATTACTTTTTCTTTTGATATAGTTCCAACCTTTTCTGTATTTGATTTCTTAGAACCTGTCTCTATTCCAACAGCCTTCTTAATTAAAATCGAAGCCGGTGGAGTTTTTACAATAAATGAAAAACTTTTATCACTGTAAACAGTAATAATGACAGGAACGACAATCCCTGGCTCCATTTTAGCTGTTCTCTCATTAAATTCTTTAACAAACTGAGGACCACTAACACCATGGGGTCCAAGGGCCTGACCTATTTTAGCTCCTGGAGCAGCTTGAGCAGCTGGAACTTGAAGCTTGATCCAAGCAACCTCTCTTTTTTTTTTAGACATAAATAACTCCTTATGGTAATAACGCCTTTAAGCTCCCATTAATATACTAATTATTAAATTTTCTCTATATGTTGGAAATCAACCTCAACAGGAGTTGATCTCCCAAAAATTTGAACTGCAACTTTCAATTTCTTTTTCTCATAATCGATAGACCCAATAATCCCTTCAAAAGAATCAAAAGGCCCTCCTTTAATTCTAACTCGCTCGCCTTCTTCAAAATCATAAAGTATAAAAATAGACTTATCTGCCTTAATCTCTCCAGCAAGCATAAAGACACTCTTAACTTCTTCATCACTGATTGGAAGTGGTTTTTGCTCTTTATTAGTGCCAACAAAATTTACAACACCCGGAAGTTTAATAATATTAGCTACAGTGCTTTTCCAGTCCTGTTCAGGGAGATCTAACTCAATTAGAATATATCCCGGCCAAATCTTTCTCTCTCGTATCCGCTTTTTCCCGTTTTTTATCTCCTCTACCCTTTCAATAGGGGCCTTAACATCTAAAACATTACTACCAAAAATACCTTCACTGATCAAGAGTTTTATCTCTTGTTCTATCTTTTTCTCATACTGAGAAAAAGTCTGTAATACATACCAGGCCCTGGACATAATCTTTCCTTAAAATACATAAGCTATAGCAAGATACATGATATAATCCACTATACCTAAAAAAATAGAAATAAAAACAACCAACCAAAAAACTTGCTTCCCGCTGCCTATTACTTCACTATACTTAGGCCATGTTATTTTCTTAAGTTCTAAAACACTTTCTTTAACAAATTTAAACATTTAAAAGCCCCTCTTTAACAATACAGACAACAGGTCAGGAGGGACTCGAACCCCCAACATGCGGTTTTGGAGACCGCCGTTCCACCCTTGAACTACTGACCTATCACTTTAGTTATTTTATTTTACCTTCTTTATGAAGAGTATGTTTCCTAAGAATTGGACAATACTTCATTAATTCCAATTTTTCTTGTTTATTACGCCTATTCTTAGTAGTCGTATAATTTCTAATTCCTGTTTCCTCACATACTAAAGCTATAAGCTCAACAGCACCTTTACCTTTTTTCTTGCCCATAATAACACTCCTGACTAAAAGCCCTCAATCGGATTTGAACCGACGACCGCCACCTTACCATGGTGGTGCTCTACCACCTGAGCTACAAGGGCATTTCTTCCCTTTATAATAAACCCTTATATCATGTTAATTTATTATCTGAAAAAAGACAAGTCCCAAAATTATATTTCCAGACTCCTATTTAATAATAACAAGCTTACCTTCTCTTAAAAGATTAACATTATTCTTATTTGAAAATATCTTATTAATAGAATACTCATCAAGTATGATATCTGAATGATTTTTACCATAAACTCCTTTAGCAATCAACTTTAAAGGATAATCCCCAACTCTATTCTTATTCTTATAAGAGACGTCATTTGTATATTCAAGCATTCCCCACTTCCTAAGTGTATCTGGCGCAACCATTCTTTTATCAAAATAAAGCTTAATATTCTCATCATAAATCTTAATAAAGAAAGCATCCGTTAATTTCACAACACCACCTGAGGAAGATTCATAATCATCACCCGCATAAATAATAATTCCAGTATAAACAAACTGATCAGCACCTGTACTTGTTAATGGATAAAAAGCTCTATAAGGCTTACTATGAGATAAAAACAAGTTCATAAAATCAGGAAAAAGAGAAAGCTCATACCTAACAGTTATGTTTTTTAAATCCTCTGAATACTTAGTGTATCCCCTTTTTAAAATACTATCAAGTCCTGAAAAATAAAGTATTAAATGGGGATCAGAGTCAAAATAATCCTTAAAAGTATTATCAGTATCAATTGTCATTTCAAAAAGAGACTGCCTTATTAAAGTATCCTTCAAATCATTAACGCTAAACACTAATCTAGACGTAGAATCAAGTCCAACTCTACCAAATCTATCCTCATCTACTGGCTTAATAATATCAAAATAAACGACTTTTGTATCCCAATCAATTGTTCTCTTTATGCTAGACTTAGATAAAGAATCATTTATAATAGAGACATTAGAATAAAATAAAAATAAAAAACTCAAAAGACTACTTAGTAAATTCACATCAAATCTCCCTATTTTTTTCCCAAATAAACGCCTATCCAAGCCCAACCATTATTAATTTCTGGATCTTTTGGATAAGAAATCTTTTTAAAGACAAAATACCATTCCCAAATGTGCTCCCAACCACTAGATCCAAGATAAGATATATCATCACTAGAATCAGCTTCAAAACTACTTGCAAACTGTATTCCATTTTTTCGCCTACTTCCAAGCTTAATCATCGTTGTCAAAAAACTGTTTGTATTAATTGAATTGCTTTTTCCACCCCTTTGATCCCAACTTTGAATAAAAAAATTATGTTTATCCCTTATGCTCAATAATTTTGCAGTATTTCCAGAAAAAATATATCTCTTAACATCTTGAATCAAATCATTCAAATTTCTATAAATCACAAAGTCTGGATTATTATAATAATTAATCTTAGTAATAACACCCGAATAATCTATTGAATCTATTCTTAAATCCGACCTTGGTATTGAAAGCAATTTTTTATAATAGAAATACGCATCATCATAATCTTGAATACTCTCTAAACTTAAAGCAAGATTATAATAATAATTGCCCCTATCTGCATTCGTAAGACTCTCAGCATTATCATTAAGCAATAGTTTATAATAACGTACTTTATCTCCAGCTTCAATATCTAAATTGATCACCCTTTTTGCAATATCTAATTTTACAGAACTATTTTCATAAATGTAATCATCAAAACTATCAACAACATATCTATAATAGGTAAAAGCCACTAAATCTTCTTTGATGGAAGAATATATATTGCCCATCAAATAAAAATACAAAGGATAATATTCTCCGCTCTCATCATTAACAATTCCTTGATTTACAGCTCTTAAAGCATCTTTATAATCTTTATTGCGCATATGAATGTTGACTATTCTATCAACAATAAGAAATCTATCTAAACCCTTTTTACTTGACTCTTCTAAGAGATCTACAAGACTTTGAATTTCACCTTGTTTAATCTTACAACAGCTAAAAACCAGCATTAGTCCAAACGCTTGAATTAATAACTTCATTACTTTTATTATATAATAAAGGTCATGTATAACAAAACACATCTTAAGATCAATAAAAACTATCAGGATTTAAACATGAATAAAAAATTAATTTACATCTTATTGCTAATATTATTTCTATCTTGCCTTAATCATAACAATAAATACGGTATTGTTCTAGATTCAAACAACAAAGAAAAACTACCAAACGGATCACTTGTTAAAATAGAAAATACCGACCAAGAAAAACAAATAATAACAATAAACTATAATGGAACAAAATTTATCGTACATAAATTTACAATAGAAGAGTTTCAAACAAAAGAAGAAGCAGAAAAATTTAAACTAAGTATTCAACCATACGTAAACAAATATGCTATAAGTAAAAAAGATCTCTTGCCCTTAAGAACATCTCCAGACAACTATAGAGAAAACATAATATATAGAATTCCAAAAGAAGCTATTTTAAAAATAATACACATTGGGGAAGAAACAGAAGCAGGCTCACTTAAAGGGAGATGGCTACACGCATTAACAAAAGATGGATATAAAGGTTATGTTTTCAATTACTCACTTGAAGTTTTTGATAATATTCCAGGAACAATACTCACAAGTCCACTAGATCAGGTCTTGCAAAATGATGTAATTGATACATTTAAAAATATTAAATACTTAAGACCACTCTACTACGAAAAAATGATCGCCAATAATACTTATAACACCAATCTCCTAAGAGAAGACTATGGTCTATTTTTTACTCCCAAAAATGAAATAAAAATTAATATGCCCGAATTAAACTTACATTTCAAATTCAATATTGTTGAGGAAGTCAAACCTAATGGATTTCTATTTAGATCTAAAACTTCAGATGAAGATTTTATTATCTTAGAAAGAGACACTCAAAACTACTATAAATCAATCGTAAAAGTTAAAGAACGCAACTTTGAATCTAAATTCGTTATCATTGAACAAAATATCGAAAAAATTATTCTTGAAGCAGAAAAGCAAAATCAAAATCTAATAAATAGATTAATATCTTATGGAACCTTAATAAATACACAATATGGGAATATTGAATTTAAGCGCGATAAAACTTTTGTTTGGGAAACAGATAAAAAAATTTACAATCTCCCAAGTTCTGGAACATTTGAAATAATAGGACTTAGTCCAAATTTACAAATTTCATATAAAAACGCCATTAAATTAATGAGCACGGAAGGAAAAGAATATTTTTGTCTGCTAGACTATACAAACAGTGCCTTACAACTCATATTCATATCCCCTAAAAATGTTGAAGATGATTTAATAATAATTAATGACAAGGATAAAATCGCAGTCATACTGTTTAATAATGCTCAGCCTAGTCAAGATATACTTACAAAACAATCCCAAAAAACTACTTAAAGGTTAGAATCAATGAAAATAATGCGCATACTATTATTAACACAACTGATTACACTCTTAAATGCAAATGAAAACATAAAATTAATAAAAGAATTATCAAAAACAATTTATAATCCTAGCAATAAAGAATATGAAACAAATAAAAAAAAGCTAAATAGTTTTATAGAATCAATAGATCTAAATAACAACAATATCTTAAAAGAGTTACAAAAAATCAAAAATGACTTTCTAATCACATCCGTATATTTCCAAAATATAAAGGGTACTTTAATAGCTCTAAATCTTTCAGCAGAAATAAATTTTCAACATAAAATATCTCCACTATCAATTTCGATAATCAATAACGATTTTAACACTACTAAAACATTAATAGACTATGGAATTAAAATCAACATAATAGACGAAACAGAATATCCATCAATATTTTGGGCAATATACTTAAACAATGAAACAATGTTCAATCTTTTAAAAGAAAAAGGTGCTGATTTAAGCCTTACTCTTAAGAATGGAAAAACACCTATGCAAGCTGCAATAGAAATTGAAAATACTGATTTAATTGAGCTATTACTTAAAAAAAATGCTTATATTAAAGATGAGTATAAAAAAGAAATTAAGAACTTAAAAAATAAAAATATAAGAAATATTTTCAAAAAGTATAAAATAATATAAAGCAACTAATAACTATCTGACATTTCAATATTTTTATCCTTTTCAAAAAGGGTCTTATATACAAAAGATTTTTTACTAAGCTCTTCCTTTAAATCTTTAGGAAAAGGAGTATTGCGCCACATTATTCCGCGAACCATCCTCTCAATCTTTTGAATTCCCTTGCTTTCCTTATCTAACCAAAGGAAATAGTCATCTAAAAAGAAATTTTTAATATTGCCTTTCTTAATAAATTTAGAATAGTATTCATAATACTGACCGGTTATTCCTGTTTCCATCCATCTAAACGATGCTTGATCTTTTGCAAGCTCCCAAAGAAAATCCCCAATACCCAAAATGATAGCTTTTCTTAAATCCTTAGAATACATAGGTATTAAGATTTTACCTCGTCCATTAGCTCGGTTTTTAATATCAACAGGCTCCCAACAAATTCCTCTCTCACCATAAGATGGTATTAATATAAAATAAGGAACAATCCTTAATAAATCTCCTCTATAATTTTTATAAAAAATTCTAGGCTGAATACTTTCAATTTCTCTGACAAGCTGAATGACTCTCTCCCTACTACCAAAAAACTGGGGATCTGCAACCACATTACTTTTAAGTAATATTGGAAAATGATTGCCTCTAGGCCCAATAGTAAGCTTATTAGCCTCCATTAAAGATCCAACTTCTTCAACTGCAATAGTAGAAGAACTAGGCATATCGATCTCTTGAATTCTATCTTTAATCTCAAGAAGCTCCTTATTTGCCCCCTTAATCTGAGAAATTAAAGACACAATTTCCCTATTAGTCTTTACCAAGCTATCAATGCAATGAGACGCGAAATTTAAAGGTTTTAAAATATCATCAGAATAAATTGTTCCCACTTCAAATTCATCTGTAAGCATCTCATGATTAGATGACGTCTCAACGAATAAAAATTTGAACATACTTTTCAGATTAGTAATAGCTTCAATCCTTACCTTATCACTTTTCTTAAGACTACTCTTTGCAAAATCAATATTAGCTAAAAGCTTTTCTTGCTTATTAAACAATATCTTCTTAACATCATCATCTTTAATATTTGCCACCGGCTCATCGATTGCAAGCTTTCTTAACTTCAATTCATTAACGCCATAAATCCATTCATCGAAATAGATAAATGGTTCATTATAATTATTATCCCAAATGGTCCTGGAAATTAAAGATTTAAGTTCACTACTAAGAGCATTTGGAAGAAGAGCAGCAAATCTCAATAAAACTTTTTGTTCAATTGTTAAATTCAAAACATTTTTGGCTATTGATTTCAAAAATCCCCAATAAATATTAATTATTTGCCTATAATTAGCAACTCTCTCACCTTCTTGTACCGATTGTGGACTTAAATAATCTAACAATGCTTTATGAAGCCTAATGCCAATATCCTTATCACTTAAGATAAGATTTTTATAATAATCATCGGTAAAAAAATTTTTATCATGTTCTTCTAGTACATTAATTTCAGGCAACTTTAAATTTAAATCTGTATTGACCAAGTCAGGATACTTATACAAAAACTTTTCTCTCCAAAATCGGACTTACTTACATGTTTTAATAATAAATAATATTACCAAAGTTTATATTTACCAAAAAATTTAGTAAAATTTATTATGCTAATAATACTATTTTTCAAACTCGCAAAGGAAAAACTTATGAATACAAAAATAAAATTCTCTCTAACAATATTTACTGGAATACTGCTTGGATTATTTCTTCCCTCCGAAGTTTACAATACACTATCACATATTTTCATAAGATTGGCCTATCTCTCCTTAATTCCTTTTCTAATATTTTCAATTCCACTTGGCATAGAAAACATTATTGAAAATAAAAAATTCAAAAAATTATTTGGAAAAACAATCTATTATGGAATATTAATTAACATTATAGGGGTAATAATATCCATTGCAGTTGCAACAATATATCTACCACAAAGAATTCCAATATTAGACAAAAATATTCAAAATCTATATATGTTTGATAAAACAGAACTTCTTGAAACATTTTTCCCAAAAAATATTTTTACAATACTCACAAATAACAACCCAAATCTCTTAAGTATTTATATTATCTCAATTATTATTGGCGCTAGTTTTTATTATGCAAAACAAAAGGGAAGAATTGCCAGAGAACTTATTCTAAGTATATCAAACCTTTTTTATAATGCAAACGGAATAGTTGTCGAAATCTTACACTTTGGAATTATTTTTATCACAGCAGCATATACTACAAACTTAAAAAATTTTAAAAATTATCAATACTACATAGATAGCATAATCTTTTTATCATTATGGACAATAATAATTATTTTAATAATAATTCCAATGATTAGCTATCGATTAACTAAAAATTTCAAATTATCATATAAGAACATATTAATATCCATCCAAAATATAATATTTGCTGGCTTAACAATGGATACTTATGTCCCCTATTCTGTCTTAATAGAAGATATTAAAAATGAAAGAATAAACATAAAAAAATCAATAATCATAAATATACCAATAATCAACTTTATTTCTAAATTTGGAACAATTTTTATCTCAACAATTTCATTTTTTATTATTTTAAAATCTTACTCTAGCTTGCCCATATCAATCTACGAAATAAGCTATATGAGCATATTGGCATTTCTCTTTATTTTCGCATTTCCACACATACCAAACAGTTTAATTTATATAATTACAATGCTATGCTCAACTTATACAAAAGGAATTGAACTTAGCTACTCTAATATAATTCCAATACTTCCAATCTTAACATCTCTAGCTCTAATGATCGACTTCACCTCCAATATTGCAATAATGCAAATAATAGATTTTAATGAATTAAAAGATACTTAAAATTAATCTCTAAATGTACTCAATTAGTAAGATCTTGCAAATAAGACAAGATGCTTGGCTGCTGCATTGCAATAAATACAAGTCAAACCATTTAAAGGTCTATTTTGAAAATCTTCAGGAATGCATCGTATTGTAGCTTTTGTATCATTTTTAATGCTCTCTTCACAAACTTCACTCCCACACCATGAAGAGAGTATAAATCCTAAATGTTCATTAATATAAGTCTTAAAAGTATCATAGTCATTCTCTTTAAATCCAATAATTTCTTTTGTATGCAAATTTCTAAACTCTAATGCTCTATTAAATAATTCACATTGCATAGTATCAAGCTCATAGCGCATTTTAGATGACAACTCTTCAACTGATACTTGATACTTAGAGTTTTTATCTTTATCCCTTCTTGCAACAGTAACACAGTTCATAAGAATATCATTAAAACCTATCTCTATTCGTATTGGAATTCCTTTAAGTTCCGCAGCAGCAAATCTAAAGCCTGGCGAATTTTTGACATCTCTATCAAGCTCAACTCTAAACTTTGCTTCTTTTAAAAGATTAAAAATAATAATCGAATATTCAAGGATCTTTTGATTAGCATCAGCATCTCTTTTAAAAATAGGAACAACAATAATTTCAATTGGTGCTATTTTTGGTGGCAATATTAAACCTTTGTTATCAGAATGAACCATAATTAATGCTCCAATTAACCTAGTTGAAACTCCCCAACTAGTGGCAAAAACATAATCCATCTCACCTTTCTTATTCTGAAACTTAACATCAAAAGCCTTGGCAAAATTCAATCCCAAATAATGAGATGTACCTGCTTGTAAAGCTTTCTTATCTTGCATTAATGCTTCAATTGTGTAAGTAGAAACAGCGCCTGCAAATTTTTCCCTTTCCGTCTTCTGCCCACAAAATACAGGAATAGCTAAGTAATCCTCAACAAACCTTTTATAAAGGTTTAAAATAAATAAAGTTTCCTCTAAAGCTTCCTTAGCAGTCTCATGTGCAGTATGCCCTTCTTGCCATAAAAACTCAGTAGTACGAAGAAATGGTCTTGTTCTTTTCTCCCAACGAATAATATTTGCCCATTGATTTATTTTAACAGGCAAATCCCTATAAGATTTTATCCATTTGCTATACATATTCCAAATAATTGTCTCAGAAGTAGGCCTTAAAACCAAAGGTTCTGCTAATTCTTCACCACCCGCAGTTGTTATAACGGCAAGTTCAGGTGAGAATCCCTTAACATGTTCTTTTTCTCTCTCCAGAAATTCATAAGGAATAAGCAATGGGAAATATGCATTCTCATGCCCTGTCTCTTTAAACTTACCGTCAAGTATGCTCTTAATTCTCTCCCAAATAGCATATCCATAAGGCATAATAACCATACAACCTTTAACAGGACTATAATCAACAAGTTTTGCCTTTTGCACTATATCTAAATACCACTTAGAAAACTCTTCTTCCTTTGAAGAAATAAAATCACCCATAAACTTCACCTTCTTTGAAAAATTTTAGAAATCCTAATTATAAGAAACAACATAATTTGCATTGCAAAGCAAAAAATTTCTTTTGTTTTACAATTAATGACATTTTGTCTATAATCATCCAGATCTGCTATTTAGATCTCTAATCTAAACACCGTAATTTAACCAATAAGAAAATAGTAAAAACACTAAATAAAAATCATACATTAAAAATACATCTTTAAAAAGCATGTGAAAGAATAAAAAAATAGCCTTACCAACTTGTAAGTCAAATCTATACTTAAATTTATATTTATATTAAAAATATGTCAAACATATTTTTAATATAAATCTTTGCTCTAATATTTATTTTATAAGTTGCAAAAATATGTTTGTATTTTACAATAGATATTGGAAAAAAATATGTAAAACAATACTTATAAGCTTAACTATAATACCATGCCAAAAATTTAAACTAAAAAATAACCTCAAGAATACCACAAATAACCCTCTACTCACCAGTTCCAAAAAACCAAGATTGAATTTTATTAATATTAATAACTTCCTAAGTTATTACATTTTAAAACTTAACCAAAAGTTAATATCACCTAATAAAATACAAGCAAATAAATCTAATTTTCATGACTCAAAATTGGCAGAAACATGTTGATATGAAAAAAATTTCAACACTCAAAATATACAAAATAAAAAAAATCATAAAAATATCAACTACTAGAGAATCCCTTAATATCTTACTTTTTATGAAATATAATTTTAAGAATTATGCACACCTAATCAGAAGACATAAGTTGGAGGAGGATTTATGAAAACATTATTAAAACTGATTATGATTTTTTTAACAAGTTTATCTGTTGCAACAACACTTGATCCAGCAGAACTTAATAGAATATTAAACAAGCAACAAACACAACAAAGAATATTCGGCATAGGGTTTGGAATTGGCAATCCCATAGTCAATATCATAATTAATTTCCCATATGTAGACATGAATCTTGGATATGGGGGCTTTAATGGATTACATCCTAACAATTTCATACCTTATATTATTTTTGGAACTGATATCCTATTTAAAGAAGAAATTTACAAGAATACAATGATCGCCGGTGGTATTGGTATAGGGGTTGATCTATCTCAAATAAAACCAAATGAACAAGATGCCTCAAATATAACCGGGGAAAGTAATACACCTAAACAAGAGGAATTTTCAATAACCTCATCTAACAACAGATTAGGCATTGCGCTTAGGCTTCCTATTATATTGGAATACAGTTTCTTTAACAATATTGTAATAGGCTTTAAGGCTGTAACAACAATTGGTGGAACAATGATATTCAACCCCACATCAACGGAAGGAATAAGATTTGTATTTTTTGGTTTTGGATTCATAAAAATATACATATAAAGGAAAATTAATGGAAAAAAACGCTCAAAAAATATTTATATTATTATTAATATTTGGCTTATACCATTTTGCGTTCTCTCAATCTGATGAATCTTATTCCATTAAATGCCAACAAGAAACTGATGGGATCACCTGCACCACAAATGATAAACCTATCCCCCCAAAGCCTCAACCCGCCCCTCCAAAACCTCAGCCTCAACTCGATCCCCCAAAGCCCCAGCCTCAACCCACTCCCCCAAAACCTCATCCTCAACCCGCCCCACCAAAATCCCAACCAAACATTATTACAAATCCCCATGCAATGAAAATCAAAAAATATCCTTATTCATTTGCAGCAGGAACAGGACTTGGAAATCCTCTTATCAATCTTTTAATCTCGGTTCCATATGTAGACATAGATCTTGGATATGGTAGTTTCTTATACTTCAACTCTACAAATTTTAAACCTTACAATTTAATTGCCATTGATCTAATTTTCAGACAACAAATAGGAGGATCTTTCATAGTTGGAGGGGGCTTTGGAATTGGAGCAGACTGGTCCCAAGCAAATCTAACTTCCCCTGGAAGTAAACAACCTGCTCCTTATGACAGAATAGCAATAGTAACCAGGCTACCTTTATCAATAGAATATAAAATTATAAAAAATTTATCATTAGGATTTAAAATTTATCCTACACTCGGTCCAACAATATTTCTCACAAAGCCAAAAATAGTGTTTGAAGGAATGAGATTCAAATTTTTCTCAATTGGGTTTATCAAAGTTTTAATATAAACAATAAACTTTACTAAAGTCAAAATACCAATATTTTACTATAAAGAGAGTGCAATAAAAATTACTCCATTTCCGCAAATTAATAATTCTTTACCGCAGTTCCCTATAAATACGCTTTCCCCCCTCTTAAGGAAAAACTTATTATTAATCTGAATTTCCCCATTCAAGACTAATAATATCATTACACCATCTCTTTTAAAGCAAATCTTTCCATTTATATCTCTTTGAAATAAACTTAAATTAGTACCTGGAAGCTTAAATACATTAAAATCATTAATATTCTCGCCCCTTAATAATGAAAACATTCCCTCTTTAAACTTACCAACCTTAAGCATTTCATCCTTGTCAATATACTTAGTAGTAAGACCTGCCCTAATCACATTGTCAGAATTAGTCATAAGTTCAAGACACTCACCCTTAAGATAAGCATGAACTTCTTGACTCTCTGTATAAATCACCTCACCTGGATTTAATTTAAAAATATGCATTCCTAAAAATACCAAAAGACCAATATCTGCCCCATAAATCTTATAAATCTCATTAAACCAATAAGCCCTAAAATCATCTATGGAACCTAAATTTTCTTTCACTTTATTAATAGCATCCTCAATATCAAACTTTTGCAAACTAAATATAGTTTTTATAAATTCTTTATGCGTTGTAAAATGAAAATCTAATTTCAATTTTTTGTATATACTCTCAATTTCAAGGAAAGGCAAAAATCCCTTAAGAGCATAAAAATCACTTAATGCATAAACAAGTTCTATCTTTGGATTTTCATCCTTATAAATTCTCTTAAAATCATTAATATCTATTCCTCTATCATTCTCAAGTTTAAAGCCCTTTAAAGCAATATTTTTTGAAGGATGTATTTGAATTGATAAAGGCCTTCGGGCTGAGAGAACCTTAAATAAAAATGATAATTCACTTTCACATCCCAAAAGATCTTTATGACTTTCTAAAAAATCACAAAGAGAAACGTACTGACCATCAACTAATATCTTACTAGAAAATGTCTTATGTGCTCCAAGCCACATCTCGGCTTTAGGCAAACCGTCTTCTCTTTGTCCCAAAAGAGAGGGGATGAAACTAATTCCACCCCAATCATATTTCTTAATTTCATTTCTCATCAAAAATATATTATCAACGCTCATTTAGATGCCTTGACTTTTAAAGATTTTAGAAAGATAACCAAACTTGTTGCAACAGCAACACCAACAGCTATTGCAATAATAAATCCCACTTTGTTATCAACCACAGGAAGAACTATTGGTCCTCCATGCGGAGCATGGTCTGCAACGCCTAAAAATGCCGCAATGATACTTGCAACAGCACCTCCAAGCACTATTGAAGGCAATACCCTTGCAGGGTCACTAGCAGCAAAAGGAATAGCACCTTCACTAATACCAATAAAAGAAATAAGGAACGATATTTTTCCAGACTCTCTCTCTTCCTCTTCAAATAATTTAGGCATAAGCAGAGTAGCAAGTCCCATAGCCATAGGGGGAACAGGAATAGCTGATGCAACCATACCCATTATTTGTGGCACTTGAGGAATCATACCAACACCAAAAAGGAATGCAACTTTATTAAAAGGCCCTCCCATATCAATTGACACCATAGCACCAAGTACTAATCCAAGAAATAACTTCCCTACAATACCATAAGTTTCTGAATTATTCTGGAGCGATTTAAGACCATTCTCAAGCAATTCCATAAATTGGCCAATATAAACACCCCCATAAATCATGAAAAACCCAATAATAACAGTACTGATTAACGGAATTACAAATATAGGCATAACAGGTCTAAGCCATTCAGGAATCTTTCTTCTTGCTATCCATCTAGCAACAAAACCCGCCATAAACCCTACAAGTATTGCCCCTAAAAATCCTGCCTTAACATCTCTGGCAAGAACACCCCCCACAAGACCTGGTGCAAGACCCGGCTTATCGGCAATTGCCATAGCAATAAACCCTGAAAGTACTGGCAACATCATACCAAAAGCCACAGCACCAATATCTGTGATTGTCTTATAAAAAGGATACTCATCAAAATTTGGACCATCAGAACCAATTCCCGCAAAGGATATCCCAAGAGCTATTAAAATACCACCACTTGCTACAATTGGAACCATAGGAGAGACACCACTCATTAAATACTTATAAAAACCAGACTTGCCTTTACCAGACTTATCTTTAAGAGTATGAATATTTTTATAATGCAATACTGGTGCACTAAAGGCTCCTTTAATAACATTTTCTACATTATTGATGGTCTTTGCAGTTGAAACCTTATAAACTCTCTTCCCATCAAATCTCTCTTCATCAATATCCTTGTCCACAGCAAGTATTACAACATCAGCATCTTTAATATCCGTCTCTGTTAAAGGATTATCAATGCCAATAGAACCCTGAGTCTCAACTTTAATGCTGTACCCTTGCCTTTTAACCTCAACTTCAAGCTTCTTAGCAGCAATATATGTATGAGCAATGCCCACAGGACAAGCACACACAGCCACTATTTTTTCTAACTTAGAAGCATTTGCAGTGTCATCTGTAAAAGTTTTCTCGACATTTTCTATATAAGAATAAATTTCATCAGGACTATTTATAACTTTTAACACATTTTTAAAATCATCGTCTTCGAATAATTTGGCTATGAAAGCTATTGACTTAATATGGTCACCACCTTGCTGGCTTTTTGACATACAAATTAAAAATATTAAATTAACAGGAGGATTATCATCAGACCATTTTATTCCATCACCTTTTATATAAAGCAATGAAATAAAACTTGAACTTACAACATCTCCTATAAAATGCGGAATAGCAACTCCATTTTCCCAAGATGTATCACCAATATTTTCTCTATCAAGCAAGCCCTGAAGAAATCTAGCTCTATCATGTGTATAGCCTCTTTTACTTACTTGATCAACTAAAAAATTAATTGCCCCGGCCTTGGAACTTATTTCAGTAGATACAAAAATAAGTTCCTTCTTTAAATAATTTAAAAACATAACCTTTAACCTCCTAAGTACTTAATTCAATTCTACCATAGTACAAACAACCTAGATTCCCCCCTCTTCTTTATTTTCAAATTATTTTATATTATTTAAATTGATTTAATTATGAAAAAAATAATAGAATTTTATTTTTTACTGCTATGTACCAGTTTATATTCTTCAAATAATGAAGTACAAAAGATAGACGAAACAAATAATAAAGAAAGTCTACAATCAACTAATCTTGGAAATAATTTTTTCTCAGTAGAGAGAGGATTTATATATTCAACAGGAGCAGGGCTTGGAACAGGATTTTTTCTAAATTCAAAAATAAATCACATACTATTTAGACCTTATTACATATTTGCCATTAACAATATTGATTTCTTAGCTACTTGCATGATTCTAATGATTGAAGATTATAACATATCCAAAAAAGTTCAATATTCAAACTCTTACATTGGCATAGGAATAAACTGGCATACTATAAATTTATCTAAAAAAATAAAATATTTATCTTCTACCATGGGTATTGGGGGACGATTTTACCTTTCAACAAACTTAATAGGAGATCTTAAATTTTATAGCAAATTACCTTACGTAATAGAACCATACATATTCTTTGAATTCTCTACAAAAAAAGCTATACCTTACTTAAACATCTACTCAAAAATTGAATGTTTATTTATTGATACATTTAATATTTCTTTTGATTTTGGTATTAGATATAATCTTAAAAATAGCAAAGGGGCAAACTCATGAAGAAAAAGCTAAAAATTTTATTATGTTTTTACATATTAATCTTATTAGGATTTTTATTCTTATATCAAAATCCCAAAATCTTAAATAACATAAAAAAAATAGCTTCCAATTATTTAGAAAAACTCAAAGATAAAATTTACGGACCTGAAATCCCAACAGAACTAAAAGAAGAATATCTCCTACCAAAAGGATATCTTACTACCCAAGTGCTACATAAAAAATACTACTCTTTAGGATATGCTGAGAGTGCAAGACAATCAGAATGGGTAGCTTACCAATTAAAAAGAGAAATGGTTGAACTAGCTTTAACCTTACTTAAAGAAAAAAAAATAACGAGAAGCAAGAAATTTTTTGAAGATAAAGATATTAAAGGAATCTCTCCTAAGCTAAGCGATTACCTAAAGAGCGGATATGACAGAGGACACATCGTCAGTTCTGCTGACATGTCTTTTTCCAAAGACGCAATGCTAGATACTTATTTTCTCTCAAACATATCGCCTCAACAAAGAGAATTCAATTCAGGAATCTGGCTTAAACTTGAACAACTAGTTAGAAAATGGGCTATCTTAAAAGAAAAGATTTATATTGTTAGTGCAGGAATTTTAACAGAAAATAAAGGATTTATTGGAAAGAATAAAATTCTAATCCCAAAAAATTTTTATAAAATAGTGCTATCATTAAACAATAACAATGCTTATGATATATTGGCTTTCATTATTCCAAATGAAAAGGCCCAAGACTCAGAACTTAAAAATTATGTTGTAAATGTTAATTTAATCGAAGACAAAACTAAAATAGATTTCTTTGCAAAACTTGATGCTGGAATAAAAAAAGTAATTAAAATGAAAAAAGACATATATTCTTGGGAATTTAAATGAAAACAATCTTTGCAAAATTAAACATTTTCCTCTTAATAACCTTTACCTTAGGAATCATTGTCATATCAATATTCATGTATCATATAAACTTTAATATAGATTTTAATACCTATCTTATTAAAATCTATAATAAAAACTTATTGATTTTGATCAATACATTTTTTATCTTCAGCATTGGAATCATAGGCTCCACTTGGACATACATCAATTATAAAAGAACAAACAACATACAATTTGTATTTTTTTATTGTTTCATTTGTTATTATATACTTGAACCTATTTCTATTTTCAAATATTATCTTCTAAGTAATATATTAAGCTTAGAATTTTATCATTTCATGAAATTTTATCATTTAATAACCGTATTTTCATTGCTAAATTTATTTTTTCTAAGCCTATATATATGTGATTTTCAAATAAAATCAATAACCTACACTATTTACTTAATTTTCACTTTTTCAATGATCTATAGTTCTTTAGTCCCTATTAATGCTTATGACCACACATATGATTTCCTTTCTTCAACAAAAAACAATAAATTTTATGTTTATTTATTCTTATTATTAATACCAATAAACTTTTTAGTAGCATGCTTAAAGAAAAAAAATCTAAGCTATCTTTTACTCTTTGTATCAATATTACTAATAATATCAGGAATTTATCTCAATTCCATAGAAATACCTTATGCATTCATCCCAATCTTAATAGGAGTACCAATGTACTTAAAAGAAGCAGGCAAACTTTTCTTCTATTGGCTATAAACCTTAAGAAATCAACACAAAAGATAAAGTCGATACACCTACAGGCAAAAACAAATTATCGTATTTCTCAAAATCAAAAAGTTCCACAAGCACCGCTCCCATCCCAATAACTGATGCTAGTATAAAATTTGGGAAAAAGTAATAACAAACAATAAAAGCAACCAAAAAGACAACAACACTGCCTGAGAATGTTTTATTATTTACAAGTTTAAAAGATGGAATGAGTTTGCCAAAAAGACTTGCAAGGCCATCTCCAAGACATGCGGAAAATATCCCAATATAACTAAAAGGCTCAGCTATAAGAAAATACGTACAAAACATACTCACTACCAAAAATATTGGGGAGAGAGATATTCTGCACGAAGACACTTCTCTAGACTTTACTATTATTTCTGATATACCTTTAAGAAAAAATAAATTTATTTCCATGATTCTAAATATTTCCAACATTAAATATGCAAACAAAAAAAATAGGCTAGATATAAGACCCATCCAAAAACTTATTTTATAAAACAATAAAAATATTAAAGTAGAAATATGAAAGAATTTCCTATAAATCTCATATTTAATATTTTCGTTACAAAAAACTCGATTAAACATTAATTAATTTTCCTTAAAATGATATTAAACTTTAAAAAAGAATTTGCCTTTATAATCTCATTAATGCTTCTTTTCCCATAAGCAAGACTTGGTGGAATTATTATAACCCTCTCCTCCCCCTCACACATATCCGACAACATTATGTCCCAACCTTCAATCACTTGACCACTACCAACCACAAGCTCTATTGGTTCACCCCTATCAATTGAACTGTCAAACTTTACTCCACTTAGTAAAAATCCCTCATAGTCTACTTTTAAAACATTGCCACTCTTAACACGCTTACCATTTCCTTTTTTATTTATCTTGTATAAGATACCACTTTTATCTTTTTGAAAATCTTTGTAATCTTGGTCAATTATTGCAAGCTGAGAAGTCATATATTTTTCAGCCTCTTCAATTTTCTTTGCCTCATAACTCTTTTTCAATTCTAAAAATTCTTCATTATCAACTTTAAAAGTTTTTGCATCCTCACCAACACGAATAATCTCAACTCTCTCTATTTTATCTCCTTGACTTATATTGC
Organism: Borrelia nietonii YOR; assembly: GCF_023035795.1. NCBI lineage: Bacteria > Pseudomonadati > Spirochaetota > Spirochaetia > Spirochaetales > Borreliaceae > Borrelia > Borrelia nietonii. The sequence continues at coordinate 426,640 of NZ_CP073148.1, forward strand.
GAACCGTATCCATTCCCGAAATCACCTTACCAAAAATTGAATGCTTAAAATCAAGATAAGTAAGATTATCTTTAAGAGTAATAAAAAACTGACTCCCATTAGTATCAGGGCCAGCATTAGCCATCGAAACAATTCCTGGCTCATTATGACTCAAATCTTTATTGAATTCATCGGGGAAAACATAACCAGGACCTCCAGTACCAGTTCCTGTCGGATCTCCTGTTTGAATAACAAAGTCATCAATAACCCTATGAAAAACAATATTTTCAAAATAAGGTTTATTTGTAACAGAATTTTGAATAGTACCTTCACTAAGACCAATAAAATTCATGACCGTTAAAGGTGCAATTTTATAGTAAAGTTCAACTCCTATAGTACCTTTATTTGTCTCAATTGATGCAAATATTCCATCTCTTTCCATTAAACCTGTCCTTTTGCTACCACAAGCTACTAGCATTAAAATCAATAAAAAATATAATAAACATCTACTCACAAGTGTACCCCTTAAATTAACATTTAAATTAAGTTGCCGGCCCTAATTGTACAATTTTTTACAAAAATTGTACAATTAACTAGCAATTTATCATGATTAAGTAATATTATTTATTAAGGAAATTCATAAAGTTTGGACTTTATAAATGTTGAATATTAGTAATGAACTCCTTCTGAAATTCTGTAATTTTATATATGAAAACAGCGGAATTCGATTTGATGAGAATAATAAAGTTGTATTAAAAGGCCGGATTAATGATGCTATACATGAACTTGAAAATATCAATACTCCAAAACAATTATATGACTTAATAAGTTCTGACAAACTTAAAAAAGAATACTTCTTAGATCTAGTTACTACTAATCTAACACGATTCTTTAGAAATGAGGCTCATTTCTCAACCTTTGAAAAATTTATAATTCCAAACTTAATAAACATTAAAAATCAAGAAGGCAAGAACAGAATTGTTATATGGTCTGCTGGATGCTCAACGGGAGAAGAACCGTATTCACTGGCATTTGTTCTTAAATATCATCTCCCAAAAAATTTTGACTTTATTATTATCGCCTCTGATTTAAGTTTAAAATCTCTAATGATAGCAAAAGAAGGATATTATTCCGTACAAAAATGTGAACATATTCCAATACAATATAAACAATACATTAAATCTCACATAGGTGGTTATAAGGTAATAGAAGATATTAAGAAACACATACGATTTGATTATCATAACTTAAATTTTGAAAATGGCTTTTCAAATATGGATGTTATTTTTTGCCGAAATGTACTCATATATTTCGATGAAAAGTCTAAAATAAAGGTCTTAAAAAAGTTTTACTCCTCTATGGCTATGAAAAGTTATTTATTTATTGGTCATTCGGAATCACTCTTTGGGCTCAATCTTCCTTTCAAATTTTTAAGAACACCTTGGGCCGTAATATATGAAAAGGATGATAAAGGCATCCCAGAAAGAAAGTTTCAGTTCAAAAGTAAATACAAATTATAATTTGATACAAACAGACCCATAGGAGCAAAACAAAAATGCAAAAAAAAATTTATGTGCTCGTTATTGAAGCTTCTTCTGTCAATAGAAAAGTTATATCAGACATCATAAACTCATCTTTAAAACTTGAAGTTATTGCAACTGCAGCTAATACAGACTTTGCTCTTAAAAAACTTAAAAAACACCCAGATGTAATACTACTCAGCTTAGAAACAGAAACGATTCAAGAAATCGCTTTCATAAAAAAAAAGCAAAATATCAATAACAAAATCCCTGTCATTATCCTCTCATCAAATAAAGATATAGCAAAAAATGCTATCTTAAAAGGTGCTGACGACTTCATAATAAAAACCAATGATAAATTAGAGAGCATAAAAGATAAAATTATTGATTTACTCTCAATTTACGGCAACAAAACTATAAAAAACAAAATTATAACTAACATTAACTTCACATTTAAAACAAATAACCCTTTGATAAATGGTAGCATCAAAGAAGACAATTCAAATACAACAGAAGCAACAGATAACAATTTAATAATTACAAAAAATAAAAATGAGACTAATAACCTTAACGAAGAAATAATAGATGAAAAAGCTTTAAAAAAACTTAAAAACAGAAAATTTGAAATAGTTGTTATTGGGATATCCACAGGAGGCCCTGCAGCACTAAAGGAGATACTACCAGAGATTCCTAAAAACTTTCCTGTACCAATAATAATTGTTCAACATATGCCAAAAGGATTTACCGCAGAATTTGCAAGAAATCTTAACAATATTTGCAACTTAGCAGTCAAAGAAACAAGCAATAAAGAAATACTTCAAAAAGGATTCATATACATAAGTTCTGGGGGATACCATACAAGAATTAATAAAATAAACGAAAACTATCAAATAGAAGTCTTTGATGGTCCTAATGTAAACGGACACAAACCCTCTATAGGCGTACTATTTAAATCAATATCAGAAAATGTAAAAGAAAAAGCAATAGCTTTAATAATGACTGGAATGGGAAGTGATGGTTCTAGAGAAATTGGAGGCATTAAAAAAGCTGGCGGACTGACTATTGCACAAGATGAGCAAAGTTCAGTGGTTTTTGGAATGCCCAAAATAGCAATAGAAGAAAATAATGTAGACTATATAGTTTCAATAAGTCATGTGGTAAAATTATTAAAAGCCATCCTTCTTGATGGTTAAATTTTTAAAAACAAGGATAACCTTTGAACATCACAAAAGAGAATACTGAGGATTACTTTTCACATGTCAGCACTCTTGACATAGACCATTACAAAATATACATACTGGGAACAGCGCATGTATCAAAAAAGAGTTCACAAGATACAGCTACTTTAATTGAGACATTAAAGCCAGATTTTATTGCCGTTGAACTTGATGAGGCTCGTTACCACGCAATTCTAAAAACAAATGAAAATGAAAAATGGCGCAATTTAGACATATATAAAGCAATAAAACAAGGAAAAGCATTTTTACTAATAGTCCAAATCATTTTAAGTAATTTTCAAAAAAAATTAGCAAAAGAACAAGGAATTAATCCTGGCGAAGAGATGAAAACGGCCATTTTAAAAGCTAAAGAACATAACATACCATTAATACTTGTAGACAGAAAAGTTGAGACAACCTTAAAGAGAGCCTGGAATTGTGTTCCAATTTTTGAAAAAGTCAAAATAATATCAAGTCTGTTTTCATTCTCAAACGTAAAAGTCACACAAGATGAAATAGAAAAACTCAAAGAACAAGATGTTCTATCAAATATGATGGGGGAACTTGCAAAAGAAATTCCTACTGTAAAAAAAGTTTTAATTGATGAGAGAGATGAATTTATAGCAAGTAAGATACTTGAAGGCTCAGGAACAATTCTTGCCGTTGTTGGTGCTGGTCATGTAAAGGGAATAATATCAAATTTAAAAGAAATTAAAGAAAATAAAAAAATTGTCAATATCAATGAACTCAATACCATACCTAAGAATACTTTCTCCATAAGTAAATTAATATCTTACTTTATAGCAATCTCAATTGTTATACTGATGGCAAGTTCATTCTACTTTAAAGGCTTTGATTTCGCTTATAAAAATTTAAAGTTTTGGATAATATGTAATTCTTTATTTGCAGGTCTTGCTGCTCTTTTACTAAGAGCCAATATTATAACGATACTAACAGCATCAATTGGAGCTCCAATATTTTCCTTAATTCCATTTATTGGAACAGGTATGGTTGCAGGTCTTGTTGAAGCCTATATAAATAAACCAAAAATAAAAGATTTTGAAAATCTACAAGAAGATTTGGATAACATAAAAGGATATTTTAAGAACAAAGTTACAAAAATTTTATTAATAGTATTTTTCGTAAACATTGGGTCTGCAATTGGAACAATTGTTGGATTTCAATTCTTGTTAAATATTTTTAGCTAAATACCAAAAAGAAAAATAAAAATATACAGGAGTCACATTATGAAGCTTGTTTTTTTAGGGCCTCCGGGTTCTGGAAAAGGTACAATTGCCAAGATCCTCTCAAATAAATTAAATTACTATCATATCTCAACAGGGGATTTATTTAGAGAAAATATATCAAATGCTACACCTCTTGGTAAAGAAATCAAACAAATAGTTGAGCATGGGCAATTAGTCCCCGACTCAATCACAATTAAAATTGTTAACGATAAAATCAATACCCTCAAAAATAAAGATAATTTTATTCTTGATGGATTTCCCAGAAACATTAATCAAGCCAAAGCTCTAGATAAGTTCTTGCAAAACATTCAAATAATAAATTTTTTACTTGATGAAGAGATGCTAATAAAAAGGCTTTCTGGTAGAAGAATATGCAAGTCCTGCGGAGGAATATTTAACATATACACACTTCCTACAAAAGAAACGGCAATTTGTGATCTTTGTAAAGGTATCCTTTACCAACGAAAAGATGATACAGAGGACTCTTTGAAAGTTAGACTTCAAGAATATCACTTACAGACAAAACCACTAATAGATTTTTACTCAAAAAGCAACAGGCTTAATAATATTAATGCATCAAAGGATATTGATGAAGTGGAAAAAAGCTTAATGGAATTAATATCAAAAAGTTAATATTAATTTAAAATAATGCCAAATAATTTATTTTTTTTAAAAAAAAAGGTAAAATACAAAAGATATGAAAGAAAATTTTATTACAGCAAGAATTTATATAATAAGAAGATTATTTATGGTACTGATATTTTTACAGGCTGTTTTAATCTATTCAAAAGAAAATCAAGATAAGATGGAATATTTTTATGTCAACTTTCAAACGGCTTACTATCCACCACATGCACTTGGAACTCTGGAAAGCAAGTTTTCGCCAAGTTTCATAACCCCTCAATTCAAATCAGTAGCACCAGAAAAACAGATTTCACCTAGTTCTTGGGGAAGCATTAAACTAATATCATATCTGGGTTACTATAAGTTCTTTAAACTCCTAGATAATCCTGATTCACCTTTACTTCAAAATAATGGAATAGATGTTGACTTAAACATTGGACTCTCACCTGTTGTTGCACTACTTAAAGGAAAAATCAGTTTCACTCCCGTTGCATTTATCAATTTATATACAGGAATTGAACTTGGAATAGGTTGGCAAGGATTTGGCTTTAAGGGCATTGGAGTACATATTGGAAATGGGCAATATTCAAGTAAAACTGAATTCTATTCTGAGATAACAATGGGAGGCAGACTACAATTTGATCTAAATGCTTTGATTGATGGGGACTGGACGCATGTTATTACAGTAGTTGGAAATAATATTCTGCATATAAACAATCCGCATGCTAATGATAATCAGCTTTGGAAATATAAATCTGATGAAGGTAAAAATATAAATGGATTTACAATAAATCCTTATGCACTCTTAGCTTATAAAATGCCAATACCTCTTAATGTAATTGGATTTTTATATGAAGGCCAAACATACGTTGGACATGCAAGAAACGTAAGTACAGCACAAAATAAAGGATGGGGAAGTGATTTCTTTTATCATAATTTCTCCCTTATCTCAAAAGTTGAAATTATAGAAAATCTAACACTAGACATGCAATTTAAATTCTCAACAGCACCTATTTATACAGCAAACACAATGGGAATGGCTGACATTTCAAAAAGAATAAGTACAAACAATTCCTATATTTACTACGATTCTATTGGGTTTTCTTTAACTTATAAGATTTAACTTTAATATTTAAACTGATTTCGACCAGAAATCTTAGCTTCATATAATTTATCATCAGCAAGTTTAATAATATTAGTAAAATTGGAATCATGAGGAATTTGATCAGCAAGACCAACTGAAACTGTCACAAAGTTAGAAACACTACTATGCTCATGAATTAGCTCCAAATTTCTAATATCTTCAATCAAAATACTAACAATATCAATCATTTCTTCCAAACTTTTATTGACAGAAAATAAAATAAACTCCTCACCACCATAACGAGCAATATCTATATTATATTTAATGGCAATTTTATTTAAACTCCTTGCAATCAACTTAAGACATTCATCACCATTGGTATGTCCATAATTATCATTATATTTTTTAAAATAATCAATATCTAACATTCCCACAATGACGTTCCTTTTATGCTCCAAGGCCTGCATCCAAGACTTAGCAAATTTATCTGTAAAAAATCTTCTATTAGGAATTTGGGTTAGACCATCAATTCTTGCAAGATTCTTAAAATAATCCCTAAGTCTTTTAAGTTCAAGATGAGTTTTAATTCTTGCATCAATGATCCTGCCATTAAAAGGCTTTAGAATATAATCCACTCCACCAACATTAAACCCTTCAAGTTGAGCATCAGTAGAATCTCTTGAACTAATAAAGATTACAGGAATATCCCTAGTCTCAGGATCATTTTTAAGTCTTTTGCAAACCTCATAACCGCTAATATCTGGAAGCAATACGTCAAGAAGGATTAAATCAGGATTAGCAATCTCAACTTGTTTTAAAGCATCAAATCCATTGATCGCAACTCTAATCTCGTAATTGTATTGCAATATATCTATTAATAAATCTAAATTCGTAGGCGTATCATCCACAAGTAGCAATTTTTGAGATTCAACTGAAATCTCCTCAAAATTATCCAAAATCACACCTTTCATCATGACTTCTCTATATTACTAGCATTCATCATACGTTTAACAATATTAGCACTCTCTTTAAAGTTATATACCCTTAAAGATTTAACAAGAGAATCAAATAATGCAGTATTATCATTATCCAAATTATACCCTTTAAGAACCTCAATCACTTCCTTATATTCTTTTGGATTGCGACTCTCTATACCACTTAAAAGCTTTTGCATAAGACTTAAAAATTCATCATTGCTTTTAAATTTTAATTTCTCTTGATACTCAGCCTTAGTAACATATAAAATCCTCTCCCTCATGTTTCTAACAAGTACAATCAAATCTTTACGTGCTTTAGAATAAATCATTTTCAATTCATGTATTGAACCTGTATTTATCTCAATCTGTCTAAAATGTTCAAATAAGTTACTACGCATATTACCAAGAGCTCCAGCAATTGAATGTGCCAATCCTTTTACTAATTCCACATTATTTAAATTAAAAGCCTTATCCAAATCACGTATCAGATTATCGCTCATATCAACAAATCCCCTGCACAAATCAACATACATCTCATATGAAATATTTAAATCTCTTAAAGCATTATTCACATCTAAATTGGGTAAATCAGAAAATCCATCTAACTTCTTATCTACTATAATGCTACTATCTTCAACCTCAATATGTAAATATTTTTTTAATATACATCTAATTGAGCTAATATGTATTGGTTTTGCAAGATAATCATTCATTCCATTTTCTAAACATTTATCTTTATATTCTCTTAACGCATGTGCAGTAACAGCTATTAACACACATGGATTTAAGTTATTCTGGCTTTCAAATTCACGTATTTCTCTAGAAACCGTAAATCCATCGCAGCTTGGCATTCTTATATCAATAAAAGCAATATCATACCTATTAGTTTTTAAAAACTCAATAGCCTTAACACCATCGTCCACAATATCAATAGAATCTTCTTTGACACCTATAACAATCAGAATATTTTTTAAAACCTTCCGATTAATTTCATTATCATCAGCTATTAAGATACTAACATTATTTTTAAGCTTAAGAGTACTAGATTCACTTATTATTGGAATATCTACAACTGGACCATTTCTAATCCAATCAGAATAAAAATCCCACCTTTTAAAAGGTTTTTGCATATATTCATATTTGAAATCAATGCTCTCATCACTCTTTAAATAATAAAATACAAATACTATTCTTACATTAGAATTTAAATTATCAATCCGATCAGCAAACTTAATACCTTCTTGTAAACCAAAATCATCAACATTTATAAAAATAAAATCATAATAAGGGTACCTATAAAAAGTCTTATAAGCATCCTCATAAGAATAAAAATGATGTATATTATCCTTATAATCAAATATTTCACTTATTTTACTTAATACCTCAACGGTCTTTTCACTTGAAAATAAGTTTAAAATCTTTTTATCCTTTATCAATTCCAATTTATTTAATTCTTTATCTTTAATCTTGTTACCTAAAACAAAAGGCAACATAAATGAAAAAGTTGTTCCCTTGCCTACTTCACTCTCAACCGTAATGCCAGGACCACCCATTAAACTAACAAGTTTCCTAGATATTGCAAGTCCAAGACCAGTTCCTTCATACTTTTTTGAATCAGAATCATCTTCTTGTTTAAATAACTCGAATATTACAGGTATATTACTCTCTTTAATTCCCTTACCAGTATCAGCCACCTTAAACTCAATAGTAATTATTTTATTACCATTATTATCTTCTGTACTGCATATCATTTCATAGTTTAAAACTATGATTCCATCTGTAGTAAATTTAAAAGCATTGCCGATTAAATTAATAAGTACCTTCTTAAGTCTAGCTCTATCCCCTATTAAGTAACTATCTAAATCTGATTTTGAATAAAAAATTAAATCAAGATTCTGTTTTGCGCTCTGAGACTGAAAACCCTTCAAAACACTTTCAATTTCACGCTCCAGATCTATTTCATTATTTTCAATATATATCCCATTCATGTCTATTTTGGAGATATACAATATCTCATCAATTAAAGAAAGTAATGAAATAGATGAATAATTTATCATTTGCACATACTCTTTTTGCAGGTCTAAGAGATCAGTATTCTCTAAAAGCTCAGTAGCTGCTATTATGCCATTAATGGGAGTACGAATATCATGGCTCATACTTGCTAAAAAAATAGTTTTAGCAGCAATAGCATTCTCAATAACTTTTTTCTCACTAACGGCAAAAGAATACATCTTTTTCCTAAATCCTATCTCCTTCCAAAAATTAAGTAAAAAAAACATACCAATAGTAAAAACAAACATACCAATGGTTAATACTGCTATACCAGATTTTTTTAGTCTCATGTCTTTAGAACTCTCATGAACATTAAATACCCAGTCATCGAAATGTGATTTATTATTAACATTTATACGGAATAAAACCTTTTGTATAATCCTCCTTAAAATATAATCTTGATTATGAACTGCAATATTTAAATTAAATGTTAGATCCAAAACAGTAAAAACTTTCTTAATATCCCTAATATTTAAGTCCTCAAAATTAATAGTAGCTGTATATTCATCGCTAATAATCCCATCAACCTTGCCCCTATAGAGAAGGTCTAAAGCCTCTTTAAAGCTATCCACCTGCACCAGTTGTGTTCCTATTTGGGTTTCCAATTTCTTAGTATACAAAAACTTAAGTACCGCAATACGATCAGATGATTTAGGAGTAAATAATCTAGTTTGATTTGAAAAAAGATGTAGCGGAATTCCTGAAACTGCTTTAATATTAAAAACAGAACCCGAATTTGTATCATCCAAATTAGTAGATAATATATCTACTTTGCCTAATTTAATTAATTCTTCAACCTCTCTCTCATGCACGTTTACAATATTGAAATCCAAATTTGTCAATCTTCTTATTCTCTTAATTAACCACTCATTTACTCCTTTATAATTACCAGAATCAAAATAATCAATAGGATACCAATCTTTAACAGCAAGATTTAATTTCCTATTGCTTTGTAACCAAATTTTTTCCTCAATATTAAAGTTACTTCTATTTATGTTCCCATAATAATTATTTTGATAATCTTCAACCTCATCTTGCCCAATCCAATTCTTCTCTATCTGTAACAAAGTATCAAATAAAATGTTTGCTGTTAACGCATCAAGCATATACGCAAACACTTGCGATCTTTTACTATTAACAGCTAATACCAAAAACTTACTTTTATTTAAACTTGGACTTTTGAATTTCAAAATATTATTATATCCGTGCATCCTTAATAAATAGCTTGTGGTGATTGAATTTTCTACAAATCCATAGGAATGATTAACTATATCTTCAAAATTACTTACTATGTCTGTATTTTTATCTAATTGAATATCATTTAAACTGAAATCAATAACTTGTGAATTTATGACTTTATTACTATTTTTAGCATTTGTAAAATACAAATTAAAATTAAGTGAGCATATTGGAGAGATTGCTTTATACTTTTTAGAATTTAAAATATTACCATCTTCAAGAATTCCACCCCAAACAGATACATCCTTATCATCCAAGCTTCTTTTAATGCTCTTCTTTGGAAATCCTATAAATTTAACTGAAAAACCATATTCTCTAGCAAGAGTATTCCATAAGTCAACTAAAATTCCTGAGAATTGGCCTTTAGAATTAATAAAACTCAAAGGAGGATAATCATTATATATTCCAACATCAAGTTTCAATAAAAAATCTAACTCTTTAAAAGAAGCAAATTCCTCTTTAGAGAAAGATTGCATATAACTTAAAAGATTAATATCTAAATCCTTTAATTGATTAACAGCATTCTTACTAATACTAGCTCTTACACTAAAACTATAAAAATATTCAGAATTAAAAATTTTCATCAAAGATGGAGAAAACAAACCATGCCATACATAAGATAATGATTTATAACTTCCATATACTAAATCAATTTTATTATCTCTTAATGCTAAGAGTAATTTTTCAGTATCTGTAAATAAAGAAATATTATCATCATAACCATGAAATCTTAAAATATCTTCATATATTGTATTCGCTACAACACCTACGCGTAATTCGTTTGAAAGGAATAAATTGGCAAGTTTTTGCTCTTTTTCTGAACTATAAATCAATGCAGTTACGCATCTGCCAATCTCATTTTTAAAATAAAAATATTCATTTAAGTCTGAATTATAAGTTAATCCCAAATAAACTACATCATCTTCAATTTTATCTTTATCAAGATAATCAATAGCTTCTACACTAATATCATAATCATGATCTTGTGCCCATTTATCCAGAAGATAAAAAATCATGCCACGCATCTTACCTTCTTGATTTTTATAATAAAGAGGATAATATTGATCTACAAGTTTAAATTTAAGAATTTGTTTAGCTGACAAACTGATATGAGAGAAAAAAAATAGAAATAAAAAAACACTCAAACCGCGCATAAGCCATGTTATATGTTTATACATATTCAATGTATAACTCAAATGAAAACAAAAAACCCTGGCAATAACCTACTCTCCCGCGAACTCGCAGTACCATCAGCGAATAAGAGCTTAACTTCTGTGTTCGGAATGATAACAGGTGTTTCCTCTTTTCTTTAATCACCAGGGTATTTATAAGGAAGACAAAAATATGGTCAAAGCCTCGGGTAATTAGTATTAGTCAGCTTAATATATTACTATACTTACACTTCTAACCTATCAACCTGGTATTCTCCCAGAACCCTAATAAGATATCTAATCTTGAGGAAGGCTTCCCACTTAGATGCTTTCAGCGGTTATCCCTTCCGAACGTAGCTACCCAGCACTTACCCTTGGCAGGATAACTGGTACACTAGAGGTTCGTCCATCTCGGTCCTCTCGTACTAGAGATAGATCCTCTCAAATATCTAACGCTTGTGGCAGATAGGGACCAAACTGTCTCACGACGTTCTGAACCCAGCTCGCGTACCGCTTTAAATGGCGAACAGCCATACCCTTAGGACCTGCTCCAGCCCTAGGATGCGATGAGCCGACATCGAGGTGCCAAACCCTTCCGTCGATGTGAACTCTTGGGAAGGATAAGCCTGTTATCCCCGGAGTACCTTTTATTCGTTAAGTGACGGCGCTTCCACTCGCTACCGCCAGATCACTAAGACCTACTTTCGTATCTGCTCGACTTGTCAGTCTCACAGTTAAGCTACCTTATGCCTTTACACTTACAGAGTGATTTCCAACCACTCTAAGGTAACCTTTGCGCACCTCCGTTACTCTTTGGGAGGCGACCGCCCCAGTCAAACTACCCACCTGGCACTCTCCTCATATCACTATGAGTTAGAAACTTAATTAAACAAGGGTGGTATTTCAAGTACGACTCCACTATCCCTAACGAGATAGCTTCAAAGTCTCCCACCTATCCTACACATATTTAACCAAATTTCAATACCAAGCTATAGTAAAGGTTCACGGGGTCTTTCCGTCTAACCACAAGTAATCGGCATCTTCACCGATACTTCAATTTCACCGAGCTCCACGTTGAGACAGCGTCCAAATCGTTACACCATTCGTGCGGGTCGGAACTTACCCGACAAGGAATTTCGCTACCTTAGGACCGTTATAGTTACGGCCGCCGTTTACTGGGGCTTGAATTTAATGCCTCGCTTTTACACTAACATCTCCTCTTAACCTTCCAGCACCGGGCAGGTGTCAGTCCCTATACTTCTCTTTGCAGATTTGCAGAGACCTGTGTTTTTGGTAAACAGTCGTTTGGACCATTTTTATGCTACCTAATCTCTTAGGTCATACTTATCCCGAAGTTACGTATGTATTTTGCAGAGTTCCTTAACGTGGATTCTCTCGCGCGCCTTAGAATTTTCATCCTACCTACCTGTGTCGGTTTGCGGTACGGTCCCTTATAGCCTAACCTTAGAAGTTATTTCTTGGCACCTTGATTACCTACATTTCATGTTGCCTAAACAACACTCATCATCACATCTCAGCTCTTTTAGCGGATTTTCCTACTAAAATCAACACCTTAATGCTTAAACTAGGACTACCATCGCCTAGCAGTAGTTCACCTCATGCGTCACTCCAATCGAAACTATAAGAGGTACGGGAATATTAACCCGTTTCCCATCGACTTCGCTTTTCAGCTTTGCCTTAGGGGCCGACTAACCCTGGGAAGACGACCTTCACCCAGGAAACCTTAGGTTTTCGGCGAATGGGGATCTCACCCATTTTTTCGTTACTCATACCTGCATTCTCACTTCTGATACCTCCATCAAACTTCTCAGTTTAACTTCTCAGGCTTACAGAACGCTCCTCTACCATTCTAACCGAAATTAGAATCCAAAGCTTCGGTAATGTGTTTAGCCCCGTTACATTGTCGGCGCTTAAGTACTCGACCAGTGAGCTATTACGCACTCTTTAAAGGTATGGCTGCTTCTAAGCCAACCTCCTGGCTGTTTACGTACCTAAACCTCCTTTTCCACTTAACACATTTTTGAGACCTTAGCTGTTGGTCTGGGTTGTTTCCCTCTCGACCATGGACATTATCGCCCATAGTCTCACTCCTATTCATCATGCAATAGCATTCGGAGTTTAACTGAGTTTGGTACCCTTTGACAGGCCCTAGCTCAATTAGTGCTCTACCTCTATTGCACTAAAATAAGGCTGAACTTAAATCCATTTCGAGGAGAACCAGCTATCTCCGAGTTTGTTTAGCCTTTCACTCCTATTCACAGCTCATCCCTGCCTTTTTAAACAGACTAGGGTTCGGCCCTCCACTTGGTTTTACCCAAGCTTCAGCCTGGCCATAAATAGATCACTCGGTTTCTGGTCTACCACATCTAACTAAATCGCCCGTTTAAGACTCGCTTTCGCTCAGGCTCCAGCACTACTATGCCTTAACCTTGCTAGACATGATAACTCGCAGGTTCATTATGCAAAAGGCACGCCATCACCATGAATAAATCATGGCTTTGACTGCTTGTAAGTCTACGGTTTCAGTTCTATTTCACTCCCCTCCCGGGGTTCTTTTCACCTTTCCCTCACGGTACTCTTCACTATCGGTAGCTTTATAGTATTTAGCCTTGGAGAGTGGTCTCCCCAGCTTCAGACAGGGTTTCTCGTGTCCCGTCCTACTTAGGAACATCTTTAAGAAGATATTTACATTTAAATTACAGGGCTATCACCTTCTCTGGCTAACTTTTCCAAGTTATTCTTCTATATAAATATTTTGTAACTTCTCAGCTTATTACAGACTAAGCTTCAAGCGTCCTACAACCCTCTAAATGCAACGCTCTGCAGCTTGACACATTTAAAGTTTAGGCTACTCCCCTTTCGCTCGCCACTACTTAGGGAATCTCTTTGATTTCTTTTCCTCAGGGTACTTAGATGGTTCACTTCCCCTGGTATAGCCTTTACTACATAAGTAGTAAATAATTAGCATTTAGCTAATTGGATTACTCCATTCGGTAATCTTGGGATCATAAAATGTTTGCTTCTCCCCCAAGCTTTTCGCAGCTTACCACGACCTTCTTCGCCTTAAAGCTCCTAGGCATTCACCATAGACTCTTTATTACTTTGACCATATTTTTATCTTCCATCTCTAATTTGCCAATCGTTTATACAACATAAAATAATATATACTTTTAATTTTGCTATGTCAATACCATTATCATAATTTTTATTAAAATAATTTTTTTAAATATTAAAATACACAAAAACTAATTGATGCCACAAAAATTCTTCTACAATTTATTATACAAAATAACATAAAAACACATAATTTATGAAAGTATAAGTCAAATATTTATCTTAAATACAGTAAATCAAATATTTATAACCTAAATGATTTAGATAAAACATACGGCAAAGATTACTTAACATCAATATCAAGATTGAAAAACTCAATTAAAAACTTTGCAACCCCATTTTCATTATTATTGAATTTTGTAACCTCGTTGTTTGGTAAATTATTCCTAACAAACTCATTTGCATTTTTCATAACAATGCCCTTCCCAACATTCTTTAACATCTCATAATCATTGCCATTATCTCCAAATGCCAAAATAGCATCAATAGCAATACATTCAAATAAAGCAATACTTTTAATAGCATTATATTTACTAGCATCAATATGTGTAATTTCCAAAAGATCATTAGCAGAATAAAATACACTTATGTCTTTAAAATTTTTTTCTCTGATTTTATTTGCAAACTCTTCAAGCTTAAAGAGATCTCGAGCATAATAAACTATTTTAGAACAAGAATCTATATCAAGCTCAGATAAATCAGTAATAATAGGTTTGATTCCTAAATTTTCAATAAAATAATTCATAATTGGACTTCTAATCTCTCTATCAGAATACCAATTATTAAAAGTATAAAGATTAATATCAATATCTCCTCTCTTGACCTTAAGAATTTCTTTTACTACATCATAATCAATCTTATATCTTAAAATCAGATTATTTTTAAAAAATACCTCAGCTCCATTAGCCGTTACAATATAACTCTCATCAATTTGCACCTCTTTAAGCTGCACTAGAATATCCGTAATCTCAGCAAATCTCCTACCAGTAGCAATAATTATATGAAAATCATTCTTTAATTTTAAAAGAACTTTAAGAGTTAATGGCGTAATTTCATGATTATGATTAAGCAAAGTTCCATCAAGATCAAAAACCAACATCTTATATTTTTTATAATTGGCATTCATTATAACACCCTCTTTTTAAATAAATGATATCACATTAAATTTATGACTTGTAATCCTGACTTGAATTAAATCAATAAAAAAAATATAATAATGATATTAAAGGGTGGAAATAAAGAGTTAAATGTAGCGATGAATGGATAATGAAATTTCAACTTTATTCACAGAAGAAAAAATAAAAAGCAAGATTAAAGAACTAGCCCAAAAGATTAGAAACTATTATAAAGATAAAAATAATGTGGTTTTTATATCACTTCTTAAAGGCTCTTTTATGTTTTTTGCAGATATTACAAGAGAGATTGGATTAAACGTAAAAATCGATTTTCTGCAAGCATCAAGTTATAAAAATAAAACTCATTCCTCACTAAACGTACTAATCAAGAAAGATATTGATATTGATATAAAAGATAGTTACGTAATAATCTTTGATGACATCATAGATACTGGACTTACATATGATAAAATAATCACTTACTTAAAAACCAAGAATCCTAAAGAAATTAAGATTTGTACTCTTTTTAATAAACCATCCAGAAGACTGATAGAATTAAAAATAGACTATGCAGGCTTTGAAATTGAAAATGATTTCATAGTCGGATATGGTATTGATTTTAATGAAAAACACAGAACTTTAAAGGATGTAGCAAAAATAAACAAATAGGAGAGATGAATGTCAATTTATGCAGTTATTGGAACTCAATGGGGTGATGAAGGTAAGGGAAAAATTATAGATTTTCTCTCATCAAAGGCAGATTATGTTGTAAGATTCAACGGAGGAAATAACGCTGGGCATACAATCGTCGTTAATAATAAAAAATTCATTTTTAATCTACTACCATCAGGTGTTTTGCAAGGAGCAAAATGCATACTTGGCCCTGGCATAGTAATTGATCCATTAATTTTAATTAAAGAACTTGAAACACTAAAGCACAATAATATAAAGACAGAAATATTCATAAGTGATAAAGCACATATAATAATGCCTTATCACATTAAACTCGACGAGCTTAGTGAACAAAAAAAGGGTATTTGCAAAATCGGAACTACAAAACAAGGAATTGGACCTTGTTATGCTGACAAAATCAACAGAACAGGCATAAGAGCTACTGATTTACTTAATATGGAAACTTTTGAAAGAAAACTAAAAATAAATTTAGATGAAAAAAATGAAATTATAGAAAAAATATATAACGATAAACCTTTCAATTACGATGATATTTTAAGTAAATACAAAGAATATATAGCAATACTCCAATCTGCTATCACTAATACAGAAGAAATATTAAATCATGCCATAAATTCAGGAAAAACTATCTTAATAGAAGGTGCTCAAGGTACAATGCTTGATATTGAACATGGAACATTTCCATTTGTAACATCAAGCAATACATTAATTACAGCAGCAACAGGATGTGGTATTCCCATCTCAAAAATCAAGCAAAAGATTGGTGTAATAAAAGCATTCTCATCAAGAGTTGGTTCAGGACCTTTTGTAACTGAAATTCTAGAACCTATTGGGGATAAGATTAGGGAAAAAGGGCAGGAATATGGCTCAACAACAAAAAGACCTAGAAGAATTGGTTGGCTTGATCTCTTAACAATAAAAAAATCGATAAATCTTAACGAACTAAACCATTTAGCCTTAACTAAACTAGACATACTAAATGACATTGAAGAACTTAAGATTTGCACAGCTTATGAATTTCAAGGAAAAATATACGACTATATACCTGCTTCTTGTGAAATACTTGAAAAAGCTAAACCTATATACAAAGTCTTTAAGGGATTTAAACAAGATATTAGAAACATTAGCTATTATGACGATTTGCCTATTGAAGCTAGAGAATACATTGAATTTATAGAAAGAGAAGTGGGGGTTCAAATTTCAATTCTATCTCTTGGAGCAGAGAGAGAAAAAACTATTTTTAGGGATAAAGAATGGATCAATATATAAACCCTTTAAAATCAAGATATGCAAGTAAAGAAATGCTTTACATTTTTTCACCGAAATTTAAGTACACCACATGGAGAAAGCTATGGTACAACTTAGCTTTAGTGCAAAAAGAATTGGGAATAGATATTAGCAATAATCAACTCAATAATTTATCCAAACACATTAAAGATATTGATTTCGAACTTGTAGAAAAATATGAGGCAAAATTTAAACATGAAGTCATGGCACATCTTTATGCTTATGCCGACTTAGCTGGTGATGATGCTAGAAAAATTCTACACCTTGGTGTTACAAGTGCATATTTAATGGATAACACAGACTTAATCCAAATCAAAGAGGCTCTATTACTTCTTGAAAGTCAACTGATAAAACTTATCAAAACTTTAAGAGAATTTTCAATAAAACATAAAGATTTGGCAACACTTGCATACACACATCTACAAAAAGCACAATTAACAACTCTTGGAAAAAGAAGTAGCTTATGGCTTCAAAGTTTAATTTTTGACTTCCAAGAACTTAAGTTCATTATGTCTAACATGTGCTTTAGAGGAGTAAAGGGAACTATTGGAAATCAAAATAGCTTTAAAGAACTGTTTGCATCTAACTTTGAAAAGGCAAAAGCCTTAGACATCAATCTTGCAAAAAAAATGGGGTTTGACAAAGTTTATAAAATGACTAGCCAAACTTATGATCGCAAATTTGATTCATCAATATTAAATTTTTTAAGCAATTTAGCTCAAAGTGCACATAAGATTACTAATGATATCAGGTTCATGCAACATCTTAAAGAACTTGAAGAACATTTTGCAGAGCACCAAATAGGTTCATCAGCAATGCCTTACAAAAAAAACCCTATTTACAGTGAAAGAGTAGCTTCCCTTGCTAAGTTTACAATGAGCTTACAATCAAGTGGCGGATTTATAGCTGCAACTCAATGGCTTGAGAGAACTCTAGATGATTCAGCTTGCAAAAGACTAAACATTCCTCAGGCATTCTTAGCTACTGATGCTACCCTGATATTACTAGATAAAATATTTAACAATATCAGGGTAAACAAAAAAATAATTGAAAACCATGTTAAAACAGAAATACCATTTATATTAACAGAAGACATATTAATGAAAGCAACAAAAAACGGTGGAGATAGACAAATATTACATGAAAAGATAAGAATTTATTCAATGCAAGTAAGAGAAAATCTTTATTCAGGGGCAACTGAGAACGGCTTAATTAAACTAATCCTTAACGATAAAAGTTTTAGATTAACATCTAAAGACATAGATGAAATCTTAAATCCAAATGAAAATATAGGTTTTGCCTCATACCAAGTTGAAGATTTCATTAAAGAAATAATTGATCCTATTCTTGAAAATAAATAAGGAATACTAATATTTAGAAACAAATCTATTATCCCTTATGTAAAATCGCCAAAGCTTATTCGCATACTCCTCACCTGCATAATCAACATTTATTCTCTTTGAGCATGCCACTTCAAAATCAAAAGATAAATCTTTTCTTAAGAAAAGTTCACAATTATTAAGAAGATCTCTATTATTAAACTTTAAATCTATATTTAAAAACTTAGTAAGCTTACCAGGCCCATTAGTTAACAATCCATCAACTTTTGGAGAAATAGGCTCAATAGCTCTTATTAAAACAGCATGGGGATTATGTTCATTAGATGCCACAACGTTTAACATGTAATACATACCATAAATCATATAAACATAAACATATCCCCCAATATTATACATGGCAATGGTACGATTTGTTCTTCTTCCCCCATAAGCATGGCAGGCTTTATCTACTACACCCATATAAGCTTCCGTCTCGACAATTCTTGAAATAATTTCTTTGCCATCTATTTTTCTAATCAGCAAGTGCCCAAGCAAAGACTCAGCCACAACAATAGCATCCTGCATAAAAAACTCTCTATTCATTAGTACAATTCTAAACTAAAACAAAAATCAAATTCAAAACTTATTGTTTCAAAACTTATTGCAATTGGCACAAGTGTTAAATAACAATTAAAAATAACAGACAATTATCATGGAAAAATAAAGCGTATATTGACAAACGCAATAAAGTTAAATAGAATCTTAAAGGGTAAGAATATTTTAGGGATCATAGCTCAGGTGGTTAGAGCGCAGGTCTGATAAACCTGAGGTCGGAGGTTCAACTCCTCCTGGTCCCAATTTTACACTCAAATCCTTTTAAAGATCTAATGAGCTAGGTAAAATAGTTCAAAACGTATTTTTGAAAGTTTGTTCTTAAGTTTTAGTCAAGCTTCACATCTGCAATAAAAATTTATCACTAAACCACAAAGAATGGGTAATATAATAATTAAAACCACAAGCTTAAATATTAAACCATGTATTATATTCATATATTATATTGATTCACTCAAGATAAACACAAACATCAACCATATTAAACTTTACATGAAGTAATATTATTTCCTACAAACTACAAAAACTTAAATTAATCTAAATAAGATAACTTAAAAATAACATGAATAACATATCGTTATTTTTTATTATCTATCCTATAGATGCAATCTATTGACCTAATAAATTCTTAAACTTAAGCAAAAATTTTAAAAAAGAAATGTTTTATTTGGACATCTAAATTTTAATTAGATTATTTTTAATCATTAAAGACAATTTTAATTGATAAATCACAGGCTGATATTTAAAAGATACAACCTCCATTCATTTTTGCAATAAACAAATGGAGGTTAAGGGACTCGAACCCTTGACCCCCGGCTTGCAAAGCCGATGCTCTAAACCAACTGAGCTAAACCCCCAAAAAAATCTTTGAAAAGACAAAGGAAGAGTTAAAATAATGCTTTACCTTAAATAATTAAATCATTTCTTTCTCTTAGAAAGGAGGTGATCCAGCCACACTTTCCAGTACGGCTACCTTGTTACGACTTCACCCCCCTCACTAAACATACCTTAGATACCTTCCTCCCTTGCGGGTTAGAATAATAGCTTCGGGTATCCTCAACTCGGGTGGTGTGACGGGCGGTGTGTACAAGGCCCGAGAACGTATTCACCGTATCATTCTGATATACGATTACTAGCGATTCCAACTTCATGAAGTCGAGTTTCAGACTTCAATCTGGACTGAGACCTGCTTTATGCGTTTTGCTTCACATCACTGTTTCGCGTCGCTTTGTACAGGCCATTGTAGCACGTGTGTAGCCCAGGACATAAGGGCCATGATGATTTGACGTCATCCTCACCTTCCTCCGGCTTATCACCGGCAGTCTCGTCTGAGTCCCCATCTTTACATGCTGGTAACAGACAATAAGGGTTGCGCTCGTTGCGGGACTTAACCCAACACCTCACAGCACGAGCTGACGACAACCATGCAGCACCTGTATACAGACCCCAAACGGGGAATAGTTATCTCTAACTACATCCTGTATATGTCAAGCCCTGGTAAGGTTCCTCGCGTATCATCGAATTAAACCACATGCTCCACCGCTTGTGCGGGCCCCCGTCAATTCCTTTGAGTTTCACTCTTGCGAGCATACTCCCCAGGCGGCACACTTAACACGTTAGCTTCGGTACTAACCTTTCGATTAACACCAAGTGTGCATCGTTTACAGCGTAGACTACCAGGGTATCTAATCCTGTTTGCTCCCTACGCTTTCGTGACTCAGCGTCAGTCTTGACCCAGAAGTTCGCCTTCGCCTCTGGTATTCTTCCTGATATCAACAGATTCCACCCTTACACCAGGAATTCTAACTTCCCCTATCAGACTCTAGTCATGCAGTTTCCAGCATATTCCCACAGTTGAGCTGTGGTATTTTACGCATAGACTTGCATATCCGCCTACTCACCCTTTACGCCCAATAATCCCGAACAACGCTCGCCCCTTACGTATTACCGCGGCTGCTGGCACGTAATTAGCCGGGGCTTATTCATAAATTAACGTCATCACTTTGTCATTTCCTACAAAGCTTATTCCTCATTTATAAAAGAACTTTACAATCTTTCGACCTTCTTCGTTCACGCAGTGTCGCTCCGTCAGGCTTTCGCCCATTGCGGAAGATTCTTAGCTGCTGCCTCCCGTAGGAGTCTGGACCGTATCTCAGTTCCAGTGTGACCGTTCACCCTCTCAGGCCGGTTACTTATCACAGCCTTGGTAGGCCTTTACCCCACCAACTAGCTAATAAGACGCAGACTCATCTACAAGCGAAGCTTTAAAGGCTTCCTTTCATCAATTAACATCTTAATTGACCTTATTCGGTATTAGCTACTATTTCTAATAGTTATCCCCATCTCATAGGTAGATTATCCACGCGTTACTCACCCGTTCGCCACTGAATGTATTGCTACATTCCGTCTGACTTGCATGCTTAAGACGCACTGCCAGCGTTAGTTCTAAGCCAGGATCAAACTCTTCGTTATTTTTATTTTCTTCTTTTAAAATTAACAGGTTATTCATTTTATTTGGCTTATTAAACCTTACTTAACTCTTCCCTTCTCTTCTCTTCCAATTCTCAATATCAACTCTTACTACTTTATAACATACGTTAAGCTTTGTCAATACTTAAACATTTATTTTTTTATATTACTATTTTTTAACAGATTGTTTTCATGATCTTTTATTCTGCTATCTTGCACTAATCGCCTAACAACACCTAAAACACTGCCTATACCCTCATATCCATTATAATGATTGCCTCTTAAATTAGCACCAAAGACACTTTTAAATCCAGCTTTCAAAGCTGCAATAACCTTACTCTCAATATTAGAGGATACTTTAATTTCTCCTGAGAGAGAAATCTCACCTGTAAAGATTAACTCTTGACTGATAATAACATTAGTCTTAGCAGAAAATAATGCAACTAAAACGGCAAGTTCAATCTCTACATCATCAATCCTAAGCCCCCCAGAAACATTAACATAGATATCATCATTATTAAAATTAAGATTTAAATACTTACTAATAACAGCTAAAATTCTTGATATTTTTTTAGAATCTATTTTCTCTGAAAAAATTCTAGAAATATTCATGCCTGTCCTTGTAATTAAAGCCTGTATCTCAACAAATAAGACTCTACTCCCCTCATTAATAATTCCAATAGCAATACCTGAGGATATCTCTTCTTTCCTCTCCAAAAAGATAGAAGATGGATCTTTAATCTCAACAAGTCCCAAACTCGTCATTTCAAAAATACCTATCTCATTAACAGTACCAAACCTATTCTTAGTAGCTCTAAGCATACGCAAAGATTTTTTTGCCTCTTCAAAATAAAAAACAGAATCTACCATATGCTCTATTATTTTTGGTCCCGCTAAAATACCATCCTTTGTAACATGTCCCACTAAACATAAAGTTATATTCTTTCCCTTTGCCCACTCTACAAGCTTGTAAACACAATGTTTTAACTGAGCAACCCCGCCAAGACTACCTTGCACTTCTCTTGAATTCAAAGTTTGAATAGAATCAACAACTATAAAGTCAAGCTCAATATTTGCAAGCATTTCTATTAAAGCATCAACATCTACCTCATTAGTTATCAATATATCAGAAGAAATTTTAAGCCTATTTGCTCTCAACTTAATTTGTGGAATTGATTCCTCACCCGCAAGATAAAGCACATTCTTGCCATCAAGTGAGAGAATACTAGAAATCTGAAGTAAAAAAGTTGATTTTCCAATGCCAGGCTCTCCTGATATCAAAATTGCACTACCAATTACAATCCCAGCACCAAGAACTCTATCAAACTCTTCAATGCCTGTTAAATACCTAACATTATCAACTTGCTTAAAATCTTTTAAAGAAAAAATCTCACTTTTTGACTTACTTAAGTTTGTCCCATAACCAGATTTAGGTTCAACATAATGCTCTAAACTTTCCCAACTAAAACACTCAGGACACTTCCCTAGCCATTTTAAAGATTTATATCCACAATTTAAACATTTATAAATTTCCTTATCTTTCTTTTTTGCCATAAAACCTCAATAGGTAAACTTTTTTTCATTTGGACAAGTGATAAAACTATCTTTCACACTTACCATACAACTTGTACCTTTAATAGCCAAAAAAATCTTTAAAATTTTCATTATCATTCCAAAATTCAAGCTAAAATTCTCAAGTCTAAATTCATTAAAGGTCAAAACACCTTCTTCAAGCTCATTAAATTTGCACAACGCATAGCATCAGCATACATTAATTATACAAATCAAACCTTTGTTTGTCTTTAAAAGATCTATGCTTAAAATTTTTTGTAAAAGCAAAACCTCTCTTACAAGCTGTTTCAACTAACATAATTTGCAAACAATCAATATATCTTTAATTTTTAAAACAATTTTAACTTTTAGCTTTCCTGCTAACTAAAACCGTAAATTCTCCTTTATTTTTGTTATTCTCCTCAAAATATTTTTTCAATTCTAAAGGCTTACCAATTTTATATTCCTCATATAATTTAGTCATCTCACGACCAACTAGGACATTAGCATCTAAATTGACTAAAGAAATTTCAGATAATAACTTCAAAATCCTATGACTGGATTCAAGAAGAATAAATGCATCGCCTCTATTATAAAGTTCCTCAATTCTTTTTATCCTTTTAATTCCTTTGTTTGGCAAAAACCCTTCAAAGACTATAACTTTATCTTTAAAAGGACTCACACTAATAACCGCATTAAAAGAACTAATGCCTGGAATAGGGCAAACTTTATATCCATTTTTAAATGCCGCATCAACAAGTAAACCACCAGGATCACTAAGACAAGGCGTGCCAGCATCACTAACAAAAGCTACGTTTTTCCCACTAGATAAGTATTCTAACAACAAACCAATTCTTTTAGGCTCTATTACCGCATTACAAGAAATTAATTTCTTAACGATACCATAATGAAATAAAAGCCTCTTAGTAACTCTTGTATCCTCAGCAAATATAACATCAACTGACTTTAAAATATCAATTGCACGATATGTAATATCACCTAAATTGCCTATGGGTGTTCCCACAATGTATAACACATAATCTCCTTAAAAGTTTAATACAGCTCACCTAAACTACATTAAACTTACTATCGCATAAAAATAATATTTATTTAACAATCCAATTCTCGTGAATTTAATTCACAAGAAAAAATTTCACATAAATTAATTATCCTTGAAGAATTTTATACTTATAATAAAAATACTTAGTTTTTATATATCCATATAAGAAAATATTTATTTTTATGTTATATTTATATTGTTATTTAATTTTAACAACTGAAAACTAAAAGGTGGTAAAGTTTTATGTTTAAGCTCATTAAAAAAATATTTACAATCTATTTTTTATGCATCACACTTACTGGGCTTGTTATGGTTTTCATTGACAGTAAATTTTCTGAAAGACAAACTACCCAAAACGGTAAAAGCCAAATTATTAAACATACAATCGATCCAAATCTAATGATGCTTACCTCGGCAGTTGGAGGCTTTTTGGGAATTTATTCCGGAATATGGTTTTTTGATCATGAAAAAGACAATTTCTACTTAAGCTGGGGAAGCCTAGCAATATTAACATATAACATAGGACTAATCCTTTCTGTATATTCCAAAGCAAAAAACAAATAAATCCAAATTTAATAATTACTTACAATAATCCCTCTCTTAATCATGTACTTATAAACCTCACCTGGATTTTCTAAACTCTCAATCAAATTCTCAGTTTTATCATTTATCTTCTCTACCAATCTTTTAAAACTCACTCTTATCCCTCTACTTTCCAAAAAGTCCTTTGCTGGCTGTGAAATAACGCCTGCCTGAACATTTTGAAGCCCAATATTGTAAATGATAACAGCAGCAGCTTTGCCTACAACCTTATCATAAATTTCCAAACCTTCTTTATTTTGAATGTATTTATTAATAAAATTATCAACCTCTAAAAGGGGTTTTAAACCTCTTTCCATATTAGAGTAAAGTATTCTATGTTCCTTAAACAATCTTAATGTAGGATTTAATCCTGATATCATTTCCAACCCCTCTTAAACACTTGCACTCAGAATTTAAAAAAACAATCATTATTAATGATATACATAAATTAAAAATACTTCAACATAAAAAAATGATATATTATTAAATTGAATGACACTAATTCCTAAAGAAAATACTTATTCAAAAATTGAAGTAAAAAAATCAATTTTCTTATCATACATTTTCCATGTAGAGGGAAAAGAAGAAATAAGTAAAATATTAAAAGAATATAAATTAAAATTTAAAAATGCAACTCATGTTGTCTACGGATTTAGAATTGGCAATTCAAATTCATTTATCAATGGAATGAACGATGACAAAGAACCACGCTCAACAGCTGGAAAACCTACGCTAGAGGCCATATTAAACAAAAATTTAACAGATACCCTAATTATTACAGTACGTTATTTTGGAGGAACTCTGCTTGGCAAACAAGGGTTAACTAAAGCATATTCCAAAGCAGCACAAGAAGTAATTAATAAATCAAATCTAATAGAAAAAGAAGAAATGGAAACATTATGCCTTAATTTAAACTACAACCAATATAATTTACTCATACGAATAAAAAATAAGATGGGGATTAAAATTATAGACGCTAATTTCCTAGATAAAATAAATACTACAATAAAATTTAATACAAAAAACAAAAAAAATATCACGGCATTTTTACAAGAAAACTCCCTAATCTAATTAAATTAAATTCCATATGCATACAGACATTTGATCTAATTGAATGTCTATGTACATATATTAGCTAGCCACTTAAAAAATAATTTACATATATTATTATCATTTTTTTATTTATGTTCTACAATAGAATATTAGCAATATGCACAACAAGGGAAGGCTTTTATGAAAATAATATCCATTATTAACCAAAAGGGCGGCGTTGGCAAAACAACTAGTGCTATAAATATTGCCTATTCAATCACATTACTTAATAAAAAAGCTCTCCTAATAGACATTGACTCTCAAGGAAATACCAGTAGTGGTGTTAACATTTCAAAAAAAGAAGATACAAATTCAAGTTATGAACTTATCTATAAAAAGCAAAAAATTAAACCTATTAAAAATTTTAACTTAGATATAATCCCTTCAAGTCTCAAATTAGCACTACTTGAGAAAGAATTAATACATGAAATTGCAAGGGAAAATTTTTTAAAAAACGCTTTAGAGCAATATAAACAAGATGGGTATGATTTCATCATCCTTGATTGCCCTCCCACCCTATCAATACTTACAATAAATGCACTTGTTGCAAGCAAATATCTTCTAATACCAATAGAAACAGAATTTTTTGCATTTGAAGGAATCAATCAATTATTAGACACAATAACTGTCGTCAAGCGGATAAATAAAGCTCTAGAGATCGCTGGTGTATTTATAAATAAATATGATATCAGAAATAAAAGCAAAGAAAAATATATTGATTATCTAAAAAAAGTATTCAAAGACAAATTTCTAAATACCAGAATAAGAAAAAATATAAGTATTTCTAAATCTCAAGAAAAAAACATACCAGTACACATGTACAACAAAGAAAGTAATGCAGCAAAGGACTTTTTAGAGCTTACAAAAGAAATAATGGCAAAAATTAAAGGATAAAAATGTCAGATAATCTAGACACTCTAATGGCCTTAATGGGTCAAAAGTTAAAAAAAAATGAAACAGACGACAATACTTTGACAAAACAAGAATTAATTGTTATCCAAAACAAAAGTTTTAAATATGAAAAACTGGATAAAGAAATAGCTGATTTTTTAAAAATAAAGCAATATGAAATTCTTAACATATTCAACAACGCATACACAGAAATTGGAAGAATATTAAAAGAAGCACAAGAAAAACTACGTGGAAGCAACCAACATGACGGTCTTTTTTACAAATGGTTTACTAGTATGGGATTTAAAAAGGATAAAGTTTACTCATTAATATCAAGATATGAGTTGCTTGTCGAAAATTCCGATAAGCAACTCATAATAAAAAACTTACCGCTATCGCTCTCATATGAAATTTCTAAAAAATCCTGTCCCATTCATTTAAAAATGGAAGTCCTTAATGGAAAAATAAAATCTTTAAAAGAATTTAGATCGCGTTATCAAAAAAATGCTTGCAACAAAAAAAATCTTAAAACAAACTTTAATAAAACACAACTTAAAAGAGAAGAGACTATCAAACTAATAGAACTACTCTTGCAAGAATTAGAAAATATTAAAAACATTAACTTAGACAAGATAAAAAATAAGACAGAACTTTTGATTATTTTAAAAGAAATACGACAAAAAATAAATCACATAAAAAAAATTACTTAATACTCTCAAAGATAGAAATAATTCTTTTTAAATCAGAAGATGTGAAATAACTTATCTCGATCTTTCCTTTTTCTTTACTTCCCTTAATGCTTATTTTAGTTTGTATTCTACTTATTAAAAATTCTTTAACACTATTTAAAAAAGGATCTCTTAAGATTTCTGATTTATCATTAATAGGTTTATAAAAATTTTTAACATAATTTTCTGCATCCCTAACGGACAACTTCTTTTTAATAATTAAAAGATAAAGTCCATATCTATCCTGATTATCCTTTAATGACAATAAAACTTTAGCATGACCTAATGATATTTCCTTTTTATGTAAGGAATTTAATATTTCTTGCTCAAGCTCTAAAATTCGAACTAAATTAGCAACGTGAGACCTATTTTTACCGATCTTCTCAGATAAAGCTTTTTGAGTCAAAGAATGCTTATCCATAAGATTTTTATAAGCATATGCTTCTTCAACAGGGGTTAAATTTTCTCTCTGAATATTTTCAATTAAAGACATATAATCTTTATTTTCTCTAGTAGTATCTATCTCTATAACAGGAATTTGATTCATACCAGCTAGTTTAGCGGCTCTAAATCTTCGCTCACCTATTACTATGTGATATCTACCATTATCATGAAAAACAACAATAGGTTGCAATATTCCATTCTCTTTTATAGAGATACTTAATTCTTCAAGCTCAGCAAGATTAATAGACTTTCTAGGCTGCGATTTATCCACATCTAAAAGATTGATATCTACCATTTTAAAAGTCTCGTTCATTTTATCAAAACCCTCCTTGTAATAATACAAGATTTTATAAAGTTGTTCTATGTCAATTTTAACTAAAGAAATAACCCCAAAAAAAAAGAATGTTCCACGTGGAACATTCCAACAATATAATTAACACTAATTTATTATTTAATAAATTTTGAAACTGATATCAACTTATCCTCATCAAGAGATAATACCTGCATTCCTCTAGCATCTTTACCCTGTTCAGATATTTTATCAACCAATGTTCGTAAAACTTTTGCACCCCTACTTACAAGTAATATTTCATCATCCTGTGCAATTGTAATAGCATCAACAACTTCACCTGCCTTCTCATCGGATTTCTTATAGCAAGTATAACCAGTAGCTCCTCTTTTAAGCTCAGTCACTTTAGATATTTCTAATCTCTTTCCATATCCATTCTCAGAAACAACTAAAAGATGGGATCCTTGTCTTACTGCTAATGCCTTAATCAACACATCACCCTCTCTTACTTTCATACCAGACACACCTTGAGTCCCTCTATGTGTAAGTCTAATATTATCTGAATTAAATGCAAAAGCATTACCTTTTTTAGAAATACAAATAATTTTTTCATTCTTAGAAACAACTTCAGCACTTGTAACAAAATCATTATCATCAAGTTTAATAACAATAACGCCTCTTGCTTTAACTGTTTTAAAGCCTTCCGTTTCAATACGAGCTATTTTTCCGTTTGCAGTTGTTATTAATAAGTAATTATCCACAGATAACTCATTACAATTTTTAATAGCCAATATTTCTTCTGTTTCTCCCAAATTAATAAGCTCACGAATATTTTGTCCCTTTGAAGTTCTAGAAGAATCCTTAATTCCATAAGCATTAATTACATAAAGCTTCCCTTCATTTGAAATCATAAATAAAAAGTCATGAGTATTTACACATAAAGCAATATTAACTTGATCTCTATCTTGTAAGTCAAAAGAACCAAGGCCCTTACCACCTATACCTTGAAGTTTATACTCATCTTGTAAGATTCTTTTAATGAAACCTTGCTTTGTAAGAATAACAATAACATTTTCCCTCTGCATTAAATCTGACATACTAGTTTTTAAAACCTCCTCATCATAAATTATTTTTGTTCGGCGCTCATCGCCAAATTTTAAACTTAAATTAATAATCTCTTCCCTTACAATATTAATAATCCTTTCTGGACTGATCAAAATATCTTCATAATCTTTTATTAAAGCCAAGAAAACTTTAAACTCTTCTTCAAGTTTCTCTATTTCAATAGATGTCAATTTCTGTAACTTCATATCCAGTATAGAATTAGCTTGAATTTCTGATAAATTAAATTCTTTAATAATACATTCCTTAGCATCCTTTACAAGCCTAGCAAATTTTATTATTTCTATCACTCTATCAATATTTCTTAAGGCAATATTTAATCCTTCAAGAACATGGGCCTTTTCTCTTGCCTTTTTTAAGTCAAACTCTACCCGCCTTCTAACAATCTCCTTTCTATGCTCAATAAAAGCAGATATAAGTTCTTTTAAATTTAATTGTTTTGGAATTCCATTAACAAGAGCCAAGTTATTTATGCTAAAATTTTTCCTCAGTTCAGTATATTCATAAAGCAAATTCATAACAACATGAGGGTCAAAGCCTTTTTTAATTTCAAGGACAATTCTAATACCTTCACGGTCCGACTCATCCCTTATATCAGATACACCTTCCAGCTTTTCTTCTTTTATTAAGAATGCAATTTTCATAAGCAAAGAAGATTTATTAACAGCATAAGGTATTTGTGTAATTATAATAGCAATATGATCTTCAAACTTTTCTTCAATATGATACCGAGCTCGAATAACAACACTACCCTTCCCAGTCGTATAAGCCTTAATTAAACTTTCGTTATAAATAATTTCAGCACAAGTAGGGAAATCTGGACCTTTAACTATCTCAATTAAATCATAAACAGAAACACTATCATGATCTAACATATAAATTATGGCATCACAAATTTCCTTCAAATTATGTGGGGCCATATTCGTTGCCATTCCAACAGCAATTCCACTAGAACCATTGACTAAGAGAAATGGAAAAGCAGCTGGTAAAACTTCAGGCTCAAACAAAGAATCATCATAATTGGCTCTAAAATCAACTGTTTGCTTATCTATATCTCTAACAAGCTCTTCAGCTATTTTTGCCATTCGAGCTTCAGTATATCTCATAGCAGCAGGAGGGTCGCCATCAATAGAACCAAAATTTCCCTGTCCGATTACTATAGGGTATCTTAAAGAAAAATCCTGTGCAAGCCTTACAAGTGCTTCATAAATCGACTGATCACCATGGGGATGATATTTACCAAGAACATCTCCAACGATTCGTCCAGCCTTCTTAAATGCCTTATCAGACCTAAGTCCCATTTCATGCATTGAATAAAGGATTCTTCTGTGCACGGGTTTAAGACCATCTCTCACATCAGGAAGGGCTCTTGAAACAATAACAGACATCGCATAATTTAGATATGAAGTCTTAACCTCATCCTCTATTTTTATGTTTAATATTTTCTCTTTATTTTCTTCAGTTACCATTCATGCTCCAATCATACATCCAGATTTACTACATCAAGCGCATTATGCTCAATAAATTCTCTTCTAGGTTCAACATCATCTCCCATAAGAGTAACAAAAATTTTCTCAGCCTGTATAGCATCATTTATTTTTATTAATTTCATCTTCCTAGTAGCAGGATTCATAGTAGTTTCCCAAAGTTGTGTAGGATTCATTTCTCCAAGACCCTTATACCTTTGAAGACTAACTTTATCTCTCTTGCCAGTCTCAATTGATCCTAAAAAAGCTTCCTTTTCCAAATCATCATAAAAATAATGCTCCCTATTTTCATATTTAACTTTATAAAGAGGTGGCATAGCTATGTATACATGTCCATTCTCAATTAACTCTCTCATGTAACGAAAGAAAAAAGTAAGAAGTAATGTTCGAATATGAGATCCATCAACATCAGCATCAGCCATAATAATAATCTTATGATAACGAAGTTTTTCAATATAAAAAGTCTTCCCAACACCAGCACCAAGAGATGCAATTATTGGAATAAGCTTGTCATTTGTAATAACCTTATCTTCCCGTGTCTTTTCAACATTAAGCATTTTGCCCCACAATGGCAAGATGGCTTGAGAAAACCTATCTCTTCCCATTTTAGCACTTCCTCCTGCAGAATCACCCTCTACAATATAAATCTCCCTCTCAGCCGGGTTTTTAGACGCACAATCTGCCAATTTGCCAGGCAATGCCAAGCTTTCAAATGCACTTTTTTTCCTCTCAGACTCCCTTGCTTTTCTTGCAGCTTCACGAGCACGAGCAGCTCTTATTGCCTTATTAAGAATAGTATCTACTTCTAAAAGATTATCATCAACAACTCTCAAAAGCCCATCATGCACAATAGTTTCAACGATTTTTTTTACATAAGAATTTCCCAATTTTCCTTTAGTTTGACCTTCAAATTGAGGTTCTGGAATCTTAATAGAAATTACCGCTGTTAAACCTTCTTTAAAATCATCTAATGTAAGACTTGGAACATCTTTCTTGCTTATTTTTGAATCTCTAAAAGCTTCACTCATTGCCTTTAAAAACCCACTCTTAAAACCAGCAACATGAGTTCCGCCCTCTCTAGTATTAATATTATTTACAAATGATAAAATATGATCAGAATATCCTTCAGTCCACTTAAGCCCAACACTAACAATAACATCATCACAAGAGCCTTCAATAAAATAAGGCTCATTTTGAATATTTTTGCTATTATTTGTTATATAATCTACAAAAGCTTTTATTCCACCCTCAAAATAAAATTCCAAAAATTTCTCTTTTCCCGATCTCTTATCTTCAATTGAAATTCGTATCTTATCATTTAAAAATGCAAGCTCCCTAAGTCTCTTTGATAAAGTTTCAAAATCATATTCTAAAGTTTCAAAAATCTCAGTATCAGCTAAAAAAGTAACTTTAGTACCCCTAGCAGAACTTACCCCAATAATATCAACCTCAGATGTTGGAATACCCCTTGAATAAGTCTGTTTAAAAAGCTTTCCATCCCTACTAACAATAACTGCCAAAAAAGATGATAAAGCATTAACAACCGAAATCCCAACTCCATGAAGTCCACCAGAAACCTTATAAGTACCTTTATTAAATTTTCCTCCAGAATGTAGCTTAGTTAAAACAAGTTCAAGCGCACTAATTCCTTCCTCTTCATGAATATCTATAGGAATACCTCTACCATTATCATTGACCGTTATAGAATTATCTGAATTTATAACAACCTCTATTTTATCACAAAACCCTGCCAAAGCCTCGTCAATGCTATTGTCAACCACTTCATAAACCAAGTGATGCAATCCATTAATTGAAACGGATCCAATATACATACCAGGCCTTTTCCTAACAGCTTCAAGGCCCTTTAGCACTTGAATATTACTAGCAACATAACTCATAAACCTTCCACACAATTAATCATAATATAGATATAAGCAAATTTTACATTAAAAACAATATAATATCCATTAAATAGCACAAATTATAAGATATATTCAACTTGACTTAAAACTAATAAAATTTCAAGATCCATAAATAGCTAAGATAATGTTCCAGTTCATTATTATACTATATACTTATACATACATATATACTAATAATCAAAAAAGATATAATAATAAAAAGCCAAAATCAACGAGGATAATATATGCAAGAGGGAAAAAACATATGGAGCTTAATTTTAGCAGCAATAAGAAAAGAGCTTTCTGAGGAAGAATTTTACATATGGTTTGAAAATTTATATTTCATAGATGCAACTGATGAGAGTATAAAAATATCTGCTCCAAATTCTTTTCATAAAAATCAAGTAGAAAAAAGATTTTCAAAAAGAATAAAAGAAATTCTCATTGAAAAAGGCCATAATACAATTAATGTTGAATTTATAAATCCACCAAATGAATCTAAGACTCATAACATGGAATCAAAAAATATCTCATTAAAAGACATTTCTATGCAACAAGATTCGCCGGAAAAAAGAACGGCCTTTAAAATTCACACCAAAAATATAATAGAGAGTACAAAACAATACACTACGAAAGAAGAAATTCACATGAAATATAGAAATCCTTTTCTTAAAAAGAAATACACATTTGAAAACTTCATTACAGGCCCAAATAATAAGCTTGCATATAATGCAAGCTTATCAATAGCAAAAAATCCTGGTAAAAAATATAATCCATGCCTAATTTATGGTGGGGTTGGTCTTGGCAAAACACATTTACTTCAAAGTATAGGTAATAAAACAGAAGAAATACATAAAGAATTTAAAATACTTTACGTAACTGCTGAAAATTTTTTAAATGAATTTGTAGAAAGCATAAAAACAAATGAAACAAAAAGATTTAAGAAGAAATACAGATATCTAGATATGCTACTACTAGATGATATTCATGATTTACAGAAAAAAGAAGGCATACAAGAAGAGCTTTTTCACACTTTCAATGCTCTTTATGAAGATAATAAACAAATGGTATTTACATGCGATAGACAACCCTCAGAACTCATAAATTTTACAGATAGACTTAAAAGCAGATTTACAAGAGGATTAAATGTCGACATATCAAAACCAAACTTTGAATTAAGAGTAGCAATTATAGAAAAAAAAGCAGAAGAAGATGGGATTAAAGTTCCAAAAAGCATTCTCAACTTAGTTGCTAAGAAAGTTACAACAAACATAAGAGACCTTGAAGCTGCTGTAACCAAATTAAAAGCTCACATAGACCTTGAAGATATAGAAATTGACACTAGCACAGTAGACAAAATAATTAAAGAGATAATAGTTTATGAGAACGATAACACAAATATACATAATAAAATAAACATTGAAAGCATAAAAAAAGTTATCTTAAGGGAATTAAAACTTACAAATAAGGACATTGAAGGCAACAGCAAAAAACCTGAAATCACAAAAGCAAGACATATTTATGCTTATCTTTTGAGGAATTTTACAGAGCTTTCAACAATTGAAATAGGGAAAATCATTGGGGGAAAAACCCATTCAACGGTGCTTTATTCAATAAATAAGATAGATAAAGAGCGAAACAATGACCTAGAAATTAACAATTTAATCATAGAACTTATGAACAAAATAAACAAAAACTAAAAAATTCATAAAATTCAAAATACTTTTGAACAAATCAAACAAATAATTCGTCAAAAAACGCAAACAATTAGACATATATTATTCCTTACAGGATAAGGAGATATATAGAATTAGACAATTAGACAGCCCTCTACTAATACAACTATATAAATATAAGAAAAAAACACACAAATAATCAAAACAAAATTTGCATTCATAAAAGCTAAGAAGAGATGATAATATAATACAAGGGGGTAAGACATTGAATGAAAAATTCATACTTTGCGATACAGAACAAATCTCGGATGAGATTGAAAAAGCCAAAAGCATAATTTTAAACAGAAACATAAATGATATTTGGAGTGCAATGCTACTTGAAGTAGAAAATTCCAACCTTACGATAAAAGCAACGGATAGAAACATCTTCTTTGAAAGTACAATTCCAATTGTTTCAACAGAAAATTTCAAGGTATTAATTAATGCTTCCAATTTTGCAGATGCTGTAAAGGCGCTAAATTTGTACAATGAACTAAAAATAAAATTTAGAGAAGATGAGAACAGACTAAACATTATTGGAGAATCAGAAAATAAAAGTGAGAATTGCACAAACGATCATTTAAGTGAACCGACTTTTTCTAATGAAGAGATTGAAAGTTATAATTATGACATAAATGGAGAGATTTATAATTTTACAGTTGATTTAAACCAAAAAGAGTTTAAGAAGATTATAAACAAGATATCATTCTCAGCATCACATGATGAATCTAAGAATGTTCTAAATGGGATTTATTTCACAAAGGACAAAGACTCTACATTAACACTTGTCTCGACTAATTCGCATAGAATGTCTGTATATAAAACAGAATTAGTATTTGAAGAGGATATTAACTTCATAGTGCCTGTTAAAATGTTTAATCTTCTAAAGCAGATGATGATAGGAGAAGGCATGATAAAGCTCAAGGTTTCTGATAAGAAGTTTTATGTTGAATTCAATAATTATAAAATAGCTTGCAGTCTTATAAATGGGAATTATCCTGATTATGAAAGTATCATACCAAACGACCAACAAAACAGATCATTAGTTGAGATTAGTGTTTTAAAAGATAGGCTTTCAAGGGTAAATTCCTACACAGATAAGAGGTCTAAAAAGGTTATTTTAAGTTTCTCCAGTAATCAACTAAGACTTATGGCAGAAGATTCAATTACAGGACGAAAGGGAGAATTTTTCATACAAGATCCCAATTATGATTATGAGGGGAGTGAGGAAGTTATAGCTATTAATAGTGCTTATCTTACTGAGGCAATGGGTGTATTTGATACTTCAAAGTTAGAGATAAAATTTAGTGGAGGAGGTATATTAAAATTGAATGAACCTGATAACTTTGACTTCATTCATTTAATAATGCCTATGGTACTAAACTAAAATTCTTTTATTGGCAAGATGATAAAGAAAATTGAGTTTTTTAATTTTAAGAATATAAAAAATCAGGTTATTAATTTTGATTTTAATAATATTTATCTTTGTGGAGAAAATGGCTCAGGCAAGACTAATATTCTTGATGCTATTTATTGTCTTGCTTTTGCGTCTTCATTTCTAGTTAATACCGATAGAGAACTTATTACATATGGCAAGACTGAGTTTTATTTAAAGTGTTTTTGTAAAACTATGGAAAAGGACGCAGAGATTAGTTTATCATTTAGGAATGGAAGAAAAGAAATAAAGGTTAATGATAGCCTTATAAAGGATAGGAAAGATTTGATATTAAATATTCCAGCAATAGTTTTTTCAAATTATGATACTGCCTTTATTATTGGAGCTCCCGCTAAGAAGAGATGGTTTTTTGATCAGGCAATAAGTCTTGTTTCTTTAAGTTATTTAGATTCTCTTAGGAAATATAGAAAGATTTTGAAGCAAAGAAATTTGATCTTAAAACAAGGCAATAGAGATTTGCTTAAAGTTTATAATGAAGCTTTTGTTGATTGTGCTTTTGAGATAACAAGAATGAGGAAAAATTTTATCAAGCATTTTTATGAATTTTTTAAATACTATTATTCATTGATTTTTAATGTTTCTTATAGTTTAGAGATTAAATATTTGCCTTCTGTTACATGTTGTGGGAGAGATGAATTTTTACATCTTTTATTTTTAAAAGAAAAGGATGAACTTTTAAATGAGACTACTTTAATAGGTCCGCATAGAGATTTATATGAGGTATTAAGTGGTGAGAGGGTGTTTACTCATCATTCTTCAACAGGAGAGACCAGGGCACTTGCTTTGATCTATAGAGTTGTTCAGGTCATTATTTTTAATAAGCGATTTGGGATAGCTCCCATTTTGCTTTTTGACGATGTATTTTTGGAATTGGATAGTACGAGACGGAAGAGAGTTTTTGATATTTTGCCAAAGGATTCTCAATGTTTCTTTACGTTTTTAGATGACTGTTATGATATTAAACAAGAGAGTAATTTTATAGTATATAAGGTTAAGAATGGAAAGATTGAACTTTAAGAAAGCCGCTGATGTACTTAAAGAATATTTAGATTCAGATATATGTGCTAATGAAAAGCTCAATGCCAGTTTTATACTATCTCAAAATTGGCAAATTATATTTAAAGACCTTGCAGATAGAGTTAAATTATTGAATTTAAAAGATAATAAGATATTATTTGTTGCTGTAGGGAATTCAAGTATTTTATATAGCATTTCTTTTAATAGATCAAAAATAATAAAATTAATAAATGAGTCTACAGGTCTTGAAATATTGGATGTAAAGGTTTTACTAAGATGATTTTATTGACAATTGCAATTGTATAATATAATATTGTAGTGTTTAACTTATATCTTATGAGTAGAGAATGTTTTTAATTGGAGGGCTTTTTTGAAGAGGACTTATCAGCCGAGTCGGGTTAAGAGGAACAGAAAATTTGGATTTAGGGCTAGGATGAAAACTAAGGGCGGGAGACTTGTTCTTGCCAGAAGAAGAGCTAAGGGAAGATCAAAATTAACTGTTTCTGATGAAAGAAAGAAATATTAGCATAAAATCAAAAGTAGAAATTCAAGATCTTTTTAAAAAAGGTAGATTTATTAGGATAGAAGGGGTTAATGTATTTTATGAGTTTACAAGTTTAGCTATCTCTAGAGTACTTGTGACCTTTCCTAGAATTTTTAAAAGTGCTGTTAAGAGGAATCGTGTTCGGAGGATTTTTAAGGAATGTTTTAGGAAACAATTTGCTTTACTTAAAGATAAGTATGTTGACTTTATTTTCGTAGTTTATCCTCAAAAAGCAGATGTTAGTTATTATGAAGTTGAGACGATGCTAAGGAATATAATTGTGTATATCATGAAGAGGAATATGTGAGTCAGAGTAAAAGAATTTTAAGAGCTATTTATTTGTCTTTATTTTTTATTGGTACTTTTATGCTTATTGATGATATCTTTTTCTCTCGAAAATCTCCTTCTGTAATGGACAAAGAAATTGGATTTAACTTGGATAGTGATTTTGATATTGATAATTCTTCAATTGATGAAGATTATGCTTTAAATTTAAGTGCTAATTCTAAAAACGTTGATGTTGAGACTGGCATATATTATGCTACTTTTTCGACATTTAGGGGAGATTTAATTTCTTTAAAGCTTAAGGAGCATTTAAATTTAGAAAGAGAACCAACAGAGATGGTTAAGGTTAATATGGATAGGGAAAGTCTTTTTTATGTTACCCTTGATAACTTAACTAGAGATTTGTTTGCGTACGATAGAGTAGATGACTATACGCATGATTTTAAGACCAATTTTGAATATAATGGCAAGTATTACGAGTACATAAAGAGATATACATTTTCAAGCAAAGACGAATATTTAATCAAGCTTGAAATCTTTTTAAATAACATTGATGCTAATGATAATTCTGATATTGATTCTTATAAGTTTGTATTAAGTTCTGATATTGAAAAGTTAAGCGAGAGAGGTAAGCTGCAATATAATAATTATTTATCTCAGGCTATTTATTTTGATACTAAGCTTAGATATGGTAAGGACGGTTTAAGTGTTATTAGTCCTAAGTGGGTTGGTTCGGGTACTAAATATTTTGAAGTTTTAGTTTCAAAAGAAAATATGAATGTTGAATTTAAACAGGAAAGTAAAATTTTAAAGGCTTTTATTTTAAACAAAGTAGGTAATAAAAATATTAGTGATACCTTTTATATTTATGCAGGTCCTAAAGATAATGGATATTTAGATCTTTTTAATAAAGAGGATCTAAATAGTTTTGGTTTATCTAATGTTGAATTTGGAATGTCTGTAGAGAAGAGCTTGTTATACTTTATTCAAGTTCCTATGCAATTGATAATGCAAATTTTTTATAATGTTATTCCTAATTGGGGACTTTCAATAATGTTTTTGACAATTGTGGTAAGAATACTTATATTTCCTTTGACTTTTAAGAGTTTTAGGGCTACAGCAGAACTTTCTAAATTACAGCCAAAAATGAAAGAGATACAAGTAAAATTTAAAAATGATCCTAAGAGGTTAAATGAAGAGATGGGTAAACTTTATAGGGAAGAAGGAGTTAATCCCCTTGGAGGATGCTTTCCTATTCTTTTACAACTACCTGTATTTTTTGCTCTTTATGGCCTTGTGAATAATTTCTTTTTGCTAAGGGGGGCTAGTTTTATTCCAGGCTGGATTGATGATTTGTCAATTGGTGATAGCATATATTATTTTGGGTATAAAGTTTTTATGTGGACTGATATTAGAATTTTACCTTTTATTATGATGGTTACTCAACTAATCTCTACAATAATTAGTTCTAATGTTAGTTTTAAAAGTCTTGGATCACAACAGAAAATTTTGTATTTTGGTATGCCCATTATGTTTTTTTTCATACTGTATGATATGCCATCAGGACTTTTAATCTATTGGATTACAACCAATATTTTTACTATTTTGCAACAATACTATATAAAGATGAATGTATCTGAAAGGAGGAACAGATGAGTTATGAATTTTATGGAAAAACAGAACAGGAAGCAATTAAAAAAGCTATGAGAGATCTTGATTTAAAAGAAGGTGAGTTTGATGTAGAGATTTTGGATAAGGAAAAGGTTGGATTTTTATTTAAAAAAGAGATGATTAAGATAAAAGTATCTCCTCATGTGAGAAAAGACTCACTGAAATCTGAGGTTCAGATTAATGAAGATGTTTATAATAAGGCTTTGGATTTTATTCAGGAAATGATAAATAAAATGGGGTATTGTGTTGATTTAAATATTGAATCTAGAGAAGGTGAGTATATTAAAATTTCTATTAAAACAGACAGTCCAAATATCTTAATTGGAAGAGAAGGAAGAAATTTGGATGCTTTGCAGCTTTTGGTAAATGTTTACGTATCTAGACTTATTGGAGATAATAGTAATTTTAATAGAATAATATTAGATATTGAGGATTATAGAGAAAGATTTAAATCAAGATTTATTAATTTGGCAATAAATTCTTTGCATAAGGTTAAAAGAAGTAGGCGTTCTATTCTTTTGCCAACAATGAATCCTTTTGAGAGAAGAATTATTCATACTACTTTAAATCGTTATAATGATATTAAGACAGAGAGTGAGGGAGATGGAAATTTAAAGCGAGTTCGAATTTCTTATGTTAGGAGTAGTAAATATAATAATAATTTTCGTAGTTATCAAAAAAGGGATGCTAATGTTAGGAAGTAAAATTTCAACTTCCAATATTTATAAGCTGATGATTTAACTTTAAGCTTTGCTTAAGCTGTAACTACTAATATTTAATTAGTTGGTGCTTTATGGTTATTAGGATTTAAGATAGTCAATTTATTGTTTATGTAGTAATTGATGGAAATTGTTGTATGAGAGTGTTTTTAACAGGTATTGCAGGATTTATTGGATTTCATGTTGCCAAGAGGCTTGCTGATAATGGGCATGAGGTTTTAGGTGTTGATGTTATAAATGATTATTATGAACCTAATTTGAAATATGAAAGATTAAAAGTTTTAGGGTTTGATCGTGAGAATATATGTAGTAAAAAAATTATTCAAAGTAATAAATATGATAATTTAAGTTTTATTTGTCTTGATATTTTAAATAAAGAGCAAGTCTTATCCCTTTTTTCTAAGTATAAATTTACGCATGTTTGTCATTTAGCAGCTCAGGCCGGTATTAGGGATAGTATTGAAAATCCTGATAGTTATATTTCAGTTAATATTGTTGGATTTTTTAATGTTTTAGATGCATGCAGAATACATAAAAGTCATATTGAGCATTTTGTTTATGCTTCAACATCTGCAGTGTATGGAATAAATGAAAAGATGCCTTCAAATGAGGATAGTATTACAGATCATCCTTTAAATTTATATGCAGCTAGCAAAAAATCTAATGAGGTAATAGCACATGCTTACAGTTCATCTTTTAATATCCCGACAACAGGATTAAGATTTTTTACGGTTTATGGGCCTTATGGACGACCTGATATGGCATTATATTTATTTGCAGATGGTATTACAAAACAAACTCCCATCAATGTTTTTAATAATGGAAATATGGCTAGAGACTTTACTTATGTTGATGATGTTGTAGATGGTGTTTATAGTGTACTTAAAAAGCCAGCTGAGAGTGATCATAATTTTGATACACAAAATCCCAATTCTTCAAGCTCGCTTGCCCCTTATAAGATATACAATATAGGTACGGGACATGCTATTAAGCTTATGGGGTTTATTGATGAGCTTGAAACAAATCTTGGAAATAAAGCTTGTAAAAATTTTTTGCCCATGCAAAAAGCAGATGTTGTGGAGAGTTGCTGTAGTATTTCGAAACTTAAGAATGATTTTGCTTATGAGGCCTTAACCTCTATTAAAGAGGGAATAAAAAAATTTGCAAATTGGTATAAATCTAAGATAGTTAAGTAGTGTATTGTTGTGTATCTGTTGCATGGAATTATTGTATTTATTGTTTTTTTAAGATTTTGTTTTTTAAAAGTAGGGTCAATTTTGGGTTTTAAGGTATATAATATAAAATATATAAAATATATGTCAATTTATGAGGAAGGAGGTATTGTAAGTGGGCGTTTTAGATAAGATTAAGCCTGGAGTGGTTTATGGTAAAGACCTGCATACTTTATATGAAATATGCAAGAGTGAAGGATTTGCGATTCCTGCAATTAATTGTGTAGGTACAAATTCAATTAATGCTGTTTTGGAAGCAGCTAAAGAAATTAATTCTCCTATTATGATACAGTTTTCAAATAGTGGTTCTGCTTTTGTTTGTGGTAAGGGACTTAAGGTTGAAAAACCTCAGGGAACTTCTATACTTGGGGCCATTTCTGGTGCTATGCATGTTCATTTGCTGGCAGAGTATTATGGAGTGCCTGTTGTTCTTCATACAGATCACTGTGCAAAGAAATTAATTCCTTGGGTTGAGGGACTCTTAGAGTATGGAGAGAAATATTATCAAGAGCATAAAAAACCTTTGTTTTCCTCACATATGTTAGATTTATCTGAAGAGCCAATTAAAGAGAATATTGAAATATCAAAAAAATTTTTAGAGAGAATGTCCAAGATTGAAATGTTTTTGGAAATTGAGCTTGGAATTACTGGTGGTGAGGAAGATGGTGTTGATAATTCAGATAGAGCACAGCATGAGTTATTCTCAACTCCTGAGGATATTTACTATGGGTATTCTGAACTTATGAAAGTTAGTCCTAATTTTCAAATTGCAGCGGCTTTTGGAAATGTTCATGGGGTTTATAAGCCTGGAAATGTTCAACTTACTCCTAAAGTATTAAGAGACGGACAAAATTACGTTATATCAAAGACTAATTCAAGCAATCCAAAACCTGTTTCATATGTATTTCATGGGGGTTCTGGATCTACAATGGAAGAGATTCATGAAGCACTCTCTTATGGTGTTGTTAAAATGAACATTGACACAGACACTCAGTGGGCTGCTTGGGAAGGTATATTGAATTTTTATAAGAAAAATGAAAATAGATTACAAGGGCAGCTTGGCGATGGTAATGATGCTGATGTTCCAAATAAAAAATTTTATGATCCAAGAGTGTGGCTTAGAGAATCTGAGATTAGCATGAAGGAACGTGTAAAGCTTGCTTGCAAGAATCTTAATAATATTAATAGAAATTGAGATAAGTGTAATTAAGAATTTGAATTTTGTCGCCTAAAAAGGCGACTTTTTTATTTGTGTGTGTTTATGTATAATGAATATACGTCTTATTATATTGAATGTTTCATCAATGCTCATCATCGTTATGCTTTTTGTTTATTTATTTTTATATTAATTCAATCTTAAAATTGAATGCTTGGTATGGTTTTGTATAGGATTTTATGTGAATTGGTAAAAAAGGAGGTTTATGTGTGGTTAACAAATTATAAGAAAAGTTTTATAGATTTTTTGAATGATGATTTTGATTTTATGCGTTCTGGAGGCGTTCAAAATGTTCCGGTTAATATTAAGGATGAGGGTAAGTCATTTGCTCTTGAAGCTTACTTACCGGGGATAAAAAGAGACGATATATCAATTGTAATTAAAAATGATTATTTGACAATAAGTTATGAGAGTAAGGATGGGGCGGAAGAGCAAAATGATCAGTACTTGAGAGTAGAGAGAAGAGATATCTCTTTTTCAAGAAGTTTTAGATTATCTGGAAATATTGATCAAAATAAAATCAAATCAGAACTAAAAAATGGTGTTTTGCTTATTAATCTTCCTAAAAAGCCGGAAGTTGTTGAGAAAACCCAAGAGAAAAAGATTGTAATTGAATAAATTTTGTTGCTTTTATGAGTTGTAATTAAGGATGCCATGGTATCCTTAATTTTTATAATTTTCAATTGTTAAATTTAATTCTCTTAGTTGTTCATTTGAAATCCTAGAAGGAGCTTTGTCGAGCGGACTGGCTGCGAATGAATTTTTTGGAAAAAGTATTACATCTTTTATTGAACTTGAATGTGTCATAAGCATTAAGAGCCGATCAATTCCAATGGCTATCCCACCATGAATAGGAGCGCCATATTCTAATGCTTTTAAAAAGAAACCAAATCTTTCTTCTGCTATTTCGTCTTTAAATCCCACTATGTTAAAAATTTTTTGTTGAAGTTCTCTTGTGTGCACTCTGATTGAACCTGAACCAAGTTCCATGCCGTTTAATACAAGATCATAAACTTCTCCTAGGACTTTACTTGGATTGTTTTCTAGAGTGTGGATATATTTTTGCTTGGGAAGTGAGAACATATGGTGGGCTGCTTGGTAACTTTTTGTATCTTCATCATACTCAAACAATGGAAAATCATAAATCCATAAAAACTCAAATATGTTTTTGTTTATGAGATTAAGTTCAGTTGCAATCTTGATTCTAACTTGTCCCATGGCTTTGCAAGCAGTTTCCCATGAATCAGCTATAAAAAATATTATGTCGTTGTTTGCAAGTGAATAAGTTTCAATTAAAGTTTGTTTTATTTCATTTAAAAATTTGGCAATGCCCCCTGAAAATTCATTATTTTCTATTTTAGCAAAATAAAGATTACGTACCTTATAAATTTTGGCATGTTCTTCTAAATTATTAATCTTGCTTCTTGAAAAATTATGAGCTTGATTTTTTATGATAAGTGCTTTTATTGTGCCTTTATTTTGTAGTATGTCTTGAAAGATATTAAATGAAGACCTCTTAAAATGTTTACTCATATCTTGTATTAATAATTCATATCTAGTATCTGGTTTGTCGCTTCCATATGTGTTCATTGCATGTTTATAAGTCATTTTTTTGAATTTCTTGGGCAAGGCAATATTTAATGTATTTTTGAAAATGGCGAACATAAGGTTTTCCATTAATTTAAATATATTTTCCTTTTTTATAAAGCTCATCTCAAGGTCAAGTTGTGTGAATTCTGGTTGTCTGTCGCCCCTTGAATCTT
Organism: Borrelia nietonii YOR; assembly: GCF_023035795.1. Taxonomy (NCBI): domain Bacteria; kingdom Pseudomonadati; phylum Spirochaetota; class Spirochaetia; order Spirochaetales; family Borreliaceae; genus Borrelia; species Borrelia nietonii. The sequence goes on from NZ_CP073148.1 coordinate 471,125, forward strand.
CATCTCTGTAGCATCTAGCTATTTGAAAGTACTTATCAAGCCCAGCTACCATCGTAAGTTGTTTATAAATTTGTGGTGATTGTGGTAGAGCATAAAAGTGTCCTTTATGTATTCTTGATGGAACAAGGAAATCCCTTGCACCTTCTGGGGTTGATTTGACAAATGTTGGGGTTTCTAATTCTAGGAAGTCTTTTTTTGTTAAGTAATTTCTAATTATATGTGTTACCTTGCTTCTTAATATTATTTTTTGTTTTTGTTCTTCGCGTCTTAAATCTAAATATCTATATTCAAGTCTTGCATTGTCATTTGCATTATTATTGTCTTCAATCATAAAGGGCAGTTCATTACATCTTGAGATTATATCTATATTTTCTGCAAGTATTTCAAATGCTCCTGTTTTCATTTCTTTGTTTGCAAGTTCTAAAGGTCTAAGCTCTAATGTTCCTTGAACTTTAATGCAGTATTCCATCTTTATTTGAGATGTTATCTTTAAAAGCTTTTCACCACTTACAAGTACCTGTGCTTCATCATATCTGTCTCTAAGATTAATAAATGTAACTTTTCCGTGTTCTCTTATTTTTTTGACCCAGGCATTTATTTCTATCTTTTGGTTTAGAAGTTTATCGTTTATTTGATTGCATCTAATGGTTTTGAACATAATTTATCCTACTATTATATTATAAATTTCTTTATCGGTTTTAGCTTTAAGCATTGCTTTTTTATTAGAACCAACTTTACCCACAATAGATGATAAGATGCGTGGATAATTAACATGCTCTTTTGCTGGGTATAGTATTAATATAAATATATGGCTTAAATTGTTATCAATGGCATTAAAATCAATTCCATTATGACTGATTCCAATAGCAATATGCATTTTTTTAATTAAATTAGTCTTTAAATGAGGTATTGCAAATCCTTCTTTAAGGGCTGTAGTTATAAGTTTTTCTCTTTCCATTAAGTCTTGTAATATTGTTTCTTTATCAATTTCCACTTTTATTACACTGAGTAGTTCTCTTAATACTTCAATTTTATTTGTTGCTTTTAAATCTAAAATAATATTTTCCTTTTTAATTCTTTTATTTAGAGTGATATTACCGCGTATTTTTTCATAATTTATTGAGTAGTCTAATTTTTGTGCTTTCACAGAGACAGTTTTAACTTCTTCAGTTATTCTCTCTAAGTTTAAAATAGTTTCTCTAAATAAATCTTGTATGATAATTAGATGTTTGTTTGGACATTCAAATGTAATTTTGCTTCCTTCTCTTTTTATTGACAGTGAAATATCATTACGTCTTGCATTTATGTATTGTGAGAAGTCATTTTTTATTTGTTGAGTAAAAAATCCCTCGTTTCTAAGTTCATTTTTTAAATCCCATACAAGTATTTTTGTTAGGTTGTCATATTTAAATGATACTGTGATTTGGGTATTTTTTTCTGTTTTAATTTCTTTCTTTAAGCCATTTTTATTTATTTGGAATAGAATATTTATTATTGGTGTTGCAATAATTGTTGGCAAGAAGACTATGATTATTATCATTCCAAATATTTTTTGACTTATAAATTCAGAGGAAAGTGCTACATTTGCGATAATTAATGATATTTCACCTCTTGGAACCATTCCAAAAGCTATTCTTAGTGCACCTAGCTTGTTAAAGCCTAAGAAATATGATGGAATGAAACAATATATAAGTTTTGTTGCTATGGCTATGAGACTGAGCAGAGTTCCAAGTATTAAGACTTCTTTTGATAATATTACATTAATGTCGGCCATAAGCCCTATTGATGTAAAAAATACTGGTATAAAAAATCTTTCAAATATTGTTAATTTATCTTGGATTACACATACAATATCCGTTTTTGACATGGCAAGTCCAAATATGTAAGCCCCAATTACAAATGACATCCCTATGTTTTGAAAAAAGCTTGCAACAATAAAAGTGAAAGTAATAGTTATCACGGTTGCTAAAGTGACACTATTAAAGCTTTTGAGTAATTTTGAAATTGGTTCTGATAATAAGATTAATATAAATGTTAGACAAAACCAAATTAGTATGTTCTTAATTGTTGCTGTAATTGAGATTGCGATATCAAGATCTGAGAGTGATCTTGTTATCGTTATTACACTTGTTAGCATAATCATTGAGAGAACATCATCAATTATTGAAGTTGATATTATTGTAACTCCTTCTGATGTACTCATTTTTTTCTTGGCTGAGAGTATGCTTGCAGCAATTCCTGCAGAAGAAGGTGTTGCAATAATTCCTATAAAAAGAGCTGTGGAACTAATGAGTTGTACATCAAACAAAATAGTAGATATTAATGCAAAACTTGTAAAAGTACCAATGACTTCCGTTATCCCTATTAATCCCCCACGTGGTAAGAATTTAAGGAATAATTTTAAGTTGGTTTCAAGGCCCGCCATAAAGAGTAGTATGATTGAGGCTATTGTTGATATTGCAAATATTTCTTCATTTATTAAGTGATTCTCACCAACACTAATGATGCCTAATGGAAATAATAAAGGTATTTTAATCTTTCCAAGAAATGTTGGACTTAGAAGTATGCCTGCTGTTATTTGTCCTATTACCTTTGGGATTCCAAATTTGCCAACTAAGTTGCCAAGGAGACTAGATGATATTACAATAATTGCTAGACTCATTATGAAGGAAGAAATTTTGACGTCGATGTTATTGCCTGTATCTTTCATGTAGTCTGCCATTCCAAATGAAAGAATAGGATTTATGATAAATAATGTTTTATATAAGATATTTTTGTTCATTCTTTCATCTCTTTTTTAAAGTTTGATTTTAATAGTTCTGATAGTTTATCAATTATTTCAGTTGCTTCTTTGCCACTTGCGATGATTTTTATTTTTTCTTTATATATAACCCCAAGTATCATAATTTCAACTGTAGATTTAGCATCAGCTTCTCTTCCATCTTCTGTAACTAATTTTATATTACAAGAAGGGTATTTGCTTGCAAATTCTGCAATCATACTTGATGGCCTTGCATGAAGGCCTTCTTTATTAGTTATTTCAATTGTTATTGTTTGCATTTAATTTTACTTGTTTATTTTACTGTATCTTTTTTATTTTTTTCTTTATTTGCTGTATTTTGCAATCTTTCTATTAAGTTTTCTATTAAGGCATATAATTCTTTGCCCTCTTCTTTAATATGTATTATTTTCCCCCAATTAAAGTGAAGGTGAGCATCTATGTCGAAAATATCATTTTCTTTTTTTATTGTAATTTTGAGACTTTCTGAGTTTTGTTTAATGTGTGTCCCAAGTTTTTCTAATTTTTTTATAATAAAATCTTTTGTACTATTGCTTAAATGGTAATTAATAGCTTGTATTTTAGGTTCCATAAATTTCTCCTTCAAATTTTAATTCACTTCTATATTTATTTACAGTTCTTTTTGAAATAGTGATTCCTTTAGATTTTAGTATATCAGAAATTTGATTATCTACCATATTTTATTTTGTTCTAATATTCCCTTTATTATTAGTTTAATACTTAATTTTGAAAATTCATTTGTTTTAGCACCGCCTATTGAATTAAATAGTTTTCTAATTAAGATTGTGCCCAGTCGAATTTTAAGTATTTATTTTTTATTGTTCTTGATATAGTTGATTTTGATAGATTAATTTTTTCAGATATGTCAGCTAATTTTATTGGCCGTAGACTTTTGAAACCCCTTCGTAAGAATTCTTTTTGCAATGTATATATTGCTATTCCTATTTTAGCTAGTGTTTCATCTCTGTATCTTAAAGATTCAATTAACCATTTTGCTTGTTTATATTTTTTTTGAATCTTTAATTTCTTGTTTTTTAACGTCTTTTTTGAAAATGTTAACCCCTTTAATTTTTATCTTCAGTGCATTGCCTTTAGTTATAATAATGATATCTGGTTCAATATAGTTATTTGTATCATTTTTGTCTTTAAACTCAAATGTGGGATTAGGATTAAGCTTAAGTCTAATTGTGTTAAGAGCATCATTTAAATCTTGAGTGTTGATGTTAAGTTCTTCTTTTAGCTTGTCTTGAGTATTTTCAAGCAAGTCTGCTCTTTCAAGAATTTTAATTATATTGCTATCTAATTTATGATGTTTTGCTTGTAATATTAATGATTCTATGATGTTAGGTACGCAAATCCTATTGGAGCAAATTGTTGAATTAGTTTGATCATTTTAGTTACCTGAGGACAATCTTCTTCTTGAAAGAAATCATAAGGGTTGATTATATAAAATCCTTTGTTATTTAGATTATTTATTATGGTTTCTCCTATGTTAAGCTCAGCTTTGCTGAGTCTTTGAATTCTTAGTTGTAGTAAAAGATGTTTTTTAAGAAAAATTGTGAGTGATGTTTTAGCCAGTGCAATCTCATATTGTGTTTTATTATTATTATCATCTTCTTTGTAGAAAATTTTTTTAAATTTATAAGTTTTTAGTGTTTCGAAAAATATTTTATTTGAGTCTATTTGAAGGTATTCATTATTTTCAATTTCGTTTAATATAATTTTTATTAATTCTTGTTTGTCAAGACTTAGTATTTTGATTGTATTAATTTGTGTTATTTGTAATTTTTGTGTTAGTTCTAAGTTTTGTTTAATCATCTTTACATAAAAATATATAGTATTCCACTGGATATGATTAGTATTGCAGGAGTGATGTTTTTGTAAAGTAATATAATTATTAAGTTCAATCCTGCAAGTACAGAGCTTTTTAAAAGCCCTATATTATTATGGTTTGTTTTTAACAATATACTTTCAAATAAAATAACTATGGTCATTATCCATAATGCGATAATTACAGGTTTTAGGTTTTCGAGATAGTAATTTAAGAAGTTTATCTTATGCAGTATTAATGTTATAAGGGTAATAATTAATATTGGCGCAGTTATTAGAGCTATTGTGGCAGTTATTGCGCCGGTAATACCAGCTACTTTGGTGCCAACATATGTTGCTATATTGGTAGCAACAGGACCTGGAGTAATTCTAGATATTGTAATGATATTAATAAATTCTTCTTTTGTTATCCATCCCTTATTAGCAATGATTTCTTTATTAATTATCGTTGCGATGCCATTTCCTCCACCGAAATTTAAAATTCCTATTTTTAAAAATGTAATGAATAAATTTATTAGAATCAAATTTGTACCTTTTTTTGCATAAATATTTTCTTTACTGTATATGTTACCAAACATATTAATAAAAATGTTAGTAATATATGTGATAGATCTATATGAAATTTATATAGTGCATATGTTATTAATAAGCATGTTATCCATTTTCGCATTGATTTATTTAGCATTTTTTTTGAGAATTCGAATACGATCATTGACATTATCATTATTGATGATATTTTTGCACCTTCAAGGAATTTTTGAAAATAAATGTTATTTGGATTTAAGTTTATATAAAGGGCTATAATTGTTATTACAAATATGGATGGTAAGATCCCAGCAATAGTTAATATAATTGCACCTTTAAATCCTTTAAGTTTTTTACCAACTAAGAATGCAAAATTAATCGCTGTTACCCCAGGAATTACGTTTGATGTTGCCAATATTTCATTGAAGTCTTTCTCCGATATTAACTTTCTTTTATTGACGATTACTTTTCTAAGTTCGGATATTATTAATAAACCCCCGCCAATTGTGATTGTTGCTATTTTTAATACAAGAAAGAATAATGTTAGTAATTCGTATGATGTTTCTTTTGTTTTATTCATGCATTTCTTATCCTAACTTTAAAGGGTATTAAGTATTAAGATTAAATTACATTTTATCACAGTGACTATGTAATGCTGATTGTGATAGATGCTTTTATATATTAATTTTTTTTAGTAATACTTTTTGTAAAGATTGTGTTTTTCAATTATTTTTTTTACTATAACCATGGTAGCTTATGAATGAACAGTCAGAAACATTAAATTTATTTAAAGAAATATTTATTTTTCAGGATTATATTAATTCAATTTTTGAAACGGTACTAGGTTATGGATTAAAAGTTTTAGTAGCACTTTTAGTGTGGTACATTTTAAGATTTGTTATTAAGAGGATGGGTAAATTTTTTTTTAAGGCTTTTGAAAAATCTAAGTTGGAGACAAAACTAGATTCTACTGTTCTTAATTTTTTTAAGTCATTTTTTGCAGTGATGACAGATATGGTGTTAATTCTAGTGATTTTGCCTTATCTTGGTGTTCCTACCACTTCTATTTTTGCTATATTTGGATCTCTAGGTCTTGCAGTTGGTCTTGCTGCTCAAGGAATTTTATCTAACTTTGTTAGTGGATTTATTGTGCTAAATTCCAATTTTTTTAAAATCGGTGATTACATTAGCTGTGATGATGTTGAGGGTGAGGTAAATGATATTCAGATATTTTTTACTACACTTAAGACTGTAGATGGTAAGATTATTAAGATTCCAAATAGTAAGTTTACAAGTACATCGGTTACTAATTTTTCTGCAAATCCTAAAAGGAGGATTGCATTCAGTTTTCAAGTGCCTTATGATACAGATATTGATGTTCTTAAAAGCAAGATAGAAAATTTGGCATTCTCAATTAATAGAGAACAATATAGTGTTCAGGACCCCAGTGTTATTGTAAAGGAATATACGCCTTATTACGTAGTCATGCAAGTTAGATGTTTTGTAAAGACTGAGTTTTTTTGGGATTTTCAATATTTCATAGCAGAAAATATTAAAGGTATTTTAAGTGATATGGGAATAAAATTTCCCATTCATATTGTGGATTTTAGCAAATTGCATTAATATCTTGAGTTATTAATGATTTCGGAATAATACTGTTCAATTTTTTCTATAAAAAATGAGCTTGAGAACATCATAGATGTCTCTTCTGTATTTTTTTTTAAAGTTTGTAATTTTTCATTGTTTTCTATTATTTCTTTCATGTATTTGTATATATCCTCATAATTGTCTATTAAGAATCCATTTTGCCCTTGATGGATTATATTCTTGTATATTGTGTCATTAATAAGTACTGCAGGTATTCCGGCAGTTAATGCTTCAATTATTGTCATTGGATATACTTCGCTTCTTGATAGACTTGCAAATACATCGGATATTTTATAATAGTAATACATTTCTTCCCATGGAATTGTTCCAATTAGTATTATTTGTTTTTCAAGTCCATGTTGCTTTCTAAATTGCTTTACCTTAGTTTCTTCTTTGCCCCTTCCTATGAGGATAAGCTTGCAATTTTTGTTTTCAATTAAAAGTTTTTTTAAATGTTCCATTAATAAACATATATTTTTTTCTTTATTTATTCTTCCAACAGAGATTATGATTTTATCGTTTGTGCTTATTCCATATTTATTTAGAATTTCTTGTCTTTTTTCTTGACTTAGGTTTTTTATGAAAATTTTTCTGTCGACTCCATTTGGGATTATTTTGTAGTCAGCATTTTTTGCAAGATGAAAATATTTATCATGTGCCTTAGTTGATGGATAAATGAAATGATGAATTTGATCATAAAATTGCTTCATCATTTTGTCTGGTTTAATTAAGTATTTAAGAATTCCTAGATAATGTAGATAATAATCCCACATTGTATGGTTTGTATGAACGATTGGGATATTGTATTGTAGGGCGAATTTTTTTCCGATTTTCCCCATAGTGAATTCTGAATGCGTGTGAATTATTTCAGGTTTATATTCTTGTATTATATTTTTTATTTTCATCTCGTTTGGAAATGCTATGTTAGCATCTAATGTGCGGTTCAATTTGATTGAGAAGCATCTGTAAATATGTTCTTCTCTTAAGTCTGATTTTTGAGATTGTGGACAGAAAATATAAACGGTGTGACCTTTTCTTTCAAATCCTTCTTTAATTTGTTTTATAGATGTTGCTACTCCATTTTTGTTTGGAAGATATGTATCTGTGAATATTGCAATTTTCATATTTTATCCTAATAATTGGAGTATAACATATTTATTACTTGAATTATAATGTTATTTAAATGCAAGAAATTTATTTACTCTTAGGAAAAGAACAAGGATTAAAAGAAGCTTATTTAAATGATATTTTTAATAAGTTGAATGCTGATGATATATGTATTACTAAGCTTTTTATGTCTGAATTATCATCATATGAGCTTTCTGAGCGGCTTTTGACCAATTCTCTTTTTGCTAAAGGGGAAGTTTTTATTATTTATGAGTCTGAAAATTTAAAAAATAAGAAAGATTTAGAGTTAATTTATAGTACGATCTTAAAGCCTTTAAATAAGATTATTATTTTTATTTCTAATGAAAATTCAATCAGTTTTGATCCTAAAGGTTCTTTGAATATAGTTAAGAAAACTTTTTATGAGCTATCTGATACTGATAAGTTTGTATTTGTAAAGAAAAGTTTTTTAAAGCTTGGAATTAAAATTACAGATAAAGCCGTAAATTTAATGCTTTTTATGTTAGATGCAGATACTAGGATTTTGCAGTTTTATATAAATTCCTTTGCCCTTATGATTAAAAATAAAACCATTGATGAACATGATATAAATGCTTGGCTTAGCTTTGTGCGCATTGAGAATTCATTTTCATTATTTGAGTCAATTTTGGGAAAAGATATGGAGTGTGCTTTAGTTAAAGTTAAATCCATCCTGGAGCAAGGAGAAGATTTAATTAATATTTTAATGAGTCTTGGTTGGCAATTCAAAAAATTTTTAAAGATAAAAATGGATTATGAGAGTTCACATAACATTTCATCTGTCTTTAAAAAGCATAAAATATTTTTCTCACTAGAGAAAATTTATAAGATAGGACTTAAAAATTACTCAATTTTAGATATCAAATTTATTTTGAAAATATTACATAAGTTTGATCTATATGCAAGAATCTATGGTAAGAATATGCATTTAAATTTGTCATATTTTATGATATCAATATTATTAACCCAAGATGACACCATCCTTAATAATTTTTCTTTTAAATTTGAATGTAATTTTTAAAGTATTTGCTTATTTTAAATTGAATTTATGGACTTTTTAAGTATTGTTAATGGTATCTAACTTGAGAAAAGTTATGGACCTGGAACAAAGGTTAGAGATTGTCATTTTTTATCCGTTATTCTTAGTTATATGAAATGTGAAATTAAGATTTTATGGAATATGTATTTTTTAAATTTTGATTTTCTGAGAATTTTTTTATTTTTTTTGCCATTTTAATGGTTATTTTCATTTTCTTAGCTATTTCATCTTCCTTTAGGAGCAATATATCTTTGTATGTTCCAAGTGTTTTTAAAATATTTTTGGCTTTTTCTTCACCAATTCCTTTTATTTGACTATAATTCAATTTTATATTTTTGCGTAGTGTTTTATTAAAGCTGTTTGCTCTTCTGTGGGCTTCATCTCGAACATTTTGTAATATCTGAAGAGCAGGATTTCCTTTTGAAAGTTTAATACCTTGTGTTTTGTTTGGCAAAAATATTATTTCTTCTTTTTTTGCTAATGCACAAATAGCAACTTCATTTTCAATTTTTAATCTTTTTAAAATGGAATAAGCAGCACTTAATTGACCTTTTCCCCCATCGATTAATATTAAATCAGGTAATTCTAATTGCTCATTAATTAATTTTGAGTATCGCCTTGATATAACTTCTTTTATTGCCTTAAAATCATCAATCTCACCAGTATCTAATGAGTTGATTTTATAAACTCTATATCCATCTTTAAAAGGTTTGCCTGTTTTAAAGCTAACAAGAGATGCTACTGTTTTATGCCCATTAAGATGAGAAATATCAAATCCCTCAATTGTCTTTGGTAGTTTTGTCATTTCAAGAATGTTTTTTAGACTTTCTAGTGCTCTATTTTTTTCATTATCATATGTTCTTAATGCGATTTTTGCATTAGAAATTGCCATTTCCATTATCTTTATAGTCTCTTTAGTTTCTTCGCAGATTATTTCAGTTTTTGTACTTTTAAGTTCGTTTATTAGTTTTGTAATATTTTCAGTCTCAATTTTTTTAAAAATATATATTTTATCTGGTACTATCATGTTTAGGGCTGTATAGTATTGTGTTATAAATTTTGCTGTTAGCTCATCCTCTTCATATATGCTTTCATCAAAATTTATGTCTTTTTCTACTAGTTTGCCGTCTTTGTATTTAAGTATTACTATCACATTGAAACTATCAGTTTGATGAATGTATATATAGTCTGCACTAAGTTTATTCATTCTTGTAATTATTTGTGTTTGACTTATCTCAATTAATGATCTTTTAGTTTCTTTTAACTTTATTGCTGCTTCAAAATTTTCCTTTTTAATTACTTCTTTCATTTTTATTTCAGTTTCATCTAAAAGTTTAGATATCTCTCCATTTAAGATATGTCTTATTTTATCTACTTCTTTTTTGTATTGTTCTTCAAGATCTTCTCTGTAGCATACTCCAAGACATTGCCCCATGTGAAAATAAAGACAGGGGGTTTTTGATTTCTTTTTGCATTTTCTAGTTTTAAATGTTTTGTTAATAAGATCTAATACTAAATCTAGGTTTTTTGCATTAACATATGGACCGAAGTATTCACTTCCATCATTTATGATTTTTCTAGTTTTAAATATTCTTGGGTATTTCTCGCAAGTTATTCTTATCATAGGATACCCTTTATCGTCTTTTAACTTGATATTATAGTCTGGTTTGTGTTCCTTGATTAAGTTGCATTCTAAGAGTAGAGCCTCATATTCACTGTTTGTGGTAATTATTTCTATATTTGCTACATTGCTCATTAGTATTTTTGTTTTATGGCTGATTCTTTTTAGAAAGTAGTTTTTTACTCTTGCTCTTAAGTTTTTTGCTTTTCCAATGTATAGTATTTTCTTGTTTTGTGAGTACATCTTATAACATCCACTTGTTGTTGGTAATTCTTGTACTTTTTTGTGTAAGTGGTTTAAATGTTCTCTCATATTGCGTCTATCATTGCTTTTAAATAATCATTTTTATTTTTGTGATATAATATTATATCATATTTGAATTATTGTATATTTTTTTAATTCTTTTTGTATTGAAAAAGATAAAGGTCTGTAATGAGATTGATTTTTATATTTGTGCTGTTTTGTTCGTGTATTGCTAGTGTTTTTTCTCAGGAACTTAAGTTGATTCTTAATGCTAAGGATGGATTTAAATTTATTCAGGAAGCCCATAATGTTAGCTTTGCAAAAGGTAATAGAGATGTTCTTGGAATTTATTTGGATAGATATAAGGGAATTTTAGATTTTAATAGTGTTGATTTTAGATTAGAAATAGAAAAAGACAATATTGTTAAGGATGCTGCTTTAAACTATTTTGTTGATTCAAGTAATGCAAAGATTTCAAATTCTTTTCATAATATTTCAGGTAATTCTTTAATTTTTTATTCAAGTCGAAATACTATTAAGTTTAAACCATTAACAAAAAAGGCTTTCTTTTATTCAGGTAATGTAATTTCTGATTTTACTATCCAGTTTTGGGCATACCGTTCTACTTCTGTTACCGGGGAGGTTATTGTAAGTTGGAACGGGTATAAGAATATTAAAGGTGTTTGGCTAGATCAAGCCATTCGGTTAGAGAGTGAAGGCGGAACTTTTGTTTGGAATTTTAATAATGTGTTTTTAAATAATAATGGAGAACCGATCAAGATTAAGCTAAAGAGCGATGATGATTTTATTCCAAAAGAGTGGCATTTGCATACTGTTAGGTATAAGCAAAAAGATGGGTTATTGGAATATTTAATAGACTCTAAGCCCCAGGCTATAGAGTATGTTACTGCTGATAAGAGAGAAGGTTCCGGTTATTTGTTAAATATTGGTAATTTTATTGATTTTGCATTGGGGCAGTATTTTACAGGGGCTATTGAGAATTTTGAAATTCATAAAAGTTTTGAAGACGTAAGTAATGCTTTTTTTTCAAGAGATAAGGGATATATTATTACAGAACCAATCAAGCTATCTAAGGATTATTCTCAAATTTTATCTATTGAATTTGATAGTGTAAAGCCAAAAAACACAGATATTTTTTATTATTATAGGTTGGATAATAAGGTTTTTTATGAAACAGGTAAGAATGGAGAGATAAAAAAGAATTTAACAGGGGATTGGATTTATTTTGATCCTAAAAATGGATTTCCTAAGTTTAATGTATCAAAATATATTCAAATTAAGGCCGAATTTTATCCAAGCGGTGACCCTGTAGAGAGTCCGGCTCTTTATGGCATGATTGTTGCTTATATACCTGAGGCCGCACCTTTTCCGCCTCTAATAACAAAAGCTGTCCCAGGATCTGGTGAGATATTGATTGAATGGTTTCCAGTTATTAATAGTAACATTGGTGGCTATTATATTTATATTGGCGTTAGTCCTGGTAATTATCATGGTAAAGCCGGGAGCATTTTTACATCTCCTATTGATGTTGGTAATCAGACTTCTTTTAGAATTACAGGTCTTGAGAATGGAAGACTTTATTATATTAGCGTTGCTTCTTATAATTTAGACAAGAGTGTAAATGAAGCATCTTTTTCAAAAGAGATTTCTGTCAGACCTATGGAGTTTTTTGAGCAATATGAATAGTATTAATTTTGAGCAGGCTTTAGAGCTTTATAAAAAGGGTGATTTTAAGAATGCTCTTTTAAATCTTGATGTTTTTGATGATAGTTTTGATTCTCTATCTCTTAAGTCTTTAATTTATTTTAAATTAAAGGATTATAAGGCACTTCTATATGTATTAGATACTTATCCTATTTTAAGTGAGTATAATTTTTTAATTAAACTTTTACATTATGGTAAATTTGAGGGGCAAAAAGATGAATTTAGTTATTTTCAAAATTATAATCTTGGTGTTTTTTATTTTGGATTAAAAGATTATGAAACCTCTTTGAGTTATTTTTTAAAAGCCAATAAGCAACATCCTAGCTTGATTCAGGCTATTAATAATGCTGCTATTTTGTTTGAGATCTTGGGCAAGAAAGATGAGGCTATCCAAATGATTGCTAAAGCTGTTGATGTGGATAAAAATAATGCTCTTGTTAAATTGAATTCTTGGTTTTTAAAAAATAATTGTATATTCAAGAGTGCTAAACCATTTGAGATAGATGAGAGTTTTAAAGAGGCTAATCTTTCTCTTATTATTAATTATTTAATGTATTATCTTTATTTTATTGGAGAGATCAGTGGTGCAGTTAAACTTTCCGAGAAATTTTTAACAGATTCGAGTTATTCTAAATATATTTGGCATAATAGAGCAACTATTTTGCATAAAATAGGTAATATGACCCAAGCCACTAAATCCTATGTAAAAGCTATTTTAAGTTTTCCTAATATTTACACAATATATAATATGCATATTGCTACAATAGAGCTTTTGAATTTTTCTCCTAAGAGAGCTATTGATAGAATGTTGTTAGATTATCCTAATATGGATTCAGTTTATTTTTATGCGTTTTTATTTTTTTTAAGGAATCGTGAGCTTGAAGATGCTCATTTTTATCTTAAAAAGCTTTGTGAAATTAAACCAGATACTTATTCTGCATTTTTAAATTTGCTTGAATCTAGAGAAGATATTTTGCTTGAAGAACTCTTAGACGAGTTTGCAATGTTTTTAAAAGGCAAATGGACGTTGGAATATTTGTTCTTTATTGACAATTCCTTGAATTTAAAAGATCCTGTTTTTGTATTTGATTATAATACTAGACTGTGTCCATATATTTGGAAAATTAGAGATGAACATATTGAACTTAGAGCTAGCAACAATGAAGTGGAAATTACTGAGAAAATTTTTTCAGATGAACTTACACGAATTAAATTGGATGTTGCAATTAAAGAGATTAGAGATTTAATTGAGGCTTATAGAGATTTTAGAATCAATTATTAAGACGTTAAAAGTTATTTTTTGTTGACAATATAATGACTCTAATATACTATTTATTAGTATACTTTCAAGGAGAGATGCCAGAGTGGCCGAATGGGGCTTCCTGCTAAGAAGTTGTCCTTTTAAAAGGGGACCATGGGTTCGAATCCCATTCTCTCCGTAAGAGTTTTTGTTAAGGTTTATCTTGACAAAGATTTCTTGAGTTTATTATTATGATAATAATTTAGGAGAGGTGGCAGAGTGGTTGAATGCTACGGTCTTGAAAACCGTCGTGGGTATAAGCCTACCGTGAGTTCGAATCTCACCCTCTCCGTTTTTTATTTTACTTTGAGCATATTGGACAATCTGTTTCCTGGCTTTCGGTATTGTTATCGATTGGAAAGATAAATTCAACTTTTTCGTCTACGTGTGGGCGTATTACGATCGGGTCATAAAAAATTACTACATTATTGTTTTTAAAGTAATATTTATATTGTTTAAAAGTTTTTTCAAATTCTTTTTCAAATTCAGCTTGATTATCAGAATGAATGCCAAATTTTCTAAAATCTTTTTCTACCTGTTCTCTTAATACTTGCATCAAAGAGTCTAATTGATCTTTTGAAATTATGTCTTTAAGTTTTATTTTTTCTTTTCCCCTTAAATTAATTGGATGATATGTTGTAAGTCCATTTGCATCATATTTGTCTATTGTGTATTGGCTATATAGAACTGATGTTATTTTAAGGTCTGGGTTTTTGAATATTTCAAAGTCAGAGTGATAAGAAAATTCATAGGCATATTCTTTAGATTTTTTTGTTTTAAGTAATTCGGTTTTATAAATTTTCCATTTTTGTATGAACTCTTCAAATCCAAGTTCTAGGCCTTCTATGGTGGGAATTTGAGCATCGATGTAAAAAATATTATTATTCTCATCAGTAATGGTTTCTTTGATAATTTTTGTTTCAATATTAATTTCAGCGCTTTTTGTTTGTTCCTCATGTTTTGTACATGACATCATTAATAAGAATATTGCTATTATGAGTTTAATTGCCATTTATTACTCCTTTTTTATAAATGAATCAATATTGTAATTTTTTTAAGAATATTTTTGACTTTTTTATAAGTTTGATTTTATTGTAATAAATAATAATTTTTATTACAATAAAATCAAATGTTTGTTTGTGCCCATAGCTCAGCTGGATAGAGCATTAGATTGCGGTTCTGAAGGTCAGAGGTTCAAATCCTCTTGGGCACGGAAGTCGTTGGTTTTGGAGAGATGGCCGAGCGGCTGAAGGCGCACGCTTGGAAAGCGTGTATACATGAAAATGTATCATGGGTTCGAATCCCATTTTCTCCGGTTCCTAGGATCCGCACTATTGGGTGTTACCTAATCCCGTCAGGACTGGAAGGTAGCAGCGGTAAGTAATTACTCAATGAGTGCGTACGTCTTAGGATAAATTTATTTTGGTTTAGTAGGCAAGTCTGCTTTTATAGAGTTAGTACTTGATATTAAGTATTGATGTTATATTATACATATTGTAAAAAATGATATTTTTATTGTTTTGATGCTTTTGATTTTGTGTAATTTAAGGTTTAAGTGAGATTTTTATTAGTGTATGGGGAGATGGGATGATATCTGCAAGAGGTACTGCCATTAAGAGGCGTCCTAGAGATTTTAATTCTCTTGAGGGGCAAGATTTTGTTGTTGAGACCTTAAAACATTCAATAGAAAATAACAGAATAGCAAATGCTTATATATTTTCAGGACCACGAGGAGTTGGTAAGACTTCTTCTGCAAGGGCTTTTGCACGGTGTTTAAATTGCCAGGCAGGGCCAACAGTTATGCCTTGTGGTGTGTGTTTCAGTTGTAAATCTATTGATAATGATAATAGCCTTGATATTATTGAGATTGATGGTGCTTCAAATACTTCTGTTCAAGATGTTAGACAAATTAAAGAAGAGATAATGTTTCCTCCTGCCAGTTCTAGGTATAGGGTTTACATTATTGATGAAGTACATATGCTTTCAAATTCTGCTTTCAATGCTCTTTTAAAAACAATTGAAGAACCTCCTAGTTATATTGTTTTTATTTTTGCTACGACAGAGGTACATAAGCTTCCAGATACGATAAAGAGTAGGTGCCAGCATTTTAATTTTAGACTTTTACCTTTAGAGAAGATTTATGAGATGTTAAAGCATGTTTGCCTTGAAGATAATATTAAATATGAGGATGAGGCTTTAAGGTGGATTGCTTATAAGAGTGGGGGGAGTGTAAGGGATGCTTATACTCTCTTTGATCAAATTGTATCATTAAGTAATTCCGACATTAAATTTGAACAAATCAAATCTAAGATGGGATTGACCAATGATGAATTTTTAGAAAAATTGGCATTAAGCATTCTTAATGATGATTTAAAGGAATTGCTTTGTGTTTTAGATGCTGTATTTTTAACAGGGATTTCATGTGAGCAATTTCTTCTTGATGCAATTGAGTTTTTTAGAGAGATATTATTTCTGAAATTAGATATTAAAAATCTTATGTTTATTGGTATTAAACTTAAGAGTTTGGAAGAAAAATTATTAAGTTTTGATTTGAATCATGTTGAGAGAAGTATTAGTGTATTACTTGAAACTTATAGGAATTTGCAGTTTTCAGTAAGTCCTAAATATGAACTTGAGATCAGTTTTATTAAGATACTTAGGCTTAAAGATTATGTATCTAGTCATGTTTTAATTAAGCAAATTCAAGATATCGAAGCTAAGGTGCTTGATGAGGTTAGTTTTGATGTAAATGATGTTGATGTTGATACTGATTTAAAATCAGAATTAGGCAATATTCCTTCAGTAGACCCAGTAAAAGTGGGGTTAAGTAAAATTGAGCCTGTATTAAAGATGGAAGTTAAAGAGTCTACACGTCTTGACTTTGATGCTGGTGATGATATTGATGAGATTTTTATAGAGACAAAAGATAGTTTTGATAAGGTAGATGATAATGATAAAATTAAAGAAAGTTTTATTTATTTAGTATCTAAGTATGTTCAAACTTTAGTATATTCAGGAGAAATTTTGATTGACAATGGTGTGCTTTATTATAAAATTTTTAGTGGATTTGAGTATAATCAGCTTCAAGCTTATCAGAATGAAATAAGAGCTGAATTTTGTAAAGAATTTCCTAGATTGAATGTTATATTTCAGAAGCAGTTTAAAGATAATGATGATGAGTTTGATAATGAGGTACTTAGGATCAAAAACATTTTTGGAGCAAGTGAGGTGAAAAATTAGGATATGGCAGTAAATCCATTAGATTTTTTAAAAAATATGACAAGCTTTAAAGATAATATTGATAATATTAAAAAAGAAATATCTCAAATTGTTGTCTGTGGTAGGGCAGGAAGCGATGTTATCGTTGTTGAGATGAATGGAGAATTTCTTGTTAAGAAAGTTTCAATTAAAGAAGAATTTTTTAGTGATTTAGATAATGAGGCTCTTGAGCACATGATAAAATCGGCTTTTAATGATGCTATTTCTAAGGTTAAGGAAGAGATAAAATCAAAAACAATGGGTTCTATGCCATTTGGGATTTAAGATTTGATTATACAAGATTTAATTGTTTTAGTTTCTAAGTTGCCAGGTATAGGTAAAAAGACAGCATCACGAATGGTTTATGATATTTTGTATAAGGGTGAGGAGTATGCAAAAAATTTGGGACAAATTTTAAGCAATCTCCATTCTAGCATCAAAAAATGTAAAAGTTGTTACAACTTTGCTGAGGAAGAATTTTGTGATATTTGTATGGATTTAAGTAGGAATAAAGATGTGATTTGTGTTGTGGAGATGCCGCAAGATTTAGAGGTTATTGAATCTACTGGGGAATATGATGGATTTTATTTTGTACTTCATGGTCATCTTGATCCTTTAAAAGATATTGGCCCAAATAGATTAAATCTTGATAAGTTAGAAGGTTATGTTAGTGCCCTTGGGGCTCAGGAAGTAATTATTGCTACAGAATTTAGCATTGAAGGGGATGTAACTGCAAATTATATTAGTAGTATTTTAAAGAATTTGGATATTAATGTTACAAGAATAGCATCTGGTCTTCCTGTTGGAGGTAGCATTAGTAATGCAGATAAAATGACTACTCTGAGGGCTTTGCGTTTAAGATTTAATATGTAAGATTTAAAAGGCATTTATTTTTTATAGATTTTAAAATTGTTTCAAGTGATTTTTGCTCATTTCAAGTATTAATTTTAATTTTTTAATTTATAGTTTGAGAATTAAAGTTTATTTATAGGCTTATTTTTTTATTTATTCTTTTGAACCAGATGTTTATAAAGTCAATAACTTATATCTTATAATTAACTTGAATTGTAATGAAAACATTGGGAGGTTTTTATGTCTACTTTAATACAAAAAACTTTATGTATTATTAAACCTGATGGTGTTAGAAGGGGTTTGATTGGTAATGTAATTTCTAGATTTGAGAAGGCAGGATTGAAAATTGTGGCTGCTAAGATGACTTTAGTTAATAGAGCAATGGCCGAGATTCATTATCTTTATGATGATATTGCCATAAGGCATGGCGAGTTTGTTTGGCGATCTTTAATTGATTTTATAATTAGTTCACCAGTTTTTGTGTTTGTTATTGAAGGTGTTGAAGCTGTTGAGGTTGTTAGAAAATTTTGTGGTTCTACAGAACCAAAAATGGCTTCTCTTGGGACAATAAGGGGTGATTTTGCTTATCATAGTTTTAACTATGCGAATGAGAAAAAGTTTGCAGTTTATAATGTAATTCATGCTTCTGCTAGTGTTGATGATGCTCTTCGTGAAATACCCATTTGGTTTAAAGAAGATGAAATTTTCACTTATAAAAGAAATGATGAGCTTGAACATTATTATGGTTAAAATATTAATATGAGCGTTGCAATACGACCTGTTTTGAAATGGGCTGGTGGTAAGAAAAATTTATTGAAAGTTATTTTAAATAATATTCCCCTTTCTTTTAATAATTATATTGAACCTTTTGTAGGAGGAGGGGCATTATTTTTTGCTTTGAATTTGAAAAATTCAATTATTAATGATATAAATTCTAATTTGATTAATTTTTATAGGGAAATTGCCTATAATTTGGATAATTTTCTATTAGAGGTTGAAAAATATAATAATGCTCCTTTAACTAAGGAGCATTATGTTCATATTAGAAATAGTTTTAATAATGAAGATTTAACTAATTTAGAGAAGGCATGTATTTTTCTTTATTTGAATAAAACTTGTTATAATGGTCTTTATAGAGAAAATGGAGATGGGAGATTTAATACTCCTTTTGGTAAATATAAAAAGATTAGTCTTTATGAAATTAAAAATTTACAATTGGCTTCTAAGCTTCTACGGGAGGTTAAAGTTTTAAGTCTAGATTTTTTTTGTTTACTTGATTTAATTAAAAAAGATGATTTTGTTTATCTTGATCCACCTTATATACCTTATTCAAAGACAAGTAATTTTACAAATTATAGTAGATATGGATTTGATGTTAAAATGCATGAAAAATTACTACATTTTTGTGAGGAAATAGATAAAAAAGGGGCTAAGTTTTTGCTTTCAAATTCTAATACCGAGTTTAGTCTTGGGCTATATAAAAACTATAATGTTACTTTTGTTGATTCTAAAAGATTTATTAATGCAAATCCAGTTGGGCGTGGTAGTATAAGGGAAATTCTAGTGAAAAATTTTTAGTAGTATTGCATAATTGTTATAGTATTTGTGGATAGGCATAAATATGAGTTGTTTAAATGGAAGCAGAGATTTTATATAGGTTGAGTAATTTATATTATAAATTTTAGATTTAAATGATAGCGGATAATAATTGTCTGAATCTGGTGAATGAGAGCCATATTGAGATTTTGATATTTACTTTTCAATTGGAAAGCTTAAAAGGTAGCTTTTTATAAGCTTATGTAAGGACTTGTATGATGAGATTTGCTTTGTTTTATTTTTTGCCGCTTTTGTTTATCTTAAATTGTACTTTTGATTACGATGAACATTCTGGTAGGGCAGAGACTGCTAAAGAGACCCCTTCAATACAAATATTGGGGATTAGTTATCATAATGTTGTAGGTGGGAAGAAGCAAACTATATTGGAAGCTTTAAGCTTTAATTATTTTAATTATTACAAGATTTATAAAGTTGAGAATGGAAGATTTTTATATCATTCTTTGGAAAATCGGATTTCAGGTAAATTTAGTAGTTTAGAAGGCTCGCATGTTACTAAGGATTTAGATATGAAAGATTCTGTGGAGTTAAAGATAGAAGATATGAATAACTATTATCTGATTAATACTAATAGGCTTTTATGGAAAGATAATGAAAAAAAACTATTATCGCCCCCAAATGAGTCAGTATTTATTAGATTTGATGAGAGTAATATAACTGGAAAGGGATTTTCATATTTTTTAAAGAATAATAATTTTTATTTTTATTCTGGTATTGAAGGACTTGTAAAATGAGAAGTTTGATTATCTGTTTGGTTTGTATTACTTTTTTAAGTAGTTATGCACAAGATCAAAAGAGTTTCAATAAGTCTGAAGAGTTGCCTGAGAAGTTAAAAACTGTAGATGGTGCGCAGAAAAAGGGTGAATTTACTTTTAGAGCGGATTTTTCTCATGGTATTATGTCACCTCTTTATAGGAGAATTATTTTAAAGGGAAATCCTGAGGTTATTTCTTCTGATTTTAAGCTTAGAGCTGATGAGATTGAAATTTACGGAGAAGGGAGTGCTTATATTGAGGCCCGTGGCAATGTTTATTATGAAGATTATGTTAATAAAATGAATGTTAAGTCACAATTCTTATTTGTCAATAGAAAATTAGATAGTTTTTATCTTCAAAAAGGTGTTGAGCTTGAAGATTTGGAAAATGAACTTGTTGTTAAGGCTGAGAGAATTGAAGGTAGTCGCAAGACAAGTGTTTATATTATGCAGTATTCTGTTAAGATATATAAAGGTGATATTTTTGCACGAGCTGAGAATGGAATTTATAATAAGGAAGAAAAGGAAATTGTTCTTGAAGGTGTTCCGGTGATTTATCAGGATGATAATTATTATTCTGCTTCAAGGATAGTTTTAAATACAGAAACCAAAAAATATAATCTTGAGGGTGATGTTGAAGGTAAATTTACTCAAGTGGAGGGAGATGTTCCCCAACAGAAAAAATAGAATAAAATCGATTAAAGAAAAGCTTAGCCTTGGTAGTGTTACTGATATTGTGCTAAAGGCAGATAACATTGTTAAGAGGTATGGAGAAAAATTAGCCGTTAATGGTGTTACTATTGATGTGCATCGAGGCGAAGTTGTAGGTTTGCTTGGGCCAAATGGTGCTGGAAAAACCACAACATTTTATACTATTGTAGGTTTTATTAGAGCTAATAGTGGACATGTTCTTATAAATAATCATGATATTTCTGGTCTTAACATGTATGAGCGAGCACGGCTAGGAATTGTCTATCTGCCGCAAGAACCATCTATTTTTAGGGAACTTACAGTTGAAGATAATATTTTAGTTGCTCTTGAGAGGAGGGAAGATTTATCTCAAGCTGAGCGCAAGATGGAACTTGTAAATCTTCTTAATGACTTTGAAATCAAGAGAATACAACATCAAAAAGCTTATACTCTCTCTGGTGGAGAGAGAAGGCGAACTGAAATAGCTAGGGCTTTAGCTGTAAGTCCGTATTTTCTGTTGCTTGATGAGCCTTTTGCAGGTATCGATCCTATTGCTATTGGAGATATAAAGGATATAATAAGGATTTTGAAGAGTAAGAATATTGGGGTTTTAATTACTGATCATAATGTAAGAGATGCTTTTGATATAATAGACAGAGCTTACATTATTTATCAAGGACAGGTGCTTGATGAGGGTAATGTTGATTATGTTATAAATAGCGAGAAAGCCAAAAAGCTTTATCTTGGTGAAGAGTTTAGATTATGAGAGTGGTAGAGAGGAAATTTTATTATGAGTTCGAATTAGATCCTAGCATTAAATTGATCTATACTAAGAAACCTTTTGATTTAGATATAAGAGATATTAATAGTGATAATTTAAGTTTTATTCCTAAGGATAAAAAAATCAAATATTTAAAACAATTACATACGAATGTTGTTTATAAAGTTTCTGATGATTTTGTTAATTTTCAGGAAGGAGATGGATTTGTGTCTTCTTCTTGCAATGTTGCCCTTCTTGCTTACTATGCAGATTGTCTTCCGATATATATGTTTGATAAATCAAAAAAATATATCGGGCTTGCTCACAGTGGATATAAGGGTAGTTTTAAGCTTATCATTTTAAAAATGTTACTTATGTTTGAGAGTATGGGTTCAAATTTTGAGGATTTGAAGGTTATATTTGGGCCTTATAATAGGTCATGCTGTTATGAGGTTTCATCTGAGTTTCTATCAGAGGTGAATTTAAAATTTAATAAAAAATTGTTAGATATATCTTTTTGCAAAAAGGATGATAAAATATATTTTGACAATGCCAGTTTTAATTTGGGATTGATTGCTAATTTTAATTTAGATGTTGAGGATTCAGGTTTGTGTACTTATTGCAATTACAATCTTTATTCTCATAGAAAGTTTAGGGGCAAGAGAAGTTACGCTTTGATTTGGAGAATTTAATTTGACTGTTAAAGAGTTATCATCCAATTTAGATGAAATTTTTAAGGTGAAAGATTATAGGAATATTGATAGGAGTCTTAATGGACTTCAAGTAGGTAATTTAGAACTTGGGGTTAAGCGAGTCGCTTTTGCTGTTGATGCAAGTATGGCAACTTTAAGAGAAGCAAAAGATTATGATTTTTTAATCACTCATCATGGTATTTTTTGGTCAAAATCAGAGAAAATTGTTTCTGGGATGTACGAAAGAGTTAAGTGGCTTATTGATAATGATTTATCACTTTATTGTGTTCATTTGCCGATGGATGCCCATCCTGTTTATTCTCATAGTAAAGTATTATCTGATTTTTTGGGGTTTCATAGTTCTATTCCCTTTGCAAATTATAAAGGGATTAATTTAGGCATTATTTCTATTGCTGGATTTAATTTTTCTGAAATTTTAAAAAGAATTGAAATTCATAATAAACATGTTCTTTATTACAAAAAATTTAAGGAAAATGTTGATAAGGTAGCTATTGTTAGTGGTTCTGGATATTCTTTTTTTGAAGAAGCATTAGAACATGGAATTGATTTGTTCATAACAGGGGATACCTCCCATCAGATATATCCTTTAGCTGAAGAATATGGTGTGAATTTAATATTTGCTGGTCATTATTTTACTGAAACATTTGGTTTAATCAAATTAATGGAATATTTTAGGAGTTGGAAGGAATTAGAGGTTAATTTTATTTTAAAAGATACTAATTTATAAGGATTTTTATATGAATATAGATAGAAACAGATTAACTAGCAGTGTTATATTTATCTCTATTTTAGTTTTTATTGATCAATGGTCTAAGTATTTGGTTGTTAAATATATTAGCATTGGAACTGAATATTTATCTTTTTTTGGCGATTTTTTTAAAATAATACATGTGAGAAATACTGGGATTTTATTTTCAATAGGTGCGAATATTCATTCTAGCTTGAAAAATTTGTTTTTTCTTGTAATTCCTATTATTATTTTAGTTTTTGTTTTTTATTTTGTTTTAAAAGAAACTAGTAAAATAGCTAGAATTGCTTTTATATTGATTTTATCTGGTGGTATTGGAAATATTATTGATAGACTTTTTCGATCTTTAGGGGTTGTGGACTTCTTGGACGTAAAATTTTTTGGCATTTTTGGCCTTCAAAGATGGCCAACTTTTAACTTTGCAGACAGTTATGTTGTTATTGGAATAACTTTATTTATAATTTATGATTTGTTTGCCAAAAATAAAAGTACCGATTTATGAAGATTTTATACTTTATTTTATGTTCATTAATTAATTTAGCTTTAATGTTTTTGGTTTTTTTTATTGAATTTCTTTTTATTGCTAAACTAAATATTATTGTTTCTTCTGTTTTTCAGTTTATTTTGGTTTTTTTTATGATTATTATTTCAATTGTGATAAGCTATTTTGTATCAAATATTTTTTTAAAAAAAATTATTTCTAAGTTTTTTAATCTGGATAAATAAAGAGAGAGGCTTTGGTGAGTTTGCGGATTTTAGTTGCTGGGGAAGTTATAGGCAAGCCTGGCATTATTGTGATTAAGAATTTTTTGTCTTCTTTTAAACAAAGAAAGGGCATTGATTTTGTGATATCTGGTAATAATTTTACTACAGGGTTTCGAGGCCTGTGTAAAAGACATGCATTTTTACTAAAAAAGTATGGTATTGATGTTTTAACTTTAGGAGAAAATGCGTTTATAAGAGCTGGACTTAGTGATGAACTTGATAAATATAATTTTATTTTAAAACCTTTAAATTGTCCTGCCAAATTAAAAGGTTATTCTTATTTTATTTACAATGTTAATGGCAGTAAGGTTGCCGTAATTAGGCTTGTTGGGCAGACAGGAATTACAAAATATAATTTTAATAATCCTTTTTTTGCTTTTGATTATTTTTACGAAAAAATTAAGTTACATACTAATAATATAATTGTACTCTTTGATTCAAATACTACTGCTGAGGTTAATGCCATGTTTTTTTATCTAAAATCTAGAGTTAGTGCTTGTCTGGGTATTGGTAAGAGAATATTAACAGCAGATCTTAGAATTTTTGATCATACTGCAGTTATTACTGATCTTGGTAGAGTTGGCAGTTTAAATAGTGTTATTGGATATGCACCTAAATTTGAGATAGATAAATTCTTACGAGGTCTTTTAAATAATCGATTTACTGAATCTTGGGATGGACTTGGTTTTAATGGTGTTATAGTTGAGATTAATGATGGGAAAGCTTTAGTGGTTGAAGTTGTAAGGGAATACATCGATTTTGATGCTAGTCTTGAGAATAATAATGACGTTTAAAACGACACTTTTAATTTTCTAAACTGTGTTTTTATTTATGTAAGCTTGTTTAGTTTGGAGGTAATAATGTATAGCTATCTTTTAGAGGGTGGTTTTAAAATAGGTGGAAAGATAACAGCCAGTGGAAATAAGAATGCAGCTTTGCCTTGCATTGTAGCGGCATTGCTTACAGATGAAGAGGTTATTTTAGAAAATATTCCAGATATTAAAGATGTAGAAGTTATTTTACAAATTTTAAAGGACATAGGGACTGAAGTATTAAGGGAAGGTAATATCCTTAAAATTAAGGCTTTAAATATTGTAAAAACAGAGTTAGATTCTTCCTTGACGGATTTAATTAGAGCCTCAATTTTGTTAGTGGGGCCTATACTTGCTAGGTGTGGTAGAATCGATATTGCTCCCCCTGGTGGAGATGTTATTGGCAAAAGGCGTCTTGATACTCATTTTTATGGACTTGGTAGGCTTGGTGCTAAGTTAATAGAGAGAGAACGGATTGTTTTAGAAATAGATAAATTGGTTGGTGCTGAAATGTTTTTAGATGAGGCATCAGTTACTGCCACTGAGAATATTATTATGGCCGCTGTTCTTGCTGTTGGTGAGACCGTGATAATGAATGCTGCATGTGAACCGCATGTGCAAGATTTATGTAACATGTTGAATGCTATGGGTGCTGATATTTCTGGTATTGGTTCTAATATGATTAGAATAAAGGGCGTAAAAAAATTAAGTGGAACTAGATTTCGCATAGGTGCTGATTTCATGCAGGTAGGTTCTTTAATTAGTCTTTCTGCATTAACAGGGGGTGAGCTTGAGATTAACAAAGCTGATCCTAAGAATTTTGTTTTAATAAGGCATGTATATTCAAGGCTTGGTATTAATTTTGAGTATGACAACGAAAATATATATGTTAAGGAACAACAGGATTTAAAGGTGAAATTAGATTTTGGGGGACATATTCCCAAAATTGATGACGGACCATGGCCAGCTTTTCCAACAGATCTTATGAGTATAATTATAGTAACTGCAACTCAAGTTCAAGGAACTGTTCTTATTTTTGAGAAAATGTTTGAATCAAGAATGTTTTTTGTAGACAAGCTTATTAAAATGGGTGCTCAGATCGTTCTTTGTGATCCCCATCGTGTGGTAGTTACGGGGAAAACCATTCTTAAGGGAAGTAATGTGTCCTCTCCTGATGTTAGGGCTGGTATGTCTTTGCTTATTGCAGCTCTTTGTGCTGAGGGTAAGAGTCGTATTCAAAATGTTTATCAAATTGAGAGAGGATATGAGGATGTTGTTACCAAGTTAAGTTCTCTGGGAGCAAAGATTAAGAGAGTGAAAGAGCAATAAATTTTATTTTTGTTAGGTAAAAGTAAGGTTGCTTTTTAAGAGAGGGAAGATAAGAGAATGTTATTTTTAGTGTTATCCAGATTTATGGGTTAGTCATATATTTGCATAAGTTTCACAATCTATTTTATCTATTTTTTAGACTTAAATAAAAGCGTGCTTTTTCATAAAACTTGCCAATTTGTTAGTATAATAGAATGCAAGGTATATTTTTATGTTAACAAGTAGAACTAAAATTAGAAAATTAATATTGGAAGGCAATTTATATCGAGTACTTTTAGTTATCAGTTTCCCTATCGTGGCAACTAATGTGTTTCAGGCTTTTTATGAATTGGTGGATATGTTTTACGTTGGAAAGCTTGGAGCTATGCCGCTTGCTGCATTATCTCTTACTGGTCCTATTAATTTCCTTATTATGGTTTTTGCTATGGGAATGGCTACAGGAAGCGTATCATTAATGTCTAGATGTATTGGGGAAGAGACTTTTGCTAAGTTTTCAAAATATGCAGGGCAATTAATATTTTTAAATTTTGTATTGTCTTTATTTGTTACAGTTTTAGTTTTAATATTTATAGATCTTATTTTAGATGTTATGGGTGTAAGTGGCGAACTTAAAGAGCTTACAAAAGCTTATTTTTATGTCGTAATCTATGCGATACCCATAATGTTTTTAAGTATTGCTGTTATATACATATTAAATGCTCAAGGCGAAACTGTCATTTCGATGATATTAATTTTGGTTGCAAATATTATTAATTTTATTCTTGATCCAATTTTAATGTTTACTTGTAATTTAGGTATTGCTGGTGCTGCTTGGTCTACTCTTTTTGCAAAATTAATGACAGTTGTTTCTTATCTTTTTTTTACTTATAGATTAAATTGTGGACTTAAAGTGCGCTTAAAGGATATTGTTCCAGATATTGCTATAATAATAAAGATTGTTAACTTAGGTCTTCCAGCGGCTTTTGGACAGATGATGGCTTCTCTGTCTTTTTTAGTTCTTAATTATATTGTAATTCGAATTGGCTCAAAATTTTTAGCTGCTTATGGAATGGCTAATAATATTATTTCTTTTTTACTTCTTCCTGGAATGAGTATTGGTACTGGAATTGTTTCAATTGTTGGACAAAATCTTGGTGCAAAAAATATTAGCAGGGTAGGAGATACTTTAAAAAAGGGATTTCTTGTTACCTTGGTAATAATGCTAACAATTGCATCATCCATAATATCTTTTAGGGAGATTATAATAAAGATGTTTACAGATGATTTAGAAGTTTTCGATTATGCTAATCGTTATTTATTATTGACATCAATTGGAACTGTTGGATTTGGATTGCAACAAGTTTTTTTTGGAGGATTGATAGGTGTAGGACTTACAAAGCTTTTTATGATTGTTAGTTGTATTCGTCTTTGGATTGTTCGCTTGCCAGTTGTGTTTATTTTCCAATATTTTGGAGTTATAGAAGATTCGTTGGGGTATGCTTTTATAATTTCACATTATGTGGCTTTGATTATTGTGGTGTGTTTAACTTTTACTAGATATTGGACGAAGATACAATAATATTAATTTATAAATTGGGATTGATTTGCATCATATTTTAACTTAAGTTCTTTAGTTCAAGATGCTAGAGTCTTGTCAGAGAGCATTATTTTTAATAATTCTTACCAGAAAAAATTATAATCAATTTAATGATCATGTTTTGGTTTATTTTATGTTAGTTTTATGTTGGTTGGATTAGAAATCAAGAGTGAGTAATATTTATATTAGTAATAAAGAAATTATATAAAATTGGATATTGATAAATTAATCTTGTTTTAAAAATATATAAAATATATTTTTTTGTTTCTTATTGATATTGATATTTACTTTAAAAGTTTTTTCTTCTTTTGCTTTAATGCCTTCTTTAATTAGATGACCGGTTTTATTTCCTTTTTTAAAAATTGCTAATGAATTTTGCTTTATATCTATTTTTCTGTTGTTTTTAAGAGTAATGATTAATTCGTTTTTATTGTTGGTATGAAATCTTACAATTTCAATCTTTTCTGTATTTTTCTTTATGCTGATAATATGGGTAATCTCTTTGCTGATTTCTTTTGATTTTACGGAATTGTTTTTTATACATGATATAGTTATGGATACAATGAATATTGTAATACTGTTTAATAGTCTATGTTTCAAATCGTGTCGTGACATATTGTTATTTTATTGTAATCTTTTTAACTGTAAGCTTAGAATAATAAGTAAATTTTAATATTCATATCATTATTTTCTTAAAATTTAACTTTTCTTTATGATTGTCAACTGTGCCTTAGCACAATATTGCTTGTTTTATATATTTTATATTAAGATGTTTAAACGTATTGACTATATTTTAAATAATATGTAGACTGATAGAGTTATTAAGAATTCTTTTAGAAAAACACGAAAAATCGGGTCAATTTCTAAGAAGTTATGTTTTTAAATATAGTAGTTTTACTTATTTTATGATTGTTGTATCTTAATATAGAAACAAAATAGGATTCTTAAAATAAGAGTTTTGAAGAATAGGTAAAAATTGAGAGTATAAATTTTGGGAGGTGATTCATGGCTAAGGAAGTTTTTCAGAGAACAAAGCCGCATATGAATGTAGGTACAATAGGGCACGTTGACCATGGTAAGACAACATTAACTGCAGCTATTAGTATTTATTGTTCAAAGGTAAATAAAGATGCTAAGGCGCTTAAGTATGAAGATATTGATAATGCGCCTGAAGAGAAAGCAAGAGGAATAACAATTAATGCCAGACATATTGAGTATGAAACTACCGGTAGGCATTATGCTCACGTTGATTGTCCCGGACACGCTGACTATATTAAAAATATGATTACAGGTGCAGCTCAGATGGATGCGGCAATATTATTAGTTGCTGCTGATAGTGGAGCAGAGCCCCAGACAAAAGAGCATTTACTTCTTGCACAGCGAATGGGAATAAAGAAGATAATAGTGTTTTTAAATAAATTAGATTTAGCAGATCCTGAACTTGTTGAACTTGTTGAAGTTGAAGTTTTGGAACTTGTTGAAAAATATGGATTCCCTAGTGATACACCAATAGTCAAGGGTTCGGCTTTTGGGGCTATGTCAAATCCTGATGATCCTGAAGCTACAAAATGCATAAAGGAACTTCTTGAGACTATGGATAGTTATTTTGATCTTCCTGAGAGAGATATTGATAAGCCATTTTTGCTTGCTGTTGAAGATGTTTTCTCTATCTCTGGACGTGGTACTGTTGCTACTGGTCGTATTGAAAGAGGTATTATTAAGGTTGGACAAGAAGTTGAAATCGTTGGAATTAGAGAAACCAGAAAGACAACTGTTACTGGTGTTGAAATGTTTCAAAAGATTCTTGAGCAAGGTGAGGCAGGGGATAATGTTGGTCTTTTGTTAAGAGGGGTTGATAAAAAGGATGTTGAGAGAGGTCAGGTTATTGCTGCTATTGGTACAATTACTCCTCATAAAAAGTTCAAGGCTTCTATATATTGTCTAACTAAGGAAGAAGGCGGAAGACATAAACCATTCTTTTCAGGATATAGACCACAGTTTTTCTTTAGAACAACAGATGTTACAGGTATGGTTAGCTTAGAGGGCAAGGAAATGGTTATGCCTGGAGATAATGTTGACATTGTTGTTGAACTTATATCTTTAATAGCTATGGATAAAAATGTTGAGTTTGCTGTTAGAGAAGGTGGCAGAACAGTTGCTTCAGGAAGGATTCTTGAAATATTGGAATAGTGTAGGGTTTAGGGGTTTTTATATCTCTAAAGTTTAGGAGAATAAATTGATTACTAAAGATAAGATACGGGTAAGACTTTTTAGTTTTGATGTTAAGATATTAGATCAGAGTGCTGAATCTATTGTTAGGGCTGTTCAAAAATCTAAGGCGCAAATTAAGGGTCCTATTCCTTTGCCGACAAAGATAAAGAAATATACTGTTTTGCGTTCTCCTCATGTTAATAAAAAATCAAGAGAACAGTTTGAAATGAGAACTCATAAGAGGCTTATTGATATTTTAGAGCCTACTTCTGCTTTAATGGATTCTTTAATGAAATTAGAGCTTCCTGCAGGAGTGGAGGTTGATATTAAGCAGTAAATAGATTTTTTAAGTTATGAATTTGAGGTGTTTTAATGTTGGGATTGATTGGAAAAAAAGTTGGCATGACGCAGGTCTTTCAAGGCAATGGAGTTGTGGTGCCTGTGACGGTGATAGAATTTGAGCCCAATTATATTATAGGAAAAAAGACGGTAGAGAGAGATGGGTATGATGCTCTGATAATGGGTTCTGTAGATCTTAAGAGTTCTAAAATTTCAAAACCTATAAGAGGTCAATATAAAAACCTAGAGAATGTTGAGCCTAAGAGATATGTGATAGAATTTAAGGGGCTTAAAGGTTATGATGCTGGTGATGAGGTCGGTCTTGATGCTTTTAAAGAGATTAAGTATGTAGATATTACTGGTACTACTAAAGGTAAAGGTTTTCAAGGGGCTATGAAGAGACATAATTTTAGTGGTGGTCCATCTTCGCATGGTTCTAAGTTTCATAGACATCTTGGTAGTACAGGTCAAGCTGCTACACCTTCTAGAACCTTTAAGGGCACTAAAATGGCTGGCAGAATGGGTGGAGAGCAACAAACTATTCAAAATCTTGAAGTTGTTTTTATTGATGAGGAGAAAAGAGCCATTTTGGTAAAAGGAGCTGTGCCAGGAGTTAAGGGTTCTTTTGTTATTGTTAAAAAGGCAAAAAAAGTGGGTGTTTAGTATGGAAAGAAAAGTTTTTTCTAAGGATGGACAAGAACTTCGAACTATAGATTTAGAGGATGGAGTTTTTAATATAGATATTAGTTATGGTTCTATATATAATGCTATTAATAATGAGCTAGCTAATCTTAGAGTTGGAACAGCTTCAACTAAAACTAGGTCTGAGGTTAGAGGTAGTTCAAAGAAGCCTTGGAAACAAAAAGGTACAGGACGTGCAAGAGTTGGTACTAAGAGAAATCCAGTTTGGGTTGGTGGAGGTATAGCTTTAGGTCCGAAACCAAGGGACTATAGTTATAAGCTTCCAAAGAAAGTTAAACGACTTGCTTTTAGATCTGTTTTAAGTCTATGTGCATCTGTAGAAGATAGATTAAAGATTGTTGAAAATTTTACTATTGAATCAGGAAAGACAAGAGAGCTTGCTTTGATAATGAAGCATTTTGTAAAGATTAATGGTAAGACAGTAATTTTATTGGGCAATGATGATCAGATGGTTAAAAGAGCAGGACGCAATATAAGAGATTTAAAGATTTTATCGTTCAATAGACTTAGAGTTGTTGATTTATTTTATGCTAAAAATTTAATAGCACTTGAGTCTGCTGTTAATGGGCTTAATGAGCTTTATGTTAAATAAGATGGATAGTAGGGATGAGTTATGAGAGCTTATGATATAATAATTTCGCCTATGCTTACTGAGAAAACTAATTTTCAAAGAGAGAGTATGAATGTTTATGCTTTTAAGGTTAAAAAGCAAGCAAATAAAAAAGAGATTGGTGCTGCTATTAAGGCGCTTTTTAATGTTACTCCAATATCATGTAATTTGCTTAATGTTAAGAGCAAGGTTAAAATGGTTGTGTCAAGAAAAGGTTATCCTATTGGCAAAGGGAAAACTTCTTCATGGAAAAAGGCGTATGTTTATCTTAAAAAAGAAGATAAGATAGATATTTTTTAGTAGGTTTGGAGAAAAATATGGGTATTAAGACTTATAGGCCAAAAACTTCATCTTTGCGTTATAAGACAACTTTATCATTTGATGAGTTGAGTAAGGGTAATGACCCTTTGAAGTCTTTAACTAGAGGGAAGGTATCTAGGGCTGGAAGAGATTCTTCTGGAAGAATTAGTGTTAGAAGAAGAGGTGGAGGGCATAAAAGACGGTATAGAGAGATTGACTTTGGCAGAAGGGATAAGTTTGGTATACCTGCTCGAGTTGTATCTATTGAGTATGATCCAAATAGAAGTTCTAATATAGCTTTGCTTGTTTACAAAGATGGGGATAAGAGATATATTATTGCTCCTAAAGGAATTAAAGTCGGTGATATTTTAGAGAGCGGTCCAAATTCTCCAATAAGGATTGGTAATGCTTTGCCACTTGAGAATATTCCTGTTGGTAAGACAGTGCATAACATTGAGCTTAATATTGGAAAAGGTGGACAGCTTGTAAGAGGTGCTGGGGGATATGCGATGGTGCTTGCTTCTGAGGGAGATTATGTAACAGTTAAGCTTCCATCAGGCGAGATGCGCATGATTTTTAAGAAATGCATGGCAACTCTTGGAGAAGTTGGCAATGAAGATTACGTGAATGTTTCTATTGGTAAGGCTGGTAAGAGTAGATGGCTTGGCAAAAGGCCTAAAGTAAGGGGTGTTGCGATGAATCCTGTAGACCATCCACATGGAGGTGGTGAGGGTAAGACTTCTGGTGGCCGTCATCCTGTATCTCCTTGGGGACAGCCGGCTAAGGGATATAAGACTCGGAAGAAGAAAAAGTACTCAGATAAATTTATCATTAAAAGAAGAAATAAGTAGGAGTGTGTAGTGGCAAGATCTATTAAAAAAGGACCTTTTATAGAAAAAAGTCTTTATCAAAAAGTTTTGGCCTCTTCTGGCAGAGAGAAAAGGGTAGTAATTAAAACCTATTCTAGAGCTTCAACAATAATTCCTGAGATGGTAAGTCTTACTATATCTGTTTACAATGGGAAGTCTTTTATTCCTGTGTATATTACTGAGGATCTTGTTGGGCATAAGCTTGGGGAATTTTCACCTACAAGAATTTTTAGAGGACATGCTAAATCAGATAAGAAGGGAAGGAAGTAGAGTTTATGTTTGTAAATAGAAGATATACTGCAAGAGGCAAGAATTTGCCATCTTCTCCAAAAAAAGTAAGGCCTATAGCCGATAATATACGAGGCAAACCTTATATTGAGGCTGTTGCAATACTTTATTCTATGCCCAATAAAGGTGCTAAACTTTTAGGTAAAGTGGTCAAGTCAGCAGCATCGAATGCTATGTATCATAATAGGAATCTTTCTGAAGATATGATATTTGTAAAGACAGTCATGGTAGACGATGGAAGAAAGCGTAGGAGCATTTGGCCTAGAGCTAGAGGTAGAGCAGATAGGCTTGTTAATAGAAGTTGTCATATTTTTGTCGAAGTTTATGAAAAGATGTATGGTGGAGAATAAGATATGGGTCAAAAAGTACATCCTTACAGTTTAAGAATTAAGATTAATAGGGATTGGAAATCAAAGTGGTATTTTGATAAAAAATTATACTCTGAGATTCTTCACGAAGATTTCTTAATAAGACGAGAAATTATGAAGTTTTTTAAAGGCATTAAATTTGATATTTCCGACATAGAAATTATTAGAAATAATCTTCAAAGAGTGACAGTAGTAGTCTCTACTCCAAGACCTGGTTCTGTTATTGGAGTTAAGGGCGCCAATCTTGAAAAAATTGGGCAGTTATTAACTAGAAAAATATCTAAAAAGATTAATATTAAAATAAAAGAGATTAAGAAGCCAGAATTTGATGCACAAATTGTTGCTAATGGGATAGCAAAGCAGCTTGAGAATAGAGCTTCTTATAGGAAACTTTTAAAGTCTTCACTTTTATCTTCTATTTCCAAAGGTGTTCAAGGTGCAAAAATAAAAGTCTCAGGCAGACTTGGTGGGGCTGAGATTGCCAGAAATTTTGAAGTTAAAGAAGGACGGATTCCTTTACATACTCTTAGGGCTAATATAGACTATGGTTTTGCTGAGGCTCAGACAACTTATGGTGTTATTGGTGTTAAAGTTTGGTTGTTTAAGGGAGAAGTTTTAGGAAAACAGACTAATTCAGATGCTGGTCAGGTAATTAACAGAAAATCTTCAAGAGAAAAGAGTGAGCATTTTGGCAAGAGTAGAGTAGATGATAGGGGTAGAAAAGTTTTAAGTGACGATAAATTTTCTAAAGAAAAATTAGAACTTGGATCTAAGTCCAATAATGATTTTAAAAGGAAAAATGGTTCTGATGTCTAGAATCTTTAAGGAGCGTTAAATGTTAAGTCCTAAGAAGGTTAAATATAGAAAAAAGCAAAGAGGAAGACTTTCTGGAGAGGCTCATAAGGGTAACAAAATATCTTTTGGAGAATATGGACTTGTTTCTCTTGATACATATTTTATTACTGCAAGGCAAATTGAAGCAGCCCGTGTTGCTATGACTCGTAGGGTTAAAAGGGGGGGTAAGGTTTGGATCAGAATATTTCCAGATGTACCTTATACCAAGAAGCCTGCTGAAACAAGAATGGGTAAGGGCAAGGGAGGAGTTGATCATTGGAATGCTCCTGTTAAGATTGGGACTGTTATGTTTGAGATGGCTGGAGTGCCTAGAGAACTTGCTGAGGCAGCTATGATGCTTGCCAGTTCTAAGCTCCCGGTTAAGACTGCATTTGTAGTAAGGCGAGATTTGAGGTGAATTATGTTAAAAAAATTTAAGGATCTTACTCTTGAGGATGTAAAAGCTAAGAGATTGGCTTTAAGAAAAGAATATATGGACTTAAGATTTAAGGCTGTGGTTGGTCATGTTGAGAATCCTTTAAAAAGACGGGAGCTGAGGCGAGATATCGCAAGGCTTAATACAATAGTTCATGAATATGCAATAGGTATTAGGAAGGTTTAAGTATTATGGCAAGGGAAAATAAGAAAGAGCTAATTGGAAAGGTTGTTAGTGATAAGATGAGTAAAACAATAGTTGTTGAAATTGTTCAAAGAAAAATGCATCCTATCTATCATAAATACTTAAGAGTGAGTAAACGAGTTAAAGCTCATGATGAGAGAGAAGAATCAAGACTTGGGGATAAGGTAAGAATTATTGAGTCCAGGCCCATTAGTAAAGAGAAAAGATGGATGCTTGGTGAAATTTTGGAGAGGTCAAAGTAATTCCAGTCATTTTTATAGAGGAGATTGATTATGGTGCAGATGCAGACATATTTAACAGTTGCTGATAATACTGGTGGTAAGATTGCACAGTGTATAAAAGTTCTTGGTGGAAGTAAAAGACGATATGCTAGGGTTGGAGACATAATAGTTGTTGCTGTGAAGCAAGCAATTCCCAATTCACCTGTTAAGAAGGGAGATGTGCATAAAGCTGTAGTTGTTAGAACATCAAAAGAGATAAGACGCAAGAATGGGACTTATGTTAGATTTGATGATAATGCATGTGTTATACTTGATGCTAATTTGAATCCAAGGGGCAAGAGAGTTTTTGGACCTGTTGCAAGGGAGCTAAGGGATGCTAACTTTATGAAAGTTGTTTCATTAGCTTCAGAGGTAATATAAGGGGCTATTTATGAAGACAAAATTGAAAGTAGGTGATAATGTAAAGATTCTTTGTGGTAAGGATAGAGGGAAGACGGGTGAAATTGTTAGCATAGATAGAAAAAATCTTAAGGTTGTTGTTAAATCTTGTAATATGGTTAAGAAAGTTATTAAGGCAAGAACCCCTCAAGAGAAGGGCAAGATAATTGATAAGGAAGCACCTGTAGATATTTCAAATGTAATGTTATTTTCAAATGGTATAACTTCAAGAATAGGGATTAAATTTGAAAATAATGAAAAAAAGCGATATCTTAAAAAGAATGGGGAGAATGTTTAGCTTATGAGTTATGTTCCTGAGTTAAAGAGGCATTATAAAAGTAATATTATAAAAGAGCTTGTTAGTGAATTTCACTATAAATCTATTATGCAGGCGCCAAAAATAGAGAAAATTGTTGTTTCTATGGGAGTGGGTGATGCTGTTAAAAATAAAAAGCTTTTAGATTCAGCTATTTCGGAGCTTAGTCAAATTACTGGGCAACGGGCTGTTAAGACAAAGGCTAAGAAAGCCATTGCTGGATTTAAGATTAGACAAGGTCAAGAGATAGGGGCTAAGGTTACGCTTCGGGGTAATATTATGTATGAGTTTTTATATAAGCTTATTAATTTAGCATTGCCTCGTGTTAAAGATTTTAGAGGTGTAAATGGCAATGCTTTTGATGGTAATGGTAATTACTCTTTTGGGATAGCAGAGCAAATAATATTTTCTGAAATAGATTATGATAAAATAGAAAGGATATCTGGCTTGAATATTACAATAGTGACTACGGCTTTAAACGACAAAGAAGGTAAAGCTTTGCTTTCTAAGTTTGGTATGCCATTTAGTAATTAAAGGAGTTTTTATTTATGGCTAAAAAATCAATGATAGTTAAGGCCTTACGAAAGCCAAAATATAAAACAAGACAAAATAATAGATGTAAGTTATGTGGGCGTCCCAAGGGGTATATGAGAGATTTTAGTATGTGTCGTATATGTTTTAGGAAGCATGCATCTGCAGGATTAATTCCTGGTGTCTCAAAATCAAGCTGGTAAGGAGAATTTATGGCTGTTACGCATTCAGTGGGAGATATGTTAACTAAGATAAGAAATGCAAGTAGGGTTAAGCATGAGTCTGTAGACTTAAAGATGTCTAAAATAAATAAGTCTATCTTAGGCATTTTAAAGGAAGAAGGGTATATTAAGAGTTATAATGTTTTTGATAATAAGGGCCTTTCTTTTATTAAGGCAATACTAAATTATGATAATAAGAGAAATCCGGCTATAAATAGAATAGATGCTATTTCAACTCCTGGTAGAAAAGTTTATTCTTCATACAAAAATATGCCAAGAATAAAAAATGGGTATGGCATATTAATAGTGTCTTCTTCAAAAGGTGTTATTACTGGTAAGCAAGCTAAAGATAATAAAGTAGGTGGTGAGCTAATTTGCTCAGTTTGGTAAGGTTTAAGAGGTAGGTAAATTATGTCACGTATTGGTAAACTTCCTATAAAGATAGTTGATTCTGTGAAAGTTGATATTAATGACAACATAGTAACAGTTGAGGGCAAGAGAGGCAAATTAAGCCAAGAAATAAAGAGTAGCATTCAGGTTAGAGTTGAGGATAGTAATATTATTGTTGAGCGTTCTTTGGACGATAAACAGACAAGAGCTTTTCATGGGCTTTATAGAAGTTTGATTTCTAATATGGTTAAGGGAGTATCTGATGGATTTTCAAAATCCCTCACTATTAATGGTATAGGGTATAGGGTTGAGCAACAAGGAACGAGTCTTTTCTTTAACTTGGGATATTCAACTCAATTTGAGTATGTAATTCCTGAAGGAATTAATATTCGACTTGATGGTAATATCAAAATTGCTGTTGAGGGTATAGATAAGTGCAGAGTTGGACAGGTTGCTGCTGAGATTAGAAGTTTAAGGGTTCCAGAGCCATATAAGGGTAAAGGGATTAGATATGATAATGAAGTAGGCAGACGAAAAGTAGGAAAATCAGGCGTAAAAAAATAGGTTTTAGGTGAGTATTTATGAAAAAAGTAAAAGAAGCTGAAAAAAGAAATATAAAACGTAAGAAGAGAATAAGAGATAGAATTGGCTTTGGTGTTGCAGATAGGCCTAGGGTTACAGTTTTTAAATCTAATAAATATTTTTATGTTCAAGTCGTTGATGATGTGGCAGGTCATACTCTTGCCAGTGTTTCTACCCTTGAGAAGGACCTTAAATTGAACAAAAATATTGATGATATAAAGAAGCTAGGTGAAGTTCTTGCAAAGAGACTTAAAGATAAGAACATAAGTAGGCTTATTTTTGATAGAAATGGTTATAAATATCATGGCCTTATTGCAAGTTTTGCAACTTCTTTGCGTGAAGCCGGTATTGATGTTTAGGGGGAATTATAGTGGAAGCTCAAGTTCATAAGAAGCAAATAGAGAAATTAATATCATTAAATAGAGTTACTAAGGTTGTAAAGGGTGGGAGAAGGTTTTCTTTTTCTGCTTTTATGGTTGTTGGTGATGGTGAGGGTCATGTTGGCTGGGGATTTGGCAAGGCTAATGATGCTAGTGATGCAATAAAGAAGAGTTTAACTAATGCTAGGAAAAACTTAAGAGCTGTTCCTATTAAAAAGGGTACTCTTCCTAATATGGTCATTGGGGATTTTAAAAAAGCTAAAGTTTTAATTAAACCAGCAACCCAAGGTACTGGTATTATTGCAGGTGGACCTGTTCGTGCTGTCATGGAAGCATTGGGAGTCCATGATATTTTAAGTAAATCTCTTGGTTCAAATAATTCTATGAATGTGGTAAAGGCGACTTTTAAAGCATTTGATTTGGTTTTAGATGCTAGAAAGGTGGCAGCAATAAGAGGTAAAACTTTAAGGACTTTATGGAGTTAGTTTATGATTAAGAGAAAATTACGACTTCAGCTTAAAAAAGCTAGATTTAAAGCGTCAAGATCTAGAGCTAAGAATAGAGCTTTTATTCAGAAAATGGCAATAAATAGAGAAATTCTTGCTAAGAGTGACATTAAGGTCGAAGTTGAGCTTAAGAGAAGTCTTATTGGAAAATTAGATAGTAAGGTTAAGACATTGAAAGCTTTGGGTCTTAAGAGGATAGGAGATAGAAAAATTCATGTTTTAAATAAGTCTCTTAAAGGGATGCTTAATAGTGTAATTAGCATGGTTTTATTAAGTGAGGTAAAAAATGATTAAGCTAAGTAGACCTTCAGGGGCTAATAAGTCTCGAAAAATTGTTGGTAGGGGTCCAGGTTCTGGGCTTGGAAAGACCTCTGGTAGAGGACAAAAGGGACAAAAAGCTAGAAATAGTTCACCAAGGATTGGTTTTGAAGGGGGACAAACTCCTCTTTATAGAAGACTTCCAAGAAGAGGTTTTTCCAATCATGATTATAAGGTAAAGTATGAGATTGTGGGACTTGGGGACATAGATAGAAAATTTGAAACTGGAGATTTAGTAAATTATAGTACTTTGTTAGAAAAAGGGCTTGTAGGCAAGAATAAGAAAAAGATCAAGATTTTGGCTAATGGCGGGCTTACTAAGAAGGTGAATTTTGAAGTTACTCGTATTTCGAAATCCGCTGAGGAATTGGCAACAAAAATTGGTTGTAGTATTAAATTACTTTAGAATGGTAGTGAAATGAAAGGTTTGTTTTTTAATTTATTTTCAATTAAGGATTTAAGGAGCAAATTTTTATTTACTCTGTTTATTCTTTTTATTTTTAGAGTGGGTTCTTACTTGCCAATACCAGGAGTAGATCCTGTAGCTCTTAGAAGTTATTTTAAATCCCAGTCAGATTTTTCAATTACTAATTATTTTGATTTTTTTTCAGGTGGTGCTTTTAGTAATTTTTCCATATTTATGCTTAGCATAGGTCCTTATATTTCAGCATCAATTATTATTCAACTTCTTGTTTATTCTTTTCCTTCTCTTAAGAAGATGCAAGAAGGGGATAATGGAAGGAAAAAAATTAAAAAATACACAAAATATCTAACTATTGTTACTGCAGTAGCCCAAGGATATGCTACTAGTCTTTATGCCAAAAGTATTCCAGGAGCGCTTAATATACCTTTTTATAGGTACATTTTCGTTGCTATTTTGACAGTTACAACAGGTACTTTTGTTCTTTTATGGCTTGGTGAGCAAATTAATCAGAGAGGAATTGGAAATGGTGTATCTTTAATAATCTTTTCAGGAATAGTAGTTAGACTTCAAGCAGCTTTATTTAATCTTTTTCAAAGCATGCGAGATCCATTGCAAAATATTAATCCTGTTTTTGTGATATTAGTGCTAGGTGTTTTTATTTTAGTTGTGATATTGATCATATATGAGTATAAGGCACAAAGACGAATTGCTATTCATTATGCTAGAGCAAACTCCAGGAATACAGTTAGTTCTTATTTACCAATCAAGCTTAACCCGTCAGGTGTTTTGCCTGTTATTTTTGCATCTGTGCTTATTACCTTGCCTTTGCAAATTTTGAGTGGATTTGCTGGAACTTCTGTTATGTCAAGACAAATTTTATCTTATTTAAGACCCAATGGGCTTTATTATACTTTATTGAATGTAGTTTTAATAATAGGATTTACCTATTTTTATTCAAAGATACAATTAAGTCCAAAAGATATAAGTAATAATATTCGAAAAAATGGGGGAACTATTCCGGGTATAAAGGCAGATGAGATGGAGGGTTATTTGGATAAGATTATGAATAGGACATTATTTTCAGGTTCTATTTTTCTGTCTATTATTGCAATTATTCCATTTTTAGTGCAAAATATTTTTAGATTTCCTTATGATGTCTCAAGGATTATGGGTAGTTCTTCATTGCTTATTATGGTAGGAGTAGCTCTTGATACATTAATTCAGATTGATGCATATTTAAAGACCCAAGGATTGTCTCGTGGAACTGGCAAAAAGTATGCTTTTTTGCAGAAAATTTAGGAGTAATTTATGAAAGTTAGAGTAAGTGTAAAGCCAATTTGTGAAAAGTGTAAAGTAATAAAGAGAAAAGGTGTTTTAAGGATTATTTGTGATAATCTTAAACACAAACAAAGACAAAAATAAGGGGAAAAAATGGCTAGAATAGCAGGAATAGATTTGCCAAATAACAAACAACTTCAGATTGCTCTTACGTCTATTTATGGAATAGGAAGAGCTAGAGCTTTAGAAATTTGTGAAAAAACAGGTGTTTTGCCAGATAAAAGAGCTAAAGATTTGGATAATGATGAAGTTAATAAGCTTAGAAAAATAATTGAGAGTGAGTATGTTGTTGAGGGGAAGCTTAGAAGTGAGTTAGCTATGTCTATTAAAAGGCTTATGGATATTGCATGTTATAGGGGACTTAGACATAGAAAAGGTTTACCCTTAAGAGGTCAGAGAACTAAAACTAATGCAAGAACTAGGAAGGGCAAGAGAAAAACTGTAGCTAATAAGAAGATGGCTTCTAAATAAAGTTGTTTTGCTTATGGAGGAGGGAGAAGCTTGAGTGCAAAAGTATCAACTAATAAAAAAAAGGTAAAAAGAAGTATTGGCGAAGGCAATGTTTATATACAGGCTACTTTTAATAATACAATCGTGACTGTATCAGACATAAGGGGAAATACTTTAGCTTGGGCAAGCGCAGGTGGAATGGGCTTTAAGGGTGCTAAAAAATCAACCCCTTATGCTGCTCAGATGACTGCAGAAGCGGCTTTAGGCAAGGTTAAGGATTTTGGTATTAATTATGTTCATGTTTTTGTTAAAGGTCCAGGAATTGGTAGAGAGTCTGCCATACGAGCTGTTGGATCAACAGGTATCATTGTTAAATCAATCTCAGATGTTACTCCAATACCGCATAATGGGTGTAGACCTAAGAAAACTAGACGAGTTTAGTTGGAGGAGCTATTGATGTCTTTAGGAAAACTTTTAAAAGATTTTACTATACCTGATAGGATTGAGTTTTTAAGGGGAGAGGATGATGGCTCTTATGGAAAATTTATAATATATCCTTTTGAGAAAGGTTTTGGTGTTACTATTGGTAATACTTTAAGACGAGTTTTGCTATCTTCTATTGAAGGATATGCTATTTCTGCTATGAGAATTCAGTCTAATCAAGGTGGATCTTTAAAGATTGTTTCAAGTGAATTTGATTTAATACCTGGTGTTGTAGAAGATACTCTTGAAGTAATTGCTAATATTAAAAATATTCATTTAAAGTTAGATGAGGGAGTTAAGAGTGCGACAATAAGTGTTTCTGTTAATGGGAAAGATACTAATGTTTTAAAGGCAGTTCATCTTGAAAGAGAAGGTGTTGAGGTTTGTAATAAAGATTTAGTTATTGCTACGCTTTCAAGTGAGGCGAATTTGGATTTTGAATTTCAAGTTGATTATGGAAGAGGGTATGTTTCTTCTGAACATAATGCTAAGTATTTAGAAGAAGTTAATACCATTGCACTTGATTCTATATTCTCTCCAATAGAAAAGGTGACATATTCTGTTGAAGATACTAGAGTTGGACAGAGATCTGATTATGATAAGCTTGTTATGGAGATCTGGACAACAGGTGTAATTAGTGCTAAGGATGCAATTAAAAAGGCGGCGTCTATAATAAGGGAGTTTTTACTTCCATTGGTTAATTTTGAAGATAAAGTTGTACATTCTGTTGATGATTCTGAATTTAGAGATTCTGATATACTTAACATAAATATTGAGAAATTAAATTTATCTGTTAGATCTCTTAATTGTTTAACCAAGGAAAATGTTAAGACTTTAGGAGAGCTTATTAGCAAGAGTTCAGAGGAACTTTCAAAGGCAAGAAACTTTGGAAATAAAAGTTTAGAGGAAATAGTTGAAAAACTTAGTGTTTATGGATTATTTTTGGGAATGTCTAAGACAGAAGCTTTAAAAATATTGAATAAAAACGATAAAATATCTCATTAGAAGGGAGACCATTTTTATATGAAGACTAAGGTAGGATTTAATAGGTTAAATAGGAAATCAAGTCATAGAAAGGCGCTTTTGAAAAATATGGTAATTTCTCTTTTTAAGCATGAAAAAATAACTTCTACTAAGGCAAAGTTGCGTGAAGTTAAGAGATTTGCGGAGAAGTTAATTACAAGAGCTAAAATTGATAGCGTGCATAATAGGAGAGAAGTGTCAAAATTTATACATGATAAATTTATTCTTAATAAATTATTTACTAAAATTTCCCCTATCTTTAAAGAAAGAAAGGGTGGTTATGTTAGGGTTATTAAGCTAGGACGAAGGTATGGAGATGCAGCTGAGATGGCAATTCTTGAACTAGTTGATAAAACCTTAGAAGAAAAGTAATAGTCTTACATATTAAATATGTCCTTCTTCTAAAGGATTTATATTTAATTGGTTTGGTGGAATAGGGGGTAAATTGTATGTCATATATTACTTTTTCTTCTATTCTTGCTGGTATTTTAGGTATTGTATTAGGTTTTGTAATAAGGATTATTTTAGGTAAATTTTCTTTATTAAATTTAGATAAAAAGCTAAAGAAGGTACAAGAAGAGGCAATCTTAGAGATAGAAAATGAGAGAAAACGAGTTATTTCACATAC
The DNA here is from genome assembly GCF_023035795.1 of Borrelia nietonii YOR. Taxonomy (NCBI): domain Bacteria; kingdom Pseudomonadati; phylum Spirochaetota; class Spirochaetia; order Spirochaetales; family Borreliaceae; genus Borrelia; species Borrelia nietonii. The sequence continues at coordinate 514,282 of NZ_CP073148.1, forward strand.
AAAAGCTCAAATGCTTAAAGAGAAAAATCAGCAAGATAGGGAAATAAGAGAACGAAAAAATGAAGTTTTTAATTTAGAGAGAAGATTATTACAAAGAGAAGAGACTTTAGATAAGAGAATATCAGCTCTTGATAAGCAGCAGAGTAGGATTGATTTTAAGCTTAAGGAATTTGAGCAAAAAGAAAAAATTATACGAGATAAGGAATTATCTCTTGTTAAAAAGTTAGAAAATATTGCCGGTCTTACAAAAGAAGAAGCAAGAAAGATTGTAATTGAAAGGGTTGAAAATGAATCTAAAAGAGATGTTCAGGTAATTATTAATAAAAGTGAGCAAGAGGCTCAACTTTTAGCGGATAAGGTGGCTAAAGATATATTGGTTTCTACTATGCAACGCATAGTAACAGAGGTCAGCTCTGAGTTTACAGTTACTTCTGTTGAACTGCCTAATGATGAGATGAAAGGTAGAATCATTGGAAAAGAAGGACGTAATATTAGAGTTCTTGAAACATTAATAGGTGCAGATATTATTATTGATGATACTCCTGAGGCTGTTGTTATATCTTGTTTTGATCCAGTAAGAAAAGAAATAGCTAAAAGGACTCTTGAAAGACTTGTTGCAGACGGGAGAATTCATCCTGCAAGAATTGAAGAGATTGTTTATAGTGTTACTAATGAGATCAATAATATTATTCTTGAGGAAGGCGAGAAGGCAGTATTTGATTTAAATATACATGGATTTGATAAAAGACTGATTAGAGGTCTTGGAAGGCTTTATTTTAGAAGCAGTTATGGTCAGAACGTTTTAAGTCATTCAAAAGAAACAGCAATAATCGGAGAAATTTTAGCTAAAGAGATGAAATTAGATCCTGTTGTTGTTAAAAGGGCATGTCTTTTACATGATATTGGAAAGGGCATGGAGAGTATTTCTGAGAATAGTGAGGGACATGCTATTACAGGTGCTGAGCTTGCTCAGAGTTGTGGAGAGAGCGATATTGTTGTCAATGCTATTGCTGCACATCATAATGAAATAAAGCCTGAAAGTTTTGAGGCTATCATTGTTCAAATAGCTGATGCTATTTCCGCATCTCGTCCTGGTGCAAGACGTGAGAGTTTAAATAATTACATAAGTAGACTTAAGAGACTTGAAGAGATTGCGTATGGATTTGAGGGTGTTCAAAAATGTTATGCAATTCAGGCGGGTCGTGAAGTTAGAATCATTGTTGATAATTTATTGGTTAATGATGAGAAAGCTACTATGCTTGCAAGAGATATTGCAAAGAAAATAGAAATTGAGATGAGGTATCCTGGTAAAATAAAAGTTACTATTATTCGTGAGACTAGAGTTATTGAGTATGCAAGATAATGATGTTATTAGAGCGTTGATAATTGGAGATATCATAGGTGATGGGGGACTTAAAAAGATTTTTTTTAATCTTAAGAGCCTTAAAGAGAAGTACAATATAGATTTGACAATTGTTAATGGAGAGAATTCCTCAGGTGGTTTTGGAATTACTCCAGAGATAGCGGAAAATCTTTTTAAGGCAGGTGTAAATGTTATTACTACGGGTAATCATGTTTATGCGGAAAGTAGTATAAGAGAATATTTGGATAAACAAGAGTATATTTTAAGACCAAATAATTTTTCAGATCTACTTGAAGGACATGGATATTGTATTTTAAATGTTAAGGGTGAAAAGGTTGCTGTTATAAACATTCAGGGATTTTTAGGAATGACTTTCATTGTTAAAAATCCTTTTGAAAATATAAAAAAAGTTGTAAACATGATTAGGAATAAGGCTAAGACTATTTTTGTTGATTTTCACGCTGAGAGTAATTATGAGAAAGAAAGCTTTGGATATTTTTTAAATGGATTGGTAACGGGGGTTGTTGGTACACATACACATATAATGACACAAGATGAGAGGATTTTGGATAAGGGAACTGCTTATATTAGTGATCTTGGAATGACTGGTAGTTTGAACTCTGTAATAGGGTTTAATCCTGAAATTTCTCTTAAAGGATTACTTGAATATGTAGCTTTACGAACAGAAACCGTTGAAGAGGATGTGATTATACAGGGAGTTGTTATTACTTCTCATTTAAAGACGGGACGTGCTCTGAAAATTGAAAGAATACAGAAATAGTTTATTAAATGTGCTTTGTAAAACTTATCCAAGTTTAACAAGAGAAGAACTCAGAGTTCTGATTTTGACTGGCAGGATATATGTCAATTCTCACAAAGAAAGAAATCCTAAGGTTTTGCTGTTAAGAAATAGTAAAATAGATTTAGTAGAGGATAAATCTAGACAGTTTGTTTCAAGAGGGGGATTTAAACTTTTTGAATCTTTAGAAACATTTAAAATTACAGTTAAAGATAAAATTTGCATTGATGTTGGTGCTTCAACAGGTGGTTTTACGGATTGTCTTTTGCAAAAAGGTGCAAAGTTAGTCTATGCAGTTGATGTTGGATTTAATCAACTCTCTTATAAGCTAAGAGTTGACCCAAGGGTTAGAGTTTTTGAAAAGACTAATATTTTTGATATTAAACAATTTGACATGCAACCTAATTTAGCTGTTATTGATGTCTCTTTTAGATCTGTTGTAAGTATATGTACAAATTTAATTGATAAACTTTCTGATAAGCTTATCGTTGCTCTTGTTAAGCCCCAATTTGAGCTTAAAGGATTACATTTAGATATAAAAGAGTTTAATGGTATAGTTGAAAATAGGTATTTAAGCGAGATATTAGAGAAGGTAATTAGAAAATTTTATGATAATAACTTACAAATTAAAAATATATTAAAACTTACAACCAAGGGACGGAAGGGAAATCAAGAATTTATGTTTTTAGTTGTTAAAGATAGCTCAATAAATCTTGCGCAATCTCTTGCACTTATTGGTGATATTAATTTTTAATATTTTGCGAGTTTTGTGTTATCTAGAATTCCTGAAAAGTTTAAATTTAAATCTTCAAGTATTATTGGATTGTTTTCAATTTTTAAGGTTATTCCATTGATGCCTTGAATTTCAAGACATGTTGAAATAATTTGCTTTATCTGATTGATTGTTCCTTCTACTCCAAAGCTATTTTCATAAAACTCTTTAGATAAATTTATGTGAGCAATTCCATCACTTATACTTAAGTTTAATACTTTGGTATTGATAGGAATTAGACTTAAGAAATTATTTTTAAGTTCATATTCATTCGGACCGTTAATTAGTGCTTTTAATGTTTCTTTAAGAATATTTTTATCATATTGAATAGTTCTCTTAATCCCTTGTTTTAAAAAATGTCCCTCAGCAGTTACTTTTATAAAATATAGCTTAACTTCTTTTTTGTTTTTTAAGTGTTTTTGTTCTTGATATTTAAATTCTTCTTCAATCTTCTGTATTTCAGGTGGCTTGATTAAAAAATTTTCATTACTAAGTATTTTCATAGTTTCATTTTTTGTATTATCTAGTCTTGCTTCTATTTTATTAGGTTTTGATTGACTAAATTCAAAATTGTCATTATTGTCAACTTGTTCATTGAATATATTTTTAATTAGTGAATTTTGAATTATGAGTAATAAGCACAGCCCTGTTAGGAATATTGCAAATAATATTAAAAATATATCTATTTGATTAAATCTACTTTTTTTTCGTTTACTATTCCTTTTTTTTCTTATCAATTAAGCATCCGTTTATAATTGGCATAAAGCTGTAATATTTGATATTATAATAGAAATACCTACATAAAGAAAGAGGCAGGTTAGCTTTGATTAATTCTAAAGTTCAAAATTTTAAAAGTGTTCTTATTGCTGGCAGGCCAAATGTTGGAAAGTCTACTTTGTTTAATAAGCTTTTAAGCTCGAATAGAAGTATTACTGATGAGGTTTATGGGGTTACTAGGGATTTAGTAAAAGAGGTTTGCACAGTAGATTCTTATAAGTTTTATTTGATTGATGCTGGTGGATTTACCCTCTTAAGAGATGAACTTAGTAGGATTGTGGTTAATAAGGTTATAAGCTTGCTTGATAGCATTGATTTAATCTTACTTGTTTTAGATGTAAATGAAATGGTATCAGAAGATTATGAGCTTATTGAGAGGTTAAGAAAATATAGTGATAAGATAGTTTTGGTATTAAATAAAATAGATAGTAATCATAAGGAAGTTTTGACTTATGAATTTCAAAAGTTGGGCTTTAAGAAGAGCTTTTTAGTTAGTGCTACTCATGGAAAGGGAATTAATAACTTAAGACTTTTTTTAAAAAACTCAGTGGGCAAATTGGCAACTGATGATAATATTGATGTTAAAATTGGCATTATAGGAAAGCCAAATTCAGGCAAATCGACTCTTATTAATTTTTTAGCTGGAGATGAGGTTTCAATCGTGTCTCCGATGGCTGGAACTACAAGGGATTTTATTAAAGCAAGATTTCAAAGGAATGGTAAAACATTTGAGCTTATTGATACGGCTGGAATAAGGCGGAGAGCGAGAGTAAATGAACTTGTTGAACATTATTCTGTAAGTAGAGCTTTAAGAGTAATTGATATGGTAGATATTATCTTTTTGTTAGTTGATGTTAAGGAAGAATTGACGGCTCAAGATAAGAAAATTGCACATTATGCAACTAAGCGAGGTAAAGGGATTATTATTGTGTTTACCAAGTGGGATCTTGTAGATTCAAAGAGCGGTTATTTTGAGGCTTTAAAGAGTCGTGTTAAATTTTTTTTCCCAGTTTTAAGTTTTTCTCCTGTATTAAGGATATCTGTTCATAAAAAAGTAGGGGTAGATAATCTTTTTAAAGAAGCAATTAAATTAAAAAAACAACTTGAACTTAAAATGAATACTTCTGATTTGAATAAGATGTTAAGTTTATGGATTAAGGATTATCATTTGAATGCTTCACATAAAGTTAAATATATGACTCAGATTAGTGTTAATCCTGTTAAGTTTATTTTATTTGCGAATAAAATAACTAATTTTCCAAATTCTTATTATAATTATTTAGTAAATAATATTCGTAAAATTGGTTATTATAATGTTCCAATTTTAATAGAACTGAGAGAAAAGACAAGAGACTTAAAGTGAGATACATATTTTTATTTTTGATAGTTGGGAATCTAAATCTCTTTGCATTTGAGAATTCTTTCTATGATTTTAGTGTTAGAGCAAATTATGCAAAATACTTTAATTCAAGTAATACTTTTTTTAAGATAAAACCTCAAAAATATTATATTGAAGATAATTATTATGTTGAAGTATCAAATTCAGTATTGGGGGATTATGCTTACTATTCTTTTTTTAATCGAAAAAATGGTGTGTCTTACATTTTTCCAGGCTCTTATGTTATTAAAGTTGGAAGATATGGAATTGAACAGGTAAAAATATTTTTCCTTAATAGAGCAGATACTTTTATTAGAATAAAAGCAGGTGATGTTCATTCCAGTGCTGATTTTTATTTAATTAATACTTTAATCTATAAAGATATTAAATTGCCTTTTAAAATTAGTGATATTGCTACTGGTTCTTTTATAGAAATATCTAGATATATTAGTTCTTTTATTGATTTTGAGCTTTTTAATCCTAAATATCTTGAAGCTTATGATAATGTTTATAATATTGTTGATAGTCTTAGAACCTTTTTAAAGTCTTCTCCTTTAATGTTTGAAATGCATGATGGTGCAATGAATGAACTGGGTGAGATGGTATATATTAAGACGGGTGAGCCTCAAAGAGAACCTATAGGATTTAATTGTTCTGGATTTGGCAAATGGGTAGCAGATTCAATTTATAGGGCAATGACAGGAAAGCTTTTAAAAATAGAAGATCTTAAAGTTAAGCATATTGGAATTAGAGGTAATAGTTTTACGAAGTACTATGAATTTAGTAGGGATCCATTCTTTGGACTTGATTGGACTCGTAATATTGCCTATAAGCTTAAAAATATTCATGCTGCTTTGGATTTGTCTAGGGTTAAGGAATCGGATGTAAATAGTGTTGGTTTTCTTAAATATGTTGAAAATCGTGGATATGAGATTGATAATTTAGAGTTTATTTTGTATTATTTAGCTGTAAAGGAGCCTGGTCATATGTATTTTGGCTCTATTAATACGACAATTAAAGGATTTCCAGGAAAGGTTTTTCATAAACATGTTGTTGTGTTATTTCCATTTATTGATAGAGAATCTATTTTTAGAGTATCTTTAATGGAAATTAATGATGAAACTTCAATTAAATCACTTAGAGGTAGATATCCAAATTCATATATTCATTTAGTTAAGGTTAAAGTTCCAAAGAATGTATCTATAGTCTCAATACCAGGAAGGATAAATAATTAGATTTTATGATAAAAGCCGTAGTGTTTGATCTTGATGGGACTCTTTATCCTGAAATAGGTATTAATTTAGTAATGTTTCCTGAATTTTTAAAAAATATTAAATTTTTTTTAGCTTTTAAAAAGGTAAGAAAGGAAATAAGACTTTTACAAAGTGGGAGAAGCGTTCCTTCTAGTAGAGATGAGTTGATTTCTATGCAGGTTGAAATGCTTGCTAATTATCTGGGTTTTAATAAGAATCGGTGTGAATTTTTATTAAATAAAATATATTATAGTGAATCTTTTAGTAATAAATTTAGAAATCTCAAACCGTATTTTGGTGTTCGTGATTTGATTTATTCTCTTAAATCTAAGGGAATAAAATTAGGAGTGATGTCTGATTTTCCGATTGCAACTCGTGTTAGTAATTTGTTAAGAATTGAGGATAGTTTTTGGGATGTTCTTTATTCATCAGAGGATACCGGCTATTTAAAACCAAATAAGATAGCTTTTTTAAGGATTGTAGATGAACTGGGTATAGATAGTAATCATATTTTGTATGTTGGCAATTCTTATGAATATGATATTTTGGGTGCTAGTGGCGTGTGTATGAGAACAGCTTATCTTTCTAAGAGAAGATTTCTTGAAGGTATGAAGTGTGATTTTATTTTTAGTAATTATAAAGACTTGCAAAGATATATACTTTTAAATATATAGAGTGTGGGTAAAATATTTTATGATAGATTTTGTAACCATTTTGGTTAATCTTTTATTGGTTTTAGTGATTTTATTTATTTATAGGCAGTATGACAGACGTTCAAGGGCTTTAGATAAGATTAAAAAATTTATTGATATTGCTAAGGATAACCTTGAGGATTTTATTGATGAGAAGACAAAAGAGATAAGTAATCTTGCTGTTGATATGGAAGCGTATCAACGTTCTAGTATAGAGATCATAAAAAAAATAGATGAAGTTCAGCAAAAGATTAAAAATAAAAGTAGTGATTTTGCAGAAGTTGAAAAGAAAATTGCCTATCATGATTCTATGCTTAAAGATCTAGATGACATGGCTCTTAAAGTACAAGATAATATACAACGACTTCAAGTGGATGGGAAAATAGTAGATAAACTTTCAAAAACCTTAAAGAATTTTAATACTCAGATTGATTCTATTGATTCTAGATTAAATACAGTTTTTGAAAAATTCGATAAAGCAAATAAGGAAAATCTTGAGGCTATCAAGATTGAGAGTTGGGATAAGTTTGATAACACCATTAAAGACTTTAGTGTGAGAATGGATAACCTGGATAGAGATCTTATGTCTTATCAAGAATCTTTAGTAATGATTGAAGAGAAAAAGAGAGAAATTTTAGATAAGGGTAATGAAAAGCTTGAGAATGAGTTTAAGGAGTTTTTGTTTAAAATTGAATCTAGCATAGATAATTATGATAAATCAATGGAAGATTCTTTTAGTATATATGAAACTAAATATAAATCAATAGAAAATTCTCTTGATCTTATTGTAGAACAATCTAAGACTAAAATTAATGAGAAGGAAGATTTTATTTTAACTAGATTAAATGAAGAGCTACAGATAAAATTTGATGAAGTCTTTATGTATGTCGATGAGCGTTCTAATCAGATAAGAGATAAACTTGAAGGCAAATTGGTATTAATTGATAATGAAATTTCTTCTCTGGGTTCTGTTTTTAAAGATAATACCTATTCTAGGCTGAATTCTCTTGAAGAGACTATAAGACAAGAGATGAGGCAGTATGAAGAGCGATTTGCAGATATTTTGGAACAGTTTAGGGTTCAAGTTGAATCTAATGTTGGTGATATTTATAGAGAATATGATAGTAAGATAAATCAATTTGATAAGGGCATAAGAGAAAGGATAGAGAGTAGTTTAAAGGATGCTAATTCTAGGATAGAGAGTGTTCAAGGTGGTGTTAAGACGTTGCTTGATGATCTTGAAGATGATTCTAATAGGATATATGTTGAATTTAAGGAAAAAGTTAAAGGGGATATTGATAGTTTTAGTGAGAATGTATTTTCAAGGATGAATGATATTAGAAATGAATTGGAATTGAGACTTTCACATATCAGTACAGATGTTCAAGATGGGATTTCCAAGTTGGATGGTAACTTATATTCACAGCTTAAAGAAATGAATGAAAGGTTTGTTAATGATTATTCATGTTTAGATAATAGCGTGAATTCAAAGTATGAAACATTAAAAGAAGCTTTGAATTTGAAAAGTAGTGAATTAGAAACTCAACTAGAGAGCAAGTACAAGAATATTGCGGATAAGTTTGAGAGTGATATTGATAGTTTTGCTATTAAATGTGATGAAAAGTTTAGTAAAATCTCTGAAAAGTCAGATTATGATTATCAAAATTTTGAAATTACTAGTAAAAAGATAAAGGAAGGTATAGGGTCTTTAAATGAGTTATTAGTGCAAGACTTTGAAACTTTAAGAAGAGATTTCGAATCCAAGTTGAGTGGCATAAGCGCTGATATTAATGATGAAGTATCTAATTTAAAGAGTCATTATGGAGAGGATATAGGTAAATTTATTAGGGAAATGGAAGCTAACAAATTGCAATATGAACATTGGCAAAGGGAAGTAGGTCTAAATTTAGAGGATATTAAATTCCATTTAAATAAAACCAATGAAGAATTTTTAAATTTGATTGAGACTCAAAGGACTAAGGGAAAAGAACTTAGTGAGAATATTTTCAATGAACTCTCAGGACATATTCAAAAAAAAGCAATGGATATGCATACTAATTGGAAAGATGAGCTTATTGTTTTAAACAAATCTTTACTTGATATTAAGATTTCAAGTGAAGAATTACTCTTATCAGCTTCTTCAAAGATCGAGTCTTTTGAAAAAGATGTTAATGAGAGACTTGAATATGTCTCGTCAAAGACGGAAGATTTTGAAAGTTCAGTATTAGATAAGTATAAAGAATTAAGAGATATGTCATATAAGAACAGTGAAGAGACTTTATCAGGGATTAAGGAATTTATTGATGATCAAGCCGAAATAATTCACGACAAAATTATTATGATGCTTAATGGATTTAATAATGACTTTTCTAATAAAGAAGAGTTAATTAAAGGCAAGGTAGAAGAACTTGATTATAGACTTAAAGACTTCAAAGTTGAATGTGAAGATGTTTTAAGTAATCTTAGATCAGACCTTGATGGATTTATTGAGTCTAGGATGCAAAAAGTTTCTGAAATTAAAGTAGATAATCAAAGGCAGATAGATAATTTTTTAAATAGAATATCGGAAGACATTTTAAGTAAAAGAGATGTCCTTAATAGTGAAATAGATAATAAGCTTAATGATTGGCAAGGTAAGTTAAGTGAGATATCAGTTAATATTGAGAACGTATTATCGTCAGGACAGATTGATGTAAATGCAATTGATTCTGAGATGACTTTAAAGATTAAGGATCTTAAAACTACTTTTGAAGGGCTTGAGAGTTATTATCTTGAAAAAATAGATGAATTTAGAAATCAAGGGAATGTATATGCAGATGAGCTTTTGAAAAATATTATGAGTCATTTTGATGCAGATACTAAAGAGCTTGAGGAAAGTTTATCTAAGAAATTTGCTACAGTTTTAGAAAGGTCAGAAGAGTTTGTTAAGGAAATTGATAGTTTGCTTAAGGATAAAAGGACAGATATTTCTTCATTCCAGGCAAGTATTGATATTACCATTGATTCTCTTAATTCAAGATTTAATGATTTAAATAGAGAAATTAATGAAAAATATAGTAAAGTCATATCTGATTCTAGAGGATATTCAGAAACTCTTGCAAATAAATTAGAGAGTGAGATAGGATATGAGATTGAAAATGTAAATAGAAGGCTGACAGATAAAATAGATATTCTTAGCAGGAATATGGATGAAAATTTAGAAAAGTTTAAATTATCTTTTGATGTTTCGAAATATCAAGTTGAAAATTTTGAAATTAAAATTAAGAACATAATAGAACAAGAAGAGCTAAGAATTGGTGAATTGTTTAGAGAAATTGAGCATCAGTATAAAATTAGGCGAGAAGAGGCAATTGATTACAAGAAAACCATAGATAGGGATCTTCTTCATTTAAGAGAACAGTTTATAGGGGTGATTAATGAACTTAAGAATAATATTGAGGATAAATCTGAATTTTTAAATGAGCTTTATAAAGAGAGATTCAAGATTATTGAAAATAATTTTGAAGAGAGATATTCAACATTTTTTATTGAGAGCGAAGGGGCTATTTCAAAGATTAGAGATGAAATATATAAGGTGCTTACAGATAATGATGAGCACTTGAGAGCAAAAATTTCCGAGATGGATCGTAATTTTGGGATAATCGAGGAAAGGTCAAAAGAAATTTTAAAACTTGAGGAAGATTTAAGACAGAAAATACAAGAGGATAGTAATAACATCCATAATCAATTTGATGCTATTAAGTCTGAGATTTCAAAAGAAATGAAAGCCCAATTTGATATGTATATGACTAGAGCTATTTCTGCAATTGATGAAGAGATTGAAAAGTATGAACATGGGATTAATGATAAAATATCTGCTCTTAAGTCAATTGAAAATGATTTTGAGATGATAGAGAAAGGTTTAAAGGCTAAAATTAGCGGATATCATAATGAATTAGACAAAACTCTTGATTTGAAATATGCCGAGCTTGAAGGTAAGTATGATGAGAAGTATTTGCTTGTAGAGAAGAAGATAGACGATAAGACTAATTTGGTTGATGGACTTATTGAAAGTAAATATGCTGAACTTGAAGGTAAGTATGATGAGAAGTATTTACTTGTAGAGAAGAAGATAAACGATAAGACTAATTTGGTTGATGGACTTATTGAAAGTAAATATGCTGAACTTGAAGGTAAGTATGATGAGAAGTATTTACTTGTAGAGAAGAAGATAAACGATAAGACTAATTTGGTTGATGGACTTATTGAAAGTAAATATGCTGAGCTTGATAGCAAATATTCTGATATGCATCTTGATATGGAAAATAGATTAAATACATGTATTTCTGAGCTAACTGCAGAACTTTCTCATTCAGGTGAAAGGATGGATCGAGAGATTAATGAACAGTTGAAAAATCTTGGTAAACTTAAGTTAAGTTTGAGTAATGTTGAGGAAGATGTATTAAAGCTTAAAGCGGATTCTTATCACAATGTGTCATCTCATCTTAAACTTCTTGAAGAGGACTTTTTTAAAGATTTAAGAGAAAGAAGCGATACTTTAAAAAGTTCTTTGGAAAATTTTGTGGCATCCTCAGATCAAAGAATTGAGAATTTAGAGAGAGATATAATTAAGAGTTTGGAAGAAAAAGAAATCCTTATGAAGAATTTTAAGATTGAATTCGAACGGGAACTTTTGCTTAATAAAGAAAATTTTTACTTGGAATTTAATAAAGAGTTTGACATCAGAAAAAGAGATGCGGAGAGTAAGATAGTTTCAATGGAAACTAATGTTACCAATCGAATAGATGAGTTTATTCAACTTGTAGACAATCGTCAAAATAATGTTGACTCTTGGTTTTTAAAAGTTAAAGATGATATGACAAATTGGCAAGAGCACACTTATAAAGAATTTGAAGATAGAGCAGGTATTACAACGAAAAGTTTAAATGAAATTAAGAGTGATATTTTGGCTATTGAGAATGGCTTAGAAGTTATTAAAGATGGTGTTAATCAGAGAGCAAAAGAAATTTTTGGGCGTTTGCATGCAGATATTAAGGAATTTGAAAATAGATCTTACCTTAATTTGAAAAATATTTCAGATGAGGTTCAGGGTAGAGTTTTAAATATTGAAAATTTCATGGATTCTAAGATTAGTTCTATAAATGAGAAGATAAATTCACATATTGAAGAGCTTGCAACACAAGTGGAAATTAAGTTTTTAAGTCAGCAAAAAGATATTGAAGATAAAATCATTGAGGCTAATGAAAAATTAGAATATGAATTCAATTTAATGATTTCTAGGCTTGAGGAAGAAAAGCGAGATATTGTAAATAGGTTTTCAAATGACAAAGGTGATTTTGAATCTCAAGTAAAATTGATGCAAGATGAGGTTTTAAAGCTTTCTGATAAAGTGGATGAATATAGAGTTAATATTGAGAAAACAATTAGGGAAAATTATGATTCTTTTGCCAATTCTATAAGAGAGGAGTATGTTTCTTTTGAGAATGAACTTAAGAGTAGTTTAAGTTATTCAGAAGAAGAGATAAGAACTTTAAGGGATGGCTTGAATGTTCAAGTTAATAGCATAGAATCTGAGTTTAAGGACAAATATAATTTAATGATTGAAGGTATTGATGAGAATGTATCACAGCTTAAATTGAAGGTATTAAACTATGATAGTGATCTTAATCATTTTATAGATGAAGTTAAGGATAATCTAATTGTATACAAGGCTGATTTGAAAGAAGAACTTGATAGTCGTTATGCTGTTATTAGTTCTAAGCTTGAGAATTTCAAGAGACTTGAAGTTGAGTTAGAGAAAAATAATATACTGATTAAAGAAGTTTATTATTTCAAGGATAAATTAGAAGAATTACGTGAAACTTTAGCAAATGAAATAAATCTTGTTCAAGGATATAAAGGTGACTTTGAAGGTATTACTAGAGAAATTGGCGATATTAAAGCTAAATCATCAGATATTATTGAGATATTTGATGATTTAAAGATTCATCAAATGGATATTAAGGGAATTAAAAAAGATCTATCTCAATTTCTTGAATTTTACACTTCCTTTAAGGAGAGGTATAAGAAATTTACAGAATCTTATGATGAAATGCAGCTTTATAAAACTAAATTTAAGGAGATAAAAGAAGAACAAAATAATATTCTGGATAATTATGATAGGATTAGTAATAAAGATAGCTTATTAAAGTCTACATTAGAATCTGTTGATAAAAATTTTGATTTGATAAATGAAATAGAGAGTAGAATGCATGTATTATTTAAAGAGAGTTCTGGATTTCAGCAGAGTCTTGGTGAGCTTAAAGGCATTATGTCAGAGCTACTGGTAAATAAAGATTTATCACAAGAAGTACTAAATAATGCTCAAACTCTTAAAGAAATGCTAGGGGAAATTGATCGTAAATTGGAACATACTAGAAATATAAGGGAAAAAGTTGCAAAATCTGAAACTAGATTAGAAAATTTAAATATTGCTGCTGAAGAGAGAATTAAAACTCTTGGAATTCTTGTAAAAACAGAATCTAAATACAAAGATAATGTTGGTCTTAATAACGAAACAGTTAGAAATTCTGTCATTAAACTTATGAGACAAGGTTGGAGTGCCTTGGAAATCTCAAGAGCTACTAAATTATCTGTTGGAGAGGTTGAGCTTATTTTGGAACTTGGAATTATTAGTAAAAGTGATGATTAAAGGATAGTTTTGTGGAGAATGGATCTGAGGTAGTAAAGACATTACATCCCCTTGAGATAAAAGTGATTTTAAATTATAAAGAGGGAGATGAGATTTTTGCTTTAAGGCTTGCTTCTGACTTGCTTTATAATGAAGGGCAATCAAATAAAACAATTGAATGGCTTGTTTCTAAAGGTATTCTTAGAGAAACTTTTAGAAAGCTTAATGTGTTTTATCGTCTAACTGAGAAAGGTATTGATGCTTTAGATAATGGTTTAATTGAAGAGAAAATAATCAGTCTTGTATCTAGAAAGACAGTTTTAGTTACTAATTTGTCATCAGAGTTAGAAATTGATGCTAGAGATGCTGGTAAGGCATTTGGCAATTTATCTAAAGAGGGGGTTTTGTCTTTGGGATTGGGTAAGGAAATTATTGTAAAAGATTTAAATCGTGCTAGTTACAAGATAGTTAAAGAATTGCTTGTAAAAGCTAAAGATGGTGATCTCTTAGAAGATGATTTATCCCAAGATGAATTGTTAGTCATTTCTAATTATTCTAAGAAGAAAGGTGCTAGCGATGTGTTATTTAAAGTAATAGAGAAATTAGACTTAAAATTTGAATTTTCTAAGTTTGGATTAGAAGTAAAATCTGAACTTAGAGAGAGTAATTTAACAGGTGATGAGATTGTAAAGTTGACTCCTGAGCTTTTAAAAAATAAAGCTTATGAGAATAAAAATTTTAGAGCTTATAATATTCATGTTTCATCAAGTAAAACCTTTATTGGACGTGCAAATCCTTATTCAGAGTATATTTCTAAAGTTAAGGATAAACTTGTAAGTCTTGGTTTTGAAGAATTTGATGGTCCTTTAGTCGAGAGTGAGTTTTTTAATAATGATGCTCTTTTTATGCCTCAATTTCATCCTGCACGTGATGTGAGAGATGTTTATTATATTAAAGAACCAAGCTCACTCTTATCTTTGCCCGAGCCTTATTTTTCTAATGTTAAGGCTGTTCATGAAAATGGTTACAATACAGGTTCAAGAGGTTGGAGGTATGATTTTAGCGAGAGTATTTCAAAAAGATTAGTGCTTAGAACTCAAGGTACAGTGCTCTCAGCGAAGCAATTAATTAATGCAAAAAATCCTGGTAAATATTTCGGAATTGTTAGGTGTTTTAGATACGATCAAGTTGATGCTACTCATGGAGCTGATTTTTATCAAACAGAAGGGATTGTTATTGGAGATGTTAATATTAAAACCTTACTGGGTCTTCTTGAAATTTTTGCTAAAGAATTGGCTGGTGCTACTGAGGTTAAATATGTTCCTGCTTATTTTCCATTTACAGAGCCTTCAATTGAAGTGCATGTAAAGCATCCTGTGCTTGGTTGGTTTGAATTAGGCGGGAGTGGTATTTTCAGACCAGAGGTTACAAAACCTTTTGGAATTGATGTTCCCGTTATTGCTTGGGGTATTGGTATTGATAGAATGGCTTTAATGCATTTAGGTCTAAGTGATTTAAGGGAGCTTTTTACCCATGATATTGGTGATGTTGTATTAAGGCGGGGAAAAGTAAATGCCTAAAGTTGAAGTTTATAGAAGTATTTTATTAGGAAAGATAGGAAAAGATTTAACGGATTGTGAGCTTGTATCTATGCTTGAAATGGCTAAGGCTGAAATTTGTGAATTTTATACGGGTAATGACAAAATAAAAATTGAATTTAATGATACAAATAGACCCGATTTGTGGTCTTATACAGGACTTGCGCGTCAAATTAAGACATATCTTTTTGGTCAGTTACCTTCGTTTGAGTTTTTTTCAACAGCAGGTAATTTGCAAAAATTTTATGGTGAAATTTTGGTCAGTCCTGAAGCATTTAGTATTAGGCCTTTTATTTTTGGATTTTTAGCAAAAGGGATGATTTGTAATGAGCAAATGCTTGAAACTTTAATTCAGTTGCAAGAAAAGCTTTGTCATAATTATGGACAAAAGCGTAAAAGAGTGGCAATGGGAATGTATTCATCAGCTTCTATTGAGTTTCCGGTAAGTTATGTTACATGTAATTCTGATTATAGATTTATTCCTTTAGGTATGGACATTGAAATGTCTATTAAAGAGATCAATAAGAGACATCCTAAGGGAATAGAATATGCATCAATTCTTGAGAATTTTAATGAATATCCTTTATTGTTGGATTATAAGGATAAGGTGCTCTCTTATCCGCCGGTAATCAATTCTCATGATATTGGAGCTTTAAAGGTAGGTGATACCGATTTGTTTATTGAAGTTACGGGAACTAATTTAGAGGCTACTTTATTATCTTTATCAGTTGTTGCTTGTGATTTGCATGATATGGGATTTGAAATTTTACCAGTAAAGACTATTTTTCCTAAGGAGACTCCATTTGGGAAGGAAATCATTTGTCCTTATTATTTTCAAAATACTCTAGAGGTTAGTGTTGAGAGTGTTAATAGGATGTTTGGTAGCAATTTTACAGTAAATGATATGTGTCTTGATTTAAAAAAATTAGGGATATCAGCGTACTTTAAGGAGTTAGATAAGTTTTATATTATTCCTCCTGTTTATAGGAATGATTTTCTTCACGAAGTGGATGTTATTGAAGAAATAATGATAGGTAGGGGATTAGATAGTTTTAAACCAGAGCTTCCCAAAGATTTTACTTTGGGAAAACTAAGTCAGGTAGAAGAGTTTTCAAGAAAGATTAAAAATTTAATGATTGGAATGGGATTTCAGGAGATGATTTATAATTATCTAGGTTCTAGGACAGATTTTATTGAGAAGATGAATATTAAGAGTGATGAACTCTTAAGTGTTGCTAATCCAATGACAGAGGGTTATGAGTATGTTAGAGGCTCAATAGTGCCTGATTTACTTAAATCTGAGAGTATTAGTTCAAATTTTCCTTATCCGCATAAGATTTTTGAAATTGGCAAGGTAGCTTTAAAGGATTTAAGTAGTGTTGATGGTACTATGACTTATGATAATTTAGCTTTTCTGATGGCTGATAAGGAGTTTTCATTTAATGAGATTAATTCTTTAGTTTCATCTCTTTTTTATTATTTAAATATTGAATTTAAGTTAAGGGAATCAAGTCAAACTCTTTATATAAATGGTAGGGGAGCTGATATTTTAATCAATGATATCATTTTAGGTAGCTTTGGTGAGGTGTCGCCTTACATATTGAGCAATTTTGGAATTATGGTTCCATGTTGCGTTCTAGAGATTAATCTTAATAAGATTTTACATTAAAAGAAATACATAAAATTTTTTATTTGTGGCATTTGAATGAAGTTATATTTAAATATTTGATGTAGTGCATTTTATAAGTTAAATGGAGTTAATGGATATTTATGTTAAAGTTTGAAACACTGGATATAAAAAAGAGCAATAAAAGAATTGTAAGAACAGAGATGAATTCTGTTGAAGATGTGGTTATTGTTGGTTCAGGGCCCGCGGGGCTTACGGCTGGAATTTATACTGTTATGAGTGGGTATAAGACAGTTGTCTTAGAAGGTCCTGAGCCTGGGGGACAGCTTACAACGACTACGGAAGTGTATAATTATCCAGGATTTAAAAATGGTGTGAATGGAAGAGAATTGATGTTAAATATGAAAGAACAGGTAATCAATCTGGGTGCTACCACGTATCTTGAAACTGTAAGATTCATAGAAAAGAGAGATAATATTTTTTATCTCTTTACTGATAATTATATTTATAAAAGCAGAGTTGTTATTATTGCAGCAGGCTCGGTACCTAAGAAACTTAATACTCTTAAGAATTCAGATTTGTTTTGGAATAAAGGTATTTCTGTGTGTGCAATTTGTGATGGGCATCTTTTTAAAGGTAAAACCGCTGCAGTAATTGGTGGGGGTAATACAGCAATCTCAGAAGCTATTTATTTAAGCAAATTATTAAAAAAGGTATATGTTCTTGTAAGAAGAGATTGTTTGAAAGCTATTGCTATGCTAAGGAGAGATGTTGAAAAGTTGCCTAATGTTGAGATTTTATATAACTGTGAGGCTATAGAAGTTAATGGAGATAATGTTGTATCTGGGATTCAAATTATGAATAGTAAGGACAATTCTACTTTTAAGTTAAGTGTAGATGGAATATTTATAGCTATTGGTTATAAGCCAAATACGGATTTTTTAAAAGGGTTTTTGGAATTAGATGAAGATGGATATATATCTACTCAAGACCTTGTTAAGACTAGTGTTAAGGGAGTATTTTCGTGTGGTGATGTTAGTAACAAGCTTTATGCACAAGCTATTACGGCTGCTGCTGAAGGGTTTCTAGCTTCTGTTGAAGTGAGAAATTTTTTGGGATAATTGGTTGGCTTAATTATAAAAAATGTGTTAAAGCAAATTAAGTTGTCTTTTTATTTCAAATATTAAAATTCCTGTTGAAACTGATACATTCAATGAATCTATTTTGCCCTTAGTTGGGATTCTTACTAAAAAGTCAGAATTTTCTTTTATTAATTTATGTATTCCTTTGCCTTCATTCCCCATAATAAGTGCAATTTTAGTGTCATTTATTGGAGTGGTGTTTATTGCCTTTCCTTTGATATCACTGGCATATATCCAGAATCCATTTTTTTTTAAATGTTTTATTACGTTATTTATGTTTGGAACTACTAGTTTATTAACATATTGACTTGCACCAGAGCTAGTGCGCAAGATGGTTGCATTATCTTTTGCACTTCGTCTCTGGCTAGTAATTACAAGATCAATGTTAAATTGCTCTGATGTTCTAAGAATAGCTCCAAAATTTTGGGGATCTTCTATGCCATCAAGTATTAAGATAAATACATTATTTTGATGTTGAAATTCTTCTAAGAATTCTTCTAAGTTTTTATCTTGTTTTTTTGTATTGTTAGATTTTAAAGTTTTTAATTTTAATGCAAAACCCCTATGATCGTTGTTGCCAATTATCTTGGCAAGATCATTCACTTTTATTATTTGAATTTTATGTTCTTTAGCTAGTTTTTCAATATTTATACTTTTGGGACTTGTCTTTGAAATGTATAACATAAGCCCTTTATTATTTTTTATGCTTTCGATTATTGAATTGGCGTGCGTGATGTACATACTAAACTTTATTTAAAGTGATTTCATCAATATCTTTGATTTCTTTGCTTAAATCTTCCAGTAGACAAGTGGCATTGTGACTTAGATTTTTAGGAGTTCTGATCTTAATAATTAAAATAAGATTTCCAAATTTTTCTGTATGTAATATTGGCATGCCTTCATTCTTAATAATAATTTGTTCATCATTTTCTGTGCCCTGTGGAATCTTTATTGCAATCTTTTTTGCTGCTATTGTTTGTATTTTTATCTCTTTTCCAAGTGCAGCTTGAGTAAAGCTTATTGGAAGAGTTGCATATAGATCTTTTCCATTTCTTTTAAAGATTCTATGGGGTTTTATTGATACTTTTATGTAGAGATCTCCGTATTGTTGATTATTGGGATTTACGCTACCTTTTCCTCTTATTTTAATTTGTTGTGAGTCATCAATTCCTGCTGGAATCTTGAGTTCGATTGTTTCTTTATGTTTAAGACTTCCAGTTCCTTTGCATGATTTGCAAGGATTTGATATTATTTTTCCATTTCCATAACATTTCGGACATGTAGTTGTTACTCTGAAAAACCCCCCTCCTTGCATTACTCTGCCACTGCCATTACACATGTTGCATATTGAAGGACTAGTTCCTTTTTCAGATTTTTTTCCTAAGCAAGATTCACATAACATATTTCTTGCAATATTAATGTTATTGTTATAACCTAAATAGGCATCCTCAAGTGATATTTCGATTTGATATGTTATGTCTTGACCCTTTTCATGTTGTTTATTTTTATCTTGCCCACGTTTTCCAGTAAAAAATGAATCAAAGATATCTCCAAAATCTTCAAAAATATCTGAAAATCCACTAAATCCGCTAGAAAACCCACTAAATCCTGAGGTTCCCCCGCCTTCAAAAGCTGTGTGTCCAAATCGATCGTATTGAGCACGCTTGTTATCATCTCCTAAAACTTCATAAGCTTCTGTTGCTTCTTTAAAAATAGATTCAGCTTCTTTGTTATCTTTATTTTTGTCCGGATGATATTTGATTGCTATTTTTCTATATGCTTTTTTTATTTCATCTCTTGAGGCTCCTTTTGAGAGCCCCAAAATTTCATAATAATCTCTTTTCACTATTTCTTATCCTCATCAACAACTTCGTAATCAGCTTCTTTGCTTTCACTACCTGCATTGTTTTGAGCATTATCTTGATTTGATGAGCTGGCTTGAGCGTCTTTGTACATCATTTCAGCTATTTTATAAGAAGCTTGTTGAAGTTCTTCTGTTTTTGATTTAATTGAAGATACATCCGATCCTTCTAGTGCGTCTTTAAGTTCTTTTATTTTATTTTCAATAGCTTCCTTGTCTTCACTTGTTATTTTATCTCCATATTCTTTTAGAGATTTTTCTGTTTGGTAAATTAAGGAATTAGCTATGTTTTTTGTTTCTATGCTTTCTTTTAGTTTTTTATCTTCCTCAGCGTGAGCTTCAGCATCTCTAACCATTCTTTCAATTTCTTCCTCAGATAGTCCTGATGATGACTCAATTCGAATTTTTTGTTCTTTTCCAGTTCCCATATCTTTAGCAGAAACATGAACTATTCCATTAGCATCAATGTCAAAACTAACTTCTATTTGTGGGACTCCTCTTGGTGCTGCTGGTATTCCGTCAAGAATGAAATTACCTAGTACTCTGTTTTGTGATGCCATCTCACGTTCACCTTGCAAAACTTTAATGTCTACGGAAGTTTGGTTATCTGCTGCTGTTGAGAATACTTGACTCTTCTTGGTAGGAATTGTAGTGTTTCTTTCAATTAGTTTTGTCATAACTCCACCAAGTGTTTCAATACCTAATGAGAGGGGTGTAACATCAAGGAGTACCATATCTTTAGTCTCTCCTGTCAAGATTCCACCTTGAATTGCAGCTCCTATTGCAACAGCTTCATCAGGGTTTACACCCTTATTTGGCTCTTGAGCGAATATTTCTTTTACGATTTTTTGAATAGCTGGTATTCTTGTAGAGCCCCCAACAAGTATTACTTCATTAATGTCAGAAGCTTTAAGTCCAGCGTCTTTAATAGCATTAAGACATGGTTCTTTTGTTTTTTGAACTAAATGATCTACCATTTGTTCAAATTTTGCTCTTGTTAGAGTATATTGTAGGTGTTTAGGTCCATTTGCATCGGCTGTGATGAATGGAAGGTTTATTGATGCTTCTTGAGCACTTGAGAGTTCTATTTTTGCCTTTTCTGCTGCTTCTTTAAGTCTTTGAAGTGCCATTTTGTCGTTTGATAGGTCAATAGCACTATCTTTTTTAAATTCAGTAATTAAATGTTTGATGATTTCATCATCAAAGTTATCTCCTCCAAGATGGGTATCCCCATTTGTTGATTTAACTTCAAAAACACCGTCCCCAAGTTCAAGTATTGAGATATCGAATGTTCCCCCACCAAGATCGTAAACAGCAACTATTTCTTCATTTTTTTTCTCAATCCCATAAGCAAGAGCTGCAGCTGTTGGTTCATTAACAATTCTCTTAACATCAAGCCCTGCAATCTTTCCGGCATCTTTTGTTGCTTGTCTTTGTGCATCATTGAAATAAGCTGGAACAGTGATTACAGCTTCAGTAACTGTTTCTCCTAAATATGCCTCAGCTGTTTCTTTCATTTTGGTAAGAGTTGCAGCTGATATTTCTGGTGGTGACATTTGTTTTTTTATATTGGAAATGTTTACACGAGCATCTCCATTTTGTCCCTTTTCTACTTTATAAGGAACCATTTTAATTTCACTCGCAACTTCCTCAAATCTTCTCCCCATAAATCTTTTGATTGAATATATGGTATTCTCAGGATTTGTAACCATTTGATTTTTTGCTACTTGTCCTACAAGTCTCTCGCCCTTGTTTGTGTAAGCTACAATTGATGGAGTAGTTCTTCCTCCTTCTGAATTTTGTATTACAACAGGTTTTCCATGTTCCATTATTGCTACACATGAATTTGTTGTGCCAAGGTCAATTCCTATTATCTTTCCCATATAAAGCCTCCTTTTATTATTTTTTGTCTTTAATATTAATCTTTGCTTTGTGCAACTTTAACTTTTGCAGTTCTTAATACTCGATTATTGTAGCAGTATCCTTTTTGGTATACTTCCACGATTTCAGGAGTTTTAACCCCTTCTTTTTCTTCTATGCTTATTGCTTCATGTTGACTTGGATCAAAGTCTTCTCCCGGTTTGCCAAACTTTTTTAAATTATACTTTTTGTCAAAGCTTGAGAGCACTTCACTTTCAATCATACTAATTCCTGATAATAGAGTATCGAAATCCTTTGATTGTTTTGATGAATCTATTGCTCTTTCTAAATTATCAAGAAAGTTAATTATATCTTTCATTATGTTTTCATTTGCGAATTTAATAAAATTTTCTTTATCTTTTTCAAGTCTTTTTCTAAAATTTTCAAATTCTGCTTGTTTCCTTAAATATAAATCTTTTAGATTTGAAATTTCATTTTCCAGTTCAGCAACTTTTTCCCCCATGCTAGGACTGTCTTCATTTGGTAGTGTTTCATTTTCTTGTTCTTTAATTTTTTCAAATTCTTCACATCTTTCCTTTTCTTCCACTTTGGCCTCCTTTTATAAAGCATTTTATCTTTAAAGAAAATATTTTACAAATTTTTTCTTTAAAGAGTTTTCTATTAATTTGATTCATTTTAATTATCTTTGAAAGAGTCGATTTTGACTATTAAGTCATAATAGTATAATATTGACACATATTTCAAGCTTAATAAATTCTTATGTGTACTTTTTTGTCAAAATAAAAAAATACATTGGTTATTTTTGTTATTTAAAATTATGTCTAAAAATTTGCTTGAATATATTTAAGGGGTTTTTATGATTGTGTATGGTTTTAGAGCAAGGCTTGCATCAGGGCCTGAAATTTCTCTTTCAGATTATATTCGAAAAGTATTGCTTATAGTTAATGTGGCAAGTGATTGTAGTTATACAAATCAATATCAGGATTTGGAAGTGCTTTACAAAATATATAAGCGGCGGGGGTTTTTAATATTGGGATTTCCTTGTAATCAGTTTGGATTTCAGGAGCCTGGATCAAATAATGAGATTTTAAAATTTTGTCGGACAGTTTATAATGTTTCATTTCCTATTTTTTCTAAAATTGATGTTAATGGCGAGAATGCACATCCTTTATATAGATATCTAAGAGAAAAGTCCCCAGAGGAATTTAAAGGAGATATTCGTTGGAATTTTACTAAATTTTTAATAAACCGAGAAGGTAATGTGGTAGGTAGGTATACTCCTAAGATAGCTCCAATTAAAATGAAATATGATATTGAGAAATGGTTAAGTGTGATTTAGGATTTTCTTGTAATTTTGTCTGTTATTGCTTATTATTTACTTTGTGAAAATATGTATAGTGCAGACAAAATGTAGACTTTTTAAGTTTAAACAGATTCTGAGTGAGTTTAAGGAAAATTATGAGTATGCTATTCAAAATAAAGTTGATATTTTAGTTTTTCCTTTTATTTTTATTGGGGGCATTGAGTACAAGAATTTATTTAATAGGGCAGAATATTTGGGAAAAATTCTTGATTGCCTTGATTTTATAAAAGAGCAAGTTGATGATAGACTTTGTGTTGTATTTGGACATTATAGTTTTTATGAGGGTAAATTATTAGATTGCATATCTGTAGTAAGTGATCATCGGTTTGTCTTGACAGCTAGGGAAGTCAATGTGCCGGTCTTATTTGATTATAAGGGTCAAAGTATTGCCGTATTAAATCTGGGGGATGAGCTTTTATTTCAGGGATTTGATGAAAAATTTAGTGCGTTTTTTAGTAACATTGATTATCTCTTAATTCCATCAAAGTCTTATTTTACTGGAGATAAGAATAATTTAAGACTTGAATTTTTCAAAAAAATAGCTATTAAAAATAATTTGGAAGTTGCTTATGCCAATTTATATGGGACTTATGATTCTGTTGTATTTGATGGTTTGAGTTTTTTTATTAATAAATACGGTAAAATAAAACAGGCTAGAGAATTTAAAGACGATATTTTATTTGATGAAGGATTTCATGATTTAGAGCTTGACTGTGAGTCTAAAATTTTTGATAGACTTATTGAAGCATTGATAAGTAGTTTAAGAGAATATGTGTTTTTATCTGGGTTTGATAAAGTTCATTTGGGTATTTCTGGAGGCATTGATTCTGCTCTTGTTGCTTATATTGCATGTGTTGCTTTAGGGGCTCATAGAGTTGTTGGTATTTCTATGCCTAGTAGGTTTTCATCAAAAGGATCTGTTTTTGATGCGAAAGAACTTGCTAGAGAATTGGGATTTAAGTTAATTGATATGCCTATTGAGAGCATGTTTCAATCTGCTTTAGAGTTTTTTAATGGGTATTTTGATACAAAGGGAGTTACTGAGGAAAATCTTCAAGCTAGACTTAGGGGGATTTTTTTAATGTCTTATAGTAATGCAAATAAGTCTTTGCTTCTAAATACTGGAAATAAAAGTGAAATTGCTGTTGGTTATTGCACTCTTTATGGTGATTCTTGTGGTGGAATTGCTTTAATTGGCGATTTATTTAAGCGAGATGTTTATAGTCTTGCAAAATATATTAATTTAAAAGAAGGAAGATCAGTTATTCCTGTTAATGTTATTGTAAAAGAGCCTTCTGCTGAGCTTAGACCTGGTCAAAAAGACAGTGATTTTCTTCCTAGATATGAAATTCTTGATGAGATATTAAGTCAGTATTTACTTAAAAATGAGCCCTTGGAGTTGCTTTATGAATCTTTTGGAAAAGAGGTGGTTACAAAGGTGTTAGATCTTTATTCTAAGAGTGAGTATAAAAGAAGGAAAGGTCCTATGATAGTTAAAGTTTCTAGAAAAGCTTTTGGTAATGATATTTTGCTTCCTATTTCAAGAGTTGCGTTAACTGAGGATGAATAGTAATAATGTTATTAGCATATTAAATGAGTTTAGTTTAAAACTAGAAGAGATTTTCTTACTTATCAATACTGATTCTTCTGAACTTTACAAAGAGACTCCTAGATATTTTTATAATGATATTACAAATTATCTTGAATTAACTTTAGAGATCTCTAATAAATTCCAGGGAGAATTTGAAGACCCACAAGACTTAAATTTAGGCAAATTTTTGATTAGAAGCATGAAATGCGATTTACTTTCTTATTTATATTTATCTTTAGAATTAATAGATAATGCTATGCATTATAGTGAGATTAAAGATGCTGGTATTGCCTTTTTTAAGGCCATTGCTTTTAAGATCTCATCGATAATATCTTATATAGAGATTGAGCTTGAGAATGTAGTTCTCTCTTCTGCTCTTGCAAGTAGACAGGCTTTAAATAAAGATGGACATAAGATATTGATTTTCTCCTGTGATAGTATTTATAGTAAAAGGCTTAAAGACTATTTGATTTTAAAAGACTATGCTGTTTTATCTACAGATACTGTTGACTTATTTAATCAGTTACTTTGTAATGATTTTTATGATTTAATTATTCTTGATTTAAGTTCGGATAAAGATATACAGTTGATTTTAAACTTGCTTAAGAATGTTAAAAATAATAGTTTTTATGAAATGATTCCTGTTATTATTGTTTCTCAGATAAATAGGAAAGATATTATTCAGATTTTTATTGAAGAGCAAGTAGATGATTATTTTTTAAGAAATCTAGATTTCTTAGTATTAGATATTAGGATAAGTAATTTTCTTGAAAAGAAAAAGGTTATAGAACAGGGACAAAAATATTTAGATCTTATACTTCATAATAGAGAGTATTTTGAGAGTGAGCTAATTGAAGCTGGGAATTATATTGAAACTTTATTGCCCATGAAGATGCAAAATGAATTTTTTAGTTCTAATTGGATTTTTGTTCCATCAAAACGCATTGGCGGTGATTTTTTTAATTATTATTTTGTTAATGATGATAATTTAATAATCTATTTGATAGATATTTCAGGTCATGGAGTAGGTTCTGCACTTTTATCCCTTAGCGTTTCAAGTGTTATTAATTCTTATATTATGAATAATAATGATATTAGTCCTTCTAAGGTATTAAAATATGTTAACAGTTATTTTGTTAAATTTAAAAGTGATATGTTGATTACATTGTGGTATGGTGTTTTAAATGTAAAAACAAGGCATCTAAGGTTTGCATCAGCAGGAGCACCGCCTGCTGTTGTTTTAAGTGCTGAGAGTAATATTTATCTTCAGACAAGAGGGGCGATTCTTGGGATTGAAGAGATGTATTCTTGTGAGGAAAATGAATATTTATTGAGTAAGTTCGCGCATCTCTTGCTCTTTAGTGATGGTGTTTATGAGGTTGAAAATAAGCAAGATATAATAATGTCTATTGATGATTTTTATAAGATATTGAAAAAAAATTCATATGATTTGGATGATTTTGTTTTAGTACGTCTTTATGAAAAGATGTTGAATTTATCAAAATATAATGCCTTTAGGGATGATTTTTCTATTTTGGAGTTTATTCTTAATTAATTGGTAAGCTAGATTAGGGGTTTAATTGATATTAGTTATTCCAGTAAGTGGGGATTATTTGTTTTTATTTTTTTATTTCTTTACATTTTTTTTAGATGTTTTTTTGTCTTGTGTTATGCTTGAGTTATTAATAGATTTTAATAGTTTGTTTAGTGTCCAAGTTGAAAACTTGATATAAAGTTTTTTTATAGGATTTTTTGTGTTTTTAAGTAGTACTCTTAGAGATTCTATGTTCATTATAGTTATTATTTCTTGTAAAGTTTTTGGCAAGTTGTTAAAAATCTTAGAACCAACTTTATGTCCTTCCATGATGAAGTTTTGAAGCATTACTTGATCTTTCTTTTGTAATCTTCTTATATATAATTTCAGTATTCTCTCTTGTGAATTCATTATTTCTGCATTTATTTGTTCTTGTTTTTTTGATATTTTTTTTGATTCAATAATGGGTTTTTTAGGAAGAGATTTATATGGATTTGTTCCTGGGATATAGTTTTTTGGAATCTTCATTTATTTTTTTGCTCCTATTTGTATGATTATACGTACTTTTATTAAGTTTATTAAGTTTTTTGCTTTTATACAACCGATATTGATATTTTAATTCTTTATTATTAATATTGAATGATATGAATAAATATTTGAGTTTAAGTTTTTTTTACTTGCTAATTGGTATTCTGTTTTTATTTTTTGTTGTTTTTATTCAGTTTCGAGACTTAAGTTTAAATGTGTTTTTATTAAAGGATTTAAAATTTTTAGTTAACAATAAGGTTGAAGATAATCAATATGTTTTAGATAATCTTACCCTTAATATAAGAGGTATTAAGATACATCTATCTAAGACAAAACCGCTTATTATTCCTGAAAATGGGATTCATCTTTATCCCATTTCTTATAAAGTACAAGATAATGCTATTTACGTTTATTTTGAAAATAACATTTTTTTACTCTTTTCATTTGATTCAAATAATAACTTTAATGTTAGTTCAAATCTTTCTAAAAAACTGTTAATTAATTATGAAATTGAGAGTGATTATAAAATTTTATTTGATGAAAATATTATCATTGAGGCTACAGATAGTCATTTTGAGGTTTCTTTGGGAAAACATAGTCAGATGAATGAGAGAGAAATTTTAGTTAGTCCTCAAGAAGTTTTTCAGATCGGAGATTTGGTTGAAGGATCTAAAACCTCAAATGAATTGATTTCTAGCAAACCGGATATTCTTTTAGATGTAAATTCTCCAGTTGTGTATTCATCGATTAAGAAGGTAGATAAAAAGGACTTTGACTCAGCATTGGTTAGGTTTAGAGATAAAGCCTATGATGCATGGAGCAACAAGTCACGATTTAGTGTTAAGAAGGGCGGATGGCGTAGGGGTAATGTATATTCTTTTGATGAGGATATATTTATTTATTTATTGGCTGAGTCTTTAACAAGACCTGATTATGAAGCTACATTTTTAAAACTTAAATCTTTAGTGAGTCTTAATGAAGATCATTTAACATATTTAAGTGCAAGTTACTACGTTGATGCAGAAAAACTTGATAAATTTTTTCGCTATTTATCTGTAAATAAAACTTTTATTAATTCTCTTGAGTCGGATAAGCTTTTGAAATATTTAAAAGAAGATGCGTATCTTTTAGAGAAGATTTTTTTATCTGAGAATGTTTCTATTTTAAATGGTGCATTAAATATTTTAAGGAAACCGGAAGTGATATTGACTTCTGGATTTAATTTAACCCAAGCTTATAATGTGCTTTCTAATTATATTATATTCTTGCAATTTGATAATGATAATTTTGTGCTTGGTAAGCTTAAAGAAGAGTTAACTAAATTTGTATCTATTTTATTTTCTGTAACTAGTAATGGAGAAGCGTATATTCCTGGTAATAAGAGTGACTTGTCTTGGGATTTTGAATATACACTTAAGATTGCGGGATTACTTAAAAGACTTGCTTCCCACTTAGGTAATGATTTACTCTTGGAGTTTGTTTTTAATGCTATTTATTATTCTTTACTTAAGCCTGATATTGAGAAAATTCCTTATGAAAATTATTATGCTGATATTGTTGATAATGATTATATTCCGAGATTTAGTTTATTGCCAAATCTTGGAGTTGGACATTGGATATATGGTGCGACAAAGATTATAAATTTTGATTTTTCTAATGCGTTTTATTCTATTAATTTTGATCGTGGTTTAAATTCTTCTGGGTATTTCTTTTTTAAAGGGATCCCAAATCCTACTTTGGTTAGGTTTAGGAATATTAATTGGTTTACAGATCCTCAGTTTTACATCTATTCTGATGGATGGAGATATTATTCTGATAATAAAATATTGGTTTTAAAAATAACACCTAAGAAATCCGATGATACAAAGATTCTCTTAAGATTTGATGATGTAAAGGCATTTGGGAATATTGATGAATAAACTTGTTGGTTCAGTTCAGTTAATTATTGATATTGGAAACACAAGTATATCTTTTGCATTGTATAGACTGGATAAAATGCAGATATATTGCAAGCTTGGCACAAAACGTGATTTGAGTTTTAAGGAGCTTTATAAGTTTCTTAAGGTTAAATTTGACTACAAGGTTGATCAAGTGTTTGTAAGTAGTGTTGTACCAATTATTGATACAGTACTTATCAATGCAATTGTTTCCCTTTATAAGGTAAATCCTTTATTCATTAGATTTGATTTAAGTTATGACTTAAGTTTTAATCTTTATAATAACAATCGATTTGTATTAGGGTCAGATGTTTTTGCAAATCTTGTTGGAGCTATTGAGTATTATAATATTAATGATGCTTTAGTAGTAGATCTTGGAACAGCTTGTACTATTTTTGCGATTAGCAGAAGGGAAGGTATACTTGGTGGTCTTATTAATGGTGGGCCTTTTACAAATTTGAATGCATTAATTCAGAATGCCTATCTTTTAAAGGATTTTAATCTTGCAGTACCGAAAAAATTGCTAGGTTTATCAACTATTGATAGTGTAAATAGTGGTGTAATTTATCAGTATAAATATTTAATAGAAGGCGTTTATCATGAGCTTATGCGTAATTATGATAAGGAATTTAGATTGATAATTACAGGTGGAAATTCTTATTTAGTTTTACCTTTAATAAGCGTGGATTTTATAGCTAATTTGTATTTGACCCTTGAAGGCATTAGGATTTTGGGAAATGCTTTTAAAGGCGATTATTAGTTCTTTTATTATGCGTTTTTCTTGATAAAGGGTTTTATGTCGTAATTACTAATATTATATACTGCGAGATAAATTTAAATTTTCTTGTTAATAATGCCTAGTATTTAAGTTTGAAAATATTTGTAAATAGTTCTTCTTTATTAAATGTTCTGTTTATTCCAAATCGGGTTAAAGAAAAATCATATTTTACAGGGTCATCTTTATTTTTTTTTGAGAAATGTTTTGTGACTTCTATTGCTTTCTTAAGACTTACATTTTTGTTGTTTTGGAGATTAAATAGTTTTGATGAGATGTCTCTCATGTGAGTATCCATTGGAATTATTAAATCTGATGGGTTGAATTTATTCCAAATTCCTAAGTCAACATCATCTTTTCTTATCATCCATCTTAAGAATAGAAATAGCCTTTTACAGGCACTTCCCTTTGAAGGTTTTGGAAGTATTATGCTGAATGAGTGTTCATTGATATTTTCCATTTGTGTTATTAGTTCGTCTAAGCTTGATATGAAGTTTTCATTTTTTTTGTAAATGTTATAGAGTAAATTCTCAATTGTTAAGTATTTTTCTTGTATTTTTTTCAAAGGTATTAGTAGTCTTATAATATCTTCTGTTTTGAAAAATCTATAAGTAAAGTTTTTGTATATTGTTTTTAAATCTTCTTTTTTAAGTGTTTTGAGTGTTTCTGAAGGCTTGCTTCCAAGCGGTTTTAAGACACTATTAATTGCTTTTAATATTTGTTCAACTCTTCCTAGTGCTAATGATGAGCTAATTAGGCCTGCAAGTTCAATATCTTCTTTTTCTGTATATTTGTATAAAAATTCTAGTGGATCTGGATGAACAAATTCTCGTTTATTATATTTGCTATATATAAATTCTAATATGTCTAATATAGTATCCTTATTTTTTTGCATTATCAAATTCTAATAATCCAAGCAATATTTTTTTTAACTTTTTATCATAAAGTTTATCTTTGGCCCATTTCCCGGTAAGATCATATATTGTTGGAGCAGAGCCTCTTTTGACGAGGTAAAATCTAGGATCAACCATATTGGAATTTATGTTTTGTCTTGAAGCATAAGCTTTTAAATGTTGAATATGTGCTCTTATTCCTTCTTTGATATTAGAAAAAGAATTTCCCTTTGTAAAGTTATCAGTAGCTCCTATGCCTGAGAAATTATGCTGTTCTTTAGAAACGATACCATTAAATTTTAAAATACCTGTTTCAAGTAGCATTTGAGCATAGGCAATATCATAATTTATGCCTTCAATTATGGATTCATCTATGTAAGTTTGTGCAATTGTTTTAACGTATTCTGCTTCAAGGTGGGGATTCATTTTTAATGTATATCTTATGAGATCTTCTACTTGACTTTTGCCTCTACTTAGTAGAAAAGGAATATATTTTTCTTTTTGTATTTCAGTATTTATTTCAATTATTTCTTCAATACAGTAACTCTTTACTGTTAATAATATCAAAGATATTATTAACAGTATGAATTTTTGTTGCATTTTTAAGATCCTCTGTCCTCAATGAATTTATTGATTTCGTTAATTACAAAATCAAATCTTGGTAGCATTAATTTTTTGTCTTTAAAGAAATTGAAACTTTCTAAATAACTTCTACTGAAGATGAAATCAGAAATTTCACCAATGTTATTCATGTTTATTACTTTTATAGAAGATGGATCTGTGTTGGTTTTTTGCCATTCATTTTCATCTTGTTTTATTAGTAGTTGCAATGTTTTTATTTTGAAGCTTTGAGGTTTTCCACCGATGTTTATGTATTTTTTTATTTGCTTGTTTTTACTAATGATTGCATTTGCAATATTTGCTTGATTTCCCATTGTAATTAGAATTAATTGATTCAGCTCTACTCTTGGATCTAGAAATTTTAATTTTTGAGTTGATTTAATAAGTTCAAGAACATTTTGAATCTCTGTAACATCAGATGTTTTGTCTTTTCTGTCGCTGAAAATTTTGATAGGTTCTATTAGATACTTAATAGTTGCGTTTGAAATATAAGTTAACAAACCTGCATTGTTGTTTGTAATAAAATTACTAGCATTCATATGTTTGTATTGTGGAGCGTATAGATATACAATGTTTCCTTTTTTAACTAGTCTGTTTACAAATGATTTAAACATTGAATCATGAGAATAAAATGGCAATATAATTAAGATACTATCATATAGTTTTTGATTATTGCTAATTGGAGCATCTTTATATACATTCTCATATTTTGGTAGATAGTTCATTTCATTTATGAAAAATGGATTAAAATCGTAATGAAAAAAAGGATTTTGACGTTTAAGTCCTAGTGTAAAATTGATTGGATACCATACTGATAAATTTAAATTATTCTTATGATCTTTGATTTTTGTAAATCCTACTTTGTAGCTGGAATTTACATCTTTTGGATAGTCTGTAAAGAATCCAAGGTATGAAAATACAGTTGAAATTAGTACCACCATTATAGATGGTAGTACTATCATTATTTTAAATGGGATAGTAAAAATGATTCTTTTAAATTTATTATCTTTTCTCTTTGTGTGTCTTCTAAGAATTATTGTTTTTATGGTTTTCATGGTAGTTGTTATTAAAAAGAATAAAAATATGGATCCGGAATAAAACATTAATGGTCTTACTTCTATGAGATATAGAGTAATTATAAAAAAGATTCCGGGGAAGATTATGAAATAATCTTCGTAAGAAAATTCTCTTTTAAAATTGAATAAATTTATTATTAAAAATATACTAAAACTTAATAAGAATATTGTTTCATAAGATTGTTCATGCATAAAAAGTAATTTTTCCTTAGATAATTATAAGCATAAAAACGCTATTTACAAAATAATTTCTTAAGTTATAAAGTAGATTATTATGATATAATATAAGCGATATTATTTGATTTTTATTTTAATAAATAGGGATTGGCATTTATCTTGTTCGACTTTAATTATTAATTATTGGTTATGACTTTTTAAATTTTTATTTGAAAATCAAAAATTAGAGCTATGATTAATTGTGGTTGATGTAGTAGTTTATAATTTCTTTTTCTGAATGGTTTGTGATGTTATGCTTTAAAACTAAACTAAATTAGTTTGATTTTGTATCTCTTTCGTTTAAGTCATTTATTATGTCTTATTCTATTTGATATCTTATTTATTCTTTTATCGTTTGGTTTTATTATGGTATAATTTGATTCCTTAAGGGGCAATGTTAGTACATGTTAGGAATCTTTTTAGGAACTGGTGCATCAAGTGGTGTTCCTATGTTGAATTGCAGTTGTAGAGTATGCAGTTTAAACTTTGGTAAAAATAAAAGACTTAGAAGTGCCTTTTTCCTCAGTTTATATGGAATGAACTTATTAATTGATACAGGTCCTGATATTAGAACACAGCTTTTAAGAGAAAATATCGTTAAGTTGGATTTGGTATTGTATACCCATGAGCATTATGATCATATTATGGGTCTTGATGATATTAAATTTTATACAAGGACTGTTCCTTTACCCATTTATGCGCGAGAGAGTACGATGCAACACATTAAAAATGCTTTTCCGCATAATTTTTCGTCAAAAGTATCTATAAGTGGGAAAGCAAATATTATTCCTAGCTTGGCAGTGGATTTGCAACAAATTTTTTTTAGAGGAATAAATATAATGCCAATTCCTTTATTACATGGAGATATAATTAGTTTAGGCTATAGAATAGCTAATTTAGCATATCTTACTGATGTTAAATCTATTCCTGAGATTTCTTACAACTATTTAAAGGGCTTGGATGTACTCGTAATAGATGCCTTAAGGATTAAACCTCATCCTGGACATTTGAATTTTGATGATGCTATTAATGAAGTTAAAAAAATAAATCCTAAGGTTACTTATTTTACACATATTTCACATGATATCATGCATGAAGAATTTGATTATCTAAAGAGATATGATATTTATTTGGCTTATGATGGGTTGCAGATACATGTTTAAATTGAGTTGGTGAATGATTATGAATTTAATTTCTTGGAATGTCAATGGAATAAGAGCTGTTTTTGGCAAAGGTTTCTTTGAGTTTATTGAAAAATATAGTCCGGATATTTTGTGTCTTCAGGAAATCAAGGCTTGCAAAGAGCAGTTACCAAAAAAGCTTATTAATATTAAGGAGTATTATTCTTATTTTTCAAAATCCATAATAAAGGGTTATAGTGGGGTTGCTCTTTATTCAAAGATTGAGCCTATTAAATTAGAGAATATGAATATGGAAATATTTGATAGAGAAGGGAGATGTCTTATTGCTCATTATCGTGATTTTATCCTTATTAATGCGTATTTTCCTAATTCTCAAGCTTTAAGAAAAAGACTTAATTATAAGCTTGAATTTTTAATGAGCCTTGAATCTATTGCAAATTCATTTGTAACTGCTGGAAAGAATATTGTTATTTGTGGTGATTTTAATATTGCACATACAGAAATTGATCTTTCTAATCCTAAGTCCAGCAGAGAATCTGCTGGTTTTTATATTGAAGAAACTACTTGGATGGATAACTTTTTAAATGGAGGTTATGTAGATACCTTTAGAATGTTTAACAGGGAGCCGGGCAACTATACTTGGTGGGATTATAGAACAAGGGCAAGAGAGCGTAATATAGGTTGGAGGATTGATTATTTTCTTGTAAATGAAGTCTTTAAATCTGAGGTAAGGGATGCTTTGATTTTAAGTGAGGTAATGGGTAGCGATCATTGTCCTGTTTTTTTAGCGTTAAAGCAGTAAAGTGTATGTATGGAAGATGTATATGAGTAAATATTTTATAACAATTCTGTTTTTTTTTATTCATGGTTTTATTTTTGGGATTAATTTAGAGAGTGTTGATTTTTACCGCAGTCTTGATAGGAAAGATCTATTATTTGTGCTTCACTTATTGGAGCGAGAAAAACATTTGACTCAAAAAAATGAATTTTTTACGTATATTGATTTGGCCAAGCAGGTTTTGGCTGAAAGGGGTGTTCAAGTTTTAAGTGGCGGTAATGAGTTGGATGGTGTGCAGCATATTAATATTCTGCAACGCCCAGAGAATTATAATAGTTCGAAGTTTGTCTTAAAGGCCTCGAGAGACTTAAATATTTTTGTCTATTTTGATGGTAGTGATGGATTTTTAAAAACTTTAGATGGGCGCAATGTAGGTGTTCAAGATGGTAATTTTGTGATTTTAGAGCCAGTATCCTTTAAAGGGTATGATAATGTATCAAGTGAGCATGCTACTATTGAAATTTATGAGACGAGTATTTTAAGTCCTGATTTTAGTAAGTTTGTTTTAGATAAATTGAAACCTTTTGTATATGTTAGGGAATTGAATAAGAGGGTTTACCTTGATGATATTTCAAAGTTATCTAAGGGGGAACTTTTATTCTTATTTTATGAATTGTTTCCCATTGCTAGGTTAAAGGGTGTGAAGGATTGGTATGATTTTGGATTTTCATCTATTTTAAGAGAAATTAAAAAAGTTTATGACATAAGAATAAATGCAAGGAAAAGGAAATGAAATACGAACATATTAACAATATTAGTATATTAAAATTTGTCTTTTTAATTTTGGTCTTTCTTTTTTTATCTTGTTCGTCTGCTAAGTTAAAGGTTGATAAAAACTTAGTAAGTGGCCAGCTTGAAAATGGACTTAAATATTATATTTATGGCAATCGACTTCCAAGTAAGGCTGTTCATATGGGAGTTTTGTTTAATGTTGGATCTTTAAACGAAGAGGAAAATGAGAGGGGTTTGGCTCATTATCTTGAACATATGGCTTTTAAGGGTACAGCGGATTATCCTGGTAGTGAGGGTGTTTTGGAAGTTCTTAAGAAGTTTGGGATGAAATTTGGGGCTGATATTAATGCTTATACTAGTTTTGATAAGACTTATTATCGTCTTGATTTGCCAGATGGTGGGAATGAATCAGAGATTGATGAGGCCTTGAATGTATTAAGGAACTGGGCTTTTCAAATGAAATTTGATGAAGTAGAAATAGATAAAGAGCGTAATGTTGTTCTTGAAGAGAAAAAGCGTGGGGAGAATTATTCTGGTAGGGTAGCTGAAAAGATGTTTGGGGTTATTTTGGGTGATAGTAAATATGCAGTCAGATTTCCTATTGGACTTGAAGAGAGAATTTTATCTTTTAAATCAGAAAATTTCAAGAAATTTTATAAGAAATGGTATAGACCAGATCTTACTAGTATCATTGTTGTGGGAGATATTGCTCCTGATAAAATTGAAAAGAAAATAAGAGAACGGTTTGCATCTTTAGAGAAACCGGTAAGTGAGCCTGAAAAGGTTAAAATAAATTTGGGTACAAGTATTGATGAAAAATTTGTAAGTATCGAAGATATTGAGATACCATTTCCTAGTCTGAATTTTGTTATTAAAAAGAGGATTAAAGATAGTTTTGATACTGTTGATTATGTTGCAAGAATGGTTGAGAAGACCTTATTAGATGAGCTTTTTGTAAATAGATTTTATGAGCTAAAGACTGCTGGAACAAATTATTTTATGTCATTTGATAAATTTGATTCGGAATTTAAATCCGATGATAATTATGTTTTGATTAATGAAATTTCTTTTAAGATTAATCCAGAGCATTTTAAAGAAGCTATTGAAGGGTTTTTCTATGAAATTGAGAGAATTAAGAGATTTGGTTTTACAAAAGGTGAAATCGACAAGATCAAGTCTAAGCTTATAAGTTCTGCTAAGCTGAGCAAGGATAATATCAATAAGCGATATTCATCTAGTATTGTACGTAGCTTAGTAGATAGTATTTCTCAAGATTCTTTGATGTTCGATATGAATGAATATTTTGATATTATTATTGATCATCTAAATAAAATTAGTCTGAGAGAAATATCAAATTTTGCCAAGCGTGAAGCATCCATAGATGATATGGCTATTATTTATTCTTATTCTAAGAAATTTCATCCCAATTTAACTTTTGAAGAGATGAAAGAATTGCGTGATCTTGCTTTAGGAAGAGAAATTAAACCTTATGATGATGTATCAATTCAGGGTGAATTTTTTAAAAAGTCTTTAGAAAGTAAAAAGATTATTGATGAGAAAGAATTATCTTATGGAATTTCATCCTTTATGCTGGAGAATGGAGTTGAAGTTTACTTTAAGCGAAATGAGCATAAGAAAAATATAGTTAATTTTAGTGCATCTTCTTGGGGTGGTTTGTTAAGTGAGAATGCTGAACTTGTGCCTGTTTTGTCTTTGGCTCCAGGAGTAGTTTCTAATTCAGGATATGGGGATTATTCTCAGCTTCAAGTTGAAAAATATTTGTCAGATAAGGTTGTAAGTTTAACCCCAACAGTTGGTGATCAAATGTCAAGCATTAATGGTAGTGCTGATACTAAGGACATTGAAACTCTTTTTAAGCTTATATACTTTACATTTAATGATCCAAAGATAGATGATGTTGTTTTGCAAAGTACCATTGATGATATAAAAGCAACAATTAAGAGTAAGGAAAATAGTTCTAAATATCTTTTTAATAGTGCTATTAGGAAATTTTATAATAATGATGATTACCGTTTGAGAGATATTAAAGAATCTGATTTGAAAAATGTATCAAAGGATGTTCTTTTGGATTTTTATAAAAGGAGATTTACTTATGCAAATAACTTCAAATTTGTTTTTGTGGGAGATGTTGACTTAGAGACAATAAAAAATCTTTCAAGTAAGTATTTAGGTAATTTAAGTTCCAAAAAATTGGATGAGTTTAGAGATTTGGATTATTCTTATAAGAAAAGTACGGATAGAATAGTTATAAAAAAAGGCAAGGATTCAACTAGTACTGCGTACATTTTGTATCCTTTTAAGTTCAATTATACACCTGAGGATATTATAAATTATGAGGCTTTAGCATCGCTATTAACTGAAGGTCTTGTTAAAACTATTAGAAGAAAGCAATCTAGTGTTTATTCAATAGGAGCATCTTTTGATTATTTACTTAGAAAACATTCTAATTCAGATGGTTTTTTAACTGTATATTTTACTGTTGAACCTAAGGTTTTAGATAATGTCTTGAAGTCCGTTAATGAGTATATATTAGAAAAACAAAAAAGAGATTTTGTGGACGAGGATTTTAATTATATTAAGAAGAGTATTATTAAAGATCATAATATTAGTTCTAAATCTAATGGGTATTGGCTTTCAAAGATATTATATTCAGTTATTTGGTATGGTGCCTTAAGAGATACGTTTAGTGCTAAATTTATTGAAAATAATTTAAGTAAAGACACCATAAATATGTTGTTTAAGGAAATTGATGTTAAGCAAGGGGTAGAGATTGTATTAAACCCAGAAAAGGGTAATTAATTTGCAATTTTGTTAGCATATATATTTTGCTTTTTTATTATTTTATCCTTGAAAAGGATTAATAGTTCGCCAGCTATTAATCCTTTTGCTTTCCATAATAATTCTTCTAATTTTATAGCCCATGCTTCATATCTCCCAAGTCCAAGTTTGGGGAAATATTTGGTGTTAGTTAAATAATTTGCAATATCTTTTTTTGGAATTTGAGTGGTGTAGGTGTAGAACTCGTTTATTACTAAATAATGAGACTTAACATCATAACCTTTATTATCTAAAAATTTAATCCAGGCTTTTTTATCTTTTGATAAGATATTTTTATTCCAAAAATTAGAGATTGCTTTATTGAAATTATTGTCTATAAAGAAATACATGTGTAATATTTCATGCATAAATATTATCATTTGGGCTATTTTTGACATAGTTTCATCTTCTGAATAAGTTGCAAACGCAGTATTTCTTGATTCGTCTTTGATTTTAATTATATTGTTTTCAATATATGCTAATTTGTTGATTATAATTAAGTTTTTTAAAATTTTTTCTTCTTTGTTTAATTTTATATTTGATTTTTGTGCTGCATTAAAAAATAGAATTATGTCTTTAAGTCTATAATTGTGACCTTTCCATCCTACTTTATTTTCTAGTTCGTTGTTTGATAGTAACATTCCTCTGAATTCTTTTTTTTCGATAAAAAATGCCATTCTTTTTAACATTAGAGACTGATCGGTTAAGTTCTTGAATTTTAGTACATATATGTTAGGTTCTGCTATTAGTTTGAAAATCTCAAATGAATCTCTTCTGTAATTTTCTTTTTTATAGTTGAAAATAAATTTTAGATCAGAATTTATTGGTTTGTTTATATCATAGTAAGCATTCATATTAATATATCCAATTTTACTTATTTGAAGCATATTGCTGTTTTTAGTAGACTTTATTTCGTCATTATTATTGTCTAGTGATGTGTACTTGATGAGATTGGATAATACTATTTTTTGAGATTCTTTTTCTGAATATAAGTTCGTGAGCATGGGCTTTAATATTATTTTTTTTGCTTTAAAACCTACGATAGGAAACATATTTTTGTTAAGATTAAATTTAATAGAATATTCATTTTGACTAATTAAGATTTTAAATTTTTGAGGATTTGATCTTGTTGTTTTAATCTTTGAATTTTTTATTTCACTATTATTTAGTTTGATGGATTTGATATTGTTCATTTTGATTTCTATCGTTAATTCTTTATCTTGATTTATTATATTTGGAATATTATATAAGTAGTTTTTGTTTTGAGTGTTGATTTCTATGCTTGCATTTTCATTAATCTGGAGATTTAGTACAATGTGATTTACTTTTTTTTCATCATAACGTATTATTTTGTGATTGTTATTACTGATAGGGGATTTTTTTTCATTTTTGTTTGCATACATTGCGTAAAGACTTGTTAATAAAACCATTGTTGCTAGAATATTTTTCATTATTATATATATATTAATACAATAATGAAAAAGAGAGAACCCATGAGAGTTTCTCTTGACATCCTCTAGGGGAATTGAACCCCTGTTGCCAGGATGAAAACCTGGAGTCCTAGGCCACTAGACGAAGAGGACAAAAAATTGAGCTCAGTAGGACTCGAACCTACGACCCTCGCCTTAAAAGGGCGATGCTCTACCAGCTGAGCTATAAGCCCGTAAACAATTAAATCTACCAAAAATAATTGTACCATTTATTTCAAAATTTGTCAATACTTTGAAATAAGCAAAACCTTCAGCTTAAATCATTCAAGTGAGCTGCACAGGACTCGAACCTGTGACCTGCGGGTTAAGAATCCGATGCTCTGACCACCTGAGCTAGCAGCCCTCTGTTTTATTAATAAACTAATAAATAGGATAAATGCTTACAGATATAATGTCAAGGAGTATGATTATTTTTTTCTGTCTTTTTTAACAAATTTTTTGCTTCTAAGTGATTGGGATTTAAAGTTAGCAATTTTGTTAGAGTTTCTTTTGCTAAAATTTTATTTTTTGCATTAAGCCTTGCTTTTGCAAGCTTTAATAGTAGGTTTTGATTATTTGGCAAAAATCTTAAAGCATTTTCATATGCGAAATCGGCTTCATTATATCTTTCAAGTTTATAAAAAGAGTCTGCAGTTAAAATGTATACTTTAGCTATTCGCGCTCCATTGGAGTCAAGACTAATATATTTCTGAAAATGTTTAAGAGCATTTTTATATTGTCCTTGGAAAAAATAAGCTTCTCCTAATGCTTGGATTATTCTTGAATCATTCTTGTTAATTTCAAGTCCTTTGATTGATTCTAATTCGGCTCTTTTATATTCACCTATTGCTATTAAACTCCATATAAGTATTACTCTTGCATCTAAATTATTTGTCTTGTGTTTTATTTCATTTTGGGTATTGATAATAGCTTCTTGGAATTTGCCTTGTCTATAGAGTAAAAGCGAGTCTTCTTTTTCTTGTGCTTTTAGTAGGCTTAGGCATGAGAGTAATATGAGGATTATTTTTAGACCAAAACTTTTATTTGTCATTTTTCTTTCATCTCACAATTTCCATTAAAGAGTGCCCCTGAGTCTATGAAGAGTTCTTTTGTTTTAATGTTGCCGATTAACTTTCCAGTTTTGTAAATTTTGATTGTCTCTAAAGCTTCTACATTGCCTTTCATTGTTCCATGATTTAGGAAATTATTACACTTAATTTCTGCTTCTACATTAGCTTTTTCTCTTAAGTAAATTGAACTTGTTGAAGTTATAAATCCTTTAAGGGCTCCTTCAATGATTATTGGTTTATTGCTTTCTATATATCCTTCAAACTCAAAACTGTTCCTTATAACATTCTGGGTATTGCTTTCTTCAAATTCTAGGCTATCTATACTCAATTTAACTCCTAAAAATGAATGCTTAACTTAAGCATTCATTTTTGCTTTAACCTTAGCTTTAAACTTGCAAGTTAGTTTTTAATCTCTTCTTTGCCCTAAGAATCTTAGTAAATATAGGAATAAATTTATGAAATCTAGGTAAAGCTTTAAAGAGGCTACAACTGCCATTCTATTTTTAATTTCAGTACCATCTTCTAACATTCTATTCATTTTAGAAATATTTTGAACATCGTAAGCCGTTAAACCTGTAAATAATATGACACCTAGAATTGAGATTAAAAAATCAAGTCCTGAGCTTCTAAAGAATATGTTAAAAATAGATGCAATAATGATGCCCCATAATCCCATAATCAAATAACTTC
Organism: Borrelia nietonii YOR; assembly: GCF_023035795.1. Classification (NCBI taxonomy): domain Bacteria; kingdom Pseudomonadati; phylum Spirochaetota; class Spirochaetia; order Spirochaetales; family Borreliaceae; genus Borrelia; species Borrelia nietonii. The sequence goes on from NZ_CP073148.1 coordinate 555,408, forward strand.
CCATTTTTGTAAGGTCTGTGCTTGTTGTATATCCGTAAAAGGACATTGCAAGGAAAGTTAAAGAAGTAATTCCAAATGTATAAAATATTGAACCTTGAGTGTATATCATAAATACAGAAGATAGTGTTACTCCTGTTAAAGCTGAGTATCCTAGAAAAAGTGCTGTTGCTGTGCCGCTTGATATTTTCTCGATTGCTCCGCTTATTGCATAAACAAGTCCAAACTGTACAAGTAGCATTGCTATGTATGACATTGGATTTGTGAATATTATGGCTTTCATTATCTGATTTTCAGATGTTGTATATGCAAAGATTGCAGATATTAAAAGACCAATTGCCATTAATCCAAAAACTTGGGCTAAAAATTTATTTTTTATTCTTATTTCTTGTTTATCTTGCGTTAATTCAAACATAATGGTTCCCCCTTATTTATTTTGTTCGTTAAATTTTTTACATAATTCATTAAATGTTGTATTTGGAACTTTACCGTATCTTAAAAATTCCATTGAAAATTCAGCTTTTCCTTGTGTGGAAGATCTTAAAACGGTTGAAAATCCAAACATCTCGCTTAAAGGTACCTCAGCTTCAACTTTTGAGAAATTGCCCTCTTCAACAGAGCCTAAAATTATTCCTCTTCTTTGGTTTAAAAGACCAAACATATTGCCTTGGAATTCGGTTGGACCTTCAAGAGTTACTCTCATTATTGGCTCGAGTATTGTGGGTTTTGCCTTATTATAAGCTTCTCTGAATGCACCAATTGCTGCAAGTTGGAATGCAATGTCTGATGAGTCAACGATATGATATTGGCCGTCATTAATTGTAATTTTAATACCTACAATTGGGAAGCCTATTAAAGTTCCTTTTTCCATAGCCTTTTGGAATCCTTTGTCACATGATGGAATGTATTCTGTTGGAATTACTCCACCTTTTATAAGATTGACAAATTCATAAGTTTGTCCTTCTGCATCAAGTGGTTCCATAAATCCAGCAACTCTTCCAAATTGACCCGCACCTCCTGATTGCTTTTTATGAGTATAATTAAATTCTGCTTTGTCTGTTATGGTTTCTCTGTATGCTACTTGAGGCATTCCTGTTTCAACTTCTGCTTTAAATTCTCTTTTCATTCTTTCAATATAAACTTCTAAGTGCAGTTCGCCCATTCCTTGTATTATTGTTTCTTTTGATTCAGCATCTACATAAGTTTTGAATGTGGGATCTTCTTTAGTAAATCTTCCAAGAGCTTTTGCCATATTGTCAGCTGATTTTTTATCTTTGGGTTTTATTGATAAAGATATTACTGGTTCTGGAACATACATTGATGTCATTGAATAGTTAATTGAAGGGTCACAGAATGTATCTCCTGATGCACATTCTATTCCAAATAATGCAACAATATCCCCACTGCTTCCAAATTCAATGTCTTCAGTGTTATTGGCATGCATTCTAATAAGTCTGCCAACTTTAAACTTTTTCGAAGTTCTTGAATTTATTAGTTCTTGTCCTTTTTTTAAAATCCCTTGATATATTCTTACATAAGTTAATTGCCCATATTGTCCATCTTCCAATTTAAAAGCCAGTGCTACAGTTGGTAAGTTTTCATCGGTTTTAAGTTCAATTTCTTTTTCGTTTGCGTTTAAGTCAAGTGCCACATTTTTGATGTCATGAGGAGAAGGCAAAAATCTATTTACAGCGTCAAGTAAAAGTTGCACACCTTTGTTTTTATAAGCAGAACCCATAAATACAGGACAAAGTTTTAAAGCCAAAGTACCTGTTCTAACGGCATCGTATATTGTCTTTATAGCTACATCTTGTCCTTCCATATGAAGTTCCATAAGTTCATCATTAAAGTCAGATAGTGCATCAAGCATTATTTTTCGCTTTTCTTCAGCCTCATTTAATAACTCGGCAGGAATTTCCTTTTCTATGATTTCTGTTCCATCTCTACCTTCAAAGTAATAGGCTTTCATTACAATAAGATCTACAATTCCTATGTGTTTATCTTCAAGTCCTATTGGAATTTGCATTAAAACTGAGTTTAACCCAAGCTTATCTTTAAGTTGATCTTTTACGTTGTTAGGATTTGCTCCGGTTTTGTCACATTTATTTACGAAAGCAAGGCGTGGTACATTATATCTTTTTAATTGTCTGTCAACTGTAATTGATTGGGATTGAACTCCCGCAACAGAGTCAAGAACAAGTATCGCTCCGTCTAGAACTCTAAGTGAACGTTCAACTTCAATTGTGAAGTCAACGTGACCCGGAGTGTCAATAATATTGATTGGATGGTTCTTCCATTCAACGTGAGTTGCAGCTGATGCTATTGTGATGCCCCGTTCTCTTTCAAGTTCCATTGAATCCATTGTTGCTCCAACTCCGTCTTTTCCCTTAACTTCATGAATGGCGTGAATTTTATTACAATAAAAAAGAATACGTTCTGTGAGTGTGGTTTTCCCTGAATCAATGTGGGCACTAATACCTATGTTTCGCAATTTTTTATAATCCATGGAATATTTTTCCTCCTGAGCATGTATAGTTAGAACACTAATTATCTTAAGTATTTTACATGATTTTTTTAAAAAAGTCTATTTGAAACTGTTCAAGTCAATTTTGACTTAAGAAAGTTTCATTGTAAAAAGGTCGGCAATTCATTTTTATTGAATTTTGTGCGGGAATCCAGTTATTTGCAGACTTACTTGACTAAGTTGTATTAAAAGATATACAGTTAGTTATAAGGAATATATCATTTAGTAAATTTTGATTTTATTGATTAAAAATACTTAACATTTAATGAATTTACTCTTTCTTTACTTTATATTTTATACTCCTAAGAATAATCATTGGAGGATATAAGTTTGAATACTTTAACAATATCTCATGAATTAAGCAAGATATGTCAAGTTGATTATGATTCTGCTTTATCTGAACTTTCTGTATTTTTTAAAGACGGAAGAGCTTATAAATATTTCAAAATTGAACCAAGGCATTTTAATATAATATCTAAGCTTGTTCAAGAAAAAAGGTCAGTTGGTAAATATTTAACAGAACATATATTTAACAAATATGACCAAGAAAAGCTTTAATTTTAGTTTTTGACTTAGTTATTTTAGAAGGATTCTTAAGTATTATAGGAATCCTTTTTTATTTATTTGCTTTTAAGCTTTATAATACAATGCAATTGTGCTTTTTGAATTGCATTGTGTTTTTTTGCAATAAAGGTTATTATAGTTTAGTTATTAAATAAATTTTGTTTAATAGGGTTTGATAGATGAGAAGATTTTTAATTATTATTATATTGTTCTTGTTTTTTAGTACATCTTATGCCAAATTTTTGTATTTCTCAGCAGGTTTTAGTACACAAATTAGTCTTGAGTCACTTTCTTTATTTGGTAAAAAGACTGGCACAGTTTTGGATAAGTTGTTAAGTTCTGAATTATTCCCTATATTGCAAAATTTTAGAAATAATTTTTTGCCCCGTTGGAGTGCATTTGAGGATAGTGCATCTGATTTATATGCTTCTTTTCAAAAAAATTTAGGTACTTTTAAGAAATTGTATAGGGGGAGGAAAGAGAAAAATTCACAATTGGGCAAAATGGAAGAATCTGATTTGGATGAGTTAGACGTGCTTTTAAATAGTAGTCATGATTTAAAAAAATTTTTGACTGAACTAAAAAAGTTAAACAAAAGGGCTGCACTTAAAAAGTTAGATGAAGCTGGATTGAATATGAAAAAACTTTTAGCTAGTTTAGGAGAAACAACAGAACGTGCTATTGAGCTACAGGAAGTGTTATTTGGGCAATTAAGTGAATTTGGAATTGATAGTCATGATGATTTTATGAGATTATGGAAGGAAATCTTTATACCAGGGAGTGTCTTAAATAATGCTTTGCGGCAAAAATTATCACCTTTATTTAGTGCTGGTTTTCAAGGTTATTTTCAGATTGGTCTTCCTATTGCTTTGAGTAATTTTTATTATGGATTTGAACTTGGGTTTGGTGTGAATCTTGGAAGGATGATTGCACCCAATTTAAACCTTCTAAAGGCTTCATATCCTGTTAATTTAGACTTAGGAATAATGCCAAGATTATTTGTGAAATATGATATTTATTATTTAGCAGCTACTTTATTTTCAGGTTTTGGTGATAGATCTTTAGTTGTAGATCCTATTTATGTGGGAAATTTAAGTGGTAATGCTGTAGTAACTAATCCTTTTAGTGTTATTGAGACAGGTCTTAGATTGAGACTAGCCTTTATTAATTTGGAATCATCAGTATTATTTTCTATTAATGATTTTAAATATAGAGACTTAAGGGTTGGGTTTGGGTTTGAGATCCCAATAATTATTTAGGCATTAATATTGATTGATATTTTATTTAATATTTATACTAATCTAGTATTCAGGTTTTGCTTTAAGTGTATAAGGGATTATTTTTATTTCTTTTTTGTTTTGTATTATCTTGTAAAACTTTTTCTCAAGATTATCAAGCTATCTCGGATGAGTATTATAAGCTTGCCAAATTGAATGAGGAACTTGGTAATAATCAGGCATCAGTTTTACTTTACGAACAAGCTATTAAATTTAATCCTAATGCGAATGATGCATCTAGTTATAATTTTATTTTGGCTTACATCAATTTAAAGAAATATGATGAGGCTGAGTTAAAGCTCGAATCTTTATTGAAAAATGATCCAAACAATATTTTGTTGATTAATTTAAAAGCTTATTTATTCTTTAGAAAGGATAATTTGGAAGAGGCTTTAAAATTTTATTTAAACACTTTAGAGGTAGTGCCTGCTAATCAAGAAGCGTTATTTAATGTTTTTTATATTTATCATTTAAAAAAGGATATAGAAAATGCGAAGAAGTATATCTTAAAATATAAGGAATTAAAATATTTAGTTCCTTCTAATGCAAGTGAGATAGTTTCATCCGTTTTGGGGGATCAGAGTTAAAGATTGTTTTGTACTAATTTTGACATCTGTTGTTCCATGAGCTTAGTGTGCAACTTCATTTAAGTATTTTGGGAGGAGTTAAATATTATGCAGACAAAGATTTTATTTTTAAGCTTGTTGATATTCGTTACAAGCAATGTTTTTGCGGATATTAAATTTGAACTTAATTTGGGGTTTGGTTTGGATTTTCCGGTAAGTACTATTTCAAACTTTTATAATACAGCTTTAGACGTTGGTGAAAAACTTGAGAGTAGTATATCTGATTTGGAGAGAGAGAAGATCATTAAAGATTTTGCAGATATGGTTAACATTTCTAAGACTGGTTTGACTTATGGGGGACATGCTCAAATGGGAGCAAGATTTGATGATTTCTGTTCACTTGGTTTTGAACTTGGATTTGATTTTAATGTATTTAGGTGTGTTAATCGTAAAGGACGATTGAATGATATTCATTCATTCATTGCGGCTATTGAATCTAGGTTTTATACAAGGTTAGACTTTTTCATTGGATCTGTTGCATTATTTACAGGACCTAGAGCTAATATGTCTACTGCTGTTGTTGATTCTATCTTGAATGAATTTGATGTGTTTGGTTGGGATCTTGGTGCAAGGGCTACATTTGCTTTCTTGGCACTTGAGGGATATTATTGTTGGAATATTCATAATAATAAATTTTCTGATTTTAAGTTTGGTATAGGATTTGAGTTTGAAGTTATTTAGATAACAAATAAATTTTTGCATTATTTAGGATTATTGTATTATTTAGTTTTTAATTTACTCATGATGAGGGCTTTTATTGTTTTAATTTTAGAGATTTCTCTTAATCTTGTGTGAATTATTTGTATTAATGTACAATAAAATAAAGATTTTTTGTCGAAGTAGGGAGTTTGAAAATTGAGTTTGCTTATTAAAAAATCAATAGGGATTATTGCCTGTCCTGGTGGGAGGGTATTTGCAGATAAAATAATGGAAGAGCTTAAGAAAATATTCTTAGATACTGAGAGTAAAGTTATTGAAAAAATTTCACAAACTTCTAATTGTTTAAAAGAAGATGTTTTGAAACTTGAAGGAATTTTGTCTCCTTTTTTAGAAGGGTTTGGATTTTCTAACTCAAGATTTGATGAGGCTATGGAAATTCCTGTGAGCTTTGTTAAGTTTGCTAATGGTGAATTTAAAGCAGAAATTTTAAAAACCATAAGAAATAAAGATATTTTTATTGTGCAAGATGTTTCTAATACTTATCCAGTTAATGTAAATAATAATGAAGAAGTGGTAATGACAATTAATGATCATTTAATGAATTTGATGACTACAATAGATGCATGCAAGCAGGCTAAGGCTAATTCTGTGAGTGTTATTGTTCCTTCTTATCCTTACTCAAGGCAAGATAAAAAGCATTCAAGAGAAGGATTAACAGCAAGTCTTGTTGGGAGGTTTCTGGAGGAATTAGGAGTTAAGCATATTTTAACATTAGACATTCATTCAAAGGCTATTGAAAATGTTTTTAGAAAAACGTATTTTGAGAATTTAAATGCATCTTATGAAATTTTTGATGCTTTAGCTGAATTAATAGATATTAGAGATTCAAATTTAGTAGTTGTTTCTCCTGATACAGGCGCTGTTAATAGGAATAAATTTTTTGCATCTAGTCTTAAAAGGCCCTTGGCTTTGCTTTATAAGGAAAGGGATTATTCGAAGGTAACACATAATGTTAATGATTCTAATATTTCTGTTACTAAGCTTTTAGGAGATGTTGAGGGTAAGAATGTTTTTATGAGTGATGATATGTTAGCTACTGGTGGGACTTTTATTAAGGCTGTGAAATTGCTAAAAAGCATGGGAGCTAAAAAGATTATATGTGCAATAAGTCTGCCATTTTTTAATGGGAATGCAATTAGATATTTTGATAAAGCTTATGAGGAAGGCTATTTTTATAAGATAATTGGAACAAATGCTGTTTATCATGATGATAGGCTTATTAGTAAACCTTGGTATTATGAAGCTAATGTTGCACATCTTTTTGCAGGTGCAATTTTTGCAATTCACAATAGAGTTAGTTTGCAAAAAATTCTTGATAGAAGTCATGATATTCAAAATTTAATTTCTAAGAGTTAGTTTGATGGATGTACTTATTATTGATATTGGTACTAGTACTTTGAAATCCGCTTTAGTTAATTCTCATCATGGGATTTTAGAGAGTTTTGATGTAAATTATTTTGACTATTTTAGTGTCGATTTTGAGAATTTTGATTACAAAATATGGCTTTTTGCTTTAAAGAGAGTAATTTCTAATTTTAGGCATAAAAAAATAGATTGTATTTCTATTAGTGGTATTTCTCCATGTCTGATAGCTCTTGATTCAGATTTAGTTCCTTTGGAAGTTTTACATTGGAATTCTTCTAAGATGGTTGGTAACTTTAGAGGGAAATCAGCTTTCTTGCCCCTTGTGCTTAGCACACTTGAGAGGGGGATTTATGGTAAGGTTAGATATTTTGTATCTTGTTTTGAATATTTTATTTATTTGCTTACAGGTAATCTGATTACAAGCTATCCAAGTTTGTCTTATATCCCTTTTATTTGGAATAATATTGAGATAAGAGAGTATAACCTTGATACAAATAAATTTCCCCCTTTTTTAAAGATGGGAGAGATTGCTGGTCGGGTTACTAACGGTGCGAGTATTGAATTTGGCATTGATAGTGGTATAGAGGTAATTAATGCTGGAATTGATTATTTAAGCGTGCTTGTTGGAAGTGGGGCATTCTTTTCTGGAATTGTATCTAATAGGACAGGTACAAGTGAGGGTTTTAATTTTGTTTCAGATGCATATTTGCCTGGCTTTTCTTTGGAGTATCCTTATTTTTTAGATAATTTATTTGTTATTGGAAGAATAGTGCCTTCTGGATACTTATTGCAATTACTGAAAGATAGATTGTTTAAAAAGAAAAAGTCATTTGAAGAATTTCTTGAAGATATTGCTAAGGCATATGATTTAGGTGATGTTTATTTTTATTTAAGCAAGAGGGAGCTTTTCTCTGACCATGTTTTAATAGATTTGCAAGTAAGAGATGATTTGGGTAAAGGTATTTTTGGCAAAGTAGATAATCCTTTACAGATAGGAATTGCAATGCTTGAGTCTTTTTATTTCTCCTTTTACAATAAGATACTTCAGCTTAAATCTTTTAAAAGAGATGTCTTAGATATTTTTGTGAGTGGTTCTAATTCGGATAATTTGTTTTTAAATGAGTTAAAAGCTAATATTATTGGTAGGGATTTAAAGATTTTTGAATTTAAACATTCTGAGATTATCGGTAATGCAATCTTAGCTTTTTGTTGTTTAAGGGAGTTTGATAGTTTGGATAAGGCATTTAAAAAGCTTGCTAAATTTAAACAAGTTATATCTTTTAGTGCTAGTATGCATGATATTTATTTAGAGAAATATCACAAATATGTCTCTAATTTTAATTTATTTATTAATAGTTAATATATAAGCATCTTTAAATCCACTTGATCCTGATATTTTCTTAAGATCGAGTTTAGCTTCTGATATGGTTTTGTAAGGTCCAGATCTGACTCTATAAGTTTCTTTATCATTTACTGTTGCTGAATAAATCTTTGCATGTATTTTATATTTCATTAATTCTTGAATATTGTTATCAGCAGAGATTGGATCTGAGAGTGATGCAAATTGTATGTAGTATTCCTTTCGAGGGTCATATTTGTTTTCAAATTTATTATAGTTTTGTTCTTTTTTAGTTTCTTGATTTGTCTTTGCAGTGGTTTGTGTTTTCTGAGGTGGGTTTTCCTTTGTGTGTGTTTTTGTAGGTTCATGTTTATTTATGACTTGCGGTTCTTTTTTAGTAATAATTTTTTTATTATTTTGATTTATGCTATTACTCAAATTTTTATCTTGTTTAATATCTTGTGTGAGATCAATTATAATTTCATTTGGTTTTTCAGTTATTGATAAAGTTTCTTCATTATTTTCATTTTCTATAACTTTTTCATCTTTTGTTTCTTGTAAAATAATATTTTTACTTGCAATGTCGGAGGCTAAGTTTTTATTTGGAAAGAAAATAATTATTCCAAGAAATATAATTGTACAAACGATTACAATTGAAGTTAATGCTACTAAAAATCCTTTATTGTTATTTTCATTAAAATCTTTCATCTATGTGACCTCTTTCATCTTTGCCCTAATTTCTTTTTCTAGATGCTCATAGCTCTTACTGTTAATTATATTTATTATTTTTGAATTTAGAATATTTTTATTTAAAAAAATATCATCTTGCCACTTAAGGATATTGATAATCAAATTTTCATCAAGGTTGCGGCTTGCTCTTAATCTTTTCTTTATTATCTCATCATTTGCTTTTATTATAAATATATGCCCGCAGAACTTTGCAAGATTTAATTTAAAAAGTAATGCAGCATTAATTATGATTTTATCAAATTCATTCTTTAATATTATTTGTTCTATTTCTTTGTATATAGCGGGATGTGTTATTGCTTCTAATTTTTCTAGTTTTCCCCTGTCGTTAAATACAATATTTCGAAGTTTTACTCTTTCTATTTCATTTTTATTATTTAATATTTTTTTGCCAAATATCTTAACTATTCTATCTTGTTTTGCTTGTAGGACTATGTGTCCAATTTTATCTACATTTATTTCATGAAAACCATACCTACTGCAAATGATTTTTGAAACGGTATCTTTACCAGTTGATATTCTGCCAGTTATGCCAATTATCGATGAATTTCTCCCCATGATTTTCCAGTCTCAATATTTATCCTTAAAGGAAGCTTTAAAGGATAAGCATTTTCCATCATTTCTTTGACTATTGTTTTTGCTTCTTCACATTCTTGCTCAGGTGATTCGATTAGTATCTCATCGTGCACTTGCAAGAGTATTTTTGATTTGAGATTTTTACTTTTAAATTCATTATATACTCTGACCATTGCGATTTTCATTATATCAGATGCACTTCCTTGGATTGTACTATTTATTGCTATTCGTTCAGCTCCTGAGCGTTCCGAGTGATTTTGACTATTAATTTCTTTTATATATCTCCTTCTTTTAAGAAGAGTTTCACTGTATCCATTTTTTCTGGCAAAATCTATTCGATTTTGTATAAAAATTTTTATTTTAGAATAAAGATTAAAGTATGAATCGATGAACTTTTGGGCTTCCTCTCTTTTAATAGATAGCTCTTGTGAGAGCCCATGTGCTGACATGTTATAAATTATTCCAAAATTAATTGATTTTGCTACCCTTCTCATGGAGGGCGTTACTTTTTCTGTGTCTACTTTAAAAAGTTGCGATGCTGTTTTGATGTGAATGTCTTCTTTATTTTTAAATGCTTCAATGAGTGCCCCGTCTTCTGAGAAGTGTGCTAGTATGACAAGTTCAATTTGTGAATAATCGGCAGAAATAAAAAGATTGCCTTTCTTGGGTTTGAATGCTTCTCTTATTTTGCGTCCTTTTTCGTCTTTGATTGGAATATTTTGTAGGTTAGGTGCGGTGCTTAAAATGCGTCCCGTTGCTGCTTTTGCTTGTATAAAGTTTGTGTGTATTTTATTTGTTTTTGCGTTTATAAACTTTATTAAATTATCCGTATATGTGTTTTTTAACTTTGAGATTTTTCTATGTTGTATGATTTTTGGTATAGATTCATGTTGATCTTTTATTGCCTCTAGTACTTTAATACTTGTTGAATGTTTTTTGACATTTGGGGGTAGTACCAGCTTTAGTTCGTCAAATAATACCCTATACAGCTGTTTGCTTGAATTTAGATTAAATTTAATACCTATACTTTGTATTATTTCATTTTCAATTAATTTTAATTCTTTGGTAAGTTCTTGGCTATATTGTCTTAGATAATCTTTATCAAGGTAAATTCCATTTTCTTCCATTTCTGTAATAACACTGCTAAATGGCATTTCTACGTCTATCATTAGGCTTTCAAGATTATCTTCTTTGAGTTTTTTTGCGAAGATTTTAAATAATCTGAAAGTAATATCAGCATCCTCAGCAGCATAATTAGAGACTGTCTCAAGTGGTATATCTTTCAAAGTGCCATTTTGTGATACTATTTCTTGGTACTTGATATTTTTATGCATTAGATACTTTTCTGATAAAAAGTCAAGGGATACTTTTGTGTTTGGATCGATAATATATGCTGCTATCATTGTATCAAAATAGGGGGGTATTGCGTTAAATCCATGTCTTGTAAATATTTTGTAATCGAATTTGTAGTTTTGGCCAATTAATTTAGGGTTTGTTTTAAAAAATTCATTGAATTTTTGTGTTATGTATTCTTTTTCGATAGATTTTTTTTCTTTAGTTTCTATGGGAATATAGTAGCTTTCAAATTCTTTAAATGAAACCGAAATACCGATTATTTGTGCTTCATAGACATTAGTAGAAGTTGTTTCTGTATCTATTGATACATAGCTTGTTTTTTTTAGTTTTTCTATTAGTAAGTCAAGTTGTTCTTTTGTTAATATTGTTTCGTATTTAATATTTTCTTCTTGTATTGTTTTAAGAGTATTTAAATATGATGTTGTTTGTAAAATTCCTTGTGTTTGATTTGTAACATGTCTTTTTTTTAATATAGTTTTATAAGATTTAATTAGGGTCGTTGCAGAGTATTCCTCGAATAGTGAAAGGACGTCTTCTTTCAAGTTTTCCAGTTTAAATTTTTCAAGTGCCGGTAATTCTAGATCTTCTACAAGACTGATAAGTTCATAACTTAAAAAGGCATTTTTTATCTCTCTTAATAGGATTTCTTTGTATCTATTATTAATAGAATCTAAATTTTCGTATATTCCTTTTAATGTTTGAAATTCATTTAGTAGCTTGACGGCTCCTTTTCCCCCAATTCCTTTGATACCTGGTATATTATCTGATCTGTCTCCAACAATGGATAAATAATCTTTGATTTGGGATGTATTTACTCCAAATTTTTGCATCACATAATCATTATCTATTTTCACAAAGCTACTATTCTCGATTTTAAGTATTTTGGTTTGAGCTGACATTAATTGCAATAAGTCTTTGTCTGGAGAAATGATATAATTTAGGTAATTGTTGCGTTCTGCTTTTTTTGCAAAGCTGGCTATAATATCATCAGCTTCGTATCCTTGTATTTCAAAGAATGGAATGTTTGCTTTTAGTAGACCGTCTTTTATCCAATGGATTTGTGGGATTAAATTATCCGGAGGAGCATCTCTTGTTGCTTTGTAACTTGGATATTTTTGTTGCCTAAATGTTTGTGTTTCGGAATCAAAAGCTACAATTAAATTTTCTGGATTTTTTTCTTTTATTATAAAAAAAAGGGTTTTGAAAAATCCAATAAATGCATTAACATTTTCCCCTTTACTATTTGTTAAAGGGTTGTTTTTCATTGCATGATAATTTCTAAATATTATATTTAAAGCGTCTATTAGGTAAATTTCTTTCATATCTTGACATCTACTAAAATTGGATTATCGTAGTTAAAGAGACTTTTAGAAAATTGTGTTTTTGGTATTGTTGTTTTTTGAACAAATAGCTCTTTTAAGGTTTTGCATGTATTTTGGTATTGGATGCATATTTTTTCTTTTAATAAGCAAGTGTCCTCGATTGATTTTCTAACGTTTTCTTGTATTTGATCTTGTCCCTTTAGCCATGAATTTATGGTTACATAATAATTCTTAATTGAATTTAAAATTAAATCCTTTGCAGGATTTGTAATATTTAATGTGTCTATCATTCCTTTATTGATTTCTTCGTTTTCAAATTCTAGGATGGCTTTTAGTTTTTTTAGTTCAAGTGTTAGATCTTTTAAATATATTTTTAATATTCTATTAGCTGACAATGTTGATCCCTAATTTCTTGTTAGTAATATTATTATCTTTTTTAAGTAATGCTTTCCAAGCTGTGTGCAGATTTTTAAGGTGCTTTAAGACTTCTTGAATATTATCCCTATTCTTTTCTAATGTAACACTTTCTAATGATTTGCTTAAAAAGGAATATATTGAGAATAAGTTATTTGAGATTTCCCCACCATCTTCAAAATTTAATGTTGACATTAATTCAATGATGATATCTTGTGCATGGTAAACTTTTTCATCGGCTTTTGCTGTACTGCTTGGATCTTCATTTTTATAAAGTTCTTTGGCAATTTCTAGATCTTGTATTGCTTTCTCATAAAGCATTACTAATATTGATATAGGACTTGATGTATTAATTTGTGTTTTTTTATAGATCTCTTCTTTTCTTATCAAGGATTTTCTCCTAGCATAATTTTTTTATCTGCCCTGCTATTTGATCTTCTCTGAAAGGTTTTGTAATGTACCCTTTAGCTCCAAGTTCTAAAGCTTTTGCAATGAGTTCTTGCTTTCCAAGAGCTGTAACCATCAATACATTTATTTTGCGGGCAAGGTTTTTGTTAATTTCATTTATTTTCTCAAGGGCCGTAATGCCATCCATGCCCATCATTGTTATATCAAGGGTTATTAGGTGAATTTCTTCCTGTTTCTCAAATTCTTTAATAGCTTGGATTCCATCTTCTGCTTCAAAAAATTCGTTAAAGCCTAATTTTTTCAATATCTTAATTAAGTTTTTTCTCATAAAAATAGAATCATCAACTATCAAGGCCTTTCTATTCTCTTCCAAACCTCACTCCTTACTTAATTTTAACATAATAATATATTAAAAATCATTTAATATAAAAAAGATATTATGTATGATTATCTATATTGTATTTTACTTTAGATTTTAAGATGGATGAGTTTATTATACAAGAACTTATCCCTGAAAATTTATATTTTTATTTACATTATTTTGTTAAAATATAACTTGGGCTTTCAATTAAGTTCGATGTCAAATTTATGATCGAAGATGTAGAAGATGAAATCTTACGTTTAAAAAATATCATTAAAAGATGGAACAGAGAGTATTATGTCGATTCTTCACCCAGTGTGGGTGATTTGACTTATGATAAAGCTCTTTTGCGCCTTCAGGATTTGGAAAGTAAATATCCTGAATATAAAACCTTGGATTCTCCTACTTTTAGGTTTGGTAGCGATCTTTTAAATGATTTTGAAGAAGTTAAACATTCTTTTCCTATATTAAGTTTGGATAAAACTTATGATATTAAGGGATTATCATTGTGGATTGAGAAGATGGTGTTAGAGAGTTCTAGCTCAGGATTGCATACTGGTATTTCAGTTGAACCTAAAATTGATGGGTGTTCAATTGTTCTCCATTATAAAGATGGGATACTTGAGAAAGCTTTGACTAGGGGAGATGGAAGGGTTGGCAATGATGTTACTGAGAATGTTAAAACAATTAGAAATGTTCCTTTGCGTATTGATGAAAAGATTGAATTAGTGTTGCGGGGTGAGATTTATATTACTAAGGAAAATTTTTTGAAAATAAATCACACATTAAAAAATCCTTATGTTAATGCTAGAAATTTAGCCTCAGGTATATTGAGAAGAATAAGTAGTAAAGAAGTTGCTAATTTTCCTTTAGATATTTTTGTTTATGATATTTTATATTCTAGTTTGAAACCGAATACTAATCATGATGCTTTTGACAAACTTAAGCAATTTGGATTTAAAGTTAATCCTTTTTGTGAATTTTTTGGTGGCAAAAACTTAGAAGCAGGTATTATTGCTCATGTTAAAAAGATAGAGGCCTTAAGAGATTCTTTTGAATATGAAATTGATGGTGTTGTGCTGAAGATTGACAGCTTTATTTTAAGGAAAATTTTGGGATCTACTTCTCATCATCCAAAGTGGTCAATAGCTTATAAGTTTGAATCTTGCACAGGTATGAGCAAAGTGGTCGATATAATTGTTCAGGTTGGCCGCAGCGGGAAGATTACTCCTGTTGCACATGTAGAAAAAGTGCTTGTTGCTGGGGCTTCTATTACTAATGCAAGTCTGTATAATCAAGATTATATAGATTCTGTTGGTTTAAATGTTGGAGATATTGTTGTGATTTCAAGACGTGGGGATGTGATCCCTGCTGTTGACTTTGTAATAGAAAAGCTTGCAGTTGGTAGTTTTAAAATTCCTAGTAATTGTCCTTCATGTAAAATGACTTTAATAAAAGAAGGCGCACATCTTTTTTGTGTAAATAGACATTGTTCTTGTCGAATAATTGAACAGGTAAAATATTTTTGTAGTAAGAAATGCATGAATATTGTAGGACTTTCGGGGAAAACAATAGAGTTCCTTTTTGAAAAGAAATTTATATCTTCAGAGGTCGAGCTTTATACTTTTAATTGTGATAGGCTTATTAATCTAAAGGGTTTTAATCTTAAGCGAATAAATAATTTAAAGCGTTCAATTGAAGATAGTAAAAGTAGGCCGTTTAGAAAGTTGCTTCTTGGTATGGGAATTAAGGACCTTGGAGAGAGTACAATATTAGTGCTAATTAATAACAATTTAAACTCGTTTGATATAATTAGTACTCTTTGCAAAAATAAAGAGGATGCTCTTGCCAGACTTTTAAAGATTAAGGGAATAGGGGAGAGGATAGCTTTAAATATCATTGAAGCATTTAATGATAAGACTATTCTTGATAAGTTTAATTTTTTTAAAGAATTAGGGTTTAAAATGGAGGAAGATAATACTAATGATGCTGCAGATGATTCTTTTTTATTTGGTAAAAAATTTTGCATTACAGGTTCTTTTAAAGGGTATTCTAGGGATGTACTTATTGAAAAGCTTATTAAGAAAGGTGCTGTTTTCAGATCTTCAGTTACTAAGCGTTTAGATTTTTTACTTGTTGGAGAAAAGTTTGGATCAAAAGTACAAAAAGCCAATAATTTGGGTATTAAGACCCTCAGTCTTTTTGATATTAAAGATTTTGTGGATTTAGATGATTAAATTTATTTTATTATTCTTATGTTTTTAAATTCTGATGCTAGATTTTTATATAGAGTAACTATTTCATTTGTATGTTCTACTTTTATTAAGTTTCTGAAAAATTTTTCTTTATGTTTTAATGATGGGTTGATGAAGTGGGTTTTAACATTATATTTTGGGATTAGTCTGTAAATTTCTTTTGCTCTATATAAGTTTTTTGTTGGTTCTACTTCAATGTAATATCCGTTAGATTTTTTAAAATCAAATTCACTACTTTGATCTTTAAAATTATAGTTATTTAAATGTGTATCTGGATATATTTGGAATTCAGCGGTTTTTATCATGGCATTTTTATGTGTTGTTTTTTCATTGTTAGGATAAAATTCATTTTTTGTGTATTGTGATTTTTTGTTTTCGCGAGTTAAGAGATCTTTGTTTTTATGTTTTGTAAATTCTTCTTTAAGTGTTAGGATAGTATTTTCATTGTTCGTTAATTTTTTATCCAATGTATTTATTTTGTCTTGCTTTTGTTGAATTATATCTTTGTTCTCTTTGTATAATTCTTCATTCTTATCAATCTTATCTTTTAGTATATTTATTACTTTCTCTATTGAAGATAAATTGTTTTCGATATTTTTTAAGCTAGTACCATGATTATTTTTTAAATCTATTAATTCTTTTTGAAATGCTAATAAGGTATCTTTGTTGTTAATAATTTTATCGTCAAGTTCACTTAGTCGTTGAATATTATTGTTAAGAGTATCTTTGTTGTTAATAATTTTATCGTCAAGTTCACTTAGCCGTTGAATATTATTGTTAAGAGTATCTTTGTTGTTAATAATTTTATCGTCAAGTTCACTTAGTCGTTGAATATTATTGTTAAGAGTATCTTTGTTGTTAATAATTTTATCGTCAAGTTCACTTAGTCGTTGAATATTATTGTTAAGAGTATCTTTGTTGTTAATAATTTTATCGTCAAGTTCACTTAGTCGTTGAATATTATTGTTAAGAGTATCTTTGTTGTTAATAATTTTATCGTCAAGTTCACTTAGCCGTTGAATATTATTGTTAAGAGTATCTTTGTTGTTAATAATTTTATCGTCAAGTTCACTTAGTCGTTGAATATTGTTGTTAATAGTATCTTTGTTGTTAATGATTTTATTATCAAGTTCACTTAATTTGTGAGTGTTCTTATGAAGAGCATCTTTAAGAGCCTCTTTGTTGTTAATGATTTTATCGTCAAGTTCACTTAGTCTGTGGATATTATTGTTAATAGTATCTTTATTGTTAATGATTTTATTATCAAGTTCACTTAATTTGTGAGTGTTCTTATGAAGAGCATCTTTAAGAGCCTCTTTGTTGTTAATGATTTTATCGTCAAGTTCACTTAGTCTGTGGATATTATTGTTAATAGTATCTTTATTGTTAATGATTTTATTATCAAGTTCACTTAATTTGTGAGTGTTCTTATGAAGAGCATCTTTAAGAGCCTCTTTGTTGTTAATGATTTTATCGTCAAGTTCACTTAGTCTGTGGATATTATTGTTAATAGTATCTTTGTTATTATTGATTTTATTATCAAGTTCATTTAGTACTTGGGCTTCTGAATTAAAATATTCTTGTTCTTGAGCATATATATCGTATGTGTTCTCTTCAGATGGATAGTTATATTCTTCATTTGATATATGTTTGTTTTGATTCTCTTCATATTCTTGATCATTGTTGTAAGTATTGTTTGTTGATTGAAGAGCATGATTAAGTAAGTTTTCTTTTGCGTTAATTAGGTTTTTTATTTTTTTAATTTCCTCTTTTAAATTTTTTGTTAGAATTTCGTATTCTTCATTCTTTTTTTCAATTGATTTTATGTTTTTTTGCCTTAAAAGATTTTCTAGATTTTCTATTTTTTTTTCATAGTTTTCAATTCTAAGCTTTAAGTTATCTATATTTTCTATAAACCAATCATTTATATCGTCTTGTTCTGAGTAAAAATCATTTGTGTTTAAATTTTGTTGGTATTGTAACTCTTCGTTTGTTAAGATATTATTTATTGCTTGTATGTTGTCTGATATTTGAATTTGTTCTGAAGCTTTAAACTTAAGTTTATTTGATTCTTTATTTGATGTATTTGATTTGTTGTCTTTTAAAATTTTGTTTTTCTTATGGTAAATCATCCCTTCTTCATTGTTGAAATCTTCGTTTAAATCTTCTTTGGGGATATAAATTTTTGAGTGATTTATTATATAGTCACTTGTATTTTTTTTGGGCTCTCCAAAAAGTAGTGTGCACGAAAATAGCATAAGAATTCTAGAGAGCATTGGAAGTATCTTTTTACCTTTACCCATAAACACCCTATTGATATTATTTGACATTCATTCTAAATTTGATATTATCATAGTTTTTAAAATTTATCAAAAGAAAATATATAACAGTGTGAAAATAATTTAAGCGTTGAGATCCATATTTTAATTGTTACATCATGAATTGATTTGCAATAGTAATTTTGTTGGTATTATGACATAATGATACAAATAGAAGGTAAATTATAAATTTTTGACTTCTTATTTTACTTAAGTTGTTTATGAAGTTAGAAAATATGGATGAAGTTTGGGCTTTGCCAGTTTGTTGCAATATCAATAATTCTATTATTGAGGATTTTAAACTTTCAGATAAATATAAAGATCAGGTTTTTTATATAAGTTATAAAGATGATATTATCTTAAAGTTTATCGATATTGTTGATTCTAATGAATTTGATTTAAAACTTTTTGATAATAAAATAGATTTTGAAGGACAAATTCCTGTAGTTTTATATTCTGAGAGCTTAGATTCTTTATTAGGAGCAGAAGAAAGCATTGATTTTGAATTAAAAGACATTGAGCAGAATGATGTTTATTTTGATTCAAGAGTGAAAGAATCAGGTGAATTTAAAATTCATAATTCTTATTATGAGTTTTCAGATTATTTAAATTATTGCAGTGATATTCTTTTAGTTAGAGTGTGCTTTAAAGGCGATAGTTTAATCATTGATGCAGACCTTGATAATATTGCACTTGTAAAGCAAATTATTAGTAATAATTTTTGTATTGCTAAAGATAAGATCATTATTAATCCTATTAATAATGATTGTTTGAATGTTTTGTTTCCAGTTTCTTTTAATGCTGTCTTACAAGGTATAATAATTGCTAAGAAACTTGGGCAAAAAGTTAATGTTATTTATTATAAAAGACATTTTTTAATGGCACAATCCTTAAGTTTAAAGTTTTCAGCTGTTAATTATTTATCAGTAGAAAATAGGCTTGCTAAGATTATGTTAGATCTTGAAATCGACAGACCGTTAAACTTTTTATATAAATTTTATTTTGATTGCCTTAAGCATATTTTTAGTAATTTATTTTTTGATGTGTGTATACATATTAATTTTATATCGACTAAGAGTAATGCTATATTTTTTTATGACAATTATTTCTTCTTTGAGAGTTCTGTTTATAATTTTATTTATTCAAACTTTTATAATCTTGCAGTTAGTTTGTCAATTGAACCCCTTAGTTATTTACTCAGCTATGTTAAGAGTGAATATAATATTTTTTTAAAGCTTTTTAAGGAAATGGATTTGAAAAATTCTATCATGCGCAAGTCATCTTCTATAAGCTTAAATAATGAATATAATATTTTCGATATAAGAAGAAAAGGTATAGGATTTGCCTTTTTAAATCTAGGCCCTAATCTAGATTCTGCTTTCTTAAGTGGCAATCAAACTGTTTCTATGAGTTTGCATAAGGATAAATTAGATGTATCTATTCCTTATAGAGTGATAGATGTCAACTTAATGAACTATTTAAGGAATACTTTAGCTAGGACTTTTAGCTTATCTTATGATAATGTTAATTTTATTGTTAGTGATGCCTTTAGAGACGATGTTGAACCTTATAGTGCATTGATCAAAGAATCTTATATCATTGAAAGAGAGGTTTTAGCTGTTAAGGATGAGCTTGTCATGATAATCGGTGAGGATTTTAAAGGGGAATATCCTGTTGTAGTTGATCAAAACTTTGTTGTAGGTATAGGCAAGAGGTTTAATGTTGCTTGTTCTCTTGAGATTGATGTAGGAATAAGTTCTTTTAATGTTATATTTAGTAATGTGAATTTTTTTGTTGAAAATGGTAAGTTTGATAAACTTAGAATAAATAATAAACGTGCATTTTCAATTTTTAGCTTGGCAGTTGATTATGTTTTTGGAAATATTACTTATGATATTGTTGATTCCGTGGAGCTTGAGTTTATTGAAGATGGTGAATTTGTTTTTTCTTTTAGAGTATTATTTGTTGCATCTGTTTCTGCAATTAGAACAGCTTTAATTCAGGCTTTTGACTTTAACATATGTAAAACCCCTATTGATCTTAAGGATATTCTAAATAGTTGGAGCGTACGAATTGATACTAATTAGCTTTAATTTAAATGGAGAGAGTCTTTCAAAAAGTATTGAACTTCCTTTAAGTACCAAAGAGCTTTTGATAAGTATTTTTTATTCAGGCGAGCGAAATTTCATTGAAAACATGAATAAAAAGTTTTCATTAGTGCTCTTAGACTTAAAACCTGTATGTTCATCTTTAGTTCCAGCATTTATGTTAAATGGGCGTAGTATCATTACTGTTGAGGGTTTGCAAAATACAACCTTTTATGAGACCTTGGTTAAAGTTTTACTTGAAAATGATTTTGGGTTTTGTGCAAATTGTTTTTCATCTAATGTATTATTATTTTACTATTTTTTAAAACGTAAGGTTATAATTAGGACTGATATTTTGGGATATTATAATACATTAAAATGTAATTGTCTTGATGTTAATACTTTTTTAGATCTTTATTTGCGATTGGAAGAGTTAGAGAGAAAATGAGTGGTGTTAAGGTATATTATCCAGAAAATTTTAATGCACTTGTCAGCTTGTTTAAGGAAGATTCAAACAGTTATATAGTTTATAATGAGATTGATTTTCATAAAAATGCTGCAATTTTTATGAAAAATGATATTTCTGATAACTTTTTTATAATTAATAATTTTGAAAGATTTAATAAAGTTTTTCTTAAGAGTAATTTTTTGGAAATGGGACCGTGTGTTACTTATGATGCGATATTGCAATTTGGAGAGAGAAACATTCCAAGGTTATTTTATGAATTTATTTCAAAACTAAATGATAGAATATATCTAAATAGCATTAATATTGCTAATGGATTTTATTATAAGAATACGGTGTTTGATTTATATCCTTTGTTATTAAGTCTTGATGCTCAGCTTGAATTTAAAAATATTTTAACTAAAAAAACTTGTACTTATAATGCTTACAGTATTAACAGAGATGATTACATACAAAATCGTCATACTTTGTTTTTAAATAAATTAAAATTTCCAATTACGAATTTATGGAATAAGAGTTTTTATAGCAGTATATTTGTTGATACTTTTTCATCTGATATTTTAGAAGAGGTAAATATTATTTTTATTTGCGTTCTTTTGAATGTTAAAAGAGATATTATAAGTGATTTTCTGATGAAAATATTTTATAATGACAAAGTTATTACTTTAAGGGATTCTCAAGTTTTACTTCTTAATAAATCTTTGCCTTTATCTCTAGTTGAAATAGAAGATTCTCTTAAGATGCTAGATAGGAATATACGAGATGTTAAAAACTTTAATTTAGGGGAGAGGAGTTTAAGACTTATAAAAAATTTTTATTTCGATATATTATTTAATTTTTAGTATTATCAATAATATTATAAAATTAGCATTATTAATTATTAAATAATTGCTGGTTTTTTGGCATAGTTTTAGTATAAAAGCAATAGAATTAATGTATCAATTTGTTTTTATGCATTATAATATTTATTTGTTGATAACTTAATCAAAAAATAAATATTCAAATAAGGGGCTTAAGCTTATGGTTAAAAGAGAAGCTACAATTAAAGCTGTTAATGGCTTGCATGTTAGACCGGCGTCAACCTTTGTAAAAAGGGCTAAGGAGTATGCTAGCGATGTCACTATTGAAGCTGATGGGAAATCTGTTAGTGGAAAAAGTTTATTTCGATTACAAACCCTAGAATTATCTTCTGGTAAGAAGCTTATGGTTTGTGCTCAGGGTGATGATGAAGAGAAGGCTGTTACTGAACTTGTTGAGCTCATTGAATCTTTTGAAGAGTAGGTGTGGAAGGTTGATATGACTTTATCGGGGAAAAGAATATCTAAAGGGATAGGTATAGGAGAAGCGCTTTTTATTAAGAAGGATTTTGATAAGTTCATTGATAAATCAAAAATTACTTCTTTACAAATTGATAGTGAGATAAAAAAATTTAATGATGCTAAGTCAAAGGCTATAGCGGTACTTAAAGATCTCACAAGAAAGGTTGTAGCTCAACTTGGGGCTGATAAGGAAGGCATTTTTGAGGGGCAGATGTTAGTTATTGAGGATGATGAGCTTTCTGATTCTGTTGTGAGTTTTATTAAGAATAAAAATTATGGTGCTGCTTATGCTGTATATCTATCCTTTAAAGAATTGATTGCAAGTGTAGAAGAATATACAGATGCTTATTTAAAAGAGCGGGTTTCTGATTTTAAAGATATTAGGAATAGGCTTATTGCAAATATCTTAGATCAGGTGACTGATCTCGCTGAGATTAAGAGAGATGTGGTTTTGATTACTGAAGAATTAACACCTTCTGATACAATGCAGGTTGATTTACATTATGTTAAGGGATTTGTGACTGCAGTTGGTGGTGAGACTTCTCATGCTGCTATTTTGGCAAGGACAATGGGACTTCCAGCTCTTGTGATGACACCTTTAGATATTGCTAAAATTAAAGAAGGTGATCAATTAATAATTGATGGGCTATCTTCAATAATTATTTCTAGTCCTACATCTAGTGAACTTGATAAATATAAACATAAGATATTAGAGCATAATGAGCATGAAAAAGAGCTTTTTGAATTAAAAAACCAGGATGCAAAGACAAAAGACGGTATTAAAATATCTCTGAAGGCTAACATTGGAACTCCTACAGATATTTCTTATGTTAATAAATATGGTCTTGATGGTATAGGGCTTTTTAGGACAGAGTTTTTATATATGGAGTCTGTAAAGCCACCAACAGAGGATGAACAGTTTGAAGCTTATAAGAAAGTTGTAGAAACTATTGAAAAGAAAGGTGTTGTTACTATTCGTACTCTTGATATTGGGGGAGATAAAGAGATTCCATATTTTAATTTTCCAAAGGAGGATAATCCTTTTTTAGGTTATCGTGCTCTTAGAATGTATATGGACTATGAGGATTTGATACAAAGTCAGTTTAATGCGATTTTTAGAGCTAGTCATTATGGCAAAATAAGGATCATGGTTCCTATGCTTACTAGATATGAGGAAATTGATATAATTAATTATTTTGTAGATAAAGCTAAAGAGAATTTAAAGTCTAGAAATTTGCCTTTTGATGAAAATTTGGAAGTTGGGTGTATGATAGAAGTTCCTTCAGCGGCTTTAGTGGCTTCTGAATTTGCTGACAAATTGGATTTCTTTAGTATTGGTACTAATGATTTAACCCAATATACTTTGGCTGTAGATCGGGGTAATCAGAAAATATCAAATTTATATGATAAATATAATCCTGCTGTCTTAAAGCTTATTAAGAATGTTTTTGATGCTGGTAATAGTGCTGGTATTGATGTTTCTGTTTGTGGTGAGCTTGGGGGAGATGAGGCTGGAGCTTTGATTCTTATTGGGCTTGGATTTAGATCTTTAAGTATGGTTCCTAGTGCTTCACTTCGAATTAAGTATTTGCTAAGACAGTATACAATATCTGATTTAAGTGAATTGGCAAATAAAGTGTTAAATAGTAAGTCAGAATCAGAGACTTTGAAATTTTTAGATAAATATATAGGAGATTAGTTTATGGGGTTTTTAGGTTTTTTTAAAAAGTCCGCTACTTTGGATTTAATAGCACCTATTAGTGGGAAGGTTGTTTCAATTGATAAGGTACCAGATGAGGCTTTTGCTGAGAAAATAGTTGGTGATGGAATTGCGATTATGCCGACTGGAAGTGAGTTGGTTGCGCCTTGTGATGGAAATATTGGTAAAATTTTTAAAACCAACCATGCCTTTAGCCTTGAAACTAAAGAGGGTGTTGAAATTTTTGTGCATTTTGGTATTAATACTCTTAATTTGAATGGTAAAGGATTTACAAGGGTTGCTGAGGAAGGCATGAGCGTAAAACAGGGCGATGTTATTATTAGACTTGACCTTGAGTATTTAAAGGCCCATGCAGAGTCAGTAGTTACTCCTGTTGTTATTGCGAATTCTGATGAAGTTTCAAGCATTGAGTATATATTTGGAAAGCTTGAAGATGGCTCTGAATATATTGTACCTTCTTCTACTACTTTAACTGAAGAGGTTAAAACTAAGATATCTCAGACTAAACCTGTTGAGGCGGGCAAGGATTTGGTTCTTAGAGTTAAGAAGTAAGTTCGCAGGCATGAGCTTGCGAACTTACTTGTATTATATGTTTTGCTCTAGTATTTCATTTATGATGCTTATAAATTGACTTGGGTTTTTGCTTGGCAAGCCTGATGTTATCATTGCTTCTTCAAGAAGAATAATGCTTATTTTTTCCAAGTTTTCATCATCTAAATTTTTTAAATTTTGAATGATTTTATTGTTTGGATTGAGTTCAAGAATAGGTTTTATTTCTTTGACTTCTTGTCCCATTGATATCATAATTCTTTGCATTTGATAAGTGGGATCAGCACTATCAATTATGATTGCTGATGGTTCTTGTTTTAGCGTTGCTGATAGTGACACATCTTTAACATGTTCTTTAAGTATTTCTTTTACTCTTAGTAATGTATCTTTGAATTCTTCTTCCATGTGTTTGAAATTTTCGTCTTTAAGTTCATCACTTGTTTCATTTTTGTTTATTGCTTTTAACTTTATGCCATCATATTCTGTGATGAAATTTAAAATTGCCTCATCAAGTTCATCATCCATAATAAGAGTTTCATAGCCTCTTTCTTTATAAGCATTTACAATTGGATTGATTTTAAGTATGTTTTCTTTTCCCCCTGTTATGTAGTATATGCTTTTCTGTCCTTCAGGCATTCTCTCTTTGTATTCTTTTAAGGATACAAGCCCATCGATGTGAGAAGACTTAAATCTAATTAAGGATATAAGCTTGCTTCTGTTATCAAAGTCAGAATAAACCCCTTCTTTTAAACATCTTCCAAATTCTTTGGAGAATTCATTGAACTTGGAATGTTCGGTTTCACTTAGCTTTTCAAGTTCACTAAGTATTTTCTTTACAGAAGATACCTTTATTTTGGCCAATGTTTTATTTTGCTGTAAAATTTCCCTACTTACGTTTAGGGGCAGGTCTTGGCAATCTATTATTCCCTTTATGAATCTTAAGTAATTTGGAAGTAAGCTATCAGCAGAATCTGTAATGAAAATTCTATTTATGAATAATTTTACACCAGGTTTAGTATTTGGATAGTAGAGATCATAGGGAGCTTTGCTTGGGATATAGAAAAGATTTGTATATTCAATACTTCCTTCAGCTTTTGTGTGAATATGAATTAATGGATTTTCATAATCAAAGGTTAGATTTTTATAAAATTCATTGTATTCTTCATCAGTTATTTCATTTTTATTTTTTATCCAAATTGCTGTTGTGTCGTTTAGTTTTTCTTCTTTGTCTTCAAATCCTTCCTGCTTCCCATCCTTCATTAAAGGTTCCTTGTACTTAATGAAGATAGGATAACTTATATGATTTGAATATTTTTTGACAATCTCTTGGATTTTCCATTTATTAGTATATTCAATTCCTTCTTCGTTAAGATAAAGGGTTATTTCAGTTCCATTTTCATCTTTTTCTGCCTTATCTATTTCATATCCTGTTTTGCCATCACTAGACCAGATGTAGGCAACATCTTCTAAAGCTTTTTTTGTTACAACCTCAACTTTGCCTGCTACAATAAAAGCACTGTAAAATCCAACTCCAAACTGTCCAATTAAGCTTGCAGTTTTTTTCTCATCTTTTTTTAAATTGTTTATAAATTCTTTAGTCCCTGATTTTGCAATTGTGCCAAGATGATTAATCAGGTCTTCTTTGTTCATTCCAATTCCATTATCTTTTATTTTAATGAGTTTCTCGTCAAAACTTATTTCTATTTTTGGCTCTAATTTAATATCCTTAAATTTTTCGTTTGTTAAGTTTAAAAATTTAAGTTTATCAATGGAATCAGAGGCATTTGATATTAATTCTCGTAAAAATATTTCTTTATGAGAATAAAGAGAATGTATGATTAAATAAAGTAAATCATTAACTTCTGTATCAAATTGTTTTTTCATAGAATTCTCCTGTCTTGCATTTGTTTTAATCTTTACTTTTTTTATAATATAACATAATCTAAAAATAATGAATAAAGTAAATTTGTCTATAATAAAAAATTAGTGTAGGGGATAATACTATGGATGTTGGTATTTATGGGCTGGGAGTTATGGGTAGCAATTTAGCGTTAAATATTGCTGATAGCGGTTTTAATGTTTCTGTTTATAATAGAGATAATTATAGGACGGAAATTTTCCTTGCAAACAATGCTCATAAAAAAATTCATGGGTTTAAAGATATTGAGACTTTTATTGGAAGCTTAAAAAAACCTAGAAAAATTATTTTAATGATATTAAGCTCTGCTGTGGATGGGGTCATTGAACAAATTTTACCTTTAGTTGAAAAATTCGATATTATTATTGATGGTGGAAATTCTCATTATAAGGATACTGTAAGGAGAGAGCAAGAATTATCTTCTAAGGATATTTATTTTGTTGGACTTGGAATTTCAGGTGGTGAAAAGGGCGCGAGATTTGGACCTTCTTTGATGTATGGTGGTAGTAAAAAGGCTTATGGGTTAATTGAGCCTATTTTAAATAAGATAGCTGCCAAGACGAGTGTTGGGGATATTTGTTCTGCTTATGTTGGTGAGAATGGGGCTGGGCATTATGTAAAGATGATTCATAATGGGATTGAGTATGCAGATATGCAACTTATTAGTGAAGCATATTTTTTTATGAAGAGAGCTTTTAATTTAGATAATCTAAGAATTTCTGAAGTATTTGACAAGTGGGGAGAAGGTGATCTTTCTAGTTATTTGATAGAAATAACATCAAAGATTTTAAAACATAAGGAAAATAATGAATATTTACTTGATAAGATTTTAGATGTTGCAAATCAAAAAGGTACTGGTAAGTGGGTATCAATTGAAGCTTTACAATTAAATGTACCAGCAAATTTGATTTTTGAATCTGTATTTGCAAGGTTTTTATCAGGATTAAAACATGAACGAGTAATTGCTAGTGATATCCTTAAAATGGACGTGGATTCTGCTGAATTCGATCTTAGTGATTGGATTTTAGATCTTTATTATGCACTTTTGGTTTCCAAGATATTAGCTTATGCTCAGGGTTTTATGATGCTTAAGAGTGCATCTGTTAATTATTCTTGGGACTTGAATTTGGGAAAGATTTCTTTGATTTGGAGAGAAGGTTGTATAATTAAAAGTGTTTTTTTAGATAAAATTAAATTAGCTTATGATAAAAATCCCCATCTAATTAATTTACTTTTTGATGATTATTTTTTGGATATGATAAGAAATCATCAAAAATCTTTAAGGCGCATAGTTTCAAAAGCTAGTGAGATTGGAATACCTTTGCCAGTGTTTTATGCAAGTCTTTCTTTTCTAGATTCTTATTCTACTAATTATTTGCCAGCCAATTTAATTCAGGCACAAAGAGATTTCTTTGGTGCACATAGTTTTGAAAGAATTGATTCAAAGAGAGGTGAATTTTTTCATAGTATTTGGGAATAATTTGAGTTTAGTGGTTTAAATATAATATTTGACGAATATTCCACCCATTATATTTGTTTTAAGTCCTGCATAAAAGTAATGATATGCAATGGATTTTGCGTTTGATACAAATTCTATTGAAGGTGCTATTTTAAGTCCTACTTCTACTTGTTCTGTTAAATCATAAAGGATAGCTATTGGAATTCTAAATCCAAACCCTATTTCCATATTTATGAAATTTGATTGGTGAGATGATATGTGTATATTGCTCCCAATTCCTGTTCCAATAGATAATTTTTCTATTAATGGTATTGTAAATATTAAATCTAAGGCTGAGAGTACAAATATATTGAAATCATATATTTTTGATTTGAGTTTGTCTTTTGATAGGTTGATACCATTAGTTCCCCCATAACCTATTTCAAGATCAATAAATGGGAATGACATGATACAATTAAATATTGGATTTCCAATGCTTCCTCCAAATCCTATTTTTCTATCTGAGTATGAGCTTCTTCCAAATGCATTAACCCATATGCTTAGTATTAGTATTATTCTTAGCATTAACTTTTGCATTAAATCCCCAACAATTAATGTTTTTATATCATTATAATTTTAATTATATTTTATTATTGATGATTAATAAAATATAATAGGGGGAATCCAATTGATTTGGATTTATTTAAAATCCGAGATGTTTATAATGCTGTTTATTTTTATGCAATCCAGAGTCTCATACCAATTCCAGCAAATAATTCCCATTTTTGTTTTGGATTGCTACCTCCGATGCCCCAAATATTGACTCCTGGTCCTGATTTTAAGAACATGTCAAAATTTTTTTTGATAATTGGTAGATTTAGGGTGAGAGATATTCTAATGCCGATATTTGTCGAATCATAGGCTTTGTGGGTATTTTGCCATTCAGATAGCCACCATAATCCATAAATACCAATTCCTAGTGAAGTGTCTATCGGATTAGATTGTTCAGGCACATCTGATGAGAGCACAGTAAACTCTAGAGAAGCAAATAATGTATTGAAATTGGTAAATAGATTTTTTAGTCCGTTGTAAATTCCAATTTCTATTTCGATGTTTTTACCTAAGATTAGTTGAAATGAATTTGAGAATGGTCCTAGGACTCCAATTCCAAAATAACCTTTTTTATTTGTGTATGAATCCTTTGCTGAAACATTAAAATAGTTTATTAGTAATAGGATTAAGATTATTTTTTTCATGTACTAAGGATCCTTTCATTTTTAAGTATATGTTTGCTTTCAAGCAGAAGTAATAGTATCAACTGCTATATTTAAGTAAAATGCATATTCATAAATTTTAGCAAATTAAATATTGATACTTTATAAGTTTTTTGTCAAGAATCGTTGTAATATTAATGCTATTTGTTATTTTGACATCATTTAATTTCTTTAATGATATTAATAAAATTTATTTTAATATTTTACTTGATTTATAAAGAGAAGTACTAAGTACTTCTCTTTATGTGATAGTTATTCTTATGCAAACCAAAATCTCATACCGACCCCAGCAAACATTTCCCATCTTATTCCAACTCCACTGCTCCAAATATTTAATCCAAGACCAGGTGCTACTTTTAAAAATATATCAAATTTTTGCTTAGCTATTGCAACATTTAGAATCAGTGGCAATCTTGCTCCTAAGCTCATTGGCCCACTGTTTGTTTGACCGTTGCCAAATCTCGAGAACCATATTGTTCCATAACCACCTCCTCCAACAGCAAAATCTAGAATGTTATCCGTATTCTCAGGAGTGTGTGCGTAAAAAATGTAATCTATTGCAAGAAATAAGGTTTGCCAATCTTTAAAAAGGTTATTTGTTCCATTATAAACGCCTAGGTCTATGTCAAAATTTTCAATATTGATTGCTAATGCAATTGGGAATGGCAGTAAGATTCCCATGCCGAATTTGCTTCTTGCTGTTGATGTTGGCTTTGCAAAAACAGATATTGATAATAACATAAACATTAAAGCAAGCATATTCTTTTTTTTCATGAGCTTTTTCCTTTAATTATGAGATTTTATATTGAATTTGATATTAAATTTAATTCTGAATTGGCCTAATGCAATAGGTTTGCAGTAGATATAAGTTTTTCTTATAATTTGTTGTCTGCCAATTTTTGTTCATAATCAATTCTCTTTTTATGGGTAAATTAATTGCTAGGATTGACGAATAAGTGTTAATTTTGATTTTAATAATTCATATAAGGGCCGGGCCCATCGTGGAATTTTAATTATAATTTTGCTTGGATTGTTTAAATGTTTTTGTGTCTGTTTAATGTTTTTTGTGAATATTATTTATAATAACCGTTTAAGTTGTCAGGTATTATTGTTCTTAATAATTTAAACGGTTGACATTTATATTTTTACTTATATTATGTAGGATAGTTATACTAGATTTCATTTTTGTTATGTATGATATTTAACATTGTTTTTTATTTGTTTAGTATTGAAGTTTTTGATTTATAATTGATACATTAGAATATGTGAGATATGTGAAATTTGAATAAAAATTATGAGTGTTCTATTTTATATTATTAGTTATATCATTAAGAGGCATTTATGGAATTAGAAACCGATGTACAGGGTACATTAAGTCAGTATCTTTTGTTTAGTTTAGATGAACTTTATGCGATTGAGATTAAATATGTTGTTGAGGTATTAGAGTATACTAGAATCTCAAAAATACCAAGAACCCCTGATTATATGGCAGGAATAATCAATAATAGGGGAAAAATAGTTCCAATAATTGATATTAGAAAGCAATTTGGTATGCAAGAGCGTAAAGTTAGTGATGATGGGATTAAGAAAAAAGACGTTGATATTTCAAATATTATTATATTAACTTTGATATATGAAGGTGATGAATTAAATCTTGGGATTTTGGTAGATTATGTTAATGAGGTTCTTGAGTTAAATTCATCTGATATTGATGATGCTCCAAAGATTGGTACGGGATTCAATTCAAGATTTATATCTGGAATTGGTAAACGTAATAATAAATTTATTATTATTCTTGATATAGAAAATCTATTTGATATTAAAGAACTCTCCAAATTTAAAAATACTACAGTATCTGATTCAGATGATGAGTAATAGGAGTTTTACGTGTTATGATTTATAATCCAGAAGGAGAACTTGTAGTAAACAACATTTTTAAAGTTAAAGAAGATCTTTTAAATATTCTTAAGGAGATGAAGGAAAAAGAGGCGCTTGTCATTAATCTTTCAAATGTAGAGAAAATAGATATTACTTTTATACAAATTTTATATGCTTCCAATAAATATGCTAAAGATAGAAACTTACTTATAAAGATAGAATATCCATCTGATGAAGTTTTAAGTTCATTGATATATGGCGGATTTTTGAATGATATTGAGGATATTGATAACTTGGATTTAGGCCTTAGTTTAATTGAATTTTAATTTTATGTATTTAAGGGCAATTTATGAATAGTAGTGATATGATTGATAAATTTAAAGATTCTTTTAAAGAAGAGTCTATAGAGAATATTTCAGATATTGAGCATGCACTTCTTAATATTGAATTTGAATCAGGAGAAGAGGTTATCAATTCTATTTTTAGAAATTTTCATACAATAAAGGGTAGTGCTGGGATGTTTGGTTTTAATTTGACAGCTTCTCTTGTGCATGAAATAGAAACAGTTCTTGATCCTATAAAAGAAGGTTCTGATAAATTTAATCAGGATAATGTTGATGCCATTTTAATGGCAGTTGATTTTATTCGCGAACTAATTGAAGGAGATGA
Organism: Borrelia nietonii YOR; assembly: GCF_023035795.1. Taxonomy (NCBI): domain Bacteria; kingdom Pseudomonadati; phylum Spirochaetota; class Spirochaetia; order Spirochaetales; family Borreliaceae; genus Borrelia; species Borrelia nietonii. The sequence goes on from NZ_CP073148.1 coordinate 586,895, forward strand.
AGCTATTGATGAGAGTGCATATAAGGTTCGTGAAAAAGATTTAATAGATACAATCAAGAAAGGGCGTGGTGTTGGATTTAATAATACAGTTTTAAGTTCTACTAATGAAGATCAGGCAAGCCCATCTAATGATTTGAATTCTCAAAAATCTGTCTTGGATTCATCTTTAGAGCAAGGTAAATTTGATGATGAGGCTTTAAATATTGAGACTAAAGTTTATAAAATTCTTTTCTCACCTTCAAAGGGAATTTTATTTCATGGGCACAAACCAATCAATTTTTTAAGGAAATTATTAAATTTAGGAAATGGACAAGTTAGAGCTAGAGTAAGAAATATTCCTGATTTGGAATTAATATCACCTGATAATGTTTATGTTGAGTGGGAAGTCAAACTAGAGACAGAAGAGAGTAAAAGTTCTATAGAAGATATTTTTATGTTTTTGGATGGACAGTCCAAAGTTGTTGTTGAAGAAGTTGATGCATCTTATGAAATACCTGAGGCTTTTGAACTTGATTTCTTGGCAGATAATTTAGATAAAGGTGTTAATGAAGTCTTTTTTAAAGAAAATCAAAGTTCACCTGAATCGAAAGAGATATATAATAAGATGTCTTTGGGTGGTGTTGGGGCTAATTTTAATGATGATACTGCTAAGAGTAAAGTAAATATTGCAAGTATTAAGGTTGATTCAAAGAAATTAGATCATTTAGTAAATCTTGTTGGTGAGCTTGTTACAATTCAATCTAAGCTTGCAAAGGAAGCTGAGAGTAGTAATAATAATATTTTAAATTCAATTTCAGCTGAGTTTTCTTTGCTTATTAATGAGCTTAGAGATTATACTACAGGACTTAGAACAGTTCCTATTGAGATTTTATTTGTGAAATTTCAAAGGATAGTTAAGGATTTATCTGCTCAGCTTGGCAAATCAATTCGTTATTATGCACAAGGTGGTGATACTGTTCTTGATAAAAGTATTATTGAAAGGTTAAATGAACCTTTAGTGCATTTAATAAGGAATTCAATTGACCATGGAATTGAATCAGCTGAGGAGAGAATAAAGGCAGGAAAGGATGCTCAAGGTATCATTAAGCTTTCTGCACATCAATCGGGCGATTCTGTAATTGTTATTATTGAAGATGATGGTAGAGGGCTTAATAAGTTTAAGATAATTAAGAGAGCTATAGAGAGAGATATTATATCTGAGAATGTTTCAAAAACTTTATCGGATGTGGATGTTTATAATTTGATTTTTGAACCTGGATTTTCAACAGCTGATGTTGTTACAAATATATCAGGGCGTGGTGTTGGAATGGATGTTGTTAGAAAACAGGTGGAGTCTCTTAGAGGAAGTGTGATTCTCGAGAGTGAACTTGGCAAATATACTCGCATAAAGTTGATTTTTCCTTTGACTTTGGCAATTATTGAAGGGTGGCTTGTTAGAGTAGAGAATGAGTATTTTATTGTGCCTCTCTCTAGTGTTGAGTCTTGTCTTGAGGCTGACAAATTGATTTCTAAAGTATGCGTGCTTGAAAATAATAATAATGTTATGAATTATAGAGGGAGCATGATTAGCTTTATACGCCTTAGAGAGTTTTTTGAAATATCTGATGAAAAAAGTGATAGTGAGCATGTTGTTGTTGTTAATACAAATAGTGGTAAAATAGGAATTGTAGTAGATGAGGTATTAGGACAGCATCAAACCGTTATAAAGACTTTAGGTAAACTTTATTCTAAAGTGGAAGGAGTTTCTGGAGCTACAATACTTGGAGATGGTAGCCTAGCATTAGTAATTGATATTGATACAATAACTAAGATTATAAGGTAGCATGTTTTAACGTAATATATTTGGGGCCTTTATAAGGTAGGTTTATATTAAAGAATAATAATGAAAATATTGGTAATTGATATTCAGGGTCTTATAAGACAGGTTTTTGTTAGGACTTTTGCTAAGGATGTGGATATTGAGATATTAAATCCAGGTTCTAATTCTTTAAACCTTATTAATGTTTTTTTACAAAAATTTCCTGATTTGGTTATTGTTGTCGAGAATACGGCCAAGTCGCATTTTGGACTTGCGCTTAATAATGTTCTTAATAATATTTCACTTCCTGTTGTCTTTATAGCAGAAGATGAAGTTTATCCAAAATTTGGATTCCTGGAACCTAAGAAAGATAAAATTAAATTAATAATAAATAAACTTAACTTTAAACTTACAGTTAATTTATTTAGAAGTGATTATTTGGATTTAATAAAATCAGAGATCAAAAAGCTAGCTAGTAATAAATTTATTGCTTCTTGTGAGACTAAAAGAATAAAAGCCCCTGATTTTTTTGCTAAATCTGAGAGTAAGAAATCTGAGGGCGATATTGCTGGTATAACAAAGAACTATAAGGTTTCAGATGTTATTAATGTTGCGCCCAAAAATGATCCAGACGTTGTTCTGAAATATCAAGGTATTATTAATAAAAATAAAACCGGAAAAGTTATTTTTGTTGGTTCTTCAACCGGTGGTACTGAGGCTTTAAGAGTTCTTTTAAAGCCTTTTAAGAAAGATTCCCCTCCAATTGTTGTTGTTCAACATATGCCAGGGGGATTTACAACATCTTTTGCTAAAAGTTTGAATAATGAACTTGAAGTTGATGTAAAAGAGGCTGAAGATGGAGATATTTTAAGACCCGGTCTTGTAATAATTGCAAATGGTAATTATCATTTAATTGTGAAATATGCTAGTGGGAATTATTTTGTTAATCTGTTAGATGGTCCTTTAGTTAGCAGACATAAGCCTTCTGTTAATGTGTTGTTCCGTTCTGCTGCTATGTATGCTGGGGAAAATGCTATTGGAGTTATGCTTACGGGAATGGGGGATGATGGTGCTTGTTGTATGCTTGAGATGAAGAGAAGTGGTGCATATAACATTGCTCAAGATCAAGTAACATCTGTAGTATTTGGTATGCCTATGGAGGCAATAAAAATAGGTGCTGTAGATAAGGTCCTTCCTTTAAATAAAATATCTGAATATATTTTAAGGAGATCTTAATGGAAGATGATGATAAGTTGTTGGATATTGATCCGCATATTAATAAAATATTTACTGAACTTGAGGCTTTTGATAGCCGTTCAAGACAAGTTTATGCCAGTTTAAGTAAATCAATTCCTAAATTAATAGAGAAACTTTCCAAAGATATTAAAGATTTATCTTTTAATATTGGATTTATTTCTAATCTTGATATTGATAATGATTACTCTTTAAATATTTTTATCTCTAAAGTAATAAGGGTATTGAATGATTTTGTTTCTTATTTTAATTCTTCAACTGAATTGCTTGAATCTCAGTTTGGTGTAATAAGGGATAAGGTCAAGGATATAGAGATTCTTGAAGATGTAATTGAAAAGATGAAAAAAAGTTCTATTGATATGGAAATAATGTCAATTAATACATTGACTGTTGCCATGAGGGTTGGTAGAGCAGGAGGTGCTTTTTCTTATATTACAAATGAGATTAAGACTTTGACTCAATCTATGATTAAGCAAGCAGATCAGCTTACTAGTAGGGGTAGAGATATTAAAGTTGGACTTGATCGTGCTAAGGATCAGGTACTTGAAAATAATACAGCTGAGAATAAAATTCTTGAAGAATTTAAAGATAATTTGATGAAAAATATAGATGAATTTTCAGGCGGCATTGGAGAAGTTATTGCCTTTTATGATAATATCTTAGGTATACTTAATGATTTTAAATTTAAGTTTGTGAATGCTGTATCTTATCTACAGTTTCAAGATAGACTTACTCAGTCTTTGTATCATTTAAATATTATGTATTCAAGCATTGATGTTTTTAAGTTTAGGGATACAAGTGAACTTCAAAAGTTAAAAGTTTTGTCTGTTTTTACAGATTCATCTAAAATGATAGTTAAGGATGTTATTGCTAAATTGGATGAAAATTTGATGGCTTTTGAAGGATTTATTGATACATCTATTTCTTCTATTCAGGTCATTAATGATTTAAAATCGGATAATTCTTTGTATATTGATATTTCAAGAGCAGTGGAATCTTTTTCCGTTATTTTATCGAATTTACTTAAAAGGATTGATGATGTTGAAAAAAATAATTCTAACTTTTTAAATCTTTATTATGAACAGATTAAGCTTGTTAAATCTTTAGAATTAATGTTTTCAAATATTTCAGCTATTTCTTCTAGATTTCAAAATATTAATATAGCTTCCAAAATAGAGGTTGTAAAGAGAGTTGAACTTGAGGATATGGAAGGTAATATTTCTGAGATGTCAAAAATTATTAGTAATATTGAGTCAAATATTACTAAAGGACGGGAGTTTTTATCTCAAATAATATTTTTCTTTGAAAAAGTTGTAAAGGATTGTGATAATAGATTTTATCTTGAGAGAAATTATTTTAATAAATTTAAAAAACTATTTATGGAGATGAAGAATAATATTTTTGAGATAAAGAAGATTGCTCTTGACCATGTATTATCCTATGAAATATTTCCAGTTGATTTCTTGGAAATATTTGAAGAGATAAAGTTAGATATTCATAATATTAAGAATTTAAGAAAGAATCTTTTAAATCTTGAAAAGACTTTAATTGAAATGGACAATAATATTAATATTGCCCTTGAGGCAGAATTATTGAAAAATGGTCTTAAATGTGTTGAAATTGAAGATAAGGAATTTATTCGCAGAATTGCTAATAGATTTACTTTGTTTGTTCATAAGAAATATTTATTGTCTCTTATTGAAGATGAAAAAGATATTCATTCATTTGATGAGGGTAGTGTAATTTTATTCTAACTTTTATATACTTTTTTATGAGTTTAGGAGTGCTACATGCAAAAAAGGATTTTGGTTATAGATGATAATAGAGCTATTAGGCAGAGTGTTGCTTACATTTTAGAACAAAATGGTTTTGGAGTTTCTGAGGCTCAAGATGGACTTGAAGGTGTATCTAAGTTTAAGGAAGCTGTTGGACAGAGCGATAAAGATTTTGATTTGATTATTACTGATATTAATATGCCTAATCTGGATGGAATAGGGGTGATTAAAGAGATAAGAGAGTTTGGGAGTTTTATACCAATACTTGTTTTAACTACTGAATCTGAGCAGTCAAAAGTTGATGAGGGGCGTAAAGCTGGTGCTACCGGTTGGCTTGTTAAACCTTTCAATCCTGATACTCTTATGCAAACAATATCAAAGATATTTTAGTCTTTATTTTTAATAGTATTAAGGTTATATTTAAGGTTTAGTCTTATGGGTTTTAAGTTAGAAGAACAATTTTATTTCCATTTAGGAGAATTAATAAAATTTAATAGTGTTAATGCTTCTGCTTTAAAAGGCAAGCCTTTTGGAGAACAAATTGATTTGTGTTTAGATAAAGTTTTAGAAATAGCTAAGGATATTGGTTTTAAAGTTTATAAGGATCGGGATGGATATTATGGTTTTGCTGATATAGGGCAGGGTGATGAACTTATAGGTATTTTGGCCCATATTGATATTGTTGATGCTGGTAATGTGTCTAATTGGCATTCAAATCCTTTTAAACTTGAGTTTAGAGATAGAAAAGTATATGCTAGGGGTGTTCTAGATGATAAGGGACCTTTGATGGCTGTTCTTTATGCTTTTAAGTTATTAGTTTTAGAGGGGCTTTTTTTTAAGAAAAGATTTAGGGTGATTTTTGGGACAGATGAGGAGACGGCATGGCGTTGTATTGAGCAATATAAGATTAGGGAAGAGATTCCTGATTTTTCTTTTACACCTGATGGTGATTTTCCTGTTGTTAATGCCGAGAAAGGTTTATTACAGTTCGATGTTATGAGTGATGAGAGATTTTGTATTAATTTTGAGCTTGGAACTGGATATAATGTGATTCCTGACGAGTGTTCTTTTGAGCTTGGCGATTCTAATAAAGATGATTTTAGAATTTTGCTTGACAGTTTTGGCAGTAAGATTAGATATAAATTTTTTGAGAATAATATTTTAATTCACGGAACTTCTGCCCATGCTTCATTACCTGAGCTTGGTGTTAATGTTGCTCCTTATGCACTAAATATTATTAAGTCTTTAGGTTTAAAAGCTAATTTTATTAACTTTTTTGAAGATAAAATTAGTTTTACTATTAATGGCGAAAAATTATTTGGTAAAGTCTTAGAAGATTCGAAATCTGGACAACTTACTCTTTGCTTAACAAAGGTTAAGTTGTCTAAGACATCTAATCAAATTTTATCTTTTGATATGAGGTATCCTGTAAGTTATCAACGAGAAGAACTAGTGAATTTGATAAAGCAAACTTTAAATTTATATTCTCTAGATTATCATGAAGTTTCTTTTCTTGATCCTCTTTATGTTGATTCTGGTTCAAATTTTATTAAATCTTTGATTGAAGTTTATAAGAATTTTACAGGCGAGAGTGATGTTAGTCCTATTGCTATTGGTGGTGCAACTTATTCAAGGGCTTTCAAAAATTGTGTTGCTTTTGGTCCATTATTTAAAGGATCAGATAATACAGCTCATAAAACCAATGAATATATTGACGAGAGTGAACTTATGAATCTTATTTCAATTTATAAGGACGCTATTAAAAAACTTAATGTTTAAAAATTTCATATTTAAAAGATTTAATATCAATAATGCCGATTCATTCTATCAGATTTATTAATGTTTTTGGCATATATATTTGTTTAGAGTATTTTCTTAAGGATAAGTATCATTTCTTATTTAAATAAATGTAAATACCGGTAGTCGGAGTCGAACCGACACAAGGTTGCCCTCATCAGATTTTGAGTCTGACGCGTCTACCAATTCCGCCATACCGGCAATAAATTTTATTTTACTACAATAGTTCCTAAAAAATCATCATTTTTATCAAAAACTTTCTTTAAGTTTGGAAGATCAGTTCCATTTAGTACATAGGCCTTAAGATTAAGCTTTAGTGCTAGTTTGGTAGCTATCGGGTCAAACGGTAGATTTGATCCAGGCTCCCAGTTTTTTCCAACAATATCTTGTAATTCATTCCAAGTAATATTTTTTAATCCTTTTGCATCATCAAATTTTTTAGGATCTTTGTCGTAAATTTGATTTACATTGGTTAAGTTAATTATTTCATCTGACTTAAATTTTTCGGCAAACTTTACAGTGATGTAATCTGTTGAAAAGCCTGCTTTCCATCCTGATGCGACTAATATTTGTCCTTTAAAATGAAAATCTTGAGTTGGATCGCTTACAATATTGTCAATGCAGAGTGGTTGCATTACTTTGCTTATAAGTTTGGCATTTAATTTGGTTGCCATTATTCCAATCTCATCAAGTTCATGATTTTTAAAATTAGGATTTATTTGTTTATAAGCATCTTGATATTCTCTTGCAGGTTTTCCTCCCCCTGTAATTAATATAATTTTTCTTTTACTATCTTCTTGTACCCATTTAAAAATAAGACTTCTAAGATTTTTAATGTATTCTATGTTGATTTTGTCAGGATTGATTATTCCCCCTCCAAGGCTAATTATTTTTACCATTTAAATCCCTTATGCTTCAAGTTGTTTATTTGTTTCTTTAATTTGTATTATAGTATATTTCTATTTAGTTTATTGGAAAATATATTTAAAATCATGTAAGCTTATTAACTATATATACAATGTTTCCTTATATCTTATAATTAATATAATTAAGAATATTTAGTATATTCAGTTATTAATACAGGCTTTTTGTTGGTTGGTATTTATTTAGGAGGATTTTATGTATAAGTACAAGGTCTCTGTGATTATTTGTTTTTTTAATTCTGATAGTACCCTTGAAGTGATTATGAAAAATGCTGTTAATCAAACATTAAGAGATAAAGAAATTATATTGGTGAATGATGGTTCTTATGATAATAGCTTAAAGATAGCTCAAAAATATGCTGATCAGTATGATTTTGTGAAAATTATTAATCAGAAAAATATGGGAATAGCTGCCTCTAGAAATAATGGACTTGAAAAGTCTGAAGGAGAATATATAGTTTATTGGGATAGTGATGATTCTGTTGAGAATACTATGCTTGAGGTATTATATAATAGGGCAAAGGCCGATAATTCAGATATTGTTTGTTCTCAGTTTTATATTTACTTTCTTGCAAAAAATATTAAAAGGAGATCTGCACTTCCTTTTCCAAATTATCCAGTAACTGGGGAGGAAGCTTTTAGGAATTTATTATTAACTGTTTTTGCTAGCTTTTGTAAGAGAAATTTTGTTGTAGGTACATTGTGGGATAAACTGATTAGAAGAGATTTAATTATAAAGAATAATATTAGATTAAATGATGTAATATTAGAAGACATAGTTTTCATGGTTCATGCTTTTTTGAAAGCAGATAAAGTTTCTTTTGTAAATAATTATTTCTATACTAACTTCCAGCGGATGGGAAGGGCCAGTTCATCAATTAGTGTAATCAGTAAGATTAATTCATCCCTTAATATTGTAGAAAATTTTCTAAAGGAAGAAGGGCTTTTTGAGAAATATTTTGACTATTATAAAAAGTTTTATTTGCAGCTTTATTATTATGTTTCTTTTAAGCAGATTTATATTATAGGTTGGCATATTAAGGAGCGACTTATTTATAAGGCACATAAAGAAAAACTTATTTCTGTTCTTAATGAAGTTCACAATTCTAAAGAGTTTCAAAGTTATTATGCAAGTCTTAAGGGTTCCAGGTTTAATGGGCTTCAAATTTTGCCAAAAATTATGTTGAAAATTTGGCATTTTAGTGCGAAACTTTATGTTAATTTTTCTTTATTTATTTATAGATCTTTTTTAAAAAATTAGTGTTTTATTCTTGTATTTATCATAGACTATTTTTACAATTAACATAAAGGAGAATTTTGATTGAAAATAGAATTTAGAGATGTTTCGTTTTCTTATCGTAAGACTAAAGTTTATTCAAACTTGAATTTAAATTTCTCAAAGCCACAGACGTATTTGATTCTTGGCAAGAACGGAATAGGAAAAACTACTCTACTTAAGCTTATTAGTGGACTTTTAAATCCATTAAAAGGGGAAGTTTTATTTAATTCTTTAAAAGTTTTTCCAAGAGATCCTCTAAATTTGGTGAATTTGTTTTTTGTGCCTGAAGAATTTGACTTACCTAATGTTTCTTTAAATAATTATTATAGGTCTTTGTGTAGATTTTATCCAAATTTTAGGGAAAAGGATTTTAAAGAGTATTTATTGAAATTTGAGATAGATATTGATCTAAAGTTTGCGTCTTCTTCATATGGCCAGAAAAAAAAGAGTATTATTGCCTTTGCTATTGCCACAGATGTTCCTATTTTGATCTTTGATGAACCAACGAATGGTCTTGATATTGCTTCAAAAAATGTTTTTAGAGATATTATAAGTGGATTAGAAAATAAAATAGTTTTTGTTACAGGGCATAATGTTAGAGATTTAGTAGATATTATAGATCATTTGACCATTATTGGTAATAATAATATTCTTTTTTCAAATTCAATTTCTTATATTCGTAATAACTATAAAGTTAAGATTGTAGATAAATTAGGTGGGGAGGAGCTTTATTATGAGAAGGTAAAAGATGGATTTAAGGCAATTTACTTGGAGAGTGGGTCTTGCGATAATGATTTTGATCTTGAGTTTTTCTTTTTATATATCACTAATAACAAATTAAAGGGTTTAGTTGATGTTTAGTTTAATGCGATTTTTTGGGCTATTTAATGTTGATTTTGCCTATAATAAAAAATTATATTTGTATTTTGTTATTTCAATCTTTTTAGTTTTTCCTTTAAGCCATATTTTTTTAAAAATTTATGGGTTTGTTAATTTAATTGACCTTTTCTTGATTGATAACAATGGATTATTTTTTTTCGTTTTATTTTGTGTTGTGTATATTGTGTCAATATACAATATGTTTGATCATTATAAGCCGATTCATGATTCGCTTAGAAATGTGTTTTATTTATCTTTGCCTGTTTCTACTCTAGAGAGGTATTTATTTGTTCTAGTTAAATTTTTATTTATTTTGCCTTTGTTTTTGGGTGTTTGTTGTTATATAGGTCTGAATTTAACTGTGTTATTAGATAAAAATTTTTTTATGGGAAGTAAAATAGGTTATCCTTCCTTATATCTTCTTTTTCTATTTTTTAAAGAGACTTATGTTATCTATTTAATAGGATTTCCTATATTTTTGTTATCTAGGATAATATTTAAAAATTATCCTTTTTTTAAAGCTATTGTCATTGGGAGCTTATCTTACACATTATTGGTTGTCTTTTTTTATTTTGTTATCTTTTTTGTTAATAGCTACTTATTTAAAGTTGTTTACGATTTTGGTATTTGGGGAGAGTATTATTTCATTAAGCTTATTTGTATGTTTTTTGCAGGGTTTATTTATTTTTGTGCATATTTCATTCTTAAAAATTTAGGAAACGTAAATACTAAAATTAATTTTAGTATTTACGTGGGAATAATATCCTTTTTTGCGGCATTGTTCTTTTTATTGTTGGCATTTTTAGCTATTTTTGTATATGTATTCAATTTTTAAATTGAAGTAATTGTTGTTTATTTGAATGAAGTGAATGTTGATGTTATGTCTAGCATTTTTTATTAAGATGATATTTTTAAAGGTATTTTTTGTTTATACATAAATTGTATCATATGGAAAATTTATTTTTAAAGAGAGCGGGAGAATATTATCCTTAAATTTATAAATCTTTTTGTAATTATATGTTGCCTTAAAAAATTATGGTGTTAAAGATTTTGATTTAAGTATTTTTAAGTATTGATATTGGTTGTTTGAACTTATTTTTTTTGGAGGGTATTAATGATGGATAATCTAAAAATTTTGGTAGTAACAGGTGGTGTAATTTCTGGGATAGGTAAAGGAGTTACGTCAGCAAGTATAGCACGGTTATTTAAGGATAATTTGAGGATAACACCAATTAAATGTGATGGTTATTTAAATACTGACCCTGGAACTATTAATCCTGTTGAGCATGGAGAGGTTTTTGTTCTTGATGATGGCGGAGAAGTTGATATGGATTTTGGTCATTATGAGAGATTTTTAAATCTAAATTCTAAGTCTAATTGGAACATTACGATGGGTAAAATATATAAAAATATTCTTGAAAATGAGAGACATGGAAAATATTTAGGTAGAACTGTACAGCTTATTCCTCATGTTACTGATGAGATTAGGGATACAATTTTTAAGATTGCCAAAGAGGAGTGCAGTGAACTTTTAGTGATTGAGATTGGTGGTACTGTAGGTGATATGGAAAATATTTTGTTTATTGAAACAATGAGACAGATAAGATATGAGATTGGTAGTGATAATATTGCTTTTGTGCATTTAACTTATATTCCAAATCCTGCTGGGATAAATGAGCAGAAGTCTAAACCTACTCAGCAGAGTGTTAAGACTTTAAATAAAGCTGGTATTTTTCCAGATTTAATTATTGCAAGAAGTTCTAAACTTTTGACAAAACAGATAAGACAAAAAATAGCAATGTTTTGTAATGTTGATGCTGAGTCTATTGTTGATAATACTGATGTTTCAACTATTTATGAAATACCTATATCTTTTTATAAACAGGGATTACATGAAATTTTGGGTGCAAAATTAAAAATAAATGTTAAGCCTAAGGTGGATGGGCTTGAGCGATTAGTAGGTATAATAAAGAGAAATTTTGCCTCTCCTCGTAAAGTTGTCAATATTGCGATTTGTGGTAAATATACTGAGCTTGGTGATTCTTATGCATCAATATTTGAGTCTTTAACCCATGTATCTGCTAATTTAGATATTTTAGTTAAGACAACTGTAATTGATAGTACTAATTTTGATGAAGGGATGTTAAAGAGTATAGATGGTATAGTAGTGCCTGGTGGATTTGGGGGTAGAGGATATGAAGGTAAAATTCGTGCAATTAAATATGCACGTGAGAATAATATTCCTTTTCTTGGTATTTGTCTTGGCATGCAACTTGCAGTAATTGAGTTTGCTCGTAATGTTTGCGGAATACTTGATGCTGATACTGAGGAGACTTTATTTGAAGGTAATTCTGCATGCAGTTCTATTAGTCCTGTTATTCACTTATTGCCCGATCAAAAGGAACTTAAAGATAAGGGTGCAACAATGCGACTTGGAGGTTATCCTGTTTTTTTAAAAAAGGATACGCTTGCTTTTAAACTTTATGGAAGTGAGATGATCGTTGAGAGATTTAGGCATAGGTATGAAGTTAATAATGATTATCTTAATTTGTTTAATAAGCATGGATTTGTTGTGTCTGGATTTTCTGAAGATTCCCGAATAGTAAAAATAATGGAAATACCAAAAAATAAGTTTTTTGTGGCTTGTCAATTTCATCCTGAGCTTATTACAAGACTTGAAAGCCCGTCTAAGCTTTTTGTAGGCTTAGTAAAATCATGTCTTTGATTTTACTAAGTCATGTATTTATTGGTTTATTTCATGTATTTCATAGATTTAATATAGTTGGTATGTGCATTTTTTAGGATTTATTAAGGGGGATAAGATGAAGGAAAATGATATTAAAAAGGCAATTGCAATGAAAAGATTAGTTAAATATTTCTTTGATGAGCTTAAATATAGAATGGAAATACCTTGTCTTAGACCAAGTAATAAAGATATGAGTAAAAAGTATATACTTCTTAATCTTTTAAGAAAGATAGCTAATTTGCCCTTTAATAAACAATATGAAATTGAAGAACAATTTCATATTGATGTTTTAGGAAAAGGTATGCTTACAGATGCAGTACTTATTAAGAGATTGGATTATGAGAGATGTGTTATTACTGGTATTGTTGAGGTAAGAGCAGATCATGTTGATCTTGAGTATGAGCTTAATCGATTTTTGATTCGAAGGGGTAAAGTTAATATTCTTTTTTGGCAACCCAAAAAAGCCATTTTAAGGCAAAATGAGGATCTAATTATATTAGATATGGATGATGTTTTTAAGCTCGATAATGATTTTTATTTGCCAGTGGTTAAAGAGAAGCTAGAAGATTTTATTAATATTTTTATGAAATTTTTCTCTTATGAAGATATTTTATTTGAATATAATAAAATACACGGTAAATATTCTTTAGTTAAAAATAAGTAAAATTATTATTTGGATAGGTGGTTCTTTTAATTTATTACGTTTTAAAGAGTTATTAAATTAAGTTATTTTGATGTTGTTAGAAAATTCTTTTTTGTGGTAAAATCTTTTCATGTATAAATTTTCATTTTTTGGTAAAGCAAAATCTAATATGTTTGACTTGTCTAAGGATGAGTCTTTAAAGGATATTGAAGATAAGGAAGATTTAAATAAATGCAAATATGCAATTCCTGTTAAAGAGATAATAAAGGGATTTTATCACACTAAATCTTCTATTAGTAATGTATTAGTTCGTATTGAATTTTTATATAACAATTTATTCTCTAACTTTGAGAATATTGATGGGGTTTTTGAGTCGATTATTAATAAAACAAATAATGCTCGCATGCAAATAAGTGTTATTTTTGAAGATATTGAAAGGACTAATGAAGAAAAATTGAAAAGAGTTAGTGATGTTATTGTAGGTGTTCAAGGAAGTTTAGAGACTATCAATAGTTTTTTAGGTGCAACTAATATGATTTCTCTTAATGCTAAGCTTGAAGCAGCAAGAGCAAAGGAGTATGGAAAAGGATTTTCTGTTGTTGCTGATGAGATTAAGCGACTCTCAGATCAGGCAAAGAGTGTTATGAGTGTGATTTCTGTTAAGGAAATTGAACAGGTATCTAAAGATTTAGTTTCTAAAAATATTAAGGAATTGCAATTAGATATTGATACTTTTTTCTCAAGTTTGATTGGAGAACTTACTTCTCTTGAAGAGTTATTTAAACATTTTGTTAGTCAGCAAAATGAATTTTCAACGCTAATTAGTGAGCTTGAAAATGTTGAAGCTAATATTTCTTATTTGTCAAGGAATTGTGATTCTTGTTCTAGTTCTGAGGTTTTTATGTATTCTAATGATGAGTTTTTAAAGGAATTAGAATTTATCATTTCAGAACAGATGTCTTGGATGAGTATTGTAAGATTAATTGTTGAAAATCAAAAGGAAATGGCGATTCAAACTGATCCTATGAAACATGGGTTTGGATTATTTTATAAGGGACTTGCTCCAAAGGCTCTCGAGGCTAGAGAAATTTGGGAGAATATTTATTCTTGTTATTTAAATGTGCATAAACTTGTTGTTAAGATAATAAAAGTGTTTGCACAAGATAGTTCTGATGATGTCAATTTGAAACAAGCAAGGGATTTTTTAATTCAGGCTGAAAGTTTATCAGATGAAATTATTAGCAAACTTGAATCTGTCAAAAAAATAGTAGTTGAATCTGAAGAGAAGGGTATTAATGTTTTTGCATAATATTTTAATTTATTATTTTTCTTAATTTAGTTTTTAAGTGGTTTGAGTTTAATATTTAAGTGTTTGTTATTCAATGTTTTGGGTTAGGTTGAGGTATATCTATTAAAAGTCAAGTTTTGTTTTGGTAAGATAAGTATAAGTATGGATTTAAAAGTTGATTTTGTGCATTTACATGTGCATTCAGATTATTCTCTCTTAGATGGAGCTGCCAAGATTACAGATATTGTGGCAAAGGCAAAAAAATGTAATATGTCCCATATTGCATTAACAGATCATGGCAATCTTTTTGGTGCTGTTAGATTTTACAGAGAAGCAAAAAGGGCAGGAATAAAACCCATAATTGGTATTGAAGCTTATATGTCAAGTATTTCAAAGCATATCAAGAAAAATGATGAGTTTGGAAAACCTTATTATCATTTAATTCTTCTTGCAAAGAATGAATTAGGCTATAAAAATTTATTGAAACTTACCAGTATTTCTTATCTTGAGGGATTTTATTATCGTCCAAGAATGGATAAGGGTGATATTGAAAAATATTCCGAAGGACTTATTTGCACGTCTGCATGTATTGGTGGGATTATTCCCCAGTTAATTCTTGCAAATAGATTTGATGATGCAAAGAATGAAATTCTTTGGTTTAAGAGTATTTTTGGTGATGATTTTTATCTTGAACTTCAACGTCATGGGATTAAACAACAGGATATAGTTAATGAGAAGTTAATCTCTTATTCTAGAGAGCTTAATGTTCCATTGACTGTGTCTAATGATTCTCATTATGTGAATAAGGAAGATGCAACAGCTCAAGATATTATTGTCTGCATTGGGACGGGTGCTAAGAGAAGCGATCCTAATAGACTTAAAATGGAGACCGATGAATTTTATATTAAATCTCAAGAAGAAATGTATGAACTCTTTAGGGATTTGCCAGAAGCTTTGGCAAATACTTTAAAGATTGCTGAGAAATGTAATGAGTTTGAGATTAAATTTCCAGGTCCTATTTTCCCTGAATATCAGGTTCCTAGTGAGTTTAATACTCTTGGTCAATATTTAGAGTATTTAACACTTGAAGGTTTAAAGTTTAGGTATGCAAGTATAACTGATAGTATTAAAGAGCGTGCTTTTTATGAACTCTCAACAATTATTAAGATGGGATTTGAAGCGTATTTTTTAATTGTTTGGGATTTTATTAAATTTGCGCATGATAATGGTATTCCCGTTGGTCCTGGGCGTGGTTCTGGGGCTGGTTCTATTGTTGCATATGCTCTTAGAATTACTGATATTGATCCTTTGAAATATAATTTACTCTTTGAGAGATTTTTAAATCCCGAACGTGTATCTATGCCTGATTTTGATATTGATTTTTGCTTTGAAGGTAGAGATGAGGTTATAAAATATGTTACAAGAAAATATGGTGAGGATAAGGTTGCGCAGATAATTACTTTTGGAACCTTAAAGCCTAAGGCTGTATTTAAAGATGTGGGTAGAGTTCTAGATATTCCTTTTGCAGAATCTAATGAACTTACTAAGCTTATTCCCGATGGGCCAAAGGTTTCCTTAAGAGAAGTTTTTGAAGATGGGTCTTTAAAGGCCTATTTAAATAAGGGACCTGTTTATAATGAGCTGATGGAAGCGGCGCTTGTTCTTGAAGGTATGAATAGACATGTTTCAACTCATGCGGCAGGTATTGTGATTGCTAGAACTCCTTTAACAGATTATGTTCCACTTTATAAGGATTATAAGCAAGACACGGTTTCTACACAGTATACCATGGACTTATTGGAAGATTGTGGTCTTGTAAAGATGGATTTCCTTGGACTTAAGACATTAACTTTAATAAAGAATGCAGAAAATCTTATTAAGATTACTAATCCTGATTTTAGTATTGCTAATATTTCTGATAGTGATGCTAAGACTTTCAAAATGCTTTCTGAGGGGCGTAGTGCTTCTGTTTTTCAATTTGAATCTGAAGGTATGCAGCAAGTTTTAAGGGAAGCAAAACCTGATAGTATTGAAGATTTAATTGCTTTAAATGCACTTTATCGTCCAGGTCCTATGCAGTTTATACCTCAATTTATTGCGGCTAAGACGGGAACTAAGCGGATTAAATATCCCCATCCAGATTTAAAAGAAGTTTTAAAGCCAACTTATGGAGTTATTGTTTATCAAGAACAAGTAATGGAAGTTGCAAAGATTATTGGTGGTTTTTCTCTTGGGAAAGCAGATATTTTAAGACGTGCTATGGGGAAGAAAAAAGAAGATGAAATGAATAGGATGAAAGTCGATTTTATAAAAGGTGCTCTTAGTAAAGGTTATGATGAAATTCTTGCAAATAATATATTTGAGCTTTTAAAGCCATTTGCTGGTTATGGCTTTAATAAATCGCATGCAGTTGCGTATTCTTTAATAGCTTATCAAACAGCATATCTTAAGGCTAATTATCCTGCAAATTTTATGGCTGCCAACTTAACAAATGAGATTAATAATACTGAGAAGCTATCTTATTATATTGAAGAAGCAAAATCGATGGGGATTGATGTTTTAAAACCCGATATAAATCAGTCTTTTAAAGAATTTCGTGTAGTGGGCTTTAATATTTCTTATGGTCTTAATGGGATTAAGAATATTGGGGGTTTAATAGTTGATCTTATAATTACTGAGAGGCAAGAGAATGGGGAATATAAGTCCTTTGAAGACTTTATTAGAAGAGTGGATGATAAGGTTATAAATAAAAAATTTCTTGAGGCTGCAATAAAGTCTGGACTTTTTGATAGTCTTGGTCAAAATAGGAAAACACTTTTTGAAAATCTTGATAAGTTAATAGCTTTTGTAGCAAAAGATAAGAATGATAAAAAACTTGGTCAGAATAGTTTATTTGGCCCTCTTGAATCCCAAGATGTTGTTGTGGAAAGTTTTAGTTATAATGTATTTGAGGAATATTCTTATCCTGAACTTTTAAAATTTGAGAAGGACCTTTTAGGTTTTTATGTATCTGGACATCCTCTTGATCCTTATAAATCTGAATTGGAACGCTTTACAAACTTTAATATTTTGGAAGATCTTGCTGTTAGAAAGAATACTATTGTTAAATTTGCTGGTAGTCTAAGTATGGTAAAGGTTATTCATACTAAGAAAAATAATGCTCGAATGGCCTTTGGAGTTATTGAAGATTTTAAAGGTGTGATTGATATTGTAGTTTTTACTGAAAGTTATGAAAAATATCAACATTTATTGATAGAAGGTGGTGTTATTGGTGTTATAGGTAAGCTCACATTTAATAGAGATAGGTTTTCAATAGTAGTTGAAAAAGTTTTAAGTATTAAAAGAGGTGCTGTTAATAAGGTTAATAATCTTCATATTAAATTTTCTAATGAAGGACTCAATGATTCCCATCTTCTTTATTCTCTAAAAGATAAAATCTTTGCTCTTGAAGATAATACTGGATTTTCACATGTTTATCTTTATTTAAAAAATGATGATAAAAGCTTGAAGCTTAAAATGGACTTGACTTTAAACTTTAAACCTGATGAATCTAAACTTAATGAGTTGAGATGTTATAAGATAGTGGAGGATATTTGGTTTGATTAGGAGGATTAGTTGTGATAATAGAGACTTTAATTGTATTTTTAAACATTTATAGAATTTTAATTTTGGTTAGAATTCTTCTTAGTTGGCTTGTATCCTCAGGAATTAATACTAGTGCGTTTTTTAGATTTATATATAATTCAACAGAGCCATTTTTATCTATTTTTAGAAGGATTAGGTTTTTTAGGATTGGCATATATGATTTTTCGCCCATTGCAGCTTTAATTACTCTTACAATAGTTGAGAGAATGTTGTCTTACGGTAATTATAAACTGTCTACATTTGTTATATTGTTTATTATTGAAGTTTGGGGAATATTGAGAAGTGTTTTTTTTGCTCTTATTTTTTTCTTTATTTTAAGATTAATATTTTTGGTTTTACATCTATTTGCTGGTACTGATTTCATGAAAAGCGTTGATTCATTGTTAATGCCCTTGTCTATTAAGATAAACAATATAGTTACAGATAAGCATATGTCTTATGCTATTAGTTTAATTGTGGCAGGAGCATTGTTATTGGCATTTATAATTATTTGTGAGCAAGCTATATGGGCTATTAGTAGTCTAGGCTTTTATTTGCCTTTTTAGGAATTTTAGTGTTCTTACATGAATTTAAATATGACCTGCAAGGTATAAGTGGTCTTGGTAAGAAAGGGCTTGAGAGATTAAATAGTCTTCACATTACAAATATCAGAGAACTTATAGAATATTTTCCTAAAAAATATGAGGATCGTCAAAATATAAAAACTTTTCCAGATTCACTGGAAGTGAGAAATTGTGAACTTATGACAGTTTTTACTGTTTTAGAACATAGAGATTTTGGAAATAATTTTAAAAGGAATTTAAAACTTATAGCTCAGAGTGAAAATAATGAGATATTTGAAATTCTTCTTTTTAATAGGGGATTCTTAGAAGGGGTTTTTAAGGTAGGTCAAAAATTTTATATTTATTCTAAGTTCAATTACAACGATTATACTCAGATGTGGAGTTGCTCTAATTTTGATAGTGAAGTGTTTAGTTGTAATCCTGAAAGATTTAAAAAAATTATGCCAGTTTATTCTCTTGGTGAAGGACTAACTTCTAAGAAAATATCGTCTTATGTAAAAGAAGCCCTTATTTATTTTTTAAAGTTTGGGCAGTCAGACGTCCCTGAATTCTTGATAAATAAGTATTCATTGTTGCCCTTTCATGAGGCTTTAAATGAGATTCATTTTCCAAGTTCATTTGAAATGCTTGAAAAGGCAAAAAAGACTTTGATTTATAGGGAGATTTTTTTGCTTCAGTTTTTTTCAAGGGGAAAAAGTTCTGTGTTTTTCTTGAGGAAAAAAAGAAATTTACCTAGGAATTTGCTTGATCAAATTATTTTAAAACTTCCATTTAAGCTTACAAAAGATCAAAGAGTTGCAATTGATGAAATAATTAATGATCTTGAAAGTAATAAGCCAATGAATAGATTATTGCAAGGTGATGTTGGAAGTGGGAAAACCATTGTTGCTTTTCTCTCTAGCATTCCTTTAATTGAAGCTGGGTATCAAGTTGCGTTGATGGTGCCTACTGATCTTTTGGCGCGGCAACATTATAATAATTTAGCAAATATACTAAAAGATTTTAATATTTCTATAGCTTTTTTGACTGGTAGTTTAAAAAAGAGAGATAGAGATGAGGTTTTAGAAAAAATTCAAAGTGGAACTTATAGTTTAGTAATTGGAACTCATGCTATTTTTTCTCAGGGAACAAAATTTAAAAGATTAGCTTATATCATTATTGATGAACAGCATAAATTTGGTGTTGATCAAAGAGAGGAGCTTAAAAATAAGGGAGAAGAGGTTGATGTGCTTTTAATGTCAGCAACTCCTATTCCTAGAAGTTTAGCTTTGACTCTTTTTGGTGATCTTGAAGTATCTTTAATTAAAAGAGGTCCTGAGAGCCGAATACCTGTTACTACGTATTTAGCAAAACATGGTAATGAAGAGAAGGTATATGAATTTTTAAAAAATGAGCTTGCAAAAGGACATCAAGTTTATTTTGTTTATCCCTTAATATCATCTTCACAGAAGTTTAATTTAAAAGATGTTACTAGTATGTGTTTAAATCTTAAGAATATTTTTGTTGAGTATTCTGTTGCAATGATTCATTCTAAGCTTGAATCCCATGTTAAGGAAGAAATTATGCGTGATTTTTACTTAAAGAGAATAGATATTTTAGTTGCAACGAGTGTTATTGAAGTTGGTATTGATTGCCCAAATGCGACTTGTATGGTAGTAGAGCATGCAGAGCGTTTTGGACTCTCTACTTTGCATCAGATTAGAGGGCGTGTTGGTAGAGGTAGCTTAAAGTCTTTTTTGTTTTTGCTTTACAAGGAACCTTTAACAGAATCAGGAAAATTTAGACTTAAGACTATAAAAGAAAATATAGATGGATTTAAAATAGCAGAAGAGGATCTTAAATTAAGAGGTCCTGGCAATTTATTTGGTCTTGAGCAGACTGGTTATTTAAAACTTAAGATAGCTGATTTTGTTGAAGATAAAGAAGTTATAAGTTTGATTAGAGAAGAACTTAATATGTTTTCTTTAAATAAGTCTGATTATAATAAATCAGATATTGAATTACTTGATAGTCTTTTATGCTCATATTTAAGATCTGTTGGTAAAGAGAGTTAATATTAATTTGTATATTTTTGAATTAACTGTGAAAGTTCTTTTTTATTTTCATGCCAAAATTTGAGAAGTTTATATTGTAAATTGTTGAAATATTTTTTTTGTAAGATGCATGCTTGTTTGCCAATGTACATGTAATGCCAAGGTTCTGGTTTATAACCAGTTTCTCTTTCATGATTCTTTGGATATGATAATGAGAATCCATGTTTTAATGAATTTTCATAAAGCCATTTACCAGCTTTTGTATTTAGTAAATTATCATCTATTTTTATAAAATCTATGGTTATTCCTAGTTGGTGTTGTGAGTGATCAGGAGTTGCTGATTGGCTTGTTGCTATCTTAAGTCCGTAAGTTTTTACATTATATTCAAATAAAAATTTTTGATATTCTCTTGTTCTGTATGCTGACACTATGTTTATTTGTAAGCCATTTTCTCTACCTGCTTCTACAAGATTAATTAAGTCATCTATTAATATTTTTCTTAGCCTTAAGCTTTCTTTTCCAATATTTTTTAATTTTTTGAAATCTTTTAAATAAACTAAATCGGTTGGGTTGTATTCTCTAGGAATTGGGATTTTTTTATTTACAAGTATTAAGAGAGCATTCTTTTCTGCTTCAAGTAATGGTTTAAGCTCTTTTATAAATTGAATAGGATTGTCTTTTATTTGTTTTTGATAAGATTTATCTAAAGTTTTTATGGTTTGAAGTAAGATTTTTAAGTCTTGTTTTGATATTGGGTTTGCTTGTAACGTGAAGTTATTAACTAAGAGTATTAGTGAAAAGATATTTAATGATTTCATTAGAATGTAATTATATTATAGTTTGTTTTTGTTGTGGGAGTAATTTTAAGATTTTATTAATGTTAAGTTTAAATTAAGTTTATAAAAGTGGCAAACTAAGTAAATTATGTTAAATAAGTTTATAATTACCATTCAATATTAAGAGAGTTATTGGTATTAGCCATTCCTACATCTTTTGAGGCTTTTCTTTTTTTAATTGTTATATTGGTATTTGGTGCTGTACTTAGTGTTTATGCTTCTCAAGTGTTTTCTAAGGGAAATTTACGTATATTAGGGTTTTAAGCATAACTATTTTGCATGCTTTTTATGCTTGGCTTGGGAGTAGTGAATATGCATCTTTTGCAGTGACGTCTAATCTTGTAGATTTATGCTTTGTTGTGATGTATGGGAAGGAATCTCGGTGTTATTAATGGAGATTTGATGGTAAGGAGAAATGTATGTTTAGAGCATTGGGAATATTTGGGATTATTTTGTGATTTTTGGTGGCCTTCATTCTTTGCTTAATATCTAAAAGTTGTGCTTATTATTTTTTAGTGATTTAGATTTCCTGAATTTGTTAAGAGATCATTAAAAATATATTTATTGTAATATAGTTTTTTAAAGATAATTGGATAAGGGAAGTTCATTCTGAAGAACTGATTTAATTTTTAAAATGCATTATAATGACAATTAGGGTATTGTATGAGCTATAAATTTAAAATTTATTTTGATTTCTTTAATAAAGGAATTCCCTCTATTTTTCTATAGTATGTTTGTTTAAACTTGAATTTGTTTTTTTGACAATTTGAAAATTTGCTGTTTTTATATTTAGGGGGAGGTTATGTATTCATTAAGCAAATCCAAGAAAAGCAGTGTGTATCAAGATATTTTAAATATTGCAATCCCAACAACCATTGAATTCTTTTTATTTAATGTTGTTGCATTTACAGATAATATTATGGTGTCTTATCTTGGTGATTATCCTGTTGTTGGGGTTTCTCTTGCAAATAAACTTTTTGAACTCTTTAGTACTATTGCTTTTGCTGTAATGGGAGCTTATAACATATTGGCAACAAGGCAATATGCTCAAGGTAATATTGATAGTTTTAAAAATACATTTTTTATTAGTATTTTAATTCTTTTGTTTTTTTCCTTTTTATTTATAGTAATTGCATTATTTTATTCATATTTTTTTCTTGGATTATTATCCGATGATCCAGTAGCTGTCTTTTATGGAGTATCTTATCTTAATATTGCTGTTTATTCTTTTATATTTGCAGTTGTTAAGGGAATTATTGCTAATTCATTAAAAGTTGTTAAAATAACTAAAATTCAAATTGCTACTTCTGTTATTTCAGTTATTTTAAATGTAGTTTTTAACTATTTATTTATTTTTGTGCTTAATATGGGAGTAGTTGGTGCTGCTATTGCAACTACGTTGGTTCGCCTGATTGAGCTTATTTTTTATCTTATTTATACTGTTTTTAATACAAATTCGCATTTTTATCTTAAGCTTGAAAATTTAAAAATCAATCCTGTGATATTTTCTGAGTTAATTAAGGTTTTTGTTCCAATTTTTTTAAATGATTTTATTTGGTATTTGGGATATTTTGGTTTAATTGCGATCTTTTCAAGAATTGATACTGCTAAGTATGCAGCTTATAGTATAACTTTTTCTATTTATTTTATTGGATTTAATATAATTCATGCTTTTTGCTTTGCTGTTAATATTGTGATGGGACATGAGATGAATAATGATAAAGAAGAAATAATGTCTGTTGCGATATATTTGAGCAAGATAGGTTTTGTTTTGGCTGTTCTGACCTCTTTTATAATGTTTGCTTTGTCATTTATAGCTCCCCATATTTTCTATAAATTGGAGTATGCAGATCTTATGGGAGTTATGCTAAGATATTATTCTATTTCAGTATTTTTTACATCACTTGCGTTTCAATATTTATTTGGGTTTTTCCGTGCAGGTGCATCTCCAAATTTTGGAGCTATTATGGAAGGTTCTGTAACTTTTATTTATACAATTCCTATTGCATACTTTTTAGCAAAGTATACGCAGACCCCATTTGAACTTATTGTCTTTATTCCAACTCTTGAAGATGTAATTAAGTTGGGTATTTCTCTTCCTTATTTTTATAGTACTAAGTGGATTAAGTCTATTAAAACAGGTTGATTATTTTGTTATAATACTGATGCTGTGTATTTAAATGATATAAGAGGTAAAAATTTTTTGATTATGGGCTTGGGGCTTCATGGAGGAGGTCTTGCTGCTGCTAAATTTTTGTTGAAACATGGCGGTAATTTGGTAATTACTGATTTAAAGAGTGAGTTGGAATTAGGTCCAAGTATTAAGTCCTTGAAGCAATTTAAAGATAAAGTCCGATATGTTTTAGGATATCATGATGAGGATGATTTTAAGAGCGCAGATATTGTTATTAAAAATCCTGGTGTAAGCTTTGATAATAAGTATTTAAAGCTTGCAAAAAGAGTTGAGACCGATATTAGTTTATTTTTAATGTTTAATCAAAATCCGATAATTGCTATTACAGGAACTAAGGGAAAATCTACACTTGCATCTCTTTTGCATAAGGTTTTAGTTGCTAAGTATCCGAATTCTAAGCTTGGAGGTAATATTGGGATATCTCCTTTAAGTTTTTTAGATGAACTTGATGGAACATCGCCTATTGTTTTAGAACTTTCTTCTTGGCAATTACATGATCTTAAAAATTTGTGTCCTATTGTTAGTATTATTACAAATATTTATTGTGATCATCAAAATTATTATTCAAATTTTGATAGCTACATAGCAGATAAGTCAAAAATTTTTATAAATCAAAATTCCGGGATTTTGATCTCTCAGGATCAAGCTTATTATAATTATTTTTATAAATTTAAATCTAAATCCAAGCTCATTTTATTCTCAGAAACTGTGCCTTTAAACTTTAAAAATGATATTTTTTATTTTGAGATGGGTAAAGTTTATTTAAATAATAAAGTGATGAGTACTCTTAGTGACTCAAGAATTGTGTTATTGATCTCTAAAATGATCACCGTTTTTATTGCAAGTTATTTACGTTTGGATTTAAGTGTTGTATCTAAGATTTTGACTGATTTTGATGGTATTGAACATAGGTTAGAATTCGTACGGGAATTTGAAGGTGTTAAATATTATAATGATACGGCATCAACAATTCCTGATTCTACAGTTTTGTCTGTTAAAAGTTTAAGGCCCTACGGAGGGTTGATTAATCTTATTACTGGCGGGACTGATAAAGGGCTTGATTTTGCAGTTTTTGGTGAGATTTTAAGTATGGTTAAAACTTGGATCTTATTAAGAGGAAGTGCTACTTTAAAGATTATTAAATTTTTAGAAGATAATAATCTTCATTATTTTATCTTTTCTTCTTTAGAAGAATGTGTTTATTATGCTAAAAAAAACTCTATTCGGGATGATATAGTTTTATTTTCCCCAGCCAGTGCTTCTTTTGAGCTTTTTAAGAATGAATTTGATAGAGGGCTGCAATTTAAGAATTTAGTGAGTATTATGACTTAAAATCTTTTTTTTATGATTTTATAGTAGATGTATCTTAGTATTTCAAAAATGCTATAAACTTTATATAAAAATTTTTTGTACACAAAGTCATAACATCCAATTCTATGAATAAGTTTTCCCCCAAATCCAGTCTTGAATTGAAATAGACCAAATAAAGGGTGTTTTGCATCAGCAGTTGGAGGAATTCCTAGGAGATCATATTCTTTTATTGAAAGACTTTTAAGCATTTGTATTGTCTTGAATTGTACAGCATAATTTGGCATTAAGTGCCTATTTGATCTACTTGAGGCACCGTAGAGGTATGTGGCCTTGTCTTTATATATTCCAACAATAATTCCAGATATTAGTTGTTCATTGTGTAATGCAATTATTAGTTTGATTTTGGAATTTGTATCTTCTGTGAATGCTTTTATTAAGTTTTTTATATAATCTTTTGAGTGAATAGCGAATTTATCTCTTTGAGCGGTTTCTTTATGAAGTTTATAAAATTCATCAAAATATTTAAAATCATCATCTATAATGACTTGAATATTTTTTTTGCTGCTAAGGTTTATATTATATCTTGTTTTCTTTTTCATCTTAGCTTTAATGGCATCTAATGAATCTTGCAAATCTAGTATGGTTGTATTTGATGGTTGTATGTCATCGAATGATTTTTTAAGATTTTCAAATTTAAGTTTTAGTGGAATATAGTCTTCTTTTAAGCTTCTTGTGGTATAAAACATTAAATCATATCGTACAAATATGGTATTTTTATGTAAATATTGCCTTATATCTTCACTAAATTTTTTGATTTGGGTATTAAGTTCATTTACATTAATTTCTTCAATTTTCTTATTTGAAAATTCTGGATGGGCGATGTAACTTAAGTATAGATTTCCAAAGATCTTTCTTTGCATCACAAGAATTTTATTAAAATGGTCACTACTTAATGCTATGGCTTTCCATGGACTTTTGTTGCTTGAGGTTTTTTTTACGATTGTCCATAGTTTGCTTTGTAGATAATTTTCATTTAAGCTTTCTATTTGAGTTTTTTTAATATTCATTGATTTTGCTTTATTTAAGATTTAATAGACTTTTCCATTTGGAATTTCTATAGATAATATTTTTTCTTTAGAATGTTCTAGTATTAGGTTAATACCGTTTATTTTAAGTTCTCCATTTTCTGCTACAATTTGAGTTTTAAAGAATTTATCTATGCTGATTTTAGCTGGTGATTTTAGTTCCTTGTAACTATCACCCTCAAGTATTATTCTCTCTCCAGGAATGGGATTATCTTTAAAATCTTCTACAATTATTACTTTAAAATTCTTATCCTTATCTTCAGTTGCAATTAGCATTCCTTCAGATTTTATTCCTCTAAATTTGGCAGGCTTTAAGTTATCTACTATTATTATGTGTTTCCCAATTAGTTCTTCTTCTTTGTAATAATCTGCAAGACTGCTTACAATTTGTTTGCCATCAGGAGTTCCATCATTAAGTTTTAAAATGAACAGCTTTTCTGCGTCTGGATTTCGCTCTATTGTTTTTACTTGTACAACTTTTAAGCATACTTGTTCGCTAAATAAATTTATTGGATTTATTTGATTGCTTGTTTGTTCATCTTGCATGTTTTTGCTTCCTGAATATTTTAATTTTAAACTATTAATTAAGTGTTTTTCTAGTTTTATAAATAGTACTTCTGTGAACTGAATTGTACTTAATCCCAAATTTGTTCCTAAGAATCTGTTGGAAATTTCATAACTGTTTCCAAAAAATCTTCTTATTTTGTCACTTGTGTGCGGTATAAATGGTGAGATTAAGATAGATAGATCCCTTATTAAATATATTAAATTTAATAATAGTTCTTTTGTTTTTTGAGGTGTACTGTCTTTTGTTTTCCATGGTTCTTTATCTTGAAATATTTTATTACCTGTTCTTGAGATGTCAAGAATTTCTTTTAGGGCCGATTTTAGTTCGACTTGTTTGAAAAAATTTAGGGTTTTATCATATTTAAGATTGATTTCTTGCCAAAAATCTTCTTTTATTTCTATCTTATCTATTTGGTCTCCAAAGAATTTTTTATAAAATGTTAATACTCGGTTAACAAGGTTTGAGAAATTTCCAATAAGTTCACTGTTTACCCTTTCCATAAAGTCATCCCACATAAATTGAAAATCAGATTTTTCAGGTCTGTTATAATATATATAAAATCGCCAAATATCAGAAGGTATGCCAGTGGTAATGACATCGTTTCCAAATATTCCAGTTCCTGCAGATTTTGAAAATTTTAAGTTTTCGTAGTTTAAATATTCGCTTGAAGCCAGTTTGCTTAGCATTGTCCAATTTTCCTTGCTTCCAAGTGCTATTGAGGGAAATATAACGGTGTGGAATAGAATATTGTCTTTTCCGATAAATTGCACTAAATTCGTCTCTTCATTATTTTTCCACCAGGATTTCCAATCTTTTGAGATTTCTTTTGTAATTGATATATATCCAATTGGTGCATCAAACCATACATAAAATACTTTATTCTCATATTCCTTTTTGGGTACTGGTATGCCCCATTTTAAATCTCTTGTTATTGCTCTCTCTTTAAGTCCATCTCTTAAGAATGCATTTGTTATTTTAATGGCATTGGTATTCCAGTTTGTATTTAGTTCGGTTATTTGCATCCAATGTGAAAGTTCATCCTTTATCTTTGGTAAGTCAATGTAGATATGCTTAGTTGTTTTTATAATGGGAATATTTTTGCAAATTATACATTTTGGATTTATTAAATCGGTTGGGGATAATAACTTAGAGCAGTTTTCACACTGATCCCCTTTTGCATTATTTCCACAATTTGGGCATTCGCCTGTTACATATCTATCTGCTAAAAACATTTGATCTTGCTTACAAAAAAATTGTTCACTTTCTTTCTCTGTGGTATAACCATTTTTTTCTAGCTTTAAGAATAAATCTTGTACAGTTTCCTTGTGGCGTTTGTTAGTTGTGCGTCCAAAAATGTCAAATTTAATGTTAAACCATTCATAAATTGATTTGTGTATTTCATAATATTTGTTGCAAAGTTCTTCAGGGGTAGTTTTTTCAATTAAAGCCTTAGTTTCTGTGGCTGTCCCGTATTCATCTGTTCCGCAGACGTAAAGTGTCTCTATGCCCATCATTCTTGAGTATCGTGCAAAAGCATCTGCTGATAAGACTTGTACTAAGTTGCCAAGGTGAGGTATGTTGTTAACATATGGCAATGCAGCTGTAATTAAGTTCTTTTTTTTCACTTGATTTATTGTTTCCTTTTTTGATGTACTATATTCATATTTTAATACTAATATAGGTTATTTTGTGCATTTTATTTATTAAATAATTTATGCTTTTATTAATGATAAATGTGATATGGAGAGTATTATGGGATCTTTTAATTTTAAAGATTATGTTTGTGGTAGAGCAAAAAGAATTGTGATGGAAAAGGGAGATAGGGCTAGTATAGTTTTTCCTGAAAGTATGGATGATAGGATTTTAAAGGCTACTATTTATATTTTAAAGGAAAAACTTGCAGGACTTGTGGTGCTTATTGGGTGTAGGGATGAGGTTTTTAGAAGATTAAAAGAATTTGTGGGCTTTAGTGGTGATATCTTAGAAATGATAAGAATTATAGAACCCAATTCTTTTAAAGATTTTAATAGATATTTAGATGAATATTTAAGTTTACGACACAGTAAGACATTAACTCTAAGTAAGGCTAGAGAGGAACTTTTAGATGAGATTATTTTTTCTATGATGATGGTGAGACTTGGTGAAGTTAAGACTTGTGTATGTGGTGCTTTAGCATCTTCTGCTAAGGTTTTAAGGAGTGTGTTTGGAATACTTCCTAAACTTAAAGAAACTAAATGTATATCTTCTTTTATGATTATGGATACTGGGAATGATTTTGGTCGGTTTGAAACTTGTTTTGGGTATGAGGGAATTTTAATGTTTGCTGATTGTGCTGTAATAATAAATCCTGATTCTATGCAGCTTGCAGAAATTGCAATACAGAGTGCAAATTCATTTAAAAATATTTTTAGTGCAGAACCAAAAGTGGCTCTTTTAAGCTTTTCTACAAAAGGGTCTGCTCATTCTGTTGAAGTTGAAAAGGTGAGGTGTGCCTTAGATATCGTTAAGAAAAAAAGCACGAACTTACTTGTTGATGGGGAACTGCAGATTGATGCTGCTTTAATTAAAAGCGTTGCAGAGAAAAAATGCAGTGATTCCTTGGTTGCCGGTTCTGCAAATGTACTTATTTTTCCTAATTTGGAGGCTGGTAATATTGGTTATAAGCTTGTTGAGAGATTGGCTTTTGCTAAGGCTTATGGACCTTTTTTACAAGGACTTAAGAATCCCGTTAGTGATCTCTCACGAGGTTGTTCTGTAGATGATATTGTATTAACAAGTGCATTGATGATTGGTAGTTAGTTTATTTGAAATAGCAATGAATTCTTTAACAGAAATCTCTTCAGGTCTTTTATCTAAAAATTTTTTTAAGAAATCTTCGTTAAGGATATTGTCGTCTGCAATAAAGTTAATGATCGTATTTTTAAGTTTTTTTCTTCGACTTGTAAATACTGTTCTAACTAATTTGTTGAATGCTTTAAAATCTTTAATTTCTTTCTTACACGGAATGAGTTTGAGAGTTGTTGATTTTACTTTAGGAATTGGATAAAAATTTTTTTTATCAATATCCATTATTTTAATTACATTAAAGTGCGATTGAACTAGCACTGTGAATGACGAGTAATTTTTATTTCCCTCTTTTGCAAGCATTCTGTCTGCTAGTTCTTTTTGTACTGTAAATACCATATGAGTTAAGATTTCATCTTCAATAAGCATTGATATTACTTTTGATGCAATGTTATAAGGTAAATTTGAAAATATTTTATTAATATTTTGTCCTTCTTGTTTATATGTCTTTAAAAAATCACCTTTTATTAGCTTAAAATTTTTAAGTTGTCCAAATTGTTCATTTAAAATTTCTGAGTACTTAGGATCAATTTCAAAGACTGTCAAGAAATTTGCTTTCTTAAGTAAGATAATTGTCATTGCTCCAAGTCCTGGACCTATTTCCCAGATTCTTTCATTTTCTTTGATTTCAAGCGCATCTACTAGTTTTTCTCTTATGTGCTCGTTAATTAAGTAATTTTGCCCCCATATTTTTCGTGGAGCTATATTTTTGCTTTCAAGCATACGTTTTATGCTGTTTATGCTGTTATAATTTATGTTCATAGATATTAAAAATATAGCATATTGCTATTTAGTGTTTTGCGCTTTTGTTGCAGTATCTCTTTTCTTGTTCTAATTTATAAATTATGTAAAATATCGTTAGAATACTTAAGACTAAAAATATTCCTATGTTATGATTTTGAATTACTGGAAATTTGCTAAAGAGCATGGCTGTGTCTTTTATTGCCTTAAAGATATGAGTGTTAATTAGATCAAGGAGTAAAAATAGATGTGTGTTAACCGTGTAGACACCTAAACTTAATATTGTTATTATCAAGAATATTAGCATTAGGGGAGTAACTATTAGATTTGATAGTATTGAGATTGGCTGAAGATTGAGATTATTAGCATAAAGAATGGGAGCTGTTGAAACTTGAATTACAAGTGTTGTAAAAAGTGGAGATATGAGATTATTTAAGTTATATCTTTGATTAAGAGCAAGAGAGATTGATATTCCAAGTACTGCAAGATAAGATAACTTAAATCCTATTGAATTTAGTGTGTGTGGTAAGATAATGGCATTTATTATAAAACTAATTGATAATGTACTAATCAAATTAATTTTTCCATATGTTAATTTATAGATCATAAGCGTTTCTATCATTATGAATGCTCTTAGTGCAGATGGTGAAAAGCCCGTTAAGATTAAATAATTGAGTAGTATTATGCTTAGAATTAAATATTTTAGTTTTTCACTTTCAATTATATGGACTAAATAATAAAAAATGATATAAATTAGGTAAAAATGTAGACCAGATACCACTAAGATATGTGATATACCTGCTTTTTGAAATAAATTACTCTCGTATTTTGTTATATCTGATTTATTGTTTGTTAGAATTGCTTTTGAAAAGTGAGAATATTTGATGCTGATTGAGTTTAAAAACTGGTTTATTAGTTTATTATATTTTTCCCTAAGCTTTACTAGCAGCGGTCTTTTAATAAGTTGCATTTTCTTATTTTGAATTTTGACTATATCTCCAATTTTGTATTTATCTTCAATATTTTTGAATATGAATTTATATTTTTTCCCAAATCCATCTATTGATTCAATTTTGGTATTTGAGTATTTTGCAAAATAGGTAATGTTTGTTATTTGATAAACATTATCTTCAAGTCTTTTAAAGTTTAGACTAATCTCAAAGATGATCAGAAAACTTATACTAATCATGAATGTGAGTGAAAAATGAGCATTTCTTTTGATTAGAAAAATTAACATTAAGATTAAATTTAAATATATTGGATTTAGTCTTAAGTAATATCTTATTAATAAATTTAATGCGCTTATTAAAAACAATAAAATCACTAAAAATCTCTTTTGAAGAAGTATATTTTAAATAATATCAAAAATATATCAGATCATTTTTGGATTAATTATTATAAAGTTTGACAATCTTATATTTATGTATCTATAATTTATTATGACATTATTAAATAAATACCCTTTAAGGTATGCTTGTTTGGAGATTTTATTATCTTATTTTATAGTTTCTCGTCTCTCTCCTTTCGATTATGTTGGTGTTGATCTTTGGAATTTTAGTATAAACCATTATTATTATTGGTTATATAGTGCTTTTTTAATTATTTTCATTGTCTATTTTGCTAAATTAACAAGTTCTTATGATTTTAGAGATGAGTTTTTTATTCCTGAATTCAAGCCCATTTTTATTTGGCAAGCATTTTTAATTTTTGTCAAGTTGCTTATTTATATTTTTTTTCTATTGATTATTTTATGTTTATGTATTTTTTATTGTTTCCCAGAATCATTGCGATTGTGGGTTGAAGCAGGTAGTTCTGGTTTTATGTGGAATATAGGCAGTAAGCAATCACTTGCTTTAATGGTTATTACTTCCCTTTTTACAGGAGGAGTTGAAGAATTGTTTTACAGGGCTTTTATTATTACTAAACTTAAACAGGTAGGGGTTGTTTCATTAATTGCAGCTTTTCTTAGTAGTATTATTTTTGCTTATGGACATTTTTATTATGGATTTATTGGGTTTTTCTTTGCATTAATTTTTGGGGGGATTTTATCCTATATATATTTGATACATAAGAATATATACTATTCGGTTTTTGTTCATAGTTTTTATAATATCTTTGTTAGTTTGTTGCTCTTTTTGTTAAATTAGTTAAGGAGGATTTATGCTGGATACTGTACCTAAGCGCTTTAGGGAAGTTGTGGGATTTTATGGTGATCTTGATATTTTTATTTACAGAGAAAATGAGTCTAAAGATTTTAAGAGACAGATATATTCTGATTTTTGGAATGAAGTTAAGAGGGTTGGATCTGGTCTTTTGCATTATGGGATTAAGAAAGGCGATAGAGTAGCTCTTATTTCTGATTCAAGAAGAGAGTGGATAATTATTGATATTGCTGTTATGAGCTTAGGAGCTATTGATGTTCCGAGGGGTAATGATTCGTCTGATGATGAATTAGCTTATATTATTAATCATTCTGAGTCTAGTTTTGTCTTTGTGGAGAATGCTAAACAGCTTCAAAAAATCATTGCTAAAAAACATGAGCTTAAATTTGTTAAACATGTTGTTGTGATTGATGATGATAAACTTTATGAAGATAAATTGGGAAATATTACAATAATCTCTTATAAACAATTATTGAGTGTGGGGTATGATTATTTAAAAGATAATCCTAAAATGTTTGATTCTGAGCTTGAAAAGGTTTCTGGAAAAGATATTGCTACTATAATATATACTTCAGGAACAACAGGATTGCCAAAAGGTGTTGTACTTCGTCATGAATCTTTTATTTTTCAACTAGATAGGATTTGTAATTATTTGCCAACACTTGAACCAGGGAAAATAATGATATCTATTCTTCCTCTTTGGCATTCATTTGAGAGAAGTTGTGAATATATAGTTATGCTTAAAGGTATAGCAGTTGCTTATTCAAAGCCTATCGGGCCTATTTTGCTTAAAGATTTTGCAACTTTAAATCCCCATGCAATTATTTCTGTTCCAAGGATTTGGGAAGGCATAAGGATTGGTATTATTAAGAGAGTATCGGAATCTTTTTTAAAGAAAGTTTTATTTAATGTTTTCTTAAAAGTGGGAATCATTTATGTAAAACTTAAGGAAAAATTTTTGGGTCTTGTTCCTATTTATAAGAAGTCAAATTTTTTAGTTTCATTTTTTAAGAAAGTTATTTTTCTTACTGGATTAATTTTGATTTTGCCTTTTAAATTTTTAGGATATGTTTTGGTTTTTAGAAAGATCAAGAAGGCACTTGGGAAAAGATTTGAATTTGGTGTTTCTGGTGGGGGAGCTTTAGTAGATTATGTTGATTATTTTTTCAAAGCTGTAGGTATTGTAGTGCTTGAAGGTTATGGTCTTACGGAAACGGGACCCGTTTTAAGTGTAAGACGTCTTAGACGTCCTGTTGCAAATACTGTTGGTCCTTTGTTGCCAGATGTTGAATATAGAGTAGTTGATAGTGATGGTAATGCTTTGCCTCCTGGTGAGAAAGGTGAACTTTGGGTAAGATCCCTTCAGGTTATGAGTGGCTATTTTAAAGATGAGGCTACAACAAGGGAAGTTTTAACAAGAGATGGTTGGTTTAAGACGGGGGATTTAGTTTGTGCGACAATGAACAATGAAATTTCAATTGTTGGAAGAACTAAAGATACAATTGTGTTAAGAGGTGGAGAAAATATTGAACCTGAGCCTATTGAGAGAGCTTTATCAAAGTCTGTGTTTATTGAGAGTGTTGTGGTTGTCGGTCAAGATCAGAAGTTTTTAGGGGCTGTTGTTGTGCCTAATTTTGAAGTTCTTGAGAAGTGGGCTGGTTCTAATGGAATAATATTTGCTTCTCGTGATGATTTATTATCTAATGAGTCTGTTAACAAACTTTATTCTAAATGTATTTCAGATATAGTGAATCCTAAGTCTGGGTTTAAAAACTTTGATAGAATCGTTGGATTTGTTTTATTAAAAGATGCTTTTGTTGTTGGTGAGGAACTTACTAATACTCTTAAGCTTAAGAGGTATTACATATTTGAGAAATATCATAAAAAGATAATGTCAATATTTAACAAGGATGACTGTGAATTATTATGATGTAGGCTTGTAAATTTAAATTTCTCAAATTTACATCTTTTTCATGTAGGGAATGTTAAGTAAGTGCATACAGTTTTTTATTGTTTGTAGAACTGCTTTTGAAAAATCAATTCTTGCATGTGTAAGTTCAGGGTTATTTTTATCTATTATTTTCGTGTCTTGATAGTATGTACTGAAGCTTTTTGCAAGTAAGTAAGAATAGTTGGCTATTACTGAAGGATTACGATCTTTTGAGGCTTTAATTATATATTCTTCAAATTCAGAGATAATTTTAATTATTTCCCATTCGTTTTCATTTACTAAGAGATCAAAATTAATATTTTCGCTAGGTAAGTTTAGTTCATCATATTTTTCAAGTATGCTATTAATTCTTGCGCCTACATATTGAATGTATGGGCCTGAATTTCCAGTAAATGATAAACTTTCTTCTTTATTAAATAATATATCTTTGTGTATTGCAGTTTTGAGTAGATAGTAGTGAATGGCTCCTAATGATATATTTAATGCGATTTTTTGGCAATCTTCTTTGTCTGAATTTCTTTTTTTTATTTCTAGTATAATTGATTCATTTAAATCATGAATTAGATTGTCAGCATCAATTACATTACCTTCTCTTGATTTCATTTTGCCTTCAGGTAGGTTTACCATGCCATATGATAAGTGCACTAGATTGTTTTCTTTTGTAATTCCTAATTTATCTGCAACGTAAAATAAAGTTTTAAAATGATGAATTTGTTCACTTCCAACTACATAAATCATTTCATCGAAATCAAATTCATTTTTTCTAGTTACTATATTCCCTAAATCTTGGGTTAGATAAATGGATGTGCCATTAGCCCTTAAGAGTACTTTCTGTTTAAATTGTTGCTCAGAGATTTCATTTTTTCCTGTAGGTATATCAATACATATGGCACTATCTTCTCTTTTATAGCATAAACCTTCTTCTAATCCTTTAAGTATAATTTCTCGTCCGATCTTAAATATTTCACTCTCAAGATAAATTTTATCGAATGTAATGTTTGTAAGCTTATAAGTTGCTTTGATTCCTTCAATTGCCCATTTATTTAGTTTTTTCCAAAGTTGAACAGTCTCTTCATCCCCTTCTTCCCATTTACATAGCAACTGTTGTATTTCGTTTTCTGCCATTTCATTATCTTTAGCATATTCGTTGTATTTTACATAAAAATCACCGATTAAATGATCCCCCTTTTTCAAGGAAAGTTCAGGGGTTGTATTATTGCCAAATTTTTTGTAAGCAAGCATGGATTTGCAGATATGTGTTCCCCTATCATTTATCAAATTTATTGTTGTTACCTGAGCACCAGAAGCTTTTAGTATTCTTGATAAGCTTTCTCCAATAATATCATTTCTAAGATGTCCTATGTGCAATGGTTTGTTTGTATTTGGTGATGAAAATTCTATTATTATCCTTTTGTTTTTAAGTATATTATTTATTCCATATTTTTCTTTTTGCTCATTTACTTTTTTGATTGTATCTTTAATGTACTCTTTCCTGTTGAATTTTATGTTTAAATAAGGTCCCATTGCTTTGGTTGCATATTTATTTCCAAGCTGTTTAATTATTTCTTCAGTAATTACAGATGTACTGAGCTTTAAGATTTTACTAAATTCAAATATTAGTATTGATAAATCCCCCAGTTCACTTTTTGGAGGTTTTTGCATGATTATATTTATTTCCTCTAATTTAATGTTTTCTCTTAATGCAAGCTCCTTTATTGTTTTGCTAATTTTAGCTTTTAAATCTTTTTTTATTTTACTGTTCATTCTTTTTCCCTTTAATGTTTATCAATATGTTAATTGATAGGAAGATTAAGGATGCTGCTAGAAAAATATTTGAGCTATAAGCTTGAGGTTTTATTATATTACTATCTTTAATGATTGATAATTTAATATTGAAAAGCTGTAAGCTACCAGTATTTAGTATTTCTCTAAATAGTGAAATTATTGCACTTAGTGATATGAATGTTATTATTGGTAATTTGGAGTATTTTAATATGCTTAATGGATCTTTTAAACTTTTAAAAGGTTCATTTTTGTGAAATGAGATTATTATAACTATTAAAATGGGAATTGAAAATCTTAAGTTTTCATAAAGAATAGGAGTTACGTAGTACATAAATAGGTAAGTTAAACTGGTAACAATTCCTATTGTTAATAGGTAGATTATTAATATTTGCTTTCTTAATCCTATTTGTTTAATGATCATTGCTGGAAGTAAAATACATAGTGAAATCCAAATTGATATTATGGTTCCTTCTAAGAAATTTTTTGTATAGGCAAAAATTGGAAATAGCATTAGGGATGTTTTTAAATATTTGTCTGTTATGTGAAATGTTTTATTATGCATAAGATTTACCTTTAGCTATTTTGTTTTAAATTGATTTGTATCTGTATTGATTTCTGTAATATGGTTTGAATTTGTTGTTCCAAAAGTTTTAATGCTTTCAACTGCTTCTATTAATTTTTTAATTTCTTCTTTTAGTCCCTTCATTGAATTTGAAACAGTGACATTAATTTCTTCTAAAACAGAAACTGCATTAATTATCTCTTTATTGCCTCTGAACATTTCATTTGAGCCTATTTTTACCTCATATGTTATTTCTCTCATTGTGTTTAAAGCTTTTAAAATTTCTTGGCTACCAATTGATTGTTCTTGCATAGTATGATTGATTTCTTCTATGACTTGAACTACTAGGTTGATTGAGTTGAATATCTGATTGAAGGCTTTATTTGTTAATTCTGATGTTTTTACTGTATGGTTGATTGAATCCATTATTTCATTTATTGATGCTGCAACTGATTCTGATTGTGAAGTAACTTGTTCTGCAAGGTCTTTGATCTCTTCTGCAACGATTGCAAAACCTTTTCCAGCTTCCCCAGCATGAGATGCTTCGATGGCAGCATTCATTGATAGTAAGTTGGTTTGACTTGCAATAGATGATATTAATGCATTAGCTTCTTGCAGTCTAGTTGAATTTTTGTAAATATCTTTAATTTGCATGATAATTTCTTCTTGCTTTTTTCTACCATCATCGGAAAACATTTTAAGTTCTTCTGTACTTTTTGCAGCTTTTTGTGTTATTTCTGTGACTGATTGTATGCTTCCTATCATCTCTTCAATAGCTGAGGATGATTCTTCAACACTTGCAGCTTGAGTTTCAATTGAATTGTCAAGTGATGCAATATTTTTAGATAAGTTTTCTATTGTATTTGTTGTATTTGAAATAAATTCAACTTGTTTTTCTATTTCTCCTTGTGTTTTTTCTATATACTTATTTGAGTTTGTTATTGTATCGTAGGCTTTATTTATTTCATTAAAGAGTAGGTCACCATTGTCTTTCAATAATTTTACTCTGCCTTGTAGTGAGTTTATTACGTTTTTTAAGTTCTCAATGAAATGACCGAAATAATTTATTGTGTCACTTATTGAGTCTTTTCCTTTTGATTCAATCTTGATTGTTAGATCGCCTTCTTTGACTTTTGGAATGATCTGATTAAGCTTTTCTATTTTTGATATGATTAATTTCCTAATTGTGATTATCATGATTAATATAAATATTATTACGAGTAATATTATTATTGATATTGACATCAATTTGATGTTATTAAGTTCATTTGAAAATATATTATTATAGTTCATTTGTATTGCTAAATACCAAGATGAAGATGTAAGTCTTGTTATAGAGATTATGTTGTTGTTGTAGCTAGTATTATAATTATTTTTTCTCTTAGCTATTGCATTGAGTAATGGGGTTGTTATTTTTGTATTATTTTCAAATAGACTATTTATGGATAATTTTATAGGTTTAAGTGTTTCTTCGTTTTGTTCACCAAAAATATCCCCTTGACTGTTGATTGCATATATCTTGAAGTAATGGTAGCTTTTGTGTTGGTTTCCTTTTTCTAATAAAGATCTCTCCAAAAGCATAAATATATTTCTTCTCAGTTGTTTTATTTGTTCTAGTATGTCTGCATATAAAACAATGTATCCATCATGATTTATTATCATATCTTTTTCTGACTTTATGTTTTCATTACTTGTATTATGCAAATCGTTTTGATCTGGTTGAGGAATCTTGTAAAGCATTGGTATATAGGATTTATTATTTATTATTGTTAAATCTTGATTTAATGTAAGTGTATGGTAGTTATCTGTATTATGACCCGTTTTCATTTCTTGTAAGTTTATGTTGGTATTTAGTCTTCTCTCATCGCTTGAATACAATATTTTTCCATTTTTATTTGTGTATTCTATTATCTTTATATAAGATGGAAATAAACTTAATTGGTCTATGGATATTACATTTTTTACATGTTCACTTTTTTGTGTGCCTAGATGTTGATTATAATTCTTAACAAAGTCATCAATAGCGATTAACATATTTCTTGTATCCCTAGAGAAGCTTTTTATTATGATGTTATTGACAAATTTTGTAAAGCTTTGAAGTTCTTTTGTTATTATTTTCCTGTACCCGTGATCTAATAATATGAAAATGGTCATGGCAATAATTATTGTATAAATTACAATAACAATATTAAATTTATAAAAGAGAGTGGAACTAGAATGATTTCTTTTCACTTGAAGCCTCACAAAACTTTTTACAAAATATCATAACTAACTAGTATTATATACATTTTATTATATAATTATATACATATATTGAAATAATAAAATGTATATTTTATTGAATATTTATTGATTATTCATATGATATTATATTACTTTAATACAGCTTAAAAACTTTGTTTTTATGGGTTTAATTTTGGAGATTTTTTTTTATGAATGAGGATTTGGTAAATGTTAAATTAAAAAATATGAGGTTTTCTCTCTATCTCATACTTTTTATTTTTATTTGCTTTGGTTTATTATTTTTAGGGCAAGCTTATTTAACCTATAAAAATAGGTCTTTGGAGCGTGTTGAGTCTGATTTTAAACTCTTTTCAAAGAATGTGGCTTTTCAGGTAAAAAACAAATATAATGGTGCTGTTGGTGTTTTAAAAAATCTTATTGCAAATAATAATGTTGTAAATGTTTTACGTAATGTTTCAAATACTTTTATTGCAAGTGTTGACTTGCGATTCATAGATTTAAGTACAAGCATTGCTTTATTTTTAAGCTCTAAGGGATTTAATGAGGTAAGCAAGGTTTTTCAGCATGTACCCCTTGAAGAGAATTCTTTAGAAGGAATTTTCTACATTCCTGTTGGGCAAAATGTTTTGATTTCAAATAAAAATTTTTCGTTCTTAGGTATAAATAACATTATTGAAAATCCTATTTACTTGGTTCCTGCAAAGAAACGTGTTTCGTATTATTCAAGTTATAAGAGAGTAAAAAATAGGCTCTATTCTGTTGTAAGTATGCCGGTTATGGATGATGATGCTGCGGTATTGGGCGTGATCTGTTTTTTTGTTTGTTTTGATAATTTATTTATTGATATTGCAAATCAATTTAATTCTTATCTTAAGTCTAGCAATAAGCATTATGAATTTTTTGTGGTTGATAAGCAGCTTAATCCTTTGTTTTTAAGTCTTAATGACTTAAATATTAATAATTTTGCAGAAAACTATGCAAATAGTGTGTTAAGTAAGGTTATGGATCTTATTAAGGAGAGTCCTAATATTTCCAAGAATATTTTAAAATATAAGACCTCTTCTTATTTTTTAAGTACTGATCAGATTGATGGGAATGGAGTTCAAGGTATTATTTTGAATATGAATTATCTTCCTCTTAGATTCCAATCAAATGCAATATTTTTCTTAGGGTTTATATTTTTTGTTTATCTGATTATATTTTATCTTTATAATAAATTTATTTTACCCTTTATTAGAGATTTTGGGATGCTGATTACGTATAAAAAGGAAAGAGAGGATATCCTGAATCTTGAGTCTGTTTTAGAAGTTAAATATAAATCTTTTATTTTTTCTTACATTAGTGCTGAATTTGATAGTTTTTTTTCAAAAACTACTAATATTAACAATAGCATTAAGGCTTATGTACAGGAATTGAGGAAGTGTTTAGCTGAGATAAGCATACCCGCAGAAAGCATAGATGAAATGCATAATAGTCTTGCTACTTACGATAGAATGGGAGATGCGTTTTCTAAGTTTGAGAAATCAATTATGAATATTTTAAAGGATTTTGAGTTAATATCTAATCCAATTAGTGAGCATAGTAAAAATATAATGGATATTGCTACTAGATTTGAAGAGAATGCTAATGTTTTTTATGGAATAGATAAGAATTTAGAGGTTTTTAGTAAAGTTGTTGCATCAAATTCTGCAAGTATTGATGATGTAAAGAATAGGGTTGTTGAATTGAATGCTATTTTTGAGAATATTAATAAGAATTTTTCTGAACTTTTATCTCAAACTAATAATCTTCAGAGTGCAAATAAGCTTTTAGTGTTAATATCGGCTCAGACTAATATGCTTGCAATGAACGCAGCAATTGAAGCTGCTAAGGCTGGAGATGCTGGTAAGAGTTTTGCTGTTGTTGCAGAGGAGATTAGAAAACTTGCTATTAATTCTGGAAAGTATTCGACAACTATTAAGGATGAGCTTAAAATGGTTAATAATATCATTTCAGTTATAAGTTCAGAGATTGATGCTATTTATAAGGATTTTATTGACATTCAGGATAATATTAATAATAACTCTGTGCAGCATGAGAGAATTAATGTTACCCTTGCTAAACATGTAAAGGAGATTGGAGAATTTAAAGATAAGTATTTGTCTCATGATATTAAGATTAAAGATACTAAGAACATGTGCAAGGAGATATTTAATAGTTACTTTGTTATTAGTGGGAAGTTTAATAATTTAAATAATGATTTAAGTGAATTTGAGGTTTCTAAGATGAGTTTAGATGCATTAGAGTCTTTACGTGAACATATATCTTTGGTTGATAAGTGTAGAGACAAAATTGCTAATATGAAAGATATTGTTGAAAATATTAATCATGAATTTTGGGGTATATAATTTAATTTTTGTCGTTAAATCCGATATAGAGCACTTCTTCTTCAAGCAAAAATCCTGTTTTTATTTTAACTTCAGTTTTTACCCTTTCAATTAGGGTTTTAATATCTTTAGAGCTGGCATTATTACTATTGATAATAAAATTACCGTGGTAATGTGATATCGCTGCTCCCCCAATTTTTAGTCCTTTTAAGTGGCATTCTTCAATTATTTGCCCAGTAGGTTTTAAAAATTGTTTATTATTTTTAAATGTACTTCCGCTGCTTGGAAAGAGGTAATGTCCTTTATCTATTCTATTTTGCTTATTTTGTTTCATAATCCCTTCAATATTTTTTTTATTGCCCTTTGTTAGGTTTAGGGTTGCTTTTAGTATTACAGTATTTTTGTTTTGAAAAGGGGAAATTTTGTATGAAAATTCACTTCTTTCAAATTTTTTGCAGATAGTTTTTCCATGCTCATCAATAAAAACAACTTGATCTAATATTTCAGAAATTTCGTTTCCAAAACACCTGGCATTCATCCAAATTGCACCTCCAAGTGTTCCAGGAATTCCGTATATGAATTCTAATCCGCTTAATTCATTTTGTAATGCAAAATTACATAAATCGTCAAAATTGGTTCCAGATTCAGCAATAATTTGATTGTCTTGAAGTTCCATTTTATTTAAGTGTCCAGTGTATATTATAGGAAAATCAATTTCCCCCCCATCGTTTATTAGCAGATTGGAGCCCCCTCCTAAAATAAATATTTTGATTTTTTCTTCTATTGCTATTTTAAAAATATGTTCTGTATCTTCGATTGTTTTGGGCGCTAAGAATAATTTGGAAATTCCCCCTATTTTATAGGTTGTATAGTTTGCAAGATTTTCTGTTTTAGGTTTAATGTTAATTTTTCTAAGGAAATTATTTATGTTTTTTGACATATTTTTTAATTTTATATTGAATTATTACTTTTTTCAAATTTGAAGTAACCTTTT
Source organism: Borrelia nietonii YOR (assembly GCF_023035795.1). Classification (NCBI taxonomy): domain Bacteria; kingdom Pseudomonadati; phylum Spirochaetota; class Spirochaetia; order Spirochaetales; family Borreliaceae; genus Borrelia; species Borrelia nietonii. Next base: position 629,161 of record NZ_CP073148.1, read on the forward strand.
AGGTGTGATTTGGGTTTAGTTGTTACTAAATTTGTCAAATTGTTTTAAATATAATAAACTGTATAGTAAGTTATGTAGAGATTATGTTAATCGTAATTTATTTTAGTATTTTTGATCTCTAGAATTAATTTTTTTTTACGGGATGTATGCTTCTTAAGTTATATAATACAAAAACAAAAAGTTTATCTGAAGTAAAAAATTTTACTGATATTAAGGTTTACGCTTGTGGTCCTACTGTTTATAATTATGCCCATATAGGTAATCTTAGAACATATATTTTTGAAGATCTGCTTATTAAATCCTTAAGGTTGCTAAAATATAATGTTAATTATGCAATGAATATTACTGATATTGGTCATTTAACAGGTGATTTTGATGAGGGAGAAGACAAGGTAGTTAAAGCTGCAAGAGAGAGAGGACTTACGGTTTATGAAATTAGCAGATTTTTTACAGAAGCTTTTTTTGATGATTGTGCTAAATTAAATATAGTTCGTCCCGGTAAAGTGCTTGTTGCAAGTGAGTATATTGCTAGCATGATAAAAGTGGTTAAAGTTCTTGAGCAAAATGGATTTACTTATTTTGTTAATGGTAATGTTTATTTTGATACGTCTCGTTTTAAGAATTATGGACAGATGGCTGGCATTAATCTAAATAATTTTGGGTGTTCTTCTGTTTCTAGAGTTGAGATAGACCTTTCAAAAAAGAATAAATCAGATTTTGTTTTGTGGTTTACAAATTCAAAATTTAAAGATCAGGAAATGAAATGGGATTCACCTTGGGGATTTGGTTATCCAAGTTGGCATTTGGAATGTGCGGCAATGAATTTAGATTATTTTAAGAGTACCCTTGATATTCATTTGGGGGGAGTTGATCATATTGGAGTCCATCACATAAATGAAATAGCAATAGCGGAATGTTACTTAAATAAAATGTGGTGCGACCTGTTTGTTCATGGTGAATTTTTGATTATGGAAGATGAGAAAATGTCAAAGTCAAATAATAATTTTATTACCATTAAAGACTTAGAATCTGATGGATTTTCACCTTTAGATTTTAGATATTTTTGTTTAACCGCACATTATAGAACCCAACTTAAGTTTACGTTTAGTAATCTGAGAGCTTGCAAGGTAGCTAGAGAAAATATGCTTAATAAATTGACGTTTCTTTATTCTTCATTAAGTCAATTTGACATGGCATTACTTAATGAGAATTGTGATAATATTGAGTCTGTTTCAGAGAATAAATATTATAATAATTTTTTGGAAAAAATAGCTTTTGATCTAAGTATTCCTCAGGCATTAGCTTTGCTATGGGATATTTTTAAGTATGATGATTTAAGTGCTTTTTTAAAACTTCTCCTTGCATTTAAATTTGATGAAGTTTTATCTCTTGGTTTAAAGGAAGGGGTGCTTAAAGAGATTGAGAGGGATAGGGTCAATATTGATGATACTATGCATTCTTTGATTGAAGAGAGACGGCTTGCCAAGTTAAGAAAAGACTTTAAGCGTGCTGATGAGATTAGAGAATATTTTCGTTCCAAGGGTTTTGTGTTAATTGATACTGAAGAGGGGACTAAGGTTAAAAGAGGGTAGTTTTTGGCAGTATTTTTTAAGAGTCAGTCTATTATTTTAAGTTTAATTTTTTTAATTTTTTTAATTTTATTTATTTTTTCTGGATTTTTATTTTATCTAAAGCCTGTAATTTATGAAATATTACCGATGCCTGCTTCGCATGAAAATGTAATTGTCATTAAAGGACGTAATTTAGGTGATAAAATTGGAGAGGTTAATATTAATGATCATTATTTAACTAAAAGTAGTATTATTAGTTGGAGCAATAAGAAGATAGTTTTTAGAATTACAGATGAAATCTCTTCAGGTCTTGTTTTTGTAAAGAGCGAGGAAGGAATTAGTAATGAACTTTTTCTTGTAATTAGTAGACAAGTTCCAATTAAACTTGAGGAAGAAAACAAACCTTTTATTTTTGCTACTGAGGATTTGGTTTTAATGACAAATGTTCCTGTTACATTAAGAGGAAGAAATTTAATATCAGATTTTGCTGTTGTTGAAATATTTATTCAAACAAAATATGAACTTTATAAAATCCTTTCCAAAGATATATTGACATTGAGTCGAGAGGAAATAGAATTTATTCCGCCAAAGACTTTGCATATTGATGGTGAGATTTTTTTACTAGTTGACGGAATTGAAAGTAATAGGATTCCTTTTAATTTTAATAAAAATTTTTTTATGTGGAATTTAAAGAGAAGTAGAAAGTTTAAAATATCTCATGAAATTTATTTTGTTCAGGCTAATGGCGAGGATCTTAGTTCGACATCAGATGACATTAATTTTAATGTTTTTTATTTAAGTCCAATTGAAAATGAAAGACAAAAAATTAAATTTTCAGATAATAATGGAAGTGTATTGGATTTAGATAATTTATTTTTTAAAAGTTTAAAGTCCAATACATATAATTTAAAATTTGAAGTTGAGACTTATAAATTGGATTTGGATATTTTTGATAGAGAGGCTTTAAAGCGTATTAAGGTAAATACGGATAGTAATATGTATGAATTTAAAACTTATGTTTTAAATAAGAGGGATCGTTATTTATCTTATGATTCACTTGATTTAAGTTCAATTAACTTGAATATAAATAAGAAAGATTCAGCTTATGAATTGGCAAAATCTATTATTGATGCTTTAATTTTGCATTTTACGGTTATAGATAATGATTTAACTTTGGATGAGTCTATTAAAATGAGAGAGATTTCAGCTGATAATTTGATCTTGCTTACGAATTTGTTGTTTTTACGAAACAATATACCTTTAAGAAACGCGGTTGGATTTTATTTTGATTCTAAGTCTTCTAATCTTAAGAAACATATTTGGTGTGAATTTTTTTTAGAGCAAGTTGGATTTATTTATTTTGATATAGTAAATGCAGTATTATTTAGAGATAGTTCTAATTATTTTTTGAATATGTCAGATAATTATATTCATTATGGGTATAAGGAGGATTATGATGATGACTTATTGACCGATGAATATTTTGATTTAGTGTTGTTTAAATATAAAAGCTTGACAAATAGTAATTATTCTTTGAATTATAGGATTACTTTGGAGGAAAATATTAATGATAGATAGCATTTTGTTTGATTTAATTGAAAGGGAGGCTGCAAGAGAGAGAGAAAATATTGAATTAATTGCTTCAGAAAATTTTGTCTCATCAGATGTAAGAAGGGCTGTTGGAAGTATTTTGACTAATAAATATGCTGAGGGTTATCCTTCGAAGAGATATTATGGTGGATGCTTTGTTGTTGATGATATTGAAAGTTTGGCTATATCACGGGCAAGAGAGCTTTTTGGTGCAAATTATGCCAATGTTCAACCTCATAGTGGTTCTCAAGCTAATATGGCTGCTATAATGGCACTTATTAAGCCTGGGGATAGAATTCTTGGAATGGAGTTATCTCATGGCGGTCATTTAACTCATGGTAGTAAGGTTAGTTTTTCTGGGATGCTTTTTGATGCATATTCTTATGGAGTGTCAAGGGAGTCTGAGATGATTGATTATGATGATGTTAGAAAAATAGCTAAAGAATGTAGACCAAATTTAATAATTGCTGGTGCTTCTTCTTATTCAAGGGAAATTGATTTTAAAAAATTTCGTGAGATAGCAGATGAAGTTTCAGCTTATCTTTTGTGTGATGTTGCTCATACAGCAGGTCTTATTGCTACAGGTTTTCATAATTCTCCTATTGATGTTGCACATTTAACTACAAGTACTACTCATAAGACTTTAAGAGGGCCTAGAGGAGGATTAATTCTTGCAGGTAGGGAATCTAGTATAATAGTAAATTATAATAATAAAGAGAGAAAACTGGAAGATGCTGTTAATTCTTGTGTTTTCCCAGGAACCCAGGGTGGGCCTTTAATGCATGTTATTGCAGGTAAAGCAGTGGCTTTTAGAGAAGCTTTGATGGAGGATTTTAAGGATTATATTTCTAGGGTTATAAATAATACCAAAGCTATGGCTGAGTGTTTTATTTCAGAAGGTTTTAGGATAGTTAGTGGTGGAACGGATAATCATTTATTTTTAGTTGATCTTGGTGTTTTAGGTATCACAGGAGTTGATGCTGAGAAGGTTCTTGAAAGCGTAAACATTACTCTTAATAAGAATGCAATTCCTTTTGATTCAAAGAATCCTTCTGTAACTTCTGGTATTCGAATTGGTGCTGCTGCTATTACTTCAAGGGGTTTAAATAGAGATGATTCTATTAGAGTTGCTCATTTCATTATTAGGGCTTTAAAGACTAAATCTGCAGATGAGCTTAAAAAAATAAAACGAGAAGTCATAGAATTTATTAGTAGTTTCGATATGCCTTGATTTTGATTTACAGGTTGTTTATTTAGGTGTCTAATTTGTTTCAAATTTTCTTGTTGTTATTGCCATTTATTTTAATTTTTAGTCCCTTCCTTTTAAGTATGTTTTTCATATTTTTTATTTTTTTTATAATCTCCAGCATTTTAGGTGGGTTTAGGATATACACAACAAGAGATTACTCTTATTCTAAATCAAGGGAATTTGAATTTTATAAATTGTCTTTTTTACTAATGGCCAAGTTGATTTCTATTTTGGGGTCAATGACTGGTGAGCAATTAAATTATATTAATTTTATAATTAGTTCGTTAAATTTATCCGAGAAACATAAGACAGAACTTTATAATATATTTCATTTTTCTGTTACTCAGAACAGAAATGCAGACAAAATATTATATACGCTGAAGCTTGGATACTTTCAGCATAAAGATCTTTTTGTATGGCTTGTCTCAGCTCTTAAAGAGATTAATAATTTAGCTAGATATGGAAACTTGGAAGGGGATAAATTTATTCGATATGTTAGTTCGTTTCTTGAACTTGATTTTGAAAGTTATGATGCTTATAAAAATATTAATATAGAGATTGTTAATCCTTATGAAGTATTGGGTTTAAAGTATAATGCTAGTGATGATGACATAAAGAAGGCTTATAAAAAGTTGGTCATACAATACCATCCGGATAGATTTGCAAATGAACCTATTAAACAAAGAGAGGCTAATGAAAAATTTATTAAAATTCAAGATGCTTATGAAAAGATTTGCAAAGAACGAAATTTAAAATAGTAATGTCACTCTTTGCATTTAACCCATACATAGTATTTTATATTTTAAATAAATTTGATAGACTGTTTAAAGAGTAGATTTCTACTCTTTAAACGATTTTTTTTATTTATTCATTCAAGTTTATTTTAAGTTGTAAGAAGACACTTCCCTTTTGATCTTTTTTTGCGAAAAGATCGTTTGAGTCCCATCCAAGTGATATTGAGGTTAATTTGATGAATTTGTCTAGCTCTAATCCAGCTTTTAAATATAGGCTTTTATCTGAACCTTTAAGTGATCCTAAAAAATGAGTACCTACATATGGAATTATATATGTATTTTGTGATACAGATTCAACAGGTATTGCGTAATCGATGTATAAAGCACCTCCAATCTTGGTCGCATCAGCAAATGAAACCGATTGATTATTGGTAGTAGTAGCATTAGCAGTATTGGGTGTGAGAATGGTTATTATATCATCTGATTGAGGTCGTTCTTTTAATAGCTCATAAACCCCAATTGAGGCTATCCATCCAAGACCAGGAATAATGCCTTTTTTGTTATCTTCATAAGTTGAAATCTCAGCATTGAAGGTTTTAAATGTTTTTGCAGCGATTTCCTGTATTATGTTGTTTGAAGATGTAGGCTTATATAAATTTTGTCCGTAGGTAATTCCAATTCCAATTCCAGATTTTTTGTTTTGTGTGCCAAATATTCTTTTACTGTAGGAGCTACCTCCATTAATTGACCATGATTCTTTCTCACCTTCATCTGTATTCCAAGCTAAACCGATACCAGTTCCTATGGAAAATGCAAAATTAGTGGTTCTTTTTGTATCAAATTGAAGTTTATTCCCTTTTGGATCGAATTGAGACTTGTCATCTGTATTTGCTTTTTTGGAGATGTGTCCAAGTATAGAGAAATCGCTTGCAAATGGATCTATGCCTAAATCAGAGCCTGTTTGTAATAAGAGGTAAGTATTTCTGTTATTGATTTTTGTAAGACCAAGTTTGTAAGTAAATCCGATAGAGGTCATAATAGATGCATTTGATAAAGTTGGGCTAACTAGATCTGAGTCAATAGCTGTGTCTTTAAGTCCATATGTTATTGATGAATGATTAAATATTGAGTTTCCGATTGCTCCTGAGATTCCAAAGTTTAATTCAAATGGAGTTTCTGCAATGACATTTGAGCCGTATTGTTCTAGTTCATTTTTTATTGGCTTCCATTTTACCTGAGTTCCATAAAGCATACCTCGATAGGTATCGTTGTAAGGAGTTTCTTCTTTTTTCTTTTTATCATCCGCTGAATCGTTAGCATTTTTTTGATGGTTTCTGTTACCTGTTCCTGTTGCTCCAATTGCAAGCACAAGTTCTAATTGTGGAAGAGTGTATCCAAACTGAAGTGTGCCTATTTTTTTTGCTGTACCTTTTGCAAGAATTGTTCTTCTTGTGGCGCTGTTATTGCTTGGGAAACCGTAATATTTACTTTGAATGCTAGTCATTGGCGCGAAACTAAATAATGATTCTTGATTAAAATCAAAATTAGTCATTGATTCCATTTTAAGATAGAAATCATACATGTTTATTTTTGCTGTAATATTTCCTACATTAATTTTAAGTATGGCATCCTTTTTTCCTTGAGCTTTTATAAACAAATCCTCTATTTTAATGTAAGCTGAGAAAGGATCATCCTTGCCTACTTCTTTATTTTTTTCAAATGGTGTAAATTTAAATCCTATCTGGCTTTTATTTTCCAAACCAGGAATGAGTTCATCCATATCAAACCTAAATTCACTGCTGTTTTCGAATGTGAATTTAGGACTCCATGGGTTTGATTTAGATGTATCTGTATTTAAATCGTCTGCAAAAACCGTGGTAGTGCTTAGCAGTATTATAAAGACATATAATATGATCATTTTTTTCATTTTCATATCTCCTTTGTTGTAAGATTTAGGGCTTCGTTAGAAGTTTTAAATAATATGTATTTTTTGTCTTTGGGTATTCATGATATTAATTCTTAGATAAAAATTCAAGTGTTAGTATGGTTTATATTGATTTTTAATAAATAAGACTAACAAAATAACTATGTTAGTCTTATTTATTAGATTTTATTTATAATAAAAAGTGAACTAAAATGCCTGATATGAAAATATAACCAAGAGCATACGATATGGTTTTTGATAATAATTTTCCTTCTTGCCCAATAAGTCCTGCGGTTGTTGTTGCTATTGTAATATTTTGAGGTGAGATCATTTTGCCCCCTGTTGCTCCTGTTGTGTTTGCGGCTGAAAGCCAGTAAGGATTAACATCAATATTTGCTGCAATTTGTGTTTGCAAGGGTCCAAATAGAACATTTGAAACGGTATCACTTCCTGTTAAAAAAGTGCCCAGAGCTCCAATTAATGGACTAAATAATGGGTATGATGTATTTGTCAGTGTTGATATGCCATCTGCAAGGTCTTTTATCATGCCGCTATGTGTCATTAATCTTGATATTGATACTATGCAAATAATTACAAAAGAAGATAATGCCATTTTTTTTATTGTAAGTGCGAATGTTTTTAGTTGTTCAACTATAGAAACGCCTCTGATTGAGTAAGACACTACTGTTGCAAGAATAATTAGGGGGCCTGGTGAGGTTAGCCATTTAAATTGTAGTGGATTTGCACCTGGATAAATTGAAAGAGTAGTTTTAAAGTTTGATAGATATTTATTTATTCCATAGAAGAGTGGTGAAACAATTATTATGAGTGAAACTATCAAAATGTAAGGCAAGCATGCAAGAAAGCCTTGCATTGCTGATACTTTTATGTTGTTATTAGTTGTACCTTTTTTGTCAAAAAGCTTTGCATAAATTATTGTTATTGCCATTGCGGGTATGCTTCCAAGTATTGCGGGAAGCTCTGGGCCTAAGGTTTTTGAAACATAAACTTGAGAAATTGCTATTGATGCTCCTGAGAGTAGTGTAAGGATAAACATTCCCCCCTTAAGAGCTTTGATCCCTCCCCCTACAAGCATAACTAGTATAAATGGTATAATAAGAGTTGGCAGTATTAGTTGTAAAGATATATCATATGATAACCTCATAACATCTAATCCTGTTGCTTGGGCTAGAGATATTATAGGGATTCCTACTGAGCCATAGGCAGTTGAAGATGTATCCATGATTAAACATAGAAGACAGGCAAAGAATGGTTCAAATCCCATTGCTATTAGTATTGATACGGGAATTGCTACGGCAGTTCCGTATCCCGCAACTCCTTCTAAGAAATTACCAAATCCCCATGCTACAAGTAAAACTATTATTCGTTTGTCAGAGGATACATTTGATAACATGGTTTTTATAATTTTCATGTCATTTTGCCTTTCAGCCATTTTATATGTGAAGATAGCAGCTATTATTACAATAATTATAGGCCATATTCCCATTATTGTTCCCTCAAATATTGCAAGACTCGTATTAGCTATTCCTAGATTCTTATCAAGTAGGACTATTGTCATGGTGACTATTAAGCATATTGGTATCACATAGTATGCTGGTTTTTTTATTATCCCAAGTCCAATGATTATTAGCATAATTGGTACTAAGGCTTTAATGAAATCATAAAAATTCATAATAAGATATGCACTCCTTTTTAGATTTACCATTTAATTTTATAACAAATTTTTATATAATAACACATAATGTTGCTTTATGAGAATTATCTTTACTATTCCAAGCTTTTTAATTTTATTTAGTGTATTTGGTAAGCTTTTTTCAATTGATTTATTTGAGATTGAGAGAGTAACTCAAGATGCTAAATCAGTTGTTTTGATTGATTATGATACTAAACGTATTTTTTATGCCAAAAATCCAAATTTAATTTTTCCACCAGCATCGCTTACTAAGCTCGTTACTATTTATACTGCTTTAGTTGAGGCAAGGAAAAAAAATATAGATTTGAAGACTATTGTTCCTATTAGCAGTGCCGCATCGTATTATAATTTGCCTTTAGGTTCTTCATTAATGTTTTTAGAAGAGGGTCATAAGGTGAATTTTGAGGAGTTGCTTAAAGGTCTTGTGATTTCTTCAGGTAATGATGCTGCTATTGCAATTGCTGAATTTATAGTTGGGAAGAATTTAATCAATTTTGTTAATTTAATGAATATTAATGTTTTAAACTTGGGACTTGCAAATATGAATTTTGTTGATACATCGGGTTATTGCAATGGTAATCAGATCACAGCATTAGAAATGGCATTATTTGCAAGAGCCTACATAGAAGAATTTGAATTTATGCTCGATATACATTCTCTTAGAGATTTTATTTATCCAAGGTCTGAAAATTTAGGCAGTACTTCTTCTTCAAAGATGTTAAATTTAAAACAAGAGAATAGAAATGTTTTAATATTTAATTATCCTTATGCTGATGGATTAAAAACCGGTTATATTAAGACATCTGGTTTAAATTTAGTTGCTACAGCCAAAAAAGATGATATAAGATTAATAGCGGTTGTCTTGGGAGTTAATAAGGGAATTAATAGTGTTGGAGAGAAAAAGCGTGCCTTCATTGCACAGAAATTATTTGAATATGGCTTTAGTAATTATTCTCGATTTCCTTTTCATTGGTAAAATTAGAAAAAAGATCTATAATGGGACATGATAAATATTTCTTTTAAAAACTTTTTAATATCTTTTTTTGAAGAAATACAGTTTAAGGTAGTAGAGTCTAGTATAAAAGCATTAATTGCCCCACTTAAAAATAATGAGGTAGTGGGAATATTAATTTTTGGATACTTTTAACTTAGAGGTGCTAAATTGATTTGTTTGGTTTCGTTTAAGAGTTATAAATTTTAATAGCATTTATGGATGTTTATAAAAAATTTTAAGAGAGTAATTGGTTTTATGTTAAATCATTTTAATTTTAAATTAAAGAGAGATGTTACAATAATAGTGCCAGGTGAAGCTTTTGTGTCGAATGATAGGGTTATCTCTACAATACTTGGTTCTTGTGTTTCTGTTGTACTTTATGATGAGCTGCTTAAGCTTATAGGAGTAAATCATTATGTGTTAGTTAAATCTGATTCAGTGATAAATGCTGCACAGAAAGGTAGGTATGGAGTTTATGCTATTCCTATGTTAATTGATGCTATGCTAGAGAGTGGTGCATCAAAAAGTAATCTTAGAGCCAAACTTTTTGGAGGTGCTAATTTTATGGCCAAAGCGACAATAAGGGTGGGCATTGAGAATTCAGAGTTTGCCGTTAATTCGTTAGCCAAATATGGTATTCCGGTTGTGGCTTGCGATTTTGATCAGTCTAAATCCAGAAAGATTTTTGTTTTTCCTGAGAATTTTAGGGTTGTTGTGGAATATCCAGATGGTGCTAAAGTTTTCTAACTTGCCTTAAATTAATTTAGGATTCATGAGTTTCAGTGTGTGATTGTTATTGATGATGGGATTTTTAATAGTTGCAGGTGCTAGATGTAGGAAGACCAGGTTTACTTAGGTGGTTTATTTGCACAAATTTGAAATTTTAAAATAGTGTATGTTTTAGGTCAATTTTTGAAATATGCTATGATAGCATGTAATAAATATATTTAATCTTAAATAGGTTAGGTTTTATTAGGGGATAAAGATGGAAAATGTTGTAATTCGTTATTTTAAGCAAATAACTCAAATTCCTAGATGTTCAAAAAATTTAAAAGGTATTAGTAATTTTATTAAGGAAGAAGCTAAAAAATTTGGATATTCCTTTAAGGAAGATAGTATCGGTAATATTGTAGTTGTGGTTAAGGCTAATGGCTGTAGCAATATGTTGCCCATTATTTTGCAAGCCCATACAGATATGGTTTGTGAAAAAAATGAATCTGTTATGCATGATTTTGAAAAAGATCCGATCAATGTCATTGAAGATAATGGATATTTCCGTGCATCAGGTACTACTCTTGGTGCTGATGATGGGATTGGGGTTGCTATGATGCTTGCTATTATGAGTGAGTCTTTGACTTTTAAACATCCTGATTTGGAACTTCTTTTTACTGTTGATGAGGAAATAGGACTAATAGGTGCTATTGGACTTGACTCTAATTTATGTGGTGGGAAGATGTTAATTAATCTTGATGGAGAAGAAGAGGGTTATTTTTTAGTTGGTTGTGCTGGTTCTCGACTTGTTCACATTAACTTTGAACCGCAATATAGGGAAAGTAGAAAAAAAACAGGTGTTGAGATTTTTTTTACAGGTCTTAAGGGAGGCCATTCTGGTGCTGATATTCATGTTGATTTAGCAAATTCTTTGAAATTGATGTTTTTTGCTTTAAATCTCCTTAGAGCAAGCATGGAATTTGAGATTGGATATATATTTGGTGGGGACAAAAGTAATGCAATTCCTAGAGAGGCAAAGGCATTAATATTAATTGAAGCTGAGCATTATGTTTTATTGGAGAGAGAATTAAAGTCATTTAAGCGTCATGCACAAGAGATGTATACTTTTGATTCTGATTTTGAAATTCTTTTAAGGAGAGTAAATTTTACCGGTAATGTTTTGGATGATATGTCTCAAGATAAGCTTTTAAATATGGGCATGGCATTTTTGCATGGGGTTCAAAAGGTTGAGAATTATGATGAAAAACTTATTAGAACGTCTCTAAATTTTGCCAGTCTTTTAAAGGTTGGTAATGAGTATCAGTTTGTATTTACAATAAGATCTTTGTTAGATATTGAAAAGGAATATATCTTTAATCATTTAAAGGCTATTAGTGATCTCTCTGGTGCTAATTTGAAAATAGTTTATGATTATTCTTCTTGGAAGCCAGCTGAGAATAGTAAACTTTTAAACCATCTTAAGAATGTGTATAAAGATATGTATTTAAAAGAGGCTAAAACTGTAGTGATTCATGCTGGTCTTGAGACTGGAATAATATCTGCAAAATTTGGAGGAATAGATTCAGTTACAATTGGACCTTGGATTAAGTCTCCTCATACACCAAGGGAACGGGTTGATATTGCTTCAACTATTAGAGTTTATAATTTCTTGAAGAAGAGTTTAGAGACTTTATAAATTTTGTGTTTTATATTGCTTGATTTTAAGTATATGTTTTAGTTGACTTACTCTTTGAATATATATAAAATGAATTTACATGTAATTGAGTATAGTTGAGTATAATTGGTGGTTGTAGCTCAGTTGGTAGAGCGCCGGATTGTGGTTCCGGACGGCGCGGGTTCAAGTCCCGTCGATCACCTTTTATTGTTGTTAAACTGCACCCATGGCTCAATTGGATAGAGCATTGGACTTCGAATCCGAAGGTTGCAGGTTCGAATCCTGCTGGGTGTGAAACGTTAGTTTTATACTTGAAAAAGCTTTTTAAGTTTTGTATACTACCTAAGGTATGCAGGAGTGGTGGAACTGGCAGACACGCTAGACTTAGGATCTAGTGCCCTGGGCATGTGGGTTCGAGTCCCACCTTCTGCAAGAAATGCGAAAGTAACTCAGGGGTAGAGTGTCACCTTGCCAAGGTGGAAGTCGCGGGTTCGAATCCCGTCTTTCGCTTAAATTTAGCAATGAGTAACATTAATACATTTTAATTAGAGGAATAATGTGATATTAAATAATGATGTAAAATTGATTCCCGGTTCTAAGGTTGAGGCTGTTATTAGAATTTCAAAAAAATTTGTTAAAGGTAAATACAACGAGATTTTACAGGATTATTCTTCTCGTCTTAAGATTAAAGGTTTTAGGATAGGAAAAGTTCCTTTAAGTATTATTGAAGGCAAATATTCCGATAATATAAAAGCTCTTACTATAGAAAAACTTATTCATAAGTCTTTAGAAGAATTTTTTAAAAGGGCGACTTATAAACCATTGAGTTATGCTGTTCCTAAAATATTAGATGAAAAATTAGAAATAGATTTCAATAAAAATTTTGAGTTTACTGTTGTTTATGAGGCTTATCCTGAATTTGAGATGCCTGATATATTTAATGTTGAGGTAGAAATTCCAGATGTTATTGTTTCTGATTCTGATGTGGAGAATGAGCTTAAATTATTGCAACTTGAAAATGCAATGGTTGTTGCTGATAGTGGTGATGTTAAGGTAGGCAGTATTGTTAGAGTAGACTTTGTGGAACTTGATGATTATTTAAATGAGATCTTAACAACAAAGAGGCAAGATTTTGTTTTTACTATTGGTGAGTCTGATAATTATTATGGATTTGATGATGACATTATTGGAATGAAGAAGGATGAAGAGAAAATAATAGAGAAAAATTATGGTGCGGATTATAAGTTTAGTGAGCTTGCTAATTCTTTTAAGAGATTAAAGGTTATTGTTAAAGATATAAAGAAGCGTGATCTTCCTGAACTTGATGATGCTTTTGCAAAGGATATTAAAGATAGTTTTGATACTTTAGAAGATCTTAAGAAAGATATAAGAGAGAATATGTTAAGGCTTGTTAAGGAAAAAAGTGAATCTCTTAAATTTTCAAAATTGTTGTCTGATGTTGCAGAGAAGCTAAACATAGAGATTCCATCTGCTATGTTTGAGGCTGAACTTAAAAATGTTCTAAGCGAATTTTCCGACCAAAATAAGATTGATCTTAAGAAGTTAAATGATGCTTATATAGGTTTGGAAGGTGTTAGTGATATTTTTAAGGAGAATGTACTTAAAAGGTTAAAGTCTAAGTTAGTTTTCCAAAAAATAGTAGATAATGATTTAACAGAAATTACAGATGCTGATTTAGAAAAAGAGCTTGTTAAACAGGCTGAAGATACAGAGATGAAACTTTCAAAGGTTAAGAGATTTTATAAAGAGAAGAAATTGCTTGGAATTTTAAAAGATGAAATTAAGAAGCAAAAGGTTAAAGATAAAATTTTAAAAAATGTGAAGGAAATTAAACTTAAAGAAGTTGCCTTTAGAGATTTTATTAATTATAAAACATAAAACGGGTGAATAATGATAAGAGAATATATGCATAATTTAGTGCCTACTGTTGTGGAGTATACTGGAAATTATGAGCGTGTGTTTGATATATATTCAAGATTGTTAAGGGATAGAATAATTTTTTTGAGCGGTGAGATTAATGATATAAGAGCAGACACAGTCATTGCTCAACTTCTTTTCTTGGAGTCTGAAGATCCTAAGAAAGATATATACGTTTATATAAATTCTCCTGGAGGTAGTATTACTTCAGGACTTGCAATCTATGATACTATGCAATATATCAAGCCAGATGTAAGAACGATTTGCATTGGTCAGGCAGCTTCAATGGCTGCATTCTTGCTTGCAGGAGGTGCTATAGGAAAACGAGAGTCATTATCATATTCAAGAATAATGATTCATCAGCCTTGGGGTGGAATAGGCGGTCAAGCTAGTGATATTAGCATACAAGCAAATGAAATTATAAGGCTTAAGAGATTAATAATAGATATTATGTCTAATAAGATAGGGGTTTCTAAAGAGAAATTATCTCTTGATATCGAGCGAGATTATTTTATGACACCAAAAGATGCCCTTGATTATGGAATTATTGATGGTATCTTGGTAAGAAATTAGTTTTATTTTGGGTGAGATTTTATATGGCAAAAAGTAAAAGTCAAAAAATTGAAGGGTGTTCTTTTTGTGGGCGTACTAATGCTGAAGTTGAAGGACGAATTATTTCAGCAAAGTCTGTTGCTATTTGTTTTGAATGTTCTAAAATATGTCATAATCTTTTTAAAGAAGATACAGAAAAACCTGAAAGGGGTAGATCTTCAAGATCCCTTCCAACCCCTAAGCAACTTAAAAGTCATTTAGATAAATATGTTATTGGACAGGAAGATGCAAAGAAAGTATTGTCCGTTGCTGTTTATAATCACTATAAAAGGATATTTAAGGGTAATAAGAAGGAAGGGAGTAGAATTGAACTTGAGAAATCTAATGTATTGCTTGTAGGTCCTACTGGGAGTGGTAAAACTTTACTTGCAAAAAAGTTGGCAGATGAGATGAATGTTCCATTTGCAATAGCAGATGCTACAACGCTTACTGAGGCTGGATATGTGGGAGAGGATGTTGAGAATATTTTACTTAAGTTGATTCATGCTGCTAATGGAGATGTGAGTTTTGCAGAAAGAGGTATTGTTTACATAGATGAAATAGATAAGATTGCAAAAAAAGGTGAAAATGTTTCAATTACAAGGGATGTATCTGGAGAAGGTGTTCAACAATCTTTATTGAAAATAATTGAAGGCACTATTGCAAATATACCGCCAAAGGGTGGGAGAAAACATCCTTATGAGGAGACTATTGAAATCAATACGCAAGACATACTATTTATATGTGGTGGGGCGTTTGTGGGACTTGAAAATATTATTAAAAGAAGAATTAATAAAAGTTCCATTGGCTTTTCATCTGCTGGTAAAAAAGATTCAAGGGAGGATAATTCTTTAAAATATTTGGAAATGGAAGATTTGGTTAAATTTGGACTCATTCCAGAATTTGTAGGTAGGCTTCCTGTACATTCTTATCTTGAGAAGCTAGAAAAGGAAGATTTAATTAAAATATTAATTGAACCTGAGAATTCTATCGTGAAACAATATTATCATATGTTTAAAATGGATAATGTTGAACTGGTATTTGAAAGGGATGCACTTAATGCAATTGCAGAAGAAGCCATGCTAAAAAATACAGGTGCTAGAGGGTTGCGTTCTATTTTAGAAGAATTACTTAAAGATGTGATGTTTGAAATACCTTCAACTAAGCAAATTAAAAAAGTTATTGTTACTAAAGAGTCTGTTTTAAATAGCAATATTGAGCCCTTTATTTTGACAGGAAGGCATGTTCATAAGCCTTGGGCAAAAGAACTTTATGAAATCAATTCTAAATCTAATTAATTCTAAAAGAGATGATCTTCCAGTGATTCTCTTAAGACAAAATGTTTTTTTCCCCAATGTAACTTTATGGATTAATTTTGATGATAGTATCTCGATTAATGCAATATATCAGTCTATGTTAGAAGGTAGATTGATCTTATTTTTTTGTGTTAATGATCTTAAATCTGATGATAATGGCAAAATCAGTTTAGAAAATTTATATTCTATTGGTACTTATGCAAAACTTATTCAAGTTGTAAAGGTTACTGAAACTTTGATAAAAATTTTAGTCAACTTTCAGGATAGGGTTATTATTAAAAGTATTTTAAAACAGAAGAATTATTTTAGAGCAAAGATTGATTTTATATCCGATAAATGTGAATTTAATAGCGAACTTTTTACTTATTCTAAATTTTTAAGAGAAGCTTATGATATTTATAGATCTTATTTGCCCACTAAAACATTAGAGGATGATGAGAGTAGCAATTTTTTTGATAGTCCAGCTAAACTTGTTGATGTTATAGCGTCTAGTATGAATTTGGGATATAAGGTCAAGGTAGAACTTTTACAAGAATTAGATGTCAAAGTTAGAATAGAAAAATTGATCATAAATTTAAGTATTGAGACTGAGCTTTTAATGCTTAAAAAAGATATTAAGACTAAGGTTAAGACTAGACTTGATAAGGGACAAAAAGAATATTTTTTGAATGAGCAGCTTAAGGAAATTCAAAAGAGATTAGGTAAGGATGAGAACGATTATCTTGAGAGATTGAACTGTAAAGATATTCCTGAGGATATTAAACCTAGAATTGAAAAAGAAATATCTAGATTGACTCGTATGAATACAAATTCACCGGATGCTAATATTGTTAGGAATTATGTTGAATTGTTACTTGACCTACCTTGGAATGAAAATACTGTGATGAATAATTCTTTAAGAGAAATTGAACTTATTTTAAAGAATTCTCATTATGGTATGGATAAGGCTAAAGAAAAAATAATGAATTTTTTAGCTGTTTATCATATTAATTCTAAAGTTCAAGCACCTATTTTGTGTCTAGTAGGCCCACCTGGTACTGGGAAAACTTCTGTTGCCTTATCTATTGCTAAGTCTCTTTCTAGAGAATTTGCAAAAATTTCCCTTGGTGGATTAAGAGATGAAACGGAGATTAGAGGACATCGGAGATCTTTTGTTGGAGCTCTTCCGGGGGTTTTTATTAATGCAATCAAAGTTGCAGGAAAATCTAATCCCGTGATTCTTCTTGATGAAATAGATAAGATTAACAGTACTTATAAGGGAAATCCGGAAGCAGCACTTTTAGAAGTTTTAGATGCTGAGCAAAACTCTAAATTTGTTGATCATTATTTAGAAATTCCTTATGATCTTTCTAATGTATTATTTGTGGCAACGGCCAATTCTCTACATGAGGTTTCTAGACCTCTTCTTGACAGGATGGAGATCATTAAGATAGAAGGATATTCTTGTATTGAAAAATTAGAAATTGCAAGAAATTTTTTAATACCAAAGATAATTAAAGAGAGTTTTTTAAGTAAAGTCTATATAAAAATAGAGGATAATGTTGTTTTGCATATAATCAGGAACTATACTATGGAATCTGGAGTTAGGAATTTGAAGAGAGTTTTGACCAATTTATTTAGAATGGTTGTAAGAGAATTACTTTATGTTTACTCACGGGAAGATATAATTGAAGGAAATTCCTATTTTCCAAGTTCCTTGATGCATGGCAATAATTCGCTTTTTACTCATGATCCTGATATTCCTGGTATTTACAAAATAATTAATATGAGTAATTTTCATTTTTATGTGGATTGTGAATATAAATTTAATTTAATTAGGATTGATACTTCTGGATTTGTTTATGGGCTTGCCTGGACAAGTTATGGGGGTGCTGTACTTCCTGTTGAGGCTATTAAATTTGATAGAAAAGGCGATATCATTTTAACAGGTAGTCTTGGGACTGTTATGAAAGAAAGTGTTCAATTGGCTTATTCTGTTGTGAAAACTTATTCTTCTGAACTTAATTTTGATATAAATGAAATCCCCGAAATTCATCTTCATTTTCCAGAAGGAGCTACACCAAAAGACGGACCTTCTGCTGGAATTACCATTGCAACAGCCATAGCTTCTGTCTTGTCTGATAAAAAAGTGCCTTTAGATCTTGCTATGACGGGAGAGGTTACTCTTAAAGGTTCAGTTCTTCCTGTGGGAGGTATTAAGGAAAAAGTGCTTGCGGCTTATAGGAATGGTATAAATAAAATTATTATTCCAAAGGATAATGAGAAAGATTATGTTAAGCTTCCAGAAGATATTAGGGGCAATATTGATGTTAAGTATGTATCTCATTTAGGAGAAGTGTTTGACTATTTAAATATCATTTAGTAGGATTATTTAGAGCTTTATGTGTTAAAATTTATTAAGGTTTATTAAGGAGCAAATATGAAAGATGGAGTTAGAAAGCCTTCAGGTAGTAGGGTGTCATTTAATTCTCAAGATCATATTAAAAATGTAGTTAAGAATAACTTTTCGTCTTTTTCAAATAGCAATTTTGGCAAGAGTTTTACTAAGAAGAAAAAAGGTAAGTAGCATGTAATATGCTACTTACTGACTTATGCTCTTTTGGAATAGTATTCAACAATCATTTGTTCATTTGCAAGAGTGGGTATTTCGTCTCTTGATGGAGGGCGGGTTACCTTTACATTTAGATCATCGGCATTGACTTCTATCCAAGTTGGTAATTTTCGAAGAGTTGATGTTTTTTCTATGTTAGATCTAACTAGTTTCTTTAGGCTATCTTTTTCTTTTATTTGTATTGTGTCGTTTGCTCTTAGGGTAATAGAGGGAATTGTAACTCTCCTTCCATTAAGCATGATAATCCCGTGCGAAACTATTTGTCTTGCGTGAGCTCTTGAAATAGCAAATCCAGCTCTGTATATAACGTTATCAATTCTTCTCTCAAGTAATGCTAAAAGATTATCCCCTGTAACTCCATGTTGCCTTCTTGCTTCCTTGAAAATATTAGTAAGTTGCCTTTCACTTACACCGTAAGTAAATTTGACCTTTTGTTTTTCTATTAGTTGTTTTCCATATTCTGTGATTTTAGCTCTCCTAGAGCGTCCATGCATTCCAGGTGGATTAGGTTTCTTTTTAAGTAATTTATCGTATTTGGGTTGTTCGAAGATATTAATACCAAATCGTCTTACTAACTTTCCTTTAGCTATGTTTTTTCTGTTCATTAATCCCCCACATATTCAAATAGCAGGGGTAGGACTTGAACCTACGGCCTTCGGGTTATGAGCCCGACGAGCTACCAAACTGCTCCACCCTGCGTCTTGCAATATAATTTAACACAATTTTACTTGAAGTGTCAATTGATTTTGTTTTGTTATATTAAAATGTATATTTCATGTATTTCTTTATGGTGTTTCTTGATTATATATTTTATTTTTTCTGTTTTTTGTATCAAATTTTTTAAGTCGTTTTCATAGCTTAAATCTAGTTTGATATAGAGACTTAAGTCATTTCCTTGATAGAAGGAATTGAGTTCTTTGAAATTTATATTAATATTTTTTAATGTGTTTTTTATTTCTCTTTTTAAGTTTATGTTTTGTCTTGATAGAAGGTTGTTAGCATTGTTTATAATTACGTGTAATCCTTCTTTGATCATTATAAAACTAATACATATAGATATTATTTTATCAAATCCTGTCCATACATAATTTGCAAGTAATAAGCTTAATGTGGTACCTCCATGAGAGAATATACAATTTTTATCAGATGATGATAATGCTAGAAGCAAATAGTTGTTATATCTTTTGCCGATTTGAAATTTTACCAAATATTCAATTATCTTTACTAGGAAGAATATGAAGGGTATTAATGGTATCCAAATACTTTTTTTTAAAGAATTATTTGAAAATATTTCTAATATGGTTTTTTTATCTTCATGATAATGATCATGGTGATGATTATTATGGTCATTATTGCCATGATGATGAAGATGCAATCCAGATTCACTTCTAAAATTCATTAATTTGTTAAGTCCAGTTGTGCTTAAAAATATTGTAAATCCTGAGATTATTATAATAATTCCTATAATAAATGCTATGAGGTTTTCCATTTTTTTATATCCATAAGGATAATAAATTGTTTCAGGCCGATTTGTAATTTTTAAACTAAAATAGGTAATTGTAGATAGTATAAAATCTGATGTAACATGAAGTGCATCTGCTATTAGTGCGAATGAACTAAAAAGAATCCCAACAGTAAGTTTAGATATTATTGATGCTACTTCTGCTAATACTGATATAAATCCTATTCGCATTATAAGTGTATTTTTTTTTGTTTCATAAATTAAGTCTTTTTCATATATATTATTGTTATTTTCAAATCCTAATTTTTTAAGTTCTTCTTTTATGTCATTAATTGTGCATAAAATTTTTTGCAATTTATTTTTTTTGCCATAATAAATTAAGTTATGAATTAATACTCTCTCTATTCCTTCTGCTTTAAAATTTGGATCAATATAAAAATCATTAATTTTAATCTCTTTATCTTGTATTTGAGCTTTTAGATATGATATTGTCTTAATATTATTTTCTGTGTAAACTATATAAATTTCGTTTTTTTTTAGACTTGCAAGTTTTAAATGAGTGCATTTATTGATATTTTTATCGTTGATTATCTTGATCATATTTGCACTTTCCCTTTTTTTTATTGCATAATCCTATTATGTGTAAAGATAACATTATTTTTTTTAATGTTCAATTAATTTTGTTAATGTCCTAAATAAGGTGGGAGGGAAAGATTTATGTTACAATCTCAATTCTTTGTTAAGAGATGTAAAAGATGCATTTCTAAAGGTGAAGTTTTAATAAATAATGTGAAGAGTGTTGAGAATGTTTTTTATGATTTTCTTAAAATTTTTGATAAAAAATCCTTAGAGCATATATTCAATTATTATTATGAGAATTTTGACTTTGATGAGGGAATATATGCTTTTATTGATAAGTTTATTCCAATTATTAACTTTTTGTCATTAGAGGTTGTGGATTATGAATTTAGCATTGATGAGAAAAAACTCATATTAGAGGTTTTTGATTCCTCAGCATGTACTTTTAAAGCTGATAAATTAAGTGAGTTTGCAAGGGCCATTATTTCTCTTGGTATTTTAAATTAATATTCAGATTTTGTCTTTACATAAGTTTTTAGATTATGTTTTTTGATTTGCTTTAAATATTCTTGATAATTCTTCTTTGTTGAATGGAACCTTAAGTAAATCGTTAAGTGTATAAGTTTGTGAGACTGTTTTAGTGGCGTTAAATTCATTAGGATCTGTTATTAATATTTTAGTATCTTCTTCAAAAAATTCTGACATTACTTGACGACATATTGCACATGGCACACTTGCTGGAGTTGTTGTAATTAATATAAAATCTATTTTTTGTGTACCAACAGATGATATCATGTTCATCATTGCAGCTTGCTCTGCACAACGAGTTGCTCCAAAACTTGCATTTTCAACATTTGAACCTTGAAAAAATAAATTATCTTTGGTTTTAATACAAGCGCCCACTTTGAATTTTGAATACGGTGAATATGCATTATTTCTTGCAGTTTCAGCCATTTGAAATGCTTTTATAATTGCATTCTGTTCACTATGTTCCACTTAAAACTCCTTAAGTTTATGATATTGTCAATTATATCACGATGCTTATAATTTTCTATTAAAATATTGTAGAATATTTAATTATAGGATGTAATAATTGTTGATTTGTATAAAGGTTTGTTAATATTTTTTTATGATAGATGTTATTGAATTTATTAGGAAATACAATAATTTTATTATTATTGGGCATAAGGATCCTGATTTTGATTGTATTGGTTCATCTTTAGCTCTAGCTTCTTTTTTGTCTAGAATAGGGAAAAGGGCTATCATGTTAAATGAAGGTCCTTTTGTAAGAAAGGAAATAATACCTTTTAAAGATAAGTTTTTATCTAGATGGCCAGATATTGAATCTTCAGATTATGCTGTTATTATTTTGGATTGCTCCATATTGAATCGTATTGGAGATGAATTTGCTTTTTATGTGAAAGATATGCCTATTCTTGTTATTGATCATCATGCATCAGGCGATAAGTTGGATGTTCCTGGATATATTGATCCTTTTGCCCCCTCAACTACTTTTTTAATTGAAAAATTAGTTAGAGAATTTGGGTATGAAGTTACTAAAGAAGAGGCATGGTATATTTTGGTTGGATTTTGTACAGATACAGGATTTTTTAGATTTATTTCAAGTAGTGATCCTGAACCTTTTGAGATGATAGCTAGACTTGTGTCTAAAGGCATAAGTCTTAAAGATGTTTATAATTATGTTGAATCTGTTAAGAGTATAGCCTCAATAGATATTCTTGGTGTGATGTTAAATAATCTTAAATCTTATTTCGATGGGAAAGTATTGCTTACTATTTTGCCTTTCAATTCTAAGAAGGACACTAATGTTAGTGGTGTTAATGAGCTGTTTTATGCACTTCTTACTAATGTTGAGAATAATGAAATATTAATTATTTTAAAAGAGACTGAAGATGGTTCTGTTTTGGTGGGGCTTCGTTCTAGAGAATATTTTGATGTGGGTGAACTTGCAAAATGTTTTGGAGGTGGGGGACATAAGCATGCCAGTGGGTTTAAGGTTAAAAATAGTTCTTTAAATCTTTTAGAGAGTCAAATAATTGCATACATCAAGGGTGCTATTAAGTCTTAAAGTTGATTAAGGGGATTTGTCCTTTTGGATTAAAATCTTCTGTTAAAGTTAAGAATCCAGATTTAAATGACAGTGTTGTTGTTCCATATACTATTACTATATTTTGTATCCAGTCTAGGTTTTTAATGTGTTGGGGTGTAAGTGAGACAATTATACTTATTTTATCTTCATATTCTTTTAAGTTTTCTATATATTTTAGACTAGCGGGTGTTGAGAGATTAAAAATAACTTGTTCGTGTTTTTTAATTAGGTTTTTTATTTCTTGTAATTTTGTGGGATTTATACTATTGAAGGGATAATAGTCATAGTAATAACTGGAACTATTTTGAAATATTTTTTTCCCTTCTTTAACCATTGTGTTATAAGGTGATATTAGAAGTGTTTTTTTATGTTTTGATACTTTTTTGAGTAGCTTTATTTTCGTTATTCCTCTTAATATATTTTGTTCAAAAAATTTTTTAGCTTCTTTAGTAGGTATTGATTGAGCATTTTTATGATTTGGATAAATTTCTGCTTCGTTTTTGTTTTCTTTTAAGTATTCTAATTTTATTCTAAGAATTCTTTTGTTAGATTTAATGATATTTTCTCTTATCTCATTATCTTTTTGCATGAGACTTAATAATTTATTGTAAGCGTTGTTTTGTATGTTTTCGTTTATTGATATTAATAAAATATCAGTTTCAGTTCTAATAATTCTTTCAATTGTGTCATAAATACTTTCATTTTGATATTTTACTGCTTTCATTAATAAATCGTCTGTTATTATTAAATTATCATATTTCAGATTTTTCCTAAGGAGTTCCTTTATAATTTTAATTGAAGATGATGCAGGTATTTCTTTGCCATTTGTAAGCATTGGGTATGCTAAGTGTCCGCTCATAATCATTGGAATATTTTCTTGTATTAATATTTGATATGGCATTAATTCATTTGATAGCACTTCTTTTAAATTTAAGTTTATTATTGGCATTTTTATGTGAGAATCAATAACAGTATTACCGTGCCCAGGGAAGTGTTTTGCTGTTGAAATTATGCCCGCCTGTTTTTGTCCTTTGTAAAAAGCTAGAGCAAAAAGAGAAACGATTTGGGGATTATTTGAATATGTTCTTGGTCCTATTGTAAAATTTTCTTCATTGCTGTAAATGTCTGTTATGGGTGCAAAATTTAGATTAATTCCAAGTTGTTTTAACTCATTTGCTATGTGATATCCTGTAAGGTAAGAATCGTTTGGGGATAGAGTAGCTGTAATTCCAAGATTTCCTATTGTCTTTGATGTTTTGAGTTTTATGTGTTGTGTCCATCCACCTTCTTGATCTGTTGCTATAAATAAAGGTATTTTAAATCTATTTTTTTGCGACATTGATTGTGCTTTATTTATGCTTTCTATTAACATGTGTAAATTTTGAGCATTCCATCCAAATATTTTGATTCCTCCTAAGTTTTTTTCCTGTATAAAGTTCAGGGCAAATTTTGTTATTTGGCTTCCTGGATAACTTATCATAAACATTTGACCCAGTAATTCTTTGTCATTCATTTGGCTTACTATTTTATCTATTAATTTTTCTTTATCTTCTATAGTCCAAAAATTATATGGAAAACAATTATTATGGATAAAAAAGATAGTTATACAAACAATTTTTTTCATTTAAACCATACCAATCTTCTATTTTTTTTTGATTCATAAGTATATCATATTGTTTTTAAAATTATTTCAATAAATGAACCTATTTAAGTTATAAATTTTTTATTTTCATTCCAATTTATATTAAGAGATTTAATTGATTTTCAATAGTAATTTTATTTTTTTTAAAAAAATACCAAATACTTATTTTATAAGTAAAGTTTTAGCATATTTATTGATTGTAGTCTTTTAAGTGCAGTGGGCGTTTATCTTGAAGAATATGGTTTTATATTGACAAAATATCTTTGAATTTATAAACTTTAATGGCTGCAAGCTGATGTAGCTCAGTTGGTTAGAGCACTCGGCTCATATCCGAGTTGTCGTGGGTTCAAGTCCCTCCATCAGCATTAAGGAGTTTGTATTATGAGAGTGGCAATTGTGCTTGCCAATGGTTTTGAAGAGATTGAAGCTGTAGTCCCTATGGATATTCTAAGACGTGGTGGTGTTGATCTGAAGGTTATTGGTTTAAATGACGATAGGGTTGTTTTAAGTTCTAGAGGATTTACTTTTTGGGTTGATGAGAAAATATCAGATTGTAGTGCAGATCATTTTGATTTAATAATCCTTCCTGGAGGAATGCCTGGTGCTACAAATCTTTTTGAATCGCAAAGTTTAGATAAGATTTTAAGAAATATGAACTTACAAGGTAAGTTGATTGCAGCCATTTGTGCATCACCAGCAGTTGTGCTTTCTGCAAAGGGACTCTTGGGTACAAATAAGTTTACGTGCTATCCGGGCTTTGAAGATGGTATTACTGATGGTGAATTTGTGGATGAGGATGTGGTTGTTAGTAATAATTTCATTACTTCTAAGGGTGTTGGCACGGCTTTCAAGTTTGCTTTTACTTTGCTTAAGATTATTAAGGGAGAGAGAGTACTTGAGGATGTTAAGAGGAAAGCTTTGCTTTAATATGATTTGTACTACAGGATATTTCAGTTAATTTAGTAAGTCAGTTCTTAAAGATTGCCTTATAATAATTTTAATTTATTTTAGATTTCGTGAGTGTTCTGTAATTAGATTGTAGGTATCTTCAAGTATGGTTAGTTCTTCATTTGTTGGTATTACAAGTATTTTTGTCTTACTTTTTTCACTTGAGATATCAGATTCTATGTTTTTTTCTCTTGCTAAATTATTTTTTTGAAGATCAATTTCTATACCAATCTTTTCAAATCCTTTTAGTGATAGTTCTCTTATTCCATAATCGGTAACACCAATACCAGCCGTGAAAACTATTGCATCAATATTGAATTCAAGAATTGCAAGGTAAGACCCAATATATTTTTTTATTCTATAAGCCATTATTTCAACTGCAAGTTTAGAATTATATTCATTATTTTTTACCCCTTCCCAAATATCTCTTAGATCGTTTGACTTAAGAGATATGCCAAGCATACCACTTTCCTTGTTAAGTATTTCTTCAATCTTTCTTGGGGTCTTATTTAGTAATTTGCTCATTAAAGGAATAATCGCAGGATCTATGTCCCCACTTCTTGTTCCCATTACAAGTCCTTCAAGAGGAGTAAGCCCCATGCTTGTATCGTAAGATATTCCTTTTTTAACTGCATTGATGCTTGATCCATTTCCTAGGTGTAGTATTATTAAGTTTAGATCTTTTTTATGTTTGTTAAGTATTGTTGCAACTCTTTTAGTTATATATGCATATGATAATCCGTGAAATCCGTATTTTCTGATATTATAGTCTTTATACCAAGAGTATGGTGTAGCGTATAAGAATGCATTTTCATTCATGGTTTGATGCCATGATGTGTCAAAGCATAAAACTTGTTTTGCATTTGGGAATATTTTAAGTGTTATTTCTATGACTTTTATTGCAGTTGGATTGTGAAGGGGTGCAAGAGCGGATATTTTTTCAAGTTCACTTAAGATATTTTCATTAAGTATTACTGAATTTTTAAAATTTGGGCCTCCATGTACAATTCTGTGTCCTATTCCTTGAATTTCATTTAGATTGTTTATGATATTTAATTTCTTGTTTGTTAATATTTTAATCAGTTGTTTTAATGCTTCCTTGTGTGATTTGATGTGTTTATCTATTTTTTCGAGTAAGTCATTTTGAGTCTTAATTTTAATTATTGATTTTTTTGTTTTTATTTTTTCAATTGTTCCAGATGCTAGGATTTGTGTATTTTTATGTTGATAGAGTGTAAATTTTAATGAAGAACTTCCTGTGTTAAGTGTTAATATTTTCATATCCTTTACTTGATTATTATAATAATAGATTCAAATGTCTATATATGCAATTTATTTTTTCTGATCCTTTAACATTTTTTAGGTTTAGAAAAACTGAATTTTTATATTCTGGATTTATTTTCAATGTAGTAGGATTATCTTTTATGATTTGCAT
The DNA here is from genome assembly GCF_023035795.1 of Borrelia nietonii YOR. NCBI lineage: Bacteria > Pseudomonadati > Spirochaetota > Spirochaetia > Spirochaetales > Borreliaceae > Borrelia > Borrelia nietonii. The sequence continues at coordinate 655,955 of NZ_CP073148.1, forward strand.
TATCCTGTAAACAGGAATACTATTTGTATCTAAATATTCGATTTCAAGTAATCCATTTCTTTCTTTAAGGCTCGTAATATTGAGTTTTTTGGCAAGTAGTTTCAGTTCTGATAATATAAGTAAGGTATTAAGCTCTTCTGGAATTGGTCCAAATCGGTCATGAATTTCAGCTCTTATTTTGTTATTTTCTTCTTCGCTTTGAATTACTGAAATTTTTTTGTAAATTGATATTTTGTCTTGTTCATTATTTACATAGCTATCGGGAATAAATCCATTGTAGTTGATTTCAATAGTGATTTTATCTTCCTTAGAATCTTTTCCCATGCGTTTTTCAATTGCTTTATTTAACATTGTTAAGTAATAATCCAGTCCAATAGATTCGATCTCTCCATGTTGTTCTTTCCCAAGTAGGTTTCCAACACCTCTTATTTCCATATCTTTCATTGCAATTTGAAATCCTGCTCCAAGTTCTGAAAATTCAGATATTGCTCTTAATCTTTCAATGGCACTTTCGTTTAAGTTTGAGTTTTCTTTATATAAGAAATAAGCAAAGGCTTTCTGCGAACTTCTGCCAACTCTGCCCCTTAGTTGGTATAGTTGTGCAAGTCCAAATCTGTTTGCATTGTTAATTATTATTGTATTTGCATTTTCAATATCTATTCCGTTTTCAATTATTGTTGTTGCTAATAGTACTTGATATGATTTATTTATGAAATCATGCATGATACTTTCAATTTGGTCACCTGTAAGTCTTGCATGAATGGTTGCAATTCTTGCATAAGGGACTATTTTTTCTAGCATTGTTTTTATTAAATCTAGTTCTTGAATATTATGATGCACAAAAAATACTTGTCCATCTCGGGAGAGTTCATGCTCTATTGCATGTTTAATTAAAAGCTCGTTGAATGTTTCTACATAAGTTTCTATTTTAATTCTGTTTTGAGGTGGGGTTTTTAAAACCGAAATGTCTCTTAGTTTGATTAATGACATATGAAGAGATCGCGGAATTGGAGTTGCTGATAGGGTAAGACAGTCAACAGAGACTTTTATTTCCTTTAGTTTTTCCTTTTCTCGTACCCCGAATCTTTGTTCTTCATCAATTATAATGAGTCCTAAGTTTTTATATGTTATTTTCTTAGAGAGTATTTTGTGTGTTCCAATTATTATGTCGATTTCGCCCGTTTCTAAGTTTTTAATAATTTCCCTTTCTTTTGATTTTTTTATAAATCTACTTATCATTGCAATTTTAATTGGAAAGTTTTTAAATCTTTTCTTGAATGTATTGAAGTGTTGTTCTGTAAGAATTGTTGTTGGAGAGAGTATTGCTACCTGTTTTGTGCCCATGACAGCTTTGAATGCAGCCCTCATTGCGACTTCGGTTTTACCAAATCCAACATCACCGCATAAAAGTCTATCCATTACTTTTAAACTCATCATATCTTGCTTGATTTCTGATATTGCTGTTAGTTGATCTGGAGTTTCATCGTATGCAAATTCTGATTCAAATAATAATTGCCATTCATTATCTTGAGGATATTGAAATCCCTTAGTGCTTTCTCTTGCTGAATAGAGTGAAACAAGCTGATCGGCAATTGCATCAATTCTTTTCTTTGTATGAGCTTTTTTCTTTTCCCAGGTTTTTGAGCTGATTTTATCTAATTTTATATTTTGAGTTTCATTTCCAATATACCTTTGAATAAGGTGTGTTTGCTCAATTGGAATAAATAATTTTTCATTATCCGCATATTCAATTTCAATATAATCTTTTTCAAGAAGACTTGTTTTGATTCTTTTGATCTGCTTAAATATTCCAATTCCATGGTTGATGTGAACGACATGACTATTTTTTTCAACTTCAATAAATGAATCAATAGGTTTTGTTTTTGATGATTCGAAAACTTTATTTATTTTTTGTCTTCTATTAAATAGATCTGATTCAAGGATAATGGCTATTTTTTCTTTGTTTATTATAAGTGAGCTTGATATTTTTAAAACTTCAATTTTGATTTTTGGCAGATCTTTGAAGATGTATTTTAATTTTTCTTTTTGTGAACTAGATTCTGCTGCAATAATTACTTTAAATCCGTTGTTTAGCCAGTTTTGTATTTCTTCCTTTGCAAGTGCAATATTTGAAAAAAATCTACGCCCACTCTCAATTTCAAATTCTACAAGTTCTTCTGTTTGTGTATTTGCAGGAGTTTTGACGAAGAAAATATTAGTTTTTAATTTTAAATCATTCAAGTTTATGAAAATTTCTTTTGGTGCAATTGTTTTCTCTCCTGACTCTATTGCTTGGCTATAAAGTTTTTCATACTCTTTGTAGATTTTTTTGATCTCTTCTTGCAAATTTGGTATTTTGAAATTTATAGTAAGTGTATCTTCATTTATTTCTTGACTTAGGTATGTGTTTCCTATTAACGGATAAAATATTTCTTCTGCTCTTGCATGATATTTTGTTTCAAGTTGTTCAAATAATTTTTTATATTCATTTTCTTTTATGTAGTGTTTTAATTTGGTTATGTTTTCGTTATTCCAAATGATTTCCTTTTTAGGAATTATATCAAATTCGGGGATTTCATTGCCTTTTTTTAATTGGGTTAAGGGATTAAAATATTTGATTTCTTTTATTGTGTCAGTATGCAGTGAAATTCTTATTGGTTCTGTCTTATTAAATGAGTGTATGTCTATTATTTCACCCTTTATTGTAAATTCTCCAGGTAATGTAACTCTCATTGTTTTTTCATATCCTAGTTTTATAAGGTTGCTTTCAAGATTTTTTATGTTTATTAACTTGCTTGTCTGAATCTTATAAATATTTTTAAATAAATTTTCTTTTGTAGGGATTTTACTAAGTAGAGATTTTAATGAAACAATGTAGATCCCAGGATTATTTTTATAAAAATTGATTAGGAATTTTACTCGTTCGCTAAAGATTGTACTTTTTGAGCCGATGCCTTTATATACAAGAGGACTGAAATAATTAAGTTCATATATTTTATCTGTAATTTTCATTAAGTCATCTTTGAGTGTATTTGCAATATTTTCATTGTTAACTATTAATATAATTTTATTATTACCGTTATATTCCTTTATTTTGTTTATTAAAAAAGCTTCAAAAAATCCTTCATGTCCTACTAGTGTAAAGGGTAGATTTTCTTTAATGAGTTGTTGTATTTTTTTTAAATTTCGATTGTCATTTAGTCTGGTAGTTAATTCTTTTTCTATATTCATTTTTTACCTTTTTGTTTCTGTAGTTTAGTATAATATTATATATTAATAGATATGTTCCGTTTCGTTATGTATAATATAACTAGATTTTGAGGAGTTTATGGAATTTAGGAAGTTATTGTTTGTTATATCTCTTATGGTTGTTCCTTTTATGCTTTTTCCTAGGGATTATAAGGGTCTTGATTTTAAGATAAAGTTTTTCAATCAATCAATTTATCGTGTTAATAGTAATGTTTTTATTGAAGTTTCGCTTAGCAATTTATCTGATGATTTACTTACTCTTGAGGTAGGAGATATTAATACTTTTGGTTTTGATTTTGATGTTACAGATACTACTAACATTAAAGTTAAGAGATCTCTTGAATATGTTAAGGATAGATCAAAGAATGTTGCAATTCCTGTAAGAACTCTGAGTTTGAGACCTAATGAGAGATTTTCTGTAATGATGAGCTTAAATCAATTTGTGCAATTTGATAAAGATGGAGTTTATTTTGTTAGAGGCAAGTTTTTTCCAGATATCTCAGATCCACAAAAGTGTATAGAGTCTAATGTTATTACCTTGTTTTTGAAACCGAAGATGGATGATATTGCAGAAAAATTCAACTTTTCTAATTTGTCTTCCAATCGTGAGGTTCAAAGTGTTTTAAAAAGAGAGAATTTATCTCCTGATAAAGTTATTGAATATTTGTTTTCAGCATTGCGGCTTGGGGAGAGAGAGAAATTCTTTTTATATATTGACATTGAAAGTCTTATTTTAAATGATCAAAATAAATCATATCTTTATAAGCAGGAACTTAGAACAGGTTCTAATAGTATGCTTGAAGAATATAAGGAATATTTATGGAATAATAGTAATTCTGATATTGCAAAAGTTCCAAATAAATTTTCTATTGTTGAAACAACTTATACAGATTCTACGGGGAAAGTTGTGTCTGATGTGTATTTTGAGGATGGTCATTTTTATGTAGCCAAACGATATACCTTTTTTTTAAAAAAGTATGATTATTATTGGATCATTTATGATTATACTGTTCAAAATACTGGAATTAAGGAGAAATACTAGGCCTTTTATTTTTAAGATTAAAGGTCTTAGTATTGTTTTATGGATAGTAAGTTCCTTTAGTTTATATGCTGATTTTAAACATGAGGTTGTTAAAGGTGATACCTTATATTCAATCTCTCTTAAATATAAGATTTCAATAAAAGAACTGAAAAATGTAAATAATCTGCAGTCTGAGAGTATTAGAATTGGTCGTGTATTAGTTATTCCAAGTTCTTCTAAAGTTAACAAAGTTCTTACTAAGAAGGGTGATGAGAAGTCTAAGTTAAGTGATCTTGATCCTGATGCTAAAGTTCATGTTGTCAAAGTCGGTGATACTATTGAGGATATATCTAAAAGATATGGAATTAGAGAAAAGGAATTGGTTGCCTGGAATAGTTTGACTTCTAAGATTCTTAAGGTTGGTTCTAAGTTATATCTGAGTGAGCCTGACTTTTTAAAGCCATATATAGTGAAAAAGGGTGATTCACTCTCAAAACTTTCTGTGGATTTTGATATTAGTGTTGCGGATATTATAAGATTTAATTCTCTAGAGAGTAAGAAGTTAATAATTGGTCAAAAATTATATTTGAAAAAGGTTTCTGGGGATATTCATTTCCATTATGTAAAGCGAGGAGAGACTCTTGGGAAGATTGCGTATATTTATGGTGTTACTGCAAAACATCTTGTCCGTCTTAATGGAGACAAGGCAATAAATTTAAAGGCGGATTCAATTTTAGATGTCTCAAAAATTATTGAAGAAAATTCATCAAGTCCTAAGTCTTTACAATTAAAGACCGAAAAGGGCAGTAGTGAAACGTTTATATCCCATAGGGTATCTGTTGGTGAGACATTATATAGTATTGCCCGTAAATATGGAGTTTTGCTTGAAGATCTTAAGAGTTGGAATAATTTAGGCGGGAATAATATTTTTCATAATCAGGAACTTAAAATTTATGATAAGAGAAGAGGTCCAGTTGTTGCAAATAAAGACCCAAGGCAATTTGTGGATAATTCTAGTGATTCTAAGACCAAAGTTAAAGCTATTGCAAATGTTGTTTCTGCTAAGAGTAAAAAGTTAGATTTAAATTTTTCCAATATTTTAAATAATAGAGATGCTTTTGATATTAGTGCTTTAGTTATACTTGATCCTAAAATACCTATGTTTGAAGCTAATGGGGTTTTTTATTATTGGTATAAGCCTAAAAAAGTAAGTCAGCCAAGTGAATTTTATTCAGAAGATTGGTATTCTCCTCTGAATGCCTATAAGAAAGCAAGTAAGCTTTTTAAAAGTTTTGAAAGTCTTGTGCAATCTAGGCCGATTAAAAATAATAATCTAAAAAATAAATTAATAATTATTGATCCTGGACATGGAGGACTTGATCCTGGTGCTATTGTTAAAGCTAGAGATGGCCTTAATAATGAGATTTTTGTTGTCGAGGATGAATATGTTTATGATATTGCTCTAAGACTTTATGTATATCTTAAAGAGTATGGGGCTAATGTTGAGCTTACTATTTTATCCCCTGATCATTTAATTAGAGATAGTGTGTCTGCTAATAATACGTTTGTTAATGTTAAGAATGAGGTTTATAATGATTATGATTTAAATAAAACTGATACAGTCGATTCTTGGATAAACGGTACTCAGGAAGGTTTGAAGAAAAGGTTAGCTGTTGCGAAGAAGTTTATAAATAAGTATAAAAATGTTAAGGCAAAAGATATTCTCTATATTAGTTTGCATTCTGATAATAGTGTTGGTGCACCTCGGTGTATGGGATTTTATTACCAGTCTGAGGACGGGAAGGGATTTGATACCCATTCTAAGAGTGTGATTGAAAAAATGACCGAAGGTTTTAAAAGAACTCCTTATATTAAGGGACAAAACCTTTATGTGTTAAAACATAATGTTGTTAAGACTAAATTATTAGTTGAAGTTAGAAATTTGGCATTTGATGAGGAAGCTTGGGCCATTAGATCTTCTAAACTTAGGGACCAGGATTCTAGAATCCTGGCTGATGCTATTTTGAAAATCTTATAGATTTAAGTAAATTATTTTTTTCTGGATTTGTATGCTTGACAAAATATTTTCAATTTAGCATAATATCTAGGTATTAAGTCCCCTATAGCTCAGCGGTAGAGCAGGTGGCTGTTAACCACTTGGTCGGAGGTTCGATTCCTTCTGGGGGAGTCTTAATTCTTTAATTAAGATTACTTTTTCTATGTCTTCTCGTTTTATTTTAAAGTAATTGAGTCTTTCAAGTAGTTTTTTGTTATTTCCATTGCCCAGATTGAAGTGTTTTTGTATTTGTTCTCTTCTTTTCTTGGATTGAGCTCCTGTGATGCCAAGTTCTATTAAATCATTTAAACTTAAACCTTCTTTTTGTTTTTCGTTATCAAACGTACCTATCTTTCTTAAGATTGTTGCTATTTCAAGTTTAGAAGACATTTCTACTTCTTGATCTTTACTTTTAAGGTGGGCATGCTTAATTTTATCTTGATTTAAGTAGTTCATCCTTTTAAGTATTTGTTGTCTAATTAGGTCTCCTGCCTTGTCGCTATCAGTGAAAATAATGATTCCATTTGTTTTTATTGCTTTTTTTAAAACATTAATGGTTGATTGTTTAAGATACAATCCACCAGTTTCAACTATAGTGCACTTAAATAGCTCTTTTATTCTCTTGCTGTCGTCTTTGCCCTCGACTACAATGATTTCTTTTATTTGTTCCAGATTTTAATTCCAATTTTCAAAAAATGCTCTGAGAAGTTTTATTGCTTCTATATGATCTGAGATTGCGATAGTTTCTCTTAAAGAGTGCATTCCCCACATTGGGGTTCCAATGTCTATGGTTTCAATTCCTGTTTGGGAGTTTGCAATTGGACCAATTGTGGTTCCGGAATTAGTATTTGCTTTCATTATTATTTCTTGAATTTTAATGTTATTTTTCATAGCTAAAGCTTTAAGTTTTGCACATCCACTTGCTGTTGTTGCATATTTAAAATTAGCATTGCTTTTAATAGTGACGCCTTTTCCTAGGCTTATTTGATAATTTGGATCATGTTTACATATGTAGCCTGGATGAGTTCCATGTGCACCGTCCATTGAGATATTGAATGATTTGTTTAGTTTAATTAAGTGTTCTTCTTTTCCTAGATTTAAAACATGATTAATTCTTTCTAAGATTTCTGTTAATAGTTTTGAATCAGCTCCTCTGGAAGTTGCAGATCCAATCTCTTCATTATCAAAAAATACAGCCACTTTATTTTTATTGTTATTTGTATGAACAAATGCATTCATGATGGCATGACATCCTGATTTGTTATCGAGGTTTTTGGATGCTAAAAATTCGCCCTCGCTACCTATAATTTTAGCAGGTTCAGATGCTGTGAATATTAAGTCGCATGACAAGAAATCTTGTTCAGATATTTGTAGTTTTTCTATAATTTTTTCTTTAATGCTTTTTTTAAAACTTGTGATGATCATAATGTTCTCATGAGTATCATATGCAAATCCTTCATTTGCCTTTCGGTTTAAGTGAATAGCGACATTTGGTATGATTCCGATATTTTCAATTGTTATTAATTCTGAGTTAATTCTTCCATCTTTGTTAAAGTATACAACTCCTGCTAAGCTTAAATCTCTGTCAGTCCAGGTTGAAATTATTGGGCCACCATAAACCTCGATGTGGTGAGAGAATACATTACATTTGTGTTTGCTAGATTCTATTTTAAGTTTCAGTCCAGGGCTGTCAGAGTGTGCTGCTGCTATTAGAAATGGTTCATGTATTTTATTGGTGTTAATGTTAAATGCAATAAGACTTGTTCCTTCCTTTTTTACATAATAATATCCTGTTTCTAATGTCCATTTATCATCAAGTTTTAATTCTTTTGCATTAAGATAATATACTAGTTTTTGTTCAATATAGTTTACTAGATGATATGCTGTTAAGCTTTTATCTAATAGGTTCTGGAAATGTGATATATCTAGTGTGTGGTCATGCATTTTTTTGTTCTCCTATAGTTTCATTGTTTTAGTACTTAATATTTTATTATAATAGCTAGTACATGTATATATGTTTGTGTATATGTTAAGGAGATTGTTAAATGGATAAATTTTATAAATTTATGCTTGTGCCTTTAATATTTATTGCTTGTACTACAGTTTCAGAGATTAATTTACAGGATGATGCTAGTGGAACAGTTTCATTGATATTGAATGTTAATAAAGAGTTTGAAAGGATCAGAAAAGAACTTGTAGCAACTCTTGTAGGAGCAGAAATAGCTAAAATGCCCCTTTTCCCTATTGATAAAATAGAGAAATATTTTAGTGATGAAGGAAAAAAATTAGGTTTAAAACTCTTAAGTATTAAGTCAAATGGCGATTCTCTTAAGTTGGTTGCTCAATTTGATAATTTGGTTAAGGTTTTAAAGGATTATCTTAAAGAGGAGACAATGCCTATATTTAAGGTAGAAAACAAGAATGGGAAAAATATTCTTGATATGGATATTAATTTAAAAAATGTTACCAAGGTCATTAATGAAAATAAGGAAGATGTAAGTGATGCTCTTGCAGCACTCTTGCCTTCAGAAGAAATACCAATGTCTGAGAAGGAATATAAGGATGCATTAGTTTATTTCTTATCAGACTTTACGTCACATGCAAGTGATCTTATTGATAATTCTGATATTACAGTTAAAATCAAAACTTCAAGGACAATTCAAGAGCAATTTGGATTTAAACAGCTTAACCTAAATAGTTTAGAACTTAAACTAGGTATGATTAGAGCTTTAAGTCTTGAGAGACCAATAAAATTGAGATTGGTTTATTAGGTTTTATGTAAATATTATTTAAGAGATAAGAATTACTTCTTATCTCTTTTGATAAATCCTATTAATAGGCCTGTTATTAAAGTTCCCACTAGAATAGATATTATCCACATTAATGGGTTAGTTATTATTGGAAGTATAAAAATACCGCCGTGTGGAGCCATAAGTTTTACTTCAAATAATGCAGACATAAAACCTCCGATGGATGAACCTATTATGCAAGCAGGTATTACTTTTAAAGGGTCTGCGGCTGCTAAAGGAATTACTCCTTCTGTTATGAAACATGCACCTAGAACGTAACAAACTTTACCGGCTTCGTGTTCTTCTTGTGAGAACTTATTTTTAAAAATGCTAGTTGCAAGTGCGACTCCAAGTGGAGGAATCATTCCCCCTGCCATTACGCTTGCATGGGGAATATAATTCCCAGCAGTTATCATTGCAATTCCAAATGCATAAGCGGCTTTGTTTACAGGACCGCCCATGTCTATTGCCATCATGCCACCAAGCAGTGCACCCAGTAGTGCCATGTTTGTTCCGCTTAGTGAGTTTAACATATTTGTTATTGATATATTAATATATGCAATTGGTGCTAGTAAGAAATATGTCAGAACACCTGATATTAGTACTGAGAAAAATGGGTAGGTTAAAACGGGATTAATGCTACTTATGTTTGATGGTATTATTTTTTTACTTATTGATTTTATTGCTAAGGTTACGTATCCTGCAATAAATCCTGCTAGGATGCCTCCCAAGAAACCTGCATTTCCTTTACTCATCATTAATCCTGTAATCATTCCAGGTGCAAGTCCGGGACGTTCTGCTATGCTGAATGAAATATACCCAGCAAGTATTGGAATCATTAGGAAGAAAGCATTACCACCGCCAATTTGCATTAGAATATCTGCTATTTGATTATAGCTTGGATCGTTTGGATCAAAAGCTTTGATGCCAAACATAAATGATATTGCAATAATTATTCCCCCAGATACTACGAATGGAAGCATAAAGGAGACACCGTTCATTAAGTGTTTATATGCACCACCTGTTTTTTTATTTGTTTTGGTTTCTCCTTTTACTGTTTTGCTTTTATAAATTTTTGCTTTGTTATCGAGAATGTTTTGAATGAGTTCTTTTGCCCTGTGTATACCATCTTTTACACCAACTTCAATTAGTGGTTTACCATTAAATCTTTCTTTATCAACAGTTTTTCCTGCTGCAATAATTATGCCTTTTGCTCTTTTTATCTCCTCTTCTTCTATTAGATTATCAATTCCACTAGAGCCATTAGTTTCTACTTTGAGTTCTACATTTAGTTCAGCTGCTGCTCGTTTTAGGCTTTCAGCTGCCATATATGTATGGGCAATTCCCGTGGGGCAGGCGGTTACTGCTAGAATGAAATTCTTAGAACTAGTTTCATTTGTTATTACATCTGTGTTGCTATTTAAAAGAATTTCTAAAAATCTATTTATATCATTTGTACTCATAATTTCCTGTCTTAAAATTTCATTGTTAAATATATTATTAAGATAAGATATTGTTTTAATATGAGTATCACCTGTTGTGTTTGCAGGAACAGCTATCATAAAAAATAATCTTGACAGCTTCAAATCGGAAGCATCAAAATCAAATCCATCCCCTGTAATTCTTAATATAGCTATTCCATGTTTTGCAACAAAATTACCTTTTGCATGTGGCATTGCAATATATTCTTCAAGACCTGTTCCGCTTATTTCTTCTCGTTTTTTAATATCTGTTATAAAATTTTCTTTGTTGTTCAGATATCCATTTTCGTTGAGCATGTCGGCCATTTTTTCAATCACATCATCTTTACTTTTTGCTTCATAATTTAATAATACTAATTTTTTAGAAAATAAATCTTGCATAGGAGACTCCTTGCTATACTGTAGTATCCATATTATAATAGGTATAATATATATGTTAATTGTAACATATAATTGTTATATATTTGATTATTTAATGATTTTACTTAATTATAAAGGAGATTGGTTTGGTATATACGCTTACTCTTAATCCTGCTATTGATTATAAAATAGTTATAAACGGGTTTCAAAAAGGGTGTCTTAATCGTGTTGTTAAGAGTAATTTTTTTGCTGGTGGGAAGGGAATAAATGTAAGTAATGTACTTAAGAATTTTGAAACGGAAAGTGTTGCTTTTGGATTTTTGGGTGGATTTACGGGTGATTATATAAAGACCCATTTTGATTTGATGGGAATAAAGCATGATTTTATTCGTATAGTTGACAATACTAGAATCAATATTAAAATGATGTCGGAAGAAAAAGAAACAGAAATTAATGGGAATTCACCTGCAATTCTTGAGAGTGATTTTAAGTCTTTGATTTTAAAATTAAAAAAATTAGATAAAGATGTGTTAATCATGTCTGGGAGTATTCCAAGCTCGCTTGGGTGTCGTGCTTATAATGAGATAGCTAAAAGTCTATCAAGTAATGTTAAGTTAATTATTGATACTAGCGGGCCTGCCTTGCAAGAGATTATAGAACTTAAACCTTTTTTAATAAAGCCAAATGTTAATGAACTTAAGGAACTTTTGGGTATGAATTTGATTTCTAATAAGGATTTAATTAATGCTGGATGTGAGCTTATAGAAAGGGGTGTACAAAATATTATAGTCTCAATGGGTAGTAAGGGGGCTATTTTTATCAATAATAAAGATGCTTATGTAGCTAGTGTTCCGCAAATTAATTCTTTAAGCACTATTGGGGCAGGGGATTCTGTCGTTGCAGGATTTGTATATGCATATCAAAATGGGAATTCTCTTTGTGATTCTTTTAAATTTGGAGTTGCAGCAGGTACTGCTACAGCACTTAGAGGACAACTTTGTAGTCTTGATGATGTTAAGGATATTCTTGGTAAAATAAAACTTGAATAGCTTTCTTTAGGGTAATTTAAACATTTGTAAATATAAATGAGTTTTTTATTTTAGTGGAATTTTTAAAAATTTTGATTTTATAATTCTACCTTAAGGGTAGTTTTAGTGATAGTTTGAATATAGATTTGTGATTGATATGTTTTTCTTTTGGTTTATATGCCTTTTCGATTCATATTAAATGGAAATAAAGTAAATTTAGTAAAAATTTATGGCTTTAAAAATACTATCGGGAGCGACGGGATTCGAACCCGCGACCTCCTGCGTGACAGGCAGGCGTTCTAACCATCTGAACTACACCCCCAAATACAATACTTTAAGATTATATTGTTTTTCTTTTTGTTTGTCAATTTATTTTAATGCATCTATGTGCTCTAATATTTTTGAATCTCTCTTTATTGTTTTTAGACTAACATTTTTAATGATATCTTTATTTGATATTATTTCTATGCTTTCTTTAGCCCTTGTTATTGCAGTGTAGAGTAGTTCTTTAGTTAAGAATGGATGATCTTCTATTATTATTTGTACATGTTGATATTCAGAGCCTTGGCTTTTATGTATTGTTGTTGCAAAACTAAGTTCAAATTTGTTTATTAAATTAAAATTTATTTTTTTATATTTTTCATCTTCTTTTTTAAATAATGCGTAAATTTTTGAATTTTCTCTAAAGAGGATGCCCCTTTCTCCATTAAATAGATCATTTTTATAGTCATTTTGAGTAATTAAAATTATTTGCCCAATTAAATTGCCATAGATTTTTTTCAAATATAATTTTATTATTTCATTTATTCTTTTTGTTCCAAATTTTCCAAAATTTCTCGAACATAAAATGACGTTGTTAAGCAGGGCATTAATTATTGATTCAATTCCTTTGTCGTTTAGTGAGCTGAGTTCGAAATTAGAGATATTTTTGTATAAATTTTTTATGTGATTTAATAATTCGTTTTCAATATTTACTTTGTTTATATCCTTTAGAATTATATTTTTGTTGGCATTAAGTCGAGTATCGATTAGGTCTGTATCTTCTTTATATATTGCATCAGCTAATAAATTTATCTCATCGTTACTTCTGAAATTTTTTTTAAGTATTTCTACATTTTCATTTCTTATTTCTTTTATTGCTGTAAGACTTGAATATACATTTCCTCCAGCTATTGATGGGAGCTGGTTTTTATCCCCTGTTATTATTAGTTTTGTGCTTGTATTAACTGCCTTTAACAATTTTAAGAAAGTACTTGCATCTATCATAGATGCTTCATCAATTATTATTATTTCAAATTCTAGAGGGTTAGCCTCATCATATTTATTGTCTTTACTGATGAATGACATTTTTAATAATTTTTGTACTGTGCTATATCTTGTTTCAAGATTTTGAAATGGTTCTTTTAGACTTGATTTTAGTTTTTGGCTTGCTTTTCCAGTTGGTGCTACAAGTGCTACCTTTTGCTTGACGTTTAAGTGAATATCAATTGCTTTTAAAATATAATTGATAGTTGTTGTTTTGCCTGTCCCCGGACCACCACTGAGTATAAAGAAATTACTTTTTAAAGATTTCTTAATTGAATTGATTTGTTCTTCACTTAGATCCTTGGTGTTTAATTTGGCCATTATATTTTGTATTCTTTGATCGTTTATCTCACTTTTGTTATCTTTAAGTCTTTGTTCTATTTTTTTTATTAGCTCTTCTTCTTCTCTAAAATTTTTTTGAGTATAGATATAAATATTATTTTCTAATATTAAAGGAGTTGTGATTTTTTCATCTTTATTAAAATCTTTCATTATATTATTTTCTTTTAAAGATAAGATCATTTCGTGTATTTTGATTGATTTTGTAAATTTTTCAAGTTCTTCTAGTATGTTTATTGATTTTTGATAAAATCGATCCTCTTCTTCTAATTCAAGGAAAGCACATTTGATCGTGTTTTGAATATCTTTTATTAGTAAATCAATATTAGCTCTTAAATGTCCTTTAGAGAGATAATTAAATAGAAATATTAGAAAAATAGTAAGTTCTTCGCACGTTTCATTTTTTATTTTTCTTATAAGTAAATGTGATTTGTAGTAATTTTCTATGTTTATGTTTAAAATTTCAATTATTTCATAAATTTTGAGTTCTGGATTTAAATAATTTCTCTTGTGATCTTTTAAAAATTCTCTTAAGACTAAATAATTTCTCATATTTTCCTTTTAATATTTTAATTGCAAATATATTTGTTCTAAATCTAATTCTTTAAAATTTGGCACGGTGGAATAAATCCCATTTTGTGTTTTAGATTGTTCTTTAATATTTTTTTGAAATGCTCTTGTAAAGAGATATATTACTCCCCCGAAATGTTTGTTATATTCTTCTATATTCTTAAAGAGTATTTTTTTTATTCCAAGTGTGTAGATTTTATATTGTAAGTCATACTGTTCTTGTTTCATCTTCTTCTTTAAGTTTGTTAAGTTATAATCTTTTAAATTTTCTCCAAGATAATTTGTTTTATAGTCTAGAATATATACTTTATTATTTATCTTAAATATAAGATCAATAATTCCCTTTATGTATCCGTCATTTAATATTAAATCCAACTTGTTGTGGTCCTTAAAGAGAGACTTTTGTTCATAAATTTTTGTATCTATTTTGATTAAAAATTCCATTTCTTTTTGCAATTCTTGGATATCACACAGTCTTGCGTCAATAAATCTAATTTTTGTATTTAATATGTTATAAATCATCTTTATTAGCATTTCTTGTAACTTGGGTGTATTTAGGTTTGAATTAAAATATTCTATTTTTTTCTGTATAAGATCAGTATTGATTTTTTGAAAATTGTCAAAACTATCTTTTGCGCCGCTAAAATTTATGTCTTGCATTATGGCATGTAAAATATTACCAATATCTTTGCCCCTTGGGAGTGTCTCCCCAGAACAAGTAGCATCATTCTTGAAAGTCTCATCATTTCTTGTTTCTTGATTTGTATGGTAGATGGACTTCTGGATTGCTGCAAGACTTGTATAGCTGTGTGTATATTCTTTTCTAAATAGGTGTTTATTTATTGGTTTTGGGGGGATTAATTTTATCTCTTTGTTATCGGTTTTATCTAATTTATTGAATTGGTTAGTCTTAATCAGATTGTATACATTAAAGTCTAGGTTTATTTTTTCAATTGTTTTTATTTCTGCTAGCTCTAACATTTTATTTATTGTTGCACCTTGATTAATAATAAATAGTGCAAATCTAGATCGTGTTGTTCCTACATAAAAAATGTTTTTCTCTTCATTTAAAATCTTATTTTTCGCAAATTGTTGATTTTCTTTTAATTTTAAAAAGTCATATTCTATTTTGTTTTTTGAGTAAAATTTATAAAATGTATCCGATTTTTTAAGGAGGTTATCGTTGTTTTGAGTATCACCTATTAAGAATACGATATTAATACTTAGTCCTTTTGATTTATGTATTGTCAGTATTTCTATGGCTTGATTATCCCCAGTAGTGATTTTGTCTTCATCTTGTTCAATATCTTTATTGAGTATTAGGTCTTCTAGAGTAGATATTAATGATTCTATGTTTTTATCTTCATAGTAAATTTTAGAAATAAAATCTAGGCTTGTTTCATAGTTCTTAAGTTCCTCAAATTTTCCCTCATTTATTAGGATTTCCCTGTAGCTTTTTTTTGATTGTGCAAATTCAGTGAAGGTAGTATTACGAAAATTTTTTGCCAAATTGAGCCATAAATCTTTCTTTGATATGATTTCGTCTATTGCCTCTATTAATGTTATTTCTTGATTTTCAAGTAAATATATTATGTCAATAATAGCTTCTTCTATGTGCTTTATTCCATTCTCTTCAAGTAAACTTAGGTATAATTCCCACGGAAGGTTTATTAGTTTGCTAACTAAGACATAGTTTAGAGTTTGAAAGTTTTGTTTTCTGTCTAAACATTTTATGAGGTAAAATATTAAGTTGAATTCTTTCGTTTTAAAAAATGATTCTGCGAGTTTATTCGTTTTTATATCTTGATTTTTAAGTTTTCTGTCTATGAGATCTACTTCCTTGCTTGTCCTGCAAAGCACTTTTATGTCTGATTCTTTAATTTGCCTAAGTTTATTATTATCATAAATTTTGCCGTTTGTTAGTAAATATTTTATTGTTAGTGCTGTTTTTTGTAAGATACTTTCATCTTCTTCAGTTTCTATTATGTTTATTGCTTCTATTTCTTGTTCATTTACAAAAATTTTATTTTCGTCATTCTTAGGATCTGTTGTTGATTTGGTAAATTCTATTTGTTCGATTTCATCTGTGCGTGTTTTATTATAGATGTTATCAAACATAATATTTAAAGGTTCAACTAATTTTTTATTTGATCTGTAATTTGTTAGTAATGTTATTCTTGCATCATCCTTTATTTTATCTTTTATATTTTGGTTGTAAAATGATATATCAGCATTTCTAAATGTATAAATTATTTGCTTAGGATCAGCTATAAATACTAGTTTTATGCCACAAGAG
This sequence comes from Borrelia nietonii YOR, assembly GCF_023035795.1. Lineage (NCBI taxonomy): Bacteria > Pseudomonadati > Spirochaetota > Spirochaetia > Spirochaetales > Borreliaceae > Borrelia > Borrelia nietonii. The sequence continues at coordinate 672,449 of NZ_CP073148.1, forward strand.
CTTAGTAATTCAAATATTTCTATTTGTATTAGATCTAAATCCTGTGCTTCATCTATTAATATTATTTTATATCTGTTTTTTATTGAATTTAATAGCCTGTTATCATGAGATTCCAAGTGTTTTTTTAAGTTTAGCATTATTTGTTTTTGGTCTATTGCATTTGCTGCATTAATGGTAGTTGCAAGTTCTCTTTCTATGTATTTAAGTATTTTATATTCGACTTTTAGGTTAATAAATCTTCTAAGTGTGCTTTTATCTTCTTTATCTGTATTTGTTTCATGGCTAAGTTCTCTTAAAGCTGTTTGTATTTTTAGTTCCTTAGGTAGAAGAGTAACATTTTTCTTAAGATTAGATTCTATTATTTTACAGAAAAATTTGTTGTTTGTAAGTATGTCTGTTATTTTTATGATGTCTTGTTCATGACTATATTTGATTTCTGATATTTTAATTCCTTGGTTATGTTTATTTAGGAAAGTTCGCTTTTCTTCCATAGTCATTTCGTTTAATGCTTCAACTATTAAGTTGTACTTGTCAATTAATTTATCCTTATTTGTGAGCATTTGGTTAAAAATCGTTTGGGTTTCTATCCAATTTCCAAGTTCTTGTGTCTTGTCTCTTTTATATCCTTGTCTTATATATTGAGTCATGTCTTTTGTATTTTTGAATTTAGACTTAAAGATTTCAAATTCATCATCTTTGATTTCAAATTCTTTTTTTAATGAATCCGATTTTCTTAAAAATTCATAAACTATTTCGTCTATTTCTGATGTAAAATTTTCTTTTACACTGTATTTGGAAAAATTTTCTGTTTCGATTTGAAAATTGTTTAGAGCATATAGTGCGAATTTGTTTATAGTTGAGATAAAGATTTTATTTGATTGTTCATAAATGGTTTTTAAGGATTTATCTGTTTTTGAATTTTGATATGCATTCTCAATTGATTTTAATATTCTAATATGCATCTCTTCTGTTGCTTTTTTTGTGAATGTTAGTACTAAGATCTCGCTTGGAGAGTACATTTTATCTACGAGTAAGTTTGTAATAGTATGCTCAAGTGTGTAGGTCTTTCCAGTTCCTGCTGAAGCCTCAATTAATATTTTTTCGTTGTATTTGATTTTATCTATTATTTCTTTCATGTGATTAACTTTGCACCTTAATGAATTTAGCATAAAAATCCTGAAGTAATTTTTCTAAGGTGTCGTCTATATTTAAATCGTGAGTATCTTTAAATCTGTTGTAATATGGACACCATGTTATATCTCTTTGTTGAAGAATAAATTCCATGGATTTGTTAATACTAATGCTTTTTTGCGGATATCTGATTTGTGTTTTTAGTACTTCCCGAAATTCGTTTATATCTTTTATTTTAATTAGACTTTTTTGTATTAAATCTTTATAAATGGGAGTAGGATAGCTTGAAATATATGCTATTTGTTTTAGTAGATTTTCAAGATCTATGGAGTTTATTTCTTCATTTGTATATTGATTCCCAAGGGATAATTTAGAAGTCTCATAAGTTATTCTTATTTCTTGAATTGAATCTATGTTTTCAATTGCACTTTTTAACATTAGTCCTATTATATATAGGTTTATTTTTTTAATAATTTTGTCTTGGCCATAATCTTTTTTTTCTAAATTGACGTAATAATATCGATTATCTATCTTATATATGTTTTTAAGTTTTCCATTTAATTTAAATTCTAATGTTTCGCCTTCGAAGTTAATGGGTATGCTTTTATTTAATATAATATCAGTTTCCTGCATTTTGAAGAATTCTTGGAAACTTGCAGTAATATTACTTTTAATTTCATTGAGCTTTACTATAAATTCTTCTTTTATGGTTTCTTTCTTGATGTTTATGGGAATTATTCCTCTTTGAATTTGATTTTCAATAATGTTATCTATTCTGTCTGCTATGTGTTCATTGGGTTCATCTTTTATGCATTCATGTATTGGTATGAAATTATTCATTAATTTATAATTAAAATTCTCAATGTCAATAATTTGCTCTTCTTGTTTTTCTTTAATTTCACTAATTTGGCTTATGTCTTTGATGTGTACATTTAATATATCTTCGTAAAAGTATTTGTATGGATTAGTTATGGCTTTATTGATATCTTCTATTCCTAGTGTGATTTGTTTTTTTAATTTGAGTCTTTTCTGTTTAAAGTGTGGATGTTTGCCTTTTTGTAGTGATTTTGCAATATTAAAAGCTTCTGTGTCATAGTTGATTAGGTAATTGGCTTTTTCGTATTTGAAGTATTCAAAATCGTAATTTTCATTTGGGTGTATTTCAATTTTTAGATCCAGTCCCATGTCTCTTATATAATTTACTATTTTATTTATTACTTTAGGTTTATTGATATCTGGATTTAGAGATTCGCTTAGTGAGTAATAGAGATAGAACTTGTTTGATGCTGCAAAGATTATCTTAATTAAATTTGAAATGTTATCTTGCTCCAGATTGATATAGTCATAATATTCATTGAGTAAATCCATGTTATCAAAATGAATGCTTGCGTTTAATTGATGACTTCCTAAGAAATGGATTTCAGATTTTTGTAAATATTCGATTTTATCAGAGCTTGCAACAAGTATGCCTGTATTTTGATTACTTATTTGATATGCTTTTTGTTCTATGCTCTCCTCAAGCATTACTTTAAAGAGCGTAAAATCAACTTTTCTGTCTTTAATTTTTGCCATGTAATCTTTGTGAAGATTTTCATTAAAGTCTTTTGAAAAATTTTTAAGGTATTGTATTCTTGTATTTATATATTCATCAATTTTATTGTTATCTTCAAGTTTAATATATTTATCTATGAAGATATCCATTATTTCTGCCCATTCATATATTGTATATTCTTGTTCTTTAAAGTACATTATATCTTCATATAGGCTTTTTATTATGCTTATTAATCTGATTATTGAATCTGGATCTTGAAAGCTTATACTTTCTTGGCAATTATTGCATTCATATTTGCAATTAAAAATTGCAGATGTGAGAAATCTGTTAAAACCATCTTCCCACGAATTTAAAAAGTTCTTATCATAAGATAAGTTTTCTTTATGAATATCATTCATTCCAAAATTAATATTCACTGCGTCACTAAATTTTATTAGGTATTCTAATTCACTTATTGAGATGTTGAATTTATTCATTACTTTTGTGTTGCTTAAAAATTCAATTATTTCTTTTCTGTTAAAATTACTAATCGTTCCCTTGGTTGAAATGAAGAGTTTCATTAATTGCTTTAGTGCTATTACGCTTTTACTTTTTGAGACATCTTTGGAATTTAGAATGGTAAACTCGAGTTCGTGTTTATTTAAAAATTCTTCTATGTATGGTAAGTACATGTCCATATCTTTTGGTAGGCAAGTTATTACAATATCATTTATTTTTAAATTATTATTTTGTGTTGAATGTAAAATATTGTTTACTAGAATTTCTACCTCTCGTTTTTTTGTTTTTGCCTCTATTATTTTAAAACTATTATCTAAGTTTAATAGAGGAGTCCCTTTTATGATATTGTTTTTAAAACTTGCTAAGAAATTTTTTTCTTCAAATAATTGGATGTCAATTTCTTGTTCTATTTGTATCTTTGAGTTGCATTTTTTGATTTTTAATGGTACGAGTTCGTCTATGAGGCTAGATTTGATTTGAGTTATGTCTTCAAGTATTAATTCGTATACTGTAATGTCGAAAATTTTTTGCAAGCAGTGTAAAATTTTTCTGTCAATTTCTCTAGTCTCTCCAATGATTATTATTTTCTTTGTTTCAATGCTTTGCCGAGTATCTGTTATTTCTTGTTCTATTTTTTTATGTAAATCAAGAATGTTGATTTGATTTTCAAATAGTTTTTCAAACATTTCCTTTTGCATGGATTCGTAGTGGATTTTATTCTTGTCTTCAAATAAAAGTTCATTTTGTCTCCAATGATCAATTAGATTTGAAAATTTGGAGTAGTATTTATGAAATAAAGTTATTATCTTTGATGCAAAGATATATCTATTTTTTGTTGATTTAAATTTCCTGATATCTTTTATTTTATTGTCTTTTAATATGTGATACAGGATAAATTTTTCTGTTTCTGAGTAAAGTAGCAAAGTATTATTTTCTAAGAAATTTTTTATATTGTGGTTTTCTATTGAAAGGTTATATATCGTTTTCATTATGTTTTGTTTTATATTAAGGTTATATGAAACTTCATTCAGGGTTGCTAGATATTTCTTAATTTCTTCGCCTAGAATGTTCCTTTTTAAAAGGATAATAGTTTCTTTTTTAAATATGTCATCATTTTGAGTTAGCTCTTTAATTTTATTGTAAATTTTACTTACTTTGTTTGTTTTGTATATCTTGTACATAGTGTTATCGTATTTTGTTTTCTTTAGTGAGTTTGTTCTTTAAGTTTTTTAATTTTTCTGTAATGCTTACTTTGTATATGTGTGGATTTATGAGCCTTTTGTATGTATGATCAATTTTTTTAAGGTCGCTTTGAACCCTTTCTCTTATATGTGCTAGACTTGACTTTGCGTTTTGACAAATTTTACTGTTTTCAAAAACTGTATGTATTAAAAATTCGAAACTTTCATATGTTTTTATTTCTTTGAATATATTATCTTGTATAGGGTGAAAAATTGTAAATTTCTTTTTTAAGTTTAGCATTTCTTTTATTTCCTCCTCTTCTTCTTTTAAAAAAATTAGATCAAAAATCATTTGTGCATCTGAGTATATTCTGACAACCCCTTTTTGGGAGGGTAGTGTTGCTTTGTCAACGTTATTTGATATTTTCATTTTAGGAATAAACTTACCGTTTTGTTGAATTGATATCATTTTGTATACTCCTGAAAGATTGGGTTCTCCTTTTGCAGTAACTAGATTAGTCCCAACTCCCCAGCAGTCGATGGGAGCATGAATTGAGTTTAAATACATAATAATATCCTCATCAAGTTCATTTGATATAATAATTTTTACCTCAAATAGTTCATTCTCATTAAGTATTTTTCTAGCTTCTTTGCTTAAGTATTCAAGATCGCCACTGTCAATTCTAACAGAAAAATTTTTGTGTCCTTTGTTTTTTAGTGCTTTAAAAATTTTTATTGCATTCTTAAGACCGCTGTTAAGTGTATCATAAGTGTCAATTAGTAAACTTACATTGTTTGGATATATTTTAGCGTATTCCCAAAAAGCTTCTTCTTCACTTTTAAAACTCATTACCCAGCTGTGAGCCATTGTGCCAGTTACGGGAATATTGTATTTATATCCTGCAAGTACATTGCTTGTAAAGTCAGCACCTCCTATATAAGCAGCTTTACTTGCTGAGAGTGCACCATTAATTCCTTGAGCTCTTCTAAGACCAAATTCCGCTAAATTTGTAGCTCCGGCTTCTTTAATTCTTGCTGTTTTAGTTGCAATTAGGCTTTCAAAATTTATTGTATTTAATACCAGTCCTTCTATGAGTAAGAGTTCAATTAAATTGCCTTCAATGATTAATATGGGTTCATGTGGGAAAACGATTCTTCCTTCTTCTATTGAGCTTATTTTTATATTTAATTTAAGTGTTTTTAAGTATTCTAAAAATTTTTTGTCAAAATATTCTAGACTCTCTAAATATTCAATCTCTTCTTTTCTGAAATGTAATTCTTTTAGAATATTAATTAATGTGTGTATTCCTGCTAAAATTATGTATCCATTTTTAAATGGTGTTTTTCTGAAAAACATTTCAAATTTGGATTTTGGATTGATATTTTTCGTGAAGTAAGCATTCATCATTGAGAGTTCGTAAAAGTCTGTAAATAGTGATAAATTTTTCATTGCTTTATATTATACACTATACCGATATTTGATTTTTTAGAATTTATGATATTTGTTTTAAATATGTTTTTAAATCTGTTTTATTGTGATTAAATTTAAGGTAGGTAAACTATTTAGCAAGGGAATTGCAACATAGTTTTGATGTGGCAATAATAGTATAATTACCTGTTGGAGATCTTTTATGAGAGAAAAGAATGTATCTAATTTTGATGTTGTAATATTTGGTGTTACTGGTAATTTGTCTAGAAGAAAACTTATTCCTTCTCTTTTTAATTTATATAAAGATGGCCATATTAGTAATTTTAGGGTTATTGGATTCTCACGAAGAAGCTTTACTGATGAGGAACTTAATATTTATCTTAAAGACTCTTTGTGGCAAGAAGAGTCTGCTGTTTTAGTTGATAATTTTTTAAAATTTTTTGTTTATTTGTCGGGAGATTTTAGAGAAAAGGATGCTTATGTAAAATTATCGTCTCTTTTAGATAATAGAGAGAGGATATATTACCTCTCAACATCCCCTGAGTTTTATGAGGCTATAATTGAGAATTTAAAGCCATATTCATTTAATAATACTTCTTACTTGTCTAAGATTATCCTTGAAAAGCCTTTTGGTAGTAATCTTGATACAGCCAGGTGTTTAAATTCTCTTCTTTATTCTGTGTTTAAAGAAGAACAAATTTATAGGATAGACCATTATTTAGGTAAAGAAACCGTTCAAAATATTTTTACATTTAGATTTGGGAATTCTATTTTTGAGAATATTTGGAACAATCGTTATGTGGATTTTGTTCAAATTACCGTGGCAGAGGAGGCTGGCATTGATGGTAGGGCTGAGTATTATGATTCTGTTGGTGCCTTAAGAGATATGGTTCAGAATCATATCTTGCAACTTTTAAGTTTAATTGCAATGGAGCCTCCTATTGGATTTAATGCTGATTTTATTCATGATGAAAAGGTTAAGGTTTTAAAAAGTTTAAAAAAATTAAATAGAAAGACCATGCAAAATTATATTGTTAAAGGACAATATGTGTGTTCTAAGGTACAAGGGGTTTTAAAGAAAGGATATAGAGAAGAAGCTAAGTTTTTAAGTACTTCAAATACTGAGACTTATTTGGCTATGAAATTGTTTATTGATAACTGGCGTTGGTCTGGGGTTCCTTTTTATATTAGGACGGGAAAAGCACTTGTGAGGAAATTTTCAGAAATATATATTCAGTTTAAAAAGCCCGGGTTTACTATTTTTAATACTGAGTTAAATAATCTTTCAAATGCTTTGATTTTTAGAATTCAACCAAGAGATGGTATTGAAATTAAGTTTAATACTAAGCGCCCGGGATATAATTATGAGATTCAAGAAGCTAATATGGAATTTTCTTATCATGCTTCATTTAACAAATTTTTTGGTGAATCTTATGAGAGATTACTTTTTGATGCTTTTTTGGGTGATAGAACCTTGTATGCTCGTAATGATGAGATTGATAGTTCTTGGGAATTTGTATCAGATATTCTTGATAAGTGGGCAGACATTAAGAATTGGGATTATTTTTATGGATCAGAAGGACCAGTTGAAGCAAATATGGTTTTAGAAAAGGATCATTTTTGGCGTAAGATGTAGGTATTGAAGATATTAGGTTGACAATTGCTAAATTGATAAATCAAATATTGCATTTGCTTTATTTTTTGTTGTAGATATTTAATACTGTCTTTAATGATTTTTTATTTTTCTTGACCGGTTTTAATAAGATTATTGTTTTAAAAATTATAATTTTGGTATATTCAATTTGTAATTTTATTTTCAATCTTCAATTTTTTATTCAGTATGAGTTTATTTTTTAAATAAAATCCTTAAATATCTTATTTTGTGGTATAATATTTAAAATACATATCTATGTTTTTAAAACTTATAATTAATTAAGATAATTTATTTACTGCTTTTTATCTTTGGAATTTTAGGTAAAAAATGCTGACCTTTAAGTTAAGGTTAAATGCTATTTTGTTGGGCTTTTGCTCTTTATTATCAAAAGGTTTTTCTGTCCTTTTAAAAGGATAGGTAGTATTAAAGCTATTTCAAGTATTAGTCTTAAGCTATGTTAGTTTTATATGGATTGTTTTTTGAGTATTGCGAGTTATTTATTTTTTTCATAAAAAGGTCTTCTATTGGAGGGATTGTGAGATTATTGATATTTATGCAAATTTGTAGTTATTTATGTGTTGCAAAAAAGGTTTAGTAGAAAGAGAGATGGTTGATTCAATTTTTTCTCGATGCTTAAAGGGCAAATTTTTTTGTTGTAATGATAAGTAGGAAATGGTTGGAATAGATTTTTAACTGGGAATTTAATGCTAGGCAGAATTTTTCAGATTTTATAGTTATATTTCTTCCTGTTATAGTTGATGATATTTCTTGATTAGTAATAAGATCGTTGTGTTTATTTATGGCAAGGTTGCAAAGTAGGTATATATTGATGATGACATTCCTTATCATAAAAATTGTTCTCCTCTAAACGTAGTTGTTTGCGTTTTGTTAGATCGTAGTTTGCATATGGAGTTGAAAGTCTTGTTCTTTTCATCGGTGGTTGTGGTTTTATTTGTCGACTATTTTTCTGTTTTTTGTGGTTTTGTTTATGAGTGGTTTTGATGTAGAGGGATTTTTTAGGTTGTTGCTAAAAATTAAATTTATTTTGGATTTCTTAAATCGCATAAGAAATCCAAATGGTAATTCATAAATATATGGATTATATAGGGGGTTTAAAATGAACAAAGGTAGTCATATAAGGCCGAATTTTTTAGGACTTGTTCCTTTCCTTGTTTTTATTATTGTTTACGTGGGAACAGGAGTGGCTTTAGAGATACAAGGTGTAGAGATGGCTTTTTATCAGATGCCACCAATAATTGCTATGTTATTAGCTGTTGTTACTGCATTCCTTTTATTTAAGGGTTCGTTTATAGAGAAGCTGAATGAATTCATTGAAGGATGCTCACAGACTGATATTATATTTATATCCTTCATCTTTCTGATTTCAGGTGCTTTTTCCGCTGTTTGTAAAGAAATAGGTAGCATTGAAACCGTAGCAAATATTGGACTTAAGTATATACCCGCTAATTTGTTGGTAGCAGGAATATTTTTAATATGCCTTTTCCTCTCTACTGCAACTGGCAGTTTCCTTGGAACTGTTGTGGCTGTTACTCCAATTGGATTTGAAATAGCGGGTAAGAGTGGTATTCCATTGCCCATGGTTGCGGGAGCTGTGCTTGGGGGTGGCGCTTTTGGTGATAGCATGTCTTTAATATCAGATACAACTATTATTGCAAGTCGTACGCAAGGAGTTAAAATTATAGATGTTTTTAGGAATGGTGTTTTTTTTACATTTCCTGCATCTATTTTATCAACTGTAGCATTTGCTATTTTAGGCTCTTATATTGGTGGTCTTGAAGTTAATGTTGAGCTTGGGGAGATAAGTTATTTGAAAGTGCTTCCTTACCTTTTTGTTATAATTTTTGCGTTCTTAGGAGTAGATGTATTTTTAGTTTTGTTTTTGGGCATATTGATTGCTGGTGGTATTGGTATTTTAAATGGTGATTTAACTTTACTTTCAATGGCTCAAAAGATTAATGTGGGACTTTTGGATTTGAGTGAGATGCTTATTCTTGTTATTTTTACAGGAGGAATTTCTTATATGACTATTAGTCATGGGGGTTTTGAGTGGATTTTAACTAAATTGAAGTATTTAGCTAAGTGTAGGAGAAGCGCTGAGTTTACAATTACTTTTTTAATAATTATGGTAACAGGTTTTCTTTCAAATAGTGGCCTTGCAATTTTAGTTAATGAGACTGTTACTAAGGGTATATCTGAGGCTAACTCTGTATGTCCTAAGCGTTGTGCGGCATTACTTTCAATTTCTTCTTGTGCTTTAATTGGTGCTTTACCATATGGTATGCATATGATAAGTGTAATGAATATTGCAAAAGGGGCTATATCCCCACTTGATATCATGCCATTTTTGTTTTATCAAGTGTTCTTAGGTATTATTATTATTTTCTCTATAGCTTTTTTGGGATTGAAAAATCAGTTTTTAAATTCTACTAAAACTTGATTAATAAGGCACCTTGCATTTAAAAGGTGCCTTAGCTCTTTGTTAAGATGATAATTCTACATATATTCTCATTTGTTCTTCTTTTATTTTTTTTGGTACCATTTTAAATACCTCGTGTGTTGAGAAGTTTTTTGGAACAAATCTTTCTTCTAAGTATAGCTGAATTTCAGGATTGTCCTTTGCTTCTTCCTTTAATTGCTTAAATACATTTTTGTTTGGTGAGTTATAGTTTGTCTCTTTATAGTTTGCATAGGATGCCTCATTTTCATAAAGAAAGTTTATGAATTTATGGGCAAGTTCTTTATTAGGTGCGTCTGATGGAATGACCATGACATCAATCCAGAGATTTGTGCTTCTAGGTACATAAAAGTCTAAATTTGGATCTTTGCGCATTGCATCTAATGCTTCTCCGCTCCATGTTAGTTGAATGGATGCTTCACCATTTAGTATTAGTGATTTTGCGGCAATATCTGAGAAATAACCTACTACCAAGGGAGATTGTTTTTTTAATAATTCTTCGGCTTTTTTGATTATAAATATATTGTGTTCATTTAAGGAATAACCAAGTTTTTTAAGTGCTACCCCAATATTTTCTTTTGGTGAATCTAACATTGCAATTTCTTTTTTGTATTTTTCGTTAAATAGTATGTCAAATTCATTCATATCTTTTATGTTAACTTTGGTTTTGTTGTAAAGTATTCCCATTACTCCCCAAAAGAGAGGTACAGAATAAATATTACCAGGATCATGTTCTAGATTTTTAAGTTCATCTAACATGTTATTTCTTACATTTGGCAGTTTTGAATAGTCTAGAGCTTCAATTTTATTTGTACTTACTAAATCTCCAACCAAATATTCTGATGGAACTATGATATCATAATAACTTTTTGTGTTATTAAATTTTGCTATCATTTCTTCATTGTTATTGACGCATTCATAATTTATTTTTACTTTATTTTCCCTTTCAAATTGGGCTATTAATTCTTCATCAATATATTCTGCCCAGTTAAGGATACTAAGAGTATTTTGTTTCTTTTGGGAAGAACAAGAGATGACTATTAAAATTATTATTGATACTAAAATTTTTTTCAAAAAAAACCCCTTATTATTAAATTTCTGTATCTACTGTTAGTTTTTTGATCCCTACACATTTATTAATAATAAATAATAGGCTAAGTATTACAAAGAATAATATGGAAGAAATGGCATTAATTATGGGTTTTATGCCTTTTTTAGTTAAAGAATTTATTAGTATTGATAAGTTATTAAACCCTTGACCTGTTGTGAAAAATGATATTAAAAAGTCATCAACCGATAATGTAAATGCGATAAGGCCTCCTGTTGCCACGCTTCCAATTATTTCTGGGTATATTATGTTTTTAAAAATTTGACTCTCTGATGCACCAAGGTCACGAGCTGCATCAATAATATTTTCTGGAAGAGAATATAGTTTAGGCAGAATTATTATTATTATGTAAGGCGTTGAGAAGATTATGTGTGACATTAGCATTGTAGAGAAACCTAGCTGTATTTTTATTAAAGAATAAAATGTCATTAAACTAATTCCTGTTACAATATCAGGATTAATTATTGGTATTTTATTTATTGATAAGAGAATAGTTTTTATTTTCTTATTTTTTGTTTTGTAAATACTGTAAGCTCCCAGGATACCAATTGCAATGGAAATTAAGGATGATAGTATTGCTACTAGTAAAGTATTATATATGACCGTTTTTATTTGATGTGATACAAAGACTTCTTTGTACCATTTTAGGCTAAATCCCTGGTAAAAAAATCCATTGTCCCCTGCATTAAAAGAATAAATTACTAAAATTAATATGGGCGCATAAACAAATCCAAATGTCAAAAGTAAAAAAGTATTTTTTAGTATTTTAAGCATATTAATATCCTTATTCTATGTTGTTTTTGTGCATTAACTTAAGTATTGTTAAATTAAATATTAATATTACTATCATGACAATAAATGAAATAGCAGCTCCAGTATGCCAATCTTCTACGAATAAAAATTGTTTTTCAATTAAATTGCCGATTAAAATTTGTTTAGCGCCACCTAGTAAATCTGAGATAATAAACACTGTGATTGAAGGAATGAATACCATGATTATTCCTGTTGCAAGATATGATAATGTTAATGGCAGCTTTATGTATAATAATATTTGCCACATTCTTGCACCAAGGTCTCTTGCAGCTTCAATATATTCATATTTTATTTTCAAGAGTCCTATATATATTGGTAAGACCATAAATGGTAAGAAATTATATATCATACCAATTATTACAGCTTTTTCATTATAGATCAATTCTATGGATTTAAATCCCATTGCTTCAAGCAAATTATTAATAATCCCATTTTTTCCTAATATTCTGATCCAAGCATAAGTTCTAAGCAAGGTGTTGATCCACATAGGAAGTATTATCATTATTATGAGCATGTTCTGAACGTTTTTTTTTGACATGGATATAAACCATGCTGTAGGATATCCAATTAGTATACAAAAAATGGTTGTAATTAAGGCAAAATTTATGCTCCTTGAAAAAATTTTTAAGTAGCTTGGTTCTAGTAATCTTATAAAATTTGCAAATGTAAACTCATTTTGTTCATTAAAAAATCCTAAAGTTATTATTATGATTAGAGGAAAGATGATGAATATTGATAAGAATAGAGTATATAGTATTAGAATTATTCTATTCATAATTTATTGTTCCTTGCACATTACGTGAATGTCATCAGGGCCTAATGAAATATCAACTTCTTCTCCAACATTTGTTAGTTTTGTGCTTTGAACTAACCAATTGGATTTTTGTATCTCTAGTGTCATTTCGTAGTGTACGCCTTGGAATATTGCTGAAGTAATTATTCCACTTAAATGCCCTTGACCTTTTGGCAGTATTTTCACATCTTCTGGTCTTATTACAAGATCAACAGATTCTTTATTTTTAAATCCCTTGTCAAGACATTTGAAATCTTTACCAAACATATTAACAACGAATTCTTTTTCATAAGTTCCTTCAAAAATATTGCTCTCTCCAATAAAGCTAGCTACAAATTTTGTTTTGGGTTCATTGTAAATTTCCTCAGGTGTTCCAATTTGAAGAATTACCCCCTCATTCATTATTACTATTCTATCGCTCATTGTTAATGCTTCTTCTTGATCATGTGTGACATAGATAAATGTTATTCCAAGCTTTCTTTGTATTTTTTTTAGCTCTCTTTGCATTTCTTGTCTCATCTTTAAATCAAGAGCTGAGAGTGGTTCGTCTAAGAGTAACAGTTTAGGTTCCATAATTATAGCTCTTGCGATTGCAACTCTTTGTTTTTGCCCACCCGATAGTTCATTAATATTTCTGTAGGCGTATTTTTGCATGTCAATTAGGGAAAGTACGGCTTTTACTTTTTCTTTTATTAAATTGTTGTTTATCTTTTTCATCCTAAGTCCGAATGAAATATTGTCAAAAACATTCATGTGTGGGAAGAGTGCATAGTTTTGAAATACAGTATTAATTTCCCTTTTGTTAGGCGTAATTTTTGAAATCTCTTTTGATAGGAAATGAATTTCTCCTTCAGTTTGATTTAAAAAGCCCCCTATAATTTTTATTAGGGTTGTTTTGCCGCATCCTGATGGACCAAGTAAAGTAATGAACTCATTTTTTTTAATTTTTAAATTAATTGTATCTAGAACTTTATTACTATTATCAGTATAGTAATGACTTAAGTCTTTAATCTCTAGGATATGATTATACAACTAATGGGACCCTCCTTTTTCATGTGGCGATCGGATCACATGAGACTAGATTATACTTTATATTAATGCTTATGTAAATGACTTTATTTATTGTTATGATGGCATTTTACGTCAAGTATAATTTTCCCAAATTTACCTTCTCTGTATTCTTTTATTAGTATTTTTGATGCCCGTTCGATGTCTATTGCATGTTTTTTATTTATAAATCTTCTTGTTTTTGCAAATTCTTCTAGAATTTTAAGTGAATCTGTTGATTTGATATTATATTTATCTAGTAATTTGTTTTTGTTATTTATATGCATTTCTTTAAGTAGGTATAGTGCAAGTTCTGTATTGTCTATTATTTCATTTTTTATCATATCTAGTATTGCAAGTTTTTTTGCAATTTCTTGGTCTTCTAAATTGTGCCATAAGATTCCTGGCATATCGAAGATATTAATCTCTTCGTTTACTTTTAATATTTGTATATTTCTTGTGTGTCCTGGTTTGTTTGCAACACTTGTGCTTTTTTTCCCTACAAGTAGGTTAATTATGGATGATTTTCCAACATTTGGCACCCCAATTACTAAGACTTTGATTTTTTCTGTGTAAGTTTTAATTTTTTTTACATTAGCTATTTTTTTTATGTTGTCGATAATTTGTCTTTTCATTCCTTTTTTATATATATTTGTGATTAGTACATTATTTCCAAGTGTTTCAAAATATTCTTTCCATTTCAAAATTTCTCTTGTCTTTACAAGATCTGATTTGTTTAAAAGTATTATTTTGTCCTTATTTGAGTTTTTAATTATTTTTTCAGTTAGTGGATTTTTGCTACTAATTGGAGCTCTAGCGTCAAGTATTTCTAATACAATATTTGTTCTCTTAAGATTTGCCTGGATTAAGTCCAAGGCTCTTTTCATATGACCAGGGAACCAGTTGATTTTACTTGACATTGTTAAATTATAGCTTAATTTAAGCAGATATAAAATCTGTATTTTACATCTGCTTAAATTAACGGTGAATTGCATCTTTTTCAAAAATGATATAGTTTGTAAACTTAGGATTTTTGTGAACAATTAAGTTATAGGAGGGTTTGATATTATTGGAAAAATTAAAAGAGGTCTAATTGTTTCTTGCCAAGCTCTTGAAGGCGAACCTTTGCATAGTAGTTTTATTATGTCTAAAATGGCCTTAGCAGCAAAGATGGGCGGAGCGGTTGGAATTAGAGCCAATAGTGTTCTAGATATTCGTCAAATAAAATCAGAAGTTGATTTACCCATAATAGGTATTATTAAGAGAGTTTATAACAATTTCCCTGTTTTTATTACACCTACTATTAAAGAAGTCGATGAACTTTGTAGTGAAGGGGTTGATGTCATTGCTCTGGATGCTACTCTTAGAGAGCGTCCCGATGGTCTTTTGCTATCTGAGTTTTTTAATAAGATTAAGAAGAAATATCCCAATCAGCTATTTATGGCAGATATTGCTTCTTTAGAAGAGGCTATTAATGCGGATAAGCTTGGATTTGATTTTATTGGTACGACTTTACATGGATATACAAAGGATACTGAAGGGTGTAATATTGTAGATGATGATTTTGCCTTTTTAAAAAGTTTACTTAAGTGTAATTTCAAATCAAAATTAATAGTTGAGGGGAAAATTGATACTCCTCTTAAGGCTAAGAGAAGTTTTGAACTTGGAATTTCTTTGGTTGTTGTCGGTGGGGCTATTACACGACCTATGGAAATTACAAAAAGTTTTGTTGATAAAATAAATGAGGTTAAAGAATGAGGTTAAATAAATTTGAGGGTTTTTATGATGTCTGATGAGTTTTTTTGCAGACATATAGGAGGGTTTTATGGGGAAATTTTTTGAGAATGCTCAAAAATTTGGGCGTTCTTTTATGTTGCCTATTGCTATTCTTCCTGCAGCAGGATTATTTTTAGGTGTTGGGGGTGCTTTTTCTAATCCGGGAACTATCAATGCATATTCTTTTTTGGATGTGTTTGCCATTCAGTCAGTGTTTAATGTAATGCGTGCCGCAGGTGCTATTATTTTTGTTAATTTGCCCCCGATATTTGCAATTGGAGTTGCTGTTGGACTTGCAAAAGCAGACAAAGGAACAGCGGGACTTTCTGCCTTTATTGGGTATCTTGTTTTAAATTCTACTATTGGCATTTTAGTTGATATGTTTGGAAAAGCTGAAGATTTCTCAAGTGGAGCTGTTGGGATGATACTTGGGATTAAAACTTTAGAGACAGGTGTTTTTGGTGGGATTATTGTTGGTATTTTGACTTATTATCTTCACAATAAGTTTAATAAAATTGAATTTCCAAGAGTTCTTGGATTTTTTTCAGGGTCTAGATTTATACCAATAGTAGTTTCTTTTTCAAATATTTTTCTTGCTGTATGTATGTTTATATTTTGGCCCTTCATGCAGTCTGGAATTAGCAGAGTGGGTGTATTAGTAGATGCGACAGGATATGTTGGTACCCTTATTTACGGCATTTTTTTACGAATACTTGGTCCTTTTGGACTGCATCATATATTTTATTTGCCTTTCTGGACAACTGGTCTTGGTGGTTCTGAAATTATTAATGGTAAGTTAGTTGAAGGAACCCAGAACATTTTTTTTGCTGAACTTGCATCTCAGAGTACTGATAAATTTTTTATTGGAACTAGTCGTTTTATGAGTGGAAGATTTATTACTATGATGTTTGGCTTGCCAGGTGCTGCTCTTGCACTTTATCGCCTTGCAAAGCCTAGTCAAAAGTCAAAAGTTTTTGGACTTTTGTTTTCATCAGCTTTAACTTCCTTTTTAACGGGAATTACAGAACCCCTTGAGTTTTCTTTTCTTTTTGTAGCACCAGTTCTTTATGTGATTCATGCGGTGTTTGATGGTTTTGCATTTATGTTTGCTCATATTCTAGAAATTACAATAGGACAGACTTTCTCTGGAGGATTTATTGATTTTATTCTTTTTGGGATTTTGCAGGGAAATGCAAGAACAAATTGGATTTTAGTTCCAATGGTAGGTATTTTCTGGTTTTTCCTATATTACTTTAGTTTTACTTTTTTAATATCTAAATTTGACTATAAGACCCCCGGGAGGGAAGATAGTATAAATGCTGATGATGCATTTCTTGCTGTTGCAAATGGGAAGAAAGATAATGTTGCGTCTCAAGTAATTATGGGTCTTGGGGGGTCTGATAATATTATTGAGCTTGATTGTTGTGCCACAAGGCTTAGAGTTACTGTAAAAGATTCTCTTAAAGTTTTAAAAAATACTCTGGAGAATACTGGAGCAAAGGGAATTATTGTCAAAAGTAGTGGAGTGCAGGTGGTTTATGGCCCTGGTGTTAGTGTGCTTAAAAATGAAATTGAAGAAATTCTTGGCAATTAATACTGAATTGAATTCTTTAAGAAGTGATATGCAAAAGCATATCACTTGCTTTTTATGTTTTTAATAAAATCAACTGCGTACTTTGTTAAATAAGATGTATTTTGAGCACTTCTATAGCTATGATTTCCGACAGAAACATGAGAGTGAAGGCCTTCAATAAGCATCATTGGTATTGTTTTTTTATGTCCCCCATATTCACTTATGAATTTATTTATTTCATTAGAGTCTACTGTAGGGTCGTTTGGAGAGTAAGCTATTGTTAGTGGAGTTTTGATCTTATCAAAACCATTAGCATTAATTAATTTAACAAGACCCATCATTGAAATGATTGAATCGATTTGTTGTATTGGTGAATAGAATGTTGTGACTTCTTTGTATTCTGTTCTTTTATTTTGTCTTATTTCAGGTTTATTATATCCGCCTGTCATCAAGTAAGCAATTTGACGTCCCCAAGGGTAGTAAATTAAGCTTGTCCTTTTATCTTGAGGATAGATATTAGGTGATATTAAAATGGCAGAGTATATTTTGTCTGGGTAGTTTTTTAATGCCCAGATAGTGCAAGCCCCACCATTTGAGGTCCCAATGACTATTAATTTTTCTCCTATTGATTGCCCAATTTGAATGGCTTCATCAATATCTCTTAACCAGTCTTGAGTGTTGACACCTTTAAATGCGTCTTTGTTGTTAATTCCGTGTCCTTTAAGTCTTGTAAAGAAGATATTTGCGTTTAATGCTTTGGCTATATTGTTTGGTATGGGATAAACTTCGTTTTTAGATGCTCCAAAGCCATGAATATATATTACTGCGTATTCTGTTCTTTTTTGAGCTTCGTTCCATATGATTTCTTTTTTTGTATTTTCCTCTAGATTAAACTTGGATTCCTCAATTAGTAAATATTGATCAATCTCTTCAAGTTTATTGGGAATTTTGATCTTGGCAAATTCATTTCTAACTTTCATTTTTGGACCTACTACTATTAAAAGAAGTAAGAATATAAAGATAAAAATAGAGTTTTTTATGTGCATATATTTTTTTCCTTTAATTATTTTCATCATCAATATTAGATTTGTCATCTTTAGATTGTTGATAACAATTGTTACATGAGCCTGAATAAATAATTTCTATAGATTTGGTTTTCCATTCTTCTCCAAGTTTGTCTTTCAGAATATCTTTAATGTCATCAAGTTGGATGGGATAAACTTGATTGCATTTGTTGCATTTAAAGTGAGCTATTGTAGAAGTCAAACTTAGATAAAATCTTGTTTCTTTTTGATCGGTTGTTTTTATATCTTTAAGAATATTACGTTCTTTCAAGATGTTTAATGTGTTATACACTGTTGCTTTTGATAAGCTTGGTATTTCTTTTATTAATTTGTTGTAAATCTCTTTTGCTGTAAAATATTCTTTTGGATTTGAAGCAATGTGTAAAATTATTCTATTTCTTGAATGCGAGGCTTTCATGCCCAACTCTGTTGTTAATGATTTTAGCAAGATAGGGTCATTAGTAATTCCGACTTTTTCTAAAGTGGAATGTACCTCTATTGTATTGTTGTTCATATATCATACCCTTTATTATTTAAGATTAAGTACTTTAATGTCCTTATAGAAATAATTTTATAACGGTTTATTAATATTTTGCTACTGATAGCTATTTATTTTCATTTTTTTTTATATTTGGGTAAAAAAGTAAGGTTTTTATTTTTGAGTTTATCTTGATTTTATTATCGAAATTATTATTAATTGGGATTAATATCAAGTTTAAACTCAAAGAATAATTTTGCAAATCTTCAACTTTTACTGTATTATAAGAGCCTCCTATATTTAAGATAAACCATCTCTTAAAGCCTCTTTTTGCGATTTTATAATTGATTGTGTATATAATATATTTTTCGATATTTAAGAAACCGAGGAAGAAATTACTGTTTTGATCGTTTCCTTTAGATATTAAAAATTCTGTGCCATTAATGTATCCTTTTGTATCTTTTTTTGTTTCAATAATTTTTTCATAAGTATCAGAATCATTGTATCTTGCAGTAATTTTTAAGTTTGTTCCTCTCTCAACTTCGAAAATGGGTATTTCTAGACTTGAATATTCAAGTAAATAATTTGTATTATTTATCTTTACGCTTTTATTATTGCAAGTTATGTCAGAAGGCCATGCTATTTTAATCGATATAAAAAAACCTGCAAGGCTTTCGTCTAGAAAGAAATCAATTATGGATTTTTCTTTTTCATTGAAATTTAAGTATTGTCTAATTCCTACAGTTTTTTCATTTGAGAATGAAAATGAACTTTCAATGGTTGGTTCTATAACTATATTTTTTTTTGATAAGATTTTAATGTAGGTTCTGCAAGAATCTAAAAATTCAATTTTTCTTTCTTTATATTTGATTTTATTTAGTTTTCCTTCTTTAAACTTTACATGATATTTTTCATGAGATAGCGTAAAATTGCCCTCCATGTTGTATTCAAGATTTCTACTTGTAATAGATTCTAGATTGGTTAAGTGATATTCAAAATTTTTATTAATTAAAAATTCTTTTAAAGAAGTTTCATTTATTTGATATTCTTTTAGTCTTTTGTTTTGAAATTGTAGCATTAATGTCTGTTCTTTTAATGAGTTAAACTCTGGGATTTCTAAGAGCTCTGTGGTTATTTTTTTGCCTTCTAGATTTTGTATCTTAATACTGTAAAAGTTTGCATCTAGTTCTTTTAAAGACAGTAAAAAGTTCTTTAATTCTTGATTATTGTAAATGTCTTTAATTTCATGAAAGTAAATAAGCGTATCTACATTTTGTTTTTTTATTTCAGGTTCTTGGATTTCTGAGAGTAATTGACAGTTATTTTTATAGAAAACTAAATATTTTTTATTATTTTTTGCAATTCTTATTCCTTCTATGTAGTTAAAATTAAGGTTTCTATATAGTTCAAGCACTCTCTTTCTTGATTTTTCCATATTGTATACGTAAAATGTATGTGGATTATCTTTAAATAAATCTTTATATCCACTTTTAAATGGGTTCTTTAAAGCCCAGTATAGATCTACATGTATTTCATCATGTAACATATACTCATGAGGACTGCCGCTGTACGTGCTTGGAATGTAAATATCTTCATTATTTTTAAGTCTTTTAAGAAACCATTCATTTAATTCTGAATTTAATTTTAAAATTTCAAAAAAATATGTTGGAAATGTCCAATGTATCTTATAACTTAAATTTTTGTTTTCAATTAAATATTTGGTATTTGATAAAATGGAATATAATTTACTCTCAGCAAATGCAGTTATTGAAATGATAACAATATAAGTTCTTGGGTTTCTAAATTTTCTAAACATCATAAGAGATCTTTACATAAGTATATATTAGATTAGTATAAATGGTATTGATTTTACAGTAAATTGCTGCAAAGAGGTTTCTTGATTTTTATGTTATTTTGGCTTGATTAATGAATGAAAAAAAATTATATTTTTATAGTGATATGTATGAAGTTCATGCTAACTTTATAATGTGCTATTTTAATTTAACTTTAAATTGTTATACTTAAAAGGAGTAAAATTTATGGCTAAGGACATATATTTTAATGAAGATGCGAGAAAGAGCCTGCTCAGCGGCATTGAAAAATTATCAAATGCTGTAAAGGTGACTCTTGGTCCTAAGGGGAGAAATGTTTTAATTGATAAAAAATTTGGTTCTCCTACTGTTACAAAAGATGGAGTGAGTGTTGCTCGTGAAATTGAGCTTGAGAATGCGTTTGAAAATATGGGAGCACAACTTTTAAAAGAAGTTGCAATTAAGACAAATGATTTAGCTGGGGATGGAACTACTACAGCTACTGTACTTGCTTATGCAATTGCAAGAGAGGGGCTTAAAAATGTTTCTTCTGGGATTAATCCAATTGGAATAAAAAAAGGGATAGATCGTGCGGTGGCTTTGGCTGCTGATAAGATTCGTAAATCCGCTAAGAAAATTACTACTAAGGAAGAAATTGCACAGGTAGCATCTATTTCTGCTAACAATGATACTTCGATAGGTGAGAAAATTGCTGAAGCAATGGACAGAGTTGGAAAAGATGGGGTTATTACTGTTGAAGAGTCAAAGACTTTTGATACTACAATCTCTTATGTTGAGGGAATGCAATTCGATAGAGGATATTTGTCCCCTTATTTTTCTACAAATAAAGAAAATATGAGTGTAAGCTTTGATGATGCTTATATTTTAATATGTGAGAAAAAAATTAGCACAATTAAAGAACTCTTACCAGTGCTTGAAAAGGTTTTAAACACAAATAAGCCTTTGTTAATTATTGCTGAGGATATTGAAGGAGAAGCTCTTGCTGCACTTGTTCTAAATAGTGTTCGTGGGGCTTTGAAGGTTTGTGCAATTAAAGCGCCTGGATTTGGTGACAGACGCAAGGCAATGCTTGAAGACATTGCGATACTTACTGGAGGAGTGCTTGTTAGTGAGGAATTGGGACTTACTCTTGAGAATGTTGAGCTTGAGCAACTTGGCCAGGCTAAATCAATAAGAGTTGATAAAGATAATACTACAATTATTAATACTGGAAATAAAGAGCCAATAAAAGAGCGTGCGGAGCTTATTAAAAAACAAATTGAAGAGACAAGTTCTGAGTATGATAGAGAAAAACTTCAAGAGCGTCTTGCAAAACTTGTTGGTGGAGTTGCTGTTATTAATGTTGGTGCTGTTACTGAAGTGGAGCTTAAAGAGAAAAAACATAGGGTTGAGGATGCTTTATCTGCAACTCGTGCTGCTGTTGAGGAAGGTGTTGTTCCTGGTGGTGGATCAACTCTTATTGAAGTTGCTCTGTATCTTGATACAGTTGATACAAGTAATCTTAGCTATGAGGAAAAGCAAGGTTTTGAAATTGTGAAGAGAAGTCTTGAAGAACCAATGAGACAAATAATTTCTAATGCTGGATTTGAGAGTTCTATTTATATTCATCAGATTAAAACTGACAAGAAAGGACTCGGTTTTGATGCAGCAAGTTTTAAATGGGTAAATATGATTGAGAGTGGTATAATTGACCCTGCCAAGGTTACAAGAAGTGCTCTTCAGAATGCAGCTTCAATTGTAGGATTGCTCTTGACAACAGAGTGTGCTATTACTGAAGTTAAGGAAGAGAAGAGTAGTGCTGGTGGTGGTTACCCTATGGATCCTGGAATGGGAATGATGTAAGTTAGTCTTACTTACAAATTTTTCATTTATAGGGATTTATATTATGCTAAGGAGCTAGATTTGAGTGAAAATGAGTTTGTCTTTTGTGTAGGTTATGATGGTTCTAAGGCAATAATAGATAAAGAGCTTTTAAGCCAGCATAAAGGTAAGAGCGCAGAAGAACTTTTTAATCTTGGATTTTATAGAAGTGCTTTTAGTAAGGCTCTTTATAGGAAAGATAATACTCTTATTGAGTATTTAATTGATAAGTATAATAGAATTAGCAATTCTAGTTATAGTAAAAAAGAGGAGCTTGAGCTCCTCTTTGGGGTAGTTTATCCTGATAATATTGCTAGTATAAAAGTGACTTATGTTTAAAAGTTAGGAAATTTTATGTTTTTATTGCAAGATTTTAGCCATAGCAGTAGTTTTTTTAGGAGTTTATTGGTTTTTATTCCCGTAATTGCTATATTTTGGTTTTTAGTAATATCGCCTCAGCGTAAAGAAGAGAAGAGAAGAAAGGATATGATCAAAAACCTTAAAAAGGGTGATAAGGTCTTAACTATAGGTGGGATTTTTGGAGTTATTAAGAAGGTTAGTGATTCAGAAGTTGTGCTTGAGATTAGTCCAACTTCTGAGGCAAAATTTATAAAAAGTTCAGTTGAAAAGGTTATTTTTGACGAAATTAAAGACGAAAATTAAGGTATTAGAAGCAAAAATACATGACTATTAATTAAATATTAATTTAGCGTAATATTTAATTTAGATTAACGTAATAAGGTGCTATTTATGAATAAAGTCTCTAAATTTATATTAATACTATTTGTGACATCATTTGCTTATCTTTTAATATTTCCTACTCTAAAGTGGTATTTTTTTACTAATGATGAGGATAAGAAAATTAGTTCGTATTCAAAAGAGGCTTTAAGGGATTATTCTAAAAATAAGGCTTTGAGTTCTCTTGTTAAACTTAAGGAATTGTATCAAAAAGATCCTGATGCTCAGATTCCAGATGATTTGAAATATTTAATTCCAGTAGCTAAAAATAATTATAGGATTTATGGAAAAGAGTTTCCCAAATATTTTAGTAATGTCAAAGTTTTAAGAGATGGGTTTTTAACAGATACTGATATTGAAGAGCTTAGTCTTGAAATTTATAGGTATTATGAAGATATAAAGAGGAATAAGAGCAAAATAATACAACTTGGACTTGATTTGTCTGGAGGAATGAGTGTTACTATTTCTCTTGATTATTCAGAGCTTGAGCAGAAATTAGGAAGAACTTTGAGTGCTCTAGAAAGGGAAGAAGCTCTTGGGCGTACAATGCAGATACTTAAAGATAGGGTAGATACCTTTGGACTTACAGAGCCTAAGATTACAAGAGAAGCAGGTGGGAATAAGATTTTCTTAGATGTTCCTGGAGAAAAAGATGAGAAGCGAGTTGATTCTCTTTTAAGTGGTAGAGGCAATTTAACCTTTTATGTAGTTGATAATGAGGCTACCTCTGTGCTTAATGCTAAAATACTAGAAGCTGGACCTCTTTATTCTATTTCTGATATTAAGAATAGCATGGGACTTGGAGATAATAAGAAAATTTTTCCATGGTATGTTAAGGATTCTTATGGTATTGATGATGAATCTAGTGTTCATTATTATGTTGTTGATTCTAGTGTTGAGAGCTCTTTTGATGGTTCCCATATTAAGGATGCTGGGGTTTTAAATGATAACAAAACAGGTAAGGATATAGTTACATTTAATCTAGATAATGAGGGAAGTGAAAAATTTTTTGTCTTTACTCAAAAGAATATTGGCAAGGCTTTAGCTGTGGTTATGGAGGGGAAAATTAAATCAGTGGCTAATATTAGTCATGCTATTGCTGGAGGAAATGTTTCAATTCAGGGAGATTCTTTTGATAAAAGGGAAGCTAATGAGCTTGCACTTGTGTTTAAAACAGCAGCTTTCCCAGTTGAAATAAAGATAGATGACCTAAGAGTTATTGGACCTACTATGGGAGAGAAAACAATTGAACTTGGAATAAAAGCATCTCTTCTTGCACTTGTTTTAGTTTTTTTATTTATGTTGGCATATTACAAGATGAGTGGTTTTGTAGCAGGATTTTCATTGGTTATTTATAATCTATTTTTAATATTGGCAATTCTCTCAGCATTTAACTTTACTTTGACTCTTACAAGTATTGCAGGTCTTGTATTAACTATGGGTATGGCTGTTGATATTAATATAGTTATTTATGAGCGAATTAAGGAAGAGATTAGAAATGGACGAAAATTTGGAAGAGCATTTGAGGATGGATTTAAAAAAGCTTTTTGGGCAATAATGGATTCAAATGTTACAACATTTATTGCTGTGCTTTTTTTAACTCTTCTTGGAACTGGGACTATTCAAGGTTTTGCTTGGTCTTTGTCTATAGGGATTGTGGCATCACTTTTTAGTAGTTTAATCTTTTCAAGGTTTATTTTAGAAGTTATTATATCTTTAAGTAAAAGCAAATGTGTAAGTATCTCTTGGAGTTCAAATTATGCAAAAAGTGTTTAATTTTTTAAAATATGGAAATAAAGCTATAATAGTTAGTATTTGTGTGATTTTCTCAGGTTTTATTTATACTTTTATGTATCATGATGGTTATAATTGGGGAATAGACTTTTCTTCAGGAGTTAATATTAATTTTGTACTAGATAAAGCAGGTATTAGAGATTATGATATGCAAAAGGTACTCTCTCCAGTTTATAAAACATTTGATGTTAATGAAATTATTTCAAGTGATGCTTCTAAGAGCTATTTTTCTATTATAGTGAAGTCAGACATTACTGATTATGCTTTAAAAAAAGAAATTCACAGTACATTAATCAATAAGTTGAGAACTGAATTTGATGCTAATGTTGAAATTCTTGATTCTTATTTTATTGATTCAAATTTTTCATCTATTTTAAGGACAAAATCAATGTTATTGGTTTGTTTAACATTTGCACTGATTTTAGTTTATGTGGCATTGAGATTTAGGTTAAGTTATGCTGTTGCATCAATATTTGCAACGATTCATGATATACTTTTTGTGGTTGTTTTTTTAGGGGTACTTAGAATAGAGATAAATAGTTCAATAATTGTTTCTATATTGACAATTATTGGGTATTCTTTAAATGACACGATAATTATTTTTGATAGGATTAGAGAAAATTCTAGGAATATGACAGATACTTCATTTTTAAATGTTTTAAATTTAAGCATTAGGCAAACTTTATCAAGAACCATTTTAACATCTATTACGACATTTGTTGCTGTGCTTTCTATTTATGTGTTTACTGATGGTGCTATTAAGGATTTTTCTTTAATATTTATGGTAGGTGTTGTTGTTGGCACTTATTCTTCAATTTTTATAGCTTCTCCTATTCTTTTAAGTTGTTATAAAAAAATTAAATAGATGTTTTGTTATAATATTATGATATGAAGTTTTTTGATTTTGGTTCATTAGGATTTTATAGGTTTTTTGATTTTCAAAAACATCTAAATTTTAGTATTTTTAGGTATAGTTTAATAAATTACTATTCTTATAAAGAGCAGTCAAATCTTATTAATGATGCCAATTTGCTTAAATGTAAGATTGTCTTTTTAGATAAGACTCATAAGGATATTGCTAAGATTGCTAGTGCTTCTTCTTCAAAGTTAAATGATAATTTAAATATTAATAAAAAGGTGTTTTGTGATGTTTTAAGCACTATCAAAAATTTGATAAAAAAGTATCATCCAGAATCAGAATTTCTAGACTTAAAATGCGATGTACTTTTAAATAATGAGGATATTTTTAATAGATTTTTAGATAAACTTAAATATTTGAATTTTAGAGTGGATCTTAAAAAAAAGATTGAAGAATTTGACAGTAAAAATAAGACCCCATACTCTTGTATAAAAATTGCCACTTTTTTTATTAAAGAAGAGTTTTTAGGAAGACTGGCAAACTCAATTGATTTCTTTTCCAATGAAGCTAATAATAATAGCCTGGATTTAATCAATAAAGAAATTGATGAGTATTGTGGAAAAGTGGAACAGGTAAAAGTAAGTGAGTATATTAAAGATACACATAAAAAATTTGTTATGGAATATGCCAAAGAAAGAATATCAAAAATTATGAAAGAGCATAGTCTTGATATATCTAAGTTGCTTATTAAAATTTCTCTTCTAGATATTACTATTCAGTGTTTTGAGAGTTATTATTTGAATTTATTAGAGACTCTCAATATCCTTTTGTCAATAAGTAATATTATTGAGATTGGCTTAGATGAATTACCTGATGCTATTTTTAATGAGTGGAATGAATTTATTTATTTGCGTAGGAAAGAGTTTCAAAAACTTGTTTTAATATCAGATTATGTTTTTCAAAAAAGGATAATATCTACTATAAATTCTGGGGGTTGGAAATTTACTTTCTTTAGTCTTTCGCCCCGTCAAGGTGATATTATTCAATTTGCAGTAGACATTAATAAAAATTTTAATAATATCGAGGATGGAATTAAGGAATATGAACTTAAAATGAGTAGGCTTAATGAGCTCAAGCTTGATTGGGAGAAGAGCTTAAAAAATTTCGAACATTTATTTGTTTAAAATTTCTAATTATATATTTCTTTTAGTCTTTCATATATTTTTTTTACTTCATCATTAATGATTTTGGGTACATCTACTATTAGCGTGACTTTAAGATCTCCTTTAATGGTATTTCCAAGTGCGGGCATTCCAAGACCTTTTAACTTAAGTATTTCTCCATTTTTTGTATCTTTTGGAATTTTTATCTTTATTTTTTTGCCTTCAATTGTTTCAAAGATTTTTTCACCACCTAAAGCTATTTCCCATGGATATACAGCAATTTTTGTTTCTAGATTTCGTTCCTTTAAATTAAAATTTTTATAACTTGATATTTCAAATTTGATAATTAAATTACTTCTTTTCCCAGAAATTGGATGTATGTTTCCCTTTCCATTGAACTTTAATTTAGTAGTTTCAATTGTGCCCTTTGGAATATTAATGTCAATTTGTTCATTGTTTATTAATATAGATTTCCTTCCCCCCATATAAGCGTCGTATAACGAAATTTTAATAGTTATTTCTTTGTCTTTAAGTATTTCCCTTGTAGATTCTCCAAAGATGTCAGAGAATAAATCGAAGTTTTCAAAATGATGAAATCCAGTATTTTTAAATCCTTTACTAAATGACTCTGTGTTGAAATTATTATTAAAATCTGCACTTCCAAAATTGTCATAATTGGTTTTTTTCTGAGGAGATGAGAGAATTTCATAAGCTTCATTTATTTCTTTAAATTTTTCTTCAGCAAATTTATTTCCTTTGTTTTTGTCAGGGTGGTATTTTATGGCTAATTTTTTATAGGCTTTTTTGATTTCTTCTATTGTAGCATTTTTGTGTATTCCAAGTATGTTGTAATAATCTTTAGACATTCAAACCTCTTGTTTTTATTTCCCATTTTATATCGAATCTGTTTAAATTCATTATAATTGATGCTACCATTATATATATTATAATTAAACTTAAATTTTTTAAAGGCCGTTTATATAGTAGTGAATTTTTTGCGTTTAACGGATTTAAGTATTTATATTGATCTTACCAGATGTTTTAGTTATGTTTTTTTTGATAAAATATTGTATGAGTTGTCTTGTTGCTTAGAGATTTTGGGTTTTCCAAAAATTAAGACCCTTTATATTAAATACGAAACTTTGGGATTTGGTAATGATTCTAATTTAGAATCATTTTTAACTTTTCTTTCTAGAAATTTTGATTTTGTTACATTAGATGAATTTACCTTTGAATTGCATCCCGGAGAGATTACACCTTCGCTTTTAACAATTTTAAATGATTTTTATGTTAGTAGAATTAGTATTGATGTAAAGAGTTTTTCTTCAAAATTTTTAAGCATTTTGGGTGCTTCTTGGATATCTGTGGGTAGAGTAAATGATGCAATTGATAATATTCATAAGTTTGACTTTGATTTGAATATTGATTTAAGTATTAATATTCCTTATCAAGAAAAAATGCATCTTAAGAGTGATTTAGTAAAGGTAATTGCATGTGCTCCTGAACATATTTGTCTTTCAGAAGTTTTAATTGATGAAGAAAATTGTGAGATTGAGCTTTTTAAAGGGGTTTCTTGTAATTATGATGAGGCTAAGGCTGAATATTTTTGGTTTTATGCTCTTGATTTTTTGGAATCTAATGGTTATATAAATTATGAGATTTCAAATTTTGCCTTAAAGGGGCATGAGAGTAAACATAATGCAAGGTATTGGGCTCTTAAACCATATTTGGGTGTTGGAATAAATTCTGTTAGTTTGCTTGTTGCGCATAAAGGTGATGGTCTTGAGGCTGTAATTAGGAAGGATGATAATTTTTTAGGGAGTCCCAGAGCTTCGGCAACTTTTGAGAGTTTAAGTGATTTAGATTTTTTTATTTGTCATTTTATTACAAATCTTGGAACTAAGAATGGTCTTGATGTCTCTGTTTTAAAGCGTAGGTTTATATATAATCAGGAAGATTTCTATAAGTTTATTGATTATCTTTTGAGTTTAAGTAAATCAGTTGTTTTTAGCAATGATATTCTTTATTTAGATGGACATGAAAGGTTTAAAGTGGATTTTTATCTTCGGTTGATTAGAGAATATTTCATTAATACTTCTTTTAAAGTGAATTTTAAGTTTCTTTAATCTGTCCATTTTGATAGTATATAATTTTGGTATTTTGATGGTTGAAAATACCAATCTCAAGTATTCCTGGAAGTAATTTGAAGTATTTTTCAGTCTCTTTAGGATTTTCAATATTCATTTTTACATCTAAGATGTAGTTATTATTATCAGTTATTATTGGGCCTGCTTTAAATTTACAAGTTCTTAAAACAGGGTTAAAGTTCATTTTTTCTAGGTTAGCTGTAATAAATGAAAGAGCATCTGGGACAATTTCGATTGGTACAGATGTCCCTTTTCCTAAAGTTTGTACAATTTTTGTTTCATCTGCAATAATCAATAATTGATGAGAATTGTATGCTACTATTTTTTCCATTAAATGAGCTGCTCCACCACCCTTTATTAGGGCTTTTTTTTCTAATAAAATTTCGTCGGCTCCATCAATTGTGATGTCTATATTTTTGATCAATTTTGTGAATTTGGATTCATATGTAATATTTTCTTTTGCAAGTAAATATTTTGTATCACTACTTGTTGGATAAAGTTTCAAATTTTTTAATTCTCCAGATTTTATTTTTTTGCTTAAATATTTAATTGCATAAAAAACGGTTGTTCCTGTTCCAATTCCAAGATGCATGTTGCTTTTTACATAATGATCAATTGCGTATTGTGAGACTAACTTTTTTTGTTCTTCCATTATGAATCATCCTTAAATATAGATTTATCTATAGGGCTTTAAAATAAATTATACCATTAAAGTGAGATAGGCAATAGTATTAGTTTTTTAGTAAAATGTCTAATAATTATATTGTATTTATGATTACTTGGGGGAATTCTTGAGTATTAACATTAATTAGATTTTGTGTTAATTTAATTGATAAAATGTTATTGAAGTAATAAAAAACATTTCTTAGGAGATTTTATGTATAAATTAGTTTTAGTTAGGCATGGTGAGAGTGAATGGAATAGAGAAAATCTTTTTACAGGCTGGACTGATGTTAAGCTTTCTGAAAAGGGTATTTCTGAAGCTTTAGAGGGTGGTAGAGTTCTTAAACAAAATGGATATTCTTTTGATATTGCTTTTAGTTCAATGTTAGTCAGAGCTAATGATACTTTAAATATTATTTTGCGTGAATTGGGTCAATCTTATATTGATGTAGAGAAATCTTGGCGACTCAATGAGAGGCATTATGGGGCTTTGCAAGGGTTAAATAAGGCTGAGACGGCTGAGAAGTATGGAGAAGATCAGGTTTTAATGTGGAGACGTAGTTATGATATTCCTCCTATGCCTTTAGAAGAGTCTGATAAGCGTCATCCAATTCATGATTTAAGATATAAAGGAATCCCTAAAAGTGAGCTTCCCTCAACAGAATGTTTAAAGGATACTGTTGCAAGAGTTATACCGTATTGGACAGATAAAATTGCTAAAGCTATTATTGAAGGAAAAAGAGTTATTATTGCTGCTCATGGTAATTCCTTAAGAGCTCTTGTTAAATATCTTGATAATATGAGTGATGATGATATTTTAAAGCTCAATATTCCGACTGGTATTCCTTTAGTTTATGAGCTTGATCAAGATCTAAGACCTATTAAACATTATTACTTAGGTGATGCGGATAAGATTAAGGCGGCTATGGAATCTGTTGCTAATCAAGGAAAGAAAAAATAAAGAGGTCATTAAGACTATTAGGAAGAGAGCATTTAAGTTAATGCTCTCTTCTTGTTGTATGTTAAATAGTTTAATATTAGAGCTAAATATAGTGTTTAACAATTTCTTCAAATTTTTTAATTCCAATTATTTTAATAAATCCTGCTAATTTTGGTCCCTTGTCTTTATTAATTAGTATATTGTAAAGTTGTTTAAAGAATAATGGTGGTTCAATGTTATTATTTCTTGAAATATTATAAATTTCATCTTGAATTTCTTTTTCAGTGATATTATTGAAATCTTTTTTTAAGAAATCTAGTAATTGTGTTACTCCTTGTTTGTTGTTATCCTTTAAGGGTTCGATGTTATCGAATGTATGCCTTAGTGAAAATTTAAAGTCCTCAGGTGCAAATTTTTTGATCCAGTTAATGGCACATTCAATTTTGTTTATAAGTTTTGCTTTTTGGTTTTCTTTGACGTCATTTAAAAGTTTAAAAATTTTGTCTTTATCGCCTTCAAAAATTTGACAAATCATGCTTAAATGTCTAAAACCAATTTGATAAGGAATTTCTTTGTCTGGTGATTTTGGTTGAGAGAGTTCATAAATTCTTTTAAAAGCTTCTTTTTTATTTTCTTTAATGTCATCAATTCCATAATATACTCTTTCAAATTTATCATAATCTTCATAGATTTTTATTACATCAAGGTCGAATGATATTGCAAACTCCGTGTTGGGTTTTGTTGATGCAAATAAAAATCTTGTAACTTCGGGGGTGTATATTTCAAGTACATCTTTTAGCGATACTACATCCCCAGATGATGAGGATATTTTTCCACCACGTCCCTTGATTGATATGAAATCATATTGAAATGTTATGGGAGGAGTTCCTCCAAAAATTTTTACGATCTCTATCGAGGTGTCAAAGCTTCCTCCACTACTGTGATGATCTTTTCCTGCAGGCTCAAAGTCAACGTTTTCGTATTTCCATCGCATTGGCCAATCAATTCTCCATAGAAGTTTTACAGCCCATGTTTTTCTTAAATCGAGTGATTCTTTGTTACCGCATTCGCAACAGTATTCAATAGAATAGCAATGATTATAATTTTTGATTGTTGTAGTATCTCTGTTGCATTTGGTGCAAAAAATGCTAATAGGGTACCAGTTGTCTGCAAGTTTTGTTGTTCTGTATTTGTTAAGCACTTTTGCTATTTCATCTTTATGATCTAGTGCAAATTTAATTTGACTTGAATAATCACTTGACATGTATTTTAGACTTTGATCTATAAATTCCGGCTTGATACCTACAATAGGTAAATATTTTTCGAATTCCACTTCGTTTGCTCTTGCATAGCTTGACTGATTAGTTTGAGTGTCAGGAACTCTTGTGATTGCTTGTCTTAAATGGGTTGTCAGTAATTCTTGATCAGGCATGTTCTTAGGTACTTTTCTAAATACGTCATAGTTATCCCATGAGTAGATAAATCTTACATTTTGACCTGTATCTTTTAATGCTCTTGCTACAAGGTCAACGGAAATTACTTCCCTAAAGTTTCCAATATGTACAGTTCCTGATGGAGTGATGCCTGATGCAACTGTATATTGTTCCTTTTTTCCCTTTTCTTTTATGATTTTTTTTGCGTAATAATCTGCCCAGTGAGCTGTTTTCATAATATTACCCCTGTTTAAAGCTTGATTTTATCATTCTATGTTTTTTGTTTCAAGATTTTAAAAGAGATGTTTTATGATATTATTGTGCTAATTGATTAAATTTTTAATTAGTTTAGGATTTTTATTCCAATTTTTTTTTAATTTTACTTGTAAGAATAAATCACATTTTTTTTCAAATATTTTTGATATTATTTTTCTTGCTTCTTCTCCAATTGTTTTTATTCCTTGCCCCCCCTTGCCGACTATTATTCCCTTTTGACTCTCTCCAGCTACAATAATATTTGCTTTAATAAAAAGTTTATTTTTTCTATCTTCTAAGATTTCGATCTGTGTGTATAAAGAATATGGTAGTTCTTCTTTGAGCTTTTTAATAGCTACGCCTCTAATTATTTCACTAGTTCTTAAGTTCATTTCTTGATCTGTATAATATTCTTTTGGGTAATAAAGAGGACCTTCTTGGAGATTCGCATAAATCTTATCTTTAATGTCTTCAATATTGATTTTTTGCTCAGCAGAGATTTTTATAATACTATCTTTTTTTATTCCTTTTTTTTCTAAAAATAGCATTATTTCTTTTTCTTTTGTTTTTTGAATGTCAATTTTATTGATGACTACTAGGAAATTAATTTTGGATTTACTGATAATTGTTAATATTTCATTTTCTTCAATACCAGGTTCATCTTGAATGTCAATTACGTAAAGAATTAATTCTGTTTCTGTAATTGCAGAATATACGTTATTCATCAATGCTATATTGAATTTCTTTTTACTTAGATGGAATCCCGGCGTATCTATGAAAATAATTTGACCCCTTTTATCTGTAAATATTCCTTTTATTTTGTTTCTAGTTGTTTGTGGTGTAGATGAAATAATTGATATTTGTTGTCCACATATTGAATTTAAAATTGTAGATTTTCCCGTTGAAGGTCTACCTATTATTGATACAAATCCTGATTTCATTTTAGTTTTCCTATATTAATATATTTTATATGATAATTAATGTATACTATTTTTAAATATTATATTTAAAGGATTATACTTTGAAAAAAGTCAAATTTGAGGTTTTTTGTGAACAATGTGGGGGAAAGGTTGGACTTGATAAATCTGTGTGTTCAAATTGTCACGCTAAACTAGGTGATCTTGAGTGTCCAAATTGTGGGTATGTGGGTATTGTTTCTGCATTTGAAAATGGTTGTCCAAAGTGTAGTTATAGTCCTTTTGAAGAAAAATCAAAACGTCCTTTTAGAAGAAGGCAGAGAGGAGAATTTAAGGGTTCCTGGAATAATAGTAGTTTTTTAAGGTCAAGATTTTATTTTGGATTTAATATTAATGTCATGCTTTATTTATTTGCAAGTTTTTTAATGGTTTTGCTTTTTGTTTACATTCTTTTTTTCTAAGGATGAATTCATATGGTAATTACGGTTTTTTATTTGTTATCTGTTTTCTTATCTTTTAAGATGGGAGATAATGTTAAATCTGTTGAGGATAATGTTAGTCAAAATTCTATTTTTTATTATGATCTTGAAGAAGTTGAATTTTCTTATGCTAAAACACAAACTTTAAGATTTGAAGGTAAGTCTCCTCTAAGATATGCTTATTTTAATTTTGATAAAGATAAGCTTTATTCGTATACTTTTGTTTTTGATAGGAAGTTGATTTCTCAATATTCTATTGTTCTTGGTGTCAAGGAAAAATTTGGTGATGCTACTGTTGTAACTCCTTTTGATTATATTTGGGATGTTGGTGATTCTATTGTTGTTTTAAGTAGCAATATTTTAAGAATGACATTAAAGTCTTATGTTAATAAGGAGAGTTGAGTCTGCGGTCTCTTTTTGCATTAATTTTTTATGTGTCTTGTACCAGTCATGTATATGATAGAGAAATTATTATCAATGATACTAAATTTTTTGTTAAGCTTGCATTTGATGAACTTACTAGAGCTAAAGGGTATATGGGAACTAAGAACATAAATGAAAATAATGGCATGCTTTTTATTTTTAAGAAAGAGGAAAATTTATCTTTTTGGATGAAAAATACTTCTGTGCCACTTGAGATTGCTTATATTAATTCTGCAGGTGTTATTAAGGAAATTTACAGTTTGATTCCTTTTTCAAAAAGAATTGTAAATTCTAGGTATAAGGTTAAGTATGCTCTTGAGGTTCCAGAGGGTTCTTTTTCTAAATTTAAAATCAAGGTAGGTGACAAGGTAAATTTTAATTTTGATGTTAATTCTTTGAATATAGAATAGTTACTCGGCTTTTATTTTTTGAAGCTCCTCTTCTGCATGGTCTTTTATTTTGTCTTCATTTTGTAAGGTATCATTATTAATTTCATTAGGTGTATTGTTAATTTTGATTTCTGTATTGTTATCCGTTATTACCTTTTTAAAGATAGATATTGTCGCTGCAACTTCCTCAAGAGCATCAAGTAAAAAGGTTTCTTTTGCATTTTCTTCAGCTTTGACAATATATACTAAAGAATTATTGCCCCTTTCAGGATCATGAATGATTTCCCATGAGCCTAAAACTCGGTTATTGTAGCTGTCACTCATTAGAGATTCTGATATTTCTTGGATTTTGTCCGAATTGACATCGAATATCTCGACAATTCCAAATATTTCTCTTATTTTTGAATTTTTATATGAATTTAGTTTTGATCTGACTATTATTTCTATTTTTATCTCATTGATGGTTTTTGATACAATAAAATCATTTTCTTTGTCTATTCTATATTCAATTTTATTATTATCAAGTATTTTTTTTATTCTCTTGTCGTAGGTTATATTTTTATCTTTGCAACTTATAAATGTTGTAAGTATTAAAACGGCAATAACTATGCTATATTTTAATTGATCGATGTTTAAAATACTTATTTTTAACATTTTAGTGCTTACCATGTAATTATTATAGTTTAATTATAAGGATTTTTGAAGTAAGTTTATGTATTTTAAGAGTAATGACTATTCTTATACAGTTATTCAGTCTAAAAATAATTATGTACAAAGGTCAACTTTTGGAATTTCTTTTGTAATTCTAAATAGAGGTACAAAAATTTTTAGAGAAGATTTATTTGAATTTCTCTCTAATTTTGATTTTATCAGAGAAATTATTTCTATTGAAAAGCAAAGTAATAGGAATTCTCTTCAATTTATTTCAGAAAGTTATGATAAATTGAAATTTATTTTACTTTCTGATGACTTGAATTCTGGCGAGAAGGTTAACTTAGCTATGAAAGAATCCATTTGTAGTTTTGTTTTTGTGTTGCAAAGTGATATGTACTTGTTAAATCCTTTTTGGATTCCTAATATATTTGATGAAATAGTTAAAAAGAATGTACTTCTTGTTGGCGGAGAATTTTTTGACAAGGAAGAAGAAGTTGTTCCATCAGTTTTTCTTCCGACTATTGATAAACAGCAGAAATTAAAGGTAATTTTAATAAATTCTGAGAAGGATTATGAGAAGACTTTAATTACTATGGATTATTGTGGTCTTTACTCTAAAGAGAAGTTTGTTCAGCTAGGGGGTTTTGATAGAAGGATTAAAAACGAATATTTTCAAAGGTTGGATTTTGGACTTAGGGCTATTTATTTCGGGGAGAGTATTCATATTTATAGAAAATTGCGCATACAATATACCGCTTTAAATGTTCCAGAAGATTTAACAAAAAATAGAAGTTATTTGATCTTTTTGCTTAAAAATTATGTTCCTATTTTTGTTGGAAACGGAATAAAATTTTCATTCCTTAGATTTTTGCAATTATGTTTAAGATATGGCGTTAACCCTTTTAAATTTGGCAGAGAATTTAAAGAGATCAAACATGAAACTATTAAGAATAGCTTAAGGTTTAAAGGTGACTTAAAGAGTGCAATTGAACTTTGGGAAAATAATATTATTGATTAATTTAATCTTTGTCTCTCTATTTTTAGATGCCCGGGAATTTGATTATGTTAATATTCTTGATTCATTTGATGGTAAGTGCTTTAAGTTTAACTTTAACATTGAAAATGATATTATTACAATTGAACATGAGAAGGGACATCTTAAGCTTAAGGTGGGATTTGAATATGGTCTCTCGTCTATTGGTTATTATATTTACGTAGATCCTATCCTTTTAAAGGATGGGGAGATTTTGGTAACCAAGAGGGCTTTGATACAGATTAAAAATTATTTTAGATCTTTGCAAAGCTACAGTAAACCACGAATAACATCGATAGTAATCGATCCTGGTCATGGTGGACATGATAGAGGAGCTGTTGTGACTCATAAAATAAATGAACATGATATTACTCTTTTAGAGAAAGATTTTTCTTTAACTTATTCTATTCATTTATATAAAATATTGAGTAATTATTTTTTAGATAGGAATATTTTACTAACGCGTGTAGATGATGTTTTCGTGCCGTTACAAGATAGATCTGAACTTGCAAATGCAATTAAACCAGATTTTCCAAATAATGTTATATTTTTATCAATGCATGTAAATAATGCGCCAAATCCTGAAGCTAGGGGAATTGAATTTTGGTATCTTCCTCAGGATTCAAAAAGAGAAGTTGTAAGAAATTTTAAAGGATATGATATTAGAGGTAATAGATACTTAAGGGAGCTTAATGATATACTAGATATTCAGTATAAATATGAGTCAAAGAAATTAGCTGAGATTTTATATGAAACTTTTAGTGATGTTTTATATGAAACCAAGATACGATCAATTAGGGAAGAGCAGTGGTTTGTGATCAAAAATAGTAGTATGCCTGCTGTGTTAATTGAGATTGGGTTTTTATCTAATCTTGCTGATGCGATGTTAATTTTGGATTACAATTATATGAGTAAGATGAATATGTTAGTACTTAAATCTTTAATTAAATTTATTGAGTTTTATGAAAAATAACGTTTTGGATATGATTTTGAAAAATAATTCTATCTATTGTAATTTTCTTGGTCGTAATAGAGATAAATATTTACTTGGAATACTAATTGCACTTTTATTGTTAAGTTTTCTGTGGTCTTCATGTATAATTTTTGTAAATTATGAGAATATTTTCTTTAGAAAAGTATTTTATTTTTATTCTGAAAATGAATTGATTTCTGATTTAAGATATTTAAAGGAGAAAAAAACTCTTAAAGAGAATTTGGATTTTTTAGTTGGAGACTTTCTATTGGGTAATAGTAAAGGTTTTTCTTTACAATTTGCGACAAGGAATGTAAAGCTTTTGTATTCTTTTATAAGCAATGATGTATATTTTATAAATCTTTCAAAAGAGTTTTATAGTTCTTTCAAAAATGGTGGGTATAATGACTCTGATAAACTTAGAGTAAAGTTATTTGTTGAATCTTTAAAAAAAACAATTAATTTCAACTATTCTGGAAATATTAGGGAAATTGTTATTTTTATTGAGGGGTATATTCTAGATGTTTAAGGCATTGGGGCAGTCTTGGATATGCTGTAAAATTAAAATGAGCAGCTTAAATAATTTTGTAGCAGGAGTTAATTTTATGACTAAAGTAAGAAATATTATTTTTATTTTATTTTTTCTTATTATCTTAAGTCCTATTTTCGGACAAGAAGCAACTGGTGCAGGTGCTAATTCCCTTAAAGATGAGCCTGGCGAAGTAGTTTTTGATTTTGTTGAACTTGCAAGAGATCCAAGTTCAACACGGCTTGATCTTGCAGATTATGTTGATCGTGTGTATTCTGGGGCTTCAAGTATTGTGAAGGCAGAAGATATGGTATTAGACCTTGGAATAAGTAATTGGACTGTTCTTTTGACCCCTTCAGCTAGGATGCAGGCTTATGTAAAAAATTCTGTTGTTGTTCCAGCTGTTGTTAAGGCTGAATCTAAAAGATATGCAGGCGATACAATCTTAGGAGTGAGGATATTATTCCCAAGTCATTCTCAATCTTCTGCAATGGTTTTGCCTCCATTTAAGATTCCGTTTTATGCTGGAGAGGATGGTAAGCAGTTTTTAGGTAAAGGTCTTATTGATAATATTAAAATTATGAAAGAAGTTAAGGTTACTGTTTACAGTTTGGGTCATGAGATCGATCTTGAAGTTTTATTTGAAGATATGAGTGGTATGGAATATGTTTATCCTTTAGGCACCTTGAAATTTAAAGGTTGGGCAGATTTAGTGTGGTCAAATCCTAATTATATTCCAGGCATAGGTGCTAGAGTGGTTAAAGATAACATTCCTAATTATCCTCTTCCTTCAAGTAAGATGAGATTTAAGGCATTTAGGGTTTTAAAATCTCATAGCTCAAGGGATCAGAATTTGATTTTTTATGTCAAGGATGTAAGGGTTATTTATAGTAAGTTAAGTGTTTCCTTGGATTCTGATATTGATAATGAATCTGTATTTAAGATTTATGAGACACGTGGGGCGGAATCACTTCGACGATTGAAATCACAGGAAGCTCTTAAGAGAGTTTTAAAGATTAGAGAAAGTGTGTCAATGCCAGGTGAGTCTTTCCAAAATTTCTTAGAGAAAGGCGGTAATGATGAATCTGGAAAACGAACTGAAAAATAATAAATTTAATGATGTGTGAATAGGGCTTAAATCTTTAAGATTTTGCCCTATTAAGCTGAGATAGGAAAAATAGGCTAATGCTAGATTCAGATAATAAAGAGCTTTTAGAGATTTTTTTTGAGGAAGCTCAGAATCTTGTAGATACTCTTGAAGAGAATATTATGTCATTAGAGGATGACCCTAATAATGCAGAAACTATTGATGAGATATTTAGGGCGGCACATACTCTTAAGGGCGGTTCAGCTTCTGTTGATATGATGGAACTCTCAGGTTTTACTCATGTTGTTGAGGATGTATTTGATGCTATTAGAGATAATAAATTAAAGATATGCAATGATCTTGTTGATTTACTTTTAAATGCACTTGATGTAATAAAAGGCATGCTTGATGCACGTCTTAATGGAGATGTTTATTTAAAAGATGTAAGCGAGCTTAAAAATAAATTAAGAGAATTTTTAGGAGATGGACATCAAACAACTTCTGTTGTATCTTTAGAGAAAATAAATGATGATGAATTTTTGCTTTCTTCCCGTGAACTTAGTGATATGTGCGAAGTTGTAGGACTTGAGCAAAAAGTTTTAAGAGTTAGTATTTATTTTAATCAAGATAATCCTATGGCTACAATTGCTGGCATACAAATGTTTCAGGCTTTAAAAGACTTAGGACCAATTCTTTACACTGTTCCTAACTATGAGCAAATTATTGCAGATAAGTTTTTAAGCAGAGTAGATTATTATTTAATATCTTTAAATAAACGTAATGTTGCAGAAAAAATAGATTTGTCTGATGTTGCTTTAAGTTATGCAATTGATGAATTTGATATTGGTAGTGAATTGGCAAAGGCAGAGTTAAGAGAGAAAAATACTGTTGTTCATGATGCTGTATCTAAAGGTGAATTGCAGCTTTCTAATGATGAGCTTATAAGTTTAAGGGGGCATATTGGTGATGCTGAGTTATTTGAGGTGAAGTTAAATTTCAATAAAGATAATCCTATGGCAACAATTTCTGGATTTCAAATGTTGCAGGCGTTAAAAAGCTTAGGTGAAGTTTATAAATCTATTCCTGATAGTGAAGATTTATTAACCGATAAGTTTTTTGATTCTATTGTATATTATTTAATATCAAATACCTCAGTGGATAGTATTTCTAGAAAGGTAGATTTATCAGATGTTATTATTAGTTTTGATATTAAGAAAATCGATTTGGAGAATATTAAAGATGTAGATTTAAATACCGAAGTTGAGAGTTATACTCCTGTTAAAGAATCAAAAAAGCCAGCTGTGAATGTCAATTTAATTAGGATCGATAGTAAAAGGATAGATTCCATATTAAATCTTGTAAGTGAAGCTGTTATAAGTAAGTCAGCTTATAATCAAATAAATTCTGATATGACATCTTTCCTTTATGGTTTTAATCATTTTTATGATTATCAAGAAAGTTTTCGCAATAGTTTCTTGGTAGATTTAAAGATGATTTTTAAGGATGTAGGTTTGGAATTGGAAAGTTCTCTTGAGAGCCAAATAGCAAATTTGGTGGAGCATAAAATTGATAGAACTTTACAAGATATGGTAGGTTTAAGAGATTTATTGCTTAAAATTCTTCAAGATTCTAAATTTGCATCTAATAGGCTCTCTAGGATCATTACTGATTTGCATGAGAGTGTTTTAAAGACAAGAATGCTACCAGTTTCTGGTATTTTTTCAAGATTTACAAGAGTGGTAAGAGATCTTTCAAAGAAGTTAGGTAAAATTGTAGAGCTTAGGACTGAAGGGGAGGATACGGAGGTTGATAAATCTGTCATAGATGATCTTGTAGATCCCTTAATGCATTGTATTAGGAATTCTATGGATCATGGACTTGAGACAGCTGATGAGAGACTTAGCAATGGTAAGGATAAAACCGGTCATATAGTTTTGCGTGCCAAGAATGAAGGTAATGTGATATCAATTGAGATTGAAGATGATGGAAGAGGTATAGACCCAAATATTATTAGGCGGAAGTCAATTGAGAGAGGTTTAATAAAGGAAGATACGGTTTTATCTGAGAGTGAAGTTCTTAACTTAATTTTTGAACCTGGATTTTCAACAGCTAGTCAAATTACAGATGTTTCTGGTAGAGGTGTAGGACTTGATGTTGTTAAGAGTAATGTTAAGAAATTAAATGGAAATATTATAATAGATTCAAAAGTTAATGTTGGTACTACTTTTAAAATAAAGCTTCCTTTAACGTTGGTGATTGTGCAGGGTCTTCTTGTAAAATCAGGCAGTGAGATTTATGTTGTTCCTTTAAATAGTGTTCTTGAAACGCATAGAATTAGTGAGGAAAATATTAAGTTTCTTGAAAATGATCATGAAGTTTATAATTTAAGGGAAGAAGTTATATCTGTGCTTAGGCTTGATGAGCTTTTTAATATAAAAGACGATCAAACCTTATATGAGAAGTTTTTGATAGTCATTAGTATTAATGATAAAAAGGCAGGGATAATTGTGGATTCTATTATTGGAGAAGAAGATTTTGTTGTAAAACCTATTAAAGATAAGTATGCGTCAAGTCCCGGAATAGTTGGGGCTACTACACTTGGTAATGGTAAGGTTGTCTTAATTATTGATGTATTTAGGCTTTTTGATCTAAAGGATATGAAAGGATAGTCTTATGATGGAAATAAAAGAGATATATTCAGGTGAGCCTAATTTAAATAGGCAGGTTAAAGGAATTAACCCTGTTAATTTGGATTTTAAAGTAGTATCTTTTAATATTGGTAATGATAATTATTTAGTAGATATTATGCAAGTTAAGGAGATTAGGAAATCTAGTAATTTTACATATGTCCCAAATGCTGAGAAATATGTGGTTGGTCTTGATAATTTAAGAGGTGAGATAATCTCCATTATTGATTTGAGAATAATGTTTAATTTGGAAGTCATTAAGAAAGAGCGTGAAGACATTATGGTTCTTAGGAATGACTATTTATTAATAGGCGTTATTGTTGATAAGGTTAATAATGTTTTTTCAATTGATTCTTCTCTGATTCAGGATCCTCATCCTGTTCTATCTCAGGGAGCACTTATACGCTACATAAAAGGAGTAGTGGAATATAGTGGAAAATTATATATTCTTCTTGATGTTGATAAGATTTTTAATTATGATAGAGAAGAAGAACTTTTATTGGAAGATAGTAGCAATGATGATAAGGTAAATTCTTCTGATTCTGAATCATTGTCTTATAGTAATAATTCCTTAGAATTACCAGAATCATCTGTTAGTGAGATTGTAACATCATCTAAGGATGATTTAGTTGATTTAAAGGTTATTAAAAAAAATCTTTTTAAATATTCTTTCAATGCGTCTTTAGTAAGTGATGAGTTTTTAAAGAAAGTTAGTATGAAATTAGATATTGCAAATATTAATGATTTAGCTTATGATGACTTTTTAGGTGAATTTTATTCAAAATCATCAGGGCGCTTATGGAATGATAAATATTTAAAAGGATTTCAAGATGAAATTGTTAAGCATTATGTTAATGATATGAGTGATGTTGGTACCGTTTTAAATGTTTTTGAGATTGGATGTGGTGAAGGAAAAGAGACAATATCTTATGTGAATGTTTTATGTGAGTCTTATAAAAATCCTTTTAAGGTAACAGCTATTGATAATGATTTAATTAAGGTGATTGGCACTTCTAATTTAGTTTTCTCAGAATCTGAGATCAATTTGAGCGAGATTTATAAGAAAAATTCTTTTGAACAGAGTCCGGGAGTTTATAAATTCAAGCCAGAGATTATTAATAGTATTTTATTTGAATATTCAGATGCCATTTTATCAGAATTTCCAGAGAATTTGGGAATTATTTTTTTAAGAGATGTTTTATGTTTCTTGAATGATGATGGGCAAGTTTTAATTCTGGATGCGATTGCAGAAAAATCTGTTAGGGGTGCTCTTTTGATTTTGGGAGATAATGAAGAACTTAAGAACAATGATATTTTTGTAAAAGATAGATCTGTGGAATATTTTAACTTGTATAAAAGGATCTAAAGGAGAAATTAATGAGAATAGATTATATAGAGCCGTTTTTAGATGCTGCTTCTTCAGTTTTAAGGGATATGTTGCTTGTTGAAGATATTCAGATGGGCAGTCCTGGACTTAAGTCGATAAATCAAAAAATAAAAGGGGTTTCTGTGATTGTAGGGCTTGCAGGTTCTGTTGAAGGTAGCATTATCATTGATATGGATATTGATACTGCACTTTTTGTTGCTTCTAAGTTGAATTTTGAGGAGTATGTTGATTTTGATGATGAAGAGACTAAGGAGATGGTAGCTGCAACTCTTACGGAAGTTGGCAATATTATTGCTGGTAATTTTGTTACTACTTTGCATGCTAAGGGTTTTGTGTTTGATATAACCCCGCCAGCTTTTATTTATGGAGAAAATATGAAAATAAGTAATAAGGGTTCTGAAGCATTAATAGTACCTTTTACTTTACCAGATGGTAAAATT
The DNA here is from genome assembly GCF_023035795.1 of Borrelia nietonii YOR. Taxonomy (NCBI): domain Bacteria; kingdom Pseudomonadati; phylum Spirochaetota; class Spirochaetia; order Spirochaetales; family Borreliaceae; genus Borrelia; species Borrelia nietonii. The sequence goes on from NZ_CP073148.1 coordinate 715,704, forward strand.
ATCGAGGTTAATATTGCAATAAGAGAGAGGGTTTGATATGATTATGAAGTTGAAAATACTTATTATGAGAAAAGAGGGTTTAATATGATCCAGAAAACTACAATTTCTATGGATTCTACAAATAAACCAAAGGGGATTAATTATGAAACCGGAGCTCCTTTTAATGTTTTGATTGTAGATGATTCAGTCTTTACTGTAAAGCAGCTTACACAAATTTTTACTTCTGAAGGATTTAATGTTATTGATACTGCTGCTGATGGCGAGGAGGCTGTGATCAAATATAAAAATCATTATCCTAATATTGATGTTGTTACTCTTGATATTACTATGCCTAAGATGGATGGAATAACTTGTCTTTCTAATATCATGGAGTTTGATAAAAATGCTAAAGTAATAATGATTTCTGCTTTAGGAAAAGAACAGTTGGTTAAAGATTGTTTGATTAAAGGTGCAAAGACGTTTATTGTAAAGCCTCTTGATAGAGCCAAGGTTCTTCAAAGAGTTATGTCTGTATTTGTTCAATGAAGTAGTATTGTTTACTTATTTAGTATTTTTTATAAAAAATCAATTCATTACTTATTTCATTTAGGTTTTTTGTGAAATATGACATGTTGAGGTTGAAGATTTCTAATTTGTTTTTGTTATTATTACCTATGTGTAGTTCTAACTTATAAAATCCCTTTTTGGTGTATATTAATGCTGAACTTTTAAAAAGTGAATCTATAGTTTTTATTTTAAATATTTTATATTTTAAAAAATCCTTATCAATAATTTCACTTTGAAGTAAATATTTATTGGCTTCTTTGTAAGTTGGAGTTATTGTCGCGTAATCAATGTTATTCCTTAGAATGCTTTTTAAAAAATTTTCTGTTAATTCATATATCTGTATCTCATGTGTGTTTTTTGGATATTGAGTATAGTATTCTTCTTCTATTATTAAATTAAAAGAGGAGTATTGCCTATTTGTTTCTGATGATCGTTTTTCAATTGAAGTTGTTATTAGTCTTGAGTAGATTGATGTGTTAATAATGAGTAGCATAAATATTTTTCTTATCATAGATGTTCCTTATTGCTATTTATTATTTTTTTAACTTTTTCAATTTCTAAGGGAAGTTTGCTTTTTCTTTTTGCGTTTAGTTTGTCTTTTAATAAAAGATTGTTAAAGGTTTTTGCCATTTCATATACTTTTTCTTCGCTGAAATGAAAAGGAATTTGAATTTTTCTGTATTCAATTGGATCTTGTAAGACTTTTTGCATTAGTATGATTGGATTTAAAAAACTTGCTTTAAAGAACTTATAAAAATTTGTTAAAAATAGTGAAAATGATATAAAGAGTGTAAATAGAAATATCCCAATTACAGAATCATTTTTTCTTTGCAGATATTTATCTATATAAAATTTTGTTTGATCCATTTCAATAATTTTGTATTCACTAGGACTATAATAGAAAAATATATCATCGGATTTAGAATATATTGTTTTATCTATATCTTTAATTATTAGTATAAATGGATATTTTTCTTTAATATAGTTTTTTTCAGTTGTTATTGATATGTTTTTTATGATATTAAATTCTTGCTTTTCTGGAATTGTATTTGCAAAACCTGAACTTGAAAATATTATGAAAAATATGAATGGAATTAGTAAACTTATTGAGAATGTTCTGGCAAATGCAATTAAAATTAGATTTTTTTCTTTTGGATTATAATAAATTTCAATCATTAAATCGTTAAATCTAAGAAGTCTTAAGAATCTTAATTTGAAAAGTGAAAGTATGATTGGTCTTATAATTGTTTCGTAAGGATTAATTATATTTTGAATTTGATAGGAGCTATAAAATATTAAGGGAATTAGGCAATGGATTAAATCAAAAAACAGATTATTTCTTATATATATTTGTAATGTTCGTGAAAAATAAGCTTTTAAAATTTTATGAAAAAAAATAAAGATCAGTATTGCATCGAATAAAAAGCCAATGAATATTAGGGCAAATCGAATCTTGTATGGTAAGAAAAGTATTATTGATAATTCTTCTATTAGGAATGCAAGTATCGAAGTGATTAAAGTAGCTTTAAAAAAATTTACAAATATCTTTACCATTTATTTTTCCTAGCTATTTCTAGAAGTTCCTTAATAATTCTTGGATCATAGTCTTTTGAGCTTGATTGTTTTATTGAAAACCAGCTCTCATCATATCCCATAAATCCTTTTGTTCTATTGTTTTTAATATTTGGGATTCTGGTTCTGTTTGAAAAAATGGATATTAGTGTTGCAATTGGTGACATGTTACTTAAATGTTCATACTTAAACAGACTTTGGGTTATTAGATTAGCTGTGTTGTCATCTAAAAAGTTGATTTCTTTGCTAACTAATCTTGATGTATCTTCAACATTTCTTGGAATTAATTTTATCTCTTTTTCTAAATAAAACTTAATTATTAAAACCCTTAATAAGAGTAGAATTTTTATGTAGTTTTTTACAAGTTTTGAAGAATCAAGAATATCGTTTTCTTTTTTGATTAGGTATATTGTGTAGGAATTTTTGTCTTCAAATAGTTTATTTATATAAAATGTTATATGCCCATTGCTTATGGCATTGAAATTATATAAAAATTCTTTTCTTAAGTAAGGATTTGCTTTAATGGAGCCAAATATTAATTCTAAATTATTTTTATTAAATTTTTTGTTAAAAAGGTCTTTTACAATATTTAGATCAATAGATTCAATATTTGACAAAACAAGGGAAGTAATTATTATGTCTGTTTTTTCTTTAACGTATTGAGTCAGTGAATCAGTATCGAATTTAAAGTTTTCGTCTATGAATGTTGAAATAGTTTTTTTATTTTCTTCTAGATATTTGATTATTTCAATTTCTTTTTCAAAGACCGACAATCCCTTTATGCTTTCATGATTAAATAAATAATGATATAGGTGTGGAAAATATACTTTTAGTTTCATTTGATTATGTCCAGAAGTTCAGATGGACTATTTAAAATATATTTTGCTCCGCTTGCTTTTAATTCTTCTATTGTTCTAAATCCCCATGAAACTCCTATAGGTAGAAATCCAGCATTCTGAGCAGTTATCATATCAACGTCACTGTCTCCGATGTATGCTATTTCTTCTGGTGTAATATTTAATTCTGTGATCATGTCAAGTGCATTTGCAGGATCTGGTTTTGCATCAAATCTTGCTGAGTAGCCTCTCACTTCAAAGAAGCTTATATCTTTAAATATATCTTTTGATATCGTTAATAATTCTGTGTGGTTTTTATTGCTTAAGATTCCAATAGGGATGTTAAGTGAGTTTAGCTTTCGTAAAAGTTCTGGTATACCATCATATGCTTTTGTTCGGGAAGAAAGATTTTGATTATATTCTTTTACAAATTCTAGGTAAAGATTATCTTTCAGGTGCTTATTATTTAAGTTTATGTTAAGATGTTCTAAAGTGTTCTCTACTAATTTGGAATATCCTCTTCCAACAAGAGTGTTAAATTCATCTGTTTTAATTTCTGTATATCCTAATTTTTTTAAAGCAGCGTTCATTGAGAATGCAATATCCATGATGCTGTTTATTAAAGTTCCATCCATGTCAAAAATGCAAGCTTTGATTTTCATATTTTAATCCTCTTGATAAGTAATTATTATAATGTGCCTTCATTTTATCATTATTTTTGATCTTTATATTAAGTTTATTTCATGATTTTTGATATTTTGCATGATTTTTGATTTTTTTTTATGAAGATCTCTTGAAAATATTTGTTTTTAGTTTTAGCATGTCTGGTTAGGGTATAAATAAATATTATTTACCTTTGTTAAATTTCAGGTTATCTTTGATGCAAGACATATTAATTTTAGATAAAGTTACTAAGCGATATGGCGACTTTGTTGCTAATGATAATATTTGTATGAGCTTTAAAAAGGGAGAAATACATGCAATTCTTGGTGAGAATGGTGCTGGCAAAACCACTTTAATGAAAACTATTTATGGAATTCATAGACCTGATAGCGGGCAAATTTTTTTAAAAGGTAATGAACTAAAACTTAAAGATTCAAGTGAATCTATTCGAAGTGGCATTGGGATGGTTTTTCAACATTTTATGTTAATTCCAAAATTTACGGCTGTGCAAAATATTATTTTAGGATATGAAGATTCAAGATTTGGTTTTATTAATTATGATCGTGCAAGAAATAAGATACTTAAGCTTTCTGAAAAATATGGTTTAAAAATAGATACTGATAAGCCTATTGAAAATTTAGGTGTTGGAATGGGACAAAAAATAGAAATACTTAAAGTTCTTTATAGGAATGCAGATATTATTATTTTTGATGAACCTACAGCGGTGCTTACTCCTAATGAGATTAATGAATTCATAAATGTTTTAAAAATATTGGCTGTAGAGGGGCATACTATAATACTTATTACACATAAAATAAAAGAAATAAAGGCTGTGGCACAAAGGTGTACAATTATGCGTCTTGGAAAAGTGATTGGAACTTTTGATGTTGCTGAGACTGATGAGAGAATGCTTACTAAATTGATGATAGGCAAAGAAACTTCTTTTAATATATCCAAGAGACAGGTTGTTGATTACACTAACGTTTTTGAGGTTAGGAATTTAAATGTTAAAGATGAACGAGGTATTTTAAAAGTTAAGAATATTAGTTTTAATCTTAGAGAAGGTGAAATTTTTGGAATAGCTGGTGTTGAAGGAAGCGGTCAAGAAGAATTAATCGAGGCAATTCTTGGTATTAGAGATATCTTTAGTGGGGACATAATTAAGAAGATTGATGGCAATTTTGAATCAATAAAGGGTCTTAGTGTTAAACAAATAATAGATAGAAGAATTGGCCATATTCCATCTGATAGACAAACCCACGGTCTTATTTTAGATTTTAATATTTTTCAAAATATTGGAATCAAGAGTTTTGATAATGTGAATTATTTAAAAATGGAGCGTAGTGATGTGTGTGATAGTAAATTAAGGTTTAAATTTTTAAATACCCTTAAAAAACAGTTTGTTAACTTTAATTTAACTTTTCTTAAGAAGATAACTGAACAACTTACAGTTTCTTTTGATATTAGACCGAGAGATATTTTAAGCAAAGTTAAAAATCTATCTGGAGGTAATCAACAAAAGGTAATTGTTGCACGTGAGATTAGTTTAAAACCTGATATTCTCTTGGCAGTTCAACCTACAAGGGGACTTGATGTGGGTGCTATTGAAAATATTTATAAAAAAATGATGGAGCAAAGAGATGCAGGAATGACAATTCTTCTTGTGTCTTTTGAGCTTGATGAGCTTATGAGTATTTGTGATAGGATAGCTGTAATGTATGATGGGAGAATTGTTGGTATTTTGGAGGATAATTTTGATGCTGAGATTATTGGTAAAATGATGATGGGTGTAATTTGAATGAAAATTAATAATTATAAATATAAAGAGATAATTGTATCGTTTTTAAATTCATCAATATTTATTAACTTTTTTGCATTTTTATTAGGAATTTTAATTCTTGGACTCATAGTATTGCTTCTTGGATATTCTCCTCTTAGAATGTACTATATAATGATAGAAGTTATATTTTCTTCTCCTAAGCATTTTGGGTATATTATAAGCTATGCCACACCATTAATTTTTACAGGTCTTTCAATTGGTATTGCCTTAAAAGTAGGACTTTTTAATATTGGTGTTGAGAGTCAGTTTATGCTTGGTTCAATTTCAGCTTTAATAGCTGGAATTTTTTTGGATTTTTCTCCTTTATTACACGTAATTTGCATTTTCATTTTTGCATTTTTAGCGTCAGGAATTTTGGGTATTTTAATTGGATATTTAAAAATTAAATTTAACATCAATGAAGTAATTTCAGGGATAATGTTTAATTGGATTTTGTTTCATGTGAATAATCTAATCATAGATTTGCCTGCTATTAAAAAGAATAACAGTGATTTATCTAAGCCAATTCGAGAAAGTGCTTTTATTGATTTTTTTGGTTCTTGGAAACTTTCATCTGAAGGACTTGCTTATAGAGCAGAACATCCATTTATTAATGATTTATTAAAGGCTCCTCTTAATTTTGGGATAGTTATTGGGATTATTATTGCTATTTTAATGTGGATTTTATTAAATAAGACAATGCTTGGTTTTAAAATAAGTGCTGTAGGACATAATATTGTAGCGTCTTATCGTGTGGGAATTGATATTAAAAAAATTTTGCTGTTTGCTATGTTTCTTGCAGGTGCACTTGCGGGACTTGCGGGTGCTATACAGGTTATGGGTGTTACTAAGGCAATATTTAAGCTTTCTTATATGGAAGGGACAGGTCTTAATGGTATAGCTGTCGCTTTGATTGGTAATAATTCTCCAATAGGAATGATATTTTCAAGTACTTTATTCTCAATTTTGCTTTATGGTAGTAGTAGAGTTCAAAGTTTAATGGGATTGTCCTCTTCAATTGTATCTTTGATGATAGGAATAGTGGTGATTGTGATTTCTGCTAGTCATTTTTTAAATAAGATAGTCTTGGGGGGTATAAAAAGTGTTAAACGCAATAATATTTCTAATTAGCGAAACATTGGTAAATTCTCAGATCTTAATTTTGGCTGGTCTTGGGGGGCTTATAAGTGAGAAAAGTGGAATAATAAATATTGGTCTTGAGGGTACAATGGCTCTTGGAGCATTTGTTGGTGCTACGGTTGCATATTGTTATGGTAGTCCATTATTTGCAATTTTTGTTGGAGGTCTTTCAGGACTTATTCTTTCAAGTCTTCATGCCATTTTTACTATTTTTTTTAAATCAGATCAGATAATAACTGGGATGGCTATTAATTTTTTGGGACCGGCTATTGCTATGTTGTTTGGAACTTTTATTTTCGGTTCTGCTTCAACTCCCCCAATAAATATTAAGTTGCCCATACTTTTTGACGGAGTTTTAGATAAAAAGTCTTTTATATTTCAGATTTTTGGAAAAAGATATTCACTCTATATTGCAATTATGTGTGTTATTTTTTTTCATATTATGTTTAAATATACTAAAGTTGGACTTAGAATTAAAGCCAGTGGTGAAGAGCCAGAAGTTTTAGAATCCCTTGGAGTTAATGTAATTATGATTAGGTTTTTTTGTGTTCTTCTAAGTGGATTATTTGCAGGAGTTGCTGGAGCAGTGCTCTCTACTGTGATTGCTTCAAGTTATATGCAAGGAATTATTGGTGGGCAAGGTTTTATTGCCATTGTTATGGTAATTTTTGGGAATTGGCAACCTTTTGGGATTTTGATGGGTAGTTTTTTATTTTCTTTTATAAGAACCTTAGTTGTTATGATGTCTCAAATTTCTTTTTTATCTTTAAAGATTCCTTTTAAAATATTAATCATTTTACCTTATGTTGTTGTGATTCTAAGTCTTATGTTTCTTTCAAAAAATAATTATGTTCCTAAAGCTTTAGGTTTACCTTATAAAAAAGATTGATTTTTATTTTTATTTCTTTTAAGATACAGGTGGAATTATTTAGGGTTTATTTGGGAATTATATTTTTTGATATAAAGTTATGAGGGATATCTACTTAATTCTTATATTTGTTAAATTAATTAAGTGAGTGATTAATTTACGGGGTAGTTTTATGTTAAAAATTAAGCACAGATTTGTTGGATTTTTGTTTTTATGTTTAGTGATAACCATATTGTTTTTTTCTTTAATTTTTAAGTTTGTTTTGAGTAATTATTTAGAGCATTATTATAAGCAACTTACAAGAGCTCAAGCAAGACGAGCTGCTTTTGCTATGCAGGCTTTATTAGATACATTTTATATAATAATTGATGGTGCAAGTTCCAATTTAGCCCTTGAGACCATGGATGAGTATTCGTCTATTAAAAATGGTGGGCAGATGTTTTCAGAGGTCGAATTAGACATGCTTAGAGAGAATTCTCAAATAGTTCTTGATTCTGTAAAGGGGTATAAAAAATATCGGGGTCGGTTGTATGATATATTGTGGGATTTAAAGCTCGATACTGTTTATGAAGAATTTGCATTTCTAGATTTTGAAGGTAAAGTAATTGTTACTACAAGACATGCGAATAATATGGATTTTGGTCAGTCTGAGTCAAATACTGAGTATTTTAAAAAATCTGTAGAAGAGTATAAGAAAAATAAATTGAGTTTTATTGGCTGGTATTCCGGTCTTACTGAGGGGATAGCAGGAGAAGTTGCTGTTAGATCCTACTATAAGGATAAAAAGGCTTCTGCCATAGTTGTTCCTGTATATTCAGCAGAAGATAAAGTGTTCCTTGGCTATTTGGTAGGTTATTTGCTTAATGATGTTATAAGAGATAGATTAGATAGATCTAGATTTGGTTTTTATAATAGAGGAAATTTATTTTATTTAGATCCATATAATAATCTTGTTAATCCTTTAATAGAATATAATGAGAGTTCTAAACTTAGTGCTAAGTTTGTTGATGTTTTAAAGGATACATTGTCCAAGCCCCCTAGGCAACCTATTGTGTCAACTGAGGTGCCAGTTTATCAGATTGAGAAAGCGTATCTTCCAGAGATGGGGTTGTATAACTATTATGCCATATTGCCTATTAGCAGTGAGCTTGGAGAGAATAGTGGAATTCTTGTTGCCAGAATCCCTTATGAGGATATTCATGGGGTTATTGACAGTTTAGCTTTGAAATTTATTGTAAGCTCTGTCTTAGGCATTATCATATTGGTTGTTATTCTTTCAACGAAGGTAGAGAAAATTATTAGTTCTAGGTTAAATTTGATTAGAAATTTAGTAAAGGAAATAGTCCAAGGGAATTTAGATAAAGATTGTGTTATTGGTAATGATAAGTATTTTGATGAGCTTAGTTCATTAGGGTTACAAGTTATTAAAATGAGAAATGCAATTGCGGATGCTATTGCAAGTGTTTTAAGGAATATTAATTATGTTAATAAGGCAAGTGTTGAAGTTGCTAATTCAAGTCAAAATTTAAGTTCTAGTGCATTACAGCAAGCGTCAACACTTGAAGAAATGTCAGCTAACATTGAACAGATATCAGCTGGAGTTAAGATGAGTGCTCATAATTCCCAAGAAACAGAACGAATTGCTTTAATTACTAATGAGAGTGCTCAAATAGGGGGTAAGGCTGTTGAAGAATCTGTTGTGGCTATGCAGGCTATTGTTGAGAAGGTTAGCGTTATTGAAGAGATAGCGAGAAAAACTAATTTACTTGCTTTAAATGCAGCTATTGAAGCTGCAAGGGCTGGGGAGGAAGGCAAGGGATTTGCTGTTGTAGCAAGTGAAATTAGAAAGCTTGCTGATCTTAGCAAGGAGTCTGCTCTTGAGATTGGTGAATTAGTTGAAGAGAATTCTAGATTGGCAACGGAAGCTGGATTAATATTTAAGGATATGTTACCTGAAATAGAAAAAACTACCAATCTTGTGAAGAGGATTTCTGAGGGAAGCTACAAACAAAATGAACAAATTATGCATTTTAAAATGGCCCTTGATCAGGTTGGAGAAGTCGTTCAAGCTTCAGCATCAAGCAGTGAAGAGCTTTCAAGTATGGCTGATAGAATGCTTGAAAAGGCAAAAGAGCTCAAACAGGTAATATCTTTTTTCAAAGTTAAAGATTCTGAGGTTAATATTTCTGATGCATTTAACGATGAAGATGATGATTTTGTAACTGGGAGTCTTGCCACTTTGAATGTGGAGAGTAATCCATCTTTGAAAGATAGGCAAGATGATATACATGGTGATTCAAATGTAAGTTATGAGTCTATTAATAAAAGGGTAGATCCTAAGAAAGCTATTGATGTTGTCGATAAGAATTTAGATTTTGATGAGGACTTTTCAGATTTTTAGAATTTATTTTTGTAAGAGGTGGTTAGTGTATGAAACTGAAGCTGAAAGTTAGGATATTACTTATTGTTAGTATTCTTATATCAATTTTTATTTCTGTATTATTTTTCGTATTTGGGATGACGATTAGTTCTAGTTTAATAGATCAGCAGTTAGATCTTATGGAAAATCTTATTGGCAATGTCAAAAATTCTGTAAGCATATATCTCTCCTCAATGGAAGAAAGGGTTAAAATTAATTCAATGTATTTAGACTCTTCAGATAGATTTGAATCTATTGCTAAAAGTAAGCCTAAGAGAACAGAGGCTATTTTAGATCAAATTGAGATCTTGCTTAAGACAGGCAGAGGTAGTAACTTGATGATAACTGATAAGAAAGGCGAGATAGTATTTACTACTGCTGTTAAAGATAATAGTGATTATGGCATTTCTGTTGCAGATAAGGGATATTTTGTTAATTTAAGGAACACTAGTTCTGTTTATAATTCTTCTATTCTTTTGGCAGATTCTGGGTCTGTTGAAGAGGTTTTGATGAAGGATATTTCTAAGGTTAGGAATAAGGCAGGACAAATCCCTTATTTATTAATAGGAGTTCCTTTAAGAGATCGTGATACCAATGATATTTTTGGTTATTTTATGATCTTTTATGCTACCGATCATCTTTATAATTCATTTAAAGGTATTGTTTTTGGAGCATTAGGCCGCGGTCGGGCTATGGTATTTGACAGAACGGGTTCATTTCTTATCCATCATACTTGGTTTCCTGGCGATAATTTAGTTGGTGTTAATCCTTACTATGATGACGTAGTTAAGAAGACTTCTGAAGATTTAATGCAAAAAAATAAAGAAATTAGTTTAGGACGTTATGTTGATCCTCTTGACGAAGCATATATTGGACTTGCTCAAAAGATAAAGTGTAAATTGTCTAATATGTCATTTATAGTATATTTGAGAACTAATGAAAGAGATTTTTATTATATGTCTAGACTTACTACTTTAATTTTGGGAATAAGTTTTGTAGTTACTTTAGTTGTTCTTGGATTGGTTACTATTTATCTTGTAGGTAAACTTAGTGCTGTTTTAAATGGAATTTTAAATTATTCTGGAAGACTTGCTTCTGGGGATTTTACTGTTTCAAATTATTCTTTAGAGTGGAAAACTTTAGAACTTTATGGATTATATGAAAATTTGGAGCTTTTAAGATCTAACTTTTCATCTGTTGTCAGAGGAGTTATTGAGAATCTTGATTATCTTTATGAAAATGCAATTCAGATAGCAAATGCGAGTCAAAATTTAAGTTCTGGAGCAGTTGAACAAGCATCTACATTAGAAGAGATGACAGCAAATATTGAGCAGATATCCCAAGGTGTTAGTGAGAATACCGATAATGCTTCTACTACTGAGAGTATTGCTGTTAACACTAATGAGAAAACTCGTGATGGACATCAATCTGTTGTTAAAGCTATTGAGGCGATGGAAGTTATTACAGATAAAATAAGCGTTATTGATGAGATAACGAGGCAAACCAATTTACTTGCTTTAAATGCTTCTATTGAAGCTGCTAGAGTAGGGGATAAGGGTAAAGGATTTGAAGTTGTTGCTGCTGAGGTTAGGAAGCTTGCTGATCAGAGCAAGGAGTCTGCTAGAGAAATTATTGATATTGCACATAAGAGTTTAACTATTGCAAGTAAAGCAGGTAATAATTTTGAGCAGATTGTTCCTGGAATGGAGAAAACAGCTGGGCTTGTTAAGAGTATTACTCGTGAGAGTTCTAACCAGAGTAATCAGATTGGACAATTTAAGAATGCAATAGAACAAGTTAGTCAATTGGTTCAAACAACAGCATCAAGTAGTGAGGAACTCTCAGCAATGTCTGATAGAATGTTGGAGAGTGTTAAACATTTAAAGGAATCCGTAGATTACTTTAAGATTGATAAATAATTTATAGGGATATTTAAATTATCCCTATAAATAGTGATATTAAAAATATATGTTTTTATATTAATGTTTTAAGGATTTGAGCTCCGCCCAGGCACTCATCTTCTTGATAAAATATGCAGAATTGTCCCGGTGAGATTCCATAGTCTTTTTCTTCTAAGTCAACTTTTATAATATCGTTTTTTAACATTTCTATTTTGCATTTTATTTTTTTTTCTCCATGTCTTATTTTGGCGTTTAAGTTGATATTATTTACTGGTTTATTTATCCAGTTTGTTTTATGAACTAGAAATTGGTGTTTTCCTTGTTCCAGATAATTTACTCTGTTTGAGATATAAATAATGTTATTTTGAATATCCTTTTCTGTGACAAACCATGGACCGTGGCTGAGTTTGATGCCTTTTCTTTGTCCAATTGTAAAAAACCAATATCCATTATGTGTTCCAAGTATTTTGCCCGTTTCTTGTTCGATTATATTACCTTTAAGTTCTCCCAAGTGGTATTTTATAAATTCATCATATTTGATTTTTCCAAGAAAACAGATCCCTTGACTGTCTTTTCTGTTTTTGTTAGGTAAATCTATTTTGTGTGCTATTTGTCTTATTTCAGTTTTTAATAGGTCTCCTAATGGAAAATGCAATTTTGATATTTGTTCTCTAGAGAGATGGGATAAGAAATAGCTTTGATCTTTTATTTTATCTTTGGCCTGTTTAAGTATGTAATGATTATTTTTGTTTTCTATTTTGGCATAGTGTCCTGTGACAATTAAATCGTAATGTTCATTGATCTTGTCAAAGAATGCGCCAAATTTTATTCTTTGATTGCAAAATATATCTGGACTTGGGGTATTTCCGATTTTTAGTTCTTCAATAGCATAAGTTACTACTCTTTTGTAATATTCATCTTGTAAGCTGATGATTTCATATGGTACATTGAATTTTGTACACACAGCTTCTACATAATTAATATCTTCTTTCCAAGGGCACTCTCCAATGTAAGAAAGTTCATCTTCAAGCCAAATTTTGAGATAATAACATTTTATATTCTTATATCCTTTTTGTATCATTGTATAAAGAGCTACAGAGCTGTCTACGCCACCAGATAGAAGTACTGCTATTTTCATGATTTCCGTCTCCTTTCAATATTATATTGAACTTTGCTGTTTTTATGATCTATAGTATAATACTTGGCAATCATTTTTTTAATTGGAGGAAATCGATGAGAGTAGGTATTAGTGATATTAGGGTTTTTTTACCTTTAAATTATTTAAATTTTAATGTTCTTTTAAGCAATTCTTTATATAATTCTGATGAGATTTTTTTTAAGAAATTTAATAGAGCAATTGATGCAACCCTTCAGAAGGCATTTAGATTTACAAGTCCTAATGAAGACAGTGTTACAATGGCTAGTTCTGCTGTTAAGCTAATTTTTGATAATAATAATCTTAAATTAGATAAGATGAGAATATTTTTAGGCGGAACTGAGACGGGGGTAGATTATTCAAAGTCAATCTCATCTTATGTCTATGGGGCTTTGAAATTGGCTGGCATTGATTTAAAGAATAATTTCTTGACTTTTCAAGCTCAGCATGCATGTGCAGGTTCTGCGCTTGCTTTGCACAGTGCCGCAAGTATTTTGAGTCAGTTAGATAGATCTGAATATGGCATAGTATTCTCTAGTGATATTGCACATTATAATAATCTTACAACAGCAGAGATTACTCAAGGGGCTGGAGCAACCGCAGTGCTTATTGAACAAAATCCAAAAGTTTTATCTATTAATTTGTCTGAATTTGGGGTTTATACTGATGATGTTGATGATTTCTTTAGGCCATTTGGAAGTCTTGAGGCTAAGGTAAAGGGACGTTATTCTATTGAATGCTATAATAAGGCAAATGAAGAAGCTTTAGCGGATTTTGCATATAAGAAAAATATGGGTATTAAGGATTTATTTCCTAACTATAGATTTATTTTACATGTACCTTTTGCAAAAATGCCCATAGACTCAATGCATTATGTTTTAAAGAAATATTATAGCGAAGATGAATCTGAGCGAAATGCTTATTTAGAATCAATAGACTTTTATGATTCTGTTGAGGCTTCTAAGGAAGTGGGAAATTTATATACAGGTTCGATATTTTTGTCTTTAATGTCTTATTTGAAACGAGTGTTTGCAAAAAAGGATATTAGTGGGGAGAAAATACTTTTTTGTTCTTATGGATCTGGTAATATTATGGTTATTTATGAGCTTACAGTTGAAGATCATGCTCAATATGTTGTTAAGACTTGGGATATTGATAAAATACTCTCAGTAAGGCATAATGCAAGCTTTGATGAGTATAGAGATTTTTTTGAAAATAAGATCGCGCCAGGTGAATCCCAAGGCTTTTATTTAAAGGAAATTAGAGAGGATGGATACCGGGTTTATGGGTATCGAGCCTAATATATTAAATAATAAAAAACGACAGATTGAAATTTGTTTAAATAAAGAAGATGTTAGTAAGAGTGTTAATCTTTTAAATTTTATTAATTTAAAGCATGATGCACTCAGTGAGCTTGATTTTTACGAGATAGATACAAGTGAGAGTATATTTGGTTATGATATTGCTATGCCTATTTTTATATCATCAATGACAGGGGGTATTCAAGAGGGCAATAAACTGAATAAGTCTCTTGTTGAGATTGCAAATAACTTAAGAATTCCAATGGGTCTTGGATCTTTTAAGCTTATATTTAAATATCCTGAATATATTAAAGATTTCGCCTTAAGAAAGTATGCTGATAATATTCCTTTATTTTCAAATATTGGTGCTATTCAGTTAAGAGAATTTGGAATATTTAAAGTAATTGAGATAATTAAGAAGCTTGAGGTTGATGCCATAATTGTGCATTTAAATTCAGGCCAGGAATTAATGAATTCAAGAGGTGATCGAAATTTTAAAGGAATTAAGGATTCAATTGCTAGGCTTTGTGATGCATCAAATTTACCAGTTATTGTTAAAGAAACAGGTTTTGGGATTTCACCGGGTTGTGTTATCAGTTTATTAGATCTTGGAGTGTCCTATGTTGATCTTGCTGGTAGTGGTGGAACTAACTGGGTTTTGGTCGAAGGAATTAAAGAAGAAAATATGAATGTTGCGTCTTGTTTTTCTAATTGGGGCATATCTTCAGTTTTAACATTACTTAGTATTAAGGATTCTTTTAAAGATAGGATTTTTGCATCAGGAGGATATGAGACGGGAATAGATATTGCTAAAGGCATTGCTCTTGGGGCTAAGTTGGTAGGTATTGCATCAGCCATTCTTAGAGCTTTTTATGCGGGAGGTGAGGATGCCTTATATAAACTTTTAAAAGATTATGAATATGTTTTAAAGATGTCTATGCTTTTAAGTAATAGTAAAAATTTGACACAATTTAGATTAAATAAATATTTCTTAAGTCATCCGTTACCGTTTAATGTTAAGAGTTTTAAGGATTTTTATGAGACTTAGTGAGAATTTTAGAAATAAAAATATTTCAGATAAAAGACAAGAGCTAAAGAGTATTTTAAAATTGAATCCTTGCGATTTTTTTTATGATTCTGTTGATGAGAATTTTCTTTGTCACATGATAGAGAATTATGTTGGGTATTTGTCTTTCCCCATTGGTATTGTAAAAAATTTGAAGGTAAATGGAAAGTATTATGCTGTACCTATTGCTACAGAGGAACCTTCAGTTATTGCCGCATTAAATTTTGCAGCTAAGATTCTTGAGAGTGCTAATTTAAGTTATTCTGTGGGTGAAGTGTTAGGTATTGCTCAAGTTTATATAAGAACAGATAAAGATTTAAGTGATATGCTCCTTAGTCTTTTTGAAAAAATTGATCTTTGGTCTAAGCCTCTTTTGCATAATATGGAGCTTAGGGGTGGCGGATTTAGAAGGCTTTCGACTAAGTTTATTAAGGAAATTAGTATTCAAAAATTAAATATCTATGTAGATGTTTGTGATGCTATGGGTTCAAATTTGCTGAATTCGGTAGCTGAAAGGGTGGCTCATCATATTACTTTGGAGTTTGGGTATGAGTGTGTTTTAAAAATTTTAAGCAATGATTCAAATGATTTTGTTATAAAAGCTAATTTTAAATTAAATGTTAATGCTTTGCTTAAAGATAATGAAGAATCTTTGGCTTTGGCTCAGAATATATCTCTTATTTCTAAGATAGGATTTTTTGAAGAGGAACGTGCTGTTACTAATAATAAAGGTATTATGAATGGCATAACGGGTTTATGTGTCGCTACGCTTAATGATACAAGGGCTCTTGCGGCATGCATACATAAGTTTGCTTCAAGAAGCGGTAGATATTTACCTCTTAGTAAATTTTATATTTCTAATGAAAATTTAATTGGAGAGATTGAATTGCCTTTACAAGTTGGAGTTAAAGGAGGTTCAGCTAGTTCTCATGAAGCAGCTATATTGAGCTTTAAGATTATGGGAATTGATTGCAAAGAGGAATTTATGGGTATTCTCTCTTGTGTTGGTCTTGCAAGTAATTTTGCGGCTTTAAGAGCACTTGCTCTTGATGGAATTCAAAGAGGGCATATGAAACTTCATGTTAATAAGATTTTATATCTTCTTAAAAGGGATTATAATCTTTCAAGTGATGAGAGAGAAAAAATATTATTGAAAATGAGTGACAGTGGAATTTATTCTCTTGATTTTGCTCTTAAACTTTTAAAGGATTTGCGAGTGTAGTGTGAAGATTAGATGTAAGGTAAATCCTAGTCTGGCATTAATTAAGTATTGGGGCAAGAGAGATAAATTTTTAAATATTCCAGCTACTTCAAGCATTGCCGTAAGTATTGATAAATTTTATTCAATAAGTGAACTTGAATTATCATGTAAGGATGAAATAATTTTAAATTCAAGGGCTATTGTATTACAAGAGAGGGAAATAAATTTTTTTAATTATGCAAGGAAAATCTTAAATGAGCCAAATGTTGGGTTTAGGGTGATTAGTGAAAATAATTTTCCAACAGCCGCAGGACTTGCAAGTTCAAGTTCTGGGTTTGCATCTATTGCTGCTTGTATTTTAAGATATTTTAATCAATATTCCCATCAAAAAGCTTCACAGCTTGCAAGAATAGGCTCAGCTTCAGCAGCAAGAGCTATTTATGGTGGATTTACCTTTTTAAAGGAAGGAGCCAGGAGTGCATTTCAGTTAAATAATTTTAATTATTTTAATGATTTGTGCATAATATTTGCTATAGTTAATAGCAGAAAAAAAGATATGTCTTCAAGGGCTGCCATGGAGATTTGCAGGCAGGAGAAATTTTATTGGGATGCTTGGATTAAGTCTAGTCGAAATATATTTAAAGAAGCTTTATATTTTTTGTTAAAAGGAGATTTTAACGAATTTGGTCTTAAGATTGTAAAAAGTTATCAGTGTATGTTTGCTTTAATGTTATCATCTTCCATTATTTATTTTAAAAGTAATACTATAGAGTTAATAAAGTATATTGCTGCTCTTAGAAGTAGAGGTATTTCTGTTTTTGAAACGATGGATGCTGGGCCACAGGTTAAGGTGTTATGTTTAAAGAAAGATTTGGAATTAGTTTTAACTGAACTTACTAGCAATTTTAGAGATGTTGATTTTGTTGTTTCAAGGATTGGAAGTGGTTTGGAATGGATATAATGAATTTTTCAGTGCCTGGTAATTTACTTTTAATGGGTGAATATTTTATTTTGGAAGAAAGTGGTCTTGGACTTTCAATTGCAATCAAAGAAAGAGCTTATTTTTCTTTTAAACAAAGTGATACTTGGCGTTTTTTTGCTAAAAAAACCAAAATTGATAATTTTACTTTAATAGAAAATAATGATGATTTTGTTTTTAGGATGTTTAGATATTTAAAACAGAAATATTTTGCTAATTTAGAAGATTTTCCCTTTGATGTTTATATTGATACGAGTAATTTTTTTTTAAATAGTGGCGTCAAAAAAGGATTTGGTTCAAGTGCTGTTGTTGCTGTTGGGATTGTATGTGGAATTTTTTTGATTTTAAATGATAATAATTATTTTGTTAAAGATAAAATTTTTATGTATTGTCTAGAAGCTTACAGATATGCTCAGGGAGGTATGGGTAGTGGATATGATATTGCTACGAGTCTTTTTGGCGGTGTTGTTAGGTTTAGAGGAGGAGATTCTCCTACGTATGAACTTTTAGATAAAATATGTTTTAATAATTTTTATTTAATGCAAGGTTTAAGTCCAGTTAAGACTACTAGTTCGATTATTAAATATAATGAACATAGGGCTTCTTTAATAAGTTTTATAAAAGACCTTAATATTGTAATGGAAGAAATTATTCTTAATGCTAGTAATTTTTCTGGTTGTTTGCTGCCTAGTTTGAAGTTGGCAAAAGATATAGGATTAGAAATTGGGAGGAGGATAGGCATTTCTGCTGATTTGCCCTTAAGTCTTTCTTATCTTGAAAATGAATGTACCTTGATTAAGGCTTTGGGTGCTGGAAATGAAACTTTTTTAGTTTATAATCCAAATCCTGAAGTTTTTAAACAATTTAATATTGAACCAATAAATCTAGATTTAGATGGTGTTAAATTTCAGTAGATGTTTATAATAAAAAAACCTTCTAAAATATTATTCTTAGGCGAGCACAGTGCCGTTTATGGTTTTCCAGTAATTGGTGCTACGATACCTCTTTATATGCACTTAGTTTATACCTTTTCTGATTCTTGGAAGTACTTGGGCGTTCCTTCTTTAAAAATAGATGAAGTAATATATTTTATTAATAAAAGGTTTAATAAAGTTAGGCCCATTGAATTTTTAATTTTTTCTCAAGTTCCAGTTGGATTGGGATTTGGTTCTTCTGCCAGTCTTAGTTTATGTTTTGCTGAATATATTGTAAGTCATGATGAATATAGTACTTACGATAAAATTTTGTTGGCAAGGGAAATTGAAAATATTTTTCATGGCAGATCTTCTGGTATGGATATTTTGCTTGTTGAGTTAGATGGAACTTTTTATTTAGAGCGTCAAAATGGTACTTTAAGTTACCTAAGAATATCATTTTGTAATTTTTACTTTTTAATCGGAGCAGTTAAAAGGGAATGTACAACAAATAAGATAATATCTGATTTGTTGTACAGGATTTCACTTGATAATAATCAATTTGAAATTATTAAAAAACTTGGTTGTGTTGCAAGGGATTCTTATGTTGCTTTTGAGAAACGAGATATTGCTTTATTGGCGAATAATATGAATGTTGCAAATAATTATTTAAATTCTTTGGGGTTATCTTCAGGAGCTCTTGATTATGTAATAGAGAGAAGTAGAAAATTTAAGGCTCTTGCTGGTAAATTGAGTGGTGCTGGTAGGGGTGGGGCTTTTATTTTACTTTTTCAAAATAAGAATGAAGCTAGCTTGTGTTTAGAAGAATTAAGTAAGGATTTAGATAAGAATAATATTGACTTGATTTTTAAACTTAAAATATTTAAGTGTTAAACTATATAAAGACATACTAGAGAGAAATATCTTATTGGGCTAAGGAATTGCATTTTATGTAGTGTTTTATGGTAACTTAAAGAAAAATAATAAAATTACTATAGGTACCTCTAATTTGCACTTTTGTTAGATTTTCTAACAATAAAGAGAGCAGAAAGTATGCTTTTGATCATGCTGAAAAAGTGTTTTGGGTCCAGAGGGATTCGAACCCCCGACATCCTGCTTGTAAGGCAGGCGCTCTGACCAACTGAGCTATGAACCCTTTTAATACTGAAAAACATTATATAAAATAAATTTGATTTATGTCAATTTATTTAAAATTTTTCCCCGAAAAGGACTACAAATATGTTTTTTTTGTCTTGTGTTCGTAGTACGTAGCCTCCCATTTTACTTGTATCTTTGTTTAAAAGGGCTTCTTTGTGTTTTGGACTTTTAAGCCAGGCACCCGTTACATCTTGAACATCTAGCCCTGATGCTAGAATTTCTCTTATCCTACAGAAATATTTATCATATTTTTTGACTCTTTGCATAGGAGTTGTTCCAAAGAGTGTATGAGTTAATATTTTGTTTTTATTAAGATTTATTGCATATTCTTTTGCCACTATCTCAAGAGTTTTATCTATTTCTAGCTTTTTTAAGTTTAGATCATCTCTTAATTTATGGATTGATGAGTAAAGAAATTTTAGGTCTTCATTTATACCTAAGAGTGTAAATTGACTTGTAAAAATTAAAATAATGCAAATAAATTTCTTTTGCATAGTGAGCCTACTTATACTAAAATAATGTTATTATAACATATATCTAGTCATTTTAAGTAGGAGCGTAATATGTCAAATCATTTAAGTTATTTAAAGAAGGATGATTTAGATAAAATAAATTTAAAACTTCAAGAATTGTTAGCAGGACTTCATGTTTTTTATGCTAATTTGAGAGGTATCCATTGGAACATAAAGGATATTAATTTTTTTGTGATTCATAAAAAAACTGAGAAACTTTATGATTATGTTGCAGAGGTTATCGATATTATAGCTGAGCGGTCTAGAGCGCTTGGATATGATTCTGAGTTTAGATGTTCTGAATTTATTAAGAAATCATTTATTAATGAGATTAGTTTAGATGCAACTTCAAGTCTTATGCCTTCAATTAATAGTATTGTTTCTAATCTTAAAGACATTCTTAAGAATATATCTGAGACAAGATGTTTTATTGATAGTACATCTGATTATGGGACAGCTAATGTTTTAGATGATATTATTGTTTCTTTTGAAAAGTATTTATGGATGTACAGTTCTTTGTTAAGTGGTTGCGGGTGTGCATTATTGCATAAGATGGAGCATTGTGAGAAAGGTTACGTTATTTGATCTTATGATATGATATAAAAATAATTTTAATATTTTTTTGTATGCATTAATTAAGTATAATTATGATCTAATTGAAAAAAGCTATAGCAGAATCTATAGCTTTCATAGTGTTTGAGGGATTTATGGAAATTAGAAATATTGGGATTATGGCACATATTGATGCTGGTAAGACTACTACTACAGAAAGAATTATATATTATACTGGTAAGACTCATAAAATAGGCGATGTTGATTCTGGTAATACTGTTACTGATTGGATGACACAAGAACAAGATAGAGGTATTACAATTAGTGCTGCTGCTATTACTTGTTATTGGAAGGATCATCAAATAAATATTATTGATACTCCTGGACATGTTGATTTTACAGCTGAAGTTGAAAGGTCTCTTCGTGTTCTTGATGGAGGTATTGTTGTTTTTAGTGCGGTTGATGGAATTCAGGCACAAACCGAAACGGTTTGGAGACAGGCATCAAAGTATGGTATCCCAAGGCTTGCTTACGTTAACAAAATGGATCGTGTAGGAGCTAATTTTTTTAAAGTAGTTGAGGATATAAGAAATAAATTTGGTATAGTTCCAATAGTTTTACAAATTCCAATTGGTAGTGAGAATAACTTTGAAGGAGTTATAGATATTATTCGCAATAAAGAATTACATTTTGAACTTAGAGATGGCAAACCTATTGTGCTTGAGGATGTGGTTCGTGAGGAGTTTGTTGAGAATGTTAAAATTTTTAAGGAAAATTTAATAGATTCTCTTAGCAATTTTAGTGAAAGGATTACTGAGCTTTTTCTTGAAAATTCTGTTATTGATGATTCTCTTATAATTGAAGAGATTAGAAGATGTACTATTAGTGGTTTTATTATTCCTGTTTTGATGGGAACTAGTCTTAAAAATATTGGCATAGAGCCTTTAATTGATGCGATTGTGGATTACCTTCCAAGTCCTTTTGAAAAAAAAATTAATGCGTATTCTTTAAAAACGGATAGAAGTGTGTCAATTGAGCCTAAAGATGAGAAAAGGTTATCTGCACTTGTGTTTAAGGTTCAATATTTTAGTGCAATTGCTGCACATCTTTATTTTATTAGGGTATATTCAGGGGAGCTAAGTTCGTCTAAAAGGGTTGTTAATATTGCTAAGAATAAACGTGAGAAATTTACAAGGATTTTTCGAGTTTTTTCAAATAAAAATGAGCAAATCGATGAAGTTAAAGCAGGAGATATTGGGGCGGTTATTGGGCTTAAATATTCTATAACGGGAGATACTCTTGTTGAAGAGGGAAATGATATTATGCTTGAGTCCTTGGTATTCCCAGAGCCAGTTGTCTTAATATCTATTGAGCCAGAGAGAGCATCTGATGATGGTAGGCTTAAAGAAGTTCTTGAAATTATTGCTAAAGAAGACCCTACGTTTAGTTATAAGGAGAGTAAGGAAACGGGGCAATTATTGGTGTCTGGGATGGGCGAGCTACATCTTGAGATTATTGTTATGAGAATTAGAGATGATTTTAAACTTAATGTTTATACAGGTAAACCCCAAGTAAGCTATAGAGAGAGTTTAAGTGTTACAGTTAATGATGTATTTGAATTTGTTAATATATTTGCAGGTAAGGAACTTGATATAAAAATTGGGATGATTGTTAGTCCTTTGATGAGAAGTGAGGGAAATAAAATTGAATTTGAGTGCAATGTTGAACCTTTGTTTAAAGCTGCAATATTAAGGGGTATTACTTCTTCCTTTTCAAGTGGCATTATTGGGTATCCGATTATTGATACGGGGGTTAAGATTACTTCGTTGGATTATGATAAGTCTAAGGTCAATGAGTCTGTCATTGAGTCAATAGCAGGTCTTGCTTTTAATGAATTTTTTAAAAGGGCAAATCCTATTAAACTTGAGCCAATAATGATATTAGAAATTAGAACTCCTATTGAATATACTGGGGAGGTTGTCTCTACATTAAATTTTGTTGGTGGTATGATTCATTCTATTAGTAACATTGAGGATTATGAGATAATAAAAGCCGAAGCAGCTTTTGAAAAACTTTTCGGATATACTTCTATTTTAAGAAGTGCTACTAAGGGCAGAGGAGTTTTTACTATGGAATTTTCATATTTTAAAGAAAAATGTGAGTGATTATTTTAAAAATGTTGTTAGAGTAATTTGTGCATAAATTTATGTCTTGAAGCTATATGATACATGTTTTATATTTTATTTTTTGCTGTTTTTTTAAGTTTTAGCAGTTTTGTCCTTTAGTTAGTTAGCTTTAAAGTTTGTATTTTAATACTTTGTTGGATTATTTCAAAAATTAATAAATATAAGATATTTTTTTTTGTTAAAAAAGATTCTTTTTGTCTTGTAAGTGCTACTAGAATATTAGGATGATTTTTTGATATTATGTCTTATTATTAATATTTTTTTATTTTAAAAATAAAGGAGGTTGTGTTATGCAGGGTGAGAACATGGTTTCAATTAGAGGTGGTAATAGAAAAAAAATACTCCTTAGTTTGAAGAATATGCAGTATTCAAGGACAGATCTGGCTCGTAAATTATCATTGACGAATGCGGCTGTGACTATTCTTACTAATCATATGATCAAGGAGAATATCTTGGTTGAAGTTGGTTCGAAGGAATCAGGCATCAAAAAGCATGGACGAAAAGAAATACTTCTTGATATCAATAAAGATTTTGCATATTCAATGGGAGTAATTATTTCAAGTAATTATTTTCAAATAGGAATTGCAAACCTTAAATGTGAGGTTTTAATAAGTGAGATTTATTCTTTTGAACCACCAGTTAGCGCTTATGAGATCTTAGAAAAAATTAAAGATCACATGATTGAAATTATCTGGAAACATAATTTTTCAAGGGATAAATTTATTGGATTGGGATTTAGTATTACTGGTATTATTAAGGATAAGGAATCTGGTATTGTTAATGATAGCCATGGTGCATGGATTGAAAAGGATGTGCCTGTTAAGGCTATATTAGAAGAGTATTTTTCACTTACAGTGTATCTTGAGAGTTATGTTAAAAATCTTTCTCTTGCTGAATTTATGGGTAAGAATGTGGATAACATTATGTTTTTCGATTATACAGATACCGCTGAGCTTTCTATCTGGTCTGATGGTAATGTTTATTCTGGATTTAATAATAAATCTGGTATGGTTAGTCATATGGTCATTGATTATGGAGGCGAGAAGAATTGTCCTACATGTGGAAATAAGGGGTGTGTTAATATGTTAATATCTAATTTTGCACTTCAGCGTTTGATTTCAAAAGAGTTTATGAATGGAGAGATTCCTGAGCTTTATGACAAGTATGAGGGTAGGCTTAAAAAAGTTACGATATATGATATTTTTGCTCTTCATGATAAATATGAATTTATACATAAAATAATGAAAGATACAGTAAAATATTTGGCAATAGTTATTATTAATGTCCAAAGAGTACTTGATTTTAATTATTTAGTGCTTTATGGGCAAAGTTTTAAACTTAAGAGTTTTTTTGATTTATTAAAAGAAGAAATAAAGGGGTTAAATAAAGAGAGCATAGTATTGAAGCTTAGTTCTTTGGATACTGAAGTATCTGTTGTTGGGCCTGCTTCTAGTGTTATATTCAATAAATTCTATTTGACAGGGGGAGATATTGATTAATATTTTCTTTTTTTGTATTGTATATTTTGTAGGATTTTTTACAAGTGAAGGTGATTTTTAGTGTTTGAGAAGTTAGGTGCAGGTTTTAGAGATTTTGTAAAGTATGTCTCTGGGAAATCTGTGATAAATGAAAAAAATATTGAAGCTGCCATTGACACTATTAAGAATGCCTTAATTGAAGCTGATGTTAATTTAAGAGTTGTAAGACGTTTTGTAAATTCTGTTGTCGAAGAGGCAAAGGGGATTAAAGTTTTAAGAGATATTGATCCTAAGTCTCAGTTTATTAAAATTGTTAATGATAAACTCGTAAATTTTCTGGGTGGTAAGAATTCCGAGCTTATTTTAAACCCCGTTAATAAATTGTCATGCATTCTGATGCTTGGTCTTCAGGGTTCTGGTAAGACTACAACATGTGCAAAACTTGCGATGCGACTTAAATCAGAGAATCGAAAGGTTCTTCTTGTCGCTGCAGATACTTTTAGAGCAGCAGCAGTTGAGCAGCTAAAAGTTTTAGGTGAGCAAATTGGCATTTCTGTTTTTGCTCTTGAGAGTGAGAATAATCCTATTAAGGTTGTAAAAAAATCCATTGAATATGCCAAAGTGGAGCTTTTTGATACTGTAATAGTAGATACTAGAGGGCGCCTTGAGGTTGAAGATTTATTGTTAAAAGAGATCAAAAAGATTAAGGATATTGTGACTCCTACAGAGACGATATTAGTTGCAGATGCAATGACAGGTCAGGTGGCTGTAAATATTGCTAAGGAATTTAATGAGAGTGTTGGGATTACGGGTGTAATTTTTACAAAATTTGATTCTGATGCTAGGGGTGGTGCAATACTTTCACTTAAGACTATTTGCGGAGCTCCCATTAAATTTGTTGGAGTTGGAGAGAAGCCTGAGGATCTTGATATTTTTTATCCAGATAGAGTTGCTTCACGAATTCTTGGCATGGGAGATGTTGTTAGTCTTGTTGAGAAAGTCCAAAGTGTTATAGATAAAGAAGAGGCCTTAAGACTTGAAGAGAAAATTAGAAAAGCTAGTTTTAGTTTTGAAGATTATTTAAATCAATTTAAGTATATGCGTAATATGGGTGGGATTTCTAGTTTGGTGGGAATGTTTCCAGGCGTTTCATCGGAAATGTTAGGTCGCAGTATCAATGAGAGAGAACTTAAAAGAGAAGAGGCAATCATTCTTTCTATGACTAAAAAGGAGAGATTAAATCCTGTTATTTTAAATAGTCCTTCAAGGAAGAAAAGGATAGCTTTGGGAAGTGGGACAACAGTTTTTGAGGTAAATAAGCTTATGAAAAAATTTAGTCAGACGATGTTAATGATGAAAAAAATGAAAAATAAGAGCTTTCAAAATAAGATAGCATCTCTTTTGGGAGGTAAAGGAGGAATGGTAGATTGAGTGTTAGAATAAGATTAAAAAGGATGGGGGCAAAAAAGAGACCTTATTATCGAATTGTAGTAATGGATTCTGCTTCGCCTAGAGATGGACGAGCCATTGAAGAGCTTGGGTATTATCATCCTGTTGAGAGACAAAATCAAGTCAAAATAAATGAGGATAAATTTAGAGATTGGATAGGCAAAGGAGCTATTCCAAGTGATACGGTTAAGAGGATTTTAAATAAAAATAATTTTAAAGTTGAGAGTTAGGAGGACTTAATGAAAGAGTACGGTAATGAAATTGAACTTATAGAATTTGTGGTAAAATCTCTTGTAGATAAGAGAGATGAGGTCAAGTTGAATGTAGTTGAAGGTGAGAAATCAACTATTTTAGAATTAAGAGTTTCTGCAAATGATGTTGGAAAGATAATTGGAAGAAGAGGGCGCATTGCAAGGGCTATTAGGACACTTCTTAGTGCTTGTGCTGCAAAAACAAATAGGAGAGTTCAGCTAGAAATTTTGGACTAATTTTATGTTTGTAAAAGGCATAATATTGTCATCTTATGGAATTAATGGATATGCTAAAGTTAAGAGCATATCCAATGGTTTTAATGATTTTTTTGATTTAAAGGGTAGTAAGTTAGTTTTAAAAAAGGAATGTTGTTCGTCAATTGAAGTTAAAGTTGAAGATGTATTTTTAAGAAATAATTCATTGTTTTTAAAATTTGAGGAATTTGATGCTCCTGAGCCTATTAAGGATTTAATTGGTTTTGAGTTATGGGTAAGTGATGAATTTGCATCTAAACTGGAAGAAGATGAGTATTACTTTGGCGAGCTTATTGGGTATAAGCTTGTTAATAATGGACAAGAGTTGGGAGTTGTTGTATCTTTTTTTGAGTGTGTAAGATCGATTCTTCTTGAAGTTAAAGTTGGAAGTAAATTGTTTTTTGTCCCCTTTTTAAATGTTTATCTTGGAGATATTAATAGGAAATTGAAAACTATTGAGCTTAAGGTATTAGATCTCTTAAAATGAAAATTACGATTCTCTCTTTATTTCCTTCAATTATTACTCCATTTTTTGAAAATTCAATAATGAAAAAAGTTATAGATAGAGGCATAATAAGTTATGAGGTCATATCTATTCGTGATTTTTCTGATGATAAACATAAAAGATGTGATGATATTCCTTATGGTGGGGGTGCGGGTATGGTTTTGAAAGCCCAGCCTATCTGTGCTGCTCTTGAGTACATAAATGCAAAATCAAAAACCACAATATTTGTAAGTCCATCTGGATTGAAATATACTCAAAAATTGGCTTATGACTTGTCAAAGAGGAGTGAACTTGTTATAATTTGTGGGAGATATGAAGGGCTTGATCAACGTGTGATTGATTTGTATGTTGATTTTGAAATTTCGGTTGGAGATTATGTATTATCTTCGGGTGAAGTGGCTGCTCTTGTTATAGTAGATAGCGTATATCGATTGTTAGATGGTGTAATAAATCCAAGTTCCTTGTTTGAGGAATCTTTCAGTTTTGGGTGTGGACTACTTGAGTACCCTCATTATACTAGACCTTATGAATTTAAGGGATTGGAAGTTCCTGATGTGCTTCTTTCAGGTCATCACGAGGAAATAAAAAAATGGCGATTTATTAAGTCTGTTGAAAAAACAAAGAAAAATAGATATGATTTGTACCTTAAATATTTGGAAATGAGAGGAGAAAATGATGGATTTAATAAAAAAAATTGAAGCTAAAGGAAAGAGAACAGAAAGTTTTGATTTTAGGGTAGGAGATACTATACGTGTTAGTTATAAGATAATTGAAGGCACTAATGAGAGAGTCCAGAATTTTGAGGGTCTTGTTATATCTATTCAAAATAAAGGTATTGGACAAACTTTTTTAGTTAGAAAAATTTCTTCAGGTATTGGAGTTGAGAAAATTTTTCCAATGCATTCACCTATTATAGAAAAGGTTCAGGTTTTAAAGCGAGGAAAGGTAAGGCGGGCTAAACTTTACTATATGAGAAATAGAATTGGAAAAGCTGCTATGAAGGTGAAGGAGCGTCTTGATATTAAGAAGCTTAAATAACGCCCAAATACCCAAAGTTACTTTAAATAAAAATGTTCCTTTGAATGGCAAATTGGAAATTATTAAGTCCCTTGGTCTTAATAAGTGGCTTGTATCCTTTGTAGGCAGCTATTTTGAAGTAAAGAGTAGTTTGCCTTTGAAAGTTGGATTTAAGTATTTTGCTAAGATGATTAGTACTTCGGGTAATTTTTTGATTCATGTTAATTATGTATCTTTATTTAGAGATTTAGATTTATTTGAAAGCAATGATAAATTTATACTTAAACTAGGGGGTAATCCTTTAGATCAAAAAACTAAGAAATTATTTAAGAATGTTTTTGATAATATAAAAGATGAGTTTGTTCTAAAATTTCTTTTAGCTTTGCATGGTCAAGGCATAACAGAACGGGATTTTATGCGAATTTATGATTATTTTGGTAGTAAAGTTAGGGGAAGAGAACAGGATAACAAACTGCCAATTTTTATTGAAAGCGATAATAATTTTATTATTTCGATTCCCTTTAAATTTATGGAAGGAACCGGTTTGTTATTTTTATTTTCTTATAAAGATTTAGAGATAGTTTATAAATGGAGTTTCGTTTATTTTTTGAGTGAACAAGAAAAAATTATTTGTGAGATTAATAATTCCGGTTCTGACTTTAAATTAAGAATATATGCAGATTTTAGTTTAGATAATATCATTAGAGAGCTTAAGAGTTCTCTTTTTTGTCATAATATTACTGATATAAAAATATTAGATTCAATTAACGAGTTTGAAGATTTTGATTGTGAAGTAATAGTAGTTAAAAGCATTAATTATAAGATATGAGTGGAGAAAAATTAGCTTTATTAATTAAATATGATACTAAATTTCCAGCGCCTTTTATTTTAGCTAAGGCCAGGGGAGAGAAGGCTTTACTTATAAAAGAGCTTGCTAAGCGAGAGGGTGTTCCTATTGTGGAAGATAAATATTTATCCGAGAGCTTATTTTTGATTAATGAGGGTGGTTTTATTGATTCTAAGTATTTTAAAGTAGTTGCACAGATTTTATCTGTTGTATATAAATTGAAGAGTAATAAACTATGAATAGTGGCAGATTGGAAATCGAGGCGAGGTTTTTGCTTTAAATATTTGCTTGAAAATGATTATGAGATGATAGATAGAAATTATTATAATGAATCAGGGAGATGATATTATTGCACAGAAAAATAAGGTTTTGCATTTTATAGAGGTAAAATTCCTGGATGTTTATTCGTTTGAAAATTTGGAATATTCGATTAATAGAAAATATATGAGAAATATGGTAAATACAGCATTAGAATATACCATGTCTAAGTTTAAATCATTTGGAGTGTTCTTTTGACCTTGTGTTTAATTTAAGGGAGAGATTAAATATTTGCCTGATATAATTGAATGAAGGAGATAGCATTGAAGTCTGATCAAAGTAAAGCCCATGGCAATGATTTTCGAAAAAAGAACAAAGTTCCTTTTTCGAAAAGGAGAAAAGTAAAATCTGAGCCTAAAAAACAAAATGTTGCAACTTTGAATACTAATGACATTAAATCTGTGGGTATTAACTCTAATAGCCAAAAGAATTATAAGGGCAATAGACAGAAAGGCATTAGTAAAGACCGCAGATTGCGTATAAGATTGAAAGAAGTATGTCCTATTTGTGAGAAGCAGATCAAAGATATTCTTTCTTGTATGTCTATGAAGTTTAATGGTGAGGACAAGCCTATACATTTTGATTGTGCTATTGATAAGTTAAAGTCTGAGAATGAGCTTGTTAAGAATGAGAGTTTGGTGTATAGAGGTATTGGTAAATTTTTTGTTGTTGATAAGTCTGTTAGAGGAAATAACTTGGCTTTTAAAATAGTTAAAGAAATTGATTTTGAAAGTTTAGAGAGTCGTCCTATTTGGCGAAAAAAAATTCTTCAAGATATGAATAAAGGATTTAAATTTTATTAATTATGAGAGTAGCATTATTTCCTGGTTCATTTGATCCTGTTACTTGGGGACATATTGATTTAGTGAAGAGAGCATCATTAATTTTTGATAAGGTTATTATTCTTGTTGCCAATAATAGTGCTAAGAAATATTTGCTTAGTGATATTGAGAGATATGAGCTTACTCTTGAGGTTGTTGCGTCTTTAGGATGGTCAAAAATTTCTGTGGATAGGTATGATGGAATTATTTTGGATTATGCTTTAAAGAATGATATTGGTTTTATTGTTAGAGGAGTTAGAGCTTTTCATGATTTTGAATTTGAATTTGAAAGATATGTTGTTAATAACAAGCTTAGTCCTTTAGTAGACACAATATTTTTACCAAGTAGTGATAAATATCTGTTTGTAAGGTCAGATCTTGTTAAAGAATTGATAAAAAATAAAAATTTTGATCTCTCAAGTTTTATTCCAGAGTTAGTGCAAAAAAAGTTGAAATCTAAATTTATTGACAAATTATCTTAATAATATATATATTATTAAGATATGTTTGTTTATGTTTAAGGAGACAAAGAGATGGCTGTTCCAAAATTTAAGCCTTCAAAGTCTAGAAGTAGGACGAGGCGCAGTATAAATATGAGGAAAAAACTACCTCAACTTCAAGAGTGTTCAAATTGTGGTTATCTTGTAATAAGACACAGAGTATGTTTAAAATGTGGTTATTATAGGGATATTCAATACTTAGAATTAGGATTGTAGTTTGAACGAGGAATGTTTGTTTATGGATCAAAGTGAGATTTTTAAAAAAGTTAGGTCTATCATATCCGAGCAACTTGATAAAAAAGAAGATGAAATTACTATGGAGTCTAGGTTTGTTGAGGATCTTGGTGCAGACAGTCTTGATATTTATGAACTTTTATATTTACTTGAGGAAGCATTTGATGATAAGATCCCAGAAAATGAGGCTAGTGAATTTGAGACTATAGGTGATGTTGTTGCTTTTATTGAGAAAAAAAAGGGTTAGATATAATGGGTTCTGCTATAGTGAAGTTGGATGCGGATCGGAGAAGAAAGTTAGATGAGTTCTTAATGGGTTTACATATTGATTTTAATGATATTGATTTGTTAAATATGTCTTTAAGTCACTCATCATATGCAAATGAATTTGATCAAAAATATGCTAATAATGAGAGATTAGAGTTTTTAGGGGACTCTGTTCTTAATCTTATTATTACAGATTATTTGTATAAATTTTATCCTGAAAAGAGCGAAGGTGAACTTAGTAAGGCCAGATCTTATATTGTTAGTGAAGAGTCTCTCTCTAGTATTGCTCGGGAACTTAACCTTGGCAACTATATTTTGCTTGGTAGGGGCGAAGAGAATAATGATGGCCGCAATAAGAAGGGTATTATTGCAGATGCTATTGAGGCTTTTGTTGGTGCACTTTATCTTGATGGTGGGTTTTTAAAAGCCTCAGCTTTTGTGGTAGAGCTTTTTGAAGTTCACATAAGGTTGATGTTTAATCGTGGTGACTTTAAGGATTATAAAAGCCTTCTGCAGGAATATGTTCAAAAGAAATATAAGATTTCGCCAAATTATAGGTTAGCTAAAGAGTTAGGGCCTGATCATAATAAAATTTTTTGTGTTGAACTTTATGTTAATGATAAATTTATATCTAATGGCAAAGGAAGATCTAAAAAAGAGGCTGAAATGATAGCAGCTGAAATGGCTCTTAAGACTATTGCAAATATTGATCTTTAATTTTTTTAATTAAAATCTCTTTTTTGTTTAATTTGGGATTAGTTAGTACTTCTCTTAATAGATAATTGAGGATTTCTCCAATGTTTTTATTGTCCGTTAACTTAAGGTCTTTGATGTCGTTGCCGTTGATTTTCAGTTCTTTTAAAGATAGAGGATCTTTTAGTAACTTTTTGCTTTTTATTTTATTCATTATAAACTTAAGCTTATTATCCCTTCCTTTAAGGGCTTTATATATGTCAAATATTTCCTTATAGTTTTCTCTGGTGGCTTTGCTTAATAACATTCTGACTTCATATAATGTTTTAATTCTTAGAATGTTAATTTCATTAATAATGGATTTATAGAATAGTATTAATTTGATATCTTTATTTGAAAATCTAAGTAATTCTAACTTTTTCCTTAAACATTTTATATCTTTTTTTATTGTAAAAATAACTATTGCTTTTAAATAAAATTTATTTTTGTTTAAAAGGGTAATTTTATTTTTTAATTTTTTGTTTATTTCTATATTGAAAAAATATTTGAAGAAATTTATTTTTTGTAGATAATTAATCCCTTTCTTTGGGTTTTTTCCTTCTAGAAGTTTAATAAATTCATTATTTATTCTTTCTTTTGATAAAAACAGGATATTTGCTTTTTTATATTTCATGGAGATTAATGTATTTTGATCAATTGTAAAGTCAAGCGTGGATGCAAATCTTGCAGCTCTGAGTATTCTAAGAGCATCTTCTTCAAATCTTTTGTTTGGTTCACCTATGCATTTTATTATTTTTTTATTAAGGTCTTGTTTGCCATTATAGTAGTCTATTATTTCACAGTTAAGTATATTCATTGCGATTGAGTTTATTGTAAAATCTCTTCTTTGAAGATCTTCATTTAAGCTTTTTGTAAATTTTACTTCTTTAGGAGATCTTTTATTTTCGTAGTCTATGTCTATTCTGTAAGTTGTAATTTCAAAAATTTTTTTGTTAAAAACTATGCTTATTGTGCCATGCTTTATTCCTGTTTGTATATTATTTGGAAATAGTCGCATTATTTCTTTTGGAGTTGCATTTGTTGTGAAGTCAAAATCATCAGGTATCTTTTTAAGAAGTAAGTCTCTTAAAGCACCTCCTACTAGAAAAAATTCATAGTTATTATTATTAAAGATTTTACTAATTTTCATTATGTCTTTAGTATTAGTGCCTATATTCATATAGAAATATATTATAGTTGAAATACTATTTTTTTTAAGGTTAAAATATAGTTTTAGTTTATTCTTAAAATATCATAAAATAATATTTGTTTGATGTGTATTTAAACATTTATAAATGGGGTTTTATGAACAAGAGTAATGTTAGTATATATGATTCTATTGGTGAGCTTTCAAAAGATTCAAGGGCTAAATTGATAAGGGAGATTAAAAAGAATCTAAGCTTGAATTCTTCCGTGTTGTCTGAAAATAATTCTAATTACTTAAATTCAGATTCTACCGTGCAGATTGATGATTTTCTGTCTAAAGAATTCATGGAAGAGTCACTTTGGATAAAGATATGGATATATATCTTAAGTTTTTTTCAAAGAGATAAGACTAAGGAGGATATTTATAAAATGCATCTTCTAAAAAACTTAGAAGGTCATGTTAATAGTATGTATAAAAATCCTGTCATAAATTTTAGAAAAGGGTATTTACGTGTGGGTTTTGTAGAAATGTTTTTTGAACTTTATTGTTATTTAGTGGAGCTTAAAGGGTATTTTAAGATGTTAGAGACAGGTAATATTGTTGAACAATCAATGTTTGAAGTTATTCAAAGTAAGATTCCTGATTCTCAGTGCAAACTAGAAGATTTTTTAGAACTTGAAGAGCATGAACAATTCTTAAGAAAAGATAAAAGTCAAAATGAGTTAGAAGCGATTATTAGAATAAAAATTAGTAATTATATTAATTCCATTCCTTCACAAACTTATACAGTTGTAGAGGATATGTTTAATTTTTTTTATGTTATAAATGGTATTGCATTTTTTCCTTACAAATCTTTTTTGTCTTTCTTTAATGTTGAGCTTTTAGATGATGTGGATAATTTCGATGTTGCCGATCTTGATGGGACAGTTGGTACCAGTTTTGATAGTGTTGATAAGTATTTTAAGTGTTTCTGTGAGCTTTTGCATACATTAAGAGATATTGAAATAAATGAAGAAGTTTTAAAAATTATTATTAAAAATTATTTTTTAATAATAAAATCAGGCGAGAATGGTATTTTAAGTGAAGAGAATCTTTTAGGGATTGATTCTATGTTTAAAAGCATTTTGGGTATTATAATAAAAATTATCAGCTTGTCAAAAACTTTGCCTTATTTAGATATTTTTAAAATTTATTATGAAAATCCAATTTTAAAGCCTAAGAAGTATGTTCCTTGTTTTGATGTAAAAAGTTTTTATGAAAATGTTTTATTTTTAAATGTTAGTGGACAGCTTGTTAAAAATTATTCTAAGTCTTTAAGAGTACTTTTAAATAAAGAACTTAAAGACTTAATTAAAAATTATAATGTTATCATGAATTTAGATAATATAATTTTTAAAGGAATGGAGCTTGAATATTCAAATTTTAAAAAGCTTTACTTTCTCAATGAATTTTTTAAATGCGTTTATGATGTAAAAATGATGGAAATATTAAGAACTGTGAACAATGTAGTACTTGTAAATAATACCGATTTGAGGAGTTTGTATATTAAGCTTGAGAGAGATATTAGTGTTTTAAGAAAAGAAGTTTATGATTTGTATTTTGAATTTAATTATAAAAATGAGGAGTATGAGAGATATAGTAAAGATTATAATATTGATGATTCTTATAAGGATAAAATTTTGGAGTGGTGCTTGAGAGAGATTGAGACTGTTAAAAAGCTAGTTTTTAATTTTATGAGTTATTTTATTGATCTTAAGGGAAAATATATTGCTCTTTTAGAAAATAATAATACTTTTATACAAAGTGCTCTTAATCTTTCTCATAAATTGCCCACAGACGATAATGTGAAGATCAGCTTAGGTTATGTTATTGATAATATGTTATTTATAATTAAACAAGCTCTTTTTATAGTTGAAAATTTATAGGTTATGATGAAGAACTTTGATGCAAGTGATTTAAAGTTATTGTCAATTTTTATTAGAGTTTTAGTAATAATTTTATTTCTTAATTCTGTACTTAGTTTATTTATGTTTTTAGCGGGTGCTTATAATGTTTTTATGCATTCTTTTCAAAAATTTTCACTTGAATTTACGATTGTATTAAGTTCTGTTGCCTTTGGACTTGAAGTTACTAGATTAATATTTTTTTATCTGTTTAGAAGAAAGGGGATTAAACATTATACCATTTTGGTTTTTAGTTTTATTATTTGTTTTTGTGCTTTTTTTATAAAAATTTTTCTTTCTTTTGAAATATAATTTGCTTATTTTGATCTTGCTATTGACTAATATATTTTATTTTTATAAACTAACCATTAGCTTTATTATGCCGACTTAGCTCAGCTGGCTAGAGCAGCGGTCTTGTAAACCGCAGGTCGTCGGTTCGAGTCCGACAGTCGGCTTTTAGGGGCGGTACCGAAGTGGTTAACCGGGGCAGACTGTAAATCTGTTGGCATTGCCTACGTGGGTTCGAATCCCACCCTCCCCAACTTGAGGCTATAATTTAGCTAAATGTCTTGTGAGGTTTAATTTTTTGTTTGATCATTTGAGATATAATCTTACTGTTGAGCTTGTTGTACTTTTTAAATATTTTGGAATCCATTGTAGTGGAATTTTAATTAATATTTGCAAGTTGTGTTTTCAGGGCTAATGTGTTTTTTGTATCTTATTTGATTGAAGGCATGGAGCGTGGTTTTCTTTTTTTTAAAAGAGATTTTAAGTTCTTATGGCAATAAAAAAAAGTTTCATTTTCCTTTTTGTGTTATTTATTGTTTTTTCTGTTTTAGTATTTTTTTTGTATTTTTTAAATTCTTCTCCTTTAAAGTCTGACTTAGTATATGAGTTTGAAGTTCAAAAGGGATGGGGGGTCAAAAAGATTGCTTTGGAACTTAATAAGAAAGGATTCATTAGATCCGACAAGTTATTGATAGCTATTTCTTATCTTTTTGGTAGTGATAAAAATTTTAGGGAAGGCAAATATTTAATCAATGGTAATTGTTCAACTTTTGATGTGTATAGAGAATTTTTGAAGGGTAGACCTATACTTCCTATTAATATTACCATACCCGAAGGGTATACTGGTAGAAGAATAGCTTTAAAGCTTAATGAATCAGGAATTATTAGTGATGTGCAGAGTTTTGTTGATTTGGTAAATGACGTCAAATTTATCGGTGAACTTGGACTTAGTTATGATTCTCT
The DNA here is from genome assembly GCF_023035795.1 of Borrelia nietonii YOR. NCBI lineage: Bacteria > Pseudomonadati > Spirochaetota > Spirochaetia > Spirochaetales > Borreliaceae > Borrelia > Borrelia nietonii. The sequence goes on from NZ_CP073148.1 coordinate 751,508, forward strand.
TGAAGGTTTTTTATTTCCAGATACTTATAAATTTTATAAGGGTATGGATATAAAGGAAATAATTCGAATTTTTGTTGGCAATTTTTTTAGCAAACTTAGTTTTATTGGCATAGATCATAAATCTTATTCTAGTGAAGAACTTTATAATAAAGTGATCATTGCTTCTATTGTTGAGCGTGAATATCGAGTTAAGAGTGAAGCACCAATAATGGCATCTGTTTTTTATAATAGAATAAAGTCTAATATGGCATTACAATCTTGTGCTACAATTGAGTATATTATTACTGAAGAACTAAAAAAACCCCATCCTTCAAGAATTTATTTTTCAGATTTAGAGATTGATTCTGCATATAATACCTATATTAATAAAGGTTATCCTCCAGGTCCAATTTCTAACGCTGGGATTGTATCTTTAAAGGCAGCCTTTTTCCCAGATAACACAAACTATTTGTTTTTTGTTGTAAAAGATCCTAAGATTGGTATTCATAAATTTTCTTCAGCTTATAATGACCATCTTTTAGCTGTAAATAGTTATATTCGTAATTTTATTACTAAGGATTAAAGAAATATGGAATATGCTAAGGTTATAGATTTAATTAAACAAAGAGTAGATATTGTAGGTTTAATAGGTGAGCGTGTTAAATTGGTTAAATCAGGAGCGTCTTATAAGGGGCTTTGCCCTTTTCATGCTGAGAGGACACCTTCTTTTTCTATAACTCCTGCTCAGGGGCTTTTTTATTGTTTTGGATGTAGAAGGGGAGGAGATGTCATCAAATTTTTGATGGATATTGAAAAGCTTAATTATAATGATGCTGTTAAGTCTTTGTGCAGTAGGATAGGTATTATATATGATGATATTAAGAAAACCACGGGCTTTAAGAATAAAATTCAGGATAAGGCAATAATTTCAAAAATATATGATTTGAATGCTAAATTGGTTAAGACCTTTTTATTTTTTTTAAATAATAATCAAGGCAATCAAGGGGTTTTGAATTATATTTTTAAAGAACGGGGGATATCCAAAGAGATTATTAATTTATTTAATATTGGTTATTTGCTATGCGATGTTCCAGGTAAGTTAGGTTTTTATGATTTTTTAATTTTAAAAGGATATTCCGATGAACTTTTGAGTAAAAGTGGTTTATTTGCAAAAAAAAATCGAAGATTTTCGATTTTATCTGGGAGATTGATTTTTCCAATCAGAGATTTTAAAGGAAATGTAGTAGGATTTGGAGGTAGAGATTTAGGTAAAAATGATGGCCCTAAATATATTAATTCATCTGAAACAGAGGCCTTTAAAAAGAGGGAATTGCTTTATGGGTTTTATGAAGGCTTTTCTGTAATTAGGGGAAGTAAATCTGTAATCTTAACAGAAGGGTATATAGATGTTCTTGCCTTTTTTACAGCTGGTGTAAAGTTTGCTGTTTCTACACTTGGCACGTCTTTTTCAAGGGAGCATCTTGCTTTAATTAGGAGACATGCAGATAAAATAATGATATGTTTTGATGATGATGATGCTGGGCTTTCAGCTACCTTTAAGGCTTATCAGATTTGTTTGCCGTTTAATGTTGATGTAAGTGTAATTAGGATGAAGTATGGATCTGATCCTGCGGATGTTTTAAAAAATAAAGGTGCTTCTGCCTTAAAGAATATGATTAATGATAGTTGTGAGGCTTTTGAATATCTTTTGGAAAAATATTCAGGTAAATATGATTTAAGTAAAACAACAGATTTGAATAGTATGATTAATTTGTTTATAACTTTGATAAGTTTGTCAAGTACTAATACGCAGCGAGATCTTCTCCTAGAAAAGCTTGAGAGTAGAGTGGGTATTAAGTTAGAAACCTTAAGAAAAGATTACTATAGTATGAGAGAGAGGAGTGCAATTGCGAGTTATAAGAAAAATGCATCTTATTATGAAATAAACACCTATGAGAGATATTTATTAGTTGCCTTATTGAAAGACTTTAATTATTTTACTATAATAAGGCGTAATATTAGTGATAGTGACTTGTATGATGTTGATGTAAAAAAAATTTTTGTGTGCTTTGAGAAGCTATTTGAGAATAACAAGGGTTTTTCATTGCTTAATTTAAAAGAATTATTAAAAAATAAGCATAGTATTAGTGAAGTTTTCTTTGAAAATATGCTACGAGTAGAGTTTGAAGTGGATGATGAGATGGTTAAGCAAATTTTATTTGCAATTAAGAAAAGAAAGGTGGAGAATCGAATTTTAGTATTTAAAGCAATGAGCAGGGATAATTTTTCAATAGATGCTAAGGCCCAAATAAGAGAATTGATGTTTTTAAATATGCAAAGAAAAAATCTGAGGATATATTTGAATGAATAGTGTAGAGAATAAAGACTTGCAGGCTTTTAAGAAGAAGAATTCAAAAGTAATAAAGGCTATCTTAAGTTATTTGGGAGACAAAAAGGTAATTACTTTTGAGGACTTATCCACTTTTTTATCAGGGAATATGTTGGAACCTGAGAATATTGATTATATGTATGGAGTTCTTGAGAATGAAGGGATAAGTTTAATTAATGAAAAGATGGAACCAGATATTTGTAGCATTGATGAATTTGATGAAGCAAGTAAACTTGATAGTCAGTGTATGATATTAGATGATTCTGTTCAGAGTGATGATGAGCTTGATGATAAATTAGATGAATTTGAGGATGAGACTTTAGACAAGGAAGATTTTAGTTCAGGGTATATTAAGAGTGGTTTATTAAAAGATAGTAATTCTGAAGATCCGATAAGACTTTACTTAAAAGAAATAGGAAAAGAATTTTTATTAACTGGAAATCAAGAGGTTGAGCTTGCAAAGCAGATGGATTCTGGTGAGAGTATAATTGAGAATATTCTTAAAAATGAAGGACTCGTTATAGAGAACTATTATAATTTAGTTAATGCCATTTATTCAAGAGTAGATAAAGAAGAGTTTTTTAAAAAAGAAAAAGAAAGAGAAAAAGATAATAATTTTGATTATTATAACAAAAAAAAAAGGATCACTTCCTTTTATAAAGCTTCATTAAAATCATTTCAGGATCGTTTGGTAAGATATATTGAAAATAAGCATAGATTATATGAGCTTGGAGAAGATATTTTTGAAGAGAGTATTACTAATGAGAGAGTTCGTATAAAAGAAATGCTTAAATCTGTTCCTTTATATCAAGAGGAATTGCGCATTTTTTCAGATGATTACATTGATTCTGCTAGCAAAATAAAGGATCTAAAGAGGCAACAAAAGTCCATATTGGATAGATTAAAGATAGATAAAGTACGAAATCTTAGAATTCTTGGGAGAGATTTAGCTATTTCTGAGAGACGGGAGAGGATAGAGAAAGCTTTAAATATTCGAGAGGATCTAATTAAAGAGCAAATTACAGAAGCTCAACTTGCTCAAAAGGAGCTTGAGAGAATTGAGATGTATTATGAATATCCAATGGATAAGATAATAAGCATGTCGGAAGAAATCCTTAAGGGCAAGCAGATGATGCAGCATGCAAAAGATCAGCTAATTAAGGCTAACTTAAGACTTGTGGTAAGTATTGCTAAAAAGTATGCTAATAGAGGACTGCATTTTTTTGATCTTGTTCAAGAGGGTAATATTGGTCTAATTAAAGCAGTTGAAAAATTTGAGTATAAGCGAGGCTTTAAGTTTTCTACTTATGCTACATGGTGGATTCGTCAAGCAATAACAAGATCAATCTCAGATCAGGCGCGTACCATTCGTGTGCCTGTGCATATGATTGAGCAGATAAATAGACTAAATAGAGAAACAAGGTATTTAATTCAAGTGTTAGGTAAAGATCCAACGGATGAGGAGTTGTCAGCTAGACTTGGGTGGGATCTTAAAAAGGTAAAAACTGTAAAAAATGTCTCAAGAGAGCCTGTTTCGCTTGAAACACCAATTGGAGAAGAAGAAGATTCTGTTCTTAGTGATTTTATTGAGGATAAGGCGATAAAAAATCCAGCAAAGCATACATCTTTTGTGGTCTTACAAGATCAGATAAGGTCAGTTCTTGGTACTCTTCCAGAAAGAGAACAAGAAGTTGTTAAGATGAGATTTGGTCTTGAAGATGGATATTCTTTAACTCTTGAAGAAGTTGGACTGCATTTTAACGTTACAAGAGAGAGAATTAGACAGATTGAGTCTAAGGCTTTAAGGCGACTTAAAAATCCTAAGAAAACTCAAAAACTTAAAGATTATTTAGAAGATTTAAATTGAATAGGAGGCTTCATGGAAAGTAATATTGATATATTGAAGAATCTTGAATGTATATATAAAGCTAAATTTGAGCTTGAGGAAAGGCAAAAAAATATTCCTAAATATTTGCAAACCAAGAAGGCTCAAATTGATGGACTTATTGAGACTTTTGCTGAATTACAGTTCAAGTTTAAAGAATATCAAAAAGAAGATTCATCTTTAAAATTAGATATTCAAGACATTAATGTGAGGAAGAGTAAGGCAGAAGAGAAAATTGATAGCATTAAAACCCAAAGGGAATATGAGGCTCTTGAGAAGGAATTGCAGACTATTATCGATGATGAGGTTGCTATTAGAAAGAAAATGACGCATATTACTGGACTTAAGACAAAAGTAGATAGGGAGATATCAGATATTAAAAGTAAGCTTGAGGTTGAGCAGGATATTTATGCTACTGAGAGTAGTGATCTTGAAAATGAGCTTTTAGAAATTGTAAAAAAGCTTGATTCTATACGAAGTGAAGAGGAAAAATATGCTTCTCGAATGGACGAGGATTTTTTGTTTAAATTTCAAAGAATTATTAGAAATAAATCTAATGGGGTTGTGCCTTTGATTGAAAATGTTTGTAAGGGTTGTCATATGATACTTCCTGTTGAGTTTGCAAATAAGGTAAGGCGTGAACCGGATGATATTAAATTTTGTCCTTATTGTAGTAGAATACTTTATTATCAAGATAGATTTGAAGTTGGTTTAGAAATGGTTCCTGGTGGTTTAGCAGATCTGATAGAATAAGGGTTTTTTATATTTAAGTTGATATCCAGTCATCGCTTAATATGCTGTATTGAAGTATTTTAAGAGGAAAGTCCGAGCTCCAATAAGAGCATAATGCTAGGTAATGCCTAGGGGTTTAAAACTTAAGAGAGTGTCACAGAAAATTACCGCCTTAGGGTAAGGGTGAAAAGGTGAGGTAAGAGCTCACCGCTTATTTAGTGATAAATAAGGTCAAGACAAACCTCATTAGGAGCAAAATCAAGTAAGCAAGCGTTCTTAGCTCTTGAGGATATGCTTGCGGGTGGATTGCATGATTTTTTCAGTGATGAAAAAACAAGATAGATGATGACATAATACAGAACTCGGCTTATGGATGTCAACTTAAATTTTTTGTAGAGAGTTTTTATGGGAATCAATTATTTAAAATGTACTTTTTATTTGATTATAAGTTTATCACTTTTATTTTTTATTTTTTATTTTTTATCTTATTTTAAAACCTTTTCCAATTCTTATTTGAAGGCAGGACCTACTGAGGTAAATTTACTTGTTCTTTGGGATAATAAAGAATATAAAGAAATAATAGATTATGCTGAGAATGGTCTTAAAGAAAACAAGTTTGACTTTAATCTAAATTTGCTTCTTGGATTTTCATATTTTTATTATTCCTTAATGTTGAATGATAGTTATTTGAAAAATCAATTTTTAGACAATGCAATAGAAAGATTACGGTTTTTAATGTCAATTAATGATGATGTTCCTATGAGTTCGCTTTATTATATTTTGGGTAAAGCTTATTCTCATAAGGGTGAGTATTATAGCGATCTTTCTGTTAAGTATTTAAATAAAGCTTTATATTCAAGTAGTTTTGATTTTATGAGTGTAAAAGATGATATTTATGAGTATTTAGGATATTCTTATCAGCTTTTAAAAGACTATAATTCTAGCTTAAAGTTTTTTGAAAAAGCTTATAAAGAAAATAAATCTGATCTTGTTCTTTGGAGTTTGGCCTATGTTAATTATAGGACTGGAAACATTGATAAGAGTGTTGAATATATAAATAAATTTTTTAAATCTTTACATGAAGATAATGAATCATTAAAAGATAAGAAAAGTGATGATAATTTAATGCAAAAGGTATATTTATTGTACGGAGATATTTATTTAGAAAAGGATGCTTATGAGGATGCTTTTAATTGCTATGATAAAGTCCTCAAAATTAATAGTTTAAATCCTAATGTTTATGTTAAAATAGGAGATATATATAGGAAAAGGGATAAAGATTATCCTAAGGCTAGAAAATATTGGAGAGAAGCATTAAGTATTAATCCTTATTTAGAAGAAGCAAGGGAGAGGCTTAAAATTAGTTTAGAGGATTTTTAGGGGGAGTTTGATTTGAACATTTTTAAATCTTTTTTGATAGATATTGGTATTGATCTTGGTACATGCAACACTTTAGTTTACATTAAGGATTATGGTGTGGTGATGAGTGAGCCTTCAGTAGTTGCTATTGATGTTAGTAAGGGTAATAGGGTGGTAGCTGTTGGGCGGAATGCAAAGAAGATGCTTTGGAAAACACCAGAAAACATTAAGGCAGTAAGACCGCTTCGTGATGGTGTTATTGCTGACATTGAAAATACAGAAAAAATGATTAAATATTTTATAAGTCAGATTTTTTCTAGAAAGAAATTGTTTTTTAAACCTAGAATGGTAATAGGAGTACCAACTTGTATTACTGAAGTTGAGAGGAGAGCTGTAAAAGAGAGTGCAATGAATGCTGGTGCTCGTGAAGTTAAGGTTATTGAAGAATCTCTTGCAGCTGCTATTGGTTCTGATATTCCCATTTTTGAACCAACAGGTCATATGGTATGTGATATTGGAGGAGGAACTACTGAAATATCAGTTATTTCTCTTGGTGGTATGGTAGTAAGTAGAGCTATTAGGACAGGTGGAGATGAGTTTGATGAGAGCATCATTAAATATATGAGAAATGCTCATAACATTATTATTGGACAGCAAACAGCAGAAAAATTGAAAATTAAGATCGGTAATGTTTATCCAGATACTCATAATTTAAAGGTAGAGACAATAGATATTAAAGGAACAGATGCTGTTACGGGTCTTCCTAGAAAGCAAATTATTGATTCCATGGAAGTACGAGAGTCTCTGCAAGAACCTATTAGTATTGTTGTTGATGAGGTTAAGCGAACTCTTGGAGCAACTCCTCCAGAGCTTGCAACAGATATTGTTGAGCGTGGAATTATATTAACGGGAGGTGGAGCTCTTCTTAAAGGCCTTAATAGGCTTTTATCAAAAGAGACTGGGGTTCCAGTTTATGTTGCGGATAATCCTCTTCTATCTGTAGCTGTTGGAGCTGGTTTATTTTATGATTATGCTAATAGAATAGATATTAGTAAAAATATATATAGTTTTATTAATGAGTAAATATGAAGTTTCTTGTTAATTTCAAGAATTTTATTAAGGTATTTAGTGTATTAATATTTGCTATTATTCTTATGATTTATGATTCGAGTGGTTCTAAGAAGAACAAGAGTGATGATTTTTTTATTTTTACTTTAAATTCATATATTCAACGGAATATGTATGAATTTTTTAATTTTATTTCTAGTATTTTTAAAGCGATAAATGAATACAAAGATTATGGTGAGACGATAGAAGCTTATAAGAAAAGAATACAGCAGCTTGAGATAGTGATTCAGAATGTGCAAGTCTTAAGACAAGAAAATGCTAGGCTTAAAGAGCAGCTTGGATTTTATTCAGCACATTCTAATGATTTTATTTCAGCTGAAATAATTTATTTGAATTATGCAAATGTTTCATCTTTAATGGCAATTAATAAAGGCTATAATGATGGTGTTCAAAAAGACATGATAGCTGTTGCTTATCAGGATGGATTTAGTGGTCTTGTTGGCAAAGTTGTTAAGGTTTATGCAGATACTGCAAGAGTTTTGCCTTTAACCAGTTATGAAAATTTTGTTTCTGCAAGAATTCAAAATAGCAAATTCATTGGTCTTGTTGAGGGCAAGGGATATGGCGAGGCTCTTGAGATGAATTATGTTAATAAATTAGCTGAGAATGCTTTAAAGATAGGAGACTCTGTTGTTACTGCAGGATTTAGTGATTATCCTAGTGGAATTTATATAGGACAAATTACTCATTTTGATGTTCTTGAATATAATTCTCTTTTAAATATTAAAATAGAGCCCATAATAGTTTTAGATAAGTTGGAATATGTTTTTTTGATTAAGGGTAATCAAAGGGTAGAGAAGTGATATCTTTTATACTCTATTATATCGTTAGTATATTTTGGGGACAAATTTTTCAGTATTATTGTGATATTAGTTTTTCTTTTTCAATAGATATATTTTTAATTATCTTAATTTTTAATTCTCTAAATTTTGTTTTTAATGTAGGCTTGATCTCAAGCATTTTGCATGGTCTTATTATGGAATATTTCAATGGATTACCACTTGGATTTTTTGTTTTTAATTATGTTTTGATATTTTATCTCCTTGAAAAAGTTAAAATGATCGTTCCAAAGAGCATGTTTAGTATAACATTATTTTTTATTTTTTCAAAATTTGTTATTTGGTTTGTGGCAATGACTTTTGCAGATTTTATTGATCTTAAAGGATTCAATTATTCAATATTTGATCTTAATCTTGTCATAAATATAGTATTTTTAAATTTTTTATATCCGATTTTAAATTATTGCACGAAAAGTCTTTATACTATTAAAGAGGAATATTAAATGAAAGTTATTTTGAGCGGCAGGTATAAGTTTGGGCTGTTACTTTTATCTTTCGTTTTTTTTTCTTATCTTTTTACTTTATTTAAAATGCAGATTGGGAAACACTTATTGTATGATAGAGAAGCAACGGTTCTTTTATCTAGGGTTGAGAAAATTAAGGCTTCAAGGGGTGAAATTCTAGATTCAAATTTTAATGTTCTTGCGAATAATCTTACGGCATTTGTTTTAAAAATTAGTTTGGAACAATATTACGGCATGTCTCTTGAGGATAGGGACGGAATGTTAAATTTTTTGTCAAGTATTCTAGGTATTGAAAGAGAACTTATTCTCTCTAAAATTGAGGCTACTAGAGGGTATTTGAAAGATGTAGAAATAGTTGAACTTAGTCCAGAAATGTTGTTTAGAGTTGCTGAGAAGAGAAGTTATTATCCTGCACTTTTATGGACATATTCTTTTAAAAGAAATTATTTGGTGGATGATTCTCATTCCCATCCTATTGGGTATGTTGGTAGGATTAATCAAAGGGAACTTCGTTCTTTTTATAATGTTCAAGGATATGATAATAATTCTACAATAGGGAAATTAGGCGTTGAACAAGTTTATGATAGTTATATTAGAGGGAAGGAAGGTTTAATTAGATATAGGGTAGATTCTAGAGAGAGAAAAATAGATAGTGGTTCTATTATAGAGCGTATGATTCCTGGTAATAATATTGTTTTAAATATTAATAAGGATATTCAACTGCTTGCTAAGAATACTTTAGGTAATAGATACGGAACTATAGTAGTATTAAAACCTGCAACAGGAAGTGTGTTAGCACTTCATAATTATCCTTACTATTCAATGAATGATGTTTATAATAAGCATTCTAAAGAAGATTATTCTTTCCTCAATAGGGCAATACAATCAGTTTATCCCCCTGCATCTATTTTTAAATTGGTTATGACTACGGCGTTATTAGAAGAAAAGGTTTTTGATAAGGGTAAAAAAATTCATTGTCCGGGATATTTTAGAGTGGGTAATAGAGTTTTTCATTGTTGGCAACGTGGTGGTCATGGGTATGTCGATTTAGAGGATGCTGTTGCTCATTCATGTAATGTTTATTTTTATATATTGGGACTTAAGTACCTTGGTGTTGAGAAGATTGTTAAGTATGCAAAAGAGTATGGATTTGGTGAGAAAACCGGGATTGATTTGCCAAATGAGGTTTCTGGCCTTCTTCCAAATCCAGAATGGAAGAAAAAAACTTTTAATCAACCTTGGGTAGGTGGTGATACTGTAAATTGTTCAATAGGCCAAGGTTTTTTAAGTGCTACTTCTATGCAGATTGCTAATATGATAGCTATGATTGCCAATGAAGGTGTTATTTATAAACCAAGAATTGTTAGTAAGATTTTAAATGGAAATACTAATGAAGTTATTCTTGAAAATGTTCCTGAAATTCTTAAGAAAACAGATATTATTAGTCGAAATACGTTTAAGGTTCTAAAAAAATATATGAGAAATGTCATAACTTATGGTACTGCTAGAAATTCAGTTCTCACAAAAGCTGTTGCTGTTGTAGGAAAGACAGGTACAGGTCAAACTGGTGTTACTGGACTTGAGAATAGTTCCTTTGTTGGTCTTGCTCCTTATAATGCTCCACCCAGTGAACAAATTATTATTTTTAGTTTGGTTGAAGGGAGAAGTAACACAGATAATATGTGGGCTGCTAAATCCGTAGATTTAATGATGCAAGGGATTTTTGCTAATCAGAGTTATGAGGATATTCTTAGAGAATATAGACCATGGTATATTAGGTAAGGTAAATGGCTGTTTTTAGAAGAAGTTATGATAGTTTGGCATTATTTAGTTTGGTGATGATATCTTTTATTGGGGTTTTGCTTATATATTCTAGTGATTATACTTCTAATGGCTCTCTAATGAAAATTGAATATATCAAACAAATCGTATGGGTTCTTGGTGGATTTTTTGTAATTTTGGTAATAGGAAGATATGATCTTAAGATCATACATGGAATGATCTATCCCTTATATTTTTTGTTGATTGCTTCTTTGATTTTTACTGCGATTTTTGGTGTTAGTGTTAATGGAGCTAGATCTTGGATTGGAATTTGGAAATTAGGTGGGCAACCTTCAGAGCTTGGTAAGATTATTAGTATTCTGACCCTTGCTAAATTCTATAGTAGTAAGAATGAGTATCATAATTTTTTTGTTTTTGTTTTTGCTTTTATGTTAATTTTTCCTATTATTTTGTTTGTGTTTTTACAGCCTGATTTTGGTACTGCTGTGGTTTATTTGAATATGTTTATATTTATTTCCTTTTTTGCTGGTATAGATATACACTATATTTTGTATTTTGCTTTAACGGGATTCTTTTCGTTTCTTTTTGTAGTGTTGCCGGTTTGGTATGAATATAAGGCTGATATGGGCAATGTGTTATATTTGATTTTTTCTAATAATTTCTATTTTCAAGTAGCTTTTTTAGTATTAATTTTGGTGTTCTTATCTTCTGCTATAGGCTTTTTTGTGTCAAAGTATAATTTAAATGTTAGAGTTATTTACTTTTATATCTCATATATAAGTTCAATTTTACTTATTTCATCTTTTTTTTCTAAATTTCTTTCAAAATTCATGAAACCTTACCAAATTAAAAGATTTTTGGTTTTCTTAGATCCAAATATTGATCTTAAAGGGGCTGGATGGAATTTAAATCAGGTAAAAATTGCTATTGGTTCTGGTGGTATTTTCGGTAAGGGATTTTTAAAAGGTCCTTATACTCACGCAAATTATGTTCCATCTCAGAGTACGGATTTTATTTTTTCAATCCTTGCTGAGGAATTTGGTTTTGTGGGAGTTAGTGTAGTTTTAATATTATTTTTCTTTATTTTTTTTAAGATTTTAATCTTAATGAATAAAAGTAAGGATAGATATATGTCTTTGGTGCTTGCTGGTGTACTAGGTCTTTTGTTTTTTCATACCTCTTTTAATATTGGCATGTCTTTAGGGCTCTTGCCAATTACAGGTATCCCCCTGCCTTTTCTATCTTATGGTGGTTCATCTACTATTACTTTCTTTTTTGCTATGGCTCTTTATTTTAATATTGAATCTATAGTAACTATGGATTAAAAATTTTATTTGTTGGTTCTTATTGTTTTGTCTGTTTTTTTAGTAAATTTTTTTGTATATTTTATTGAGAAGATTTATTGTTTGTTTGTAACTGTGATTGGGGCTTAAATTTATTATAATAATTGATATTTAGGGTCTTAGTAAGGAGTTTTTATGAGTGAAAAATTAGATCGAGAGAGCCTTCTTTATAAGAAGAGACATTCAATCGCACATGTTATGGCAGAGGCTGTGCTTGAGTTATTTCCAAATACTAAGATTGCTATAGGGCCTCCGATTAAAGATGGATTTTATTATGATTTTGATTTTGAAAAACATATTACAGAAAATGATCTTTTGTTAATAGAACAAAAGATGAGAGAAATATTAAAGACAGGGAGTCCTTTTATAAAGGAAGTGATAACTAAAGAACAGGCTTTAGTGCTTTTCAAAGATGAACCTTATAAAATGAATTTAATTCGTGGACTTGATATTACAGACGAGATTTCGATATATAAAAGTCATAATTTTACTGATCTTTGTAAAGGTCCTCATGTTGATAATATGGGTAAAATTGATCCAAAGGCATTTAAGTTAACTAGTATTGCTGGTGCTTACTGGCGTGGCGATGAAAAAAATAAGATGCTTACTCGTATTTATGGGACTTTATGGAATAATGAAAAAGATTTAAAAGCGTACCTTAAATTAAGAGAAGAGATAAAAAGGCGAGATCATAGAAAACTTGGTCGTGAACTTGATTTGTTTTCCGTTCATGAAGAAATAGGCCCAGGTCTTATATTTTTTCATCCAAATGGTGCTAGAATAAGAGCTTTAATAGAAGATTTTTGGAGAGAAGAGCATTTTAAGAATGGTTATGATGTACTCTTTACGCCTCATGTTGGTAAATCTTGGCTTTGGGAAACTTCTGGACATTTGGATTTTTATAGAGAAAATATGTTTGAAAAAATGGAGATGGATAAAAGTAATTATTATGTTAAGCCTATGAATTGTCCATTTCACATTGCGATTTATAATACCGGAAGGCATTCTTATAGAGATTTGCCGTTTAGGTGGGCTGAACTTGGTACGGTGTATCGTTATGAAAAGATTGGTGCTCTTCATGGTACTATGCGTGTTAGGGGATTTACTCAAGATGACGCACACATTATATGTACTTATGAGCAAGTTAAGTTTGAGGTTCAAGAGGTTTTAAGATTTGCTCTTTATATGTGGAATCAATTTGGATTTACTGACTTAAAAGCATATCTCTCGACAAAGCCAGAAAAAGCTGTAGGGGATGGGGATGATTGGGAAATGTCTGTTAAAGTTTTAAAGGAAGCTTTGATTGATCTTAATATTGCTTATGAGATTGATGAGGGAGGTGGGGCTTTTTATGGACCTAAGATTGATCTTAAAATAATTGATTCTCTTGGGAGAGAATGGCAGATGAGTACAATTCAATTTGATTTTAATCTTCCTGAAAGATTTAAGATGACTTATACAGCAGAAGATGGTAAGGAAAAGCGGCCTTTTATGATTCATAGAGCTCTTCTTGGTTCTATTGAGAGATTTTTTGGAATTTTGGTAGAGCATTATGGGGGAGCATTTCCTGTGTGGTTGGCGCCTCTTCAAGTTGTAATTATTCCTGTAAACAATGTTGTAGAAGAATATGCATTAGAGGTATTGTCTTTGTTTAAAAATGAAGGGATTAGAATAAGGCTTGATAATGATTGCAATATGAGGATGAATGCAAAAATTAGACAATATCAATCCAAAAAAGTTCCCTATATGTTTATTATAGGAGAAAAAGAGGTAGTAGAAGGCAAAATTTCGATTAGAACCAGGACAAATGAGCAGATTAATGGACTTGAACTTAAAGAAGCACTTGAATTTGTGAGACTAAAGGTAAAGAATAAGGAGATTTTATAAATTGAATAGCAAGAGTATAATTAGTCCCAATAAAATAACTTTTTTTAGAATTATATTATCTTTTGTTATCTTATTTATATTCTGTCTTGAAGGTTTTTGGAATCCTTATTTATTTTTAATTTTGATTTGGTTTTTAATTATTTTTAATGAAATAACAGATCTTATTGATGGATATATTGCAAGGAAATATGATTTAGTTAGTAATATAGGCAAGATTTTAGATCCTTATGCAGATGTGTTGCAACATTTAACATATTTTGTTTTTTTCTTTTATAAAGGTATTACTCCATATTATTTTTTTGTGATATTTATATACCGTGAACTTTCTGTTGGTGTTATTAGGAATTTAATTATTCAATTTGATATAGTTCAGCAAGCTAAGTTTTCCGGCAAAATAAAATCTTTATTTTATGCCATTTCAACATTTGCCAGTCTTTTTCTTTATAGTTTAGACAAATTGAAAATTACTACATTGATTGAAAAATTTATTAGTTTAATTTTAAATCTAGATTTTAATTTTTCTTTTATTGTTGGAGTGATATATGCTATTTCTGCCTTTTTGACCCTCATATCATTAATTGATTATATTGTAATATTTTTGGATCTTGGCAAGTATGAGAAGTAATTTCTTATTAATATTTGTTTGGTTACTAATTGGTTTTTATTCTCATGCTCAGTTAAAGCAGGTGTTAACGGAAGTTGAGCCTTTAAGTATTTCAAGTGAAAGTGGAAAGGGAAGTATTTATCTGAAGGTTAACAAGTCTTCTAACTATATCTTAACTTTTGATATCTCTCTAGGTTCAGATTTCGTCTATATGGTGTATGATGTCTTGAATAAGAAATATATAACAGATAAGATAAGGAAAAGAGATGTTAATCTTAAATTGCATAAAGATATTCTTTATGCTGTTATCTATGTCACATCTGAGAATGCAAATATTAATTTTGTTCTTGCTGATTTAGATTTGTCAATAATAAGTGATAATGCTTTAAGAGCTAAAACATCCAATATAAAAAAACAAGATAAGACTTTTTTATTAAGGGATTTGCAAAGCTTTCAACTAGGTTCAAAGCTTAAAAAATATATTTTAAGGACTTATAATCGTGATATTTACATTGCTTATCAGATGGAGGATAGTGATAATATTAAGGTTTCTTCATTTATTGAAAATATTGGTTGGTTTGATATAAGTACTGCTGTTAATAATAATATTACTGATATTGCATGTTTTGATTTTGCAGTTAATTCTAAAGGGGAATTATATGTTGTATTTACTACTAAGAGTACTGATGCTTTTTCCAGCGAACTTATAGTTAAAAAATTTAATAGTCGAAAGTGGATTGATATTAGTCCTAAATTTAGAACTAATATTGGATTTTTGGTAAATATTAGCATTGATAAGAGAGATAATCTGTATGTAGCTTACTTAAAGAAAGTTGGCAGTGAATATAAAGTAAATTTTGTTGCAAATAGAGGATATAGTAATATTTGGAATAATGTTATGGATTCTTATGTGTCTAAAGGTAATGCCTATGTTGATGTTTCAAGTATTGGTATCATTTCTGAACCTTTTTTGGGAATTTTTTATAATTATAAAGTAAATGATTATGTTAATTCTGAGTTTATTGTTGATAGAGGTAAAACTTGGGTAAATGCAAATATTCAGTCTGCGAATATGGCAGATTCTATCAAGATGCTTTCTAATTTTAAATCTGGTCAGGTTGTTTTAAATTACATAACAAAGGGTAGACCTATTATAAGTGTATTTTCCCTGCAAGATGATAAATGGAAAAATATAAGTCCAAATATTAAGATCAAGGGGATAACTAGTGATATTTTAAGTTATAGAAATGATTTGTTATTAACGTTTGAAGATGGTGATGATATCAGACTTATTTATTTTGATGAGGATAATTGGTATTTTTTAAATGAATCTGAAATTTTTAAGAAATCTGCTTGTAAGCCGCAGTTTGCAAAATATCAAGATGAAGGATTTATATTATCATATTTGAGTTTAGATTTTAAAGTTTTATCCTTTAAATTGATTAGCTAGTATTAATTCAAAGTATGATTTTTTTTCAATATTGTTTTGTAGTTTAAATTCTTTTATTGTTTCGTAAATTTCTGTCTTGGCAAGACTTAATTCATTCTTATCATAAATTATTTTTTCAATTTCCAAATAAAAACCAAGATTTTCAATGTCATTAATTTCTATGTTTAAGTTTCCTTTTTGATAAATTAAACTTTTTTTGATTTTTTTGTATAGAATTTTAAAATTCATTTCTTCTAGAAAAAATATAAAATTGTTTATTTGGTCTACTTTAAATTCGATTTCCCTGTTTATTTCTATGTCATTTTCTAAAGATTGGATTTTAAATGTTACAATCTCTTCTGAGGTATTGAATTTTCTTATTCTAATTATTTTTTCTGTGTTAGAATAGTAAGTATCATTTTTGATTTCTTCTTTAATAAATTTGAATTTTTGATTAGCCAATTTTAATATTTTTTTAAGTTCATTTTTGGGAATAAAAGCTTTCAATTCAATTTCAAACATGTATTAAAAATAATAAAATTATGATAATATTTCAATGTCTTATGATTTTGCTGTTTTGGTAATGATATCTTATGTAGTTTGTTATATTTTATGTTTTTATGTTGAAATTTGAGTTTAGTGATAGGTTTTTTCTTTTCAGTTATTTTATCCTGATTATGTTTTTGGGTTCTCTATTGTTGTCA
Organism: Borrelia nietonii YOR; assembly: GCF_023035795.1. NCBI lineage: Bacteria > Pseudomonadati > Spirochaetota > Spirochaetia > Spirochaetales > Borreliaceae > Borrelia > Borrelia nietonii. The sequence continues at coordinate 768,032 of NZ_CP073148.1, forward strand.
TTGCCCATTGCTTGGAATGGTGAGGAAAAACTAGAGTATATAGATGTTTTATTTACATCTGTATCTGCTGTTAGTATTACGGGACTTGTTACTGTTCAAATAGAGAATTTTTCTACTTTTGGATTTATCGTAATAATGTTATTGATGCAATTTGGTGGTCTTGGGTTTATAACAATTACTACTTTTTATTTGCTTATTCCTAAGCGTAAGTTGAAGTTAACCGATGCCCGGATAATAAAACAGTATTCTCTTTCAAATATTGAATATAATCCCGTTAAGATTTTGAAAAGCATACTTTTTGTAACTTTTTTAATTGAATTAATTGGACTAATATTAATATTAGTGTGTTTTAAACTTCGAGGTATTAGTATTTCATTGCTTGAGGCTTTATTTACGGCAATTTCAGCCTTTTGTAATGCAGGGTTTTCTATGCATTCTGAGAGTATTTATGCGTGGCGTGATGTTCCTGAGGCTATAGTTGTTATTGCTATTTTGATTATTTGTGGAGGACTTGGGTTTATGGTATATCGTGATGTTACTAATACTATTAAATATCATAAGAAGTTGTCTCTTCATGTTAAAATTGTTTTCTTACTGAGTTTCTTTTTAATTGTTTTTGGTGCAATCGTATTTTTTTTATCAGAAATGCATAAACTTGAGGAAGGCTATTCACTTGGAACCCTCATATTTAATTCAATATTTTATTCAATAAGTACCAGGACTGCTGGTTTTAATTATCTTGATAATTCTCTTATTGCAGGTAGAACCCAAATGCTTTCGTTGCCATTCATGTTCATTGGTGGTGCTCCAGGCTCAACTGCTGGGGGGATTAAGATTACTACCTTTTTTCTAATTATTCTTGCTGTAATAAAATCCCAAGATGGTAATGGTTATATTATTGGTTCTTATAAAGTTTCAATTGATAGCATAAGGTTTGCACTTTTATTTTTTGTAAGGGCTGTTTTTATTTTGTGTTTTTCATTCTTTGTTCTTCTTGCTGCTGAGAGTGGTGGAAAATGGAGAGTTATTGATTTAGGATATGAAGTTTTTTCTGCTTTTGGTACTGTTGGTTTGTCAGTTGGTGTTACACAGGATTTGTCATTTTTAGGGAAAGTAATTATAATTTTTACTATGTTTGCAGGTCGGATAGGACTTTTTTCTATGGCAATTTTTGTTTCACGAAGATCTCGTTTTGAAGAATTTACAAGACCAAGGCAAGATATTTTGGTGGGTTAGGGAAGAATGAAAACGTTTGTTATTATTGGTCTTAGTAATTTAGGGATTCATATTCTTGAGAATTTGAGTAAACTTGATTGTCAAATTATTATTGTTGATACTTCAAAGGAATTGGTTGAGGAATATGATGTTATTGCTACAGAAAGCTTTATTTTGGATCAATTTACTAAAAATGCTTTAAAAAAAGTTATTCCTGTAGATACTGATGCTGTTATTATTGATTTTGATAATGATCTTGGGAAAAGTGCTCTTGTTACTCATTATTGTAATCTTTTAGGTGTTAAAGAGATATGTGTTAAAACTGAAGATAGGGATGATGCTGAGATATTAAAAACTCTTGGTGCTACAAAAATTATATTTCCAAGTAAGGATGCTGCAAGAAGATTGACCCCACTATTAGTATCTCCTAATCTTTCAACTTATAGTATTGTTGGTCACGACATCATTGTTGCTGAGACTGTTATTCCGAAAGAGTATGTAGGCAAAACTCTTCTTGAGGCTGATTTAAGGAGAGAGAAGGGCATTACAGTTATTGCTGTTAGAAATTTAAGCAATTCTAGGTATGAGTTTGTGGATGGCGATTATTTTTTCTTGAAAGATGATAAAATCGTAATTTGTGGCAAGCCCGATGGAATCGAGAATTTTACAAATAATAAGGATTTGATTAAAGATTTAATATCAGTTTCTAAAGCAGAGGATGTTTCTTCCAAGGGGGATTTTAAGAAATTAGGATTTTTAAGATTTTTTGATTTCATGAAAAAGTTTAATAAAGATAAGAAAAATGATTAATAGGATTTGAAGATGACTAAGATTATTCCTGTTGCAAGTGGAAAGGGTGGTGTTGGAAAAACGTCTTTTGTTGCTAATATTGGTTATAAACTTGCATGTTTAGGTAAAACTGTAATACTTGTTGATCTTGACCTTGGTGGTTCTAACCTGCATACATGTTTAGGGGTTAAGAATACTGGTGTTGGAATAGGTTCCTTTATTAATAAACGTGAGAAAGATTTTTCAAGTTTAATTCTTAAAACGCCTTATAAAAAGCTTTATCTGATTCCAGGAGATGCCCTTTATACGGGAACAGCTAATATTCCTTTTTCTATTAAAAAGAGGATAATAGACTCGATTCAAAGAGATCTTGTTGCTGATTTTGTTTTCATAGATTTAGGCTCAGGTACATCTTATAATACAGTAGATTTTTATTTGTCAGCTTACAGTGGTATAATCGTTACTGTTCCAGAAACCCCTTCAATACTTAATGCTTATTCTTTTTTGAAAAATGCACTGTATCGGCTTTTGTATTTGAGTTTTCCTTCAAAGAGTGCTGAACGTGAATATATTAGTAATTTTTTTAAAAATAAAATAGAAGGTACGAATGTTAAATTTAAAGATTTAGTTACGGGGATTGAAGTTATATCTTTAAGTGCATCACTTAAAGTAAGAAAGATGATGAATAGTTTTTATCCTAGAGTTGTATTAAATAGGATAGAATCTAGTGAAGAAATAGCCATGTGTGAAAATTTAATAAATGTTGTTAAAAATAATATTAACATACCGGTTGAATTTATTGGTTTTATTCCGTTTGCAAAGAGTTTTAGAGAGTCTGTTAATAATAGAGTTCCATTTATTGATTTTGATAGAAATTCAAAGCTCAATAAATATTTTGAGTTTATTGCAGGTAATTTAATTAAGTCTCCTATTGAAGGTTCGCCTTATATTTATGATGATATATACGATATGATTAAGGAGCAAAGTCAATTTATTAGGAAATAATTGAATTATAATGATATTTATTATGGAGGAGGAACTTAATGCATAGAATTAGGAATGAGAATTTAGATTTTAAAATAGAAAATTTAGGAAAATGTGAACAAGATAATCCTTTGATTAGTTTTTATGCTAAGGAGAGTCATGTTCACTTTACTGATGAGACTAGTAAGATTAGATTGAATGTTTATAAAAATGAAGAGGGTTGGGAGCAATATGAGAATATTTTTTTAGAGAAAGCTGGACCTAGATATAAGATTTATTTTGATCCAATTCATGTTAAGGCGGCAATTACTACTTGTGGAGGTCTTTGTCCAGGTTTTAATGATGTTATTCGTTCAATTGTTAGAACTTTATGGAAAGTATATGGAGTTTATAATATTTATGGAGTTAAGTTCGGATATCAGGGACTTTTACCAGAGTCTAATTTGAGTTTTATAAAGCTAAATCCTGATGTAGTAGATGATATTAATCAGCTTGGTGGTACAATACTTGGTTCATCAAGAGGGGGAATTAAACCTGTTGAAATAGTTGATACTTTGGAGAGGATGGGAATTAATATGCTCTTTAATATTGGTGGAGATGGAACACAAAAGGGTTCTGTTTTAATTGCTGAGGAAATAGAGAGAAGAAATTTGAAAATCGCTGTTGTAGGTATTCCAAAGACAATAGATAATGATTTGATGTTTGTTCAAAAATCTTTTGGGTTTGAAACGGCTGTGGAGCAAGCAGTTGCTGCGGTTGCTGGTGCTCACTTTGAGGCAAATAGTGCTTATAATGGGATTGGTCTTGTTAAGGTTATGGGTAGAGATTCTGGGTTTATTGCTGCTTATACTGCTTTATCTTCTAATGATGTTAATTTTTGTCTAATCCCAGAACTAGACTTTGATATTGAGGGGCCTAATGGGCTTCTTGCACATCTTGAAAGACGCCTTTTGGCAAAAGAGAATTTGGATGGGATGCCCCATGCAGTAATATTAATAGCAGAGGGAGCAGGACAAAAATATTTTGATCCTGGTAGTCGTAAAAGAGATGATTCTGGTAATTTGCTTTATGAAGATATTGGACTTTATATTAAAGATAAGGTTAATACGTATTTTAAGTCAAAAAACATTCCAGTTAATCTTAAATATATTGATCCTAGTTATATTATTAGAAGCTCACCAGCTAATGCTAGTGATTCTCTTTATTGTGCTCGTCTTGGCTCAAATGCTGTTCATGCTGCTATGGCAGGTAAGACAAAATTATTAATTAGCTTATGGAGTACAAAATTTGTACATATTCCAATAAAAATGGCAGTAATTGCTAGAAATAAAGTCAATATAAATGGTTCTTTCTGGCGGGATGTTCTTTCAAGTACTGGTCAGCCATTTAGTATGAAAAACTAAGATAAAAGTAATTTAAGTTTTCTTTTATCTTAGTTTTAGTTATTTTGCTGCATTGCCTGCAATATTTAATGCATCCCAAGTTTTTGAGAATGGTGGAGAATATGCGAAATCCATCATTCCAAGCTCATTTGTTGTAAGTTTTGAATAAATAGCAAGGGATAGTGCGTGCATTCTTGTTGCAGCTCCATTTTTACCAATTATTTGTGCCCCAATGATTTCTTTTGTTTCTTCATTGTATATCAGTTTAATGTACAAATCTTCTTGATTTGGGTAATAATTTGTATGATTTTTATCTTTTATCAATACTGTTTTATATTTAATTCCAAGACTTAAAGCTGCCTCTTCTGTAAGACCAGTTCTGGCTGCTTCAAGAGATAGGACTTTAATGGACGCAGATCCTAGCGTTCCTTTAAAAGGAACGCGTATTCCTGCTAGATTTTCACCAATTACCTTTCCTAATTTGTTAGCTGTTGTTGCAAGGGGAATGTAATCATTTTTCTTGCTTACAATATTATAGACTGTAGCGCAATCTCCTGCAGAGAAAATGTTTTCTGCACTGGTTTCGCCATATTCATTGATAATTATTGCACCATTTTTTAAAGTCTTAAGTTGACCTTCTAAGAATTCAGTAGCAGGTTTTATTCCTGTAGAGAGAATTACAAGATCTGCCTTATATTCGGATTTATTTGTAATAATTCCTTCAACTTTTTCTTTTCCTATTAAGCTTTTTGCAAATTCATTTGTGTGGAGTAAAACATTGTTTTTTATTAGTTCTTCTTCCATTATATTAGTTATTTCTTTATCGAATGATTCGGTTAGTATTCGTTTGTCTAGTTGGATTATTCTTATATTTTTTCCTAAAGCTTTAGCAGCCTCGATCATTTCAATTCCAATATATCCAGCTCCTATTATTACTATGTTTTTTATGTCTTTTTTCTTGAAAAGTTCTCTTATTTCCTGTCCGTCTTTCATATTTCTTAAAGTATAAAAGTTATTTAGTTGAATATTGCTAATTGGAGGAATGATAGGATTTCCTCCGGTTGCAATCATTAATTTATCATAAGTATCATTGAATATTTGCTGTGTTTTAAGATTTTTTACTTTAAGGGTATTATTTTTTATGTCGACTTTAATGACTTCATGTTCAGTAAATACTGATATTCCATTTTGTGCAAATTCTTCAGGTGTTCTAGCTATCATGTTGTTTGGTTCATCAAAGAATCCGCCAATGAAATATGGTAGTCCGCAAGCCCCAAAAGATGTAGTATTTGTTTTCTCATAAATGGTGATATTTAATCCTTTATTTGTTCGTTTGGCTTTTGCAGCAGCACTAGTTCCTGCCGCAGTTCCGCCAATAATTATTATTTTCATGGAATTCCTTATTTTTCTATTTCATTTTGATTATATTTTTCTATTTCATTTTGATTATTATACATATTGATGTCTAATTGATTAAGGTTTTTGGCTGTTATTATTCCTGCAATCATTGCACCGCTTACATTAACTGATGTTCTACCCATGTCAATTAAAGGTTCAATAGATATTAGTAGTCCAACAAGTTCAACGGGTAGGTTCATTGATGAGAGAACCATTAAAGAGGATATTGTTGCACCTCCTCCAGCTCCAGCTGCTCCAAATGAGGTTATTATTATTAATCCTATCAGTTGGAGTAGGAATAAAGGTTCTGTTGGGCTTATTCCTTGGGTAGGAGCAATCATTATTGCTAGCATGGCAGGATGGAGAGCTGCACAACCATTTTGTCCAATGGATGTTCCAAATGCACTTGAAAGATTTGCAATGCCTTCACTGACTCCTAATTGTTTAGTTTGTACTTCTACATTAACAGGTATTGTTGCTGCACTAGAACGAGATATGAATGCAAATGTTAAAACTGGCCAGGCTTTTTTAATGAAGATAATTGGGTTTAGTCGGTTAAGTGCAATTAGTGACATGTGCATTAAAATTGTAATACCAATAGCAATATAAGATGCAAGTGCAAATTTACCAAGTTTCATGATACTTGCAATATCACTTGTTGCTGATATTTTTGTAATCATTGCTAATATGGCATAAGGTGTTAATTTTAAAATTAACATTATCATTCCTGAGGTTAAATCTTGTGCTGTGTATATTATTTGTTTAAAAATTTCTATTGATTCTGGTTTTTTTTTGGCAATCCTAAGAGCAACGATTCCTACTAAGGCAGCAAATATTACTATTCCAATTGTTGAGTTTGGTCTTGCTCCTGTCATATCTGAGAATATATTCTCAGGGATAATTTCTGATAGTTTTTGTGTAATTGGAGTTTCCTGTAGGCGTTCAAGACCTTGATTTAGTTTTTTGCCCCGTGTAATTTCATCTACTCCAGGTTGGAGTCCTTCTGCTGTTAATTTAAAGGAGAGAGATGTACAAATCCCAATTATTGCAGCAATTCCTGCTGTAAATACAAGCATGAATATTACAGATAAGCTCATTTTCCAAATGTCCTGACTATTTGTTAGTTTTATTATTGCCGATATTATTGAAACAAGTATGAGTGGTATTACCATCATTTTAATAAGTCTTACATATCCTATGCCTAAGATATTAATCCATTTAATACTTTCATTTAATATTGTTGATTCTGGTTCATAACAATATTTCATAGTTATACCAAAGACTATTCCTAATCCTAAGGCTATCAATAGTCTTTTTGTAAATGAGATGTGTTTTTTATGTAGAAAGTATAGAAATCCTATTAATATAAGCATGATTGTAATATTTAGTAGTGTGTATATTATTATTGCGTCCATCCTTTTGCCTCTTTTTTATAAATTTGAATGTATATAGTATTTTGAATCATATTAAGTACTTATAAATTAACTTTATTACTTTTTTATTATCAAAGCAAGCTGTCATAAGAGCTTATTATGCCGTCTTTTAAGTCATTGTTCTTTAAAATTTTAGTTGCAATGACTTTACCAAGTTGAACTCCCTCTTGGTCGAATGAATTTATATTTAGTAAGAATCCTTCAAACATTACCTTGTTCTCATAGTGGGATAGTATTGCACCTATTGTATAAGGTGTAAGCTCTTTTGAATATATTAATGCAGAAGGTCTCTCGCCTTTAAAGTTTTTATTTTTATTTGTATCTTCTTTGCCGCAAGAGAATGCTATTATTTGGGCTATTAAATTTGCTTTTAGCTTATTATTGTTTGATGTTCCCTCTAGAGTGATATCCTGTTTTAGTTGAGACTTACTAAAACCTATGAAATCCATTGGTACTATTTCTGTTCCTTGATGAAGCATTTGAAAGAATGAATGTTGAACATCTGTTCCAATGCCCCCCCAGATTATTCTTACTGTTTTATAATCAATTTTTTCTCCAAACCTGTTTACACTTTTTCCATTGCTTTCCATTTCAAGTTGCTGCAGATGAAGATAGAAATTTTCCATTGCTTTTGAATATGCAATAATACAGTTACTGCTGTAGTTGAGGATATTACTTTCGTATATACTAATTAGTGCTGCTAGGAGAGGGGCATTTTCTTTTACGTTTTTATTTAATGCTTTTTTATCAACCTCACAAGCCCCTTTCAATATTTCTTTTGTAACGTTTTCTGTGAAGCAAAGAGTAATTAGGGTAAGTCCAACAGCTGATGTTGGTGAAAATCTCCCACCAATTGAATCATGCATAAAGAAGTATTCAAGATATCCTTGTTCAAGTGCTAGCATACTTCCCTTTGAGGTAATGATTATAATCTGTTTTTGGTATTCTTTGATTCCATTATCTTCTAATTTTTTAATTAAAAATCGCATATTAGATGCTGTCTCTAGTGTGGTTCCGCTTTTTGATACTATAATAAATAGGGTTTCTTGCAAGTCTATTTCACTTAAGATTTCTTCTGATTCATCTGGGTCAACATTTGAAATAAAATAGGCTTTCATTAGATGTAAATTTTTTTTCTTAGCATAATTTTTAATTGCGGTGTATAGTGCTTTTGGGCCAAGACTCGATCCACCAATTCCGATTTGTACCACATTTTTAAATACTTTTCCACTTATGCTCTTAATTGATCCATTCTGAACTTGTTTTGCAAATTCAAAAATTCTTTTAAGCTCGATTTCAAAAAATTTCCTCATATTTTCATTATTTTCTGTGACTTCTATGCCAAGTTGCCCTCTTGTTAAATGGTGTAAAACTTTTCTGTTTTCGCTGATGTTAATATTTTTGCCATCAATGATTTCTTTATATTTTTCTATTAGATTTGCTTCATCGCTTAAATTTTGAAATATTCTTAGGTGATTTTCGTTAATCTGTTTTGTAGCGTAGTTATAATGTACGTGCTTCCCTTCTATCTTGATTTCATATTCTTTTATTCTATCTTTGTTTAAAGTTTTCTTTAGTTCTTCGGGATTGATTTGTTTTAATTCTTGAAAATTTTTGAGTTCATTAAGATTAATGTATTTAAGCATAAAGTATCTCCCAACAGTTTTTATATTTTTTATGTATTTAAATTTAATTTTATTTTTTTATTTTAAGTATTTTTTTTATTTTAAGTATTATGAGATTTATATATCTTATAATTATATTTTTTTCTGAATAATTTTTTAATTGCTCTTCTCCTGCCTCTGCTTCACTTTTTGTAAATGATTTTCTGGTATTATTCTCATCAAGTTCAATTTCTAGTAGAGCTTTTTTATCTTCTATGGGAATTACTTTAACATCGACTTCTTTATACCCAAGTTCTTTTAATACTTGATATCTTCTAAAACCAGCTATTAAATTTTTGTTTTTATCTATTATTATTGGATAAATTAAACCATGCTTTTTGATACTTTCTTTAAGAGTTGTGGTATCTCCTATATTTTGTCTGATTCGTCTTTTAATTTTTATTTGTTCTAAATCTATTAACATATTTATTAATCCAATTGAATATTATCTCCATTTACATCTTTGTGCTCATTATCATCAATTTGTTCATTGTAATCAGTAATAGAGCTTTTTTTATTTGTATTATCTTTATGTTCATTGTCTTTAATTTCTTTATTGTTATCTTTATCTGTATCATCTGTATCAATATTATAATCTATATTAGTATTATCGTCTATATCAATATTGTTTGTCTTTGTGTTATTGATAGTATCCTCTATTCTTATATCTGGCATATCATGATTCATATTTGCTTTATTATTCTCAGTTTCTAACTCAGTTTCTAAATTACTATCTGGATTATTATTGTTAGTTTCATTGATGTCATTTTCAGGTTCTGTTCTATTGTCTATTTCATTTAATTTGTTAAAGTCATCCATAAGATATTCAAATTCATTAATCTCAATGTTTAGTTCATCATTGTCATCTATTTTATCAATTCCATAAACATTAAATTCCATTTTGTTTAAAAATTCAGATTTGTTTTCGTAGTATCTTGACTTTTCAAATGGTTGAGTACCTGCAATGAATATTTCATTTATTGTTGTTTCGTTAGGTACTCCTTCTGGTAATAGTCCTGTTTCTGATTGTACTTGCACATTGATTATTCCTTTAGGTCTTATGAAAACTTTTTTAGGTAAGTTCTTATGGTATTCTGCCATAAATTTGCCCCAGCTAGGACCAGCAATACCTGTTCCTGTTCCAGCAGTTCCTAATGAATATCCCTTTTTATCAAAGCCAACCCATAAAGCTGTTGTTATGTAGGGTGAATATCCTATTGCCCATCCGTCGGCCCAATTTTGAGTGGTTCCTGATTTTCCTGCAATGTCAGATTCGAAGTCTTTAAGATTTGTATATCTTTGATTTGCTAATGTTCCGTATTGTATTGTTGATTTCATCATGTCTGTCATAATATAGGCAGTTTGAGGAGATACTATTTGTGCATTAGCTCCTTTGTTTTTGATTGCTGTTAGTGTTTCAGATTCTACATTTGCTATTACTTTTCCGTTTCTATCTTCAATGTATTTAATTCCATATGGTTCTATTTCTTTGCCATTATTTCCCAAAATTGCGAATGCTCTTGCCATTTGTATTGGAGATGTTGATATGACACCGAGTGCAAGAGGATATACTTTAGGAAAGGTTTTGTTTATTTCATTTTGATCTTTTATTCCTAATAATTTAGCAGAATATTTAATTGCATTTTCAAATCCTAACATATCGAGTATTCTAAGAGAGGGAATATTTAAAGATAAAGCTAGTGCTTTACGTGTTAATACATTTCCTCTCCATTTGCCCCCGTAGTTCTCAGGAGCATAAACTTCTCCTTCTTGATTGAAAAAGGCTACTGGAGAATCTGAAAACATTGTTGCAGCTGTTATTTTTTTCAGATCAATAGCTGCTGAGAAGTATAAGGCTTTAAATGCACTTCCAGGTTGTATTTTTGCTTGGGTCGCTCTGTTAAATTCGCTTCCCTTTCTATATCCGCTTCCTCCAACCATTGCTTTAATTGCCCCTGTTGCGGTATCTAGTGCTATGAATGCACCTTCTGGTTGTACAATTAAATTTGGATTTGTTGTATTGTTAATTGTGTATTCTCTTGTTGCTTTGTCTATTTTATCAATGCCTAATATTGCTGCAAAGCTTGCAATTAAATCAATATTATCCTCGTAAAATTTTCTTGTTCTTAATTTTTTATATTGTTTGCCGTTTACTCTGGTGTTTCTTATTCCAAGTAAATCAGATATTGTATCAATTACTGGCACTATTTCTGAGTTAATTATCAGTGTCTCAGATGATTTGGTAGAGTTATACATTTTTCTTGCTTTTGTAATCATTTCTTGCGTAACTTCATTTGCATATTTTTGAGCATTAAGATCAAGTGTTGTGTATATTGAGTACCCGTCTTTGTATATGTTTGCTCCGGCTGGGAGATGTTTAGTTATTCTTTGTCTTATGTATTCTGAGAAATAAGGTGCATTATCTTCTTTATCAGAGATAGCTGATGTGTCTGCCATACGAGTCCAATCGTAGTTTGTCCAGTATTCATTAAATTCTGCCTCAGCTAGTTCAGGGCTAATAATTCCGTTAGATGCTACTTGATTTAATACTGCCTTTTGTATTTTTTTAGCGAATTCTGGATTATAAAATGGTGAATAGAGTTTTGCGTTTGGTAGTTGTATAATCATTAAAACAGCTTCTGCAGTGTTAATATCTTTGACCCTTTTGTTGAAAAAGAATTTTGAAGCTGCTACTACTCCGTAATTTCCGTTTCCAAAATAGACTTTATTTAGATATTTCTCAAGTATTTCATATTTTGATAGTTTCTTTTCAAGTTGTATGGCCCACCAAATTTCATTTAGTTTTCTTAAGATCGATCGTTTTGCTTGGTTGGTATAGAGAAGTTTTGCTAATTGTTGTGTTAAAGTACTTCCTCCTGAGAAATATCTTCCAAGAGCAATATTAAAAGCAGCCCTTAAAATTCCCATAAGTGAGAAGCCTCTGTGGAAAAAAAAGCTAAGATCTTCGCGTATTAAAAGTGTATTTATTAAGTTATTGGGCATTTCTCTTAAAGAGAGTAGTTCTCTATTCTCATCAGATATAAATTGTGTTATTATCCTGCCATTGGTGTCAAAAAGTTTTGATGGTATAGCAGGGTTTACCTCACCAAATTTTTTATCTCTTTGAATGTTTATAGTTTCAGCTATTGTAATTGATAGTAAAATAATAGAGAAACTAATAGTAAAATATGTTAGATAAATGAGTATATTATCTTTTTTACTAAAGTTAATCCTTTTCAAGTTATATCCTTCTGGCATAATTATACTATAAATATGTTAAAAATTGATATTTCTCATGAGTTGTTATTAATGTGAAAATACTGTTATAATTCCTTCTTATATGTACTATGTGGATTCTGTAATGTAAATAGGCAAGGAATGAGAAATATGGGAGTCTATATTTCATAAAGTATTGTTTTTTTGTTGATAAGTGAGAATTACGTGTGGCTAGTAACTTAAATAAGAGTTTTTTTCTTAAGGTTTTTTAAAAGCTCTTGTTTATGCAATTGATTTTGCATTTTGATTTTATTTGGATATGAATTTGATTTCTATATATTATGTTGAATAAGTTACGAACTATTGGTTGTATCTAATATTTTGGGATAGAATTACTTTAAAGTGTATGCATAACTTAAAATTTTTGAATTTTATTGCTTTAATGTTCCTGAATATCAATTTTAACATGTTTGTTAGATTTCAAAGGAGAGGTTTATGTTTTTGTCTCGAAAAATAAAAGCTTATGAAGCTAAGTATAAGGGTAAAGAAATTAAGATGAGTACTGAAATCAACAGTTTCCTTAATATTAAAAATTCTGTTGAAATGAGAATTGGTACTTATGTAGCAAATGGTGTAATTTATTCTATTTCTATGAGTGCTATTAAGCTTATTTTACAGGATGATAAAGTTTTACCTGTTTTGGCACAAAATGGAAATTCAGGCAATATTCAGTTTAAGAGCTTTGATAATGTTGGAGATGATTCTTTTTTTATTCCCTCTTTAATCGTTAAGTTGGTAAATACATCTTCTTATTCTGTTCAAGAGAAGGAGTATAATTTGTTGACTCTAGATTTTTTATCTCCCCTCTCAGAAGAGATTGCAGTTAAGATTGGCAAATTGCTTGATTTGAAGCTTGGACAGAATCAAAGAATTCATGAGCGTATTATTATTGATAAGGATTCAATTAGAAAACTTAATCTTAGTTCTGATAAAGCTTTTATTAAGGTTAAAGGCGTTAAGCATAAGTGCTTGATTAAAGACATGTCTTATGGAGGTGCACTTTTAATATCTTATTTTGATTATGAGGGAATGGATGAGAGTAATCCTGATTTAACTTTAAGTTTTGATATTGCAGGCAAGGAAGTATCTATTGTGGGCAAGGCAAGAAATTTAAGTGTTATTCAAACTCCTAATGGTAAGGTTTTAGCTTTAGGCATTGCATTCTGCGAGGAAAAGATTCCCCTTGCTTATACTATGTTAATCCATGATTACTTTAATTAGGGGATTTATGCTTAAGAATATTGTTTATGTTTCTCTTCCAGAAGATTTTACAAGTCAAATTAAAGATTTTATATTTGATCCTAAGATACTTTTACCCGTTGAGGTTGGTGATGTTCAGCATTTTTCTCAAGATGAACTTAATTTTGAGGCTGTTATGTCAGCGATTCTTAAGATCTCAGCTTATGATCAAGGTAATGTTAATTTTCCTTATTATAAAAAGCTTCTCTTGGCTTTAAATCCGAATATTGTCAATATGCTTATTCATGTTGGACTTACTAAGGTTGATGAGGGGGATTATAATTTGGCTCTTGAGATTTTTCTGGCATTAAAGGGTATTGATGATGAGAATGAGGTTCTTCTTTTTAATTTGGCATTATTGTATGAGAAAATGGCTGAAAACTTCTTAAGGGTTGATCAAAATATGGAGGCTCTAACTAGTAATCAAAATGCTTTAAAGATTTATGAAAGACTTTTAGAACTTGAAAGTCCAAATGAAAATGTGTTTGCAAATGCTGGTTTTTTCTTTGTTAAACAATACAAATTAGACAAGGCACAAGAGTTGCTTAAACATTATTTGAAAATTTCTAATAATTTAAGATTAAGAAGTAAGGTAAGTGAGGTTTTAAATGCTATAGGAGTTCATCAAAGTTTAGCCTTAAATCTTGAGAGAGTATATGATCTAATAATTTTATCAAAGGAAGATAAAGCTATTGCTGAACTTGTTAAACTTTTAGAATATCATGAAGGTTCTTGGAATGCTTGGTTTTTGCTTGGATGGGGATATAGAAGAAAGGGGCTTTACTCTGAGGCAAAAGAGGCTTTTCTTAAAGTTTTGTTTCTTGATCCTAAGAATGTCGATGCCATGAATGAGCTTGCAATCTGTTTAATGGAACTTGTTGAGTTTAATGATAGTCTTAAATATTTACTTAAAGCTTTAAAGCTTGAACCTGATAATATCAAAATTATTTCAAATCTTGGAATTCTTCATCTAAAGATGGAACGTAGTAAAGAGGCTAGAGAGTATTTTGAAATAGTTCTTGAATATGATTCAAGTGATCCTATTGCCCTTAAATATTTGGAATTATTGGATAGTTAATTTTAATGTATTGTTGTATTGCTTTTAAAAATAAATTTATTCAGACTGGCTTTTTTAAGTCTATTGTTAATTGAATATCCAAGTTGACTGTTATCTACAAATTCAGCAAGTATTTGTTTATATTTTTTCTCAGATTCTACAAATACTTTGTAAATGTTTTTCGCATATTCTTCTAATGTGTTGAAAACACAAATATTATTCATATCCCAAAACCTGTTAAACCAGTATGATTTAAAAGTATCTCTCATAATGAGCACTTTTGTATCCTTTTGTGAGGCATGCCATCTTATATTATCTTTTTGCTTAAATAGATAAACAGGGATGCGTGGTCTGTAGTGTTCTAGTAAGTTTCCAGGTGATTTAGAGAGCATTTCTTTTTCCACTGAATATTCGACTCTAAATGCCCCCTTAAGTTCTCTCTCTATCATTTCTTTTGTGATTGAACCTGGTCTTAGTATTGATATATTTCCTTTAAGATCGAATCCTATAACGGTTGATTCTATTCCAATTTTTGATTCTTCATCTTTTTTGATAATTCCCTTAACTAGACCGTCAAGTTCTCTGATTGACATTTCAAAATTAGTGGCACTAGGACGTCTTGACAAGTTTGCTGATGGGGCTGCTATTGGAACTCCGCTCATTTTTATTAACTTTAAAGCCACAGGTTCTGATGGTATTCTTACTGCTATGCTTTCAAGTCCTCCGCTTATGAAGTTAGATACTTTGCCTGCATTCTTTAGTATAAATGTTAGCGGGCCTGGAGTGAATTTTTGCATTAAAATCAGTGCACTTTTTGGTATATGTTCGACAAGTTCATTTATCTTTTTTATTGATTCAACATGTACTATTAAAGGGTTTGTAATAGGACGCTTCTTTACTAGAAAAATCATTCGTACAGCGTCATCATTATATGCATTAGCCCCAATTCCATATACTGTTTCTGTGGGAAATACTACTAATTCCCCTGCTCTTATAAATTTTGCTGCTTTTTTTATTTCCGATTGTTCTATAATCTCTGTTTTCATTAATGTCATTTCCTATTATTTTACTTACTTATTCATTAAAGCAAAAAAATTGCAAATAAACAATTTAGGTTCGCTTAGTTTGAGTGATTTTATGTTATAAGTCTTAAGCTTTCTTTATCTTATAATATGCAATATGGTATAATACGTGGTATGGTAAGTTTGTTTAGCCTTATGGGTATTGGCTTTAGATTTGGATTTTTATTTTTATTTTTTGCTGTTACTCAGTTGCAGAGTGCTACTGTGGGGCTTGCTTCATGGTATGGAGAAGCTTTTCATGGCAAGCCTACTGCTAATGGTGAAAAATTTGATATGACAGCTCTTACGGCTGCTCACAAGGAACTTCCATTTAATACTGTTTTACGAGTTACTAATTTACTTAATAATAGGACAGTTGTTGTAAGAATTAATGATAGGGGTCCTTTTAGAAAGGATCGAATAATTGATTTATCAAAATCTGCTGCTGAAAAGCTAGATTTTTTAGGAATAGGTGTTGCTCCTGTAAAAATTGAAGTATTAGAACAATTGGATGAGAAGAAAGTTGTAACGCAAGGGTCTAGAAAAACTGTTAATAGTGAAGATTCTTTTAAGGATGATTCTGTTGTTTCTGCTTCAAAATTGGAGAGAGAAGCTGCTTTAGATAAAGATCACTCTGCGGTTGCAGAAAAGATTTTAAATAATTCTACTAAGGAACCAGATTTCTATATACAAGTTGGTTCTTATAAGATTAAAGATTATGCTCAAAGAGCTTATAAAATACTTCAAAAAGCTGGACTTGATGTTTTAGTGCATTCCCATGGACCTTTTTTTACAGTGTTTATTCCTACTTATGCTGATGATGTTCATAAGAATGTTGAACTTATTAAATCTACAGGATATAAGGATATTTTGGTAAGAAAGACTAAGATTCCAGGAGATAATATTTCTATAGATTAGTGTTTTGTTCTATCTCTTTAAAGAATGTATTTATTATGTGTTTGATATTTTTAAAGTTTAGGTAGTAAGTCTTAATCTCAGGTAGGGCTTGTAGGAATAATTTACCATAAGTTTTCTCAAAAATTCTTTTGTCAAAGCATACTATAATGCCATAGTCTTTTGAATCTCTAATCAATCTTCCAAATCCTTGTTTGAATTTCATTATTGCTTGTGGCAGTGTTTCTTGTGTAAAAAAATTTTCATTTGATTTTGTAGCCAATGCGTTTTTTGCTATTAAGATTGGATCTGAGGGGGTTTGAAATGGTAATTTTGGAATTATGACCATTGTTAATTTATCTCCTTTAATGTCAATTCCTTCCCAAAAGTTTTTCATTCCTATAAGTACACTTTTTTTTTGTGATTTTTTGAAAGAATTTATGAGTTCATGTTTTGGCAATTCTCCTTGTATGAAAAGGTTTATGTCATTTTCACGTAGGAAATCTTTAATGTTTTTTCCTATATATTCTAAACTTTTAAATGAGGTTAAAAGAATTAAAGTTCCTCCTTTGTTTAATATTACTAGTTCTTTAATGTACTGTGTTGATTGATTTAAAAATTCTTCTTCTTTATTGGGGTCTTCAATATCTGATGTAATTGTGAGTATTGATTTTTCTTTATAGGAAAAAGGGTATGTCAATTTTTCCATTTCTATGTCTTGAGCAATTAAATTCAGTCCCGTTTGCTTTAGAAAATATGAAAATGATTGATTTATCATGAGAGTGGCTGAAGTAAAAATTATCCTTTTTGCTCGTTTATACATAATTTTATTTAGACCAGGACCTAAATAAATCTCTGATGTTTTAAATATAGGTATATTTTTTTTATTTTCTATCCAAAAACAAAAATTGTCATATTGATTTTCAGAGATGAATTTTTTAATTAATAATTCTTTATATTCTATATTTTTAATTAATCTTTCTAGTTCAATTTTTGCTGTTTTGTTTTCCATATCTTGTGTTATTGATGTAATGGATGTTTTATAATTTTCTAGATTAGATATGATATTTTGTAAATGTGTTTTAATTCGTATATAAAAATCTGTTTTGTGTGTATCATTGGTAATTCTATAAATTGATGGAAAATCTTTTTGTATTTTTATTATATATTCAATATTCTCAAAGCTTAGCATTGTTGCAATTTCAAAGTTTTTCTTGTATGGACCATTTATGTTTTGTTTTTTTATGATTTTATCTATTTTTGTAAAAATTTGTTTTATCCCAATTCTTGAAAAATTCTTGCTAAATAGGGTTCTTGCAGCTTCTTCTAAATAGTGAGCTTCATCAATTATTATGTTTTTTATATTAGGCAAGATTAAATTAATCTCTTCATGATTTTTTTCAGAGCCATTTTCATAATTTTCTTTTTCTGTTAATATTTCATTTTTTATGTAGAGATCATTTAGAAGTAAATGATGATTGGTTATGATAATATCGCATTCTAATATTTTTTTTCTTGCCTTTTTGAAAAAACATTTATTTTCGTCAGGACAGGTAATACCTGAACATGTTTCAGGGCTTGCTGATACTTCTTCCCAGATTTGTTCATCTATAAAATGGAGTTCATCTCTATCACCTGTTTTTGTATTTTGTGTCCAGTAGATTAGTGCTTCTAAATGTTTTTTATTAAATGTATATGTTAAAAGGTTTTTTTCAAGTTCTTCTAGCCGGCGAAGGCAGAGATAGTTTCTCATTCCTTTAATTACCCCAAATCTCATTTTAAAAGGAATGAGCTTCTCTAATGTCTCGATATCTTTTTTAATGAGTTGTTCTTGAAGATTAATAGATGCTGTTGAGATTATTACTTTTTCTTGTGTTTTTTGAATGAAATCAATAGCAGCAATTAAGTAGGCAAGACTTTTTCCAGTTCCTGTTGGTGCTTCAATGACTAAAAAATTTTCATTTTCAAAGGCTTTGCTTATTTTTTCTATCATCTTTAATTGTGTATTCCTTTTTACAAAGCCTTTGATGTTTAATTCTGCTTGTTTGAGCATGTATTCAACTAATTTCAATTTTAGTAAGTATCCTTGTTAATAATTTTGCAAATTTTTAGGTATTTTTACCGAATTTATTTTAACTTTCTTATGATTTAAAGCTTCTTTTTGCATCTTTTTCATGTTTATGATATTTGGAATTATTATTGTATTCATTTTGAGATATACTTCACCATGTATCTCAGGCATTGTTGACGTTTCAGTTAATTTTGCACTTATTGTCTTAAAAAAGTTTGTCTTAGATATTGTTGTGATTATTAGCCCTGAGACCGAGGAGTAAACATTTTTTATAAATTCTTTTAATTTTGAATTGCTGTTCCCCAAGCTCATTGCTTAAAATCTTGCTCCAAATTATCATCATTGTCTCTAGTTAAGGGATTTTCCGTAAAGTTTATGTGGTTATTTATTGCGGTGTGAGCATTTTTGTAATAAAAGTTATTAGAAAAAATTATTATGTCTTTATTGATTTTTAATATGCTCTTAAATTTATCTCTAGTTAATTTTGAAATTTTTTTTATTTTTCTGTAAGGCATACTGATTTCTTTGAAATTCATTTTGTGCATTTCTTTACCATAATGTTGTCTTATTATATATTTATTTTATGAATTTTTTAAGTAATATGAGTCGTCCCATTATGATTTTGGCTCCAATGGAAGATGTCACAGATACTGTTTTTAGAAATTTAATTCATTTAATAGGGAATGGAAAGGATGTGCCTGATATTTATTTTACCGAATTTATTTCCGTAAAAGGACTTTTAAATAAATCAAAGCAGTCAATTCAACATATTTTGACAAAAAATGATGAACTTAATCGACCATTGATTGCTCAAATTTGGGGAAAGGAGCCTGATGAATTTTTTAAGGCAATAGAAATTTTAAGTAATTTGGGATTTTGGGGTATTGACCTTAATATGGGTTGTCCTAAGAAAAAAATAGTTAAAAAGGGAGTTTGTTCTGCTTTAATTAACAATAAATCTTTGGCCCGTGAAATAATTATGGCAAGTAAAGAGGCGTGTTTGAAATTTGGATTGCCTCTTAGTGTTAAGACAAGACATGGGTTTTTTTATTCTGAGGTTGAAGATTGGTTAGGATTTTTACTGGAACTAGGTATTGATATGTTGATTGTGCATCCCAGGCTTGCTGTTAATCAGAGTGAAGGGCCTATAGATGTTGCTGTGTTTGATGAGCTTGTTAAGCTGAGGGATCAAATCAATCCTTCTGCATTAATTATTGGCAATGGAGGTATTTTAAGTCTAGAGCAAGCACATCAGATTGTAAGGGAGCATTCTATTGATGGAGTAATGTTTGGTTGTGGGATTTTTAGGAATTTAAACTTATTTAGAAAAGGTTTGCCAAACTTTTTGAGTAACAATTTAAATTATAGATTAAATATATTAAAATTGCATATAACGGATTTTCATTCTACCTGGAGTCTTACTAAGGATTTTAATAAACTTAAGAAGTACTTTAAAATTTATTTTAATGAAGATGAAAGACGTAGCGAGTATTTTCATAATATTATGAATTCAAGTAATTATGATGAGCTTTTTGAAAATCTAAGTCGAATGGATATAGGAGATGATCTTAAGTAATGAGCGATGAACTTTCAAAAAATTATAATCCTAAAGTTTTTGAAGATAAAATTTATAAAAAATGGTTAGATAATGGTGTATTTAGTCCTAATGATGGGATTGAGTCGAGATTTAGCATGGTAGCACCCCCTCCAAATGTTACAGGCATTCTTCATATGGGGCATGCCCTTAATTTTACTTTACAAGATATCCTTGTTCGTTATAAGAGAATGCAGGGCGCTAATACTCTTTGGCTTTTTGGAACGGATCATGCTGGAATTGCAACCCAAGCAGTTTTTGAAAAACAGCTTAAAGAGTTTGGAAAAAGTAAAGATGATTTTAGTCGTGAAGAATTTGTTGAAGAAATCTTTAAATTAAAGAATAAACATAGAGAAATAATTGTTAATCAAATAGAAAAGCTTGGGGCTTCTTATGATCATTCTAGGGAGAGGTTTACTCTTGATGCTGGGCTTTCTCAAGCTGTTAATAAAGTTTTTATTGATTTATATAATAAGGGATTAATTTATAAGGGAGAATACCTTGTAAACCTTGACCCTGGGTCTGGAAGTGTTGTTAGTGATGAAGAGGTTGAGTATAAAGAGGTTATTGGCAAGATTTATTTTATTAAATATTTATTAGATGATGATACTTTTATTGAAGTTGCAACGACTAGACCTGAGACAATTTTTGGAGATGTGGCTGTTGCTGTTAATCCTAATGATGATCGGTATAAATCTTTAATTGGTAGAGACGTTACAGTTCCTATTGTAAATAGAAAGATTAAGATAATAGCAGATAGTTATGTTGATATGGAATTTGGTAGTGGCGCTTTAAAAATAACACCTGTTCATGATCCTAATGATTTTGAAATTGCAAAAAGACATGATCTTGCTAAGATAAATATTTTAACTAAGGATGCGAAACTAAATGAGAATGTTCCAAGTGAGTATCAAGGCTTAAGTGTTAGTGCTGCAAGGAGCAAGATAGAAAGGGATTTAAAGGACCAAGGGTTCTTGATAGATGTTAAGAGTCATAAACATCAGGTTGGGTATTGTCATAGATCTGGTGAGATCATTGAGCCTTATTTATCGAATCAGTGGTTTGTACGAATGAAACCTTTAGCTGATGCTGCTTTAAAAGCTTTAATAAACGGTGAGATTAAATTTTATCCTAAAAAGTGGGAGAATACATATAAACATTGGTTATTAAATATTAAGGATTGGTGTATATCTAGACAGTTGGTTTGGGGGCACAGAATTCCTGCCTGGTATGATGTTAAGACAGGAGAAATTATCGTTAGTGAATCTGATCCCTCACTAAGTGAAGAGCATAAAGGCAGGGGTTTTGTTAGAGATCCAGATGTACTTGATACTTGGTTTTCTTCTTGGTTATGGCCATTTTCTTCTCTTGGTTGGCCAGAGATTACTCTTGATTTTAAAAATTATTATCCTACAAATACTTTGATTACTGCTTATGACATAATATTTTTTTGGGTAGCAAGAATGGTAATGGCAGGACTTGAGTTTACAGGTCAAGTTCCTTTTAAAGATATATATATAACACCCCTTTTAAGAGATAAGAAGGGCAAAAAAATGTCAAAATCTTTAGGTAATGGTATAGATCCTCTTGAAATTATCGATCAGTATGGAAGTGATGCTTTGCGTTTTACTCTTGCATTTTTATCTGTGCAAGGTCAGGATTTGAATATTGATACTAAAGATTTTATGTTTGGAGCTAAATTTTCAAATAAAGTATTTAATGCCTCTAAATTTATTTTATCAAATTTAGAGGGTAGGGTAGTATTAGACAGGTTAGAGTTAGATAGTGTCGATAAATGGTTACTTACGAGTTTAAATTCAACTGTTGCCATTCTAGATTGGGCTTTTAAAAATTATAAGTATAATGAGGCTACTAAAGCAGTATATGAGTTCTTTTGGAATGATTTTTGTGATTGGTATATTGAAATTAGTAAAATTAATTTAAGTAGTGATGATATTAATCTTCAGAATATGACTATTTCTAAGTTAGTTTTTTTCTTGAAAGAATCTTTACGCATTATGCATCCATTTATACCTTTTATTACTGAAGAGCTTTATTCTAAGCTTATGTCTTTGAAAGATGTATTAGCTTTAGAAAAGTATCCTGAGTTTATTAGTCAAAGAGATTTTAAGGAGGAGTTTCAGCGGTTTAATTTATTGAAAGAATTTATTGTATCAATTAGAACTCTTAGGAGTGAATTTGGTATAGTTCCTAATATTAAGATTAATGTTGCTTTGAAATTTGGCAATACTTTTAAATACGAGGGATATTTTAAGGAGCATGAACATATTGCAAAGAAACTGATTAACTTTGATTGCATTTTTTACAATGAAAATTATGATAATATGATAGGTGTTCCTAATGTTGACTTTGAAAGTTTTGCGGATATTAAGAGTTTAATAGATACTGATAAAGAGCTTGCAGGGCTTAGTAAACAACTAGAAAAATATGATCGACTTAAACATGTAACTTTGAAAAAGCTTCAAAATCAAGATTTCTTATCAAATGCTCCTGGTGAGATTATTGATCTTGAGAAGTCAAAATTAGAAGAATTTGATTCTTTCATTTCAAAAATTAACAATTATATTGATAACTTAAGGAGATAGTACTAATCTTCTTAAGTTAAGATAATATTGCTTTTGGTTATATTGTGTTTATGTAAAGTATTTCTAGTATTTAGGTTATTAGATAGCTTTTGTGTTAGTCATGTAGAACTGTTTTTAAAAATTTACATTTTTGCTTCTTAATTTTTTGGCCTCTTTGAATAAATTTATTGCTCCTTTTGTGCTTTAAGCATATGTTTTTTATTGTTGAATCCTTTTACTCTAGAGTAATTAAAATTGGCTAGTTTTAATCCATCTTTTACAATTCTTGCTGCAGAGAATGTTGAAAGTTTTGTTCCAATTTTGCTCTTTTCTGAGATTATGGCAAATATTTCCTTATTCCACATTTTAGGATTTTTGTTTGGACTAAATCCGTCTAAAAACCAGTAATCTATGTATTTTGGTAGTTCTTTAAGTTTTTCCCTAGCATCTCCCACTAAGATTTTCAGATTAATATTGTTTGTTATTTGGTATTTTATGTTTTTAATTGGTGTATTGGGGTATTTTTTAAGCAATATCTTAAAATAGTGTATATCTTTGATAAAAAATTGTGATATTTTTTTGATTTGCTCTTTTTTAAGTGGGAATTTTTCAATTGAGTAATAATTAATTTTTGTTTTGAAGTTATTTTCTGTTAAATATTTTAAAAGCGCTATGAAATTAAGACCAGTTCCAAATCCTAATTCTGCGATTGTTATTCTTTGTAGATTCTCAAGTTCTCTATCTAGGTCACAGCCTTTAATGAATACATAAATACTCTCTTCAAGTCCGTATTGCGGATCATAATAGATATCCTCAAATTTACTTGAATATATAGTTTTACCTTGAAATATTAATTTCTCCATTCTTTATTTTACGTATGCATAAACATGGAATAATTTTTATTTAGGAAAATTAAATAAAAATTACTGGTTTTAAAAGCAATATTATTAACCTGAATTTAATTTGTTTGACTAGGATAACAGGATGTAAACCGATAAGTTTTAAGGTTTTGCCTTTTTAAGAGAAACTAAAGCTTAATTTTAGTTTCTCTTAACCTTTATTCTTCTATAATAGCTATAATCTCTTTTGCTTTTAGAATTAAGTGTTCCTTATCTTCAATCCTTACAGCAGCACCAGCATACTTTTCATAAAGCACTGTGTCTCCAACTTTTACAGTAATGTCTTCCTTGTTAGAGCCAATAGCTATGACTGTTCCAATGTTTGTTTTTTCTTTTGCATTCTCTGGTATATATAGTCCTGAAGTTGTTTTACTTTCGGCTTCTTTTATTTTTATTAAAACTCTATCAGCTAAAGGTTTAATATTTTTCATTTTCAAACATCTCCTTAATTTGATAATATAAATATACGAAAAGTGAAGTATTAAGTCAATATATTTGGAGAATACTTGAAACTTCATTTAATTTTAAAGATAATTCTTTTAATAATAATATCGAGTTTAGGTGGAAAAGTAGTTTGATAGCAGTAAGTAATTTAGAAGTTGCATTTGGAGAGAGGGTTTTATTTAAAGATGTTAATGTTAAATTTTTTTCTGGAAATTGTTATGGGATAATTGGGGCTAATGGTGCAGGGAAGAGTACATTTTTGAAAGTTTTAGGCGGAACGATTGAACCTAGCAAGGGTGAGGTCGCAGTTGCTAAGAATCAAAGAATAGCTGTTCTTGAGCAAAATCAATTTGCTTATGATGATTTCAGGGTTATTGATACTGTGATCATGGGTCACAAAAAGCTTTATGCTGTGCAAAGAGAAAAAGATTTAATTTATGAAAAGCCTGATTTTAGTGATGAGGATGGAATTAGGGCTGGAGAACTTGAGGCTGAATTTGCAGAACTTGGGGGTTATGAGGCTGAGTCTAATGCCGCAGTCCTTCTTAAAGGGCTTGGTATAGAAGAGTCGGTTCATTCTAGTTTGATGAGAGATATTGAGGCGGCTTTAAAAGTAAGGGTGCTCTTAGCACAAGTTCTTTTTGGAGAGCCTGATATATTACTTCTTGATGAGCCTACTAATAATCTTGATATTCAATCGATTAAGTGGCTGGAAGAATTTTTAATTAATTTTGAAAATACAGTTATTGTTGTGTCACATGATAGACACTTTTTAAATCAAGTTTGTACTCATATTGTTGATATTGATTATGGAAAAATTCAAGTTTATCTTGGTAACTATGATTTTTGGTATGAAACTAGTCAAATTCTTAATAAACAACTTAAAGAAGCTAAGAAAAGATCTGAAGAGAAAATAGCAGAACTTAAAACTTTTATTCAAAGATTTTCAAGTAATGCATCGAAATCTAGACAAGCGACTTCAAGAAAGAAATTAATTGATAAGATTAAAGTTGAAGATCTAAAACCATCTTCAAGGAAGTTTCCTTATGTTAACTTTAAGAGTGAAAGAGACCTTGGGAAAAATGTTATTACAATTAAAAATTTGAGCAAGGAATTTGAAGGACAACATATTTTAAATAAGTTTAGCATTGTAGTAGAACCTGGGCAAAAGGTTGTCTTTTTAGGCAGTCCAATCTCAGCAAGTTCTCTTTTTGATGTAATTACTAATGAAGATAGAGATTATAAGGGTCATTATGAATGGGGCGCTACTGTTAATTTTGCTTACTTTAAGAAGGATAATGAGCAATATTTTAGTGTGGATTTAAGTTTGGTAGATTGGTTAAGGCAGTATTCAAAAGAGCAGGATGAAACTTATATTAGGGGATTTTTGGGACGAATGCTTTTTAGTCAAGATGAAGCTTTAAAAAAAGTTAATATCCTCTCAGGGGGTGAAAAGGTAAGATGTATGCTTTCAAAGATAATGCTTAGTGGAGCTAATGTATTATTATTAGATCAACCAACTAATCATTTAGATCTTGAAGCAATTACATCTTTAAATACGGGTCTTCAAGATTTTAAAGGAGTTGTATTATTCACATCCCATGACCATCAATTTATTGATACCATTGCGAATCGGATTATTGAATTTACACCTAATGGAATAATTGATCGTTTTATGACTTTTTCAGAATATATTGATGATTCTAAAGTCAAAGAGTTAAGAGATAAGCTTTATGAAGGACATGCCAGCTTAAAACTTTAATTATATGTTTAACCATTACAGGATGTTTGTGGTTTTGAAGGTAAATGTTTGTATTTTTATATTTTTAGGTGCTTGTTTTTCCCTTTCAGCAGATGTTAATCTTTATTTCCAGAAAGCTTTAACAGGGCAGGTTTTAGGAAATCCTATTCTTGATGAGAGACGTGATACTATTACGGTGCTAACAAAGGATAGGTGGTTGATGACTTATACTATGTCTTTAAATAAAAAGTATGCTTATAGGTTAGATCGGACCCCATATCCCTTCCTTTTAAAGGATTTTGGTAGTGGTTATTATGTTATTACAGGGCGTAATGAAGTTCAAAAGATTAGAAGAGGAAAGCTTATATGGAAATATAAGTTAGGTGCCTCTCCAATAAAAGCCCCTTCAATAGGGAATGGTTATATTTTAATTCCCCAGGCTGATGGAAAAGTTATTGCTTTAAGACTTGGTGATGGTCAAAAGGTTTTTGAGGTAAATATAGAAGGGAAGGCAGCAACTTCTTCTGTTGTTCTTGAGAATGGCAATTTTTATATTGCAAATGAACATTATAGAATGTTTGCTTTTAATTCTGAGGGAGGGCAAATATGGAGTACTGAGCTTATGTCTTTTCCCAATGTATTAATGATAAGTACTAATAATGAGATAGTCGTTGGATGTCAATCTGGAGATGTTGTTGTATATGATAGTGATTTTGGTGATATGTTAAGTTCTATTAGTTTAAACTATCCTATTAATTTTTTATTTGAAAAATTTAATGGAGAATATATTGCAATCTCTGATATTGGGATTTTTTTTAATTTAAGTAAAAATCTTGATCTTATATTTTCTAGAGCTTTACCTTTAAAACTTAAGGAAGCTATGCTTTATGATAATAAAAATCTTTTTATTGTTATGGAGTCAAATGGCGTTTTAGCTCTTGATGAATATTTCAAACCGGTTGATAGCTATGATGATATGAAGGAAATATCGGGTCTTGTATCTAATGTTGGAATTATTGCTACTGGTGGATTTAATTGGATACTGACTACTTATTATTATGAATATAAAGATGAGCTTGATGTTATTGTTTGGAATCATACATTAGGTAATAGATATCATCAAAATAGGATAGATTTTAGAGAAAAATCTTTATTAGAGCATGAGGATATTTATTTGGATCTTGATGAAATGTTGAATTCTACATACAATAGAAAGGTTTATAATAAGTTTTTAAGTGTTCTAGATTCTTTGGTAATGAAATATGGTAGTTTCCCTAAAAAATATTTGGATTTATATAGAAAAGCTATTAATAATTGGCTTGCCCCAAAAAATGGAGTTGATAGAATAGCTCAAAGGGGACAGCTTTATAAATATTTTATCTATGTTGATGATGCAGCCTCGGTTAAGAGTTTTATCAATATGGCAATTGAAGAAAAGGATATTAACAATGTAATTCAATTAGTTAACAGTATTGCTGGATTTGAATATTATTATGGGCAAGATGAGCTTGTATATAATTATATTCAGTATGTAATATTAAATTATCAGGGTAATTTAGAGATAGCATATGCTGTTCTTTTAAGCTTGCGCAAGATAATTTTGAATTCTACAGAGGATAATCTTAAGAGATATAGAAGTAAATATTTAACACTTTTGAAATTTATAAGACGCCAAAATTTTTCTGAAAAAATTAATCAGTATGTTAATGAAATTATTGTGTCTCTTTGATTTATTTTGTTGCTAATTTTATGTTATTATTTATTGAATACATCTTATAGTATGTTAGGATTGATGTTTAATTTATACCGATTTAGTTAATAATAAGGTTTATAATTAACTAGGAAACTAGGAGAGAATTTTGTTATGAAAAGAATATGGATATTTTTTAATTTTTTATTTATCTTTTTAAATATTTTTACTTTTCATGCTAGAGAAGTAGATAAGAAGAAGTTGAAGGATTTTGTTAATATGGATCTTGAATTTGTTAACTATCGGGGTCCTTATGATTCTACAGATACGTACCTGCAAATAGTAGGTATTGGTGAGTTTTTAGCTAAGAATTTAACTAATAACAAATCTAACTATTACAGCAAGTATTATGTTAATAGGTACATTGACAGTGAGGATGAAAAGAGTAGTTCAGATGTTTTTATTATTGGTGAGAATTCTTCTCTTGATAGTATTTTAAATCTTAGACGGATACTTACAGGATATTTGATGGAGGGGTTTAATTACAGTCAAGAGAGTGCAGAATTACTTGCTAAAGCTATTACAATATATAACGCTACTTATCGAGGTGATTTGGATTATTATAGTGATGCTTATATTCAGCCTGCCCTTGAGGGTTTAAGTAAGAATAATGTAGGACTTTCAAGAGTTTATAGCCAATGGGCTGGAAAGACTTATATTTTTGTTCCTCTTAAGAGAAATATTTTATCAGGAAACATTGAATCAGATGTTGATCTTGACAAAATAGTTACAGATAAGGTAGTAATCTCTCTTTTAAGTGAAAATGAGGAAGTTGGTACTGACTTTGCAAGAGATTTAACTGATGTTCAGGATGAAATTCGTGATGTTGATCAGGAAAAAATTGATATTGAGTCTGCTACTTTGAAAAGCATTGATGATGAATTAACCGAGACTATTGATAACTTAAGGGAACAACTTGAGAGGGCTACAGATGATGCTGAGAAGGAAGGCATTAAGAAGCAAATTGATGATAAGCTAGTTAAGCGAGATGCTTTAAAGGATAAGACAGATGGGCTTGAAAAGTCACAGAAGAAATTAGATAGTTCGCAGGAGAAATTAGATAGGCAAAGGGATAGAGTTAAAGATAAAGTTCAAGAAAGTATTGATAAAGTGAATAGAGGCAAGAATTTGCCAAAACCTGGAGCAATAAGTTCTCCAAAAGTAGATGATAAATTGCAATTAATTGAAACTATTGAAGATTTGGAAGAGCAACTTGAGAGGGCTACAGATGATGCTGAGAAGGAAATTATTAAGAAGCAAATTGATGATAAGCTAGTTAAGCGAGATGCTTTAAAGGATAAGACAGATGGGCCTAAAGAGCTGCAGAGGCGGTTAGATGGGCGAAGGGATGCAGTTAAAGATAAGGTGCAGGAAGGTATTAATAAAGGAAAGCTAGATAATAATTTGCCAAAACCTAGGGAAGTAAGTTCTCCAAAAGTAGATGATAAATTGCAATTAATTGAAACTATTGAAGATTTGGAAGGGCAACCTAAGAGAGCTACTGCTGATGTTGAGAAGGAAGGTATTAAGAAGCAAATTGATGATAAGCTAGTTAAGCGAGATGCTTTAAAGGATAAGACAGATGGGCCTAAGGAGCTGCAGAGGCGGTTAGATGGGCGAAGGGATGCAGTTAAAGATAAGGTGCAGGAAGGTATTAATAAAGGAAAGCTAGATAATAATTTGCCAAAACCTAGGGAAGTAAGTTCATTAAAGAAGGATGAAAAATTAAAGTCAGCTTCTGAGTTGAAAAGACAACTTAAGAGAGCTACTGCTGATGTTGAGAAGGAAGGTATTAAGAAGCAAATTGATGATAAGCTAGTTAAGCGAGATGCTTTAAAGGATAAGACAGATGGGCCTAAGGAGCTGCAGAGGCGGTTAGATGGGCGAAGGGATGCAGTTAAAGATAAGGTGCAGGAAGGTATTAATAAAGGAAAGCTAGATAATAATTTGCCAAAACCTAGGGAAGTAAGTTCATTAAAGAAGGATGAAAAATTAAAGTCAGCTTCTGAGTTGAAAAGACAACTTAAGAGAGCTACTGCTGATGTTGAGAAGGAAGGTATTAAGAAGCAAATTGATGATAAGCTAGTTAAGCGAGATGCTTTAAAGGATAAGACAGATGGGCCTAAGGAGCTGCAGAGGCGGTTAGATGGGCGAAGGGATGCAGTTAAAGATAAGGTGCAGGAAGGTATTAATAAAGGAAAGCTAGATAATAATTTGCCAAAACCTAGGGAAGTAAGTTCATTAAAGAAGGATGAAAAATTAAAGTCAGCTTCTGAGTTGAAAAGACAACTTAAGAGAGCTACTGCTGATAGTCCTAAAAATATTCCTAGTGTTGTAAACAATCAATCTCGAAGCTTGCCTGATAAGGCTTTAGCTTTTAAAAAGCAACCAGATCAATCTGAAGGTGTAGGTAAGTTACCTCTTGAGACTGGAAATCAAAAACCTATACATAAACCTATGTTTTTAGAGGTTTTAAATCCCAATACGAATTTGGGAGTTCTTAGGTTAATTGACTCAGATGGAGGCCAATTGGAAGAGGCTTCTAGGTATGGTATTAGGAGGTATGGGGTTTATGAGAGAAGAGATGATTTTGTAGCTATAAAACTTTGTTCAGGTATTGCAAAGCTTCAGTTGCTTAATAAAGCAGAAAATTTAAAAGTTGAATCTGAAGCAGATTTTGAGTTAAGTAGAGATTCTTCTCTTTATGTTGATTCAAAAATGATTTTGGTAGTTGTTAAGGATAATAATGTTTGGAAATTAGCAAAGTTTTCTTCAAAGGATTTAAGTGAATTTATTCTATCAGAAGATGAAGTTTTGCCATTTACAAGTTTTACTGTTGATGCAGGTTATGTTTATTTGCAAGATGCATCTAAAAAGCTTATTACTTTGGATCTAAATACTTTAAAAAAAGTGTCTTAAATTATTTTTTAATTAAACAGTGTTTTTAAGTAATTAAAAAAGGAAGAACAAAATTTTGTTCTTCCTTTATATTATAGAAACAGTCGGGACAGTGAGATTCGAACTCACGATCCCCTGCTCCCAAAGCAGGTGCCTTAGCCACTAGGCCATGTCCCGAAAAAATTACGCGCCAATTAGGACTCGAACCTAAAACCTACAGATTAGAAGTCTGTTGCTCTGTCCAGTTGAGCTATTGGCGCTTTTGAGCCTAAAATTGAGTATATCATGTTGAAAAAACCTTGTCAATAAAAATATTATTACTTATGTTTTGTTATAATTACGGATGTTTTATAATTATTTTATGCTTAACATTGATTTAATTGTAGATGAAGCTTTATCTAGATATCCGGATGTTAAACCTTTTTTAACTTTTAGGAATAATTATGAGCTTTTGATAATGGTAATTTTGAGTGCAAGGACAACTGATAATATGGTTAATAAAATTGCGCCTGAGCTTTTTAAAAGATATGGAGATTTTGAAAGTTTGGCAAATGCTGATTTGATAGATGTTAAGCAATTGATTTATAAGTTAGGATTTTATTCAAATAAATCTAAGAATATTATAAATTGTGCACGAATGATTTTAGAAAAATTTAAAGGTATTATTCCGAATGATATTTTTGATCTTGTATCTTTGCCAGGAGTAGGTAGAAAGACCGCTAATGTTATTCTTGGAGTTATTTATAATAAGCCGGCTATAATTGTAGATACTCATTTTAGTAGGGTTGTTATCAGGCATGGGATTACCTTTAAGAGAACCCCTTTAGAAATTGAATTAGATTTAAAGAGTAAAATACCTGCTGATAAGCAATATAGATTTTCTATGGCTATTAATAGACATGCAAGAGATATTTGTACATCACGTAGTAAAACTTGTAAAAATTGTTTTTTAGAAAAATTTGCACCAAGACTTTTTTGATTGTAGTTTCAATGTAGTTTCATGATGAAATGAAATATTTCATGTGTTTTTTAAGTTTTGAACTTATGAATGTTAGTATAATGTTAATGATGAGTAGTATCATTAAAGGATATGCCCATATCCAAGCGTATTCTCTTCCCATTTCGATGTATCCTAAAAGTTCCCCAAGGCTTGGATAGTAGCTTTTATCTTTTTGTTGTAAGAAATTTATTACTTCAAAAGTAGTCAGACTTTTTGAGATTTGTAGGGGAATTATTGATGATATTGATGAGAAAACTTCTGGAAATATGTGGTATATAATTATTCTAAATTGACTTGCGCCCATAGTCTTGCTTGCTTTCACGTAATCAAGGTTTTTAATTAGTAGTGTATTATTTCTTGCTATGAACGAAAATTTGATCCATCCATGTATTAAGGCTAAAGTAAATGCAACCTTCAATATATTATAATTTTCTTGTTTTGCAAAGTAGTAAAAAATTAACATTAATATGTAAGAAAATGGTATTGTTTGTAGTGCTTCTATTGGTTTTGAGATTATTAAACAAGTTTTAAATTTTAAACTTCCTATTATTATTCCTATAAAGATTCCAATTATTGCAGAAATTGTTGCATAACTAAATGCAAGTAAAATAGAATTTCTAGTGGCAATTATTAATCTTGCCAGTATATCTCTGCCCATTTTATCCGTTCCTAGAGGATTTGTGGCTGTTGGTGTTTGAGGTAGTTTGTTTATTGTCTGGATGTATGTTTTATTTGGGTCTTTTTTGTATATTGCGAATTTTGAATTTTCATTAATTAATTCAGGAATTATTATTAAAAATAAAATGAATATTCCTAATGATATAATGCATAATTTTTTAAGTTTATACATTATTCTATTACATCCTTATAAGGATTAATATTATGTGTTAAAATATCCGTTATTAAATTTGGTATGAGCATAATAAATACACCAACAAATAGTAAGTTTTTATAGAGAATATAATCATTATGTTTGATAGCATTAATTGTTAAAGCTCCAATTCCATCAATTCCAAACATTATCTCAATAAAAGACGCACCGAAAAAAGCTGTTGCAAGAGTAGGTCTAAGTTGGGTAATTAATGGAACTAGAGAGGGAATTAATGCATGGAGTGTTATTATTTTGAAATTTTTAACTCCCCTTGATTTTGCGGGTATTATGTAAAATTCAGATAGATTTTTATCTAGAGATTGTTTAAAAATGACAGCATTAAATATGAAAAATGAAAAAAACCATGCAAATCCGCCTATTATTAAATTTTTTGGATTTATTTTTAGGTAGTAAAGTAGAGAAGTTATTAGTATTACAGTTAGATTTCTTGGTAGTGAGTGCAAGAATAACATTATGTATTCTAAAATATTATTTAAAATTTTATTTTTTACAAATAAAGTCCAAATGAGAATAAAAAGAATGGCTACTGCATAAGAGAGTACAGCGCATGGGATTGATATTTTTAATGTGTTTTTCATTTTGCTAAAAATTACACTCATTGGTGATTTGCCTTTTGTAAGTGGGGAATTGTAAGGTGTTCCCCATATTAATCCTTTATACTTTGTTTTATAAACTATGTATAAGCTTCCTGCAATATGTTTAGCAAAATGATCATTGTCTAAGGGTATATTTGGGTCAAAATCGTATATTAACTTATAGCTTTCAATGCTCTTAAGTATTCCAATGTATTCCAAATAGTCTTTAAATATATTCTTTTGTATGAATGGGATATTTGAATTATCATTTGAAAATATATTTATTAATGATATGCAAAAGAATGTTGATATAATAGCATTAATCAACATATATAATATATTCTTTAGAATAAATGTAGCTGTAACTATATCTCCCTTTATCTTCCTTTATGGAGAGTTTTTATTTTGTCAAAATAACTTAATAAGAAATAAGAAATCAGTGAAATTACTATTGATATTAAGTAAAAATTTTTATCTATGTTTTTATTTCCCAAACTGTGTTTTATATTTAAAATATTCCCCTGGTAGTAGTTTTCATTTTTATCAAAACTTTTTATAATCGTGGAATTTTTAGGATAATATCCCAGCTTACTTGCTTCTCTTAAGATTGCTGACTTAGATATTTGCAAGTTGATATACTTTGTTTTTAAAGTTTTTTGTATTTTTTTTAATTTTTCAATATGCTCTTTCATTAAAATTAAATTACTATTTAATTTTTTATAGTTAACAATTCCTGTTTCTCCAAAGATTGGTGTTATTATGAAATAGCTTATTACTCCTGTATAAATAGATAACATAATTTTTTTTGTTAGAAACATATTGCCTTGTAATTATATCTTTAATATATTATATTTACAAGTATATGATCGTTGACTATGGGTGTTTGTAACCTTTGTTTAAGTAGATTTGGAGAAGAACTTTTAGTATGGCAAATCATAAAAATTCTTTTTTTATCAAGGCAGGTCCTAGAGAAGTTGATTTCGATATGGATAGTGTGTTTTCACAGCACTCAGTTGATGGCAAAATTGTTTCTCTGCGTTCCGAGGAGATTAAAGATCTCTTAGATGAGAAATTATTAAAACTTGATTCTTCTTTAGCCCAAAGACATGGTGAGCTAGTTAATTATTTAAGAAAGGTTGAGGGTCGTATTTCAAGGGTTGAAGATGAAATACTTGGACGTAATTTGAACTCTCTTGAGGAATTTGATAATTCTAATTTGAAAGCAATGAATCTTATGAGTTCTCAGAATGAAATTAATGTTAAAGATAATGAGTTTGGTGAATTAGTAAGAAAAGAAAATAATTTGCCAAATGTTTCACTTGATCAAGAAGAGTTAGATGCTTTGCTTGAAGGACTTAATGAAATTTCAAGGGATGATAAGAAAAGCTTTAGTAGTAACAGTAATTTGGAAAATGATTCTGATGTAGGCATTTCTTTTGAAGATGCTCCTAAAAATGAGCTTAATGGTTTGGATATAGATCATAATTTATCTTTGCAAGCAGAGAATAATATGCATAACGTTGTTGATGTGTTGTCTGACAAAGAAGATAGAGAACCTTTAGGTGTTGATTTTATTACATCCCAGGATAATGATTTATTGGGCAAGTCTCCTTTTGGTGCGGCTAATATTACTAATGGTGATGGTAGTAAGGGTCAGGATTTGATGATGAACTTAGATGGAGATAATAAAGTTTTAAGAGAGCCTGTAGTAGGCAAAAGTTCTCTTGGTGTTGATTTGGAGATTAAAAATAATGCTCATTCAGGTGATTTTGTCCTTAATGAAGATCCCTCTAATGTAGAGAGTGTACAGGAACAGAATGTTTCATCTTATGAGCAAGATGATTTAAGAGAGCATGTTCATCTTTTAGATGATGGTTTAAATGAAATTGAATATTCAGATAAAAACTTAGAAGATTTAAATGGGGAAAAATTTAGGGAAGGGAATGAAGAAGCAAGTGATGTTAATGATGTTATTGCTCATGAAATTGATGGTGCAGATATAAATTTGACTGGTGATGTACCTTTGCATGAAGTAAATGATGGTATTGATGATATTGATTTGCTACAAAAGCAGGAAATTGGTAATATTTCTT
Organism: Borrelia nietonii YOR; assembly: GCF_023035795.1. Taxonomy (NCBI): domain Bacteria; kingdom Pseudomonadati; phylum Spirochaetota; class Spirochaetia; order Spirochaetales; family Borreliaceae; genus Borrelia; species Borrelia nietonii. The sequence continues at coordinate 802,966 of NZ_CP073148.1, forward strand.
CTGGTTTAAAAAAGCTTGATAATTTTGAAGATGTATTAAAGGCAGATTTGAATTGTATGGACTTGCAAGGTTGTATTAAAGATTTTGAAGAGAAAAATCTTTATGATACTGACTTAAGTGATTTAGAAGAGAAGTTGGGGCAAGATGAAGAGTTGGATTCATGTTCTCCAAAGGAACAAGAAATTCGAGGTGATAATGATACTTCCGATTTTAGTTTTGCTGATGTTGAGACTATAATAAATAAGTTTAATGATAATGAGTATTTAAGTAAGATTAAATTGAGTTGTGAAGAACGGGCTGCATTAGTTAAGTTTATTAGTAGATTAGAGGGCGATCTTGATTCTAGTCCTAAGGGTAATAGTTTTAAAATTAAAAAAGAATATGAGATTTTGCAAAAAATTAAGCGTTTACTGGTAAGAGAGTAGGGATATCTATTTAATTAGATACTATTTTTTATTTTTTGTTGCTTCAGTTTTATTTTTATTTTTAACTTTTTTTTATTTTATTAATAAATTTTTAAATCAGATTGATTTTGATCTTGATGATTTAGTAGATGATATAAAATCATATAATATAAATTTTTTTAAAGATTTAGATCTAGAAAATTATTTTGATAAAACTTTATTTGATAATGATTTGGTTAATTCTTATTATTTACTCTCATCGGTTAATGGGATGCTAGTTTATAAATCAAAAGATGATTCAATTTATAAATTTACTGGTAAATTAGAACCGTCTTCTTTAAGTCATAGTATTTTTATAAAAAGAATTAAAGTTAATTTTGAATCAAGTGATGATTTAGTTAGTTTGGTTGTATATTACAATATCCTGCCAAAGAGCAGGATACCTTATATTCTACATTCTTATCTTTTTTTAATATCTCTTGTTTATTTTTGTTTTTCTATTTTTGTTTTATATCGCATATATCGAGATATTAATGTTTGTGATCATGATGATCAGTGTTGTCTTTTAAATGATCTTCATTAGAATCATTATCTTTTGTTTTTATCTTTTTCTCTAAATTGAATATATCAAAAAAAGACCACTTGTTAGTAGTATAGTAATATACATCATTATCCCTTTTCATTAGTATGTCTCTATTTTTTTCGTCTTTATTGAAGTAAACATCAATATTATTAAAACTTTTGTTGTTCCATTCTATTTCAATATTATATTGGAGATTATAATCGTTGATTTTAGTTTGATCTATCTCAAGTCCATCTGTTGTGAATTCTTGAATCATTTGTAAGAGCCTTTCTTTGCGTAATACTTCTTTATTGAAAAAGTAAAGACCATCTTGAATAGATACGTTATAATCATTTTGTATGATGTCTTCTTCAGTTTTTTTTGGTTTATTTAGTACTTTTAAAGATAAACGTTCTATTTTAGTTTCTTTTTCTTTAAAAAGTTTAGTATTTGCAAATGTATTGTAAGAATTACCTTTATAGGATAGGAAAATATTATTTGTTAGGTAGACATTAGCATCACTGCCCTTTATATAAGATAGTCTTGAATCCCCTTCTCCTGAGTTTCCAATAAATATTTCTGTTAACAAATTATTTTTATCGTCAAACAATTTAAAATCAGGACTTTCCTTTATTCCTAGTTCTTTATGTTTTTTTGGATCTTTACTTACAAGTTTATTTTTTTGAAGGTTTTCTATATCTTTAATCATGGAATTGACTCTTTGTTCATCAATTGGAAGTTTTATGTCGTTATATTGAAGTTCCCAACCTTTTCCCGATTTTATGATTGTTCCGTCAAGTTCCGTCTCGATTTTTGCAGTTTGATTGAAGTCGATTGCAAAAAATTTTTCCTCTAAAAGTTTTGTAACTTGATTTTGATTGGAGAATATTATTCCTAACAAAAATGTGGATGTTAATATTACAATTATTATTATTTTTATGTTTTCTTTCATTCCTAGCAACATTTTTTTATTGTCCATAAACTCTCCTTTTAGTTGATTCTTCTTTTTTTGCTAAATCTGCTAAGTCCAAATATTATTATTACTATAGGCAATATGATTAAATTTATGAGTATTAACGAAAATTTTGCATTTAACATTTCTTTTGACGAATTTATAAATTTTAGTTTTGAGCGTACTTCTCTTGATTTAATGCTAAAAAACGCTTCTTTTTGCATTAAGTAATCTGAAATTCGTCCGGCAAGTTCAAAGTTTGAAGGCGAACCATTATACATGTAATCACTAAATAACATGTTTGAACCTAGTAAAATTATTTTTGAATTTTCAGATTTTTTATCATTAAATAAACTTTTAATTTGTCCTTCAACTGAATATCCAAGAATTTTTTGCTTATCTTCTTTATCAAAAGTTTTAGGAACGTTAAATGAATGCATTGCTATGCTTGCAACTTCTTCATCGTTAACTTGCCAAGATTCTCTAGAGCTTGCAAATAAGGGTAAATATTTTATTTCACTACCATCTTTAGCTTCTATGAGATCTAATGAACTAGTCCAAGGAATTATGGCATCATAAAAATTTTTAAGTAAGGGATTATTGGGATCTATGATATTACTTTTATCAATCAAGATCCATGGGTAGTAAGTTTGAAAGTTGCCCCCTAAGAAAAGACTTGGTGCTCTTTTATCCAGTATAATATTGTCATTATATTTGATACCGTAGCTTTCAATTAGATTAAAAAGTGCAGATTTAATGGGAGTTGTGGTGTATGGGCTTTGAGGATCATAATCAATTTTGCTTGTAGCAAGTAATACTTTTCCGTTATTGATAATAAACTCGTCAATTTTTTTCAAAATTTCCTCATTTATTTCTTTAGAGCCAATTATAAATAATCCATTTATATCTTTTAGTTGTTCATTACTGAGATTTATTTCTTTAACTTCAGTTTTGAAAGCTTTCTGCATTATTTCTATAAAATTTTTGTGCGTTGCTTTTAATTTGGCGTCTCCAAATGCAAGTCCTAATACTTTTTTTGTATTATTTATTAACTTATCTAGGATGCTTGCAAGATCATATTCTAAGTTGCTAATTTCTGTTACTATTGGGAGTACTTCGCGTTTGCCTTCATAAATTATTTCAATTCCTGAATATATTTTGAGTATTGAAAGTTGATTGATCTCTCTTAGATCGATTTGTTGGGCTGGAATTCCAATTTGTTCTAAAGGAGTGGTTAATTTGTCAGCATCTATTTCTCTATAAATTACTTTTCTGCTTGAGGAATCGGCAAAACTTGTTAAGAAGTTTTTTATTTGGTCTGGGAATGCAAAATAATTGCCAAGACTTGCAGAGTTATAGTAAGTAATATATATATTTTCATTTGCATTTGAAAACAAATCTTTTGTAACTTTAGAAATTGTAAAAGCTTTGTTTTTAGTAAAATCTATTTTAAAAACCAAAATAGATATGTTGCAAAAGAGCAGAAATATTATTGTAAGATTTAAAGTTAAATTTAGAATCTCTTTATGTTTGTTTCTCATAAAATAATTATCTCCATTTTTTTAATCTTATGCTATATGAACTTAGCATCAGGAATGTAATTGAAAATGTAATGAAGTAGATAAGGTCTGCTAAGTTTAATATTCCCATATTAAAGTAACTAAAATGATTAGTGATTGAGATAAAACTGAGTATTTGTCCAAATATATTATCTTTTCCAAATATCATTACTAACTTTCCTGAAAATACTATTATGATTAAAATAAATACACTTAGTATATAAGATACTATTTGGCTTTTAGTAATAGATGATATAAATACGCCCATGCTAAGCACTGAGTAAGAATAAAGGATTATTCCTAAATATTGAAGAAATATTATGCCAAGGTCGAATTCACCCATAAAAATTGTCATTATTGTAAGTGGTAGTGTGAGAGTGAAAAGTATTAATGTAAATATCTTAAGTGTAATAAATTTGCCAAGTACTATCTCTTGTGGACTTATTGGTAGTGCATAAAGTAATTCAATGCTTCCTGTTTTATGCTCTTCTGAGAATACCCCCATACTAAGAGCCGGGAGCACTAACATTAAAATGATAGGCATTGATGAGAAATAAGACATTAATGAGGCATTGTCTTTAATGAAAAATCCTGATAAGAAAATAAAAGAAAAATTTACAAATATTAGGAAAAATAACATTACAACATATGCAGTTAGTGTGCCAAACAAAACTTTTAATTCTTTTTTTGACAAAGCTAAAGATTGTCTTAGATCTATTTTCATTGTTTTCTCTCCTTTGTTAGTTTGCTAAATATTTTTTCTAAGCTTTCATGTTTTGGAATCATTGCTTTTAGTATTATTCCTTTACTTATAACATAATTAAAAAGTTCTTTCTCAGTTTTATCAGGTGCAAGCCTTAATGAAACATTGATTTCCTTCTCATATTCTTCTACTTTAATTGAGGTAAATATATCATTGCTACTAAAATGTTCTTTTGTTATACCAGAATCTTTATAAATAATGATATCTAGCTCAGTTTCTTTAAGTCTGTTTTTGGCTATATTTTCCTTAGTATCATCGGCAATAATCTCTCCATTATTAATAATAATAATTCTTTTACAAATTGATTCGACTTCGCTTAAAATATGAGAGGAGAACAGTATTGTGCTAGTTTGTGCAAGTTCTTTTAAAAATTCTTTAAATTCTATAATTTGATTTGGATCAAGCCCATTTGTAGGTTCATCAAGTATTATAAGTTTGGGATTATTAATTAAAGCACCAGCTATTCCTACTCTTTGCTTAAATCCTTTTGATAGGGTAGATATTAGTTTATTTTTGACACTTTCAAGTTTAAAAATACCTATTGCCTTATCTATTTCTTTTTTTGGATTTTCAACCCCTTTAATTTCTGATATAAAATTTAAATATTCTTTAACAGATAGTTCGGGATAAAGAGCCAGTTTTTCAGGTATGTATCCTACATTTTGCAATATTTCTTTTGAATTTTCTATAATATCTTTTCCAAAGATTTTTACATTACCTTTGTTTGGGTAGTGAAATGATGTTAGGATTTTGATTAATGTTGATTTTCCTGCCCCATTTGGGCCTAGTATTCCAAGCACTTCTCCTTCGTTAACTTTGAAACTAACATTAAAGAGAGCTGTAAATGAACCATATGTCTTAGTGATATTTTTTACATTTATCATATGCTATCTCCTTAGATACTATTATTTTATAATAAATTTGTCTTTATTTGCTTTGAGTCTCATTCCATCTTTTGTTAAAAAGATTTCTCCATTTGGATATTCTTGTTGTGCTTCATCTAATAACTCGCACAAATCTTTATTTAGTGTATATCTTTCACTAAAATGAATTAGTCCTGTTTGATATACCTTTGCTTTTTTTGTGATTTTTGCTGCTAATTTTGCTGTTAAGTGCAATTTTTTTTTAGCCTCATCTTTTAAGTCATTCTTGAATGTACTCTCAATAATTACTAGATTAAAGTTTTTGATGTGTGTACTTAATTCTTCAAAGTAAGCTGTATCTGTAATATATGCAAACTTTAATCCTTTTTGAGACTTGCCTAGTATTTCAGAAGGTAATATTTTTCTTCCATTAAGTATTACCTCGTGTCCTTCCTGTAATGTTTTTCTAATAGGTCCTTTTGGTATATTTAGACTTTCTGCCTTTTGGGTATTAAATTTTCCAGGCTTATCTTTCTCTATAAATAAATACCCAACACATTCTATTGAATGCTTGAGCTTTATATATTCGATTCTTTTCTTCTTATCTTCATATAAAATAGGTTCTGTTTTATTGGTTATTATTTCTTTGTATATTATGTCATAATTTTTATGTACTCGCAAAAGTTCGATATTTGCGTCTAAATATTTTTTAATGCCGATAGGCCCAATAATGGTTAGAGGTTCTTTTCTTGTATCACCGCTTTGTGCCATCAGCATTACTATTCCAAGTAGACCTGTGATGTGATCAGCATGTAAATGTGTAATACAAATCACTTTGATTTTTTGCCATGATATTTTTTGTTTCCGAAGGGACATTTGAGTAGCCTCTCCGCAATCAAAGAGGAAGCTTTCTCCATGGTATTCTATTAAGACGGAAGTTAAATATCTGTTGTGTAGTGGTCTTGTTCCTCCTGTGCCAAGAATATTGATATTAAAGTTCAAAAAATAATCTCCCTTTTTTTCGTTAGTAACATATAAAGATACATTTCAAAATTGGTTTTGCAAATGAGCATGGAATTTATATTGGTATCTTGTGTTTTTTTAAAATAATTTTTTAATTTAATGGTATGTGCTCCTTGATATTTGATGTAGAGTGTTTTTCTTGATAAAAGATAGATAAGTATTATTTTGATTGTTAAATTTTAGTTTTTTGTACACTTGGATATTATATTATTTTTTTGTGAATTTAGAAATATTTCAATTGGAAATTATTTATTAAAATAAAGTTTTAGAGAAGATCCATTAGACATGTAAGATATTTTGTCTATCTTAAGGAATTATATAAATTTTCATATCTTTTAATATCGTAATAAGTTGGAAGATTAGACTTGCTTTCAATATAATCTAAAATGTTTTTAGATAAATATGCTGCCATTGATATTCCTCTTGTTCCAAATCCATTTAATATAAATATATTTTTGTGTTTTGGATGTTCACCAAGAAAGGGTTCTCGGTCAAGTGTAGAGGGTCTTATATGTGCTTTGTGTTGTATTATTTTGTAATTTAGGTTTGTAATTTTTTTAAGCTTGTTTAGTAATTCTTTTTTTGCCCATTCATTTGTGCTTGTATCTAAGGTTTGCCATTCGTAAGTTCCGCCAAGATAAAATTTATTATCTTGTAAAGGTATTAATGATACATGTCTATTATAAATTTCTTTAAGATTTAATCCTTGAATTTCTACAATAAGTATTTCTCCTTTTGCTAGTTTGAATGGAAGGTATGAAAAGAATCCCCCAATTTTTTCTTTATGTCCTTTTGTCAATATTAATTTTTTGAATTTAAATTTATTTATTGTAAAAAATTTATCATTTGCTTTAATTTCATTTTCATTAATTTCTGCTTCTATGTATGAGTTATATTTTATAAAGTACTTTTTAAGGGTTTGTATATATAAATTTGTGTTTATTGTTGCGCCCTTTATTAATAGGCCCCCATCATTGTCATTAGCAAAATCGTATACTTTTCCATTTTTTATTGCAAGGATGAAGTTTTTTAGAGCCTCATCATTTTTCATTTTCAAAATCAGTTCTTCTTGTTGTGTTTTTGTGGTAAATGGTCTGAAAATAGGATTTTCTTTTAAGAAATTACAGTTAATATTTTTTTCCATTTCTTTATAGTATTGAATTGCAAATGTGAAAATTTCAGGCTCTCTCCAAGCAATATTCATTTTTCTTCCCATAATAGGATTAATAAGACCTCCTGCTACGGTTGTTGCCTTGCAATCCCCATTGTCAAAGAGAATTACGCTTTTTTTTCTTTGAAGTATTTCGTAAGTTAAAGTACTCCCAGCAATGCCACCACCAATGACTGCAAATTCATATTCCATTAGATATTCCTTTGTTAGGTTTTATTTTCTTTGTAATTTTAAAAAATTATTCTTTAGTAAGCAATTCATTCATGCATTATTTGATCTTTTAGGTTATTAAAATTTTCAGATTGGCCATTTTTAGTAGTATGTCTGTCTTATTTTATGTAAACATTTAAAAACCTTTTGTTTTTAATTATAATATGTATCAAATTATAATTATTGAAAAGGTAAGTTTATGGATTTTAAAGATATGAAGATGCAGACGGAAATACAGCAATCATTAGAGTTTGCATTAAAGAGTAGATCAATAGTTATTACAGGAGAGATTAATAAAGATACTTCTAAGTTATTTCAGGAAAAAATATTATTTTTAGAAGCATCGGATTGCAATAAACCGATATTTGTTTACATTGACTCAGAAGGTGGTGATATTGATGCTGGGTTTGCTATTTTTAATATGATACGCTTTGTAAAGCCTAAGGTTTTTACAATTGGAGTTGGACTTGTGGCAAGTGCTGGCGCTTTAATTTTTTTAGCGGCAGATTCAAAGAGTAGATTTTCTTTACCTCATGCGAGATATTTATTGCATCAACCCTTAAGTGGTTTTAAAGGAGTTGCTACAGATATTGAGATTTACACAAATGAACTTAATAAAGTTAAGAGCGAACTTAATGATATTGTTGCAAAGGAGACGGGGCAGGAACTTAATAAAGTTGAAAAGGATACCGATAGGGATTTTTGGTTAGATAGTGAATCTGCAATGCAATATGGTCTTGTCTTTAAGATTGTTACAACTAGACTTGAGCTTGAAAAATTTATTTCTTAGTCTTTTAGTGTTATCTTGTAGCTTATCTAAGAGGGATTTTAGCATTTTGGAATTTAGTGTTACTAGTTTTCCAAAAAATTTTACTTCTTTAAATACGTTAGTAGATGTTGCTTATAATATTTTTTTCTCAGATTTTGATTTAGTCCTTATTAAGGATTTAAGTAAGGAGGAATTGGATCTAATTAATAACAAAGTTTCATTTGCAAGTTTTGAAAATGCATATTTTATTAAACAAAATAATAACTCTTCTATTGGTATTCTTGCTAAAGAAAAGATTAAGATTAAAGTTTTAGATTTTATTGAAGGACTTTATGAGTACAGGTTAGGTGTGGTTGTTGATTTTATTTTTAAAGATCGTCATTATGGGATTGTTGTTTTTAATTTTGATGAAGAGATAGCTGATAATTTAGATATTGCCATTGTCGATGAGCAGATAACATATTTAAATCATAGGTATGAAAATTTGCTTTTTATTTTAGATAAGCGTGAGCTTAATGTGTTAGATATAGTTATTAAGAATGGTTATTTTAGTTTGATTTATAATTCAATTAATCCTATGCATATAATTAACACCATTGATGATAGAATTTATTCTAATTTTGTAGCTCAAATATCTTTTCATTCTTTGGTTTATATTATTTTAAGTTACTTATATGATAATTTTTATATAAATAATATTCCAAAAAGTATTGTGATAAAATAAATTTTGGAGATATTTAGTGCTTGACATCATTATTTCATTGTTATATCATTACTAGCGATGCCGAAATGGTGGAAATGGTAGACACACAGGACTTAAAATCCTGAGGAGGAAGCTCCGTACCGGTTCAAGTCCGGTTTTCGGTATTTAAAGTTTTAAATTTGCTAAATCTATTCTCAAGTAGTTTGTTTATATATATTCCTGTAATGAATAGAGTACTTAAGGATAGGTTTAGCATTAAAGTAGGGTGTGCATTAAGTTTTGTTATAACAAATAGCATTTGTATGATTGACCCCAAGATTAGACCTATCGATAAATAAAGAAATTTAACAAGATGTTTGTCTATTGTTTTTTTGATTATTAGTATTGTAATTCCTATTCCTATTATTGTGGATATTCCAAATATTGTGCATAGTGTTATATTAAGTTGTGAAATGATGTTGATAATTTCTTTGTAAGTCCCAAGACTTAGCAATATGAGTGAACCTGAGATGCCTGGTAGAATCATTGCACAACCACCTATTATTCCTGAACTGGCAATTAGTAGGTAATATTTAATTGAGGTTTTATCTTGATATTCTGATATGTCTGATGATATGTTGTAAGTTTTTAACATTAAGAAAAATAGTATGCTGAGCAATCCAATTAAAAACAAAAAATATTTTGTAATTTTACATTTATTTCTTTTTATATTTATTTCTTTTTTTAATGTTAATATGCTTCCTGTGGTTAATCCTATAAAAAGCGCATTTAAGTACGTTTCTCTTATTGCTCCATCTAAGATATAATTTTTAAATATTTTTGCAAGTATTGTTGCTGAAGTTAATATACCAAGTGATAGTATTCCAATAAAAATTATGCTTTCTTTTACCCTTTTCAGTTTTATTAGATTTGCAGATGAATGTATTATGTTGTAGTAAATTCCTAGTATTAGGGCTAGGGTTCCCCCTGATACCCCTGGTATTATGCTTGCAATACCAATTAATAAGCCTTTTATATAAACACTTATCATTTTCTGAATTACTGCTGTGGAGCTTGATGTCTTTTATCTTTCATCACCCTCGCCATTAATTGTGCCATTTTCATGTCTTTTTTTTAATTTTTCTAGATTTGTAATAGCAACATCTTCAAGTGTTATTCCAAGATTATTACTTAGATTTGAAATGTACCATAAGACATCACCAAGTTCTTTCTTAATTGCCAATAAATATTCATCGTCAAGTACGTATTCCTTATCACGACCTAGTTTTTTTATTTTCTCTACAACCTCACCTGTCTCTCCAGCAAGTCCAAGGGTTGTTAAGATTAGTTCTTCCTTTTTATTTTTATATTTAGCAGTTTGTTTAGCCTTTATTTGATATTCGTTTAATTTCATAATTAAGATTAGTTTAATACAGTTTTTATTTATTTACAAGTTTATTTATTATTTCTTTTTTTTTAGATTTTTATTATATTTAACCTCATCTATTAATTGGAGTTTATTTATGGGTAAGTTTGTTTTTTTATTAGAAATTGTTTTTTTTTTATTACAGTTTGATTATGTCTATTCTTACCCTGTTATAAAAAATTTTTCCAATAAAGATCCTATTTTTCATGATCTTAGGGTAAAAATTGCTAAATATAATAAGAGAGAAAGTGTTCCTTTATTTATTTATTCATATAAAGTTAAAGAAGGTGATACTTTTTTTAAGATTGCAAATAAGGTAAATGGTTGGCAAGCTAGTATTTCGACAATTAATTTACTAGATTCTCCTTTTCTAAGGGCAGGACAAGATATTTTAATTCCTAGTAAAAAAGGTCTTTTCATTTTTAATAACAAGGAACATAGATTTAATAATTTACTTTTAGCAACAAGAGATTTAACAAAGGCAGAAAAGATAAAGGTTAGAAAGAATAATAAGATTTATGAGTTTTATTTTTTTGATTCTATGAAGCAACCAGAGTTGAGCTTTTTCTCAAGTACAGAAATGCTTTTCTTTTTAAATTCTAATTTTATTTTCCCTTTAAAGAGATTTATTATTAGCTCTGATTTTGGATTTAGACCAGATCCCTTTACTGGTATGGGAAGTTTTCATACAGGTATAGATCTTGCAGCATCAATGAATTCTTTGGTTTATTGTGCATCTTATGGTGTTGTAGTTGTAGTTGACTATAATGATAGTTATGGCAATTTTGTTGTGGTTGAACATAAAAACAGTATTAAATCTCTTTATGGTCATCTTAGTTCTTACATTGTAAGGAAAGGGGATATTCTAAAAACAGGGGATATTATTGGTAGGGTAGGTCAAACTGGCCGTTCAACAGGTCCCCATTTGCATTTTGAAATATTGAAAAAAGATGCACCCGTTAATCCTATTAAGATTTTAAAGTAGATAAGTTAAGTTTTTTATTAGTATGTGAGAGTTTGCTCTTAAGTTATATTTATTACAATTTAATAACTTGAATAGTGCAGATATGAGAGTATAATTTTTTGCCACACTTTGCTTTAAATTCTTACTTAAGCTTGTTTCAGCTTGACGTATATATTGTCATTAATATATTTTTAGTATAAAAAAATATACAGTATAAAATAATCGGTATATCTTTTATACTGTATATTAATTGATAATGATTGATTTAGTTTATATCATACTCTATTATTTTATTGTGCAAGGTTTTTCTTCCTATTTTAAGTGTTTCAGCACATTTGCTTTTATTGTTCTTAGAATGTAGGAGTGTTTGCTTAATTATTTCTTTTTCCGCTTCTTTTAAGCTTATACCTATTGGTAGTGTTATTTTAACTATTTGGTTTGTGTTATTTCTAATTTTGGGAGGTAGATCATCTCTTGCGATTTGTTTTCCCTTAGATAATATTAAGGCACTCTCGAGTACATTTTTAAGCTCTCTAATATTTCCTGGCCAATCATATGCATAAAGGGCTTTTAGTGCATCATTAGAGAGACTTTTTTCTTCTCTATTATTTTCACTTGCAACATCTTTAATTAGTATTTTTGTTAGATTTGGTATGTCATCTTTTCTCTCTCTTAAGGGTGGGATATTGATATTTATTATGTTAAGCCTATAAAATAAATCTTCTCTAAATCTTCCTTTTTTAATTTCTTCTTCAATATTTTTATTTGTTGCTGTTAATAATCTAATGTCAACTTGCATGGTAGTCTCTCCGCCTACTCGTTCGAATGTTTTATTTTGAAGTACTCTTAGTAGTTTTACTTGAACTTCAGGTGATATCTCTACTATTTCGTCTAAAAATATCGTTCCTTTATCCGCTAATTCAAATCTACCTTTTTTTTGAGATATTGCACCTGTAAATGCTCCTTTTTCGTGTCCAAAGAGCTCACTCTCAAGTATGCTCTCAGAGAGTGCAGCACAATTGACCTTAATGAAGGGTTTATCATTTCTATTTGATAAGTCAAATATGGCGTCTGCTATTATTTCTTTTCCAACTCCGCTCTCTCCAGTTATTAGGACAGATGCTTTTGATTTTGCGATTTTTTTTACAAGTTCTAAAGTTTTTTGCATTATAAGCGATCTTCCAAATATGCGTTCATAATAGTTTAAATCTTTGCGAATTATGACATTTTCTTGAGATATGTTTTCATGCCTTTTGTCATTTTTACCATTTAAGGCTCGCTTTATTATTAGTAATAGTCTCTCAAGATCAACAGGTTTTGTTAAAAAGTCATAAGCACCTTCTCGCATAGCATCAACTGCTGAATCTACAGTTCCATGAGCTGTAAGAATAATAAAGGGTATATTTGGATTTTTATCTTTTACGATTTTAAGTAGTTCTTCTCCCGATATTTGAGGCATTCTAAGATCAGATATTATAGCATCAATCTTTTCATTTTCAATTGTTTCAAGAGCTTCCTCTCCATCACTAGCAGTAAATACAAAGTAACCTTCCTCTTCAAGATAAGTTGCTATCCCCTCTCGTATATTTTTCTCATCATCTGCTACTAGTATCTTACTCATTCTCTAAACATCCTTCAATTAGAATTTTACCTGTGTTTAATTTTGGAAGTGTAATTGTGAAAGATGTTCCTTTCATCTCTTTACTTTCCACAAAAATTTCACCTCCATGTTCTTTAACTATTTTATAAGAGATAGTGAGTCCTATGCCACTTCCACTTTCTTTTGTGCTGAATTGAGGCTTGAATATATCATCTTTTGTTTCATTTTTTATTCCATTTCCATTATCTTTAATACTAATGTATATTTTCGCTTCGTTTTCGTGGATAGAAATTTCTATTCTTTTTATTTTTTTATTTGATTCAAGTAGTGCTTCTTCTGCATTTTTTACTATGTTAATTATTACTTGCCTTATGAGTTTCTCATCGATTAATACAAGACTTACTTTTTTTAAGTTGAGTATGAATTTAATATCTTTATTTCTTAATTCTGGATTTAATAAATTATAGACGCTTTTTATAATATCAGTAATATCTCTCTTTGCTGGTATTATTTTTATTGGTCTAACTGTTAATAAAAAATCTGTTACAGTTTTATCCATTCTATTTATTTCTTCTTTTATTATTTTGAAGTAATTATTTGCTTTTATACTTTTGATACCTTGTCTATCTAGTTCCTTTTTGAGTAGTTGTAAATTTATATCAATTGCTCCTAGCGGATTTTTGATCTCATGTGCAATATTTCTTGCATGTCTTGTAAAGGCGGCTAAAGCCTCAGCTCTTCTGAAAAGTTCTTCTTTATGTTTTTTGTCTTTAATATCTTCAATTAAAATAATGTTTCCTTCAAGTTTTTGATCTATTACATATGGCATAAATGATATTTTAATGTATATGTTTGTTGAAACTTGTACCTCAAATCCTATTATTTTATCTTCATTTGTTGCTAATTCTTCTATTAGGTTTGTTAGAGTTGGAATTTGAATATCTTTAAGGGTTTCTAATTTGTATTTATGACTTATGGCTAGAATTTGAAATAGCATTTTGTTTAGATAAATTATGTTATTAAGTTTATCAAGTACCAGAATCCCCTCATTAATGGATGCAAAAATACCATCATATATTTCTATTTTTTTATAGATGTCTTGAATAAACTTAAGCTTTTGATCGCTTGATAATTTATTTAATTTGGTCAAAGTTTTCTTTAAGAATTTGCTCATTAATCCTCGTAATTTAACATTAAATTTTCGATTATTAATTTTTTATTTTGGTTATATGGACTGTATTTTAAGATGTGTTTTAGATATTCTAATCTTTTCAAATATGTGTTAATGTCTAAATTTTGATTTAAAAATTCATCCCTTAGTTGGCTTGTAAGTTCTTGTAAGAATAATTTAAATGTATTGTCATCTTTTAGGAAATTAAATGTGTCAAGATTAAATATGCCCTGTTTCTCTTTTATTATATTTAAAATTCTTTTAATTTCTTCTTTTAATTTTGTATGTTCTTCACTGTAAAATGAGTTGAAATATTCTTCTGTTGTCAGTTCATCATTTTTATTAAAGGTTGCTTTGAATTTTGCAATCTCAAAATCCCTATTTTCTTTTCTGAATTTATATACTCTGAGTCTTGAGAGAATTGTTTTAGGAATTTTATTTTTGTTTCTTGTAGCTAAAATAAAGTAAATATTTAAAGGTGGTTCTTCTAGTATTTTTAGAAGTGCATTGTAAACATTAAAGTTTAAATTTTCAATTTCATTGATGTAAATTACTTTTATCTTATTCTTTTCTGATAATGCCCAGGATTTAATTTTTCTAACGTCATTAATTGTGATGCTAAAGCTTATGTCTTTAATTATTTCCTCAATTTTTTTAATAAGTTCTTTTGTAGTTGTTTCAGTATATTCGTTTTTGTAATAAATATCATTGATAAAATTGATATTGATTTCTATTTTTTTTAAGTTTTTATCATTACTGAAATTGTATTTAGTAAAAATGATATTTTTAACATATTCTAGGTATTTACTCATAACTTCATTTGAGCTTACATTAAGATATGCCTTTGCCTCAATTATATTAAGACTTGAAAAAATTATTAGATTTGGGTTTGTTAAAGTTTTTGTATTTAAAATTCTTTTTGCAAGTGCAATTGCAGTTGTCTTTTTAGAAGAGAATCTCTCTCCCCAAAAAAGTATTGCATTTGGTAGGGTTTCTTTTTCATATTCATTAATTATTTTTTGACCTATGTCAGGTAATCTTTCCATGTTCTTGATTCTCTTTACTGTGTTTTTGATATTTTAAAAAGATAGTTTATGCCAGGATTGAGATATTTAAGCAATTTGCTTCCTTCTAAAAAATAGTTGGGATTAAAGATCTGTTGAGAATAAATTATATACACTACAATTGCAATTATGCCAAAGGCCTCAAATAACCCAAGTACTAGTCCGAGTATCCTGTTGAAAAATAATAGTTTAAGATGACTTATTATTGATTCAATTAGTGCTTGCAATATTAAGAATCCTATGTGTATTACTAGAAAAAATACTAATAGTGCTTGGACATATGATAAGTCAAGAATAGGTGATATTAATATTTTAAAATTATTGGTTTTGTTGTAAAGTAAAAATATTAAAGTAAAAATCTCAAAAAATCCAGCTATTTCTTTGATAAACCCCCTTAAAAATCCTCTAAGTCCTAGTGATATAAAAATTATTATTATTAGTATGTCGACTATACCAGTTATTTTGGAAGGATCGTTAACTAGCATTTATGTCCTCAAAGTCTTTTAACAATAGATTAGCTATTAGGTTTGATGAATCTTTATTGTGAAATTTTTTTATATTATTTTTTAGTATATCGAACTTTTCTTTATTTGCTAGAATTTCTTTTATAATATCTATGATTTGACTTTCACTTAAATTCTCTTCATCTATTTTTAGACATGCATTTTGTTCTTCTAATATTTTTGTGTTTCTGACTTGATCTCCCCTTGATCCTTTTACAAATGGAATGAATATTACACATGCACCAGCACTTGCAAATTCCTTAATAGCCCCTGCTCCTGCTCTGCTTATTATTATATTTGAAAATTTTATTATGCTTGCCATTTCTTCTGCATTAAAAAATTGACTTCTTAAATAATTATTCTCTCTAGTTGCATCTAGATTTTTGCCACATTGATGGATGAAATATGCATCGATTTTATTTTTGATATTGAGTGTTAATTTATTTAAAACTTCTGCTCCAAGAGAGCCTCCAAATATGCTAATTATAGGTTTTTTTGTATTTTGAGTTAACTCTGTTATGATATTTGGATTTGGATTTGAGAATTCTTTTCTTATTGGTGATCCTGTATATAAAACATTTTTATTCTTGAAATATTTTGTGCTTTCTTTAAAGCTTATATGTATTTTGCTTGCGAATTTTGAGTTGATTTTTGTTGCAAGTCCAGGATCAAGATCCATTTCGTGGGTTATGCTTTTTACCCTAAGTAGGCTTGCCGCAATAATTGGGGGACTTGATACAAAACCGCCAGTTGCATATATAATTTGGGGCTTATACTTTTTTATTATGAAAAAGCTTTTGATTATTCCAAATATGACCTTAAAAACATCGGTGAAATTTTGTAGCGAAAAATATCTTCTAAGTTTTCCTGATGGAATTGCAATAAATTTGATGTATTCATGTTCTTTTATGATGTTGTCTTCCATTGAGCCTTTTTGTCCTAGCCAGAAAAATTCAATATTTGTATCAAGTTCTTTTAGTTTTGAAATTATTGCTATTCCTGGGAAGACATGTCCTCCTGTGCCCCCCCCTGTGAAAAATATTCTTTTCTTAGTATTCATATACCTCTTATCATATATTGCTTAAGTTTCTATATATGTAGCAATTGATCTATTTTACATTTTAGTTTAAGAATGCATTTTAATGCAAATGTTGTTTATTTTTTACTTTCTAAATATAAGGTGATTCTTCTAAGTTTTGTTGCATTTATAAAGAGCACAAAAGTCTATTTATATTAAATAATATTTTTATTTAAAATTACTACTTGTACTGTGAGCAGGGAGAATATTATATTGCAATAGGTTAGAAAATATTTTTTAAAAATTGCTCAATTTGAATACCTTCTTTTTTAGAAGTATTGTTTTCAATAGAATATTTTATTATTGAATGAATTACTTTAGTTGCTTTTTCTAAAGCATATTCTATCTCCCATTTTTCCAGGTATCCTATTAGTAGACTTGCAAATAAATCTCCCGTTCCACCGAAGTTTTGTTCTAATTTTTCTAAAAAGATTTCTTTATATTCTTTTGTTTTTGTATTATAAGCAACAGTGCCTATAAGATTTTCCTTTTCTACACTTGTAACTACGATTATTCCATTTATTCCAAGACTTAATATTGCTTTTATTATTTCATCCTTATTTTTTATATCTTCAGTTTTAGCTAGCATTTTTAGTTCTGTGATATTAGGTGTTATGATATCTGCATGTTTTATTAGGCTTCTAAATCCACTTACTATTTTTTTGTCAAAAGTAGGGTAGAGTATGCCATTGTCTGCAAAGACAGGATCAATTATTATTTTTTCAAATTTAAATAACCTGAACATATTTTTTATTATTTTTTGTTGCTTATTGCTTCCAAGAAATCCACTATAGAATATATCAAAACTTTCATTTTGATCTTTCCAAGAATAAATAAACTTTTCCAGGTTATTTGTTAAATCTATTATTTCAAATTCTTTGTAAACTGTTGTTGCTGAGAGAACAGCAGTTACAAATGGACAAACTTGCATATTGAATGATGATATGATTGGTATGCACATTGTAAGTGATGTTCGACCCATAGTTGAAATATCATGCATGGCTAATACTCGTTTCACAGTTTTGCTCCTTTTGTATATTTATAATTTTCTATTCTTGAATTTGCATCAGTTTCAATTGGACTTGCTCCGTATTTCAAATACATAAGATAGCCAATTCCTGCAATCATTGCTCCGTTATCTGTGCAAAGGTCGATTGGGGGGTAGTATGTTTCTACTTCAAGATTTTTGATCTTTTCTCTTAAATAAAGATTGCTTGCAACTCCTCCAGATATTATTAATTTTTTTATGTTAGTATCCTTTATTGCTCTTTTAATTGGAATAATTAAATTTTCAAAAGCTACTCTTTGGAAGCTTGCAGCAATATTATTTTTTGTTATGTTTTCATTTTTATCTTTAAACTTTTCAAGTTGATGTATGCATGCTGTTTTGAGTCCTGAGTATGAAAAATCATATCTATTTTCTTTTTTGTCAAAAATTGTAATTGGAAAATTAAATGCATATTGATTACCGCATTTAGCTAGTTTTTCTATGTTTGGTCCGCCTGGGAATCCCATTTTATAGTGTTTTGCTACCTTGTCAAATGCTTCTCCACAAGCATCGTCAAGCGTTCGTCCAAGTATTTCAATGTCATCAAAATCATTTTGTTTTGCAAGTATTGTGTGTCCTCCACTGAGTATGAGAGATAAAAATGGATATTCAATTTTTTTAGTCATTAAAGGTGCATAAAGATGACCTAGAATGTGATCAATGCAAATTAGGGGTTTTTTAAGGGCAATTGATAAACCTTTAGCAAAGTTTATCCCAACAATTAAGGAACCAATAAGCCCAGGTTTAGATGTTACTGCTATTAAATCAATTTCTGATGCATGTATTTGAGCATTTGTTATTGCCTTTTGACAGACAGACATGATAAATTCTGTGTGTAGTCTTGAGGCAATCTCTGGCACCACACCATAATATTTTTTGTGTTCTCTTTGATTAAGCTTAATATTACTTAAAATCTTAACACCATCTTCTACTATGGCTGCACAACAGTCATCGCATGAACTCTCTATTCCAAGCACTATCATTAATTTTCCTCTCTTTGATAAAGGTTTATTAAATTTTTAAATTCAAATTCTTGCTTTAAGTTTTCTGATTCCTGTTTGAGTATTTTAAGAGTATTTTTTGACCAAATATGTCCTATTACTTTGACAATTCCTTTTGTTCTTGCTATCTGTTTTGCTCGTTTGAGTGCTTGAATAACGGCTTTTTCATTATCTTTGTTATCAAGAAATATATCTCTTTGCTCTACTAAAATCCCAATGTTTTTACCAGTTTTCTCAGATATGCTTTCTTGGGTAGTTAGACTGTCGAAAAAGTATCTGTTTTCTTCTTTAAGTTTAATTAGAATAATTTGCATTATGTCCTCATTTGAGGTAATAAGACTTCCCATATGATTATTCATTATCTTTGCATTGGAGTAAGTTTGAAATGTCTTTTCAATTTTTTTTCGTATTGCAAATTCATTGTCGTTGATGTTTATGTGAAATTTTTCTATTGAATTTTTATATTTTGATTGCATTGGAAAATGAATCATTATAATTTTGTTTTTGCTTGTTAGTTTGTTATACAAATCCATTGATTTTGGTAAAAAGGGGATAATTGAAAAGTTGATGTTTAAGTCAATTTTCATGAATTCATCTAACATAAATTCGTCATAGCCAACATCATCAATTATGAGATAAAATTCAGGTTTTAAGTTATTGGTCTTTCGTTTTTTTTGTACTTTTATTAAATCTTTTTTCTTAATTTTTGCTAGTTTACCCTTAAAGTTTAAATTGAGTTTTTTTGCATTTGATTTTATATATACAAGGCTAGAGAATAGTACAATTATTGAGACAAAAGACGTAACAATAATAAATAATATTATGATTTTTAATTTGTGTTTCTTTAGAAAAATAAAAGCATTCTCAATATTCATGCCCAATAGCTTTTCATTGTATCAACATTTGACATTAAGTCAGTGTTTATTGATAAAGTTCTTCCCTTAGTTTTTTAAGTACTCTTTTTTCAATTTGTCTTACGGTTTCTGAAGAGATTCCAAGTTCACTAGAAATATCTTTTAAGGTGCTTTTTTTATCATTGTTGTCTAAGTTATATCTTTTTCTTATAATGTATCTTTCTTTGTCATTTAATTTGGTCTCTAATATATGATTTAGATGTTTTAATGTTGAATTTTGTTCAAGAGTACTCTCAGGATTAAAAGAATTATCTTCATAAAGATTTAGGAGTGTGGAATTTTCTGAACCCTCAAGTTTTTTATCAAGTGAATATTCTTTTTCAAGGTAAGGAATGATTTTAATATATTGAGCAGTTGTTAAGTTGAATCTTTCCATTATATCTTCTTTTTTGGGTGATTTTTCTTCTTCCATAAGATATTTATTTATTTGAAGTATTAAATTTTCTTTTCTGTATGGTACCTTTACAAGTCTTGTTTTGGTATTTAATGCTCTTTGAAGCGATTGCTTGATCCAAAATGAAGCGTAGGTTGAGAACTTGGTGTTTTTGCTTGGATCGTATTTCTCGGCAGCTCTAATTAGACCTAGATTTCCTTCTTGTATTAAGTCTTCAACTTTTAATCCTTTGCCAGCATATCTTTTAATTATTTTTAAGACAAGACGCAAATTGGCATTTATCATTTTGTTTTTGGCTTTCAGATCACCGAGTTTAATTTGTTTCGCAAGTTCAATTTCTTCTTCGTGAGTTATCAATCTGTGTTCTCTTACGGATTTTAAGTATATGTTTAAATCTTCATTGCTAAATATATTCACAATACTTCTCCCATCTTTTAAATTTGTGTATCAACATCCTTCCCCCCTTTGATGTGATGCAAAAATCATGCCAACTTAGAAAATAATTAATATTTCGATTGAATATGAATTATTTTCTAAAGTTATTTACTTTTGCTATTTGGTTGTAGATTAAATCAGCAAGCCTAAAACTTTTGGATTTAGCTATTTGTTTTGCTCTCTCTAAATAGAGCATATCTTCAAAAAGTTCTTCTGTTTGACCCCCATTAATTAGATTATTTTCTTTTTTTAAAGAATTTCTCATGCTCTTAAGCATTTGATTTACAAATATTGCCTCGAATTCTAGTGCAGCTTCATAAAGTTTTTTATCATTTTGATGTTGATTTGTTTTCTCTATTTTGTCTTTTAGAGTTTTTACCTGTTTTATTTGATTTTTTGTTTCTAAATCTTGTAGATTAATTTTGTTTATCATATTTATTCCTCCAGGATTAATTCTCCATGTAATTTATTAATTTTTTCAGCTGCCTTAATTACTTTTATTAATTCTTCATTGCTAAGCGTATCTGAATTTTTTGATATAAATTCATTTAGTTTCATCTTTTGTATTTCTATTTTTATCTTTTCATTGCTTTTATTGTTAAATAAGTTTTCTCCATTTCTTTCAATTGAAAGGATAAGGGGCCCTATTTCTGCATTTGTACTTGCTATAATGATTTTATTTTGTTCATTTATTAAAACTTTAGGCATAGTTTCTATTTCTATTGTTTCAATTTCGCTTAGCAAGCCAATTTCGTTGATCTCTATTTCTATGATATTCCCTGATTTTATATTATTTTTTATATTCTTGCTTGTTAATTTTTTACTTATTGAATCTGCTAATGCGTAATCTGCCTTTTTAAGGATTATATTGTAGTGCGTGTAGTTTTTATTCTCATGTATTGTTGCTCCGTTTAATATGTATCCTGTACCTTTTGATTTGTAGTTAGTTATTATTGGGCCTGATGCTGTTGCTAGTACTTTTCCTTCTTTGTCTTTCAATTCTGTTCTTAAAAGAATACCATTTGTTAAGTCTTTTGAATCTAGCATAGATGCTATGTAAACATTTTGATTTTCGCCTTTAATCATGTTTCCATTTATTTTTATTGTTGCGCTTACTAATGCGATGTTTTTACTTCCTATGTTTGTTAGATCTATTTCATTTATGCCAATTTTGTTTAAAGCCTTATTTAAAATTTCTTTTCCCCTTAGAGAATCTCCTTTATCAGCAAGTCCTGCTACTATTCCAATTCCTGTTAATGTATACGAATCAGTAGATCTTATTTCAGCGATATTTTTTAATTTTATTTGTTCACTTATTTGACTTATAGTGTTATTCTCATTAGAAAAATTCTTTGAAGGTTGGTTTTCTTGTGCGAACGCACTTAGGACTATCTTTAAGTTTAATATGGCTAGAATTATCAATTTTTTCATGATTCTATTCCTTTTGTATGGCAATATAGTCTACCTTTATTTTAATATTATTGTTAATGTTATTGCAATTGCTTTTAGTTTATTCATTTTTTGCTTTGAGCTTGCTCGACAATTTAAATCTTAGTTATAAACTAAAAGAGAAACTTTGTGTAATTCATTTATTAATAATCGAGTAAGTAAAACTAATAACAGAGTTAAGAATTGATATGTTTAAATATGCATTATTGTTGTTTTTGTATTTTATTTAGCCTAATCTCATCATTTTTCATTATATTTTGTAATACCATGTATTTACTTTGATTTAATTCGTTTAAGCTTAAAATTTCATTGTGTTTAGTTGTATTTATTTGATATTTAAAATAAACATTATATTCGTTTAAACTTTGACCTGCTTTTAAATCTGTTTTTGCAAATACAATGGGTTCTATTATGTCAATATATATATTGACTTTGTTATGTTTTTTGTAGTCTTCAAATTTTCTTGCATAATAAATTAAAGTTTTTTGTATTGGTATGTTTTTATATAATGTGCTTTGTATTGTTTTAAATTTTACATTGGTGAAGAATTTATTTTCTATATTTATTTCTGATTCATCAAAACTGAATTGTAGTATGTAAATATTTTTACTTGCTAGATCTTTTGTGATATAGCTAATCATTTCAAATATTATGTGTTTTTGCTTAAAATGTGAGCCTATGTAAATTTGTGATAAGTCATTATCATTGCATAGTTTTGAGTATTCTTTCGAGAAAAAATATACCTTACCAGGATGTATTGTAAAACAGGTCTCATAAGGCATTATTTGTGATAAATTTATTGTAAGTAGATAGAATATAAGTTTATTTGTGAGTGTTTTCACTGCCTTTTTAAGTTGTTGGCAATTCCTAGCATATTATCTGAGGTTTGAATTGTTTTTGAATTTATCTCATAAGCCCTTTGTGCAACGATCATCGTTACCATTTCTTCTGCGATTGATACGTTTGACATTTCAAGGATACCTTGTCTTAACCTGCCCATTCCATCACTTCCTGGAGCTCCTGATATTTCTTCCCCAGAACCAATGGTTTCTTTAAATATATTATTTCCAATTGCATTGAGACCTGCTGGATTTACAAATCTTGCAATTTCTATTTGACCAAGTTCAATCGGCTCTGGGCTTTCATCAACTTTTACAGATATTATCCCTTCTTGAGATATTGTAATGGAATCTTTTATATATTCTTCAGGAAAGGATATATCAGGTAATAATTTGTATCCTTGACTTGTTACAAGAGCGCCATTTGCATCGATTTTGAATGAACCATCTCTGGTATAGCCGTAAGTGCCATCTGGTAGAAGAATCTTGTAAAATCCATCACCTTCAATTGCAACATCAGTGTTCAAATTGGTGGCTTGCAGGTTACCTTGTCCAAAGATTCTGTGTGTTGCTGATACTTTTGTTCCGTGTCCAACTTGATTGCCAAGAGGACTTACTGTATCTTCAGTTGCAGGGGTTCCTGCCCTTCTTTGTGTTTGGTATATTAGATCTTCAAATTCAGCCCTTATTTTTTTAAATCCCGTAGTGTTTACATTTGAAAGATTATTAGCAATTGTATCTACATTATATTGTTGTGCTTTCATCCCGCTGGCTGCTGTCCAGAGTGCCCTCATCATAAACTAACCCCCTTAAAATTTTCCAATTTCGTTAATTAATTTTCCAAGAAGTGAATCTTCAGTTTGTATTGTTTTTTGATTTGCTTCATAGGCTCTGTTAACTGTAATCATTGATACCATTTCGTTAATGGCGTTTACATTAGATCCTTCTAAAGCACCAGTTTCAATTTTGGGTCTTGAATTTATTTTGATGTTTTTAGCTTGTCCAGATATTTCTGTGCTGTTCCAGAGCGAACTTCCTTGTTTTTTCAAAAATCTTGTTTTTTCAAAATTTACAATCTTTAGGTTATCAAGGAGTTCATAGTTTTCCCACGAATTTTCATATTCACTTACAAGTCTTTTGGGATTTTCTTCAAATGTTGTGTTATGAAATATTTGCCCTTGATCCGTTATTTTAAAGTTATTATCTTTTAGGTATATGTATCCTTTCTCTCCAATCACAGGATATCCATCTTTTGTAACGAGTATGCTTTCTGGTCCAAGTGTAAAAGAACCGTTTCTTGTATATCTCTCTCCTTCTGGTGTTTGAACAACAAAAAAGCCTTCATCAGTTAATGCTAAGTCAAGAGGATTTCCGGTTATTTTTATTGGGCCTTGATTAAAAGAAGTATATATCTCATTCTCTTCAACTCCTGTGCCAAGCTTGCCAACAACAGGTGCTGTTTCCAGGTATCCTTTAGGAAATTTGTAAAGACCATCATCATTAATTCGCCTGATTAACATTTCAGGAAAGGCCTTGTGTACGGAGAGATCTTTTTTGTATCCCGTAAGGTCAATATTTGCTAAATTATTAGCAATAACATCTAATCTGTGTCTTTGTGCCATCATCCCGCTGGCAGCAGTATAAATGCTTCTTACCACATTAATCCCCGTTACTTAATCATTTGTATCATTAATTTTATCACTAAGGTTTATTATATATCAATTCTAATCACTTTACTATCCAATGTGTATTTTGATTGTACATTTTAATTCTAATAAGGTTGACAATTAATTTATATTAAGTAACTTAAATTGTACAAGTAAATAAATCCCTTTTGCAAAAAGTATAAAATAAATGTATAATTTTTTCTTGTCATGATCTATTTAAATTGTTGGCTCAAAGATTAATTTAGGAGTTTGTATGAGTAAGGATGTGTTAAAAATTATGTTTTTATTATGTTTTTCGTTTTTTGCATTTGCAGAGTCTGAAAAAACAGAAAATAAAAAAGACGGTAGCGAAGTCTTGGGATATTGGGTTGGATATAATGATACTACGAATGTTAAAAATTCTGTAATTTATGTTTATAAATATAATGATAAGGTTTATGGTAGGATTTTAAATGTAATCAAGGATGGGAAGGTGTATGATGTTAATAATCTTTCCGGTTCTAAGGTTGTAGGTTTTGATCATTTAACTACTGAAGGTCTTGATTTTATGTGGGGACTTAAATATGTTAAATCTTCTGGCAAATGGGATAAGGGTAGGATTATTGATCCTAATAATGGTAAGATTTATACTTCTGAAATGAGGGTAGATCCAAAAACGGGTAATCTTGTTACCAGGGGTAAGGTGTGGATTTTTGGTAGGAGTAAGATTTGGACAAGAGCTAAAGAAGATGAGATTCCAAAGTTAGATGTAGAAGGCATAGTACCAAATCCGCCTGTGGCAGAAGAATAAGGAAGGATAAATATAATTTGTGGGAATCTCAATGAAAGATAAAACGGGATATTATGATAAGTTTATTATGAGGGTACCTAACTTTCCAAAAGAAGGTATACTTTTTTATGATATTACTAATGTTTTGCTCCAAGCAGAAGCATATAAGTCTTTAATGGAAGATGCTCATGCTTTTTATGCATCAAGAAAAATTGATTACATTGCTGCTATTGAATCAAGAGGGTATCTTATTGGTGCGCCTTTGGCTTTAAAAATGAACTTGCCTCTTTTACTAATTCGGAAAGCAGGTAAGCTCCCAAGGCAAGTCTTAAGAGAGGAATATGAGCTTGAATATGGATTTAGCAGCATTGAAATACATAAAGATGATGTTAAACAACATTCAAATATTTTGTTAGTTGATGACGTTTTAGCTACTGGGGGTACTCTAAAAGCAGCTGCAATGTTACTTAAAAAGGCGGGTGGAGTAGTATCTGATATATTTTGTTTTATTGAACTTGTAAAGATGAATGGTAGAGATATTTTACGGGAGTATAGTTTGAATTCTCTTGTTAGGTATTTTTGATAATTATTTAATAAATAATTTATGTTGTTAATTGAGTGAGATTAAATATGTTAATTGAGCTTGGATAATTGACTTTAAATTTCATTGAATTTATAATATTTAGCTGAACATTGAGAGGTGATTGTGATGTATGCGTTGTTGGAAATAAAGGGTAAGCAGTATAAAGCTGTTATGGGAGAGATGTTAAAGATAGATAAGATTGGAGTTAGTGAAGGCGACAAATTGGAATTTAGCAGTGTAATGCTTGTAAACAAGGATGGAGATGTAAAGATAGGAAAGCCTTATGTTGCAGGTTCTTGTGTTAAGTGTAGCTATATAGAAGATAAGAGGGATAAAAAGGTTATCTCTTACAGATATAGGAGAAGAAAGTCAAGCGAGCGAAAGATCGGACATCGTCAATCTTATTCTTATGTTTTGGTTGATGATATAATTGTTAGTTAGTGATTAATGTTTTAATAAAGACCCGTAATGATATAATTATTTATATTTTGGCTAATGGACATGCTAGTAGAGGGAGTAATTATATTAATATAGTTTGTTCTTCTTTTTCGTTTATTTTAAGAACTTTTTTAAGTGTTCTTGATTATGAGAAAGAGGATTTTATTGTAGATAATTCTTTAAGAGGTTGCTTGGAATTTAAGGCTTCTTTTAGAAGTTTGGATAAGCAGAGCCTTTTTTATTATAGTAAGTTTTTAATACAAGGTGTAAAGGATTTGTGCTTTGAATATCCTTATGATATTAAATTAATTTTGGAGGAAACTAGTGGCAACAAGTAAAAGTGGTGGTAGTTCTAAGAATGGAAGGGATTCTATATCTAAGAGGCTTGGTGTTAAGAGAAGTGGTGGGCAATTTGTGAGAGCTGGGGAAATAATTGTAAGGCAGAGAGGTACAAAATTTCATAAGGGCAAAAATTCTGGACTTGGCAGAGATTATACAATTTTTGCCTTAAAGGATGGTATAGTAGAGTTTAAGACTTATAGAGGCCGAAAATATATAAATATTATTTAATATTGTTATAGTTGAGGTTGATTTGCATACTATTAAAGATTCTTTAAACATAACTGTGTCTTCAGGTGATGGGGGTGCAGGTTGTGTTTCTTTTTTGCGTGAAAGATTTAATGCCAAGGGAGGTCCTGATGGCGGTGATGGAGGAAGGGGTGGAGATGTAATCTTTAAGGTCAAGGCAAATCTTAAAACTTTATCCCTTTATAAAAATGGTCAAAGACTTGCTGCTAATAATGGTAAGCCTGGGATGGGTTCTAGAAAGAGTGGGGCATCTGGTGAAGATTTGGTTATTTTTGTTCCCCAAAATACTTGTGTTTATGATGTTGCTACAGGTTCTATGTTATTTGAGCTCCAGAACTTTGATGATGAAGTTATTGCTTTAAAGGGCGGAAGAGGTGGACTTGGAAATGTACATTTTAAAAGTTCTACAAAACGGACACCAAGATTTGCTCAGCCTGGAGAATCTGGTACTACCTTGAATTTGCGCCTTGAATTAGCATTAATAGCTGATGTTGGACTTGTTGGGCTTCCTAATGCAGGTAAGTCTTCTCTTATTTCTACAATAACTGCTTCAAAGTCAAAAGTTGCAAATTATCCTTTTACTACTAAATTCCCGCATCTTGGTGTTTTGAAGGCTTCTTATAATGATTTGGTAATCGCTGATGTGCCTGGGCTAATTGAGGGCGCAAGTCAAGGAATAGGTCTTGGTTTTGAATTTTTAAGACATATTTCAAAGACTAAAATCCTGGTCTTTTTAATTGATGTTGCTAGTGATAACTTTATGAATGCTTATGATATTCTTTTTAATGAGCTTAGTGCATATGATGTTGGACTTTCAAGTAAGACGCGAATAATTGTTGCTAATAAGCTTGATTTAGAAGGTGCAATTGAAAATTTTAATCAGCTAAAGAAAGTTTTAGCTGGTGAGAGGGTTTTAGGAATTTCTATTTATGATAATACGGGAATAAATGAGCTTGTTAGTGAGCTTTTTGCTTTGTCAGGAATTTGAGGAGATTATTTTTTCTTTTTTAAAAGCTCGAAATTAACAATATTGTTAAGGCTTTAATTAGTATATTATCAATATAATATGGGAGGTTTATGCGAATAGCAATATTGGGTGGTACTTATAATCCTGTTCATATTGGGCATATGTTTTTAGCAAAGGAGTTAGAGCATTTTTTAAATGTTGATAAGATATTATTCATTCCTACTCATAAGCCTGTTCATAAGCGTGTTGAAAATATTAGTGTTAAAGATAGAATTGCAATGCTTAAATTGGCAGTACGACACGAAAATAATATGTTTATCGATGAATGCGATATAGTAAATGGCGGAATAACTTATACTGTTGATACTATTACTTGTATTAAGAATAAATATATTCATGATGATATCTATTTGGTAATTGGAGATGATCTTTTTGAGAGTTTTGATTCATGGAAAAATCCAGAAAAAATAGTTGAATCTGTTAATCTTGTAGTGGTTCACAGGATTTACAGCGAAAGACTCATTAGTAGGTTTAAACATACTTATATTGATAATAGAATATTTCCTATCTCTTCCTCAGAGATTAGAAATAGGATTGAGCAAGGATTGCCTGTTGATTATTTGCTTCCCTTTGATGTTTTGCGGTATATTAAAAATAATAATTTGTATGTTAAAGGTAAATAATTGAGAAAAGAGTTATTTTTTTTAGTTTTAATCATTTTAATAGTTTGTGGTATTGTAATTTTTTTTGTTGATAGTTCTAAAAGAGAGCAAATATATTTTGAATTAAATACTAAGAATAATATTAGCTTTTTATTTCTTATAGAAGATGATAATGATAATCTTTTAAGTATGCAAGAGGTTTTTATTAATATAAAAACAGGAAGTGTTGGATTTTTAGATATTCCTGTTTATACAGGTTATGAGGATTTAAAGGGAAATGTTTCTTGGTTTGAAGACTTATATAAGAAGAATAGATTTGTTGAATTTTTATCTAAAGTATCTCGGCAGTTAAATCATGAACCTGATTATTATATTCGTTTTAAAAAGAATAATTTTGTGAAATTTATTGACTATCTTGGTGGAGTACGACTTCTTGTTAAAAACCCTGTTAAAATATATAGTTTAGTACGTCCTATCTTAATACCCTCTGGTAATTCTGTTTTTGATGGGGATAAGTCTTATGATTATTTGAGTTATTTCAGAGATATTGCTTCTTACGATGAAAGATTTGAGTTTTTTAAGGAGTTTTTAAAAAAAATCTTAACACAATTTTCTGATTTGAAAGAGGAGTATGATTATTTAGCTAAAATGTATTTCATGTTAGATACTAATCTTTCTGAAACCGTATTTAAGTATATTCTTACTAATTATAAAATAAATAATGGGAAGCTTATTTTTATTAATATTAAGGGGCAAGAGGAGACATTTAAGGATAATGATGATAATTTAATAAAAGTTGTTTTTCCTTATTATGGGGGGGCGGTTCTTAAAGAGTCGATAGAAAATTTAAATAGAGATTTAATGGGTGAAACTAGAAATGAAGAGGCAATCAGAGTTGTTGTTTTAAATGGCACTAAGACCGCTGGACTTGCAAAGAATGTGGCAGAGATTTTTAAATCTTTTAAATTTAAGGTTGTAAGGTTTGGTAATGCAGATAGGCATAATTATGCTCATACTTTAATAATAAATAATTCAGATAATTTGGAGATTGCCATTAAAGTTGGGGATGTAATTAGAGCAAGCACTATTAAACCAATTTCTGAGTTTCGTATAGATACTTTAGGGCTTGATGTGCCTGATATGAGTCCTGATGTAATAATCATTTTGGGAGATGATTTTGATGGGAGATATGTTAAAAATAGATGATATTAAGAAGCTATGCAAGATTATGTCTGATTTTGGTGGGATTGATGTTTTAGGTCTTGATGTTAGTTCTGTTTGTAATTGGGCTGATTTTTTTATTATTGTTTCATGCTCATCATTTAAGCAAATGGAAGCTTTGCATGCTGAAAGATTGGTGATTTTCTTTAAGGAAATGGATTTGAATTATGATATTCAAGGTAAGGGGTTTATTTATGATTGGACAATTATTGCATGTGAAGGTTTAGTTATACATTTGATGAGTAAAAAGGCTAGAGAATACTATGAGCTTGAAAAGATATGGGATAGGGGAGAAGTTATTTATCCTTGAGAGTTATTTAATTAAAAAAAATAAAAATATCGCAAGAATTATTTACAAAAAATTAAAAATATTCTAGATTTAAAATATGTATTTTAGGGAGGCCTAGGAGTGAATATTACAGACGTAAGAATTAGGAGAGTTGATAATAAGAATCCCGGTTCAAAGCTATTGGCATATGTGACAGTTACTTTTGATGATTGTTTGGTTTTGCATAATATCAGGGTTATTAGGGGGCAAAAAGGAGTTTTTATTGTTATGCCTAATAGAAGAACTAAGGTCGGGGAGTATAAGGACATTGTACATCCTATTAATCAAAGTTTTAGAGAGATTTTGCAAAGTGCTATTTTTAAAGAATATGTTAAGGAAGATCCTTCAAGTATTGAACTTGAACTTGAATTAGGCTAGGAAATATTATTGACAAAGTGTATTGTATTTTGTATCCTTTTGACTTATGGGTAATTGAGTATTTGGGACGTGGACAAGTGGTAAGTCACCTGGTTTTGGTCCAGGCATTCGAGGGTTCGAATCCTTCCGTCCCAGTATTTTATATTAGGAGTTTCATTGTGGATAGTAGTAGGATTTTAAGATATGAAAGTCGGTTAGATTTTGGTTCTTTGCGTGCTCGTAGGATACGATCAAAATCTGAGATACCAGCTGTTGTTTATGGAAAGGAAAGTGATGTCCTGCATATAAAAATTAAGAGTAATGAGTTTAATAATAAGTTTGCAAAGTTTACAGATAATACTGTTTTGATTTTAAGTGATGGAAAAATTGAGAAATGTGTTTTTATTAAAGATGTGAGCGAGAATCTTACTAAAGGACTTATTTATCATGTTGATTTTTATGAGGTTGATAAGACTAAGGATATTGAAAGAGATATTGAAATTAAATTTGTAGGAGCTTCTGTTGGTGTTAAGGAAGGTGGTACTTTAAGTGTGCTTCGGACTAAAATCAAAGTTAAATCTTTACCTTTAGATTTGCCAGAATTCGTTGAAGTAGACTTGACTCCTGTTAAGAAGGGAGATCAAATAACTTTTAAAGATATTGTACTTCCTGATAATGTTAAACTTTCTGAAGAGAATGGGAATTCAGTGATTTTGCTTGTAAAATAGAGAATTATGGATTTGTTAATAGTTGGCCTGGGTAATCCCGGGTCTAATTTTTTTAATACTAGACATAATGTCGGTTTTGAACTTGTAGATAACTTGGTTATAAAGAATGGTCTTTCTTTGAAAAAGGTAAAAAATTATGAATATTCTGATTTTTATCTTGAGAATAAACGGATAGTTTTAATTAAACCCTTAACTTATATGAACTTGAGTGGTAATATTTTTCCTTCTGTTTTTGCTAAGTTTTATATGAAGATGATTAATCTGTTAGTTGTTGTTGATAATGTTGATTTACCTTTGGGAAAGTGTAAACTTAGAAAGGTAGGGGGTACTTCTACTCATAATGGACTTCGTTCTATTTCTTTAAGCCTTGGAAGTACAAAGTATAGTAGGCTTTATATTGGAGTTGGCAGTAACAACAAGTCTAGTCTTAGAGAGTTTGTTCTTGCAAAATTTAGAGGTAGTGAGCTTGAGCGTATTAAAAGTGTATTTGAGTTTTTAAGTGAAGAGATATTAGGTATTGATGAATCTAATTTTGAACATAAAGTTGCAACTATTAATTCTAGTAGTTTTTGATGTTTTGGGATAATATAGTAACAAAAATAGAAAGTTTTTACTTTAAAAATTCTCTGCCTAAAGGAAAATCAATTGTTGCTTTTTCTGGGGGTGCAGATTCTACTACCTTGTTATTGGGATTAAAGGAATATTTAAATAATAATATTGTTGCACTTTATTTTGCGCATTACATAAGACCAGAGTTTGAACAAAATCTGGAAATAGAACATATAAAAAAGTTTTGTAATTTTCATAATATTACCTTTCAAATAAAGAGGTGTAGTGTTGATATAAAGAGAGAATCTCGTCAGTTTGGTATGTCAGTTGAGGAGTTGGCTAGAAAATATCGCTATGATGCTTTATTAGAAGCCCTTAAGGAAAATGAGGCTAAGTATATTGCTCTTGCTCATAATAAAAATGATCAATTTGAGACTTTAGTGATGAGATTTTTCCAGGGTTCGTTTTTGGATGGATTTTCTGGCATTCCAATTATCAATGGCAATATTATTAGACCTTTACTTGAAGTGTCAAGAGAGGAGATTGAAAAATTTCTTTCTTTAAATAATATTGTTTACTTTGTTGATAGTACTAATCATGAAGATTTGTATTTAAGAAATAGGGTTAGAAATAATCTTATGCCAGTTATTGGGAAAATTTTTAAAGGATATGAAAGGGGCCTGGAAAGAATATCTGATTTTTCAAGTGAGTTTGTAGATTATTTTGATAAAAAGGATTTTCTCCCTTCTAGTAAGGGTAATTATTATTATTCTTTTGATGCTATGACTTTTTTCAGTCTGCCAAAATACTTGGTTTTTAGAAGTATTTTTAAGATTTTAAATTTAGAAGGTATTGTGTCAAATTTATCATATGGAGCTCTAAATGAGATTTTTAGGGTAAATCCTGTTAATAAAAGAAGTAAAATTTTACTTAGAACCAATGAGTTTTTTTTAGAAAAGCGTCAGGATAAGGTTAACCTTATCTTGAGGAGAGCTGAAGAGATGCGTGAGCCTTTTGATTTTTTTTTAAGAGTTAATGAATATCATAGTTTATCTTTGGGTAAGATTTTGTTAGAATATTTGGAGTGTGAGGATGATTCTATATTAACATTGAGATGTTGTTCTTATGAGTTTAGGCATAGTTTTTTTAAAAATAAGTTACAATCAAAGAGATTCTTTTCTAAGTTTGTAAGATATAATCCACTTTATTTAATGTTGTTAGTGTTAAATGATAAGATAATTGGAATTATTGATTTAAATACTTTAAACTTAATGTGGAGTGATAAGAACATTATTAAAAAAATTAATATATCTTTGTTCGGAGGATTTTTAAAGGAATGAATATTAACAATAATAATTTGAATAATAATGGTAAATCTAATAACAAAAAGAAAAATAAGAATTGGATTTTGATTCTTGTTATAGTCTTCTTAATTTTAGCAATATTCATGTCTTATTTTATGCGGGGCGGAGAAAATTATAAGAGCGTGCCTTATAGTACATTTCAAACTTATTTAGATAGTGGTTTAATTGAATCGGCTGTAATAATTGATAAAAGTCAAATTCAGTTTATTGTCAAAAATTCAAATTTAGGAAAATCTTATTTCTCTACTAATATTCCTTATTTTGATCTCAATTTGCTTTCTGAACTTAAGGCCAAGAGAGTTGAAGTAAGTTCTGGTAAGAGTCAATCATCTTTAATTGGTGTTATTCTTCAAACTTTGCCATGGATATTATTTTTTGTTTTCTTCTTTTTTATATTTCGTCAGACTCAGGGTGGGGGAGGCAAGGTTTTTTCATTTGGAAAAAGCAATGCACAAAAATATGAGGCAGGAAAGAATAAGGTTACTTTTAAAGATGTTGCTGGGCAAGAAGAAGCTAAGCAGGAACTTAGTGAAATAGTTGAATTTCTTAAGTATCCTAAAAAGTTTGAAAAGATAGGTGCAAGGATTCCAAAAGGTGTTCTTTTGGTTGGATCGCCTGGAACAGGAAAGACTTTGCTTGCCAAAGCTGTTGCAGGTGAGGCAGGTGTAAATTTTTTTCATATGTCAGGTTCTGATTTTGTTGAGATGTTTGTAGGGGTTGGAGCAAGTCGTGTTAGAGATTTGTTTGACAATGCAAGAAAAAATGCTCCTTGCATAATTTTTATTGATGAGCTTGATGCTGTTGGAAGAAGTCGTGGAGCTGGTCTTGGTGGTGGTCATGATGAGAGAGAGCAGACCCTTAATCAGTTGCTAGTTGAAATGGATGGTTTTGGAACATATACTAACGTAATTGTGATGGCAGCAACAAATAGACCTGATGTTCTTGATTCTGCTTTGCTTAGACCTGGAAGGTTTGATAGGCAAGTAACAGTGACCCTTCCTGATATTAAAGAGAGAGAAGCAATACTTAATATACATGCTCAAAAGACTAAACTTTCAAAAGAAATTGACCTTAGGGTAATAGCAAGAGCTACTCCTGGTGTTAGTGGTGCTGATCTTGCGAATTTGATTAATGAGGGCGCTTTAATTGCTGCAAGGAATGATCAGTCTGAGATTCTTATGCATGATTTGGAAGAAGCTAGAGATAAAATATTAATGGGCGTTGCCAAGAAATCTATGACTATTACTGATAGACAGAAACTTGAAACGGCTTATCATGAAGCGGGACATGCGTTGCTTCATTATTATCTTGAATATGCTGATCCTTTACATAAGGTTACTATTATTCCTAGAGGCAGAGCCCTTGGAGTTGCTTTTTCTCTTCCTAGGGAGGATAGGCTTTCAATAAATAAAAATCAGATTCTTGATAAGATTAAGATATGTTATGGGGGTTATGCTAGTGAGCAGATTAATTTAGGTTTTACTACAGCTGGTGTACAGAATGATTTGATGCAAGCTACTAATTTAGCAAAGAAAATGGTTACAGAATGGGGTATGGGAGAGGATGTAGGCCCAATATTTTTGGTGGATGATGAAGCTCCAATTTTCCTTCCAAAAGAATTTTCTAAAGCAAAGGCATATTCTGAGAATACTGCTGATAGAGTAGACAGAGAAGTTAAGAGAATTCTTGAAGGATGTTTAAAAGAAGCGTCAGATATTTTGATGAAACATAAAGATCAGTTAGTTAAACTTGCAAAAGCCTTAGTTGCAAGGGAAACTTTAACAGATAATGAAGTAAGAGAGCTTTTAGGATTTGAAATGATTGAGAGTGATCACGAAAAAAGTTTAAAAGAGCCTACATTAGAGACGGTCAATGGATAAGTAAAATTTTTAAGGAGTCTTATGGTTGTCTTAAAAATTATGTTTTTACTTTTATTTTTAGTAAACTTAGATGCTAAATTAAAAGAAAGAGACAAGGATATATCAGAAATTCTTTTTATTGAAGCTAAAAGTTTCGATGGTACTCAAAGAGGACTTGATATGCTTTATGGTTCTCTTGAGTTTAATTTAAAAAATTCAGATTCTCTTTATGAACTTTCATTGAGAAATGATATTTCGTTGTTAGATAGAATTTATTTTTTAAGATCCGCAATAGATATCAATAATTTTAGGTTTATAAAGCCTAGAGATTTATATTATCAATATTTTTCGTTGATTCTAAGTCAAAATGAGGATATTGATAAAAACAGGGAAATTATTGCTGTTTACGATAAACTAGATGGTGATTTTCAGAATGATAAAGACTTGATTTACATGCGGCTTGAAGCTTCTAGTAGACTTGGGGATTTTAATGGAACTTTTAGTAAAGTGTTAGCAAATTCTTTTGCGGTGTATAGTGATGATTTGAGGTTTTTTAAATGGTTTTTAAAGGAAGATAAATTTTTCCCAAGTCTTTTTAGTAAACTTAAATTAAAAGAAGATTCTTTTTTCAATAGTAACAATATTGATTTTATTTTTAAAAATACAACGTTAAATGAATCTAATTCTGTTGCTTTATTTACTTTTTTAAAAAATAAGAGTAAGAAATTAAATGGTGTTCAGAGTATGTATTTACTTAAATATAAACTCTTAACACCTGATGAAGCTTATCTATTTTTTAAAGAATCCCCCCCTGAAACAATAGGTGAATATAAGATGTTTTATGATCTCTTAAGAGATCCTATTATACGAGATGAATTTTTGAGTCGTTATAAAAATTTGTCCGGTATGTATTTTGTCAATGATAAAAATAATGCTGCAGTATTTGAGAATGGAGTTTTGGTAAGTTTTTTTTCAAAAATAGTGGACTATTCTACGGATGTAAACTTAGGTGAGCCTTATTTTAATAAGGTTTATTTTAAAGATAAAGTTCCTGTTCGTTATGAGAATGACTTGCTTGGTTATAAGGTTAGTTATTCTGTTTATCCTTATGTCAGTATGATTGAAGTTGATTACCCAGATAAAAAAAATGTATATACTTTTGCTTTAAACTCTTTTCAGTATGAGATTTTTGATGGTTTTAGTTATAGATTTGATTATGTGGGCATTAATGAGTTTTTAGTAGCCAATGTTTCAGAAATTTTTATTCCTAGTATGTTAAGTTTAAATCCAAAACGAGTTTCTGTTTTAAATATTCAAAAAAGTTTAATAGAGAAAAAAACCTTTAATAATTCTGATGTTATAGAAGTTAAGAATTATTCTTTTGGTGATCTGGTTTCAGTTTATAGAAAGATTAATGGATCTGAGAAGTTTAATTATGTTGAAATTTATGATAAAGGGGTTTTAAAAGTTAAGAGAGTTATTTTAGATGATAGTTTTGATATCTATCATAACATTAATTAGCTTTTAAGAATTATTGATGCATAGAAAAATTTTTGTTATTTTTATGTTAATTTTTTCATGCAGCACAATAAAAGACATAGATGACAAACAAATTTATTATATCCCATCTGAAAGCATAAATAAGCATATTGAAAATAATAAGTTTGAGATTGCTCTTTCAAGTTATTACAATCTAAAAAATAGTGGTTTTAAAATGGATCAAGGTATTCTAGACTTAAGGGATAAAGCTTTGTCTGGCATTCAAAATGAATACTTTAAGTTTTGTAAGGCAAAAGATTATGAGGGCGCACTCTTTAAGCTTGAGACTTTAAATTTGTTTGGTATCATGCTTCATGAGAGTAGAGAACAATTGATTTTAAAGCATCTTGAGAGTTTAAAGCGCAAGGACCCGATGCTTGCAAGTTTTTTTGCAAAATATTATTCATTTGATAATACTTTTGATTCTTTGAAAAAATTTGTCATTAATAAAAAATCTCCCTCAAGAAATGTCTTGCTTGATACGGCTGTTTTAACAGTTTGGGTGGATATGGGAACTAAAATTGTAAATGGCCATAGGCTGCCAAATATTGCCGTGGGTTCTGCTTTTGTTGTTGATAATCTTAAGGGATATGCTTTAACTAATTATCATGTAATTAGTTCTCAGGTTGATAATGATTACAAAGGAGTTTCCAATCTTTATGTTAGACTTCCAAGGGGCAAGGGCGAAAAACTGCCTGCAAAAGTAATTTCTTATTCAAAGAAAATGGATCTTGCTTTAATTAAGGTTTCTTTTAAATTAGATTATCAATTTAATTTAAATTATTCTTCTAATATTAATATTGGAGATAGAATTTATGCTATGGGTTCTCCTATGGGATTTGAGAAGACTATTACTTCAGGAATAATTTCTGGAAAGAATAGAAACTTGTTATCTGTGGGTGATTCTTATCAAATTGATGCTGCTATTAATCAGGGAAATTCTGGTGGGCCTGTGGTAAATGAAAGTGGCGAATTTGTTGGACTTACATTTGCTGGAATTTTACATTCACAAGGTCTTAATTTCGTTATACCTTCAAAATGGGTTTTAAAGGTTTTGCCATTTATGTATGAAGGTGGGATTTTAAGAAATAAATGGTTGGGATTTACTTTTTCTGAAAGTTTGAAAGATTTGGAAATATCATATGTAGCGCCTAATTCCCCTGCAGATATTGGTGGGTTGAGGAGTGGGGATTCTATTCTTAGTGTTAATTCCTTAAAATTTGAGAGCTTAAGAGAGCTTCAATACTATATTTTGCAAAGGAGGTCTATGGTGAGAATTAGGTATAGAAGAGATAATAAAGAGTATGAGAGTTATTTGTATCCACAAGATCGGCCAGAAGGTATTATTGAAGGTATTGTAGAGAGTGATTCTTTTAAAAATTTGATGGGAGCTTTTTTGGGATTAAATTTGAATTTGATTTCTGGGAGAGAGTATAGAGTTGCTAAGGTATTTTCAAATGGTCTTGGTGATGAACTTAATTTTAGGGCAAATGATGAAATTTTTGTTTATTCTTTTAACTATCTTATGGATAAGAGATTATTTGTTTTATTGCTTTATGTTAAAAGACTGTTTTCAGGATATTTAGGAGCCCCTCTGCAGCTTGTTATTCCCTTTGATTCTCTTGTTTTTGTATAAAATAT
This sequence comes from Borrelia nietonii YOR, assembly GCF_023035795.1. Classification (NCBI taxonomy): domain Bacteria; kingdom Pseudomonadati; phylum Spirochaetota; class Spirochaetia; order Spirochaetales; family Borreliaceae; genus Borrelia; species Borrelia nietonii. Next base: position 841,070 of record NZ_CP073148.1, read on the forward strand.
TATTTAATATGGTTGTGGTTGATTTTTATGAGCTTTTATTTGAAATTAGTTAGTGGAGATACTAAGTCCAAACTTGATAATATTGTTTCTATTAGTCATTTTGATTTTCAAGATAATTTAAATTTAATGCTTATAATTGGTCCTATGGGTAGTGGTAAGACAGAATATGCTGCTAAGATCTATAAAGATTCTCTTATTATTAAGAATAAATCTTCTAAAGTGTTAGATTCTATTACTAAGGGACTCAGAAACAGAGCTAATGTATTTTTTATTAGAAATATTCTTGATAAGAAAAGATTTAAAAATTATCCCCTAAATGTTATTCCTTATAGGGGAGGTGGGAGTGATAGGGTTGATGGAGTTGATTTTGCAGGTAGTTCTTTTGATGTAGGCCAATTAATAGACAATAATCCTGAATATGGGACTTTTATTATTGATGAAACTTGTTTTTATGATGAGCGGTTGGTTTTTATTTTAAATAAAATCGCATTAGATTCAAATGTATTATTTATACTTCCTACCTTACTTTATAATTTTAGAAAAGAAATATTTAATAATACTGCTAAACTCTTAATAGAATATTCAGATAAGATTTGTCGTCTTGGCGCTTATTGTGAGCATGTTGATTGTATGGATGAATCTTTCTTAACATACAGATATTATTTTTATGGAGGAAAGGAAATAGCCGCGCCTTATTTTGATCCTTTGTTGATTGTTGGTGGTGATGAGATTGTTGAGTCTGCTATTTATCCAAATTATGCTACAAGGTGTTCTAGGCATCATTATCTTGTTGGTAGAGAATATTTTTTTACTATTCTTAAACCTTTTGCATTATTGTATGCTCAAGGTGATAAAAGATTGCTTGAGAGAGAAATCGTGGATTTAAGCAGTAATGCGAGGAATGCGAATTTTGAAAATTCTCTTTTGATTGAATCTAGAGGAAGATATGATATTGTGGTTTTGGAAAATTTATTAGAATTACCTTTTTTAGCAGAGAGAGCTTTAATTACACTTTCATTGGAATGTAATATTCTTAGTAAGAGAGATTTTAAAGAGCTTATTAATAAATTTTCTCTTAGTAAGGATTATATTCAAAAAGTAATTGTTTCAAAAGAATATAAATGGATTTTTTAAAGAATATTAATAATAATTTGGTCTTTTTTGAAAAAACTCTTTTATTTTTTCAATGCGTATTAGTTCTCTTTTGATTATGTCATAGTAGTTCAGTTCTTTCATTTCAATTCTATGATATTCATCTTCCCAGTTTGTTATTCCATCGCTTTGCATTTTAGTAAATTTATACTTATGCAATTGCTTGTGGTACTTTAAAGCTTCTGTATAGTAATCAGCAGCTATTTTATAAAAATTTGTAGTTTGATTTAAGTTTTCAAGAATTCCCTTCTTTTTTGGAGTTTTATAAAAATATGTATACCTTGTATCAAATAAGTTGCCTAAATACAGATGTTGCTTAACAAGGAGTAAATTTACATGCATTTTAAAGAGAAGCTTATATTTATCCCATTCTTCTCTTGTTTCTACTTTTGATAAAGAGTAGTTTGGATTTCCAAATGGATATTTTAATGCATTTTGTAAAAAAAATATATTTCTTTTATAATTATCAGGGGTTTTTTTCATTTGCTCATTGAAAATGACATACCATTGTTCAGCATAGAAAAATTTTGATGATGCATTTATATTGGTTATGGGTAGAATTGAAAATATTACTAGACATAATACAAAAAAGTTTTTACGAAACATGCTTTGTATCCTTTCCTTTATTTTAATAAATATTAAAATTTTATTAAATCAAAAATTTTTCTTGTGCTTGTCTCTAAGTCTTCTTTATTTGAGTTTTCAATGTATACAATATCAATCAAGCCGTCAAAAATTTTGAGCATTTCTGTATATCTAGAGTTAATGTCTTTGAATTTTGCTGCTTCAAATTCAAAAAGATCAGCTTGTATTCTATTTTCTTGAATGCGCTTGTATGCGATATTGGGATCCGTTTTTATGAAGAATAGTTTTTCAGGAAGTGGGAAATCTTTGTTTAGTTTATATCCCAATTCCCCTTGATATACTATAGATGAGAATAAATATCTGTCGGTTATTACTTTTGTTTTACCTGTGTTTAATATTTCTAGTATTCCATTTTTTGTATTGTACAAATGTTCATATCTGTCTGCTGTGTACAAGTGTGCCAGTGATACCCTTCTTAAGGGATTTTTAAAATTAGTCAGTTGCTCTCTTATGAACTTTCCAATTATTCCTTGTGATGGTTCTTTTGTGAAATGGTACTTTAGTTTGTTATTACAGAGTTTTTGTAATTTTTGAATTATGCTTGTTTTTCCACTTCCATCAATTCCTTCTATGCAGTAAAAATTTTTTAAGATCTTATTCACAAAAATTATCTCCTTAGATGTTTTGAGCAATTAGATACTTACTTAAGTATTATATAATATATATGCATAGATATATGAATTTGTTTTTTGTAAGAAATAAGATTGCTCTATCTTTTATTTTCTCAATTTTAGTCTTTATATCAATTCTTGTGGTTTTTATTTTATTTATTCAAGCTCAAGTCTATTCCGCTAGATTTTTTGTTATAAGTTATCTTGAATCAAAATCAGGCCTTAAAATTAAATATGATAAGATTGCCCCGTATTTTTTATCTTCAATAAAAATAGATAATCTAGAATTGAGTTTAAATGATAAAGATAAAATATTAATGAATACTGTTAAAGTCAATTTGGATTTATTTAGACTGCTATTAGGAGATAAAAACATTATTTTAGATGTTTTTGTAAGGGGCAGTACCTTGAATTTTGATTTAAATGATTTTAAGTTTCTTAAATCTCAGAATTCGCATTCTCATACATTAAAATTGCATGCTGATGATACTAGTCGTGGAGTACTTGGAAAAATGTTTAATTCCTTTAATAGTCTTCACATGCATTTAGAAGATATTGATATGAATCTTAAACTAACTCCTGAGAAGTTTGTAAGATTCCAGATTAAGAGTTTTGCATTAAAGACTATTGACGATGATTTTTTATTTAGTTTTATTGTTGATTTTAGTTCTCTTGCAGTTTTAAATCCCGATGTTAGTTATGAAAATATTCTTGATTCAACTTTTTATTTTGAAGGTAAATTTAAAAAAGATCTTGAAGATGGATATATTAATTTTAGTTTTTTAGAATTGCATACAGGTTATTTTGCTTTGCTTGAGCAAGGATTTCAAATAAATTATTCGAAGGGAAATATTGAAATTTTTAATATTATAAGAGAAAATATGGATTTTAATTTAAGATATGATTTTAATAAAAGTTTTTTACGATTGGATGCTTTATTCTTTGATGTAAATCTTTTAAATTGGATAAGCCTTAATGAAAATTTGAGTGATTATAAAAATCATCTTGATACAAGTTTAAATGGTCAGTTGGCATTTTCTTATGATTTTAAAGATAAAGATTTGCGGTATGCATTTTTATTAAATTCATCTTCAAAGGCTAACATGGTAGATAAGGAGATTCAGGGAGTAAAAGTACAAATTAAGGGTAATTCGAAAGTTGCAGATATACAAAATGCTTTTGTAAAACTTAAGAGAGGATTTATTGGTTATAAAGGATATTATTCTTTAAAAGATTTAGTGCCAATAGGAAGGCTTGATTTTAGGTCTGCAAAATTTTTTAAGTTTAAGGATATTAATGGACATTTAGATTTTAGTAAGGAAGCTCAATATTTTTGTGTAAAATCTGATGACTTAAAGGTTGGTAGGCTTAAAATTCAAAATTTGAATATGAAAACAAGTTTTGCTCAGGATAATATTCATGTTGATTATTTGCTAAATTTTGCTAACAATAATTCTAAAATTTTATTAAAGGGTGATTTTAATAAGGAAAATTTAAACCTTAATTTAGGCATTAAAGAGTTTCCTATACTTTTTTTGAAGGATATCCTTCCAGAAACTTTCATGACTAAAGTTATTCCTGAATATTTCTTGTCGGGCAAGTATTTAAATTTGACTTCGGATTTTGATTTTAACACCGTTGATTATACCAAGAGTAAGTTAAATAGTCTCAATTTTGCTGTCTTATCAAAATTAGATGATTTTAATTTAATATTTGATGCAAGTGGAGAGAATGACCTTTATAAGGTAAAACGCTTTAATTATAGTAATGGGGATTATAATGTAAATTCTAGTTTTTTGATACAGTTGTTTAATGATAGTTTTAAGATAAATACTGAAGTTAATTATTTGAACAGGAATTATCCTTTGTATTTTGAGTTGAATTTCCAAGATAGGTACGTTAACTTGCAATTTTCACCTAAGTCACAATTCAGTTTAACTTATTCTGATTCATCTATAATTTATTTGTTTGATATTAATGATTTTCGTGTTTATAATGGAAGTTCTGAAATTTTGTTAAATGTCAATTCTTTTGGAGATTATCAAATCATTAATGATGATTTGAATGTTACAATTCCTAAGTTTAGATTAGATAAGATTTCTGGGGATCCTGCTTATAATTTTAATTTTAGCTTTGAGGGTTTATATAAGGATAAAAAAGTTAGTCTTTCAAATATTAGATTTATAAACGGGATTTCAAATTTACAAGGACAAGGTCATTTTAATTTAGATGGAAAACTTAGTGGTAATTTGAACTTGTTTTCGAATTTGGATTCAGAGCGTTATTTTTTAGGTGTTGATTCTAATGAAGATGGCAGTTATTTTGTTGGTAGATTTCAGGGATTCGATTTTAATAATTTAAAATTCTTTTCGTTCTTAAATGGAAAGATTAATGGTAATTTTATCCTGAGTTTTAAAGATAGTGATTTATTTAATTATTCTCTTAGTGCTTATCTTGAAACAGATGGCCTGTCTTTGGTAGGTGTTCCTACGTATTGCTCTTTGAATTTGGGATTGGTTGATAATAATCTTAATATTTATAATATAAAGGCGAGTCAGAATGAAAGAGAAATTCTGACAGGTAATTTTAGATATGATATTAAAAATTCTATTGGGATTTCTAGTCTTAATATTAACAGCAACCTTTTCTCTTCAAGGGTGAATGCAAGTTTTCAAAAATTTGAAAGTAAAATTGAGGAAGAATTTGGTATTTTAAAGAGTGAAACTAATGGAGAGATTTCTTTAAGAGAGCTAAGATATAAAGATAAAAATCTTTCTGACCTTACAATTGAGTTTAAGAATAACCTTGAAAGGTTTGTCATGTTATCAGTCGAATATGATTTGCTTAATTGTTTCTATGAATATAATGATGGTAATTTTAATGTTAGATTAAATGATTATTTGCCCCTTAGTTTTATTGCCTCAGGTAATATTTCTAGAAATAAAATTACCAGCAATATTCAGGATATTAAATTTGACTCAAAATTAATTACGGAAGATTTATTGGGGTCAAAAACTTTTTATAATATTAAAGAGCATTTTGTTCTCTATGATCTTAATGTAGCTGGCACATTGGATGTTAATGGTGATTTATATAATCCAAATCTTAATGGAGAGTTTAGAGTAGTACATGGTTTAATAAGTACTGAATATCTAAAATTATCTAGACAGTATGGAAAGAGTAGAATTTTAGAGTTAATTGATGTGCCAGTTATTATTAAAGATAATAGTGTAATTATTGAGAACAAATTTAATTTAGACTATTATTCTGATGTCAATATTGCTGCTCATCTGAATCTAAATTTTCTAAGTGATAGTATTGTTGATTATTATAAGATAGATATTGGTGTTTCTGGTAGTTCTGGAGTGCCTATTAAATTTGATAAAGTAGCTATAAATTTTGTTGGACATGCTTCAGGTGATTTTTTTATTGAAGGTAATTCTGAAGAGATTGCGTTTAGAGGAGATCTAAGTGTTTCAAATGCTTGGGTTTATTTACTTGAGAATTCAATTGTTGATCTATTAATAGATCCGTATAAAAGGTCAAGGAAAGTTGTAGCATCTAATGTTAACTCTAAGGGTTTAGATATTACTACGGATCTTAAAATCAATTTTGATAGTAGTGTTGCTTTTCATTGGCCAGATAATAAGATTTCTTTCTTGAATGCTATTATTGCAAGAGGAAATAAGCTTGAGGTTAAATCCGATACTAAGACTGATGATTTTATCCTTAAGGGAGATTTAAATATTGCAAGTGGCTCTTTCAATTATAATAATAAACAATTTGTTTTCAGGGGTGTTTCATATATATCTTTTAATGAAAATAAGAATAAATTTGATCCATGGGTAAAGGCTGAGGCTACAAATATGATTAAAGATGGTAATGAAAATTTGTTGATAACAATGAGTATAGATGGTCCTTTAAGTTTGTGGAATCTTAGTTTTTCATCTTATCCTGCGCGAACGGAACAAGAGATCAAATATCTTTTATCAAATGCAATAATTGGAGGTGAGCATGGATTACAGTCAGCAGGTACAAATACAGCTGAAATGGCACTTGGATTAGCTAGTGATATTCTTGTTGATCTGATAGTACAACCTATTGAAGATTATATGCGTTCTGTATTAAAATTAGACCTATTGAGTATAAAAACGGATATATTAAGGAACGCCATTGGTATCTTGGGAAGTTCAACAACTTTTGCAGGCGTGCTTGATAAAACAAATGTTAAAGTGGGTAAATATATTGCCGATGGTGTTTTTGCTAAAGCAGGATTTGGATTTTTAAAAGAAGAAGTAACACCGTTTTCTCAGAATTTAAATTTTAGTATTAATTTTGGTCTTGAGCTTGATTCACCATTTTTCTTTGTTGACTATATTTTTGATTATAATTTTATGAAATATGGTCACGGCATAGGAAATCAAATATCTATTTTTTGGAAATTTAAATACTGAAGTTATGTAAGGGGTTTGGGGTGCAGCTATTTAAAATCTTCATTTTTGTGGTTTTCATCTTGTTTGTATTTAATTTAGGATATTCTCAAGAGAATTATAAGGATAAGATGATAAAAAGTATTGACTTTAATGGGCTTAAGAATATAAAAGAAAATGACCTTAAATTTATTTTAAATGTTTATTTGGGACAAGCTTATTCCGATGAACTTTTTGATAGGTTGCAAGTTGACCTTTATGCTCTTGATTATTTTGAGGGACTTATTCGACCTGAGTTTAGAATAGAAGATGATAAACTTGTAATTACATTTTTTGTGAAGGAAAAGTCTTTAGTAAAAACTGTTACTTTTATTGATGATAGTGGGATTTTTTGGAATAGTGAACTGCGTGACAAATCAGATGTTAAGGTAAAAGAGGCTTTAAATCTTTCAAGAATTAAAAAAAGTGTTGTTAAATTTGAAGAAATGTACAAAGATGCCGGGTATCTTGATGTTACTGTTGAATTTGATATTAAAGAGGAAAATAGCTTAGTAGATATTGTGTTTAAAATTAATGCTGGTCCTAAGTATGTTGTTAAAGAGGTTTCTTTTGAGGGAAATTTGAATTTTAAGAGCCGTATTCTTAGAAAATATTTAGTGTCAAAACCCTCATCTTTATTTACTGATGGCAAGTATTTAAAGTCAAATGTTGATAAAGATAAGATGCGACTTGAGTCTTATTATAAGAATAATGGATATATTAATGCAAAAGTTGTAAATAATACTGTTGATATACGAATTCCTAGTGATTCTAAAAAAATGGAAAGAGAGGTTTACTTAAAATATTTTATTTCAGAGGGTGATATTTTTAAATTTGGTAAGTTTGAAATTACTGGTAATTTGGTTTTTAAATTAGAAGAATTGCAATCCCTAATTACTTTTCAGGAAGGAGATATTTTTGATGATTCAAGGTTTGAGCAAGATTTTGCAAAAATTAGAGACAAGTATTATTCTGATGGTTATATCTTTACAGAGATTGTGCCTTCTCGAACGATAAGAGATGAATTTGTAGATTATTCTATTAATATATTAGAAAAAGAGAAAGCTCATATTGAGTCTATTACTGTCTCAGGTAATAAGAAAACAGCTTCTCATGTAATACTTAGAGAAATTCCACTAATGGAGGGAGATGTTTTTAGTTTGGAAAAACTTCGGATGGGAATGCTTAATTTGCAAAGACTTGGCTATTTTGGCAATGTTATACCCGATGTTGTTCCAAGTAGTATTGAGGGTTTAATGAAAATAAATTTTGTTGTCGAAGAGCGGGAGACAGCAAGCTTGAGATTTGGTATGAATTTTGGTGGGGTTAGTAATTCTTGGCTTCCATTTTCAGTTTTTGGACAGTGGGAACAATCTAATTTTCTAGGTGAAGGGTATGCTCTTTCTGCAAGACTTAATCTTGCTTTCTCAGAGCAAAGCTTTAGGTTGATGTTTGAAGATAATTGGTTTATGCAGACTAGATGGACTCTTGGGGGATTTCTTGATTTCTCACATTCTATAAATACAGCTTATCAGGATATTAATGGACCTATATTTATAGGCAAAAAGGAAGTACCAGATCCTTTTGTAAGTTGGGAAGCATATAATAATGATAAAAATTTTTCGGATTTTAATATTATGAATTATTCTTTAGCTAAATTTAGTATTAGTGGGTTTACTGGCTATACTTTTTCTAATTATCTTGGAAAGCAGTCATTTGTTGGAACTGTTCAAACTGCTTTGAAATATGTGTATTATGATAATAATGTTAATAGACCTTCAAATTACTATTTGAGGGATAATTATAATACTATTAGATTTGAAAATTCTTTTGGTATTAGTGTTGCGTGGGATACAAGAAATTCCCAGTCTTTATCTAATAATGGTTTTTTGCTTAAGCAACAATTTGATTTTTTTGGTGGGTTTTTGCTTGGACAGAGTCATTTTTCGAAATCCACAACGACTTTTGAGAGGTATTTCTCTCTTTTAGGCTATCAAGATGTTTTTACCCCATATTTTGATTTAATCTTAACTTTAAGAAGTGTTTATTCAAATGTTTTGCCACCACTTGGAAATGGTTTTGAAGTAGAAGTACAGCCACATCATCTTTTAGTTATTAGTGAAAACTTTATGATTGCAAGAGGATGGGGTACTTTGAGTAATATTTATAGTTCCTTTGTAAATACTCTTCAGATATCAATGCCTTTGATTAAGAATATTTTGGTTTGGGATATTTTATTTTTAGATATGGCTTCATATTCTCTAGAAGGGCAAGAGAATTCTTTATTTGTTCCTTTTAGTAATTTTATTTTTAGTTGGGGCTTTGGAATTAGAAGTGTTCTGCCCCAAATGCCTTTGTCTTTTGTAATAGCTTATCCATTTTATTTCAATAATGAAGGTGTTAATAGATATTATAATTATTCTGGAGGGTTTAAATTTTTCTTAGCCATTGATATGAGATACTGATATAATTTAGTTAGCTTTTCATAAGGAGGGTTGTTATGGTTTACATGATGCTTTTATTTGCATGTTTTTTTCCATTAAATCTTTTTTCAGTTAATGTTACAAAAGTGGGTATTGTGGATTTTGAAAAAGTTGTAATTGGATTTTTAAGTCCGCAATTGAAGTCTAATCTTGAGCAGTTAAAAAATCATTATCAAGACAAAATAGATACCTTGAATTCTGAGATTAAGGATTTGAGAAAAATGTACGATGAATCTGTTAGTACACATGATTTAGAGAATGCTAAATCATATGGTAATCAATATAACTTAAAGATTGATGAGCTTAAGAGGCTTAAAAACTTGGCTAAGAGTAATCTTGAGCAACAGAAACAGATTAGTATAAACAGCCTAAATAGTGATGGGTTACTTTGGGGTAAGATACTTAATGGTATTCAATATGTTGCAGAAACTAATGGTATTTCTTTGGTGATGAAAAAGGATAATCCTTATATTCTTTATTATAATAGTACTGTTGATGTAACAGATGATGTCATTAAGTATTTGAATGCACAGTAGTACATTATTAGAATTGTTCTTTAATTTTTGTTTTCTTTCTTAAGTCTTCTAATTAGAGTGCAAAATTCTTTTTTGTTATCTCTATTAAGGCTTGAGAGTGAAATATGTGATTTTAACATTGATTTAAATATTGTATTTTTATGTGTATTGAAGCAAAGATATTCTTTCATTTCACTTTTTTGTAATTTTTCTTCTTGATTTTCTATTTTTAATATCTTTTCAAGACCAAGAGATTTTAAGTTTTTAAGTGCTTCTTTGCTGGAATTTATTATTTTGAAGGTTTTTTTGTGTTCATTGCTCTTATTATTAATATATAGTAGTACTCCCATAAAAGTTGAATCTAAATATTTTGTTTCAGATAAATCTATGTATAATTTATTGATTTTATCGTTATTATTTATAAACATATTTTTAATAAATATTTTAAAATTGACAGAATATAAGGCAGTAAATCTGTTAATTAACTTTATGAAAATAGAATCGTCTCTACACACGTAAAAGACATTGCTTTGAGAAGTATCATTCATTTTGCATTCTTTTTGATAATTTTAAGTATATTGTAAAGTTTTAATAATATCAATTATAATTTTAGTATTGTTTATATGAAAAAAGATGTTACGCCGATGATGAGGCAATATTTGAATATCAAAAATAAACATAAAGATGCTATTCTGTTTTTTAGAGTAGGTAATTTTTATGAAATGTTTTTTGATGATGCTCTTGAGGGAAGTAAGCTTTTAGGATTAACTTTAACTCAAAGAGAGGATATTCCTATGTGCGGAGTGCCTTGTCATACAAGTAAAGAGTATATAAAAAAGTTAATTCTGCTTGATAAAAAGGTTGCAATTTGTGAGCAAGGAGTACAGACGGATCCTAAAGGTCCTTTGGAAAGAGAAGTTGTTGAAGTTATAAGCCCTGGAGTTGTGGTTGATGAAGATCTTTTGCAAGATGATGTTAATAATTACTTGGTAGCTATTAGTGATTATAAGGATTATTATTCATTTTCTTATATAGATTTGTCGACATCTAGGCTTGGAATAATCCTTTATGAGGGAAGTTTTTTAGAAAAGTTAAGACGGGATATTGAAAAGTATTCCCCAAAGGAAATAATAGTTTCAGAGAGTTTTTATTATAAATATTTAGAAAAGCTTGCTCTTGAACGGTTTTTAGTTAATAAGGTTCCCCATTGGCATTTGGACAAAGATATTGCCATAAAATCACTAAAAGATCATTTTAATGTTCTTAATTTGAGTGCTTTTGGGTTTAAAGAGGACGAGCCTTATTATATTTCATCTTTTTTGATAATAGATTATATAAAGAATAACTTAAAGAATTTATTGATCAATATTGATACGATTTATATTAATAGTGATTCTGAATATATGTTTCTTGATGATGTTACTCAAATAAATCTTGAACTTGTTAAAAACAATAATGATCTGACGGCTCGTTATTCTTTGTATTCAGTATTAAATGATTGCAAAACCCCAATGGGGAAGAGACTTTTAAGAGAGTATATATTAAATCCGCTTTTAGATATTGCTGCAATTAATAATAGATTAGCTCATGTGGAATTTTTAAACAATAATGTTAATTTAAGTATAAAATTGAGAGAGATTCTTAGTAATGTTTGGGATATTGAGAGAATAATTTCAAGACTTCAAATGAGGAAATATGCTAAAAAAGATTTTTTATTTATTAGGGAAACTTTAATAGCATTTTTTTCAGTAAAGAGGCTACTTAATGAATATTCTTTTAATTATTGGACATTCGATGTTAATGATGAGGATGATATAAGAGGAATTTACTCTTTGATTGATTGTGCTATTTCAAATGGACAGGATGAGCTTATTAAACATGGGTATAATGCTGAAATTGATCGTTTAAGAGAAATTAAAAATAATGCAAGCAAGTATGTTGATGATTATCTTGATTTTGAGAAAAATTTTAGTAAAATTAACAGCCTTAAAATTAAGAGAATTAATGTTCGGGGTTTATTTTTTGAGGTTACAAAGAGTTATTATGGGCAAGTTCCATCTCATTTTATAGAAAGTCAGACTTTAAATTCTGTTAAAAGATATAAAACTAATAAGCTTATTGAACTTGAAAGAGATATTAATGATGCTGAAGATAATTTATTATCTCTTGAGCAAGAAATATTTGATGGGATAGCTTTAAAAGTAGTTAAGCATAGTGCGGTTATTAAGAAAATTGCTGAGTTTTGCGCATATATTGATGTGGTTTCTAATTTTGCGTATTTAGCTAAGAAAAATGAATATGTAAGGCCCACTTTAACTAATAATAAAGAAATTATTCTTGAGTGTGCTAGACATCCTGTTGTTGAGCATTATATGAAGGGAGTTGAAGCTTTTACTAAAAATTCCGTAAGGATTGACGGTGAGAAATATTTTTGTTTAATTACTGGTCCTAACATGGCAGGCAAATCAACTTATTTGCGTCAGACTGCTTTAGTTGTTTTAATGGGACATATTGGTTCTTTTGTGCCTGCCGATAAAGCCATAATAGGGATTACAGATAAGATTTTTTGTAGGATCGGAGCAAGTGATAATATTTCCAAAGGTGAATCTACGTTTTTAGTAGAGATGAATGAAACGGCTAATATTTTAAGGAATGCAACGCAGGATAGCTTAATAATTATGGACGAAGTTGGGAGGGGTACTAGTACTAATGATGGACTTGCTATTGCATGTTCAGTTGTTGAATATATTTTAGAAGATATCAAGGCTAGAAGTTTATTTGCAACCCATTTTCATGAACTCTCAGCTATTAATCATGATTCTTTTGTTAATCTTTCAATGAAAATTGAAAAACAAGGTAATGAACTTATTTTTTTAAGAGAGGTTGAAGAGAAACCTTCTCTTAATTCTTATGGAATTTATGTTGCCCGCATAGCTGGGATACCTTTGAAAGTTATTAAAAGGGCTAATTTTATTCTTAAAAGCTTAACTAGTCGAGAGAACTTGTGTGTGTCGGAATTTTTTACTTCAGCCACTTCTGTTGTTAATGATGGTGAGGAGGCAATGGAAGAAGATTTAAGTTATGAGTTGGATCTTAATGCTTATTTAGAACTTAAAAATTTGATTTCTAAAATAGATATCAATAATATTACTCCTGTTCAAGCGATGAATTTGCTAAGTGAAATAATTTTAAAGATTAAAACGTAAGCATGTAGATGTGGAATTGGGTTGTCTTAAAAAGCATATTTTTTCCCCTTTGTTCTTGTTGTCATAAAAATTATGTCTACTTGAATGCTCTTTGCAAGGATTGCATTGAATTTTTTCATTTTGATGTTAAGTCGAGAGATGATGTTTGGTATTTTTTTGAATATAAAAATGAGTGTAAGAAATTGCTTCTTGCTTACAAGAGAGATGGACAAAGATTACTTGGCCAGTTTTTTGCAAATGGGATTTTGCAATTTTTGATGAGCATTGATTTTGACCTGGTTGTTAGTGTTCCTTGTAGTTTTAAAAGAAGGATTTTTTATGGTTTTGATCACATGGAATATATTGGAGATTTGTTAGGTAATAGTGGGATAAAGTATGTTAATGTTTTTAAGCGAGGATTAGGCAAGAGTCAAAAGTTATTGCGTGGAGATTTAAGGCATAGTAATTTAGAGAATAAAGTCAAATTAAAATTGAAGTATAGAAATATTGACTTTAAGAGAGTTGTGCTTATTGATGACATTGTGACAACAGGATCATCTATGACTATTTGTAAGGATATTCTTATAAAACATGGTGCTTGTAGTGTGATAAAACTATCACTTGCGAGAGTTTAGTGATTATTGGCGTCTTGACATTTATTCCCATTAATGTTACTCTTAACTTGGATTGGTTATTTATTTAATAAGGTTCTTTTCAAAAGAGCCTTATTCTTTTTAGGAATTTGATTGGTTAAAATTGTTGATAATAGTGAAGTTTACAATTTAATAAAGAATGTAACAGATCGATTGGGAATTGAAATTATAGAAATTAACACTTTCAGAAAAAGAGATGAGGGTAGAGTTCAAATAATTCTTTATAAGGGTGATGACTTCGGAGTTGATACGCTTTGTGATTTACATAAAATGATTTTACTTAACTTGGAGGCAGTTCTTAAATATAATTTTAGCTTAGAAATCTCTACGCCTGGGATAAATAGGAAAATTAAAAGTGATAGAGAATTTAAAGTTTTTGAGGGTAAAAAGATTAAATTAATGTTAGATAATGATTTTGAAGAAGGTTTTATCTTAAAAGCAGAAGAAGATAGTTTTATTTTTAAAACAGATAATAAAGAGGTAAAAGTTCTTTATAATGATGTCAAGAAGGCTAAATTATCGTGAAGGAGTCTTGGATATGATAAAGGGTACTGGTCAAATGATTTCCAATATTGCTAGTGAGCGAGGCATGAGCATAGATGCTATTCGAAAAACTGTTAGGGAATCTGTGATGATAGCTTATAAGAAGTATTTTGGGACAAGTGAGAATGCTTTAATTAAATTCGATGAGGATACTGGAGATTTAGTAGTTTATGCTAAGAAAAAGGTCGTAGAGGAAGTTCAAGATGATATATTTGAGATATTGAAAGATGATGCTCAAGAATTTGAAGTCATGGAAGATGGATATGCATATGTTGAGATTGATCCTAAGATTTTTGATAGACTTTCAATTCAAGTTGCTAAACAAAGAACTAAGAGTGATTTGCAGGGAATCGAAGATAATGAACTTTACTTAGAATTTAAACACAAATTGCATAAGATTGTTATTGGTTATGTTCAGCAGAATAGAAATGGAGATCTTTATGTTAATCTTGGTAGTACAGATGGTGTTATCCCTAAAAAATATCAATCTTCAAGGGAAGTTTATGGACTTAATGATAAAGTCCGGGTTCTTGTTTATAGTGTAAAGAAGGGTAAAAATGGAATAGAGGTAGTCTTGTCAAGAACTCACCCTAAATTTATTGAAGAACTGCTTGCTCTTGAGATTCCTGAAATTGAAGAAGGTATTATTAAGATTCATAAAATAGTAAGAGATCCAGGTTATAGAACTAAGGTTGCTGTTTATTCTGAGAAAGAAGAGATTGATCCTGTAGGTCCTTGTATTGGACAAAAAGGTGTTAGAATTCAATCAATAATAAAGGAACTTGAAGGGGAGAAAATAGATATTATCCCTTATTCTAAGGATATTAAAGAATTTATTAAAGATGCCCTAACTCCTGCTAAAATAGATAATGTATATATTGTTGATGAGGATTTACATAAAGCTTTAGTGGTTGTTAGTGATGAACAGCTCTCGCTTGCAATAGGTAAGATGGGGCAAAATGTTAGACTTGCAAATAGACTTCTTGATTGGGCAATTGATGTTAAGACTAATAGTCAGTTTGCAGAAATGAAAGCAAGTGGAGAGTTTAAACAAGAGACTTTTGAAATGTTTGACAAGATTCTTCAAGATAATGTTCAGGAAGATGAATTCGAGGAGATAAACAAGATTAGTGAGCTTAAGATTCTTGATAGTGATATTGTTGATAAGTTGATTGAAGCAGGCCTTGATGATATTGATAATTTTTTGGATGCTAGCGAGGAAAACCTTTTTGAGTTAGGAATAAGCTATGAAAAGCAAGAAGAAATCAATAAGATATTGAAGGAAGGGATGGTAATAATTGCTAATGATGATGGATCTATTGAAGGCATAAAAGATGAAGAAGAGTTACTTTGTCCTGAGTGTGGGGCTGTTATTAATGAAAATATGACTTTTTGTCCAGGTTGTAAGATAGGGCTTAGCTTTGAATTTGAAGAGGAGTAATAGTTTGTCAGAAAATATTGATGATGATCGCAGTGAAGATGAAAAAAAAATTAAGGTTGTTAAATTACGAAAGAAAGTGGTAAAGGTTGTAGCTCATACTGATAGAAATTTAAATAAATCAAAAGATGATTTTGTTGAGCCTTCCAATTCATGGGGCAATCAAGATCCAAATAAAGGATATTCTTATGGAAATAGAGATAGGGGAGGTGTGAGGCCTTCTTTTGTGCATAAAGATAAGGATAATACTGGTAGCCCGCAGCAAGGTAATAGAGGATATTCAAGTAGACCTAATACTAATACTTATAATAGAGATAATAGAGGATATTCTTATGGAAATAGAGATAGGGGAGGTGTGAGGCCTTCTTTTGTGCATAAAGATAAGGATAATACTGGTAGCCCGCAGCAAGGTAATAGAGGATATTCAAGTAGACCCAATACTAATACTTATAATAGAGATAATAGAGGATATTCTTATGGAAATAGAGATAGGGGAGGCGTGAGGCCTTCTTTTGTGCATAAAGATAAGGATAGTACTGGTAGCCCGCAGCAAGGCAATAGAGGATATTCAAGTAGACCTAATGCTCATAGTAGTAGTGGTTCTCAGACATTTAGACGAGTAATAAGGACTAAGGTTATCTCTAGTGTTGCGATGTCACCTTCTGATTCTGATAGTAAGGGTCTTAATAGGAAACTTGGTGAGAAGAAGAAGCAGCAACAAGAGAGTCAAAAAGGTTACAAGAGGAAAAAGGAAGAAATTGAGAGCCAAACAATAGAACAAAAAGTTTTTGAGCAGCTTCAGAAAAAGAAAAAAGAAAATCTAGCAAATCCAATTCCTAAGTCAATTGACATTATGGGAACTATTACTGTTGCTGAACTTGCAAGAAAAATGAATTTAAAATCCTCAGATTTAATTGCTAAATTAATGACTTTAGGTGTAATGGCAACTATTAATGAGAAGATTGATTCTGATACTGCTACTATTTTGGTTGAAGAATATGGCTCTAGAGTGAATGTTGTATCAATCTATGATGAAACGGTTATAGAATCAGAGGAAGATGATGAGAGCAAAATGGTTGCAAAACCTCCTATTATTACAATAATGGGACATGTTGATCATGGAAAAACTAGACTTCTATCAGTGTTACAAAATATTGATATAAATCAAACGGAGTTTGGGGGGATTACACAACATATTGGTGCTTATACTATTAATTATAATGATCATGAAATAACATTTTTAGACACACCAGGACATGAAGCTTTTACGATGATGAGAAGTCGAGGGGCACAAGTTACAGATATTGTTGTGCTTGTTGTCTCTGCTGTGGATGGAGTAATGCCACAGACTGTTGAGGCTATTAATCATGCAAAGGATGCACAAGTGCCCATTATTGTTGCAATCAATAAGATTGATTTGCCAGATTCGAATCTAGATAGAGTTAAACATCAGCTTTCAGAGTATGATTTGATTCCTGAAGATTGGGGTGGAAATACAATTTTTGTTGCAATTTCAGCTCTTAAAAATATTGGTATTACAGAACTGCTTGATATGATTATTTTGCAATCTGAAGTAATGTCATTGAAAGCAAACCCAACTAAAAGGGCTATTGGTAGGGTTCTTGATGCTAAAATTGATTTAGGTAGAGGAATAGTTTGTTCTGTTATAATTGAGGATGGTACGCTTTCTATAGGAGATTCTTTTGTTGGGGGAGTCTATCATGGTAAGGTGAGGGCATTAATCAATGAGCGGGGAGCCTCTGTTAAAAGCGTTGGTCCTGCAAAAGCTATTAGTGTTTTGGGTTTTTCATCAATTCCTCAAGCTGGTGATCCATTCCAGGTTACAAAAACAGAAAAAGAAGCCAAATTAATTAGTTCTAAAAGACAAGATCTTAAAAAATATGAGAATGCTAAGAATGTAAAAAAAGTTACCATGTCAAATCTTTATGATTCAATTAAGGATGGAGAACTAAGAGAACTTAAGATAATTTTAAAAGCGGATGTGCAGGGTTCTGTTGAAGCTTTAAAGCATTCCCTTGAAAAATTGGCTAATAATGAGATTAGAGTAAAAGTTATTCATTCATCAGTAGGAGCAATAACTGAAACTGATATTAGTTTTGCAGCAGCAAGTGAAGCAATTATTATTGGTTTCCACGTGCGACCTACGACAAAAGCACAATTATTAGCTGATCAAGAAAAAGTTGAAATTAGAAAATATAATATAATTTATGATGCGATTAATGATATTAAATCAGTTCTAGAAGGCATGTTGGAACCAGATATTGAACAGCAATTTATTGGATTTGCTGAAGTTCGTGCTGTTATTAACATTCCTAAGGTTGGAGTAGTGGCTGGATGTTATGTTTCACAAGGATGCATCAAACGGGATGCTGTGGCTAATGTTGTGCGAGAAGGATTGCAGGTGAATTCTGGCAAAATTGCTTCATTAAAGCGATTTAAAGAGGATGTTAAGGAAGTTAGTGCGCAATATGAGTGTGGAATTATGATTGATAATTATTTTAATATTAAGGAAGGAGATATTATTGAGGCATTTGAGATTAAGAAAGTAAAGCGACGCTTTGGATCTTAAAGATTTGCTTTATTATTTTATGTATGGAAAAAGAGATAAGGAAATCAAAACTTGAGAGTTTATTAGTTCAAGAGATTGGTAATTTAATAGTAACAAAAGGCATTAAAGATCCTAGAGTTCACAAGTTCTTAACTGTTGTGAGAGTTGAGATCTCAAACGACTTAATAAATGCCAAAGTATTTATTGGTTCTATTAAAGAGGGCGCATCTCTTGATAATGCTGTTAAGGCATTAAATAATGCTAAGGGATTCATTCAAGGAGAGATTGTTAAACGTATTAGAGTTAGAAATACTCCAAAATTAAGTTTTTTAAGAGATGATACTATTTCTAAGGCTTTTTATGTTAATAAAATAATTGAAAATTTAAGTTTTAGTGACGAATAGTAAAATTTAATGAATGGGATTATTTTATTAAATAAGAGAATTGGAATAACTTCTTGTGATACCCTTTTTCCTTTAAAGAGATATTTTTCTACAAGTCGAGTTGGACATACAGGTACTCTTGATAAGTTTGCAAGTGGTCTTTTAGTTGTTTTAGTTGGCAAATACACTAAACTTTCAAATTACATTACATCTTTAGATAAAGAATATATATCAGAGTTTGAGTTTGGAATTGAAACTGATACTCTTGATCCTAATGGTAGTATAGTAAACACGACAAATTATATTCCAAATTTGGAAGAATTAAGTTTTGGGATTAGGTCTTTTATAGGTGAGATTTATCAAGTTCCACCCAAGTTTTCTTCAGTGCATGTTAAAGGAAAAAGAGCTTATAAGTTGGCTTTAAGCGGGGAGTCTTTTGAGCTTCAGTCTAGAAAAGTCAATATATATGATATTCAGATCTTAAATTATAATGTTGATTCTCGTATTTTAAAATTACAAATAAAATGCTCTAAGGGGACTTATGTTAGAAGTATAGCAAGAGATTTGGCATTGTTTTTGGGGTCATTTGCTTATGTTAAGAGTCTTGAGAGAATTAAGATTGGAGATTTTAGATTAGATAATGCTTGTTTTTGTGAAGATTTCAATAGCAATTCTTTAATGAGTTTAGAATCTTTAGAGCTTTTTGACAAAATTTATGTTGATAATAGTATGATTAAGCTTATTCGGAATGGTGCTTATATCAATGTTGTTATTAATATTGGTGAGTTTAAGATTTTAAAGTCTTACAATGAAGAGATCTTGGCAATAATTTGTGGTATTAGTTTGAATAAATATAAATATGTTATTATTTTTTGATGGTTAATTTCCGAAAAATAATTAGTAGTATTAATATTTTAATAGCAAGATTATTATTTTTTATTGCAGTATTTTTTATGAGTAATAGTAAAATAGAGTTTTTTTATAAGATAGGGTTTAGTATGCTAAGAATACAATCAATAATTGATTTGATTGGTAGTTTATGCAACTTGGACAAAAAGTCTTTTGTTAGTTTTTGTTATTTGAATAAAAAAATATTATAATTTACTGTGAAGATTTTAATTATAGCAAGAGGGTCTATTTTAGGCTTTGCTATGATGGTATAGGAGTCATTTTTATGATTAGTAAAGAACAAAAACAAAAAATAATTACAGAGTTTGGAAAGAATCCAAATGATACAGGGTCAGTTGAAGTGCAAATAGCGTTAATTACAGATAGAATAAGGTATTTAACAGAGCATTTAAAGATCAATAAAAAAGATCATAGCTCTAAGAGAGGTTTGTTAAAGTTGGTTGGTCAGAGAAGGAGTTTGTTAAGATATTATCAGAAAAAAAATTTGGAAGCTTACAGAACCTTAATAGCTAAACTTGGACTTAGAAAGTAATAAGGGGTTAATTTTGAGAAAAATTTTAAAATTGAAAGTTGGAAGGGAAGATTTGATTTTGGAAACAGGCTTATTGGCTAAGCAAGCAAATGGAGCAGTTCTTGCTACTTATGGTGGTTCTACTGTTCTTGCTACGATCTGTTGTTCAGATTCAGTTCGGGAGAATTTAGATTTTGTCCCTTTATCTGTTGAATATAATGAAAAGTATTATGCTGCTGGGAAGATTCCTGGAGGATTTATTAAAAGAGAAGGTAAACCAAAAGATAAGGAAGTACTTGTTTCTAGATTAATAGATAGGCCTATGAGGCCGCTTTTTGATAAGAGGTTTGGTAGAGAAATTCAAGTTATTCCAACAACTTTGTCTACGGATCAGATGAATCCTCCTGATATTGTTGGGATGAATGCTGCTTTTGCAGCAGTTTTTTTATCAGATATTCCGTTTAATGGTCCAATTGCGGCTGTTAGGCTAGCTTATTTAAATAATGAGTTTATAGTAAATCCTTCTTTTGATGAGATACAAGATTCTCTTCTAGATATTGTTGTTGCAGGAAGTTTAGATGGTATTACAATGGTTGAAGGTGGTGCTAATGAGGTTAGCGAGGAAGTGTTGCTTTCTGCTATAGATAAAGCTTATGAATATATTAAACAAATTTGTAATCTTCAAAAAGAATTTGTGTCTATAATAGGTGAGAGAGAGAAATTACCACTTGCTTATGAAGAAGGGGTATTTGAATTTAAGAATGAACTTAAAGATTTAATTTATTCTGAACTTAAGGATGCTTGTTTTGTGAAGGGCAAGCTTAATAGAGATAAGGCTATAAAATTAGTTAAGCAAAAAGCTTATGAACATTTTTCTTCTACAAATCAGGTAAATGAAGAGAATGAAACTCTTTTTTATAAAGCTTTTGATGATTTTGAGCGAGAAATTGTTAGAAGATCAATCCTTGATAATAATCTTAGGACTGATGGGCGTACTCCTACACAGATAAGAGATATTGCTGCTGAAGTGGATCTTTTAAATCGAACCCATGGTTCTTCTCTTTTTACAAGAGGTGAAACCCAGGCATTAGCCGTAACGACTTTAGGTACAAGTATTGATGAGCAGATAATGGATGATATTGATGGTGATAAGCGTCTTAATTTTATGCTTCATTATAATTTCCCTCCGTTTTCTGTTGGTGAGACAGGTAGATTGATGACTGGTAGGCGTGAGGTTGGGCATGGACATTTAGCTCAAAGGTCTTTGGAGGCAATGTTACCTAAGAAAGATGATTTTCCATATACTATTAGGGTAGTATCTGAGGTATTAGAATCAAATGGTTCATCCTCAATGGCTACAGTATGTTCTGGGAGTATGTCTTTAATGGCTGCTGGGGTTCCTGTTAAGGAGCAAGTTGCAGGAATAGCTATGGGATTAATTAGTGAGGGCGATAAATATGTTGTCTTGAGTGATATTCTTGGAGAAGAAGATCATTTAGGTGATATGGATTTTAAGGTTGCAGGGACTAAGAATGGGATTACTGGTTTTCAAATGGACATTAAGATTTCAAACGTTACAAAGCAATTGATGAAGGATGCTCTTGAACAGGCACGAATTGGAAGAATGCACATTTTATCTATTATGGATTCTGTAATTTCAAGATCAAGAGACGATATATCTGTTAATGCACCTAAGATTGTTCAGTTGCAAATTGATATTGATAAAATTTCTCTTGTTATTGGATCTACTGGTAAGACAGTTAAGGCAATTACAGATGAGTTTGAGGTTAGAGTGCAAATTGAGCAAGATGGTAGGATTACCCTTTTTGGAACTGATAACTTAAAGATGCAAAAAGCTAAGGCAAAGATAGAGAGTATTGTAAGAGAACCTAAAATTGGTGAAATTTATGACGGGATTGTTAAAAAGATTAACAGTTTTGGAGCTTTTATTGAACTTACTCCTATTAAGGAAGGATTTTTAAGTAACCGAGCAAGATCAAGGGATGATCGATATGGTGATATGAGGCATTCTAGATATGGCAGTGGCAGGCATTCTAGATATGGTAGGGATAATAGAAATACATTTGGTATGAATCCCCCAAGATTGGAGGAAGGACAAATGGTAAAGGTCAAAATATCTGATATCGATAAGTTCGGTAAGATTGAGCTTGAATTAGTGAGAGATTAATAAGTATTATGAAATTTGTAGACTACATAAATAGTATTTTAAAAAATAAGCTTATTTTTATGAGCTTATTTTTCTTTTTCTCATGTCTGACTGGTAGAGATGCTAATTTATCTCTTGTTGTTGTCGATGATGTTCAAAAGTCAAATGTTGATGAGAAAAGTTATTTACCAGGGCTTAAAGATGATGTATTTTTTTTCTTAAGTGATGCCTTTTTAAAAGAGGATAATTTTTATTTCAAAAGTGCTAGGGAAAGTTATGCTCAAAAAGATTTTGGTATGACCAGTTACTATTTAAATAAAATAGTAACTGATGAGGAAAGTTATGGTAAAGAATTACTTGCTAAAGCCAATTTGTTTTTTGGTTATGTAAATTATAATATGGGTGCTTATGATCTCTCTGAATATAATTTTGATAATTTTTTAAAAAATTATAAATATTCTCATGCTAGTCTTAGGTCTGCTGAACTTAAATATTTTGTTAAGGATAGAATAGGTGCAATCTCTGCATTAGGGGATATTGATGAAACTTCTCTTAATGCAGACTATGATCGAGGAATTTATAATTTCTTGAATGATAAATTTGGAATAAATTATCTAAATTTAGAAGCTTTAGGATTTTTAGATAATAGTATTTTTGATATGTTTATTTTTGGGAGTAATATTTTTGTTTCAAACATATTTGGCGGTCTTTTAAGATATGATGTTAAGAGTAATGAATATAAAGTTTATATTAAAGACAAGAAAAGTATTGTTTTAAATGGACTTAAAGGATTTGCAGAGCATAAAGGAGTTATATATATTGGTGGTCCTAATGCCCTTTATTATATTGATGATTTGGCAGATTCCATTAAGCAAGTTAAAATACCTTTAAAGGTTAACTTAAATAGTATACAGGTTTTGCTTAGTGCTAAAGATGGTATTTTTGTTGGTACTCTAGATTCTGGGCTATGGTTTTATTCGGATATAGGTGAGTGGACTTATATCAAACTTGGTTCTAATAGGATTTCATCATTATATTTAGATGAACAAAAAAATTTATTATTGGTAGGAACAATGGATAAAGCTATTTATAGCATTGATCTATCTGATTTTAATAATGTTAAACATTTAAATTTTTTTAGCAAGGTAGAGAGTGAGAGCAATATTAATTTTATAAAGAAGCATGATGGTGGTTATTACGTTGGAACTTATGGAGGTGGTCTTTTTAAGTTAAGTTTAGATAATCATACATATGTAAAATATAATGTTAACAATGATCCTAGCATTGGGTATTTTCTTGATATGGAGATTAGGGATAATAAGTTATTATTTGCAACTTTTGAGCATGGTTTATTAATTTACGATACAGTAAATGATAGTTGGGATTATCTAGGTCCTGGTGATGGGCTTATTAGTTTAAATTTAGTTAAAATTTTAAATTTCGATGATTATGTTATACTTGGAACTTTAAATAATGGTTTGGTTTTTGTAAATGAGAGTATTAAGAAACAATTATGAATCTTACATAATTACTGAATTTTGTAAGTATTTCTTAATTACTTTTTTATTTTTTTTCTTTGTATTTTTCATAAACCAAATACTTTTTTTTATGAGAATACTTCTTCAAAACTATGTTCCCTTTTTCAAGGCTTTTATTTTTGTTATATATTCGCTTCCTATGGTAATTGCCCTTTCACCTCCCTTTGCAGCTTTACTCTCAGTAATACTTACCATTTATAGATTTAAACTTAATAATGAAATATTGGCTTTTAGATCAATTGGAATATCTATTTTTGATTTGTTAGTTCCATTTTTTAAATTAGGGGTAGTTATTGCATTGATTGCGTTTATTTTAAATGATTTTTTGCTGCCACTTGGTTCTATTGGTAGGTTAAAAATTTTTAATGAAATCAAAGAAGAAATACCTCATTTGATATTAAAACCTTATTCAAGTAAACAGTATGGGGATTTAATATTTGTATCAGGAGAGAAATCTGATACAGGATATAGAAATGTTACTTTTTTTGATAATACTAGACTTAAAGGCTATGATAGAATATTTATGGCAAGGGAACTTAATATTCAGAAAGAAAATCATCAGGTATATTTTATTTTGAATGATGTTTTATCAATTGCTTTAACAGAAGATGAGAGTGGATTTTATGACTATTTTTATGCTGATAGAATGAAATATTCAATTGATCAGGTCACGTTTAGTGATAGTTGGTTGTTAAGTAATGTAACACCATCTCAGATGAGTATGAGAGATGTTCTTAAACTTATTGTTAAGCAAGATAAGTTGGTTAAAGAGTTAGATATGAGAAATGATTTAGAAGAAGATCTTTTACATTTAAATTTTTCAAATACTTATTTAAATTATTTGTATGCTAAAAATGGCATTTTAGATGAGAATTATTTTCTTGAAAACTTAAATTATATGTATAATTTAAGTTTAAATTATAGTCCTTATGAGGATCTAATTGTTAAGAGAAGTTATGCTCTTTTTTATTTGGAATTTTATCAAAAAATAAGTTTGCCATTGTCTGTTTTATTTTTCATCTTTTTAGCTTTTGGTATGGGTATGTACTCAAATAAAAAATATTCTATTATTCTTGAGCTTGTGATTTCAATTCTTATTTGTGTTTTCTATTGGGTAATGTTTATTGGTGGAAAAGTTTATACTGTTCAGTATGCCCCAAACCCTTTTCTTGTTACTGTTTTACCAAATGTGGCTTTAATTTTTGCGGGTTTAATACTTTTTTTGAGACTTTTAAAAAAATGAAAGTAGATAAGCTTTTTGTAAATAATATATCATTAACTTTTTTGTTTATGAATTTTCTTTTTGTGATCTTAATTGTGCTTTTTGATTTATTTACAAATCTTTTTAATTATCTTGATCATAATCTTAGTATTAGTGATATTATTTATATTTATTATCTTTATTTACCGAAATGTTTCTCAGATGGTTTAGCTTTATCTTTTCTTTTTGCTGTTTCTAATCTTATTGGCAATCTTGCTATGAGAAACGAAATAATAGGACTCTTTAGTTGTGGTATTTCTATTTCTAGAATATTAAGATCGATAATTATGCTTAGTGTTTTTATCTCAGTATTACTCTTTTTTTTTGATAATTATTTGGTTATAGATACTGTTACTAAAAGGGATGCTTTTCTTAAAAATAGTATTGGCAGTAAAGGTGCAAATGATAGGAATATAATCATTAAAGATTTTGCAAGAGAAATTTACAATATTAGGCATTATGATATCGAGAATGATACTATTGCTAATTTGATAATAATTTTAAAAGATCAAAATGGTAATTTTAAAAAAAGGTATGATATAAGTAAGGCTGAATGGACCAATTCCGGGTGGCGGCTTTATGGTGTAAGAGAATTTTCTAAGGTAGAACGAGATGTGATAGAGAAATTTCATGAGGTTCTTGATGATGGGGGGATTGTTAATTTAGAGCCTGAGTATATTAAAATCATTATGCTTTCTTCAAAAACGTTGAATTTTTCAAAGCTTATTAGCTGGATTGGGGCTCTTAGAAGAGAAAATTTGGATTATTCTGAAGCTTTATTTGATTTTTTCAGCAGAATATTTTTTTCATTTAGATTAATACTTCTTAGTTTTACTGTGGGTTTTGTAAGTTTTGCTTTGAAAAAAAATATTTTTATATGGAGTTTGTTAAATAGTATTGCATTTGCAGTTGTGTATGTTATTTCAATTATGGTTTTTAGTTTTTTAGCAGATCTTGGATATTTGCCCATATTTGTTGCAAGTTCATTACCCACTATTTTATTTATTATTATTAATTTTGTAGTTTATAATCTTGTATGTAAGTAGTAGGTTTTGGGAATTTTATGTTTAATATTATTAAAAATGATAAGAATTCTAATGCACGAATTGGTGTGCTTGAACTTCCTCATGGAAAGGTGACAACTCCGTGTTTCATGCCGGTTGGTACTTTGGGCGCAATGAAAGCTTTAAAGCATGATGTGCTTGATCAATTGGGGTGTAATTTAATGCTTGCAAATACTTATCATCTCTATTTAAGACCTGGCATTGATGTAATAAAAGAATATGGAAGTTTGCATAATTTTACAACTTGGAATAAAAATTTTTTAACAGATTCTGGGGGATTTCAAGTATTCTCTTTATCTAATTTTAGGAAAATTGAAACTGAGGGAGTAGATTTTAAATCTCATATTGATGGCTCTAGGCACTATTTTACACCTGAGAGTGTATTTAAGATGCAAGAGATTTTTGAAAGTGATATTATTATGGCACTTGATATTTGTAGTTCTTATGGGATTGATTACAGTGAAGCGAGTTTATATACAAATATTACAACTTCTTGGGCTCGTCGTACGTTGCGTGCTTATGAGAATAGAAAAGAAGGATATGATGGTCTTTTATTCTTAATAACGCAAGGTAATTTTTTTAAAGATTTGAGGAGAAGAAGTACTGAAGCAATTTTAGAATTAAATAGTCCTGGTATTGCAATTGGTGGAATTTCTGTTGGAGAGCCAAGAGATAAATATTTAGAAATTCTTGAATATAATTCTTCATTAATACCTAAAGATAAGCCAAAGTACGTAATGGGAATTGGTACGCCTCACTATATATTGGATGCAATATATTATGGTATTGATATTTTTGATTGTGTTAATCCTACAAGAATTGCTAGGCATGGTTCACTCTTAACTGATAATGGAATATTGCGTATTAAGAGAGCTGAGTTTAATATTGATACTTCTCCTGTTGAGCGAGATTGTTTTTGCACTTTATGTACAAGATATTCAAGAGCATATTTAAGACATTTAATCAAATCAGGAGAAACCCTTGGAGTTATGTTAGCTAGTGAGCATAACATTCATTATATGTTTAGACTTATTCAAAAAGCTCGAGATGCAATTATGAATGATGATTTTACACAATTTAGAAAGCTTTATTTAAGCAAGTATGATGAAGGTAATTTTCATGAATAGAGATATTATTTCAACAATTATTGTTATGGTTTCGATTTTTTTTTCACGTATTATGGGTTTTATTAAGATAAAGGTATTTTCTTACTATTTTGGTGCAAATCTTGAAGCAGATATTTTTAATTATGTTTTTAATATTCCGAATAATTTAAGAAAGATTATTTCAGAAGGTGCAATGACTTCAGCTTTTATGCCTGAATTTACGCATGAGATGAAGAAATCTAATAAGCATGCTCTTAATTTTTTAAGACGAGTCATCACTTTTAATGTTATAAGTATTAGTCTTGTTATTTGTATTATGATTCTTTTTTCTAAGCAGATTATGTATTTTGTATCTTCTTATAGGGGCAATAATTTGGAGTTAGCTAGTTATATATTTAACTACTTAATACTTTACGTGTTACTTATAAGCTTAGCGTCGATATTTGCATCAGTGCTAAATTCTTATAAGGTTTTTTTTATTCCATCTTTTTCCCCTGTTATGCTCTCTTCTAGTATTATATTAAGCATATGTTTATTCTATAGGCAATATGGAATATATAGTGCTGTTATTGGAGTAATTGTTGGTGGAATTTTGCAGTTTTTAATTCAGATGATAAATTGTATTTATATTGGTTTTATATATAGACCAATGTTTAACTTCAATGATTCTTCATTTTTAAGATTTTTAAAGAGATGGGCGAATATGATTTTATCAGCTTTAGCGGCAATTGCTACTCAGCAAATTTCGTTTGCTTTAGCATCAACCCTGGATATTGGCAGTGTTTCTGTTTTAAGTAATGCAATTGTTTATTATCAGCTTCCTGTTGGAATCTTTTATGTTTCAATTGCAACAGTTATTTTTCCTAAGATGGCTGAATATGCTTCTTCGGGCAATAAGAAAGGATTAGATTTAATTTTGAATCAGGGAATTGATATTTTAATTTTTCTTTTAGTTCCAATGTCATTTTTAATGTATATTTGGGCTGCTCCTATTCTAAATTTATTGCTTACAGGCGGTAAATTTTCCGTATATGATACTCAAAAAACCGTTAGTGTACTGCAATATTTTTTGATTGGATTACTATTTTCTTCGATTTTTGGACTGTTTCAAAAATATTATTTTTCAATACGTAATTCAAAAATCCCGCTTTATTTTAATCTTCTTTTTGCTGTCATTGATATTGCGATTTCAGTTTTTGGTATTAAGTCTTATAAGGTGGTAGATATTTTGCCTATTGCACAATCAATTTCTTTTGCTTTATGTGTGGTTATCTTTTATTTTGTTGGATTTAAGTGTGGAATTAAGCTTGAACTTCTTAGGTCCTCAATAGCTCTTATTAAGGCATTTATTTCCCTTATCCCTTTATATTTATTTTATACTTTCTTTAATAATTTCAAATGGGATGTAGGGTTTAGTTTAAATAATTTTTACTTGTTAAGTGTTGCAGGTATAATTAATATTATTATTTTGATATTATGCTATTATTTGCTTGGTGTTAGTAAGATTTTTAAGTTTATTAGTAGGGAGATTGCATGAGAGAGTTTATTCTTTTGTTTTGTATTGTGCTTGATCTTTTTGCTATTAAGGAGCTAACATTATCAACTAAATCTTTAGTTATGATCCAGGAGTCTGAGACTAGTACTGATAAGGATATGAAGGAAAATAATGTTGAGAGGGATGCTACTAGTGATCCTGAACTTAAAAGTGTTAACTTAGATGTGAAGCATGTAAATGATGCTATTTCTTATGGGCTTGATACTCAAGTGATTGAAATTATTAGTAGTCTTAAAAAATCAGGTGATGGTGGATACAATGCTTTGCTTAAAAAGAGATTGCAGAAAACTTTTAATATTGATCTTAAACGAGCAATTTTTGAGTTGTTTTTATCACTTAAATATGAAGGTGGTGTTGATGCTGCTAATTATATTCTAGGTAGTTATGAGAGCAATAGATATCCTATCAATTTGATTAATTTAGCAATCTCATATCTTAAGGAATTTGGCGATAAGGATGCCTTAAAAAAAACTCTTATTGATATTCTTGAGAATAAGGAAGGGAATATCGTAGCTACTGCTGCTTATTATCTTGGTGAGCTTTCTTCTCCTGAATATTCAAAAGATATGATGGATATTTATGATAAATATTCTGCTAATGATGGAGCTAAGTCGGCTATACTTATTGCTCTTGGCAAATCTAATGCTTTTGATTATGTAGATAGATTTTATGAAATTTCTGTTGATAGTTATGAAAATCCATCAATTAAGGCTTCAGCTATTAGAGCATTATCATATCTTATGCCTGAGAAAATAACAGAGAATGCTGATTTATATCTTCAGAATAATAATAACAATTATAATATTAAGATTGCCATTGTAAGGGCACTCTCAAAGGATGTATCTTTAAAATCAAAAGAGATTTTGCATGATTTTTTAAGAGATGCTGATGCTAGCATTAGGATTGGCGCTGTTGAGGCTATTAAAGAGCATAATGATATTGCTTCAAAAGAGGTATTAATTTATAAGCTAAAAAGCGATCCTTCATTAAAAGTCAGGGAAGCATCTGGTAAAGCTTTAGTAGATATGGGGTCTGGATATGAAGAGATACAAAATATAATGCTTGATTCTAGTATTGAAAATAATTTTAAACTTACTATATTTAGTTATCTTTTAGATAAAGATGTAAATTCTGCACGCTTGATTGCTTTAAATCTCTTGCAAAAGGAAAATATTAATAAACCTTCAAAGTTGCTTACAAATATTGCTATGTTTCTTTCAGCTAGGAAGGGTAATTTTGATGATTTTTATTCTAGGATTATTGAGAGTAAAAATGTTGATTTAATGAATCTTGCAATTAGGGGAGCTGTTTATAATAAATCCTCATTACTCTCAGGCAAACTTAAAGAGATTAAAAGAACAACTAGTTCAGAGTATTTAAGGAAACTTTTAACAAATTATTGATATAAGATTTTTAAAATCTCTGTTGCCGTTTCTTTTTTTGACATTTCAGAGAGTTCTTTGACACTGTCTTTATTTATTATGTAAATTTTGTTTAAGCTTGATCCCAAATATTTTAAGTCATTTGCAATAATATAGTCTAAATTTTTTGTCTTTAGTTTTTCTTTGGCTTTTTCTATTAAGATTTCATCTTTTTGAGCACAAAATCCAATAACAACTTGGTTTTTAGTTTTATTTTTACCTATATGTTTTATTATGTCTGGATTTTTGATGAACTTAATATGAAGCTCTTCCATTGTGTTTTTTTTGATTTTAGTTTTATAAGTCTTGTCGGGTCTAAAGTCTGCAACAGCAGCAGCACCAATTATTACATCGAATTCTTGGTATATGTTTAGTGCTTCTTTGTACATTTCTGTTGCTGTTTTTATTCTAATAACGTTTATTCCATAAGGTGTTTTTTCATTGCTGGGGCCTGTGATTATTGTAACATCAGCTCCAAGGTTTTGCGCCTCAATACCTAAATTGAAACCCATTTGCCCTGTTGATTTATTTGATAAGTAACGAATTGGATCTAATGCTTCTTCAGTTCTAGAAGCGGTTATTAGTATCTTTTTGTTTTTTAAAGGTAATTTTGGTTCTAATGTGTTTAATATTATTTTTAAAATATCATTTTCATTCCGAAGGCGTCCAATGGCATTTAAAGAACATGCCAGAAATCCTTCATCAGGTTCAATAAATTTATAATTATATTTTTTTAATTTTTTAATGTTTTCTTTTAAAATGGGGTTTTGATACATTATGTTGTTCATTGCTATTGCAAAGTAAGTTGGAGCTGTACTTGCAGATATTATTGTACTTAAAGCATCATCAGCAATCCCTGATGCAATCTTAGAAATGATATTGTATGTTGCTGGAATAATTAATATTAAATTTGCCCATCTTGCTAGGTTTATGTGTTCTACTTCCTCATGTGTTGTGTTCCACAGGCTTTTAATTACTCTGTTTTTAGAGACAGTCTCTAGTGTTAGGGGAGTAATGAATTTGGTGGCATTTTCTGTCATTATAACTTTGACATTATATCCCATTTTGACTAGACTTGAGACAATACAGGCTGACTTGTAAGCCGCAATTCCTCCGCATATTCCGATCAATATATTTTTGTATTTTTTCATGTTGATTTTATACAATATTATATAATTGTATTTAATATTTTTAAAAGGATTTTAATTGATAAATAAAGTATTTTTTGCAAGTATAATATATTTATTTTTATTTATTTGGTGGCTTTTGTCAGCTTGTTTATCTTACTTTCCTATTACTATCTTTAATATTCCTCTTTGGTTTTTTTTATCATGTATCTTTTTTCCTATTTTCAGTTTGTTATTAGTATGTATTTTTGTAATTTTTTTTAAAAATGACTAGAGGATTTTTTGTATTTTTTATCTTTTTGATTTTATATTGTGCTTTTGGTATTTTTGCTAGAAAAAAAAGGGCGGGATCGTTATTTTTACATAATTATTTTCTTGCAAATCAGGGTATAAATTTTGTCGTAATGGCAGTAGTAGTTGCTTCTAGTTATATTAGTGCTAGTAGTTTTATTTCAGGACCCTCAGCTGTTTATAGATATGGATTGTCTTTCATATTCTTAGCAGTTATTCAAATTCCGACAAGTTTAATTTCATTTGTCATTGTTGGTGAGAAATTAAATTTGGAAGCAAAAAAAATTAATGCAATCAATATTATTGATTATATTGGATATAGATATTTTAGTCGCTCTTTAGTTCTGGTTAGTAGTTTTATAATCATTTTTTTTTCTTTGTTTTTAATCTCAGCTCAGCTTATGGGAGGTGCTAAACTTTTAGAAGTTTTTTTTCAAATTGGTTATACTGATGCTCTTATTTTTTTCTCTCTATTTGTTTTTTTATATGTTTGCTTGGGAGGGTTTAAGATGATAGCATATATGGATTTTATGCAAGGCATTTTGATGATCGTAGCGTCTGTACTATTATTTTCAAGATTAGTTGACTTGGGAGGTGGAATTAGTAATCTCTTTAAGATGGCTCGGTTGAATCTTAAAGATGATTTATTTTTGCCATCAAATTTAGATTTGAAAATTGGATATATAATTTCTTTTTGGATATTAATAGGAATTGGAGTATTGGGGCTGCCACAATTTGTTAATAATTTTATAGCATTTAAAGATGTGAAATCTATGAGATTTTCTCTTCCCATTGTTACTTTTGTAATAGGATTTTTAGTTGTTATTATGCATTTCATAGGTTTTTTTTCCCTTGTTATTTTTTCCAAATTTGAACCAAATGATAAATTTATTTTAAATGTAGCATTAGAGGTGTTAAATCCTAAAATATTTATATTATTTTTTGTAGGACTCTTATCAGCGATAATGTCTACAATAGATTCAGGTCTTCTATTGCTGTCTTCTATTTGGGTAAAAGCAATAATGTCTTTAAATAAGAATCTTGTTGGTAAGATTGGAATTAATAGAATTACTATTATTTCTAATGTTTGTTTTATGTCAATAATTGTTTTTTTATCTTTAAATCCACCTGATTTTTTGTTTTTTTTAAATATTTTTGCAATTGGGGCTTTAGAAGTTTCATTCTTTTCCATTATTGTTTTTGGGCTTTATTTTAATTTTGTAAGTAAAATATCAGCTTTTATTTCTCAGTTTTTGGGACTTTTAAGTTATTTAATCATGATTTTTTATGGTGAAGTAAGTAGTTATTATTTTCATCCTATTGTTCCTGCACTTTTTATATCTATATCTTCATTTTTGATAGTTAATCTTTTTTGTCAAAGATGTAGTAAAATTTAGTTGTATGTTGTCTTTGAATGTTAAGAGTGTTGGTAAATATAGCGTTATTGATGTTCTAAAAAATGATAATGGAAAAAGACTTGATGCAGTGTTAATAAAGTTTTTAAAATTTCCTAAATCGAAAATAATGAGACATATTAGAAATGGAGATATTCTTTTAAATAATTTAAAGGTTGCTTTCTCTCATAGAGTTTTTAAGGATGATCAAATTTATTTATATAAACCTTTACTTCAAGGTTTAAGTTTAAGTCAGATAACAGTTAAAGATGAGGATGCTATATTAAAAGATGTAAAGAGAAGAATAGTATATGAGGATGAGGATTTGCTTGTAATTAACAAGAGAAGAGGAACTTTGGTTCATGGAGATGAATGTTCACTTGGTACTCTGATTAATTCTTATCTTTTAGATGAAAATCTTGGGTCTCTTAGTTTTAAACCTTCATCTGTGCATAGATTAGATAGAAATACCTCAGGACTTATTATTTTTGCAAAAAATATAGATTCTGCAAGACTTTTAAGTAAGGCATTTAGTAGTGGTATTGTTACTAAAAAGTATTTGGCTTTACTTGATGGTGAGATTAAAAAACCTTTGACTTATAGGAACTTTTTATATCGTGATAGGATTGCAAGAAAAACCTTCGTTGTTAATGATGGGGGCAAATGTAATGCTATAACCGATGTTAAACCAATTTTAGTCTCTAAATCCTCAACGCTTGCTGAGGTGTCAATTAGGACGGGGTTTACGCATCAAATAAGAGCACAATGTGCTTTTAATAAACATGCCTTGATTAATGATAAGAAATATGATTCTAAATTTAAAAAAACCAATTACTTTTTACATTCTTTTTTGATAAAATTTAACCAGTCTTTATTTTTGAGAAATGAATTTTTTGTTGAACCTAGTTCAGATTTTTTAAAACAGATAAGTAATATTTTTGGTGTATATGATTTTAAAGGATTTATTTAATAAGCTCACATTTAAGAATGCCTTAGGTGCAGTAAAAGATATTTCAATTGCTATTAAACATAAGTTTGTAAAGATTAAGGTTTATTCTTTAGTGGGTGTTGCTGGGACTGGGAAAAGTTTTAGATCTCATTTAATAGCAGATAAATATTCTATTCCTTTGATCATTGATGATGGTGTTCTAATAAAAAATATGAAGATTATTGCTGGGAGTTCTGCTAAGTTTGAGAATAATGTGTTTGATGCAATAAGGCGTTCTATTTTTGAAGATGATGCGCATAGAAATGAAATTGTTGAAGCTCTTCGCAAAGAAGATTTTAATAAAATATTGATATTGGGAACAAGTATTCGCATGATAGATAAAATAACATCTCGACTTTTATTGCCTAGTTCTTCCAAAATTATTTATATAACAGATATTTCTACTAAAAAGGAAATAGAGAAGGCAAGAATTTCAAGAGAGATGGGCGAACATGTTGTTCCAGCAGCTGCCTTTGAGATAACATCTATTAAGCCAAGTTTATTATTAGATTCGATTCGAGTTTTTTTTAAAAGTAAAGGATTTTTATCAAAAAAACGGAATTATATTCGTTCTATTGTAAAGCCTCATTTTCATGAAGAGGGGGGAACTTTATCTGTTTCTAAAAATGCTGTAAGACAAATTATTGAACATTGTGTTTCTGAATATAATAAAGATTATATTGTCTATGATTTGAAAATTAAAAAGAGTCAGGGCAGTTATTGTTTTAAGCTTTTTTTAGATATTCCACTTAAGAATGATTTACTTGATGGTGCGGAAATGCTTAGGAATTATATTATTGAAAACGTACTAAAATATACGGTAATTAATATATCTGGTATTGATGTCATCATACATAGATTTTATGATCAAAAAGGTAATTTGGAAAAAAAAGATGAATGTTGACTTGGATAATATAAGTAATGTCTTTTTGGTAGGCATTAAGGGCTCTGGACTTTGTTCACTTGCGTGTTTTTTAAATGATAAGGGGTATTTTGTAGAAGGGGTCGATGTTCCTTTAAAATTTCATACGGAAGATATATTAAAGAGCAATAATATAACTTATTATGAGAATATTGATGAGTTTTCTCTCAAAATTCATAATAAATCTTATGATGTTTTAGTATATTCACCAGCTTATGATAAGGATAATTTATCTGTTTTGCTAGAAGCACGTGAACTTGGTATTCCTATTTTATCTTATCCTGAGGTTCTTGGTAAGATTTCTAAAAAATATTATAGTATCGGAGTTGCAGGCTCTCATGGCAAAACTACCACAGCGGCATTCTTAGGTATGCTATTTAATAGTCTAGGATTGCAGCCTAATGTAATATTAGGTGCAGGTGTTAAAGATTTTAAAAATAAATCTAGTCTTGTCGGTCAGGGCAATATATTTATTGCAGAGACTTGTGAGTATAGGACTCATTTTTTACACTTTTCTCCGGATATGATTGTTTTAAATAATATTGATTATGAACATGTTGATTTTTTTGAAAATTATGAAGCAGTTTTAAATGTTTTCTTAAAATATATTAATAATTTAAAGCAAAATGGGATATTAATAATAAATGCTGATGAAGTTAATTTGCTTAAAATTAAAAATAAAATCTTAAGAAAAGATATTAAAGTCTTTAGTTTTGGATTTAATTCTTTGGCTGATTTTGAAATTAAGCATTTTGAGGTGATAGACGAGTTTTTAAAGTTTGATTTTTTAGGGGGTATTGATATTAGGCTAAGAACCCCTTTGATGCATAATGTTTCAAATTTTGCATCAGCACTTCTAGCTTTAAAGCTATTTTTAGAGGAACATAAAAAATTAGTTTGGAGTTTTGATGAGAGAATAAAGATAGTAGCTAAAGAGTACATGGGCATTAAAAGAAGGTTGGAATTTATCATGGAAAAAGATGGGGTTATATATCTTGATGATTATGCTCATCATCCAAAGGAAATTGAAAGTACTCTTTTGGGACTTAAGAATTTTTATAAGGATAGGCGTATTATTTTAGATTTTATGCCACATACTTTTACAAGAACACAAGTTCTTTTTGATGAGTTTGTTGAAGCTTTAAGTAATGTTGATGTATTGATTTTGCATAATATATATCTTTCGGTTAGAGAAAATTTTGATCCTAATAAACTCTCTAGAGAATTGTTTTCAGCTCTTAAAGATTTAAATCAGAATGTTTATTTTTTTAAAGAAGTAGTTGATTCTGTTGATTTTATAAAGGGTTTATTAAAGAGAAATGATTTATTTGTTACAATGGGAGCTGGTAATAATTTTATTTTACATGATTTTTTATAAAGGTATTTTGAATGAAAAGTATGACTGGATTTTTTCACTTGGAAAAAGTTATTTCAAATTATATGTTTAGTGTTAATTTAAAGTCTTATAATGGTAGATTTTTAGAATTTAAATTTAAATTACCTGAAATTTTATATGCTTATGAGCTTGAGATAAGAAATTTTATTTCAAATTATGTTAAAAGGGGAAATGTTTTCTTAAATGTAGGATATAAGGAAATAGTTCCAAATATTAATTTTAGTGTGAATCCCCATTATGTTGAGGCTATTACTCGTCTTAGAGATAGTTTATTGCATAGTAGTTTAAATATTAAGGATGAATTAAGTATTGGTGATTTCTTGTCTTTAAGAGGAGCTTTAATTATTGTTGATGAGAGTGATGTTAATCAGGAAATAATTTTTAATGCTTTTAAGGAAGTTTTGGAAGAAACTTTATTAAATTATGATAAGAGTAGGACCTTTGAGGGTGAGAATACTAAACAAGATATAATTTCAATTCTTATGTTAATACGGGAGAATTTAGGACTGTTAAAGAACTCTCAGAGTAGTATAAATAATAAGCTTTTCTTAAGTCTTAAGGAAAATTTATTAAAGTTAATGGATGATTTTAGTGATGTTAATATTGCAGAAGAGGCTGCTAAGATGTCAATTAGGTTAGATATTAATGAGGAAATAGTAAGATTATATTCACATATAGATAATTTTTATAAAAATCTTGAAAATGAGGCGTGTGGCAAGATTTTAGAGTTTATTGCTCAGGAAATGCATAGAGAGGTTACAACAATGAGCAATAAAGCAATTGATCTTGATATTAGAAATTTAGTTTTAAACATGAAATTAAATTTAGAGAAAATAAAAGAACATCTAAGGAATATTGAATGAGGATAGCTGTTTCTGGTAAGAGTGGTTGTGGTAATACAACTATTAGTGGAATGCTTGCAAAGTATTATGGCCTAAAACTTGTTAATTATACTTTTCATGATATTGCTAGAGAGAAAAATATGCCCTTTGATATGTTTTATGAGAAAGAAATCATTGGTAGAGATGATCATTATTGGGATGAATATCTTGATGGTAAATTATTGGAGCTTTCAAAAGAGGATAATACAGTTCTTGCGTCCCGGCTTGCAATTTGGCTTTCAAAAAATGCTGATTTAAAGATATATCTTTATGCGAAGATAGAAATTCGGGCAGAGAGAATAATAAACAGAGAAGGTGGTATGTATTCCGATATTTTAAGGAGTACTTTTAATAGAGATTTTAATGATTCAAAGAGGTATTTGTCTGTCTATAATATAGATATTGATAATTATTTAGATGTAGCTGATTTTATAGTTGATACAACCGATAGATCTGCAAATAAAGTTTTTGAATTGATAAAGGATGAAATAGAAAAGAGGAAATTATATATTAAGTAAATAAATTAAGGAGGTTTAAAAGGAATGAGAATACCTTTAAAAGAGATACAGGATTTTGATGGCAATTATTATGAACTTGTTATGGCAGTGATAATTCGTACAGATCAAATTATTGATCAAATTTCTTTAGCAGAGCATACTATTTCTGATGAGAGAGTAGTAAGCCAAGCTTTTAATGATATTTTGATAGGTCGATTTACGTATTCAATTGAAGAGAAATAAAATAGTTTTTATATTTGGTCCTACGGCTGTAGGTAAGAGTGAGCTTTTATTCAATTTTCCAAAAGGTGTCGCTGAAGTAATTAATGTCGATTCTGTTCAAGTTTATAAGGAGTTTGATATTGCGTCTTGTAAGCCTAGCGTTGAGTTGAGGTCTCATATAAAGCATCATTTAGTGGATTTTTTAGAACCGATTGAAGAGTATAATCTTGGAATATTTTATAAGGAAGCATGTAAAATAATAGAGAATTTAAGAGTGCAAAAGAAGCTACCTGTATTTGTAGGTGGGTCGGCTTTTTATTTTAAGCATTTAAAATATGGATTGCCCAGTACACCGCCTGTTTCTTCTGAAATAAGACTTTATGTAAATAGTCTTTTTACTACAAGGGGGAAGAATTATCTCTTAGAGGAGCTTAAGAGAGTAGACTTTGAAAGATATAAGTCAATTAGTAAAAATGATATTTATAGGATTAAAAGATCGCTTGAAGTTTATTATCAAACAGGTATTCCAATTAGTCAATTTTTAAAAAGAGGGCAGATGATTGAAAATGTTTTAGCTATTGGTTTGAGAAGGCCTATGGAAGAAATGAAGTCTAGGATAATATCTAGGGTAAAGAATATGCTTGATTGCGGATTGCTTGAAGAGATTAAAAGCTTATTAGGGAAAGGATACAATGAGACAACCCCGGCTTTTAAAGGAATAGGGTACCGTGAATTTTTGTTGTGGAAGAGTAGACCTTATTCTATGTTAAATGATATAATAAACTTAATAGTTAAGAATTCATTTTTGTATGTAAAAAGGCAGAT
This sequence comes from Borrelia nietonii YOR, assembly GCF_023035795.1. Taxonomy (NCBI): domain Bacteria; kingdom Pseudomonadati; phylum Spirochaetota; class Spirochaetia; order Spirochaetales; family Borreliaceae; genus Borrelia; species Borrelia nietonii. Next base: position 879,791 of record NZ_CP073148.1, read on the forward strand.
GACTTTTTTTGATAAAATTCCTAATGTTTTGTGGTTTCATCCAGATGATGATTTAAAGAACATTTTGGATTTAATTTTTGTTTAATAAGGAGATATAAGGCGTGCCTTGTGGAAGAAAAAGAAAATTACAAAAAATATCTACTCATAAGCGAAAGAAAAAGAGAAGAAAGAATAGACATAAAAAGAAGAATAAATAATCGAAATGTTAGTTGGTTTTTTGCTAGCTAACATTTTTATGTTATTAGTTTATTCGATAATTATATTATCTATTATATTTATATCTTTACTAAAGATATACCCTTTTTTTCCTTTGTAGGTTGCTAATATCCATTTGCCTTTAATTCCATGTTTTTCGGCGTTTTGCATTATTTTTTCGATTTTTACTATTTCGTCTTTTCTAATTATTGTTAGATAATCATAATTAGTATTGTCCGTTTTAGTTACATTATTTAAAATAGCATAATTTTTTGTTATGATTCCTACTTTTCTTGAAAATCCCAAGACACTACTTTTGGGTAATTTGAATTTTTTTGTTAAGGGAATTTCTAATTTCTTGCTGCATGTTAAAAATATTATAGGGATTAAGCATAGCAATTTTATTTTCATAGTTTTATTATATATGTTACTTGATATCCAATTATATATAATAATATAATATTTTTTTAGAAAGTTTAAGGATTATCAATGAAAAAATATGTTTTTTTATTATTTCTATTTTTTCCTTCTAGTGCTTTAATATTTGCATATCCATTATCTTTTGGAGGGGGATTTTCTTATCAGTTCACTAATTATACTAGCAAAAGTGATATAAATAAGTCTGTAAAAAATTATAGTAGAGTAGACAATGGAATAAATTTAAATTTGTTTTTTGATGCTAATTATGTTATTTTGGATATCTCTTATAAGGATGCTTTTTTATCTAGTCATCATAGTAGATATTTTGCTTTTGGGCTTTATGGGATTTATCCGATTGTTTTTAAGGAGTATGTTAGAACATTATTTCCCCTTCTTGGGATTAAATATACAATTGATTTAAGCGCCAAGAGGCAAGACCTGGTGTTTTTGTCTTTAGGATTTGCTACAGATTTGTTCATTCCTGAAGTTAAAGGACTCTATATTAGACCTTTATTTATGCTTTCAATTTCACCTACTTCTCTTTCTGTAAAGAATTGTTCTTCTTTAACAACTGAGATTACTCTTGGAATTAATATTGGTTGGAAGTTTCTTAGTTAGGCAGTTTTATTCCTAAGTGAAAAGGAACCATTCTCTCTTGCCCAAAAAGATTAGATGTAACATTGAGTTTATGAGGAAGGTTGTTAAATTTTGTTACAAGTGTGCTTGAACCACCTCCATCTAGATTAATAGAGTTGGTAATAGCATAATTTAATGATAGATCTATGGCTTCATTTAATGAGATTCCTTTGCTATTATTAGTACCTCTTCCTTCCACTGTTATTAGATATAGGTGTTTGTTTTCTTTATCAGTACCTATTATTGTTCTTGGATGTTTATTTTCTTTAAAATTTTTAGTGTAAGTTCCATTTGTAATTAAAGGAAAGAATCCGCTAAAACCATAATCAGAATTTTTGATCTCGTCTTGCTTAGGATTTAATATTATTTGATTGTTCTTAATTATAATTATTCCTTGAGTTTTTTTTGCATTGGATATGATTTTTTTATCATATATATATAAACCATTAGGATAAAACATATTTTCTTTAATCTCATATGGGCTAGTGTTAATGGCAATATCCACTTTGTTAGAAAGTAAAAATTGGCTTGTTGTTTGGCCTTTAAAGTAATAATTATTCATTTTTTGATCATAAATAGGCTTTGGTATTATGAACTTTAAATTTTTGTTTTTAATCTTGACAATGACGTAATTGCTTTCTTTAAAAGAACTTTTAATTATTTCATATTTCATGTCCACGTCTTCTGAATTGAGTGGTTTTTGCGCTGATAAGACGTTTAATGACACACTTAATATTATTATGCCTAAGATTTTTTTATTCATTTCTTTTTATTTTATAAGAATAAATACTTTTAGGATAGTTTTTTAAGATTATATTTTTTATCTTTAAAGCCATTTTGTAATCTTTTATTATTGCAATATTATATAACTGGTATATTATTTTTATATCTAACTTTTTATTTTTTTGTAAAATGTCATTGATTTCATCTTCGCTTATGTTCTCTTCATTGATTCTGAGTTTTAGTAACAAAATTTCATTTTTTATGTTTTCATCTTTAGGTGCTTTCATTTTTGTTAGAAAATTATTAGCTTCTTCATATTTTTTTATTTTAAGTAAATATTTGATCATGAGTAAATGATAATATTCCAAGTTTAGATTTTTGATTGCATTTATTGTCTCAAGTTCTTTCGGTAGATTGTTGTTTAAGTCATATAGCATGTATAGTTTATTTAATTTTTCAAACTTTTCTTTGTCTGTACCGTATGTTAGAGTAAAAGGGATTATTAATAACAAGAGCAGTAATATTTTAGGTGGTATTAGATCCATATGATTTTATTTTAAGTATTATATACTTTTTTAATGAGAATAAGAAGAAATGAATAAATTTTTTCTTCTTATTCGTTATGATTTAAATTTTGGATTTTATGTAATTTGAAATTTGTTCGGATCTTGCACCGAATATTACTTGAGTTTGATTTCCTGATGTAATGATTGTTCCAGCAGCCCCAAGCTTGTTCATTAAATCTTTATTTACTAATGAAGAAGACTTCACATCTACTCTGAGTCGTGTGAAGCATGAATCAACATTTGTTATATTATCAAGTCCCCCAAGAGCTTGAATGACTGCCTCAAAATCTTCATCTTGAGATAGCTTAGAAGTATTATTAGATATTGTTTGCTGTTTAGTATCATCTTCACGACCAGGTGTTTTGATTTTAAATGTTTTAATTAGTGCTATGAAAATGGCAAAGTAGACAGTTCCAATTACAAGTCCTATCGGAAGTATTAGAAGAGCGTTTGTTGATTTTGGAAACATTAAAAAGTAATCTATTATTCCTGCTGAGAGTGCGAATGCTATGCGTATTTCAAATATATTAGTAATGATTAGTGCTATTCCAGTTAGAATAGCATGTATTAGATAAAGCAGAGGTGCTACTAACATGAATGTATATTCTATTGGTTCTGTAATTCCTGTTAGAAATGAGGTGAGTGCTGCTGAGAATAAAATACCACCTACTTCTTTTCTTCTTTCCTTTTTGGATGTTAAGTACATTGCAAGAGCAGCACCTGGTAGTCCAAATAGCATAATTGGATACATCCCTGATGTGAATGCACCAGCGGTTGGATCCCCATTTAAATATCTTGTAATTTCTCCTTGGATTATGTTGCCGTCCTTTGTGGTGTATTCTCCGAATACAAAATATACCAAAGTGTTTAAAAGCTGATGTAGACCTGTTATTATGAGTAATCTATTTAAGAAGCCAAATACAAATACTCCCAGATTACCAGCTTCTATCATCCAGATTCCAATTTGATTGATAGTTATTTGTAGTGGTGCCCATAGGAAACCAAATATTATGGCAAGTATTGCAGACAGCATTCCATTAGCTATTGGCACTAGTCTTTGTCCTGAAAAGAAACCTAAGAATTGTGGTATTTTATAGTTTATTACTTTGTCGCTAAGCATGGCTGAACTTGCGCCTGTAATAATACCTCCCAAGACTGACATATTAACGGGTTCTGATTTCCCGTTGATTATTATTGTAAATGTAGATAATCCTGCATTTAAAATTAAGTATCCCACAGCCCCTCCTAGTGCTGCAGATGCCTTATTATTTTTAGATAGGCCCATTCCAGTTCCGATTGCAAATAGTATTGGTAAGTTTCCAAGAATGGCACTGCCTGATTGTTCCATTAATTTACCAATTTGTCTAAGCATGTCAGAAGGTTCTGTAATTTCTATTATAAGATATCCAAATCCAAGTAAAAGTCCAGCAATTGGCAAAATAGCTGCAGGAGTTTGTAAGGCTTTTCCAAGATTTTGCATATTTTTCATCAAATTATTCATATTTGCCCCCATTGATTTATATTGTTTATTAACTTTTAAATAAGATTCTAGTTTAAGTAATGTTCATTATATTTTATTAATATTTGTTTTGGCAACCTTAAGTGTGATTTATGGATTTTTGATTAAAAAAAATTAAAAAAAGAAGTTTAATTTTTTATAAACTTTATTTACTGTTTTTTTAATAGGGGCAAGTTTTTTAATATTGTCTTGATTGTCAATCAGGCTTTTGATGCTGTCCATTGATTCTTCGATTGCTATGATAAAACTTTTTTGAGGTTTTAGCCAAAAATTGCAAGAGTAGTCACTTCTAAGTGATAGGAAAAGTACTGACTTTTTATTGGGATGTTTAGTGAAACTCATAGTGCATTCTAAAATGTTTTTCATCTTATCAATTTCATTAATATTGATATTTGCGTTTTCATATGTTTTAATAAACGTCCAGTCTGATTCCATACCATTTACTATACGCATTATTTCTATTAATTTCTTATTTTTAAATATTATTAAATTTTCATGTGTTAATGTTGCAAGGATATTTCTTATTGCTTTCTCTTCTTCGTTTTTTAGTCCTCTTAAAATTAATTCCTTAACTTCCTTTAAGCTAAGTGTTAATTGATTTTTATATTCATTTTGAGTTTTAAATTTTTTTCCCCCAATAGTTATTTCATTTTCTAATACAGGTTTTTTATCTTTTTTTGTTATATTTTTGTGGATGTTATTTAATTTTTTATTCTCTTTTTGGGTATTTTTATGTTCATTTTCTTCAAATTGAATATCATTGATCCATTCTTTTTTAAGTACTCCAATTGATCTGGCATATCTTTTACTTGTCTCAATTATTTCTCCTGCAACGAAATACTTTACAGAATCTGTGTTAATAAGTGAGCCAGGATGAATTACTACATTTTGTGCTTTTATTGTTTTATATTTAGTTTTTAAGGTTTTAAAGCAAATATAATCTTTCATACCTCTCATTATCGATTTTAAGTAGCCTTCTTGATCAATTTCATGTGTGTGTACTATTGGTATGTTGAAGCTACTTACAATATTTTCAAGTTGTCTTTGTACATTAGTAATCTCTTCAAGACCTTGTAAGTCTAGGTAGTTCTCTTGAGCAAAGGCTTCTTTGTTAATTGCTTTTTTGTAATCTTCAAATATATTAATAAATCCTATTAAATCACCTAGTGGATTTTTGTATTTCAGATGAGCTTGTCTAGCCTCTATTTCTTCGTTTTGAGGTAGTAAAAAAATTCCACTTGTGGATAGAAATGATAGCCCAATTGTGGTTGGGTATATTGCTTTTTGATATTTCATCATTGCTTCAACTAAAGCCCTTGAATGTATTGGTATTAGAGGAAATATTATCATATATTTGCCAATTTCCGTAAGCTCATTTTTTTCATTTATTGCATCTAGGGATTTTAATATGTCACTTGCTGTTTGAATAGATTTAATTGATGGTTTGGAAATGAAGTCAAATTTTGTAAAATTTCTAATTCCGATATCTGCCATTCTTAATATTACTTCCGAGAGATCTGTTCTGTATATTTCTTCCTTTTGATATTCGTCTCTTAATTGATATTCATCCCTTTTATATAGTCTGTAACATGTTCCCTTTGAAAGTCTTCCTGCTCTTCCTGCTCTTTGTGTTGCAGATGATTTTGAAATTGGTACTTCTTGAAGTGAGTAAGTGTGTGTTTTCATTTGGAATTTATTTGTTTTGACTTTTCCGCTATCAATTACTATCTTAATATTTTCAATTGTAATTGAAGTTTCTGCAATATTTGTTGATACTATAATTTTTCTTTTATTCTTTGGGGTAGGCATAAATATTTGTTCTTGTGCTTCTTTTGCCATTCGACCATATAGAGGCAATATTACTAAATCTTGTTTGGAATTTAGTTCATAAATTGCTTTTATTGTTTCTTTTATTTCCTTCTCTCCAGATAGGAATATAAGGATATCACCTTCTTTTTTTTCTTTAATTATACCGCTAATTATTTCTTTTATTTTTAATATCATTGACTTTGATGTGTTAAGTAGTGGTGGATTATAGATTATTTGTACAGGATAAGTAATTGTTTCTATATTAAGTATTGGAGCATTATTAAAGTATTTTGAAAATACTTTTGTATTTATTGTGGCGGATGAGATTATGACTTTAAAATCGTTTCTTTTTTTTAATATATCTTTAATAAGTCCTAGTATGAAATCTATGTTCAAACTTCTCTCATGAGCTTCATCTATTATTATTACGTCATATTCATAAAGTAGAGTGTCTTTTTTGAGTTCTTGTAATAAAACCCCATCGGTCATTAATTTAATCTTGGTTTTGGGACTTGTAATCTCTTGAAATCTTATTTTGTAACCTACCTCTTCTCCAAGGTTTACCCCAATGTGTTTTGCAATGTATTCTGCTATTGATATCGTAGCTATTCTTCTTGGTTGTGTTACACCAATTTTTCCAAGTTTTGCTAGTCCTGCTTCATATATTATTCTTGGTATTTGTGTGGTTTTTCCACTTCCTGTTGGACTCTCTACGATTAAAACATTATTTGTTTTTAACTTTTTAATTAATTCATCTTTATATTTATAAATGGGAAGACAAAAATCATTCATATCTTACATTAGTCCGCACACGTAAGCTGCATCTATTTGATCAAGGTCAATGTTAGTAGGTAAATCAACCTTTTTCCTCTTAATTTTAGCATATAATTTATCATTTTGTTTGTAAACATAAATTTTATTTCCAACTTTATTTTTTGATAGTGGTATCGTTTTTACGATAATGCCATTTTTTTCTAATTTCGCGTCTAGCAGTTTAATTGATTCTTCTAGTGTTATTTCGTATGCTTTCATATCTTTTTTTAGTGGGCATATTATGCTATTGTTTTCAGTTTTAATATAATCTCCAAAAATTCCTGTTGTAGCAATTATTTTTTCATGAGTTTTTGGATATTCTCCAATTATTTTTGGAAGTGAGAGTAACTTAAGAGCAAGTTCTAAGGTTAGATTTTCATATTCTATGTTTTTTGTTGAAACTTTTTTAGCTTTTATTATTTTAGGTTTTTTGGGCTTACCTGTTTTTGTAAATTCTTGTGGAGCATAAACATCCTCCCCAAGTTGGACAATTCCTCCATATTTTGAATTTTTGTATATTACATTAAGCCCTGTTGCAGGATCAACTCCTAATATATTGGGTTGTGTTTCTTTTTCTGCTATTATTTTTTTTATTTCATCTTCTTTATATAAGTTTTCTAATGGTGTTGTTACATTAATTGAGTAATTATTTCCATTAAAAATTAAATAAGGACCGAACTTGCCAATGTTGATTTTATAATTAAATTTTTCGTCATTATTGTATTCATGGACTATTCTAAATTCTCCAGGGCTAATAATGGGTTCTATTTTATTTACTGTATTCTTAAGACCTTCTTCTCCATTATAAAATTTATTTAGATATTTTATTTTGTCCAGTGTTCCTATTGCGATCTTGTCTAAGTTTTCTTCCATGTGGGATGTAAATTTTAGTTCAATTAGTACTGGGAAATATTTTTTTAAAAGATTTGTTACAGCAGCTCCTTTTATTGTTGGTATTAACGTATTATTTTGTTTAAATATATATTCTCTTTCAAAGAGTGTTGAGATAATACTTGAATAAGTTGAAGGACGTCCTATACCTTCTTTTTCAAGTTTTTGTACTAGTGATGCTTCTGTATATCTAAGTGGAGGTTTGGTTTCGTGCTCTTCTGGTTTGATATCTAGTATGACAAATTTATCACCCTTTTTTATGAGGGAAAAATCTATGATCTTGTTTTCATAAGATTCTTTACTATTTTTAAGAAACCCATCAAAAATAAGGTTTGTGAAACTTGACTTAAAAGTTAAATTTTCATATTTCAATGTTATTTTAATAACTTTTTTTATTGCATCTTTCATGACGGATTCAATAGTTCTATCCCATATTATTTTATATATTTCTTTGGCAGTCTCGCTTTCTATTTGTATTTGTTCAGGAGGGGTGAACATTTCAGAAGGTCTTATGGATTCATGTGCATCTTGAGCCATTTTTACTTTAGCATATATTCTGTCATTTGTTTCTATATATTCTTCACCGTATTTTTGTTTTATAATAGTTTTTATTTTCTCTCTTGCGGTTTTTGCAATGTTATAAGAATCTGTTCTCATATAAGTTATGTAACCACGTTCATACAATTTTTGTGCATAATTCATAATTTGTTTGGTTCCTATTTTTAATCGTCTGTTTACTTCTTGTTGAAGGGAAGATGTAATGAATGGTTTAGGAGGAGCTTGTTTTATTTCTTTTGTTTCAATTGAAATTACCTCGATCTCCTTTGTCTTGTTTAATTCTTTTGTAAGCACATTCATTAATATTTTGTCTATTACAATTGTCTTATCAGGATTGTGTAAAACCCCTGTATCGTTTACAAAGTCTTTGCTCTCAGCTATATTTTTATTTTCAATCTTTTCTAATGTTGTTTTAATCTGTATATCATTTTTATTATGTTTGCATTCAAGTGTAATGGAGTAATAATTAGCTTTCTTGAAATTTATTCTTGTCATTTCTTTTTCTATAATTAATTGAAGGCCAACGGATTGTACTCTGCCAGCAGAAAGTCCGTAAGCAATTTTTTTCCAAAGTAGAGGAGAGATAGTATATCCATAAAGTCTATCTATTATTCTTCTTGTCTCGCCAGCATTAACGAGATTCATGTTAATCTCTCTTGTATTATTGAGTGAATCGATTATTGCACTTTTTGTAATTTCATGGAATACCATTCTTTTATAATTTTTAATTTGTAATACTTCTTTTAGATGGAAAGCTATTGTTTCGCCTTCTCTATCTTGGTCAGTTGCAAGATAAATTTCATCTTGCTCTTTTACAAGATTTTTTAGTTTTTCAATTACTGTTTTTTTGTTGCTTGGAATAATGTAGAGTGGTTTAAAGTCATTTTGACAATCTATAGAGAGGTTTGCCCATTCAAATTTTTTATATTCATCAGGTATTTCTTTAGCACTGTTTGGTAAATCTCTTATATGTCCTATGCAAGCTTCTACTGAAAATGAGTTATCAAGATATTTCTTTATTGTTGTTGCTTTTGTTGGTGATTCTACTATTATTAATTTTCTTTGTTGCATAAAACCCTTATCATATATAATATAACATAATGTGTAAATTGTTATAATTTTTCAATAAAAATAGTGCGGTATTTATGAGTACTTATAGGGTTTTACATACATCTGATTGGCATATTGGTAAAAAAATTGGGAATTTTTCTAGAATTAGCGAGCAACAAAGCTTTTTAAATTTCTTATTGGAATTTATTAAAAATGAAAAGATTGATCTTTTGCTTATTGCTGGTGATGTTTATGATTCAAAGAGACCTGGACTTGAGGAACAAAAATTAATAAATGATTTTTTTTACGAATTGTCTTTTACGTCTTGTAAATGGTGTGTGGTTATTACTGGAAACCATGATAAGAAAGATTATTTTAAGATTAATAAAAAAATACTTTCAAAGTTTAATTTTTTTTTAATTGCTGAAGATGAACTTGCCAATCAAGTGGTGTTTTTAGAAGATCGTGGTGATATTAAATTTATTATTGTCTGTGTGCCTTACATTAATGAGAGACTTATTGTGGAGCAAGATTGTAAGAATATAGAACTACATAATGATGTTTTTCTTAAAAACCTTGAAAATGCTTATAAAGATCAAATATCAAAGATTATTGACGCTCTTGATGAACAATATCTTAAGATTCCTAGAATATTGCTTGCGCATTCTTTTTTCTCTAGTAGTAGTGTAGTTGGAAGTATTGGAAATAGTCCTATTTTGCCTGTTAGTGTTTTTGGTAATAATTTTTCTTATGTTGCGCTTGGACATATTCATAATTTTAAAAGATTAAAAGATAATATAGTGTATTCAGGTTCACCAATTCAATATTCATTTGATGAGGATATTAAGAAATATGTGAATGTATTGTTTTTCAGTAATGGTAAATTAGTTGAGCAAAATAAGGTTTTACTTCCTGTGTTTGGTAAATTGCATTTTTTACAGGGTTCTTTTAATGAGATTATGAGTGATTTGCAGAAGATTAAGAATGAAATTTCTTATCTTTGTTACTTAAAAATTGAACTTAATGAGAGAGTGGATGCGGAATTTGAGGAGCAGATTTATGATTTGGCAAAATCAAGTTTAATCAATATATTTGATATTTATTATCATTTAGTAGATTCAGGAGAGGAGTCTTTAAGAGAAGGGAGAAGGTTGCTTAGTAGGGATGAAGTACTAAATAGAGATGAAAAGTATTTTTTTCAAGAAAAATTAAAAAGAGATATTATGAATGGTTTTAGGAGAGGAAATAAATTTAAGGAAGAAGAACTTATTGCTCTTTTTGAAGAAGTATTACTTAAGGGAAGAGCAGGCGAATATGAGAATAAATAAGCTAGTATTTAAAAATATTGCTTCTTATAAGGGCGAATATGAGATAAATTTTGATGTTTCTGTTTTAAAAAGATCTGGTATTTTTTTAATTTCTGGAAATACTGGAGCTGGCAAGAGTACAATTTTGGATTGTATTACTCTTGCTCTTTATGCACGAATTTATAGGCTTGATAAAAATGTTGCAGATTCAATTTCTAAGGGTTTTAATAGTGCTTATGTTAAACTTACTTTTACTGTTTCTGAAAAAGTTTATGAGTCATTTATTGAGCTTAACATAAGACAAAAGGAAACACCAAAAAATATGCTACTCAGTTGTCTTAGTGATGGAAGTTTGATTGAGAATAAAGATGATGTTTTAGCTTATATAAAAAGTCTTTGTAGGTTGGATTTTGAACAGTTTTGTCAAACCGTTATTTTGCCCCAAGGTAATTTTCAGGAATTTTTAACTTCAAAGCCAAAAAGTAAGACAGCAATAATTGACAATATTTTTAATTTAAAAAAATATGATGATATAGAAATTTTTTTAAAAAGAGAATTAGAATTTACAAAATTCAATAAAGAAAAATTAGAGTTCTTAGATACGGAAGAAAAAAATAGAGTTAGCAGCAATAAAAAAAAAATAAATGAATTGACTGATTTTTTGGGTTTAGTTGATATAGAAGCTTTAAAAAAAAATCTTGACAGTGTTTATAAGTTAATAGGTATTTGTGAAAAAATAATAAAATTCAATCAAAATTATTTAGGTATTCAACATAGGATAGAGAATTTAGAGTTAGAATTATCTTCTAAGGTTAAGAGTAAAGAAAAGTTAAGTCATGAATATCTTTCGCAAGAAAAGATTAAATCAGAATTAGATGAAAAGCTTAAATTTTATAATTCTAATGAATTTTTGGATTTAAAAAATTTTGTTAAAAGGCAGAGCGAGCTGCTAAATGATAAGAATCGGTTTTCGTTGGAATTTTCAAGTATTCAAAAGGATTTAGAAGAATTAAAATATCTGGATTTAGATAATTTTAATTTTGATTATGTAAAAGAATTGTATTATGAGAATGTTCTTTTCTGTGGGATAGATTTTGATGAGAAGACTTATGATAGATTGCTTGTAAAAGAGAGGCAATTGGAAGCGCAAAGAAAAAAATTATTACTAGAACAGAAAAGAAAAAATGTCGAAATTAAAAGTATTACTTCACAAGAAGTATCATTTAATTTTGATAAGTATGTTTATTATGAGGCATTAAAGTTATTAAAGGGATTTTATGAAGAATTAATATTAAAATATAAAAATGGATTAGAGTTGTTGTTAAAGTCAAATAATAGCGGTTCATCTCAAACTATTGTCATGAATATTAGAATTGGTTTGTATAAAAGATTTTTAGAACATCTTGATAATAATAAGCAGTCTGTTGCAAAAGATATAGAGAATCTTAAACATCTTGAAGATGCATATAAGGTATATCAAGGAAAAGAAAAATTAAAAATTAGTAGTTTAAATGAGCTTTTAGCGTTAAACTCAAAGCTTCAAATTTTGCAATCTGAGTTGGATAATCTTAAGTTGGATATCTTGCATAATAAAGAAAGTAAAATTAAATGGGAAAGTTGTGTATTAAATTTTAAGAAAAATAATGCAGAAATTTTAAAAAGAATCGGTCAGAATTTATTTCATAAATATATAGATTATTCTAATAGAGATAAGATTTTGGTTCTTGAAGGTAAGTTTAAGGAAGTTGCGGATTTAAAAAGAATGCTTAATGATTTAAATTCCAAAATTTCTTTAAAGGAAGTGGAAATTAAAGAAAATTTAGATAAGATAAGAAGTTTATTGTTTAATATTAATTTAAAGGTAAGTTTAAATGATTCTGCTTTACTTGAGCGGGAGTTTAAAAAAATTTTAAGGTCTAAAAGGGATATAGAGAATGATCATGCTAAATTGAGCTTGTCTCTTGATAATATAAATAACTCAAAACTTAAGCTTGCAAGTCAAATTGAGTTTATGAAACAAACCATATTAGGTTTAAAAAGGGAGCTTAAAGATGAACTGGCTAAGTTTACTTCTAGTTTTGTAGATTTCAAAAGAGCAAGAAAAAATGGGTTTTATGTTAAGGATTCTGTTTTTTCATTTGATTCTTTAAAGCCTAGTGAGAATAGTTTAAAGCATTTTTTGAAGTTAAAATCTAATTTTATGTCTCAGATTGAGATTTTCTCCAAGGATATTAGTAAATATGAGGCAAATTTTTCAAGCTTACAGACTCTTAAGGCAGAACTTAGTGCGCAAAAGATTAATTTAGAAAATATTAAGAATGAGTTAATCAGTATAAATGAGCGTAATGATAAATTGGAAATTTTAAAGAAAGTTGTTACTACTTCTCCTAGTTTAAAGTATTATGTTCAGAGTTTTTTAATTGATGAAATTTTAAGTATATCGAATAAAAAATATTTAAGTATTATTCTTCCTGATTTTGAGCTTGAAATTAATACAGATAGTAAAGATTTTAATTTTTTAGTTAAAAGCAAAAGAGATGGGAACATGACTCGTAGTGTTAAGACTCTATCTGGTGGTGAGAGATTTCTTGTATCTTTATCCCTTTCCCTTGCTCTCTCAGACATGATAAGAGATAGTGAGCTTAAGATAGAAGCATTTTTTCTTGATGAGGGATTTGGAAGTCTTGATGAGGATACTTTAAAAATGGTTATTCCAAAGATTTCTGAGTTGCAACGTGTTGATGGGCGTCAAATCGGTATAATCTCTCATGTTTCTTATTTAAAGGAAGAGATTAAGACGCAGATAGTTGTAAGTAAAATTTCAACAGTTTCTAATATTACTATAGAGAGTTTTTAATTTTTTATTGTATAATTATTTGGATATTTTAGAATATGGAGATTTGTATGGAACGTTATGTTTCAATTGATGTTGGAGGTACGAATACTAAATATTCTCTTGCAGATAGCGGTGGTAATTTCCTTGATAAACATGAAGTTAAATCAGGGACTACTCCTGATGAGCAAGTTGGTATTTTAGTCGATATAATTAATTCTTACAAAAGGGAAGAAGATGTTAAAGGTGTTGCAATTTGCATGCCTGGATTTGTTGATCCTAAGGGAATTGTGATTAGAGTAAATGCTATTAAAGGATTTACTAATTATCCTTTAAAGGAAAAACTTGAGACCTTAACAGGGATTAATGTTGAGATTGAAAATGATGCTAACTGTGTGGCTTTAGCAGAAAAATTTAAAGGTAATGCTATTCATTCTAATAACTTTATTGCTTTGACTCTTGGAACAGGTATTGGTGCTGGGATATTTATGAATGGCAAACTTTTAAGGGGATATTCTTTTATGTCTGGTGAGGTTGGATTTATGATTACTAGGGGACTTGGAAATAATATTCCTTTTAATTGTAGATGGGAATCTATAGCTTCTGTTGCGGCTTTAAGGAAGAGAGTTTCTCAGCGTTTAGGAATGGAGTTTGATGAGGTTTCTGGGGAATATGTTTTTGATCTTGCCGATGGTGGCAATGTGCATGCTAAGAATGAAATTGAGCATTTTTTTGAGACTTTATCATTTGGAATTTTTAATTTAATTTTTATTTTAAATCCTGAAAAAATCTTAATTGGAGGCGGAATAAGTTCAAGACCGGATTTAATAAATAAATTATATGATAAATTGGAAAATTTATGGTCTTTAGAATTGGCTCATATTTATGATGATGATATCAAGGAACTTGTTAAACTTGAGACAACTAAATTTAATAATGATTCTGGCAAAATTGGAGCATTATATCATTATTTTGTTGCAAATAAGATGTTATGTAATTTAGGTGTTTAGGTGATAAGAGAGGCATGTGTTTTTAATATATTAGAGGCTTTAAATGCTTTTAAGCTTGGTGCTAATAGAATTGAGCTTTGTGAAAATACGACTTGTGGAGGAACTACGCCTTCTTATGGCACCATAAAAGTTTTGAAAGAGACTTTGGGTATTCCTATTGTTGTAATGATTAGACCAAGATGTGGGTGTTTTGTGTATTCTAATTTAGAATTTCAAGCTATGAAGGAAGATATTAATCTTTGCAAGAGTCTTGGAGTGGAGGGTGTAGTTTTTGGAATTTTAAGGGATGATCATGAAATTGACATAGATAGAACTAAAGAGTTGTTAAGTTTATCTTTTCCTTTAAAAGTTACTTTTCATAAAGCAGTTGATGAGACTTGTGATATTAGAGCTTCTGTAGCTAGTCTTTTAGATATTGGTGTTCATAGAATATTAACTTCAGGAGGAGGACTTAAAGCAGAAGATTCACTTATGATGCTTCAAGACTTGATATTAATGGCTGGAGACAAGTTGGAAATTATTGTTGCAGGGAAAGTTAGTAAGGATAATATTGAGGGTATTGATACTATTTTGGGTGCTAAAGCTTATCATGGAAGACTTATTGTTGGTAATTTAAATTTATCTTAGGTGTATTGTTATGTTAATTTAAATTCAAGTCAATATTTGATGCAGATGCTTGAGATTCTTCATCTTTGGTTAATATTAAACTTGTTATAAATTTTTTAATGCTCATTTTGTTAACATTAAATGCAAGTTCTACGGTATTTTGATCTTGTATTCTAGATTTTATAGGACTTGAAATTATTATTTTTGTTGTGCTTTTTAACAGGATTGGTATTAATTTCCTTGATAAAATAGATAGTATTGTTGGGTTATTAGTGTGTAAGTAGGCTTTGAAATTATAATCATTGTCACTTTCACTATTTGCAATAAGTATTCCTTTATTAAAAGGAATCAGATTTGTTTTTATGTTATCTGGTGTTAATTTAGTGATATCCTTGATCCAAATAAATATTTCATTTTGATTAAGGATATCAATATATTTTGTTGTTAGTATGTTTTCGCTTTTATGAGTTATCTCTTTTTGATTTATTAAAAATCCTTTTTTATCTTTAGTGGGAGTTACATATATATTTGAATTTTTTATCTTCCATTTTGGATTTGTAAATATGTTTCCAAGAGATTCAAAATTTGAGTTGTTGTGTATTCCCCAAAAGATGTTTTTGGGAAAATTTCCTGTTATTATTGATGAGAAAGTTTCTGGATTTTTTGTGTAACTTAAATATAGGTTGCCAATAGTGTTAAGTCCGAGCTTGTATTTCAATTTGAGTTCATTGTAGATGAATCTGTTTTTAGATAGATCTATGTAAGCGTATACGTCTGATGATGGGTCTAACAACATAATTGAAGATATTTTATCTTTAGGTGGAGAGTAAGTTAAAGTTGCACATCCTAAGAAAAAAATAGCCATAAAAATATTGATAATTAATTTGGCCATTTTTCGATACCTATTTTTATTAATATTTCATCGTCAAGTTCTACCTTTGTTAGTGCCTTTTCGTTATTAATTTCTATTTTTAGTGTTAAGGTTTCGGTTTTAATGTAACTTTCAAATTGACTTATTATTTTTTTAAGTATCTCATTGTTGTCTATATATAGTATTATTCTGTCACTAACATTGAAGTTATTTTCTTTTCTTAAATTTTGTACTTTTCTTATAAGTTCTCTTGAGAGTCCTTTTAAGTATAATTTTTCTGTTATTAGTGCATCTAGTCCAATTGTAACAGAATCTTGATTTATTATTTTTAAATTTGCTTTTTCGTGTCTTTCTAAGATTATATCTTTGAGTGTGATATCATATGTATTGTCTTTGATTGTGATTGTATGTTTATTACCATTTATGATTTTTAATATATCTTCGTTGTTTAGTTTCATTATTTCTAGTGCTACTGCTTTCATATTTGTGCCAAGTTTGCTTCCAAGTTCTCTAAAGTTTGCTTTTGCTTTGTAAGTTACAAGTTCTTCTTCATTAGATTTTATTTTTATTTCTTCTGCATTAATTTCTTCAAGTATTATTTCTTTCATTTCACTTAGTATTTGTTGTTCTTTTTGATCTTTGGTTACAATATAGATTGTGCTGATGGGTTTTCGTATTTTGATGTTATGTGATGCTCTGAGTGCTCTTGCAATTGAAACCACTTTTCTTATAAAATTCATTTTCTCTTCAAGATTTATGTTAATAAGTTCTTTGATCTCTTGTGGATATTTGTTTAGATGGATTGATTCTTTTTCATCATTTGTCTTTAGATTTTGATAAATTTCTTCTGTTAAGAATGGGATAAATGGTGCAAGCATCAACATTAAGTTCTTTAGTGCATAGTATAGCGTTTCATAGGCATCAATCTTATCATTATCATTCTCAGATTTCCAGAACCTTCTTCTTGATCTTCTGATATACCAATTATTTAGCTTATCTATAAATGCAAGAAGTTCTTCTATTGATTTTGTTAAATTATATTTATCTATTTCTTCATTTAATGTTTTTTTTAGACTTTCAATTTCGCTGATTATCCATTTATCAAGGATATTAGTTTTGTATAGATCTATGTTATTGTTAGGTTCAAATTTGTCAATTATTGCGTAGGTTATGAAAAATGAATAAGCATTCCAGATAGGGATTATAATATTCTTTAAAACGTCCCTAACCCCATCATCGCTGTATTTTAAGTCATCAGCTCTTACTACGGGACTCATTACTAGATAAAGTCTTAAAGCGTCAGCTCCAAATGTGTTTATTACTTCCATTGGATCTGTGTAATTTCTAAGTGATTTTGACATTTTTCTTCCATCACTAGAGAGTACTAGTCCATTAACTATTACATTTTTAAATGCTGTCTGTTCGAAAAGAGCGGTGCCTAGGATTGTTAATGTATAAAACCATCCTCTTGTTTGGTCTAAACCTTCTGCAATAAAATCAGCAGGGAAAATATCATGGAATTTATCTTTATCTTTAAATGGATAATGCTTACTTGCATAAGGCATAGAACCAGATTCAAACCAGCAGTCTAGAACTTCACTTGTTCGAACATATACACCACCGTATTGACTGGGCCAAGTGATTTTATCAATTTTATCTTTATGTAAGTCATTCACTTTTTTCCCTGAGAGTCTTTCAAGTTCTTCTTTAGAGCCTATACATATTTTATTTCCTGTCTTTGAACATATCCAAACTGGTATTGGATTTCCCCAAAATCTGTTTCTACTTATTGCCCAGTCTCGTGCATTCTCTAACCATTTGCCAAATCGTCCTTTTTTTAGGTGTGAAGGTATCCAGTTTATTTGCTCATTTGATTTTATGAGTTTTTCTTTTATTGCTTCAATATTTACAAACCATGAGCTTATGGGTCTGTAAATTAGAGGTGAATTTGTTCTGTAGCAAAATGGATATCTGTGTAAAAAGTTTTCTCGTTTGAATAAAAGATTCATTGATTTTAATTTTTCTATTATTTTATTATCTGCATCTTTAACAAATAGTCCCTCAAAATCTTTTACTTCGTTTGTAAATTTGCACTCGGCATCTATAGGTGTTATCATGTCAGTTTTTGTATTTTTTTTAAGTATATTATAGTCTTCTTCTCCAAAGGGTGCTATATGCACTATTCCTGTTCCATCATCAGTTGTGACATATTCTGCTGTATGAATCCTGAAAGCCCCTTTATTCCGTTGACTTAAAAAATAGTCAAATATGGGTTCATATTCTATTCCTTGAATATGCTCACCTTTAAATTGTTCTATTACTGTATATGTTTTGTCATCTTTATAATAGTGATTTAATCTTTTTGTGCCTATTATGAATATTTCATTTTTTTCTTTATCGAGTATTTTAGAGTAATCTATGTCTTTACCAACAGCAATCCCAAGATTTGTAGGTAATGTCCAGGGAGTTGTTGTCCATGCGAGTAAGTATTCATTTTTATTTTTGATTTTAAATTTTATAGTTAGTGATGGGTCATTAACTTCTTTATACTCGCCAAGATTAACCTCAAAATTTGAAAGAGGAGTTGCAAGTTTCGGAGAATATGGTAATACATAGTAACTTTCATAAATTAAACCTTTATTATAAAGTGTTTGAAATACCCACCATACAGATTCCATGAAGGTTGTATCCATTGTTTTGTAATTATGTTCAAAGTCGACCCATCTACCTAATCTTGAAATTGTTTTTTGCCATTCTTTTGTGTATCTAAGAACGATATTTTTGCATTCCTCATTAAATTTATCAACTCCATATTTTTCTATCTCATATCTTCCAGAGATTTGTAAAGATTTCTCTACTTCATATTCTACGGGTAAACCATGAGTATCCCATCCAAAATATCTCTTAACATGTTTTCCTTTCATTGTTTGATATCTTGGGATTATATCTTTAATTGTATTTGGAACAAAATGCCCAAAATGTGGAAGTCCTGTTGCAAATGGTGGACCATCATAAAATGTAAATTCTTCACAACCTTCTCTTTGTTGTATTGATTTTTCGAAAATTTTATTATCATTCCAAAATTTTAATATTTTTTCTTCTATTTTAGGAAAGTTTACTTTGTTTTCTACTTTCTTGAACATGAGATTTCCTTTTGTTTGATTTTTATAATGTTTTGTTCTAAAAATATTTTTATTAGATTAATATTGGGATTTTTAAATATTTGATTAATAATTTTTTCTTCTATTTGTTCTTTTATTGCATTTAAGACACTTCTTGCACCAGAATTTTTATCATAATATTTTTCAATTATATGGTTCTGAATAGTTTCATCAATTTCTATTTTGATATTCTTTAGACTAAATTTTTTAGTGAGTTCTTTGCAATAGTTATTATAAATTAGGCTAAGATCTTCTTTTTTTAAGACATTAAGGATTATTTTTTTTTGTATTTTATCTAGTAATGATAATTTAAATCTTGTTTTAAGTTCATTGTTGATTTCGCTTTTAATATTTATATTATTGTTTGTCTTATTAAATCCAATACTTCCTTTTCCAAGTAGTGTTTTAGTGCCAATAGATGTACTTAGAACAATAATGGCATTTTTAAAGGATATTTTATCTTCTTTACTACTAATTAATTCCCCATTTTCAAGTATTTGTTCTATTATGGTCAGTACGGAATTATGAGCATGTTCAATATTCTCAAATATAATGAAGGCTCTAGGATTATGTTTTAATCTGTTTGTTAAAATGCCACCATCAGCATAGCCTGCATATCCTGGATTTGTTCCTATTAGCTTTGATATGGAAGTTTCTTCTCTATAATCTGACATGTCTAGCTTTAATATTGAGTTTTGATCTTCAATAATAATGTTAGATATTGTTTTTGCTATCATTGTTTTCCCACATCCGCTTGAACCTATGAGTAATATTGATGTTAAAGGTTGTGCATTGTTATTGATGCCGAGTTTTGTTTTGACCATTTCTATAATTATTTCATTTATAGCACATTCTTGCCCAATTATTTTTTCTTTTATGTTTATTGCTTCTGCTTTAAGAGTGTCAATTTCTTCTTTGATGTTAGATTTTATCTTAATATTTAATAGTTCATCTGTTGCACTTTTAATATCCTCTACATTGATTATCTTTTTATCTATTTCCTTTTGTTTTTTCTGTGCTCCGGCAATGTCAATTAGATCAATTGCTTTATCGGGAAATCTTTTATTAATTAGATATTGTGATGATAGCTTGATGACATTTTCTATGGCTTCCTTTTCATAAGTTACACCGTGATAATCTTCAAAGTTTTTTATTATATTGTTGATTATGTTGAGAGTTTCTTGTTCATCAGGTTCTTTGATTGATATTGTTTGAAATCTTCTAGTAAAAGCTTTGTCTTTAGAAATATGTTTTCTATATTCATCGTAAGTTGTTGCTCCTATGATTTGTATTGCAGAGCGAGATAAAACAGGTTTTAAAATATTTGCTGCATCAATAGACCCTTCAGAGTTTCCAGCTCCTATTAGAGTGTGTATTTCATCAATAAATATTATTATGTCTTTATTGTTTTTGATGGATTTAATTATGTTGTTTAGTCTTTCTTCGAATTCGCCTCTATATTTTGTTCCTGAAACTAGGTCAGAAGTGTCAATTTGTAGTATTATTTTGTTTTGTAATTGGCTTTTTATTTCTTTATTTGCAATTTTTATGGCAAGGCCTTCAACAATTGCTGTTTTTCCAACCCCAGGTTCTCCTATTAGAATTGTGCTGTTTTTATTTCGTCGTTCAAGTATATTTATTAATGCTTGTATTTCTTTCTCACGACCGACTAGAGGATCGAGTTTTTTTTCCTTTGCAAGTGTTGTTAAGTTTTTAACATATCTGTCAATTTCAAAGTAGTCATTTGTAAGTCTTATTTCATCTTCGAATTCTTTATATGTTTCAATTAACCTTATCTTGTCTATGCTTGTTATCATATTCTCTTCATTAAAGTTAAAGCTTAATTTATTGAGTTTATATTTCTTTAAAAGTTTTTTAGTTTTTAAGATTTGATAAAAGATTTCTTTTATGCCTATTGAGAATTTAGATTTAAATTCTTTTTTGGTTTGTTCAATAAGAATGAAAATTTCCCTGTTTATCTTTGGAATTATAATTTCCTCAGCACTGATTAAAACTTTCTCTAACTTTTCTATTTCATATGATGTATCTTGTTTGATATTTTTTAAAGTTTTTGTATCTATGTTTTTTATCTCAGACTTCTTAGGGCAAACTAGTATAGACATTAATAGATGCCACATTGAGACTTCTCTATTTTTATTTTTTCTAGCAACTTCTCTTGCGGATACTTCGACTAGGTTTATTAGATTTTCTGCTATATTAATACTTTTCTATCTCCATCTTTATATTATTTATTATATCAAAAATATTATTTTTTTTTTCGTAACTTGAATATATGGATACATAAAATTTAATTTTTGACTCTGTTCCAGATGGTCTAATGGTTATTTCTATTTCGTTTTCTAATAAAAATTTTATTGCATTTGTAGTATGTTTGTATCCCTTTATTTTATGTACGTTTCCATTTATATCGGTTTCTTTTAATGTTTTGTAGTCTAACTTTTTGATTATATTAATCCCTGCAAATTCTTTCTTAACTTCATTTCTAAATTTTGATATTAATTCTTTTCTTAAAAAGTCACCATTATTTCCTTGAAAACTTTTATTAATTATAAAGTCTTCGTAATATCCAAGTTCTTTGTACATTTCTTGAAGATATGTTCCTATTGTTATTTGGGTTTTTTTTAGTGTAAACATTAAGTCGCAAAATCCTTTAATAGCTGAAAATGCATCTTTATCTCTAGTTCCAGTTCCGATTAGATATCCATGACTTTCTTCACATCCAAAAATAAACTTTTTGTTTGGTTCTTTTATTTTTATCTCATCTATTAAGTGTCCTATCCATTTAAATCCAGTATATGTTCTAAATAATGTTGAGTTATATTTTTGTGCTATCTTATCTAACATTGGCGTTGTAACGAAAGAAGCTATTGTAAATACATTGTTGGGATTTTCTTCTCTAGATAATAAGTAATGCATTAAAATACATGCGATTTGGTTACCATTTAAAATTTTCCATTCTTTACCTTCATTGAAAGCTATGCCCATTCTATCAGCATCTGGGTCGGTTGCAAATGCAATATCACAGTTTTCTCTCTTTGCAAGTTTTATTACTCTGGACATGGCTACATGCTCTTCCGGATTAGGATAGTTAACTGTAGGAAATTCTGGGTCAGGGTTTATTTGACTTGGTTCAGTTAGAAGTTCTACTTGACTGCCTTTAAATAAATTCTTTATTATTGTTCCGCCTGTCCCATGCAAAGGAGTATATGCTACTCTTAAGTTTATGTTTTTGCTTTTTTTATTAAAATCAGGAAATGCTTCATTTATTTTTTCTATGTACGTCATATCAAGCTCATCATTAAGTTCAGTTATTACTTGCGTATTTATACCTTCTTCCTTTGTAAGTGTATTTTTAATTTTAGATACTTTTTGAATTTCCGATATTATTCGTGTGTCATGAGGGGGTATTATCTGCGCACCTCCTTTCCAATATACTTTATATCCATTGTATTCTTTTGAATTATGACTTGCTGTTATCATTATTCCAAGATCACAATCTAATTTTCTCATTGTATATGATAATTGGGGTGTTGATCTTAGATGTTTGTATATATAAACTTTAAGGCCATTTGATGCAAAAATTCCAGCAGCGTCATATGCAAATTCTTTTGAGAAGTATCTTGAATCATAACTTATTGCAACTTTAGGATTTTGTGTTATTTCAAGGATATAATTAGCAATTCCTTGACTTGCTTTTGCAATATTATAGGTGTTGATATAATGTGTTCCAGCTCCAATAATGCCCCTCATTCCAGCAGTTCCAAATTCTAGCTCTTTATAAAATCTATTGTATATTTCTCCCTCATTATTTTCATTGAGTAATCTTATTGCTTCATCTTTAAAGTATTTGTTTTTTTCAAGTTGAATATATTTTTCTAATTTTTTTTTAAGTTTGTTATTTTTCATGCTATTTTCCTTTATTTTATTATTCAAGAATTTATAATTAAATTATAAAATAATGATATATGAGTATACTATATAAGTATAGAATATATGGAATTAGTTGTTATATTTTGATTTATAATCTTTTTATTTGAGGTTTTCATGCAATTTTGTTTAAAGTCTGATTATTCTCCTGCTGGTGATCAGCCAAAAGCAATAAGAGAAATTAAGGAATCTATTCTACTTGATAATAAATATCAGACTTTAAAGGGCGTTACAGGTAGTGGTAAAACTTTTACAATAGCTAATATTATTAGAGATTTAGAGCGACCTTCTTTGATAATTAGTCATAATAAAACTTTGGCCGCACAACTTTATAGGGAATTTAAGGACTTTTTTCCAGATAATGCAGTTGAGTATTTCGTTTCTTATTATGATTATTATCAGCCTGAATCTTATGTCCCATCAAAAGATTTATATATAGAAAAGGAAGCCACTATTAATGAGGATATTGAAATAAAGAGGATAAGGACAGTTACATCTCTTTCTAGAAGACGAGATGTTATTGTTGTTGCTACGGTTTCTTCAATTTATGCACTAGGTTCCCCAGAATTTTTTAAGAGTGCTGCTTATGCTTTTTTTGTAGGACAAAAGATTTCTATTAAGGAGATAGCAGATATTTTTGTTAAGCTTCAGTATGAGAGAACTCTTATGAATCTTGAACATGATAAGTTTTCTATTAAAGGTGATGTCATTGAGATATGGCCTAGTAATGAGCATGGTGATTTTGCATATAGAATTTATTTGGATTTTGATAATATTATTAGGATAAACAGAATTAGTCCACTTACAAAAAAGATTTTAGGAATTGCTGATGAATTTACTCTTTTTGCTAAGTCTTATTTTGTTATTCCTTATGAAAACATATTGAATGCTCTTCCTAAAATACAGGCGGATTTAGAAATGCAATATCTTTATTTTAAAGAGAGTGGCAAGCTTGTTGAGGCTGAGAGACTTAGGCAAAGAGTGGAATATGATATTGAAATGTTAAGAGAAACTGGGTCTTGTCAGGGTATAGAAAATTATTCTAAATACTTTGGTGAGAATGAAATGAATAGACCTTATTGTCTTTTTGATTTTTTTCCTAAGGATTATTTGCTCTTTATCGATGAATCTCATGTTACTTTGCCTCAGTTTAGAGGAATGTATAATGGCGATTATTCAAGAAAATTAAATCTTGTAAATTTTGGATTTAGACTTCCATCAGCACTTGAGAATAGGCCCCTTAAATATCATGAGTTTGAAGCTTTAATTAATCAGGCTGTTTTTGTTTCAGCAACCCCTGGTCTTGAAGAGCGTGAAAAGAGTAGTGTTGTTGTTGAGCAGATAATACGTCCAACAGGTCTTGTTGATCCAGAAATTATTATTAGAGTTTCAGACGGGCAGATGGAAGATCTTTATAATGAAGTTCAAAAAAGGATAACTTTAAATGAAAAAGTTTTAATTACGACCCTGACTAAAAAAATGGCTGAGGATTTAACAGATTATTTACTTACTCTTGATATAAAGGCTAGATATCTGCATGCAGAGTTTAATGCTATTGAGAGAGTAGATATTATTACATCTCTTAGAAGATCAGAAATCGATGTTATTGTGGGAATTAATTTGTTAAGGGAAGGTTTAGATATTCCTGAGGTTTCTCTTGTTATTATACTAGATGCTGACAAGGTAGGATTTTTAAGATCGACTGCTTCGCTGATTCAAATGATTGGAAGAGCTGCTAGAAACTCAAATGGGTGTGTTATAATGTACTATGATCAAGTAAGTTGTGCAATGCAAGAAGCTATTGAGGAAACTAATAGAAGACGGAATATTCAGATTGAATACAATAAAAAAAATAATATTGTTCCAAGAACTATTATTAAAAAAGTACAAAATATTTTAGAAAAAGAATTAAAAAATGAAACCGTTGATTATAACATTAAAAAAATCATTTCTGATGACAAATTATCTAAAAAGGATCTTATCATTAAACTTAAGTTTAAACTTGAAGAAGCAGTTAGTGATGAGAGATTTGAGGATGCTATCTTTTTACGAGATAAAATCAAAGAACTTGTAAAGGGATGATATTTTTTTGAAAGGAGTTTATATTTTTGAAGGAAAAAATTACTGTTAGGGGTGCCAAAGAGCATAATTTAAAAAATGTTAATGTTGATATTCCAAGAAATAGTTTGGTAGTGATATCTGGGAAGAGTGGTTCTGGTAAGTCGTCTTTGGCTTTTGATACAATTTTTGCAGAAGGTCAGAGAAGGTATATGGAATCTGTGTCGTCTTATGCAAGACAATTTTTGGGAATAATGAAGAAACCCAACGTTGAATATATAGGAGGACTCTCTCCTGCTATTTCAATTGAACAGAGGACAATAAGCAGTAATCCAAGGTCAACTGTTGGTACAATTACTGAAATTTATGATTATTATAGATTGTTATTTGCAAAAATTGGTAAGCCATATTGTCCAAAAGATGGAAGTTTGATTGAGGAGCAATCTTTAGATAATATGATTAATACTGTTTTAAGCTATGCTGAGGGATCTAAGGTTATATTATTTGCTCCTATTGTTATGGGTGCCAAGGGTACTCATAAAAAAGAGCTTGAGAGGATATTGAATCAAGGGTTTAATAGAGTAAGAGTGGACTTTCAAGATTATTTGATAGAAGATGCTGTTAATTTGAGTTTAGATAAAAATAAGAAACATAATATTGAAATTATAGTAGACCGAATAAAATTGAGTAGTGATGTAAGGATTAGGCTTTCAGAATCTATTGAGACTGCTTTATCGGTTTCTAATGGGTATTTACGTGTTGAGATTGAAAATGATTTAGAAAAAATAGATAAAATCTTTACAGAGCATAATAGTTGTCCTTTGTGTGGGTTTTCTCTTCCTGCAATAGAACCGAGGCTTTTTTCATTTAATAGTCCATTTGGAGCTTGTAATGAATGTTCTGGTCTTGGTGTTACACTTGACTTTGATTTTGAAAAAATTTGTCCTAATTTGAAGCTTTCTTTTAATGATGATGCATTTATTACTTTTAAACCCAGTTCATCTTGGGCTTTAGCTATTTTTAAGGGACTTGCTAAGCATTATGGTTTCAGTTTAGATACTCCTATAGCAGATATTCCTGAAGATATTCTTAGAAAGATTTTATATGGCGCTAATGAAAAGATAGATTTTATCTATAAGTCTAAGGAAATGGGGAGTAAAGACATAGATGGTGGTTTTTATTATTCTAAAGAATTTGAGGGTCTTATTCCTCTTTTAAAGAGGCGTTATCTTGCAACTGAATCTGAGAGTGCTAGATTCTTTTATGAGGGTTTAATGTCTCGCAGAATTTGTAATTCTTGCAAAGGTAAGCGGTTAAGCCTTGGAGCTTTATCTGTTAAATTGGGCGGCAAAGATATTCAAGAACTTAGTAATCTTTCTGTTATAGATTCTTATTCGTTTTTTGAGAAGATTGAACTTGATGAGCTTAGGACAAAAATTTCTAAAGAAATTTTAAAAGAAATTAAGAGCAGGCTGAAATTTTTAATTGATGTTGGACTTTCTTATTTATATTTAGATAGAATGTCTGGAACCCTTTCAGGAGGAGAGGCTCAACGAATTAGACTTGCTACTCAAATAGGTTCAGCTCTTGCTGGGGTTCTTTATGTACTTGATGAGCCTAGTATTGGATTGCACCAAAGAGATAATGAGAAATTAATAAGTACACTTGTTAATTTGAAAGAACTTGGCAATACGGTAATTGTTGTAGAGCATGATGAGCAAACTTTACGTACTGCTGACTATATTATCGATGTTGGGCCTGGAGCTGGGATTTATGGTGGAGAGATAGTTGCTAAGGGAACCTTATCTGATATTTTAAGTAATGAGAATAGTTTGACTGGTAAGTATTTAAGCGGCCAACTTAAAATAGAAGTTCCAAAAACAAGACGTAAGGCAGGAAAAGCTGAAATTGTACTTTTGAATGCTAATAAAAATAATTTAAAGAATATTAATGTGCGCATTCCTTTGGGAGTTTTTACTGTAATAACGGGAGTTTCTGGTAGTGGAAAGAGCACCCTTCTTAATGAGGTATTATATCCTGCTCTTGATAGTAGGTTAAAATCCAATACAAGTTATTTTGATGGTTTTGAGGATATCATTGGGTATGATCAAATTGATAAGGTTATTCAGATAAACCAAAAACCGATAGGCAAGACCCCAAGATCAAATCCTGCAACTTATGTTGGATTTTTTACAGAGATTAGAGAACTATTTGCAAAGCTCCCAGAGTCTAAAGCAAGGGGATTTAAGGCAGGTAGATTTTCTTTTAATGTTAAGGGCGGACGTTGTGAAAAATGTCAGGGTGATGGGTATTTAAATATTCAGATGCATTTTTTACCTGATGTTTTTGTTCCTTGTGATTTGTGTAAGGGTAAAAAATTTAATGAAGAAACCTTGGAGATTAGATATAAGGGGAAAAATATTTATGATGTTTTAGAAATGAGTGTTATTGAAGCTAAAGATTTTTTTGAAAATATTCCAAAGGTTAATCATTATTTAAACATTTTAAAAGAAGTGGGACTTGAATATATTAAATTAGGTCAAGCATCGACAACCCTTTCAGGAGGAGAGGCTCAGCGGATCAAATTGGCTTTTGAGCTTGGCAAGAGGAGTACAGGAAAGACTTTTTATATTATTGATGAACCAACAACAGGTTTGCATTTCGATGATATAAGAAAATTGTTAGAGGTATTGCAATTGCTTGTTCAAAATGGAAATACTGTAGTTCTTATAGAACATAATTTAGATGTGATTAAACAGGCGGATTATATAATAGACTTAGGTCCTGAGGGTGGGGTATCTGGAGGAAATATTGTTGTATCTGGAACTCCTGAAGAGGTTTCAAAATGCAAAAGTTCCTATACGGGAATGTTTTTAAAAACTCTTTTGTAATATTATTTTTAGTAAGTATTTTTAATTACTTGATTTTATTTGCTCAAGATATTAATGATAAGAAAAATCTTGATGTTAAGAAAGCTTTAACTTTAATGCAAAAAGCTAATTTAAAAGAACTTGAACTTTCAAGTGATGAAGATTTGCAAAAATGGGCGTTAAAAGAAGGTATTCAAGAGAAAGATGCCTCTAGGATAAAGGCATTACTCTTGGAAAAATTTGGTATATCTCCTGATCTTTTTTCAAAAGATGGCAAAGATGTAGGCAGATATAAAATAATTATTGAGAGTACGGATAATCTTGAGAATTTTACTTATGAGATTACTGGTGATGAAACTATCATATTTAAAGGTAGGGTTAGTCTTGTTATTGAAGATATTAAAGATAATAAAAAGCATAACATTAAGGGTGATAAAATTATTTTTAATAAAAAGACTAAGAAACTTTTTTCTAGTGGAAATGTCGATTATAAGTTTGATTTAAATGCTAGTGAAAAATTATATTTTTATGGCAGTGAATTATTTATTGATTTCGATTCTCAGAATTTTCTTCTCAAA
The DNA here is from genome assembly GCF_023035795.1 of Borrelia nietonii YOR. Taxonomy (NCBI): domain Bacteria; kingdom Pseudomonadati; phylum Spirochaetota; class Spirochaetia; order Spirochaetales; family Borreliaceae; genus Borrelia; species Borrelia nietonii. Next base: position 908,213 of record NZ_CP073148.1, read on the forward strand.
AATGGAATTGTTCAAAAGAAAATGCATAGAAATTTAGTTGATCATATTGTTTCATTTGGGGGAAAAGTTTTAAGAAGATTAGATAATGATGCAAATATATTAGAAAAAGCTTTTATTACAAGTAGTAAAATCCCAGAACCTTATTATTCTATTAGAGCTTCTAAGATATGGATTTTGCCATCTGGGGATTTTGGTATTCTAAATGCTGTGTTTTATATAGGAAGAGTTCCTATATTCTATATTCCATTCTTTTTTAAACCAGGTGATAGTTTGTTTTTTAATCCGTCTTTAGGATATTCTTCAAGGAAAGGTCTTACTCTTTTTAATACTGTTTATTTACTTGGGAAAAAATCTGTTGATATTGATAAGGTTTCTTTTTTAGATTTTGACTTTCATTCAATATACAATGCAGATAAGAAATCTTATATTAGAAATGGCTATTTAACTTATTTCTTTGCAGAAGATGTTGTCTCTAGGGTTAATAAAGACTATGTTAAATTGATCTTTGATATTTATTCTAATTTGGGATTTTATTCAGGCATTGATTTTGATGTAGGTAGCACTTTAGATGTTTTTAAAACTTTTAAAGGTAGTTTTGGCATAGGTTTGACAAGGACTTTATATAAACATCTCTCCGGTGTCTACCGTCCTTTTAAGAGTAATAGTATTAATTACTCTCTTTTTAGTTTTGATAATATAAATAAGGGTGACATATTTGGATTTGAGGTTCCCTTTAGATATTTGTTTACATACAAGTCTGAATTTTCAATCAGTGATGCACTTTTTTCAGTGGTTTTTGAGCATTATTCAGATCCTTATGTGATTATTGACTTTAAAGATAGATTAGAGAGTGCTACATTTTTTTCCGTTTTGAGTCCTCAAAAGGAGTTATCAGAAACAGAAAAGATGATAAAGACATTTGATTGGAATTTATCTTCTTTTTATAATCGGACTTTTCATAATAATTTTCTTGTTGATTATAGATTAAATAATCTTGGATTTACTTTTAAATTGGCAAATTATGATAATATTTTTGGCAAAACTCCTAAAAGTATTCAGGATCCAACTAGGAAATGGTTTTATTTGGAGAGAATTTACCTGCCTTATATTGATTTAAATTTTAAAAGAGATCTTTATAATAACAGTTGGACTTCATTTTCTGATTCTAAGGATAAAGAAATAATTATGGTGCCTAAGATCAAAAATGTTGGGGATGATGTTGAGGATGGCAAAGATAAAAGTAATGCCAAAAAACTTGAAGAACAAAAAGATTTGACTAAAGATTTATATTTATCTCCTAAGCCAATTGTCTTTAATGATCTTAATAGGCCAGATTCTTTTTATATAAGATTTGGCATTAATCCTTATTTTAAAAATAGTATATTTTTTGATGATTCTAAATTTAAGTCTCCTCAAGAGTTTAAATATGATGTCAAGACTTATTTGTTTGATATTAAAAATAAAATGAATTTAAACTTGCATGCTGATTTTTATAATCGACTTATTACTTTTGAAGATGTTTTGTCTCTTAATACTGTTGAATATAATCCTTTAGATAAAGATTATAATCTAGTCGATAAAGACAAGAAGAGCGAGTATTCAGTTATTAATAAAATTAATTTAGATTTGTTGCCTTTCATGATGTATCCTGCTTTTTCTCGGAGTAGTATTAAGTTTGAAAATAAAATTACTCTTTATTCATTTGACAAAAAGTATGATAGAGATTCTAAAATGTTAAATGGCAAGAGTAATACCGTTTTTTGGAAAAGCCCTGAAACTTTTTATCAAGAAGTTAATTTAGGCTTGACTTATGACTATAGATTTTTTACTACTAGTCTTTCAAGTATATTGAAGAGTACTTTTGAGAGTATATATGCTTCTTCTGAGCTTAAGTTTGCAGTGGAATTTCCTTATTTATTACAAGAAGTAGGTGTTGGAATTAAATATGATAAAAAATTTAAGGAAGAAGAGCAGAAGTCTTTTTTTGAAAAGACAGCTATTAATTTAGAACCTTTAAAACCCATGTCTACTTATAAAAATCTGGAGATGAATCCTGCTTTGTATTATAAGCTAGAGCCTAGATATTTAGATTATTTAAAATTTGTATTTCTAGCAGCTTATGATCCTTTAATTAATAGGGTGTCTGAACTTTCATTTAAGGTTAATGCTTATGACTTTAAATGTGAATTTGCGATGAAAAACGATTTTGAGTATAACTATGATAAGCTGATTGGCGATTTTGCGAAGGTAGGATCTACAACCAAGCTTATTCCGTATTCTTTAAGTGCTCAGTATAAAAAAGATTTATATGAATTTAAATTTTCTGATGAAAAATTTTCAATTGGACTAGGAATAGATTCTGGGTGGAGAATGAATTTACAAAAATTTGTCGATAATGAACTTTGGGTTGAATTTATTTTTAAAGTTAAATATACTGAATTTTTTGAATTGAACTTTTCAACTCGTTCTATTAATACAAAAACTTTTAGATACTTTGGAGGATACATGGAGCAGCTTGATCTTGAAGCGGTTAATTTTTTTGCGGATCTGTTTAAATCATTTAATTTCTTTAATATTCAGGATAGAAAGGATTCATTATTTAAAATTAAGAAAATTAGTACGAGCTTTAAATTTAATTTTTATGATTGGAAATTTGTCGGAGAGTATAGTTTAAGTCCAGATATTTTAAAGGATAATAGTGGTAGGTATTCTTCTATTTGGAGAAATAATTTTTCAATTTTTATTTCTTGGAATTTCTTCGAACCTATTAAGTCATCATTTGAAAGTAATGCAAGTACTAAGTATGAACTTTTAGTTAACCGTAAATCTGAGAAATAATAAAAAATTTTCTAGATTTAATGGTACTGGCTAATGTCTATTAGAAGAAGATGGCTTGGTAGATTTAAACTTTGTTACGTTTTTGGGATTCTTGATATCAAAGATGTCAATGTGTTGCCAGTTTATTTTGATGATTTCGTTACTGATATTTGTATATTTAATGCAAATGTATTCGTTTGTTGCCTTAATATTGTCTACAATGTATTAAGCATGGAATTTTATTATCTTAAAGCTTGTTTTGTATTCTTGTGTAAGATTTTGTAGTATGAAAGACTATGGTCAGTATTATGAATATTTATATTTTGTGGCCTGCATATGTTTTGTTTGCATAAGTATTATTTTACCTTTTATGGAAGCCAAGATCCGCAATATTATTGTCTCCTGATATTAATGATATTTGTCCTCCTTTTTTTTCAAAAACATGTCTTAATTTGGTCACATTTTGAATTAATTTGATAGTATTTTTGTTTAATTTTTTATTGTAAAATCCTTTAGACCAATAATCAATTACGAGTTTGCTATCTCCAAATATGCTTTTTGTGTCTTCTTGTAATGCTATTTTGAGTGCAATATATAATCCCAAAAGTTCGCCATAATTGTTGCTAATTCCGTCAAAGTCTTTGACATAATAATTACTGTAATCATTAATTAGACTTTGGTCTATTATCTTGTTTAGTATAGATATTCCCTTTTCATTAACAACTCTAATTTCTACTCCTTTGCCCCTTCCAGTCCCGGAGTCGAAGTATATTCCTGTTGGATAGATATCCGCCTTTCCATCTCTTGAGAGCCAATTTTTTGCTTCTTCTCTTGTTTTAAAGCTTTTTATTTTATTGTTTTGTCCTATGATTTTATTTTTGCATTCTTCCCAAGATGTAAAGATAAATTTTTCATTTTTATTGTTTAGTATGCATGCATAGTATTTTTTCATGTTGAATTAACTCCCTAAGCACCACGCATTAATTATATTGCAAGGTCTGCCAAATCTTTTTTCGTTTGAGCTTTTTATTTCTATTGAATCTTTTATTTCTCTATTATACCCGATAAATTTTTCTCTAAGAGTTGGTTTAATAACTCTTTTTGGTAACATGCTGGGAAATATTCCTGATATTGTATATGACATATAAAAATCGTAAGCAGCTGCGTTTATCTCTCCAGGAGTCACTACACCAGATACTTCATAGTTTCTTGAGACATCAAGACCAGCTATTCTGTATGCCCGATCAACTACTAATGAACAGTAAGTTTTATGGTGAATCTCTTCAAGATTAATTGAATCACTCCACATGTTAGAGGATAACAGAGGCACTATATACCCGAAATTATTGTCAACATATCTGTTTCTGGCAAAATTTATTGCTTTTTGAATAGTTCTTTTATCTGTTATGGGTGAGAATATTTTTAGTATTCTTGATTGTACATAAGTTGTGAGTTTTTCATAGCCTGAGCCTTGAACAGATGCTGTGTCAAATTTGATTTGATTACTTGTGATGACTGATTTTATATCGAAACTGTCTTCTCCTTTAAATACAATTTTTTTTGTATTGTCATATTTTTCAGCATCAAATATTCCTGTGTGTTGCCAAAAATAGAAAAAGTCAATCCAATCTATTTTTGGTTTTATTAATAGTATGTCTCCATGTGATAAGATGGATCTTAGTTTTTGCGGTGTTATTTCTATTCCTGTTTCTGGATCTATGATATTGGGAATTAAGCTGTAGTTATTTCTTGAATAATATAAATCATTGTATTCATCAGCAATTGTTTGTTTTTGTAGTATTTCTGTTATTTTGTTATTTTCAATTTGTAGATGAAGCATGAATTTTTTGAAGTATTGTTTATTTTTAATTTTTAATAATTGATTTGCTATTATGTGAGGAGATATGTATTCTATTCCGTTTATTATATCTTTATTGATAGCATGATTGGTTATGCTTTCTTGGGGGAAAAAAGAATTAGTGTTTTCAAAAGGTATATATCCCATATTTTTTTCATAAAATATTTGTTCTAATGATACTAAGATTTCTTTTTCTAAATGCATTTGTGATTCTGATAACTCTGTAAAACTTTTATTAACCGAATTTGGTTGAATTTTATCAGATTTTTTTCTAAAACTTGTATCAACTTTAATGATTAAATATCCATTTACATTGCTTTGTTCAAGAAATTTGTGCCATTCTTGTAAATCGTTTAGATGATTTTGATAAGCTAATAGATAGTTTTTTATTTCTTCTATTTTTTGAGGGCTTATTTTTAAATCTATTGCTAGTGTTTTTAGTAAATGGGGAGATCCTGTGTGTTCTAATATTGTGTTTATTAGATGTGAGGGTATGTGATATTTGATATATGTCATATTGGTTACGAGGGCATGATTGGGTGGATAATGATGGGTTAAAAAAATAGTATTGGAACCATTACTTTTGTGATCGCTCTTACCAAATAAAGAGCAGGAACATATTAGGTAGAGGCCTATTAGATTGCATATATGTGTAAGATGTTGCATGTCAATATTTTATCATACTTATAATGAGTGTTATGTTCGTTTGTTTTTAATAGGTTTTAATTATGTTGATTTTTTGCCATTTAAGTTTTAGTATATTAATTGAATATGAATTAAATTAGAATTAACTAAATTTGAAACTAAATTTGAAATTTTTTAAACTTTTTTATAAAAAAAAGGGGGTGTTTGTTATGCAGTGTTTAAAACCAATAAATGTATTTTCAGAAATAGGTCGTTTAAAAAAAGTGTTGCTACATAGGCCAGGGGAAGAATTGGAAAATCTGACTCCGTCAATAATGAAAAGATTATTGTTTGATGATATTCCTTATCTTGAGGTGGCAATACAAGAACATGATGCTTTTGCGGATATTTTAAGAAGTAATGGGGTTGAGGTTGTTTATATTGAGGATTTAATTAGTGAAACTATTTCTAAATGTGATAGTGTTAAAGAAAAATTTATATCTCAATTTATTCTTGAAGCAGGGATTAGGACTGAAAATAAGACTAAAGCTTTGAAAGATTATTTTTATAATATGTCTGTTAAGGACATGATTTTAAAGATGATAGCTGGGGTTACAAGGGATGATCTTAAAAATTATAAATCTGATTCTCTAAACTATTTAGTAAATAGTGAATATCCTTTAATTGTTGATCCTATGCCCAATATACTCTTTACAAGGGATCCTTTTGCGAGTGTGGGTAATGGTGTAACAATAAATAGGATGCAAACTAAGACTAGACGTAGGGAAACAATATTTGCAGAATATATTTTTAAATATCATCCTATTTACAAAGACAATGTTTCCATATGGTATACTAGAGATGAAGATACTACGCTGGAAGGTGGAGATGAATTAGTTTTAAGTCGGGATGTTTTAGCCATTGGTGTTTCTGAGAGAACTGAGGCTGAATCTGTTGAAAAAATAGCTCGCAAACTTTTTGAACAAAAAACATCTTTTGGTACTATTTTAGCTTTTCAAATTCCACAAAGTAGGGCTTATATGCATCTAGATACGGTTTTTACTCAAATAGATCATACTACTTTTACAAGTTTTACCAGTGACGATATGAAATTTACAATTTATGCTTTAACTTATGATTTGGCTTCTGGGAGTATTAAAGTTAAAAGTGAAAAAGCTAAACTGGAGGATATTTTAGGTTTCTACCTTGGATGTAAGATTAGTATAATAAGGTGCGCTGGAGGAGATTTGATTCATGGTGCGAGAGAACAGTGGAATGATGGTGCTAATACTTTAGCAATAGCGCCTGGAGAAGTCATAGTTTATTCTAGAAATCATGTAACTAATAAATTACTTGAAGAATTTGGAATTAAAGTTTATAGAATGCCTTCTAGTGAGCTTTCACGAGGAAGGGGAGGCCCAAGATGTATGTCCATGCCTTTAATAAGGGAAGATATTTAGTTTAACGGAGGATATATTTATGTATAATTTACAAGACGATTTACGAAATAAAAGTTTTTTAAGGCTTTTAGATTTTACCCAAAAGGATATTAGATATTTGCTTGATTTGTCTCATAGCTTAAAAAAAGCTAAGTATTCAGGAATTGAAGAACAAAAACTTAAGAGAAAAAATATAGTTATAATTTTTGAGAAGGACTCAACAAGAACAAGATGTGCGTTTGAGGTTGCTGCTTATGATCAAGGAGCTCATGTTACTTATTTGGGACCAACGGGTAGTCAAATAGGTAAGAAAGAATCAATAGCTGATACTGCAAGGGTATTAGGAAGAATGTATGATGCTATTGAATTTAGAGGATTTTCTCAAGAAGCAGTTGAGGATTTGGCTAAGTATTCTAATGTTCCTGTTTATAATGGATTAACAGATGTTGCTCATCCAACACAAGTACTTGCCGATTTTATGACTATTGAAGAGCATAAGGGATGTTTGGCAAATATAAAGATGGTATTTTGTGGAGATGGTAGAAATAATGTTGCTAATTCTTTAATGGAAGGATGCGCTATTATGGGCATGGATTTTAGAATATTTGCTCCAAGAGAACTTTTCCCAGACCCAGAATTGGTAACCAAGGTAAAAGCGATAGCTGATAAGAGTGGAGGCAGTATTACTATTTCTAGTTCTATTGAGGAGGCAGTTAGGGATGTTGATGTGATTTATACTGATGTTTGGGTATCCATGGGTGAGACTAATTGGGATGAAAGAATCAAACTGTTAAGACCATATCAAGTTAATAGTAAACTTATGAAATTGGCAAAGGAAGATGCAATATTTATGCATTGTTTACCGGCTTTTCATGATTTAAATACGGTCCTTGGTAAGGAAATATTTGATAAGTATGGGCTTGAAGGTGTTGAGGTTACGCATGATGTTTTTGAAAGTGATCGATCTGTTGTATTTGATGAGGCTGAGAATAGATTGCACACTATTAAGGCTGTAATGGTTGGGACTTTGGGATAATTAGTTATAAATTTAGATTGAGAAAATGAAGGATGTATTAGGAGAGATATGATGGTTAAAAAGAATAAAATGCCAAGTAGTTTTACAATAATATTTTCTTTAGTAGTGTTTATGACTATATTGACTTATGTAATTCCTGCAGGTGAATTTTCTAAAGAGATGAAAGAAGTTAATGGGAATTTACGAGAAGTTGTTGTGGCTGGAACTTATCATGCAGTAGAAAGACCTTCTCGGGGATTTTTAGATGGTATTTTTACTGTTTTAACAGCAATGGCTAAAGGGATGGAGCATGCTGTTGAGGTTATTGTATTTGTTTTAATTGTTGGTGGAGCTTATGGTGTAATTTTAGGAACCGGTGCGGTTGATGCAGGGATAGCTGCAGCAATTAAGAAAATGGGAAATAAGGATAAACTTTTGATACCATTAATGATGTTTATTTTCTCTATAGGAGGAACTACAACAGGTATGTATGAAGAGACACTTCCATTTTATCTTATTATGATCCCACTAGTAATAGCTTTAGGCTATGATAGTATTGTGGCTGTTGCAATTATTGGATTGGGGGCTGGTGTGGGAACTATGGCATCTACTATTAATCCATTTTCTACGGGGATAGCAGCAGCGATAGCTGGTATTGAAATAAAGGAAGGTTTTTATTTTCGTCTTATTTTATATATAGTGTCTGTATTTGTAGCTATAGTGTATGTATTGATATATGCGATTAGGGTGAAGGATGATCCTAAGAGATCTATAGTGTATGGGCAAAGGGAAGAACATTATAATGTATTTGTTAAAGGTAGGATGGGAGGTAAGGGCGATAGTATGCCGGAATTTACGAATAGACGAAAGATGGTGTTGCTGTTATATGGAGTAATGCTTGTATTTTTAATATATAGTATTTTGGAGCTTGGTTGGTGGATGCAAGAGATGACTATGTTATATCTTGGTACAGCAATGTTATCAGCGTTTATATGTAAGATGAGCGAGTTACAGATGTGGGAAACATTTGTAGAGGGAGCTAAAGATATGATGACAGCAGCGCTTATTATAGGTATGGCTCGGGGTGTGATGATAGTAGCTGATGAGGGAATGATTACAGGGACGATGTTAAATGCAGCATCAGAATTTTTGTATGGCGTACCTAAAGGTATGTTCGTAGTATTAAACGAGCTTGTACAGATGTGTATAGGGGTTGTTGTGCCCTCATCATCAGGACATGCAAGTTTAACTATGTCAATGATGGCACCATTGGCTGATTTTCTAGATATGCCAAGGTCGTCAGTTGTATTGGGTATGCAAACAGCATCAGGTTTAGTTAATTTATTGACCCCAACAAGTGGAGTTATAATGGCTGTATTGGGTATAGCAAGGATCAGTTATGGTAGTTGGTTTAAATTTGTAATGCCAATATTTGTGATTGAATGTGTAATATGTATTTTAGTGATAATGGCAAATGTGTATTTATAATTTAGGAGATATGTATGAGTAAAAGAATTGTAGTAAGTCTTGGGGGAAATGCGTTAGAAGGTGGGGAAAGTACATTTTGTGATCAGTTAACAAAGATAGAGAGTAGTGTGTGTGAGATAGTAGATCTGATAGAGTATGGTTATGAAATAATTATCACTCATGGTAATGGCCCGCAAGTAGGTAGGATTTTGCTAGAGAATGAGATGTGTCAAGAGACACCATTAGCACCGCTTGATGTATGTGTTGGTATGAGTCAAGGGATGATAGGGTATTATATTGAGCAAGCACTTAGAAATGAGATGTATAAGCGAGGAATTAGACGGGGAGTAGCAGTAGTGCTGACGCAAGTTTTGGTAGATAAGGAAGATGAGTGTTTTAGAAAACCTAGCAAACCTATTGGACCATTTTATGATAAGGTAAGGGCAGAGGAGCTTGAGAATAAGGGATATACTTTAAGAGAAGATAGTGGGAGGGGTTATAGGCGGGTGGTAGCATCACCAAGGCCAATCGAGATTATAGAAATTGAAGAGATAAGTGAGTTAATGAACAGAGGATGTATAGTTATTGCGTGTGGAGGAGGGGGTATACCTGTTATAAGAGATGAGAAAGGAATTATTAAAGGAGTAAGTGGAGTCATTGATAAGGATTTTGCATCATCTAGATTAGGGCAAGATATAGGGGCAGATAAGTTATTGATAATTACTGCTGTTGATCGGGTAGCGTTAAATTTTGGAAAGAGAGATGAAATTTTACTTGAGAAGGTAAGTATTGTTGATTTAGCGAGATATATAGGAGAAGGACATTTTGCAGCAGGATCTATGTTGCCTAAAATAGAGGCAAGTATTGAATTTGTAAAGTCCAGAGAAGGTAGGGGAGCAATTATTACATCATTGGGTAAAGTTATTAAAGGAATTAATGGGATGGAAGGAACAATGATAACTGGATAGGGAATATAATAGCTAGATCAGAAGTGCTTGTACTTATATAGAGACATAGAGAAGATAGAATAGATTAGTAATTGGGATATTGAATTTAATAGAGTCAAAGTAAAATACCTACTAATAGTAGATGTAAAAGTATATTTATGTTATTTCTTTATGATTGTGCTTATTTGTTAATAGTGCCATCATGTTTTGTTAAGTATTAATGGGGTTTCAAATGAAGAAAGATAGTATTTCAAGTTATATGATTAAAGTTTTCTTTATGTTGGTATATGGGAAACACATATTTATTATATTTTTTATTATGGCTTTATCATGCAGTAAGGAGAGTCGCAAAGAACTTATGTCATTTAAAATCTGTTGGGGTGCAGAACCTAAATCAATAGATCCTCAACTTGCTGAAGATGTGCTCGGATTTAACATTGTTATTCAGATGTTTAGTGGCATAATGGATGTTGATGCACAAACTGGGGGATATAAGGCAGGGTTAGCTAAATCTTGGGATATATCTGCAGATGGACTTGTATACACATTTCACTTAAGAGAAGGGTTGGTTTGGAGCGATGGTGTTAGTATTACAGCTGAGGGCATTAGAAAATCTTACCTTAGAATCTTAGATAAAGAAACGGTTGCTCCTTTTGTTAGCATGCTTAAGTCCACAATAAAGAATGCGGATGCTTACTTTGAGGGTAAGGTATCTGAAACTGAACTTGGTATTAGAGCTATAGATGATAAGACGCTAGAGATAACTTTGAATAATCCAAAACCTTATTTCCTTGATATGTTGGTACACCAATCATTTAGACCAGTCCCAGTGCATACTATTGAAAAGTATGGACAAAAGTGGACAAGTCCTGAAAACATGGTTGTCAGTGGTGCGTTTAAATTATATAAAAGAGTGCCAAATGATAAACTAGTACTTGTAAAGAACGATAAGTACTATGATGCTGTTCAGGTTGAACTAGATGAACTAGTATTTTATACAGTAAATAATAGTTCATCTTCTTATCGCATGTATGAAAATGATGAAATTGATATGCTTACAGCTGGAGCGATTCCACCTGAAGCAATAAAGGAAATTAAATTTAGAAGCGATTATTATACATTTCCTCTTATGGCTCTTTATTACTTGACATTTAACACTACTCTTAAACCGTTAGATAATGTTAAAGTCAGAGAATCCTTAACGCTTGCTATTGACAGAAAAACATTAACAAGTAAGGTTGTAGACAATGGGAGCATTGCTACAAGAAAAGTCAGTCCTACTTTTAACAATTATTCTTATGGTAAAGAATTAACATTCTTTGATCCCCATAGGGCAAAAAAATTACTAGCTGAAGCTGGTTATCCTGGTGGTGTGGGTTTTCCTATTCTTAAGTTAAAATACAATACAAGCGAAAGTCATAAAAAGATCTGTGAATTTATTCAACATCAGTGGTCAAAGATTTTAAATATTAATGTGGAACTTGAAAATGAAGAATGGACAACCTATTTAGCAAGTAAAGGAATAGGAAAGTATGAGATCGCAAGAGCCAGTTGGGGAGGACATTATGCAGATCCATTAGCTTTCTTGAGTTTTTTGCAAAAAGAATTTTCACATTTTAGTTCGTATAAATACTTTAATGAGGGATATGATGATCTTATTGCTCAATCTGATCTTGAACAAGATCCAATTAGAAGGCAAGATATTTTAAGAAAAGCCGAAGCAATAATAATAGAGAAAGACTTCCCTATTGCTCCAATATATAGATATGCAGGAAATTATCTGTTTAGAAATGATAAATGGACCGGATGGCAACCCAATTCTACAGAAAGATTTGTTTTCTATAAGCTTAGAAGAATTAAATAACAAAAAACCCTCAATGAGAGCTAGAGTGATCCATAATTATTTTTTTTATTTCTTGATTAAATAGTATAAGCATTGCAATAGGCAGTATGTTTGCGATGTAATTTAATAGCCAATTTATTGTGTATAAGTTAAAATAGTAAGATACGATACCGATGGATGTAATGATGATCATTCCTTTGAGTAAGTTTACAGAATAAGAATTAATCACGTTTTTATAGATATAATAAACTAAGATGCTGATTAGACTTACATCTAATACTCTAGAGAAAATATCTTTTATTTGATTTATACTACCCATATCTATCATAAGCATTTTTATTTAATTTTTATAATATTGTTTTACTATACACAGTATATTGAATATATTCATAGTTATATATATATTTTAATACAAGTTAATGTTAATTTAAATTTATTTTTTGTTTATGGGTAAAAAAAGAAAAGATTATAGCTTTAATATTTGATTTTGATGACACTTTAATTTATGGTAATATGCAACAGGTGCTTTTTGATGAGTATAATGTTGATGCTAGATTATTTTGGGATGAAGTTGAGAATTTATTTATTACGTATAACAAGAATTATTGTAATCTCATTGCTAATGAGATGATATATTTGTCACATTTTTTAACATATGTGAGAGAAGGTATTTTCAAAGGATTAAATAATAAGGTATTGTTTGAATTGGGGTCGAAATTAAAATTTTTTGAAGGTGTGATTGATTTGTTTAAAGAAATAAATGAAATGAATAGGAGTTTAAAGGAATCAGATACAGTAATAAATATTTATATTGTGTCGAGTGGTTTTAGGCAGATGATTTTGGGGAGTAGCATAGCCCCTTATGTTACTAAAGTGTGGGCATGTGAATTTATAGATACATACCTTATGCCTTATTATCAGAATTTAGATAATAAATTTTCAGAAAATAGTATTTTAAGTAGCGTATGTTATTTCGTGGATCATACAATAAAAACCCGGGTAATTTTTGAGCTAAATAAGGGATCTTATGATAAAATTAATGAGAGGATTCCAAAAAGTAGAAGAGAGATTCCTTTCAAGAATATGTTTTATATTGCAGATGGTTTTAATGATATTCCAGCCTTTGAAATTTTGAATAACAATTTAAATCATTATAAAAATACATTAACGGTTTATTATGGGAATGATGAGAATGCTAAGAGGTTGGTTAAAGAGAGAAGGGTAGGGGATTTGGCTGAAGCCAATTATCATAAGGGAACTAAGTTATATAATTGGATAATGGAAAAAATTCATTTAAGTATATGAATTGCTTTCAAATTTTGATAAATATTTTTGAGTTTACGTGTTGGCGCTGCTTTTAAGTAAATTTAGTAATAATTAAAATTCAAATATATTAAGGGGGATTGAGATGTCTTTAGAGCTAAAACCAACTGATAGGTTAAAGTTTGTTAAACTTCAATCTGTTTTTTATATTATAGCTTTGATTATAATGTTAATTGCTATTTTAAAAATAGCACAAACAGTATTTAAACCTTTAGCTATTGCGGTGGTTCTTGGATTTTTGGTATATCCCATTTATACGTTTTTTAAGAAACTCAAGATACCAAGGGTTTTAATAGTTTTTGTGATTTTTTTTGTTCTTTTTTCATTTTCTTATTTAGTGTTTAGTTTTGTTTATTATAGTGTTACAATTTTAATTGAGCAATTGCCTTATTATCAAAGACAATTAATTTTTATTATGGTAGATATTCTTGAAAAATATAAGTTAGATAGTGCTATTATTAGCAATATAGATTTTTCTAAATATATATATCCTTTTTTAACACGGATATCTAATGAGATTATTGGATTTGCAAGTAGTTTGGTAGTGTTATTTTTATTGTTGTATTTTCTATTATCAGAAATACATATTTTTGACATAAAGGTTAAGAATGCTTTTAAAGAGTCTGTTTCAAGTATGTTTATTGAGGCTTTAAGTACGATAAATAATCAAATTAGTAAATATTTGGGGATAAAGGTCTTTGTTAGTTTTCTGACAGGGTTTTTAGTGTTTATAGGTTTGAAGTTATTTGGGCAAGATTTTCCTCGTGTATGGGCCGTGCTTACATTTGTGTTCAATTTTATTCCAAGTATAGGTTCAATATTAGCAGTTTTTTTTATTGTGATAGCCGCTTTAGTGCAGTTTTATCCTAATTTAGATTTGGTGCTTTATATATTTATATATAATACTTTTGTTCAAATGTTGATTGGGAATATTCTTGAACCTAAGATGCAAGGGCATAGGCTTGATCTCTCTCCTTTTTTACTGCTTTGTTTTCTTTTCTTTTGGGGATGGCTTTGGGGTATAGTGGGACTTTTAATAGCCTATCCTTTTACAGTTATTATAAAAGTAATAGTAGATAATATAGAATGTTTAAAACCTTTTTCTGTGTTTTTAAGTGGTTCAAAGATCTTAAGTGTTGATAATGTAGAGAGCAAGGAGAGTTAAATTTGCAGAAGAGAGTTATGCTTACAGGAGACAGGCCTACAGGTTTTCTTCATTTAGGACATTATGTTGGTTCTATTGTTAATAGATTAAAGTATCAGGAAGAATATGAGACTTATATTATTATAGCAGATTTGCATACTCTTACTACAAAGCCAGATTTAAAGAGCATTAGTGAAATACCTGTTAATGTTAGAGAAATGGTTTTGGATTATCTAGCTTGTGGAATTAACCCTGAAAAAGTTAATATCTATTTGCAATCAGCTATACCTGAGCTTTTAGAGTTAAATTTAATACTCTCAATGATTGTTATGGTTAATCGTTTGCAAAGGATTCCTAGTATAAAGGACATGAGTGTTGCAGCTGGACTATCTGAGGTTCCTTATGGACTTTTAGGTTATCCTGTTCTTATGAGTGCAGATATTTTAATGGCAAAGGCTAATTTAGTTCCAGTTGGACGTGATAATGAGTCCCATGTTGAACTTGCAAGAGAACTTGCAAGGAGATTCAATTATCTTTATGGAGATAATTTTTTTCCAATTCCTGAAGCTATCTTTACAGATTCTCAGGCTCTTGTGGGAATTGATGGTAAGACTAAGATGAGCAAGAGTCTTGGTAATGCAATATTTTTAAGTGATGATGAGAAATCATTGCACAAGAAGGTTATGTCTATGTTTACAGATCCAAAAAGGGTAAGAGCAGATATACCAGGAGAAGTTGATGGCAATCCTGTTTTTATTTATCATGATTTTTTTAATAGTAATCTTGATGAGCTTTGTGAGCTTAAGACTAGATATAAAAAAGGTACAATTGGAGATGTTGAAGTTAAAGAGAAACTTTTCAAGGTTTTAAATCAATTTTTAATGCCAATTAGAGAGAGAAGAGAATTTTTGAAAGCCAAAAAGGGTTATATTGATGAAGTGATATTTGAAGGTACAAATAAAACCAGAAAAGTTGCAGTAGAAGTTATAAGAAATGCTAAAAATTTAATGGGCATATCAAAGACGTGGAATGGAGTTAGGAGGAATGTAGAGAAGATTTTAAAAAGTAATTTAAATACGTAATTTATTGTAAACTTAATTATGATAAATCAGGTTGTTTGAGTTTTGTCATAATTAAGTTTATGTTAGTGAGTTGGCAGTGTGTATTAAATGTTTATGAAAATCTAAAAGGTCATATAGTAAGGCATTATATTCAGATTTGACCTCGCTTAGTACTCGAAATATTGGTTCTGTTTTTGAGCCCCGCATCCATAAACTTGCAATTATTTCATATTTGTTATTTTTAAATAAAACTTTAAGACCCCCTGAAGAATCACCTGTTCTATAGATGTTTTGTTTGATACCTTCATAATTGATAATTTCATAATTATGGATTGGTAATTTGTGCAAGACTGTATTATTGTTGAACTCTTTTTTTAATAATTTTTCGTAGTTGGATTTAAGTATTTCTTGATTTTCTACATTTATTTTAAGCATGGCTTTTTCTGATGATACTTCTACATTGCTATAAAAATTTATTGTCTTTAATATATCATCGATAGTATAGTGTTCGTTGTATGAATTATTAGATAGTTCACACCATATTTTGTAAATATTTTTGATTTTAAGCAGTTTTATGATACTAAAGAGTGTTGCTAGTGGGTCCCTTACTTTTGAGGGGTATGTGATATTTCCTCCATTTGATCCTTCTCCCAAAATTTTTACTATTAATCCTTTATTCCGTAAAAGGTCAGCCATTTCTGTTAAGTTGGCCTCACCGACTTCAACTCTGTAAACTTTTGTATTAAATAGCATGGCTATTTTTTCGATGTTTAGTGATGTTGCATCATTAACAACGACAGCCAAATTGTCTTTAATGCCTGCATGGTAAAGATAGCTAAGCTCTGAGAGTACTGAGAGTGCAAATATTTTTTGTGGTTCAATCATGGTTGCTTGTCCTTTTTTAAAAATTGCAACCAAATTGCCCCTGTCTCCATCACAGTCAGGGACATATCCTAATTGAAAAGAATTGTCTTGCTTGAATTTTTGTTCTAATATTTGTTTGCACATATTTAGAGATGATCCTTCGGGAGTCATTCCGTGCTTAAAGATTCCAATTTCAGTGTTATGAAGTTCCAATTTTATTCTTAAAGATTCAATCATTTCTCTATCAATTGAGTTGATGCGAGAACTACCATTCATCTCACCTATTATTCCTATGGGTTCTTTTATGATATTTTCTTTTAGTATGTTAATATTTTCTTGCCTATGTTTGTCTGGATAAATTATTTGCTGCATTAGTGACTTATATGAGTTATAAGATTGTGTTTTATGTTTATCTTGTGAAGTGATAATTACTTCATATGTTTTTAAGTGCAGAGCATTGTTATTGAAATTTTGTAAGTTTGTTATTAAATTATTTATTAAATTTTCATTTTCAATATTGGATCTGATTTGATATATTATTTTTTTTATTTCATTTGAATTGAGAACACCCCCATCATTTAATCCAGTTTTGATGCCATTATATCCTTTAGGATTATGGCTGGCAGAAATGTATATAAAGCCTTTTGAATTTTGACTTTCTTTTGTATAAGCTAGGATTTCTGGTATTGGAAGTATTCCAAAAAAATTTACACTGTCATTGTTTAATATTAGTGTCTTAATTACAATCTCTGAGATTATATTTCCAGTTGATCTTGAGTCTAAGCCAACATTTATGTATTCTTTTGGTTTATCTTTAAAATAATTTGATATTATAAGGGTTATAAGAGCAACCAATATTTTATCGTCATCATTTATTTCATGGTCTGTTGAATTTTCATCTTTTGATTTTGCAAATATTTTTCTAAATCCTGAAGGAGAAAGTATCATTGTATTAATGGCATTTTTTAAGTTTGTTATGTTTAATATATAATTATTTAGCATATTTTTCTCCTCATTAGGTTTTAATATTTACCTTTATTGTAGTAGCATAATTATAGTAACATAATCTATTATAAGAAGCATTACTTATTATATTTCTTGTAATATGTTACTATTGTTTACCTTATACTTAAAATGAGGTTTTTAGTATGTGCGAAGTAATAGATAAAATTTTTTCTAAAAAAATGCTTGATATGCTTAATATGCATAAACTTAAAGCTTTAAGCAAGTCTTTTAAAAATTTTCCTAATGAGAATCATAGCAGTATTTTAAGTCTTGTTGATAATTCTGTTAAATTAAAATTTAAAAAAAAACTTGTTGAACATAATTTGAAGAAATATATTGATGATTTTACAAAATTTTTATTTTCATCAGAAGGCGATTTTTATGTTTTCACTGGTGATGAGCTTGAAAGACTAGGTTTATCGCTTTATCCTTATCTTTCATTTGGTATTTTAAATGGAGGCTCTGCAACTAGTTATTTTGATGTACTTAAAAATAATGATTTTAATGAGGATTTATATCTTTTATATGCAAATAAAATATTTCAAGCTAAGGAGTCTTTTGGGCATTTGCCAAAGGGAATAATACCCGCATATCTTAACAAAGATGGTAGTTATGGATTTTCATTTTTAGCATTAAAAATCCGACACCTTCTAATGCTTTCTAAGAGATATTGTGAGCTTTATGGTAAGAGTATTAAGCCTTCAATTTTTCAAATGACAAGTTTTAAAACTTATGAATTAATTTCTAATTTTTTAGATAATATTTTTGATGATAATTTGATTAAGGATTTAAATTGTTGTGGTTTGCAAAAGACAGATATTTTTACAGCTATTCAGCCGTTGGTTTATTGCTATAAGAAATTAAATGATGGTCAATATGAGTATTTTACCTATGACGATAGTGGCGAGGAAACTCTTTTGGCTTTACCTGCTGGCCATGGTCAAAGTTTTAAAGTTTTAAAAGATATTTATTTTAAACTTTATAATTCCGGGAAAAGATTTGCATATATTGGTAATGTTGATAATATTGGTTTTACTGTCAACTTAAAGACTCTTGCCATAATGGCTATAATGAACAGTTCCGCTGGCTTTGAATTTAGTGTTAAAACCTCACTAGATACAAAGGGGGGAGTTTTAGTTTTAGATGATGATAATTCATTAACATGTGTTGATATTGGTAGTGCTATTTCTAAAGAAACTGTACTAAAAGCTGAATGTAGTGGGAATAAGATTTTGTTTAATTGTGCTACAGGCCTTTTTAATTTAGAATATTTGATAGAAAATATAGGTAGAATAATATCAGATATGCCTATAAGGATTGTTGAACAGGATAAAGAGTTTGGTAAATATACTGCAATTGAGCAAATAACCTGGGAAGTTGTAAGGATGGTAGATAATCCGTTGATTTTTGAGGTTAATAGAGAGGATAGGTTTCTGCCTGCAAAATTGTTTGTTGATACGCTTATTATGAGTAATTACATGAATGATAAATTTTCAGATGACCTTTTTGATATTGCTAAATATTTAAATAATGCTCTTAATAATGCGTTGAAGAATAAATATGATTTGGTATTTAGGAGAGGTAAATGGGATGTTTAGATTTATATTATTTGGATTTTTATTTTCGAGTTTGGTTTTACTAGGAGCTATCCCTGGAATAGATTATGATTATTTTGAAAATGATAAATTTGATCTTGTAAATATTGATGAATTTTTAGGAAGAGTTGACTTTAAAAGTATTTTGAGAAAACGTTGTTTGTTTATTGGAATTAGGAATGTTGCCAATCCTAGTGCTGTGCAAGCACTTAGTAGAGATGAACTTAATAAAATAAGAGAAAAGATAAATCCATTAGGAATTATTTTATTTAGGGAAAATTTCAAGGATGCTCAACAAACTAGAGAGTTGATTGAAGAGGTAAAGAGATATCTTGGTTCTGACATTTTGATTGCTGTTGATGAAGAAGGAGGACTGGTTAGTAGAGCTAGTGAGAATAAAAAATTGGGTGTTTATAATTTTCCTGCCATGGAATCTGTTGGTAGGACCGAAGATGTTCAGCTTGCATATAAGATTGGTGAAATTCTTGGAAAACAGCTTAGACGTCTTGGCATTAATTTAAATATGGCACCTGTAGCAGATACTAAATTTGCTCCCGATAGTCCTTTAGGTAGCAGAACTTTTGGGTATTCGTCTTATAATATTGGTCTTATGGTAGAGGCATTTATTGATGGGATACAAAGGGAAGGTGTTTTTGCTGTGGTTAAACACTTTCCTGGACTTGGAGGCACGAAAGTAGATACTCATAAAGATCTGGCCTTATTGCCTTATAGTAAAAATTTTTTGATGGTAAATAATTTTGTACCATTTCTTTTGGGAAGGAAGCAAAATTTATTATGCTTGGGCATGTATTGGTGCCCAAGATTTCTGGAGATGTAAGTAGTATGTCAAAAGATATTGTGGGTATTATAAGGCATAATCTGAATATTTTTAGTATTATAATGACAGATGCATATGATATGGGGGCAATTGTGAATAATTTTAGTTTAGAGAATGCAATTAATAAAGCTTTAAGTTCAGGTGTTGATGTTGTGCTTATTCCAGAGGGCTTTAGGACTAATGCAAGGGAATGAATTTTTATTGAGTTTTTCTTTTAAAGAATGTTCATTGAGAAATAGCTATTGTCTATATTGCCAGGAGAAGGGAGAGCAGAGCCTTTTCTTTTGAAATCATCTATATAATTAACTATTTACTGTAGCATAATCCCCCATCTTAAAACATCTTCTATAATGCTTTTTGCAATTTTTTAGTTTTATTAGCACCGAAAAGATTAAATAGTAGATCATGATTCGGTGATGTAATAATTGCTATTAAGTGGAGTAATTGATAAAGTCTTTGAGACATCTGGATTAAGGCATATATTAACTTTGTAAAGCTTAGAGAAATTGGTACTTTTCCTGGCTACTCTTTCATCTTTTATAATAGGTATATCTTTTTATTTATACATTTCTGTTCATAACTAACTTATCTACTTCAATTCATATGAGCTCCTCTAAAAGTTATAGAGGTAAAAATGGTTATGGAGGAACAATGATAACTAGATAGGGAATGTAATAGCTAGATCAATTAAGAAATACTCACGTAGAGAAGAAGAGAATGTAGAGAAGATAGAGCATAGATTAGTAATTGGAATATTAAGTTTAATAGCAACAAAAGGTAAAGCAGGGAAAAGGAAAGCAGAGATATTGTGACCAGTAATAATGGCTGCTCTAAGAGATATGGGCAATTGAGTTCCTATTAGGATATTAATAATGAAAGAATGTATATGTAATTGATATTTCAATATGTAAAGAGAGATAGATAAAGTAAAATAGACATTCGAGAATAAAGTTGGATTGTGAGGATAAAAGTGAATGGGAATGATATTAAAATCAATCCATTCATTGTAAGTCATGGTTATTCCAATGAAAGCGTAATATTTATAATGTTGATTATAAGGAGTTAAATTTATATAATTATGTTGAATGATGCCGATTTGTAGTGGTTTTGTATTTGCAAGGTTTTCATTATTGAATTTTTCACTCCAGGCGTGGGTATGTATTATTAATAAGTGTAGTGGTATAAGTATTAATTTTTTCATTGTGTGTATAAAAAATTGTAACATGTTATTGTCAAATAAGAAATAAAAGGGTATTTTTATGTTTTATATTGCATTCATCAATTTTATACTATTAGCAACTAAACTA
>NZ_CP073152.1:0-11436 GCF_023035795.1 Borrelia nietonii YOR
TAGTTAATTGATTTTTAGTATAAAATAGCCATATAATCATTATATTATATAATAAATGATTCCCAATTATCCAGCAAATGTTTAAGCAAAAACTTCTCAAGTTTTTGCTTATTTTTCACAAGAACCAATTGCTTTTCTTTGTCTTCCAAATTAAATCTAATAATAACGGGCTTACACCCTGGGGAACTCTTTTTAACTCTTATATCATTAATAATTTTATTCAAAGAACTCTGCATAATATCTTGCTCGCTTATATTCTCTTTTTCTAAATAAGCACCTATTTTAATATATCTGTATATCATAGTTCTACTGAATTTATAGTCTAAACAAAATTCATAAAAATTATCATATCCATCAAATCTATATAATTTATTCTTCTTTATCTCATAAAGTGCTTTAGCTAATTCTACTCTATTAACAGCCTCCTCCAAAGTCCGGGCCTTAATTTCTTCCTTAAGCTGCCTATATCTTAATCGAGCCTTTTCTTTGCCAGAATCACTCTCAACCCGAGTTACATCCCCTACCCTACTTTTAATAGTATTAAGTATGTCTATTTTCATTTTTATTCCTTCAATATAAATATTTGTAAACTAGTTTACAAATATTTATATTGTCTTTATGTTCTCAATACCTTCAATAACTTCAGCCACTTTCAAATATTCATTATAATATCTTTCGCTCTCCTGGGGTTCTAATCTATAAGTAATCATCTTCTGAATAGCAGCACTTCTGTGAATTTTAATCGGGACATATTCTTGATAAAGCTGTTGCAAGCTATAGAAAAATTCTTTCTTTATTTTTCTATTTTCCTCATAAAGGGTTTGAATAACATAATAACTCTTAAAATCCTGCTTCTGATAAGCACTAATAATCTCTTGCATTTTACTTTTCAAAATATCATAACTCTCAATTGCCCAGAGCTCTGCTGGCAAAGGAATAACGACCTTGGTAGCAATCATCAAAGAATTAATAAGCTCTTTATTAACTGAGGGGGGAGTATCAATTAATATGTAATCATATTCATCAAAATAAGGGGTCAAAATCGTTTTCAGCTTATACTCCTGCCCAATAATATTCTCTCCTGAAAATTGAGAAAGCTTAATATGCGATGGGGCAAAGTGTAAATCGTCTGTTATCTCATGTACAATACTCATAAAAGACTTTTTAGACTTTAACACTTCGTAAATATTATACTCTCTTATATCGATTTTGTTTTCAAAATAAGGAAGGAAATAAGAAGTAATACTGGCCTGAGAATCAATGTCTATGAGCAAAGTTTTATACCTTTTAGAAAAAATAAATCCCAACATTATTGCTGTTACACTTTTACCAACTCCGCCCTTAATTGAGGAAATAGCTATAATATCTCTCATCTTATACCCCTAGAATCTAAACACTTAAATCTTTTATCATAAAAAAGTTTATCCAAATTATCCTCAGCGACTAAGAGTTCTTCAGACAAAGAATTAACAACGCCAATATCTTTTGCCTTAACCGAAATATTAAGCTTTTTTATCTTATTTTTTATCGTAAAATAGGAAATATTGTTAACCTTAGCCAAAAAAAGAGGAGTATAATATTTTTTCCCTCATATTCAATGAAAAAATCCTTCAAATTTGTTTTCTCTACCAAACTCAACTACCTTTTTGTCATTCTTTCTTTAACTTGTCCTTAATAAGATTTTGAGCCTCTTCACTTAAAAGCAACTCTCTTTTCTTAAAGAATAAATCCTTAGAAGAAATTATTCCTTCAATCTTATTTTTTTTTATATATCTCGAAAGATAAGAAGAATCGCTATATCCCATCTCTCTTGAAAATTCTTTCAGGTTTTTTAAAGAATTTAAAAAATTTAGTGTAATCCGCACGAAATTCCATCTCCTAAACAAGTTTTCATCAATAGTACAACTTATTGTCTAACATAACTAACTTTATTATAAACTATAAACATCATTTTGTAAATCAAATTGACAAAATAACTTTTTTAGTATATAAGTTAGTATATACATAAATTATATTAATATATCTTGTTCTTTAAAAAAAGACTAGAGACAAAAAAGACCTAAAATAAAGGTCTTAAACAAACTGAAATAAAGGATAAATCGATGAAAAATTTAAATTTCTTTTTACATAATAACAGCAAACTCAAGAAAAATCAAGTTAGACTAATCAAACTAATTTCCATCTTAAAATATCTAAATAGAAACAAGTTGGGATATAACCAACAAGACATACTCAACTTAGCTAACTTTTTTCTAAAAAAAGAAGGTTACTCGGTAATTAAAATGAAAACATTACAAAAAGACTTGGGCTTCCTCAAAAAAAACCATGTAATCAAAACATTCATAATAAGACTTGGGGAATACAAAGGTTCAAAAATAAAGTATATACCAAAAAGAAACGCATATCAGATATTAAAGCAAGTACTCAATGCAACAGAAGAACTATTAGAAAAAACATTCAATATCATATACAAACTAAATAAACAGGAGAAAATCAAAAATAAAACCGAAGAAAAAAATAGAACAAAAAATAGCAGTGTATATAATATAATATATAATAATATAAATAATAAGAAAAAAACAGAAAGAGAAACGGATAAACAAAAGCAAATAAAAGGAAAAATATTAGAAAGATGCACATCATACAGGGATACGTAAAAGGAAACCGCCAAAGTCTGATAACAATAAAAACAAAAGGAAATAAAAACAATACACAAACCAAAACTAAGAGGAAAGAAATATCTATACAAATATAATCCCAAAATTTTGGCTCTTGGAATTTATAAATACCCTAAAGAATTTATCAGGAAGAATATAAAGAAGCAAATATCCAAAGAAAGACCTAATAGTAAAAACACCAACAAAATTTAGCAAATAAACACAATAATCAGAACACTAATAACAAAAAGATAATAAAAGTCAAAATCGTAAAAGCAACAAATCTCAAACAATGACTTGGAATAAAAAATGAGGCCTAAATAATATAAAGACAAAAGCCCTTAAAACATAGAGAAAAACATTCAAAAAATTAAGAATACCATAATAAAAAGCCGCAAAAAAGCACATCCCACCTATCAAAAATTATCAACAGATCATGGACAAATTCGATATATAAATTACTTAGCAAACGTCGTTGTATTACAATGCGGGTTTTTTTAATCGGCGAATTTTTCTCTTAAAACAAGTGTTCAAATTGATAGTCTAGGTTTTTTGGAGAATTACAATTTAAAGAATCTAGGCGTGGATTACGGTCCATGCAAATAAAAGAAAACCCCTTGGGGAAGGGGATTATTTAAAAGAATGTATGGTATGAAGTAAATATTGATAATAAATTCTTTTAATTTTAAAAAAGGAGAATATTTAATAATTAAGTATTAGTTCAAAAATTAATTATTTTCAAGTTTTTCTAAAACATTACTTAATATTTTTTCTCAAAATTTTAAATAAAAATACCAACAATTATTAATGATCCTGTAATTTCAAGTCATAAAGGCAAGGTTACCATTATTTTAATGGATCAATTAAATTGCAATATAATTTAAAGCAATTAGTCAAAATTGTTCTTAAAGCAATAGGAACAGAGGAATTTCTCAAAAATATGACGGCCCTTTAAAAAATATATGGACATAAATAGGGAACCTTACAGGAAACATTCACTTCAAACTTTATGCCCCATTAAAACTGTTATTGTTCAGGTCTTGTTCTATACAGGAAAAGCAAAAAAGCGTTTTAACATTAACAATGGCAATTTATTAGGCTTAAAACATTAGCAAAAGGTCCGTTATGATTTAATATTTGGTATTAATAATATTCTGATGAATTTGTTAAAAAGGAAACACGTGCTTTAGAGTGTTATTATTACCAGATAGTTCAAGGATGTCAAAAAAAAATAGTGAGGATATTTTGTAGAGATAATATAAGGTTTGCAATTAATTTGTATGTGAAACACAGGGACTATTTGCAAATCATTTTGCCAATTTTATATTGAGCCTTCTAAGTATTGATTACATTAATAACAGCTCATTTGCAAGTTCAACATTGATAATTTCTTACGGAAATGAGGACAATATATTTTACCATAATTTTTCAGATTTACGGTTTCTATTTTGCTGAAAAAATCCCAATATATCGAAAGGGGATAAAGATAGACTATTATGATATATGTTTGTTTGGGGCATATATTTTCTTAGAATACAAGAAAAGAAAGTCCCTACTCCTATGTCTTGTTTTGGAGAGGATTAATAGGAGTGTTGGGGACTGTTGATAGAATGCTTTCTACCGTATTTATATATGTTTATAATATTATTTTATTTTTTTAATTTTGTAAATATTTTTAAACAATTTTATTATATTCTATATCAATACCCAAGATTTCGACACAATTAACAGTACGAACAAATTGCTAACAGGTTAATATTTGGATGTTATTACTGTTGTTTGCCATCGGGATTCATGATGTATTTATGCTAAATACATTTGCAATTATTCTCCCGCCTTAAATCATGATCAAGCTTTTTTATTGCTTTCATAAGTCTCATTTGACCCATTTGCAAGGCAGAAATTTTTCTCCTCTTATTTCTAAAACTCAATTCTTGGTTTATTTTTTTATTCGATTCTTGCATTTCTTTAATTTCTAAGGCACTTGGTTCATAATCGATCCATTTTTTATCTATCCACCCCTTTTCCCATTCATAATACCCTTCATTGTAGTTAGTTCCGTTAGACTCATCAAAATGCCTTGAAAGAGCTGATATTACTTTTTCACCGTACTGAAGCATTTTTTCTATTTCTGTCCTTACAATAAATTCATTATAATCATAAGTTTTGCCCGTTTGCATATTAATGATATCAACAATTAACTTAAAAATATTTATGCAGTTCATTGCAATATTGCCAAATGGAAGATCCGGACTACTTAGACATTTAATATTGACTGCATATTTGTTCTTTAAGCTTTTAGGTATTTTGAAGAAGTCAACTATAAATCCATCGACTTTGGCTTTGTAATTTGCTTCATACTGAGAATTTCCGAAAAAGGTTTCACGATTACCTTCGGTCATATAATTATCATAATCCAGTATCATAGGCAACTTTCTTTCTTGAGCATTATATTGTTTAATATTTCTCATCTCATATCCTCAGAAATCAAAATTCTTTCTTTTATCTTTATATCATACATTATTATAATATATATTAAATAAGAATGGATATAAATAGCTGATAATTTTTAGTCTAAATTTTTGCTTGTTTAACAAAGGATTGATATTCATTTACCTGAAATTATTATTTTTTATATTTGATATTGTTTTTTTGATGGTTTGCAATATACTTAATTTATCTTTAACCTTTAACCATTTATAAGAAGCTTTGAGCAAGCAATTTTCTCAAGGCTTCTTATTGCTTTATTTTTTATACAGCACAACATTACAGCTATGCCGGGTTACTTTTTATAGAGTTATTGATATAATCTGATTATTCTAAACCCAGGGAGTTTGAATTAATTACAATTTTTTTAGAAAAAGTTATTAAAGTTATTTATAAACAAGTGCTTATATTTTACTATCGGTTGGATCATGACCCACGCTTTTGGGTCTTTTTGGTAAGACAGTTGTGAATCAAACAATATGTTTGAAGTACATTATTCTATTGATATAGCATCAAAATAAAAATATAGCGATCAAGAATTACTATTTATAATAAAAATGAGAATAAACTCAAAAAACATCAAAGAAGGCAGGAGGATTATCTAAAAAAAGAAATGCTCAAATAATAGAGCTTAGGCTAGATAAGGGTTACTTAGATTGCGCAAAAAAATTACTAATCAAAGAAAATAATTTCTGCATAAATTATCCCTAT
Source organism: Borrelia nietonii YOR (assembly GCF_023035795.1). Classification (NCBI taxonomy): domain Bacteria; kingdom Pseudomonadati; phylum Spirochaetota; class Spirochaetia; order Spirochaetales; family Borreliaceae; genus Borrelia; species Borrelia nietonii. Next base: position 5,856 of record NZ_CP073152.1, read on the forward strand.
ATTTTGTAGATAATTATGAGAACATAATAATAGACAACTTGTTTATAAATAACTTTAATAACTTTTTCTAAAAAAATTGTAATTAATTCAAACTCCCTGGGTTTAGAATAATCAGATTATATCAATAACTCTATAAAAAGTAACCCGGCATAGCTGTAATGTTGTGCTGTATAAAAAATAAAGCAATAAGAAGCCTTGAGAAAATTGCTTGCTCAAAGCTTCTTATAAATGGTTAAAGGTTAAAGATAAATTAAGTATATTGCAAACCATCAAAAAAACAATATCAAATATAAAAAATAATAATTTCAGGTAAATGAATATCAATCCTTTGTTAAACAAGCAAAAATTTAGACTAAAAATTATCAGCTATTTATATCCATTCTTATTTAATATATATTATAATAATGTATGATATAAAGATAAAAGAAAGAATTTTGATTTCTGAGGATATGAGATGAGAAATATTAAACAATATAATGCTCAAGAAAGAAAGTTGCCTATGATACTGGATTATGATAATTATATGACCGAAGGTAATCGTGAAACCTTTTTCGGAAATTCTCAGTATGAAGCAAATTACAAAGCCAAAGTCGATGGATTTATAGTTGACTTCTTCAAAATACCTAAAAGCTTAAAGAACAAATATGCAGTCAATATTAAATGTCTAAGTAGTCCGGATCTTCCATTTGGCAATATTGCAATGAACTGCATAAATATTTTTAAGTTAATTGTTGATATCATTAATATGCAAACGGGCAAAACTTATGATTATAATGAATTTATTGTAAGGACAGAAATAGAAAAAATGCTTCAGTACGGTGAAAAAGTAATATCAGCTCTTTCAAGGCATTTTGATGAGTCTAACGGAACTAACTACAATGAAGGGTATTATGAATGGGAAAAGGGGTGGATAGATAAAAAATGGATCGATTATGAACCAAGTGCCTTAGAAATTAAAGAAATGCAAGAATCGAATAAAAAAATAAACCAAGAATTGAGTTTTAGAAATAAGAGGAGAAAAATTTCTGCCTTGCAAATGGGTCAAATGAGACTTATGAAAGCAATAAAAAAGCTTGATCATGATTTAAGGCGGGAGAATAATTGCAAATGTATTTAGCATAAATACATCATGAATCCCGATGGCAAACAACAGTAATAACATCCAAATATTAACCTGTTAGCAATTTGTTCGTACTGTTAATTGTGTCGAAATCTTGGGTATTGATATAGAATATAATAAAATTGTTTAAAAATATTTACAAAATTAAAAAAATAAAATAATATTATAAACATATATAAATACGGTAGAAAGCATTCTATCAACAGTCCCCAACACTCCTATTAATCCTCTCCAAAACAAGACATAGGAGTAGGGACTTTCTTTTCTTGTATTCTAAGAAAATATATGCCCCAAACAAACATATATCATAATAGTCTATCTTTATCCCCTTTCGATATATTGGGATTTTTTCAGCAAAATAGAAACCGTAAATCTGAAAAATTATGGTAAAATATATTGTCCTCATTTCCGTAAGAAATTATCAATGTTGAACTTGCAAATGAGCTGTTATTAATGTAATCAATACTTAGAAGGCTCAATATAAAATTGGCAAAATGATTTGCAAATAGTCCCTGTGTTTCACATACAAATTAATTGCAAACCTTATATTATCTCTACAAAATATCCTCACTATTTTTTTTTGACATCCTTGAACTATCTGGTAATAATAACACTCTAAAGCACGTGTTTCCTTTTTAACAAATTCATCAGAATATTATTAATACCAAATATTAAATCATAACGGACCTTTTGCTAATGTTTTAAGCCTAATAAATTGCCATTGTTAATGTTAAAACGCTTTTTTGCTTTTCCTGTATAGAACAAGACCTGAACAATAACAGTTTTAATGGGGCATAAAGTTTGAAGTGAATGTTTCCTGTAAGGTTCCCTATTTATGTCCATATATTTTTTAAAGGGCCGTCATATTTTTGAGAAATTCCTCTGTTCCTATTGCTTTAAGAACAATTTTGACTAATTGCTTTAAATTATATTGCAATTTAATTGATCCATTAAAATAATGGTAACCTTGCCTTTATGACTTGAAATTACAGGATCATTAATAATTGTTGGTATTTTTATTTAAAATTTTGAGAAAAAATATTAAGTAATGTTTTAGAAAAACTTGAAAATAATTAATTTTTGAACTAATACTTAATTATTAAATATTCTCCTTTTTTAAAATTAAAAGAATTTATTATCAATATTTACTTCATACCATACATTCTTTTAAATAATCCCCTTCCCCAAGGGGTTTTTCTTTTATTTGCATGGACCGTAATCCACGCCTAGATTCTTTAAATTGTAATTCTCCAAAAAACCTAGACTATCAATTTGAACACTTGTTTTAAGAGAAAAATTCGCCGATTAAAAAAACCCGCATTGTAATACAACGACGTTTGCTAAGTAATTTATATATCGAATTTGTCCATGATCTGTTGATAATTTTTGATAGGTGGGATGTGCTTTTTTGCGGCTTTTTATTATGGTATTCTTAATTTTTTGAATGTTTTTCTCTATGTTTTAAGGGCTTTTGTCTTTATATTATTTAGGCCTCATTTTTTATTCCAAGTCATTGTTTGAGATTTGTTGCTTTTACGATTTTGACTTTTATTATCTTTTTGTTATTAGTGTTCTGATTATTGTGTTTATTTGCTAAATTTTGTTGGTGTTTTTACTATTAGGTCTTTCTTTGGATATTTGCTTCTTTATATTCTTCCTGATAAATTCTTTAGGGTATTTATAAATTCCAAGAGCCAAAATTTTGGGATTATATTTGTATAGATATTTCTTTCCTCTTAGTTTTGGTTTGTGTATTGTTTTTATTTCCTTTTGTTTTTATTGTTATCAGACTTTGGCGGTTTCCTTTTACGTATCCCTGTATGATGTGCATCTTTCTAATATTTTTCCTTTTATTTGCTTTTGTTTATCCGTTTCTCTTTCTGTTTTTTTCTTATTATTTATATTATTATATATTATATTATATACACTGCTATTTTTTGTTCTATTTTTTTCTTCGGTTTTATTTTTGATTTTCTCCTGTTTATTTAGTTTGTATATGATATTGAATGTTTTTTCTAATAGTTCTTCTGTTGCATTGAGTACTTGCTTTAATATCTGATATGCGTTTCTTTTTGGTATATACTTTATTTTTGAACCTTTGTATTCCCCAAGTCTTATTATGAATGTTTTGATTACATGGTTTTTTTTGAGGAAGCCCAAGTCTTTTTGTAATGTTTTCATTTTAATTACCGAGTAACCTTCTTTTTTAGAAAAAAGTTAGCTAAGTTGAGTATGTCTTGTTGGTTATATCCCAACTTGTTTCTATTTAGATATTTTAAGATGGAAATTAGTTTGATTAGTCTAACTTGATTTTTCTTGAGTTTGCTGTTATTATGTAAAAAGAAATTTAAATTTTTCATCGATTTATCCTTTATTTCAGTTTGTTTAAGACCTTTATTTTAGGTCTTTTTTGTCTCTAGTCTTTTTTTAAAGAACAAGATATATTAATATAATTTATGTATATACTAACTTATATACTAAAAAAGTTATTTTGTCAATTTGATTTACAAAATGATGTTTATAGTTTATAATAAAGTTAGTTATGTTAGACAATAAGTTGTACTATTGATGAAAACTTGTTTAGGAGATGGAATTTCGTGCGGATTACACTAAATTTTTTAAATTCTTTAAAAAACCTGAAAGAATTTTCAAGAGAGATGGGATATAGCGATTCTTCTTATCTTTCGAGATATATAAAAAAAAATAAGATTGAAGGAATAATTTCTTCTAAGGATTTATTCTTTAAGAAAAGAGAGTTGCTTTTAAGTGAAGAGGCTCAAAATCTTATTAAGGACAAGTTAAAGAAAGAATGACAAAAAGGTAGTTGAGTTTGGTAGAGAAAACAAATTTGAAGGATTTTTTCATTGAATATGAGGGGAAAAAATATTATACTCCTCTTTTTTTGGCTAAGGTTAACAATATTTCCTATTTTACGATAAAAAATAAGATAAAAAAGCTTAATATTTCGGTTAAGGCAAAAGATATTGGCGTTGTTAATTCTTTGTCTGAAGAACTCTTAGTCGCTGAGGATAATTTGGATAAACTTTTTTATGATAAAAGATTTAAGTGTTTAGATTCTAGGGGTATAAGATGAGAGATATTATAGCTATTTCCTCAATTAAGGGCGGAGTTGGTAAAAGTGTAACAGCAATAATGTTGGGATTTATTTTTTCTAAAAGGTATAAAACTTTGCTCATAGACATTGATTCTCAGGCCAGTATTACTTCTTATTTCCTTCCTTATTTTGAAAACAAAATCGATATAAGAGAGTATAATATTTACGAAGTGTTAAAGTCTAAAAAGTCTTTTATGAGTATTGTACATGAGATAACAGACGATTTACACTTTGCCCCATCGCATATTAAGCTTTCTCAATTTTCAGGAGAGAATATTATTGGGCAGGAGTATAAGCTGAAAACGATTTTGACCCCTTATTTTGATGAATATGATTACATATTAATTGATACTCCCCCCTCAGTTAATAAAGAGCTTATTAATTCTTTGATGATTGCTACCAAGGTCGTTATTCCTTTGCCAGCAGAGCTCTGGGCAATTGAGAGTTATGATATTTTGAAAAGTAAAATGCAAGAGATTATTAGTGCTTATCAGAAGCAGGATTTTAAGAGTTATTATGTTATTCAAACCCTTTATGAGGAAAATAGAAAAATAAAGAAAGAATTTTTCTATAGCTTGCAACAGCTTTATCAAGAATATGTCCCGATTAAAATTCACAGAAGTGCTGCTATTCAGAAGATGATTACTTATAGATTAGAACCCCAGGAGAGCGAAAGATATTATAATGAATATTTGAAAGTGGCTGAAGTTATTGAAGGTATTGAGAACATAAAGACAATATAAATATTTGTAAACTAGTTTACAAATATTTATATTGAAGGAATAAAAATGAAAATAGACATACTTAATACTATTAAAAGTAGGGTAGGGGATGTAACTCGGGTTGAGAGTGATTCTGGCAAAGAAAAGGCTCGATTAAGATATAGGCAGCTTAAGGAAGAAATTAAGGCCCGGACTTTGGAGGAGGCTGTTAATAGAGTAGAATTAGCTAAAGCACTTTATGAGATAAAGAAGAATAAATTATATAGATTTGATGGATATGATAATTTTTATGAATTTTGTTTAGACTATAAATTCAGTAGAACTATGATATACAGATATATTAAAATAGGTGCTTATTTAGAAAAAGAGAATATAAGCGAGCAAGATATTATGCAGAGTTCTTTGAATAAAATTATTAATGATATAAGAGTTAAAAAGAGTTCCCCAGGGTGTAAGCCCGTTATTATTAGATTTAATTTGGAAGACAAAGAAAAGCAATTGGTTCTTGTGAAAAATAAGCAAAAACTTGAGAAGTTTTTGCTTAAACATTGCTGGATAATTGGGAATCATTTATTATATAATATAATGATTATATGGCTATTTTATACTAAAAATCAATTAACT
>NZ_CP073154.1:0-23243 GCF_023035795.1 Borrelia nietonii YOR
TATAATTTGCTATTAGTATAAGATTATTTGACTTATAATATTGACTAAAATTGCTATGAAAATGTACAAAGTTGACATTTTTATAAATAGATATATATTTGCACACCAATGCTTAATATAAAAAATATTTTTACTAAAATCAAACCTAAAAAATTTATTACCAAAATATCTACTACTTATTCATTTGAAATAAATCCTAAAGAAATTATGCCTTTCTCTAAAATTACCTCTAATTTTCTATTAGTAAACATTCCTTTGCCAATAATTACCCTAAAAATAATCAAAATCATACTTTTGAATTACTTTTCATTTTCCCTTTGAATTATTATATCAACTGATATTCAGCTATAAATCAAATAATATAGAACTTATAAAATATTTATGTTTTAATTATTAATGAAAAGGAAAAGGCTTATATACAAATGATGTACTATTTAACAATAATATAATTCTATTGAACTTTTATAAAGATAAGCTAGTAATTTACTTAAAACATGTTATTTTTAAGTCTTTCTAGAATTATTTAATAACCGCTTTTTTTAATAAAAAAGCAATCTAGACAACAGGGGAAATGATAAATACATGCAATTAAAGACAAAGTATTTAGCTTAAGTTTGCTTTTGAGTTTTATTAGTTGTAATTTAATACTTAATGGTGAACTTAAAGATAAATCCGTTAATTTACCTGATAAAATTTACTCTACATTGGAAACTAATAAAGAAACTATTGAAATGCTTCTAGCAAAAATCAAAACAATACTACTAAAAAGTCAAGTGGTAAAGGCTCTACATCAAGAAATAGAAAAGCTATAAAAAAGTTCAAGAGCCTCTATGCTTGATGGTATTTTAAGCAGTCAAGAAGAGCATTTGTCACACTCTGTTGGAAAAGTAGTGAAATTTCAGCAGGTATAGTATAAGTGGCTTTGCTGGGGGGTACTCTTAGGAAACACAAATTACTTAAGTCTCGGTGGCACAACACCTATTGACATTAATTACAATTCATATCCGGGCACAGTTTTGGAAGTACTTCAAACAACAATTCTCTTCAATAAGTACAATTGAAGAAAGTCTAAATAATGCTACACATCTTACTACTAATAATTTTGGTTACCAAAAAGAACAGCAAGCAAAGATAAAATTATATAAACTTAAAAAAGACGTAAGTTCTTTAATTCCAAAAGTTCAAGAAAGTAATAAAAATGCCTATAAAGCATACGAAGAAATAGAATTTATAAAAACATACCCCCAAAGACCAAAATGAGTGAGAACAAACTTGACGATACTATTGATGCTAGATAAGTTTACCTTTAAAGTTAAGCACTTTAAATAAAAATTACTAAGATAGGCCACAAGTAAGCCTATCTTTACTGTTAATACATATATTCGTTTTTAGAGACTAGAATACAATTTATAACAACAAGATAAAGGACCTTATGTATAAGAGACGGCTATCTTAATAACACCACCTAAACAATTAACTTTTGACCATAGAACTTATGATAAGAATTTATATTATACAGAATACCATTGATAGAAATATCTTCAGCTGGTGCTGCAACATCAGAAATTGAATCTTTAAGTCACAATATTTTACTTTGATTTATTACTACTTAAGTTAAATAATGCTATAAAAAGTTTCGTTTATTATGCAACATTAAGCTTATCTTGTAGTTTGTATGTTCATTTCTGATTAAATAATCGATAAACTCATTATCTCCCCTCTTAATGCTTCTCTCCTCGATACGAAATTCTCTCTGCCTGAACTATTCTTGTGTCACTAACCATATAGTCTCAATAGGCTTTAAAAAGCCTTTGTCTAAACCTTATATTCCTGATTAACATGTTCTCTTTTTCGGGCTCAGTATTCACAAAGCATATCCCTATAAACCTTTAAAATAATCTATTAGTATCTAAATAATTAAACCTAAGAACATTACATTTACTTAAATAAATCTATAAAAGCTCCCTTTTTACAGGAAACTCTTATTTAAAAAACTAATGTTAGAATCTACTTAAGTACCTTTTTTATCTCTTAACTCGCTAGAGAAGATTTTGCCTCCTCAATGAGTTCTTCTATATCTCTCTTTTTTGCCATTGCTTCATTAAGCTTTGTAGAAGAAGATTCTAATTGCCCTAAAGAATTTTCTGCATATCGTTGTGCTTCTCTGGATAATTGTACTGACAAATTACTGTTTACTCTTCTAAAGGAGTAACCTACACGTGACTCACTCTCTAACCTCTTGGTAATAGCTGCTTTTAAAGTTTTTTGTGCTTCTTCAAACAAGCATTTTGCAGATATTTGCTCATTAAGTCCACTATCAACTTGAGTCATAAGCATATCAAGATTAGACCTCTCCCCACTTAACCTATTTTGCAATTGAGTTAGTTTTCGTATCTTGTCTCTATTGTTATTAGAACTTCCTTTCTGTAATTCTCCTCTTTCTCCTTGGACTTTTGCGATTATATCATAAAAATCTGATTCTAGTTGTTTATATTTATCTTTAAGCTCATGTGCATTCTTAATTAATTGCTGGAATCCAGAATCTCCAAGAGCACGTTCTACCTCTTTAATTGCCTTATCCGCTTCCTTTTCTTCTTTAGTACTTGGAATTAAATCTTTTTCTTCTATTTCTATCGTTTCTTGTTGAGGATATTGCAATATCGGAATAGAATCATTAACAGATGCTACAGGATCGCCCTGAACCACTTGACGTACTCCTCTTTCTTTCATATTTTCAACAAAATCTACTTGCTCTTCTTCACCTTCCTGTTTATGGCCTGAACCTTCTATATTTTTATTTTCCTCTGAAAATTTTTCCCTTGCTTTGATTAGCAATTCATTAAGGGCATCTATATCACATGATAACAAACACAATAACGTTAACATACATACTGCTAAAATACTCTTTTTCACATTTCCCCCCCTGAGATATCAAATTACTCGAATTGTTGTATCTCAATATTGAGATACAACAATTGCTGGTAAGTATATACCATTTACTATAAATTACAAAAATAAATTTTGAAAAATGATACAATGATGCTGCCGATAAAATTGCAAAAAAATCCCGAAACCTATGCTCTCTTATCAGAACAGACCACTCAAAAATTGAAAATAATAAAATAAATAATACCTTAATAACAGCTCTGAAAAAACGCTGGATATTTATCCAGCATCCTGCCTATTCTCTCATAATCTTTTAGTATCTTTGTAACTATTGCAACATGATATCCCTATTACCTATTTCTTCTATAATGAGATTTATTGCTTTACCAATAAAAGCCAATCTTTACATGCCTAACATTAAAATAACAAACCTGAAAACACATTACATATTTTACTTTCCGGGTCAACTTAAGCCAAAATTAATTAATTTCCATGCTATTGTATTAATGCAATGCACAAACCAAAATTTATTAGCTACACAAATTTAGATATCAACATATCTCTCCTCAACCCTTACAACCACAAATTGGACCAATTGGTGAGCAATTGACTTACAGCCCATATATTAATATAACAAAGGCCTTAGCTCTAAAGCTAACCTCCTATATCCAAAAAAAGTTATTATAACTCTCCTTTCTTAACCTTTCGAAGAATTCCTTCTAAAGCACTTAAAAGACCCTCCACATTACCTTGAATTTTAAAATAAAAATTATTTTTATCTTGCCTTTTACTATCAACAAACTTATTCTCAGTATCTATGTACTTATCATATGTCTTAGGAGATAAATAATACATATTACTTTGCAAATCTTTATTAGCAAGATTCAAAGTTAAATTGATATCACTCTTCTTCTTATCGATACTATCTTTGAAAGAAATCAACCCATTGTAATCAAAAACAATGCATTGAGTACCAAGCAGACTTTTACTTGGGCTGGACAATAATTTACTAGGGCTAAAATCTAAAATAAATTTAACACCCAAAGAATCTAAATTTCTATCTTTTATTAAATACTCTTTAAGCTCTTTTAAAGTCTTAATACCCAATTTACCTACACAAGTTGAATCTATTAATAGACTAACCTTCCCAACAGTAAAACTACTAGTTCTATTCGAACTACTCTCATAAACACTCCTTCTTGTTGCAATATGTTGTCCGTCTAATACTTGATAGTAAGTCCATGGTGTAGCTTTGGACTTACTATCTACAAGCTCAAACACTAAATCAGACTTTATAGGTAATTCTTCAATGCAATAATACTTATGATTATCAAAAATCACCCCAACATAATCCTTAATAAGACCAGATGATGGTTTACTAAATACACCATGACTACAACTAAATATCATAAATAACAAGGTCAAAACAATATTTTTCATAATTCTCACCCTAACCTCCTACACAAACTAAAATCAACCTATATCAAAATACTAGTACACATTAATTAAAAAACCCTCCATACTTGAATATAAATAAGCAAACTAAGATTGGGTTATACTTTTACTTGTTTTCTATCTTATCACTAAGTCTTTTTTCAAAAAGAGAACTTAAAGTTTCAGTTCTTACCTGAATTTGCTGATTTTTAAGCTGACTTTCCTTTTCCATATGTGCCATCCAATCATCAAGACCTTTATCTGTTCCATACTGCCTTTGGAACTCTCTAAATTCTCTATCTAACTGCGCAGTCGTATAATCAACTTGAGCCATAAATGCTTCAATATCCATTTGTTCAGACTTTAAGCTCTTCCTCTTAGGAAATTTAATCACTTTCATATAATGATCCTTAAACAAGCAAGAATAAGATAAACGCTTTCATACTAATAAATCAAAACTACTTATATAGTATATATTATATATTAATCCAAAACACATAATTTCGTAAACTACACTTGTATTTAACACAAAAAACCCCCAAGTCGCCCTACCTTAGTATTTCAAAACTTATTTTATGCATAATGACTATTGTGGTACATATAAATCTAAAAATATCTAAATCATAATCATATAAAGACCAATAAAGAATGAAATTCATTAATATGAAATTAGTATTCCCAAAAACCCGAGCTACAATTAAAGTAATATTAATATATGGAGGCCCTTATGACTTCAATAATTGTGTATTCTTGTCTAACTTTATGCATAGCATATTTTTATAACACAATAAAAAAACTTGCTTCTAACTTACAAATCATTCCCAAAAAAATTTTTCAAACCCCTTATCTGATGTTTGAAATGCTAATTTTGACTTTATATTTATTCACTGCCAACAAATATTACAAATATACTCTTATAGGAACAATAATTGGTTTTTGTATGTTTATATTCCTTAAATAACAAATCAATATAAACATACAAAAACAATCAATAAGTCAACCCAATTATATGTGGTGAATATATTCATTCTATCATATCTGTTAAGCAGATCAATGCTGTAACATGAACTACTACTTTCTCTAAAAAAGATTCTAGAAGTAGCTTCTTGCATCATTCCATGATAGCTTCTTAGGTTCCAAGAACACTAATCCACTGCATGAATCGCAAGATTAACCTCAGACCGTTTTAACCTTAGTTTTTATTTCTTTATAGTAATAATCCTTTAAAATAAGGATTGCATTTACACCTCTATCATACATAACATTGCAATTACCACAAATCCATTCCTCATCACTCAATTTAAATTGATATTTTGATTGCCACAAACACTGCACAACTTGCTAAAAGGAAAAAATCTATCTACTTTATATAAGTTAGATTTGTACCATTTTGACTTTTATAATAATTGTCTTGTAAATTCATATCATCCTAAATCATTATTAGCTTTTAAAATTTAACTATGATAAGAAGCATATTCATTTATTACTAAAATTTATCCCTAATAAACAACCTCTAAGTTCATTAACAACCTAAAAACAATTTCTTAAAAGTCTATAAGAAAAAAATATTTACATACTTCCATAAATACTATTGGAAAAATTATTTTAGTATGAAAGTTATTGTCTTATCTCTACTGGAAAGGTCTTTATTGATATCATTAAGAAATACATAATTATCATGGCAAAGAATTCTCCACCTAAATTTCATAAAAATTATAGACGGAAAATTCCTTGTCATCTTTTGTTAAACAGTAACTAACTTAACTGAACATCGTGTCATAAGATAATTGCTGTCTGAATATTAAATTAATGTTTAAGCCCAAAACTTATAGAATGAATTCCTTATATCTATAAATTTAACTTAAACATCAATACTTTTAGGACGAATCAAATTCTCTTAAATCATTAAGAATGATTTAAATTTAAAAACTAAAAATAAATGGAAGTCGGTTTTAAATTTTACAAAAAAATACCCTACAGAGCCACAAAACCATATTTTATATAACTTAACAACAATTCCCAATTGTGGGAAGTTTATGTACAAATTATCTATCTAATCTTCTCTTATAAGAGAAGCTTCAGCAAATTTAAAATCAAACGAAGGTGATAAAATTTCAATAGCATTGATACTATCCATACTAGATCTTATATCGTCATCATTGAAATGGGCATCTATTACAGACAAATAATTATCCAATGAAGGCTCAATTTCCTCACTTAAATCATTTTTTACTTCTGTATATTCTACTCTCACCTCATCACTCATCTTTAATGCAAGTTCCCCACCATCTAAATTACCAAGATCTAAAATAATCTCATTTACAGATTCAAATTTCCTTATACTGTCTAAATTTTTATTTATTATGTTAAGCATATTTTTAACTTCATCTTCATCTAAAACTAAAATCCGATTCAACTTATCGATCTTATTAGTCAAAGCTTTTTCCAAAAATTCTAATGCCTCTTTTTGTCTTTCATTTAGATTATCTTTTAATCTTTGCTTAGATCTCTCTAATAAATCTTCTTCCAACATTATTCTTGAGACTACATCGTTATCCTTGCTAGTCTCAAAAACAACCGCCTGTTCACCTATATACTCTATACTATCTTGTAAGGAAAATAATACACTATCCTGCAACAGATAATCATCTAATTTTTCCACTTCTAAAATATCTACTCCTGCAAATTTTTGATCATCCACATGATCATTTAAAACTTCTTTTTTAATTACTCCTTTATCCTTATTATCCACATCTATTTGATCAATATTATTCTTTCCTATTTGTTTTTTACTATCTTTAAAAAGTTGCCAGATGGCTTTATCCCCCTGAAATTCATTCTGCTCAGAATCATTATCGTATAATGGGACATCTAAACCATCTTCAAAAGATTGAAGATTTACATTACCTTTCTTATCCACACTACAGCCACTTAAGGTAATAACTAAGCAAATAATACTCAAAAGATTTATCACAACACTCATTAATAACAATTCCCCATTCTACTACAAAATTATAAATTTTAAAACCTTAGTTATCAACAACTTAGGATTACTATCAATATAGAACACTCCTGATTGCATTTATGATATCAACAAAAACCAATGGGGATTAAATACATGAATTTCAACTTTCTGAAATTAAAGAAAACTAAAATTATTCAGAATATCTCTTACCAAACAGGTCAATATACCAAGCTTTTCAAGCTCCATAATTATCAATTCAGGAAAAGAAGAAATACTCCTTGTAGCATCGGTTACTAAATAAGATTGAAATCCTAAATTATAGGCATCAATGATTGTTTCCTTTACGCAAAAATCCAACGCTAAGCCTACCATAAACACCGTATCAATTGCATTGGATTGAAGATAATCCAAAAGACCCGTTGACTTTTTCTTACTAGAGTCATCATAAAATCCACTGTAGCTGTCATAATTTCTGTCCTGTCCCTTTAGAAAAACAGCCTTTATTTTCTTAACATCCAAATCCTTTGGAAATTCTGCTCCCCATGTATTTTGAACACAATGCTTAGGCCAACCCCTACAATTAGTATCACTTAAAAAACTTATGTGATTCTCACAATGCCAATCTTTAGTCGCAACAATGTGCTCAAAACAATCCTGAAGTTGGTTCACTAAAGGGATAATGTCATTACCATGAGGAACGGAAAGAGCCCCAGATTCCAAAAAATCGTTTTGAATATCTACTAAAACTAATGCGATATTCTTTAAAGTCAAATTAGAAAATTCTTTATCCATTAAATTAATTACCACACCTACTCAAAACATCAAGATCATTGCTTCATGATATTGCAAATCATATAAAAATAACACAGAGATATAAGTTTGATATAAAAACAAAAAAGAAACACTTAAAAAGCCTATATCCTATAGGGATATTATAAAATAATAATCTGCTTTAGAGTAAAAAACCTTTAATATTATAATTAATATTTTCCAAATTTAAAAATTCCTATTAAAATCAAAGTGAACTGCTACTTTCTCTAAAGAAAAGATTATAGAAGTAGCTTCTTGCATCATTCCATGATAGCTTCTTAAGCTCCAAGAACACTAATCCACTGCATGAATCGCAAGATTAACCTCAGACCATTTTAACCTTAGTTTTTATTTCTTTATAGTAATAATCCTTTAAAATAAGGATTGCATTTACACCTCTATCATACATAACATTGCAATTACCACAAATCCATTCCTCATCACTCAATTTAAATTGATATTTTGATTGCCACAAACACTGCACAACTTGCTAAAAGGAAAAAATCTATCTACTTTATATAAGTTAGATTTGTACCATTTTGACTTTTATAATAATTGTCTTGTAAATTCATATCATCCTAAATCATTATTAGCTTTTAAAATTTAACTATGATAAGAAGCATATTCATTTATTACTAAAATTTATCCCTAATAAACAACCTCTAAGTTCATTAACAACCTAAAAACAATTTCTTAAAAGTCTATAAGAAAAAAATATTTACATACTTCCATAAATACTATTGGAAAAATTATTTTAGTATGAAAGTTATTGTCTTATCTCTACTGGAAAGGTCTTTATTGATATCATTAAGAAATACATACAAATTCAATAAATTGTCATAACAAAGAATTCTCCACCTAAATTTAAAAAGTCACATCCATAATGCTTGACCATTAGAATGTGACTTGAAGAATTACATTAAGTTGCGACTGACTTTGTCGCTTCTAATAATATTATTTATTACTTTAGCTAATAAAACTACTCTTATAGTTTACTTGTTATTGCGTTACTAATTTTTATATTAAAATTCTACAAGAACTACTTTGTCCAACATAAGAGTGACTATTAAAATTTAATATAAGGCATTGATAAAAGGAATATCCATTTTGTTATCAAAACTCTTTTTCATAATACCTCTCCTTATCTGAAATAAAAGTCTTGCTTTACATTAAAGCACATTACAATTTTTTTGTCAACTCAAATTAAATTTTATTAACAAAAATCCTGGATTTAATGTCAATCTTGTTATATTCAATAATACTAGACGAAACACAAAAAATCATGACTTTAAAATGTAAAGTCTGATGATATCAGTCTTAGGTTATAATTTTAATTACATTAAATTCACTCTTTTGATATTGCCTTCGCTATTAACTTTCTAAATTGAGGCATCTTTTCTCTAACTTCTCTCTTTATTTCAAATTTATACTTCTCATTATTTTTAAATGCGAGCAAACTAAGGGTTAAATATTTCAAAAAGTCTTCAGGAATTAACATGATGTTCCCCACCCTGATATAACATTCTAAAACTTCTAACTTATATCTTAAATGGCTCTTTGTAATTTTATAACCAAACTTACTTTTAAGGACTTCTTGTGCTTCAGAAACCTTGTAAAAAGAGTGTCCTTCTATCATTCTCATAGAATTAATTTTATACTTAATTAAACAAATAAAAACTTCAAAAATAAACACTCTATTTTGTAATAGAAGATATTGAATTTACAAAATTGTGGTATAAAATCTAAATATAAGGAAAAATTTTTCTCAATGACAGTTAATAGTCTTGAATATTGATTTGTTCTTATTTAGATAATATTAATGTTAACTTTTTTAGAGGTTTTGTATTATTTAAGATAAATGAACTCCATACAATGAGTTTCATTTACCTTCTTTTAACTTATGGGTACCTAAAGTACATAAGTGTTTAGGTACATTATTAACTTTCCCTCCTCTCCGTTTGGGAAAGTTGTTTTTTTATTAAGATGTTTTTTAATCAATTAAAATTGTAGTCTATTTTTGGGAAAACTTGCAAATGTATTATCAGCTAGGACTTTGTATATGCTAAAACCGCAAACAAATTATTTGACTTATATCTTTTCAAAACACAATGGATAATTCACTAAGCGTGTTACTAAGCTTTTTAGGTCCCCAAGAACACTAATCCACTAGAGCATGAATCACAAGCTTAACTTCAGGCCGTTTTAACCTTAGTTTTTATTTCTCTATAGTAATAATCCTTTAAAATAAGGATTGCATTTACACCTCTATCATACATAACATTGCAATTATCACAGGTCTATTCCTCATCTAACCTGCCTTTAACTCTATTATTTGAACATTTCATTTTCTTAGATAGTCTTCTTTAATATCTCGTAAGTTTATTAGCACTTTTAAGTCATCATTTAAGGTGATTTTCTCCTTCAATACTCACAAAAAATACCCCCATTTTCTTATCATTATCTACTACCTCTTTTTCATTATCAACTTCATTATTATTTTTGACATCTAAGCATTCAAATGCTATGTAAATAGCATTTATTATCAAGGTCTTTTCTATAGTTACATTTTTTATAATTTCACTACTTTGAAGTCTCCTATGTAACTTAATTCTTACAAATCCTGTCTTGGGCAATTTGATTTTTTCCATTATCTACCTTTACTTTAATCTTTTTCATTGTTTGTTCTATACGTTTATCTTACCTAGATTTATATTTAGGCAATCCTTGTGCTTTGGTCCATTTTCCTTTGGCTCTGAAAAATTATTATATGAAAACCTCACACACCCGAATACTTTGGCAAAAAATACTCCATCTATAATTTAATTGCAGGACTTTTAAATTTAGGTGGAACATTCTTTGGTTTTTTGAATAAAAAATTAAAGGCCTTATTAGGGATTTTAAGTTAAAGTCTCTAACAAAACCTTTAATTGGTTTTATAATTTCTTTTTCTGAAAGAGTGATACGTAAGTGTATCAAACCTTAAATAAACTATACAACAATTTTGTTGATTTTCAAATATTTATGTTTAACATAAAAGAAATAATTTTTATGGGGTGAATTGGTGAGCGTAAGCTTTGATCTTTTATGGTTTTTTATATATTTGTACATTCTAAATTAATCTGTGTTTTTTCAAGATACTTAGTGAACTTACCACTTCTATGATCTTCAATTATAGAAGTAGCTTCTTGCATCATTCCATGATAGCTTCTTAGGTTCCAAGAACACTAATCCACTGCATGAATCGCAAGATTAACCTCAGACCGTTTTAACCTTAGTTTTTATTTCTTTATAGTAATAATCCTTTAAAATAAGGATTGCATTTACACCTCTATCATACATAACATTGCAATTACCACAAATCCATTCCCCATCACTCAATTTAAATTGATATTTTGATTGCCACAAACACTGCACAACTTGCTAAAAGGAAAAAATCTATCTACTTTATATAAGTTAGATTTGTACCATTTTGACTTTTATAATAATTGTCTTGTAAATTCATATCATCCTAAATCATTATTAGCTTTTAAAATTTAACTATGATAAGAAGCATATTCATTTATTACTAAAATTTATCCCTAATAAACAACCTCTAAGTTCATTAACAACCTAAAAACAATTTCTTAAAAGTCTATAAGAAAAAAATATTTACATACTTCCATAAATACTATTGGAAAAATTATTTTAGTATGAAAGTTATTGTCTTATCTCTACTGGAAAGGTCTTTATTGATATCATTAAGAAATACATACAAATTCAATAAATTATTAGGCAAAAATGTACATTATTGACAAAACATAATTTTTCATATACACTGTACTCACAACTTTTTTTTGAAGGAGTAAATAAATTGGAAATCTTAGAAAAAGCTCATAACAAAGAACCAAAAAAAAAATTCAATAAGCATCAACATAAGTTGGTAGTACTAATATCAACACTAAATTACATGAATTTAACCTTAAGAAAATATACCCAAAGTAACATACTATACTACTTTAATAACAATTTGAAAAGAAATGGTCAAAAAATTATAAAGATTAAAACATTACAAAGCTATTTATACAAATTAGAAAAAGAATTGCGAGTAACTATTAACTACTATAAACATCTAGGAAAGAACTACGGAACAGAAATTTATTATCAACTCAGATATCCTAAAAACAAATGTTATCACAAAATCAATTCATACTTTAAAAGAAAAAGAGAAAAAAAATTCAACGAAAGGGTTTATAAATATCTATGTTCAAAAAATATCAATGAAGAAAAATGGGAGTGTATAAATAATATAAATAATATAAATAATATAAAACCACACGAAAAAAAAGAAGTAATAAAAAATAAACAAACGGAACTCAAACTAAAACAAGAAACACCGAATCACAAAAAGAAAAAATTCAAAAAAGAAGACCACAATAAAAATAAATTAAAAGAAAAATTAAATAAGACATATAAAAATCACAATTACAAACCTAATTCCATAGCAGTAAATAAAAAATACAAAAATCCAAACACAATAACAAAAGCAACAAAAGAAAAGGAAAGCAATGAAAACAATATTAGAAACAACATATTCAGCATACTACTTGAACAATTAAAACAAAAAACGGAGGTCAAAGTTTTAGTACCATTACTAAAAAACTATCTAGACAACACAAATAATCTAAATTATACTAAGATAATTAATAACCATTATTATTATGAACTTTTAGAGATACTAAATAAGGTATAAACCATTTATTCATAGACCAAGGAAATTGAAAATGAATGACCTATTCAAACGACTGAAACAAAAAGCAGAAATATTAAAATTAAACGTATCTCAAACGCAAATCAAAAACATTTTCGATAAAATAGAAAAGAACAACGGGAAAAAAATATACCATACAAAACCATTTAACGATTTTTATACATTCGGCATTAACAGAAAACAAAAAAATAAATTCTTAATTGCCCTTCAAAAATATTCAAATCCCAACAAAGAAAGAAAAATATACACATTTCACTTATTTAGCATTAAAGGAGAAGATGCTTTCCTAGGAATTTGTTATTCCGTCAAAAAACTTCAAAAACCCCTAGTCATTAAAAACGTAGAAAAAAACGAGTCCTATACCATAAGATGGTGTGTTTGCATGGAATTCAGATTTAAAACAGGGTTCGTCATATGTTATCTTACAAATTTTTATTCTTTGTTAAAAAAAACGAAAGTAAATACTGAATATTACAAAAAATTATTAAACATTACTCTAGAAATTGAAAGACAAGTATATGCGTTTTATAACAAAAATTTACCCGAAGGAATAATAACCAAATGGATAGAGAAAAAACAAAAATAATAACTATAGCATCAATTAAGGGAAACTATAAAAAAACACACCAGCCTTATTTTATACATTATTGTCCTCAAACCCCAATGTCTTACTAATTGATATGAATATTTTTTCTTATAGTCCTTTGAATCAAGATTTAAAGCCACTGCAACTAACACGGAATGATGCAAGAAGCTACTTCTATAATCTTTTCTTTAGAGAAAGTAGCAGTTCACGTTTTCTTTTTAGGTTTTGTCATGCATTTTTCAAAGTCTTTTTTAGTTTTTTCAATGTATTCTTTGTCTTTTGTAAAGATCTTTTCCATAAGAAAACAGGTGAATTTTGAGTTTGTTTTGTAAAAATTGTAGGCGTCTTGATTTTTGAATTGTAGTTTAATTGACTTGATTAAGTTTGATGTCTTTTGTTTGTTTTCCGTTTCTTTAGCCGATAGAAAAAAATATGTGTTCATTATTCCTTTTGTTATTATAGATTCTTCATTTATTAATTTATTGTTAAGTCCTTCTGCAATAGTTAGATATGCATAAACTTGGGTTCTGGCTAAATTATAGTTTTTTATAAATGAGCTAAAGTTTTTATAGCCATCTAATTTGAATAGTTTTTTGTCATTAATTTCTTTTAATATTTTCATGGTTTCTATTTTGTTGTAGATATCTTCTTTTAAATTTATTTTGAGTTTTGCTTTTAATTTTTCATAAATTTGTATATTAATGTCGTTAGTATTTTTTTGGAGAGAAGTATCTTTTTCGATAATCCTTTTATTTAACTTAAATTTATTCTTTTTCATATAAACTTCCTTAAATTTGTTCGGCCCCGAACAAATTTTTTAATGCTTTTTTATAGTCTGATGTGTAATCTTCATTTAGAGGAAAGCCAATATTTTGTGCAATTCTTTTATTTAAATCCTCTCTCTCTCTTATGGAACCAATAAAATTAGAGTTTCGTTTGAGAATGTCTAGATAAAATTTATTTGAATTATTATTTCTGAATCTGGTATTTAATATATATATGGGTAAATTTAGGTCCAATTGTTTAATTTTAAAGTTAAGTGCTTCTAAGCTTTCTATAGACCATTTTTCAGCTGGAATTGGAGATATAATCAAATCAGAGACAACAAGAGCATTAATTAGCGTAAAATCTAGGCTTGGGTTGGTATCAATTATTATATAATCATAAGCATTTTTAATAAAATAAAGTGCTTTTTTTAACCTGGTTTCTTTGAATGGTAAATTATCATTATTAAAAAAGTGTAAATTTAGATAACTAGGGATAAAGTCTAAATTTTGATTTATAGTGCAAATACTATTCTTAATATCCATATTCTTTCGTAAAATTTCATATATATTTGTATATTCCACATTAATTTGTGATTTTTCAAGATACTCATTAAAGTAACTTGTAAGACTTGCTTGGGCATCCATGTCGATTAGTAAGACATTAGAGTTTTTAGAAATGATAGTAGAGAAAAGGATAGCAGAAGTACTCTTTCCTACGCCCCCTTTAATCGATGCAATTGTTATTATTTTTGTTTTTTTCCTATCCATTTGGTTATTATTCCTCCAAGTAAATTTTTGTTATAAAATGCATATACTTGTCTTTCAATTTCTAGAGTATTATTTAATAATTTTTTGTAATATTCAGTATTTATTTTAGCTTTTCTTAGCAAAGAATAAAAGTTTATAAGGTAGTATATAATATAGTCTGCTTTAACTAGAAATGGCAGAGAATTCCCCATCTATAGTTAAGTTGCAGAGCTTTTAAATTTAGGTGGAGAATTCTTTGTTATGACAATTTATTGAATTTGTATGTATTTCTTAATGATATCAATAAAGACCTTTCCAGTAGAGATAAGACAATAACTTTCATACTAAAATAATTTTTCCAATAGTATTTATGGAAGTATGTAAAATATTTTTTTCTTATAGACTTTTAAGAAATTGTTTTTAGGTTGTTAATGAACTTAGAGGTTGTTTATTAGGGATAAATTTTAGTAATAAATGAATATGCTTCTTATCATAGTTAAATTTTAAAAGCTAATAATGATTTAGGATGATATGAATTTACAAGACAATTATTATAAAAGTCAAAATGGTACAAATCTAACTTATATAAAGTAGATAGATTTTTTCCTTTTAGCAAGTTGTGCAGTGTTTGTGGCAATCAAAATATCAATTTAAATTGAGTGATGAGGAATGGATTTGTGGTAATTGCAATGTTATGTATGATAGAGGTGTAAATGCAATCCTTATTTTAAAGGATTATTACTATAAAGAAATAAAAACTAAGGTTAAAACGGTCTGAGGTTAATCTTGCGATTCATGCAGTGGATTAGTGTTCTTGGAGCTTAAGAAGCTATCATGGAATGATGCAAGAAGCTACTTCTATAATTGAAGATCATAGAAGTGGTAAGTTCGCTAAGTATGTCATTAACTAGATTTTGACCGCAGTTTCAGCCCTCGTTGCGTTAGGAATTATTTTGTTAATGTATCTAATGCCTTAGCAACTGCACTGACTGCTGCTCCTTTAATTGCAGTAACAGCATCATCGGCAGCAGCACTGGGACCAGCAAATTTACCATCCTTAGCCATGGCTCTGAGCGCTATTCCTCCTGCTATAACTGCATCCTTAGCATTAAGCGGCATCAGCAGCATTAGCGGCATTGTTCTTAGCTAATTTAACAGCGTCAGCGTTTTTAACCATAGCTTGCAAGATGTCAGCTCCAGTTACTGTACCAACGGCTTTTGCTGCATCAGCTGCAACTTTTTTTGCATTATTAGCATCACCAGCAGCACCTGCACCAGCAGTAAATAATTTACCCGCTTCACCATCACCAGCATTAACAGTTCTTGCAGTAGAACCATCACTAGCTTTTTATCAGTACCAGCATCAGCATTTCCTTTGTCTTTAAGAACCACTTCTACAATATCTTTCATTCCCTTTACTAGACTATCAACCCCAATCCAGCAGCACCAGCAGCATTAGCAGCAGCAACATTACCAAGTAAGTCATCACCTGTAATACCAATAGCATCACTCGCTGTCTTTGCTCCTTCTATTATCTTATCAAGTGTTTCAGTAATTAGTTTGTTTACAGCAGTCTCAGTTTCAGCTGCATTAGGATTTCCTTCTCTCTTCATGTCAGTGACAATTTTATTAAGTTTATCCTTAGTGCCTTGTATAGTATCTTGTACTGTCTTAAAATAAGCCCCAACATCAGACTTTTTTGTCTCTGTACTAAAACCTAATACCTTGGAAACTATATCCCCAAATGATGTAAACACATTTAAAAAATCATTACCTAAGTCTATTACTGACTTTAAGAAAGTAAATATGATGCTAATAATGAAAAGAAGTCAGCGGTTGATGCTGCTAAAGCAGTTGGAGCAATAACAGGTGCTGATATATTACAAGCTATTGCTAAAGGTTCTGAAGGCAAAGCTGCTAAATTAGCTAAGAGTAATGATGGCAATGTTGGTGTTTCCCCTAAAGATGAAACTATAGCAAGAGCTATAGCATTAAGAGAATGGCTTAAGGGTGGTAAATTTGCTGGTCCTAGTGATGCTGCTAGTGCTGATGCAAAGAAAATAATAGAGAGCTCAGCTGTAAGTGCTGTTACTAAGGCACTAGATACATTAACTATTGCAATAAGAAAAACAATTGACGCAGGCCTTAAAACAATTAAAGATGCTATGAAAATTAATCCTAATGATACTCCTGTAACTACTGATAATCAGATTTCTGAAACTAAGAAGAACTATAATAAGTAGTAAATAACTAAATAAAGTTATTTAAGGAGAACTCTTCTATTGTTCCCGATGCATGAGAGGTGTTTCCTTATTTATATCTAGCCCCTTTACTTAAATAGAGTAATAAAGGAGGCACGTAAAAAAATGAGAAAAAGAATAAGTGAAATAATAATGACTTTATTTATGGTATTAGTAAGCTGTAATAGCGGTGGGGTTGCAGAGGATCCTAAACATGTGTATTTAACATCTATAGCTAATTTAGGGAAAGGATTTTTAGATGTTTTTGTGACTTTTGGAGATATGGTTGCGGGTGCGTCATTAAGGCTGATACTAAGAAAAGTGATATTGGTAAGTATTTCGCTGATATTGAAAAAACTATGACATCAGTTAAAAAGAAATTACAAGATGAAGTTGCTACGAATGGTAATTATGTAAAAGTTAAAACAGTTGTTGACAAGTTTATCACTGACACATTAGATAAGATTGCATCAGGAGCAAAAGAAGCAGCTAAAGGTGCTACAACTGATGTTGTTATTGGAAATGCTGTGAAAGAAGGTCAAGATGCTGTAGCAGCAGAGGCAGCAAGCGTGAACTCACTTGTTAAAGGAATTAAAGAAATAGTTGAGGTAGTTTTAAAAAAGGATGAGGGAAATGCAGACGCTACTAAGACAGCAGAAGCTGAGAAGAAATCAATTGGTAATTTGTTTGGTACTAAAGCCGCTGATGGAACAGAGGCACAAGCAGCAGCAGCAAGTGCATCAATTGGTGCTGTAAGTGGTGTTGATATTCTCCAAGCTATTGCTAAGTCTGCAGAGGCTACTGGTGAGCCCACTATTCAGGCAGCAAGTAATGCAGCGGAAATCGCTGCTGCTAAGGTTGAAGCTACTAAAACTCTTGATGCAGCACAAAAAGATGCAATAATAGCAGCTGGTATAGCATTAAGGGCAATGGCAAAGGATGGTAAATTCGCTGCTAAAACTGGTGAAGAAAAATCTGCCCATGCAGTAAATGGAGCAGCAGCAAGTGCAGTAGGTAAGACATTAAGTACACTTATAATAGCAATAAGGAATACAGTTGATAGTGGATTAAAAGCAATAAATGAAGCATTAGCTAAAGTTAAACAAGAAGATAAGTCAGCAGAAGCAACTAATACTGCAGAAGCAACAACTAGTGGCCCAGTAAATAATTAGTTAAGGGTAAATACTAAGGAAACCTCTTTTTTTTCTTTCTGTGAAACAGGGAGACTATTTGGCTAGCGGTAGTTTTGATGCTGAAGGTAATGCATAAGTTAAAAGGAGGCACGTAAAAAAATGAGAAAAAGAATAAGTGCAATAATAACTTTATTATGGTATTAGTAAGCTGTAATAATGGAGGGCCAGAGCTTAAAAGTGAGGAAGCAGCTAAGCCTGACGGAACAGTACTTGATTTAGCAAAAATAAGTAAAAAGATAAAAGATGCTAGTGATTTTGCATCAAGTGTTAAAGAAGTTCATACTTTGGTTAAATCTATTGATGAGCTTGCTAAAACCATTGGACAGAAGCTTACGAAAGATACAGGTGTTCTTGCAGCTGATGCTAACAATAATAATGGGGGGCTAATTGCAGGGGTATATGGTATAGTAACGGATGTAGGTACTAAATTGGACGGGTTATTAAAAGTAAATGGAATTTCTGAAGATATTAAGACAAAAATTAATGATTCTAAGAGTAGAGGTACAGCATTCTTAAACAAAGTGAAAGGGGATGATGATCTTTGTAAAAAAGACGCTACAGATGCTCATACAAAAAATGCCATAGATAAAAACGATAATACTGGAGGTAAAGGTAAGACTGAGCTTGAAGCACTCAACACAGCAATAGATGAGTTATTAAAAGCTGCTAATGGTACAGTAAAAACTGCAATCGCAGAGCTTACAGTTTTTGCTAAGTCTTAACATCTATAGCTAATTTAGGAAAGGGATTCTTAGATGTTTTTGTGACTTTTGGTGATATGGTTACTGGAGCTTTTGGTATTAAGGCTGATACTAAGAAAAGTGATATAGGGAAGTATTTTACTGATATTGAGAGTACTATGACAACAGTTAAAAAGAAGTTGCAAGATGAAGTTGCAAAGAATGGTAATTACGTAAAAGTTAAAACAGTTGTTGACAAGTTTATCACTGACACATTAGATAAGATTCCGATAGGAGCAAAAGAAGCAGCTAAAGGTGCTACAGGAGAAGATAAGATTGGTGGTGCTACTAAAGATAGTGGCCAGGATCCTGCACCTGCTGATTCTGAAAGTGTCAAAGCACTTGTTAAAGGAATTAAAGAAATAGTTGGAGTGGTTTTAAAAAAGGATGAGGGTAATTCAGGAGCTACTAAAACTGCTGAAGAACAGCAAAAAACAATTGGCAAGTTGTTTGAAAAGAAAGAAAGTGGCACAGAAGCAGAGGCAGCAGCAGCAGGTGCATCAATAGGAGCAGTAAGTGGTGCTGATATTCTTCAAGCTATTGCTAAATCTGAAGAAAATCCTGTTGCTGATAATACTAATGGCATTAACGCAGCCAAAAATGCAGCTGAAATTGCTATTGCTAAGGCTGTTGATAACAAAAATGAAATTTCTACTGCAGGAGCAAAGAAAGATGCAGTAATAGCAGCTGGTATAGCATTAAGGGCAATGGCAAAGGATGGTAAATTTGCTGCTAAGAATGAAGAAAAATCTGCTAATGCAGTAAATGGAGCAGCAGCAAGTGCGGTAGGTAAGACATTAAGTACACTTATAATAGCAATAAGGAATACAGTTGATAATGGATTAAAAACAATAAATGAAGCACTAGCAGCTGTTAAACAAGAAGATAAGTCAGCGGAAGCAACTAATACTGCAGAAGCAACAACTAATGGGTAGTGATAATAAAGAATTATCAATAAGAAATACATAATAAATAAATTCATTTAAGTAGAACGCTCTATCGCTCTTGATGCATGAGAGGTATTTCCTTATTTATATCTAGCCCCTTTACTTAAATAGAGTAATAAAGGAGGCACGTAAAGAAATGAGAAAAAGAATAAGTGCAATAATAATGACTTTATTTATGGTATTTATGTCATGTAATAATGGAGGGCCAGAGCTTAAAAGTGAGGAAGTAGCCAAGTCTGACGGAACAGTACTTGATTTGGAAAAATAAGTAAAAAGATAAAAGATGCTAGTGATTTTGCATCAAGTGTTAAAGAAGTTCATACTTTGGTTAAATCTATTGATGAGCTGGCTAAAGCTATTGGGAAAAAGCTTAAGAAAGATGATGGTACTTTTGAAGATGAAACTAATGATAATAATGGTCAATTAGTGGTAGTAGTATATAGTGTAATATCAGGTTTAGATACTAAGTTGACAGCATTAGAGCAAAAAGTTGAAATTTCTGATGAATTGAAGGGAAAGATCACTGATGTAAAGTCAAAAAGTAAATTATTTTTAGAGAAATTGAAGAGCGATGATTTATGCAAAAAAGATGCTAAGGATGCTGATATAAAGAAAGCTATAGAACGAACTAATGCTGATAAAACTAAAGGAGCTTCTGAGCTTGAAGCACTCAATACAGCAATAGATGAGTTATTAAAGGCTGCTAATGCTGCAGTAGAAGCTGCAATTAAAGAGCTTACAACTCCTGTTAAGGGAGAAAAACCTTCTCAAAATAACTAATTAGGGAATAAATAAGTTAAGTAGTTATTATAAGATAAGTATTAAGTAAAAAGTAAACTAACCCTCCTGCATTAATAACAAGAAAAGCATTTCCCTTACAATAACTTTATCCTTTATACTTACCTTAACTAGTTATTAGTAGTAGCTTTAGGGGTGCTCTGAGCAGGACTTATAGGAGTATCATTAGCATTAATTTTCATAGCTTCTTTAACTGTTTTAAGGCCTGCATCAATTGTTTTCCTTATTGCAATAGTTAATGTATCTAATGCTTTAGTAACTACACTTATTGCTGCTCCTTTAACTGCAGGGACATAATCATTATCAGCAGCACTGGGACCAGCAAATTTACCATCCTTAGCCATGGCTCTGAGCGCTATTCCTCCTGCTATAACTGCATCCTTAGCATTAAGCGGCATCAGCAGCATTAGCGGCATTGTTCTTAGCTAATTTAACAGCGTCAGCGTTTTTAACCATAGCTTGCAAGATGTCAGCTCCAGTTACTGTACCAACGGCTTTTGCTGCATCAGCTGCAACTTTTTTTGCATTATTAGCATCACCAGCAGCACCTGCACCAGCAGTAAATAATTTACCCGCTTCACCATCACCAGCATTAACAGTTCTTGCAGTAGAACCATCACTAGCTTTTTATCAGTACCAGCATCAGCATTTCCTTTGTCTTTAAGAACCACTTCTACAATATCTTTCATTCCCTTTACTAGACTATCAACCCCAATCCAGCAGCACCAGCAGCATTAGCAGCAGCAACATTACCAAGTAAGTCATCACCTGTAATACCAATAGCATCACTCGCTGTCTTTGCTCCTTCTATTATCTTATCAAGTGTTTCAGTAATTAGTTTGTTTACAGCAGTCTCAGTTTCAGCTGCATTAGGATTTCCTTCTCTCTTCATGTCAGTGACAATTTTATTAAGTTTATCCTTAGTGCCTTGTATAGTATCTTGTACTGTCTTAAAATAAGCCCCAACATCAGACTTTTTTGTCTCTGTACTAAAACCTAATACCTTGGAAACTATATCCCCAAATGATGTAAACACATTTAAAAAATCATTACCTAAGTCTATTACTGACTTTAAGAAAGTAAATATGATGCTAATAATGAAAAGAAGTCAGCGGTTGATGCTGCTAAAGCAGTTGGAGCAATAACAGGTGCTGATATATTACAAGCTATTGCTAAAGGTTCTGAAGGCAAAGCTGCTAAATTAGCTAAGAGTAATGATGGCAATGTTGGTGTTTCCCCTAAAGATGAAACTATAGCAAGAGCTATAGCATTAAGAGAACGGCTAAAGGTGATAAATTTGATTTTTTTTTTTTTTAACTTTGTAAACTTTGAAAGTTGAGGTATAATGCTAATGCATAAGTTAAAAGGAGGCACGTAAAAAAATGAGAAAAAGAATAAGTGCAATAATAATGACTTTATTTATGGTATTAATATCATGTAATAATGGAGGGCCAGAGCTTAAAAGTGACGAAGCAGCTAAGCCTGACGGAACAGTACTTGATTTGGCAAAAATAAGTAAAAAGATAAAAGATGCTAGTGATTTTGCAGCAAGTGTAAAAGAAGTTCATACTTTAGTTAAGTCAATAGATGAGCTTGCTAAAGCTATTGGTAAGAAGATTAAGTCCGATGGGAAGTTTGATGCTATGGCTGGTAAGAATGGATCATTGCTTGCAGGGGTATATAATGTTGCGTTGGATATAAATAGTAAATTGACAGTATTAGATGTTAAGGCTGGACTCTCTTCTTTACTTAAGACAAAGGTTACTGCTGCAAAAACTAGTGGTGAATCATTCTCAAATAAATTAAAAACCGAACATACTGACCTTGGCAAAGAAGATGCTACAGATGCTCATGCAAAAAATGCCATAGATAAAAACGATAATACTGGAGGTAAAGGTAAGACTGAGCTTATTGCCCTAAACACAGCAATAGATGAGTTATTAAAGGCAGCTGAGGGTGAAGTAGAAGCTGCAATTGCAGAGCTTACAACTCCTGTTAAGGGAGAAAAACCTTCTCAAAATAACTAACTAGGAAATAAATAAGTTAAGTAGTTATTGTAAGATAAGTTAATTAAGTAAGCTGTAAGAGCTGGTAAAAATAAAGTCAAAAAGGAATAGGAAGCTAGGAGCGTAATGCTTTTAGCTTCTGATGTTATTTAGGGAGTGTTTGATTGTATATCAAATTATTTATATGAGTAAAGATTGAATATAAATAATTGCAAGTATGATATTAAGAGTATATTTTTATTGTAATCAAATAATTAACTATTTTAAAAGTAAGCTAAATGTGTGGTAAGGGCAAGAGGGAAATTGGGGTAGATGTTGGAAAGAAAAAAAGCAATGGGCAAGCGGCAAGGGGATTTGTACTATTAAAAACTAAATTA
>NZ_CP073149.1:0-30416 GCF_023035795.1 Borrelia nietonii YOR
ATGAGGAGTACAAAAAAGCCTACCAAAAAACATCAATATAAATTAATCGTTTTAATATCTACACTAAACTACATGAACTTAAATCTTAAAAAATACACCCAAAGCAACATACTTTATTACTTTAATGGAAATTTAAGACGCAATGGTCACAAAGAAACTACTCTTAAAACACTTCAAAAATATCTTTATAAATTAGAAAAAGAATTAAGTGTCACAATTAATTATTACAGACATTTGGGTGTTAACATGGGAACTGAAATTCACTATAACCTTAAGTATTCTAAAAAAGAATGTCATCGCATAATCAATAAATACTTCAAAGAAAAAAAAGAAGAGAGACACAAAGACCGTGTAAATGCTAGTCTTGAAAAAAGATGTAATAAAAAGGGGAGTGTAGAAAAGGGGGAGTGTATATATAATATATATAATAATAAAAAAGAAGAAAAGAAAGACATAAAAGAAATAGAGAAACTGCAAGTAAAAAAATACGCTAAAAAATGTAATTTTAAATCAAATACTTTCTTCTCTATTTTGAATTTAAAACTAGAAAAAGATGTTACAATTAAAGTGCTTAAGGTACTTAAAAGAACAGAAAACTTCATTGAAAAAACTAAACACAAGAAAAAAAGCAACATTAAGCTAAAAGAAAACAAGCTTGCAAGTAAGCAAAAGGAATTAAGTAGAATACTGGATGAAATAAAAGTCATCTTAAAAAATGAAGGCTATAACAGTAAACAGTTAGAAATCCAAATACAAAAGGTATATGAGCAATATAAAGATAAACCACACTTTATCATAGAAAACAATAAGTACAATGACTTAGAAAAGATAATAGGAAAGCTTAAAAAGTCAGTTGAATGCGTTGAAGTAATCACAAAAGAAGATGAGAAAGAAATTAGGAATAACGTATTTAGCATACTTCTTGAACAATTAAGACATAAAGTAGATACATCAGTTTTAGTACCAATACTGAAAGATTATTTAAACAAACAGAACAAATTGGAATATAACAAGGTATTTAGTAACCATTATTACTATGAGCTTTTAGAATTAGTAGGGGATGGTGGGAATTATTTAAAATTAGGAGAATCTGAGAAAATTACCAGTTAAGGATTAATTGTGGAGAGTGTATTAGAACGCCTCAAAAAAAAAGAATTAGCAATTAAGGATAAAAGAAATAAGACGATTTTCGTTAAAATAGAAGAAATTAATAATAGAAAAATATATCACACAAAAGTTATGACAGACTTTTACGCATTTGGGATTAATAAGAAAAAAAATAGATTCTTTATTTTACTTAGAAAATTATTTAATAGAGATAAGATAAACGAATTTCACTTATTCTCCTTGAAAGATGATGATAAATTTTTAGGTATTTATTATGGATATAGAAAACCAATAAAGAATATTATAACAAGATATGAAGAAAATGGAATCATTAAAACAATCTCATTTTCAAAAGTTTATTATATAGAATTTAGATTTAAAAAAGGCAGTGTGTTTTGTTATTTAAGAGGAATTTCTTATTTACTTAGGAAAGAAAAATCTCATAAGAAATATTGTGAATCTTTAGTTGAAAGGATAATAAATTTAGAGAAACAAGTATATGAATTTTATGGTAAAAAATTACCGGATGGAGGATTTATAAATAAATGGATAGAAAAGAACCTAAGATAATCACTATAGCATCAATTAAAGGAGGTGTTGGAAAAAGTACAACTTGTTTAGCATTAGCATTTTTGCTATCAAAAAAAAACAAAGTTTTGATAATAGATATGGATACACAAGCGTCAGTTACTAGTTATTATCACGATAAAATACAAGACAGTAATATGGATTTAAAACATAATAATATATATGAGGTTTTGGTTAATGAATTGGATATTAAAAAGGCAATTGTAAATATTGATGATAACTTAGACTTATTGCCAAGTTATTTAAGTTTACATATGCTTAATGAAAATGAGATGGAATTTAAAGAATTATTATTGAAATCAAATTTGAGCTGTTTTTGCAATGATTATAATTACATAATATTAGATACAGCTCCTAGTTTTGATATAATATCTAAAAATGCATTACTTAGTAGTAATTACATTATTGTTCCAATAATAGCCGAGAAATGGGCAGTTGAATGTTTAGATTTACTTGATTTTTTCTTAAATAAGTTAGGTTTAAAACTACCAGTATTTTTGCTTATAACTAGATTTAAAAAAAATAACACTCATAAAGAATTTTTAAGTTTGTTGAAGAATAGAGGTGATTTCTTAGGTATTATATCAGAAAGAGAAGATTTAAATAGAAATATAGCAAGTAATTCTAAGTTTTCTTTAAAAAAAGACTATATGAAGGAATATGAAAATGCTATTAATAAATTTTTAGTACATTTACAAACGCTGTAAAATGGCTAATTTTGATTTATTTAAGTTGTCCCGAATCGGGACAACTTAAATAATATTTATTGTTTAAGGAGTTTTTATGATGGTGAAAGTAAATAAAAGAAATTTAGATACAATTGATAATAATCAATTAGATTATTATCAAAAATTAAAAGAATAAATTAGTTAATAATTTTAAAAAAGAAATCTTAGGGTCATAAGAATAGAAGGTTATTAAGATTTTGAAAGAAATTAAGGATAATGAATATTATAAGTTAGATGGATACAATAGTTTTAATTCTTTTGCAAAGAATTATAAAATAGCAAGGACTCAAGTGTATGACTATCTTAGACTAGCAAATGCTATGGAAGAAGGATTGTTGGAAGAGAGATTTATTATTGAGAATGGACTTACTATCTCTTTGTTATCATTGAGGGATAAAGAAGGGGTAAACATTAAAAAATCAAGACAAAATCCAATAAAACCATTAAGGTTTCAGCTTAAGAGTCAAAATAGTTATGCTTTTTATAAGAGCAATGCTAAATTTACTAGTTTTTTAATGGATGAACTTTTTGAAAATCAAAAAGATTTCCTTGATAAGCTTTTGAAGAAGTATAAAGAATTAAAAGGGGAATGATAAGGAGTGTTTATGGGTAATTTAGTATATAGAACATATAGAACAGAAGATTTAAGAATGGAGTTCTTAGATAAGGGGTTTACTGAAGCAGCAATAGATTTCATTTTACTTCATAATGACAATTATAATTTTGAAGTCTTAAGAGAAAAGATGAACTCATTAGAACAACAAATCGTTAATGTAGAGAATAACTTAAAAAAAGATATTGAATTTGCTAAGGTAGAATTTAAAAGGGATATATCTGATTTAGATAATAAGATAGACAATGTAGAAAAGAATTTATTTAAAGAAATACAAAATAACAATGCGATATTGCGAGAAGAAGTGAAAAGCACCATTCTTGTCTTAAGAGAGGAAATGAAAAGAGATAATGCAATACTGTTAGAAAAGCTTGATATGTCAAATAAAGTTTTGTTAGAAAAGCTTGGTGTAGGAAATAGAATGCTCACTGTTATTACAGCAATAGGAATACCAATAATTATATCTATTATCATGTCTCTAATAAGTAAATTCTTTATAGGATAAAAAAATTATTGTGAACAAGGGTTGATTTTATTTGAAATTTGTTATATTTTAATTATTATTAGTAGTGCTATTCATTATAGACTACCTGTTTTGTGAACATCATTTGTAGCTTTTAGGGCTTGATTAAGGATTCTTGTAAGAGTTTTTAATTAAGCTCTAAATTTTTATCTTCAAGTTTAATAATGCAATATTTTGCTATCTTTTTATGATTTTTTTGTTAATAGTATTGCAAAATTTTAGTTTTTGTTATATATTATTTTTAATAATTCACAAAATAGGAGATTAAACCATGAATAATAATATGACAAAACCTGAGATATCAAATACGATTAGTACAATAACAGAAAAAATGAATTCAAGTAATATTTATGAGGTATGGGAAGCATATAAGAGTATGCATGGACTTAAAAGAATGGATACTCAATCAGAGAGAGAAATCTTAACTTTACTACAAGTAAATAATCTAAATCCATTCAAGAAGGAAGCATACATAATTCCATTTAATGGGAGATATGCAGTTGTGGTAGCATATCAAACCTTACTTATAAGGGCATATGAGGCAGGGTATAGTAAATATAGCCTTGAATTTAAAGAAGAGATGGTTAAGACAATTAAAATTGATTCTAAGGGCAATAAAATGGTACAAGAAGATTGGCAATGTACAGCTTACTTCAAATCAGAGCATGGTAATATTTATAGTTTTTCTGTTTTATTTAATGAGTATTACAAAAACTCACCTATTTGGAGAGAGAAACCAGTATTTATGTTAAGGAAATGTGCAGTTAGTTGTCTATGCAGAACTTTGCCAGGTGCGGGGCTTGAGAGTATGCCCTATATAAGAGAAGAGCTAGGAGATACAGATAATCTTTATGAAGCTCATAAGGTACAACAAATAGGGCATACTGAAACTGAGAAAATAGTGACTAAAGAGATGCACCCTGTTGATTATGAGTCTGTTACCAAAAGTGATAATAAGCATGTACCATCCAATCTATCAATTGAGAGTGAGGAAGATAATGATGCAAATACCTTAGGAACTAGACAAGACACAACAGAGGAACAATCTAAGGGTGTAGAAACCCCACCTGTAGATGTGAATAGAGTTGTGAAATCTAATAATACTAATACAGTAGGAGTAAATAAAGATAATAAAGCTAATTCAATTAAGTTTAGTTGCTATAAAAGTCTTCTTATAGCAGCACGTGGTATGCATAAGCATTTGGTTGATAAACCATTTGAGAGTATATCGCAGATAAATGCATATTTAAGTGCTATAAAGAAGGGGGATGATTCTTCCTTTTTAGAGTATTTTAATATGAATAAAGCTTTAAGGAGTGTTAACTATTGGATAGAACTCATTAGAGAATATATATTTAAGAATAATCATCTTATGAGGAAGTTAGATCAATTTGAGGCATTTATAGCGCTTATGCAGCCTAAATATGAGGATAGTCCACTCAGATTATTTGGATTCTTGTCAAGAGAAGAAGAATTAAGATATTTATTTGATACATAGATAATAATTTAAAGCAAATAAGCCCCATTAGGGGCTTTAAATAATATTAATTTTTTAGTTTTGAATATTTTTTGTAAACCGCTTCAGCAATAGGTTTAGTTATCTTGATGTATGCTTTGAAAATGTTGATATTAAACATTAAATCCTGGATTGTCTGTTCAGACTTGAGTGTAGAAGAATCAAAATAAGTAAACTTAGGATACTTTGGGTCATTAACTTTCTTTTTTGTACGTGTTAAGAATACTTGCAAGTACATAGCATAATCAGCTAGCTTAGCTTCATAAGTACTTAATTCTGTGAGGGTTTGGGTTTTAGGAAATGTTGGTTCTTCCGTTAGAGAAGCAATAGATGTACATGAGAAGATAAGCGTTAAGAAAGTTAAATTTACTAGTTTTTTCAAATTAGGCCTCCTTTAACATTTTGATGTAAGTACTTATGAGCTTATTACGTTTAGCTCTAAGTTGGGAAATGTATTTTGAATAATCATCATAATCCCCAGCAGTTTCTATTATCTCGATGTTGAGCCTTAGTATTTCTTCAATTTCAGAGAGTAGTTTGATAGCTTCCTTTTGTTCCATTTGATATACACTTGCCTCATATAGTGAGTAAAAATAATTAACCACTTTGGTGAAAATATTAATGTAGGTTACGGTGTTTTTACCTTGGTGGTTATTTTTTATAATTTCTGTAAATTTGTTTAGGATATCAACACTTAATTTAGCAGTACTTAATTTCATTTGACCTCCTTTTCAATTGATGAGATTTCTAATGGTAATTGCATATTATCTGGATTGCTATTAACCTTTTCTATAAATTTTTTGATTTTAGTTTGGATAGGTTCAAGTGCTTCTCTTATTTGCGGAGTTAAGGCATTCTCTAACCTTTCCATATTTTGTGTATAGATAATTTGATATTCTGTGTAAATGTCATTTAATAGCATGAATGTTTTATGAGCATTTTCATTAAACGACCCATCTTCAAAATTAGATAGGGCATCAAATAATGTTACAATTGCATTTAAAGCAGTATCTAAAGAATTACGATCAAGTATCATAAATCCCCCTTTTCTTTGTCTCTGTCATGTATTTTTATCTTACTTAATAAGATACTTAGTATATCTTTGATTACTGGTTTGAAAATCAAACCCAAACTTAATATAAAAATACTAATAATGATTAACTTTACTTCATTGATGTTAATTAGTTGAAGTAAAAAATCTAATATGTTATTAATGCTTAATTCATTCAACTTTGTCACCTCGCGTTTATAATTGGTAAGTTACAACTATATAGCAAAGAATAGTTTTTGCTATGTTGGTTAGAAATAATTCTAAAGCTTAATTAGTATAGGTACTGGACTGCCATTTCTATAAGTACGCTTTTGCATATACCATCCAGTAAAAAGGGGTCCGTAATCATCAGTGTATGCATTTTGGGCACCACGGTAATAGATCATTAGTCCTTGTGATTCATCAGTATATTTAAGTATTACTTTTTTTGTGTATTTAGTGCCAGAAGCATTGATTTCTGAATCGACGTATATGTCTAAGTAAATAGGGTCTCCATCTTCAGATTTATAAAATACTAAATCAACCTGTTGATTTGAATATTGTGATGTCATATCTAAGATATAAGATCTGCTTCTAAGAGAAGACTCATAAATATATGAACTTGTAGTTTTTGTTCTTGATGAGTCAAACCCAGAAGGTATTCCTGTTAAATGTTTTGGTATTTGTGCTTTTTGTAATGAGCTGTAACTTAAAGTAACGAAATAATCATCTTTTCTTAAATCGTAGCTTGACAGGCCACTTCCAAGTCTGTCTTTAACTTTACTATATGTATTTGAAATACTACTAGAGTCATCATTTAAAAATTTAGTAAGTACTTTACTATAAACTTGGTTTATAAAGTTTTCATCTTGTAGTAATTCAGTAGCAATTGTGGTTTTAATGACTTCTTTAAAATACTTAAGTCCTTCATTTTTAAAGATTTTATCTTTTGAAGTTTCAAGGAAATTTTCATATGTAATAGCATGACAACTTGAAATCCCATCATCAAGTAATAATAAATCGGTATTTTTAACCGATTCAAGTCTATTTAAATCTTTAATTTGAATAAAATCGTCTTGTTCTGGCATTTATAGAAACTCCTTTTAAATATTAAATTTAGCAATTTCCTTATTTTCAATATCATATAATTTTAAAGCCCTGCCAATGGGTATTAAATTTTTAAGAAAAGAGTAAATAGATTCTGCATATCCTTTTGGCAAGAAGTTAAAAATTAAGATTTTACATTTAATATTTTCACTTTCATTTTTGTAACATAATTTTATTTTTTTATTTTTATTAGCAGTAGAACTGGGCGATATCATAGCTTTAAAGTTTGTTTTAATATTACCTAGTAATTTTATATTAATAACACCATCGCTTGGTATTGTAATTTCAATATCAACATTAAGAAATGTTTTAAATAACCTAGTAAAAGAGGCATCAGTACCAATATGTCTTAAGGCATAAATAATACTATCAATGTTTTTTGTAAGGCTTTCAACAGGTTGCGTTTCGACATAAAATATATTAAATATTTTAGATAACCAAATAGCAACAAATTTAGATGTGCAATGTTTACTAATTGGTAGTCCAGTAAAGTTAGAATTTAGACTTGAAAGTTCTGCAAGCATTATATTAGCGAAATTAAGTTCATTTTGTATAAACTTATCAAGTTGACTATTTCTGGTAAAGGTAGGTTTATTCAAATTAAAACTCCTAACTTTCAATATCAATAATTAATCTATTGGTAGTATTAAAGACAAGTAAATCTGAAGGTTGAATTTCAATGTCTTGATTTTCTTTAAAGTCATTGATGTTTGCAATATTTGTATTAGTGTCTTCTTTAGTTACTGCAAATATTTTCATACTCTTAATACCTTTAATTTCATTAACAGGAGCAAGGAAATCTTGATACTCAAAGTTAATACCCATATCAGAATAATTATTTTTTATAATTCTCTCGTAAATAGTTCTTATTTGCCTGTCAATATTAAGATAAGTATGATTTTTAATATCCAATGTATATTTGACTTTAAGATAAATATATTTATACTTACCAAGTGTGACTTTGTATACTTTTTTTTGATTGATTTCATTCATGCCATCAATCTCAATCTCACCTTCTAAATTAGTACCACTAGGAACTGTTGTGTAAAGCATATTCCAAAGATTGGCTTTAAACTTAGAATCTTGAATTTGATTTTTATCTTCAGAAAGTACAGACTCATTTAAAAGTAAATATATTTTAACTTTACCAGCTTCACTTGTAAGATTGGCATACTCAACTTTATCTAAATTAAGTAATGCTTTTATCATTCCAGGATGAGTAATACTATTTGAAGTTATGTGATATTGAATTGAACTGAAATATTCACCACCAGGTTGCATTTTTTCAAAGAATAAGTTAAGTTCATTGATAATCTGTTCCTCAACAATTGAGAGTGAGGTTGCAATCATATTATAAATGGAGGATGGGTCATCACTTATTACAACATTATACATTTGCATTAAATACTCTCTTTTAGCTTCTACAATTTCAGAAATATTTTGTTTTAAAACACCAAAATTAGGATCAAATATAATGCTCATATATTAATAACCGTTTCAAGCAAGTCACCTGGGAAGTAAAATGCAATATTTAATTTTTTAAGTTTAATTTCGGCTTTAATTCCTACGATATTAATTTGTAGTTCATTAACTATATTATAAAAATATGTTTTAACTTGATTTATCTTGCCCAGTTTACATACTTTTAAAAGATACAAATAATCAAGACCCCATTGTGGCGCATAAGATATGCTACCCTTTAGCGTTTTAATGAATATAAACAACCTTTGTTTTTGTTCTTCAATACGATCTATGATATCTAAATCATTTTTAAAGATTAAATCGAAATTGTTATTAATTCTGATATCCAATCTTTATACCTTTATAACTTTGACTACTTAAATAAATATACAACTTTTTTAGCAAAAATCTAATCAAGTAAATCATAAATTCTGCTTCTAAGAGCATAAAGTCCAGCACGACTAGATTCATCTATAACAGCTTGTCCAGTGACTCTTAAACTATTTATAGCATATGTTATATCAATTAAAATACTTCTTAAAGATTCAGAATTGTTTCTTATATCAATTTTATTATTAGATTTGATAAGAACCCTATTTCTACCTGTTAAATCAAGGTTATAACTTGAATTTATATCAATGTCATCAGTAGCTTGGATGTTAACATCATCCTTAGCCTTAATACCCAGATCATAACAATTAATATTGATGTTGTGCTTAGCATTTATATCAATATAATTATCAGATTTTATATCAACTTTATTAGTAGTTTGTATGTGGACGTCATTACAAGCAAGTTCTAAATATTTCGGATTTATAATACTTAATATATAGAAATGATTTTTATCAAAGTTAATGTCATCATCTTGACTGAAAAGATTGATATTAGATTGAAGAAGCAAAACCATCTCACCTTCATTTGGTTTTATATTTATATTTGATATATTTTGTGTTTCAATTTCAAGGTTATCAAATTCTTTAATTACTACAACACCTTTTTGTGAATCTGGATCAAAACTTTTGATCATGCCTATTTTAATAATAAATATGTTATTAAAAATCCATTGCCTTAGTTCTTCTTGTGTTAATGTGGAACCACACAAATTTTGATTCATTCTATACAGATCGTAGTTTATAGTCATTACTGCTCCTTTTTAATTAAACTTTGACTTTTAATTAGATCATCTATTTTAGTGTAATTCGAATCATCATAAAGCTTAAGAATTAATGAACACTCAGAGTAGTTACTAAGCACTGCACTGACTTCTTCAATTGTATTTTTTATAATATTTCCAAGGTTATCAATAAAAGACACTTTATCACCGACTCTTAATTCATGTGTATATGCGAGTTTGGCATTCCACCTTATTTGAATAATCCTGTAGTTAGGACCTATTGATACCTCCTGCTGGGGAATAAACTCAAGGCCATATTCTTCAAGAAACTCATAATAGGTATTGTTGTCATCTTTTGTATTATTTATAAAAATAAAAATACACTCAACTTCATTAGCTTCATTACCAATGTCTGGAATGACTTTTTGTATATATTTTTTAGACATTTTTTGAATAAACTCTTTTGGAGTTTTGGCAACAAGGTTTTCGGTTATAATTTTATTTTTATCACTATTCCTCATTTTAATAATGTTTTTATTTGGGAATACCCACTCAATAGCTTGTCCGACAGTCATACCTTTAAATTGTTTGTTTTTAAGATCACGGTTGTAGAAATTATCCTTAGTAGCTAAGTGTATTGTAATCTCAACGGAAAAGTCACCACCCGGATAATCAGTGCTCATGGGTACCCCAATGTAACCTGATGTAATAAAAGTAAAGTCTTTTTCATGCGCATATTTTTTATAAAATATTTTAACAACATCTCCTTGTTTGACATTAGAATTAAAATCTAAAGGCAAGTTCCAAAGTACGATTTTTGCTTGTTTTGCTTTGATATAACTATATCCCGAATATACGTTTGAAATAGATATATCAACATGAATTC
Organism: Borrelia nietonii YOR; assembly: GCF_023035795.1. NCBI lineage: Bacteria > Pseudomonadati > Spirochaetota > Spirochaetia > Spirochaetales > Borreliaceae > Borrelia > Borrelia nietonii. The sequence goes on from NZ_CP073149.1 coordinate 10,674, forward strand.
CGTCTTGAGTGTCAATTATAATATAAGGGGAAGTAGAAATGGTTTGGATGACATCTTTATGTCTGAAAACCTGGTAAAATTGAATTTGAAAATCATATTTTAATAACATGCCCATACCTTTTTATTTGTTAAATTATTTAAAATGTTACTTTTCAGAGAAGTATCCCCCAGGTCCTTTCCATTTTTTATGAGTAGGTGTTTTAATTGCTTTTATTTTTTTGTTAAATTTAGCTTTTGTTTTTGCAATTTCTTCATTCATATTTTTTGTTTCAAGTGGTTTTATCTCTTCTTGAAACAAACCCCCTTCTTTTGTTTCACTAGCAGGTGCTTCTTGATTAAACTTAAATTTTTTAAGTACAAATGTTTTAATAACTTCCATATTAAGACTAACTTCAACCTCATCAATATAAGGAGTATCTTTAAATGTTATTGAATTTATAACAACCAAATCCTTCATACCAAATGATGGGCTGTAAGCAGTAAATGGCACTTGTGCTTGTAATCTTTCAGCTAGTTGTTCTTTTGCCAAATTACTATCAAACTCAAGAAGTGAATTACCAAAAGGTGTTAATTTAAGGGGTGTTAGCATTTCTTTGTAAAGATTTGTTAATATACCCTTGGGTAAAGATATAAATTCACCTGTTAAAGTAGGGTTATAGCTAACGTATTCAGATTTACGTGTATAATAATTTATAACAGGACGTTTTGAACAACTTGTGTTATAAGTTCTAGTAATAAGTTCATCTTTTGGTTTAATAAAAAATAATTGTGGCAAGTATCCCATTCCTTTAAGGTCAGGTCTTGGAAATAATACTATAAAATTATGATTACCAAATAATGAAAATATTTGTGTTGATATGTCTTTTATTAGAAAAAAGATTTCATGAGGACTCATTAACAACCTCCTTTAAGATGAAGTGATTGAATGGTCAGAATCACTAGTACTTCCAGTTTTTCTGTAATACGCTTCAAGACTCTTGCCCTCATCACCACCTAGGAAATTGGGAAGGATTGATCTTAAACCTGCAAAAAGATATTCAAAAGAAAATATACTTTTAATCTTTTGAGTAAACGGATCAACAATATCTTTTTTAAAATTGTTAAGCCAATTAACCATTTGCGATAAATATTTTACTGTGGGCATTAAAACATCAGTGCTTAATTTTTTAAGCTCTTCATTTAATTTTTTAATTTCATTTTCAGTTTTTTCAACTGGACCTATGTTTTTTGTAAGATCAAGTGAAGTAAAGTCACGAAGCACTTGATTTAACATGTCAGTAGCGATTTCAGGGTCGTAAGTGATATTTGCTTCATACCTATCTTTTGCATGCTCTAGATATTTGTTTCCGAAGCCTTCGAATTGACTCATTAAAGAGAAAAGAGAGTCACCTTTACCGCTTAAAAGCTCCGCAACTGATGATATGGCCTGGTCAGTTGATAATATACCGCTACCTTTCATTTTGGCTGCAAGTTCAACTGCTTTAGATAATGTATCTTTGTTATTAATTCCCATGTTTTTAAGGGTACTTTTAATGACCCCAGCTTTGTTTAAGAACTCTTCCTTTTCTATTTCCGATTCAAATGATTTAATACCTTTTAATTTGCCTATCAAATTTTGTTTTTCTTTTCCTTCAAAAATTTTAGAGCTTATAATTGACATTTTATCTTTAACAGCCTTTTCTTTAAGAGCATCTATTCCATACCCTATCATACGAGATATAAGATTAGATGACATATTTCCAATAGCAGATCCGATGGCAATACTAGGAATCCCAGGGATACGAAGTCCTTTCCTAGTTTGTTTTATTAACTTGTTTTTTTGCTTACTCTCTTCTTTTAATTTTTTATATTCTAAGTTTCTTAAATCTTGTGCTGACATGGTGGATTTTTTAAAAGCCTCACGTCTTGCTTTTTCAAATGTATGTCCTTGCTTAACAAGTTTTTTAGTTTCACTTAGTCTAAACTTTTCTACCCTTTCTCGTAATTTCTCATATTTGTTTTGTTTGGCTAGTTCACGTTTCTTTTCAGATAAGTTATGTTTTAAGATATCTTTAGTGCTCTTTAGAGAAGATTTTTTAGGTTTAATTAAATGTTCTAGTTTAGAAATGTCTTTCTCTAATGATTGGCGTGTTGATGCGTGATCTAGCACTCCTGTAAATTTAATTGTAAATTTATGATCCACAAACAACCTCACTTAGATAAAATAAGTTCCAATATTTGTTTTTCTATCTTAGCCTCTGCTATTTTATTAACTTCATTAAGCTCATCATAATACATCTTTTTAACATCATTATAAGAACACACATTTGTAAATACTGGCAACCAATATTTATTGTTTTGAACTTTTTCAATTAAATTGAAGTAACGCTCCCTAGCGTTTTCAAGATTTTTTATAAATTTTACAGTATCTTTGTTATGCACAAATTTATCCTGTGTTTTTTATATTATTAACAACATATTCATAATTAAATTCTTTGTCATTGATATAATCAAAGACAACAAAATCACCAACATTATTCTCATATTCTTTAAGGAAAATAAAGGATGGCTTTTTAAATTCCATATCTATATGGAAAGTATTAAACTCTACAGAATATATAATTCCAATAAGGTAATCTTTATAATAAGTTGCAAATTCTCTATTAATATCTAAAATAAGATAAAATTCATCTAAAAAGCCAGGTTTTATCATTAAATTAGTAATTTCTCTTAAGTATTTAATTTCATTAAGTTTGCAGATACCTTCATTTTGTGAAAAGCCTAATATAGAGTCCCACTCGTAAACCGGTAATACTTTTAGTTGGTACTCATAAGTTTTATCTTTACTTAAGATTTGCATTTTATATCTTGTAATCATTTTGTGTCCTTTAATTTGTTTTAGTTATTTTTTCGCAATTAATTGCTCTTATCTCAAAAGTAACCTTTTCAGCTTCAGCAGAGTAACTTCTTGAAGGTTCTTCTGTAAATACAGCAGTATTACTAATAATTTTTGTTGAAATACGATCATTAAACACAAGGTCTAACATTTTGTCATTTTTACTTATTTTCATGTTATAAAACTGATCATCTGCAAGTTGTGTTAGCAAAATGTAATCCTGACTACCAAGTGTTACTTCAATATTAAATATATAAGTAATAGTTTTAGGATCCCTGAGACTAATAACAGGTATACCCCTATCTTCACTACTAATTACTGCTCTTGTTGTAGGTTCACTTGTAAATTCTAACTTACCACTGTTAATTTGCCTTCCACCTATTGAAAAATAAACATCCGCAATTTTATATAAATTATCCAATGTATTTAAACCCTCCTTTTTAACTATTTGTAAGTATTTAAATAATCTTTAATGTCTTGTGAAGTAATATTAAGAAGCAAGCTATTCATACTAAAGTTGTAAACAATGTTTATTGATAGTAAAAGTTTCAATTTTGGATTTGACTCTATAACAATGTGAAGGTTTGAATATGAAACGATAATATCCCTATCAATGAAACTCTTAAGCATACATTCAATTGCAGTAGTATAAGCATTATCTTTTTCACCTGAGAGTTGCAGTTTTGATAATTTACTATTCTGTCTACCATTAACATTCCATACTCTAATAAGCTCGGATGTAAGTTCATATTTGATATAATGATAAGTAAATAATTCGTCAATGGGAGTTCCTTCAAGAGTTACTCCTTCCTTAAAAGCCATAACACCATCAAGACCAGTCTCATTAAGCAATGAGTAAAAGTTAATATTAGCATTCCTAAGTTTACAGGTTATAGAATCATCAGTAATAGGACTCATACCGCTAAACTTAAGTCCATAAGGGTTTACAGCATGAAATATACTCGCTTCATGTAAGTATTTAGATATAAATCTTAAGTGTAAGTATTCCTCTCCTTTAGAGTGGATAACAATAATTTTAGATTTAGAATTCGTACCATCTTTAAACAACTCTTTTATTTCAGATTCTTTTGTTGCAAATACAAAGAAGTGCTTATCTTCTTTAAAATGTGTATAGTCATCCTTGTAAATAGTAAGTCCATCACCACCATCACTGTTGCTTGCATAAGTATTAATAAGGGCAATAAAAGTATATCTATTGTCTTTAAGTTGGGTTTTAATTGCCTTTGCTTCGGTTCCCTCTTTATATATAAGTAGCTTGACTGATCTAAGTCCGGCATCACCTGCTGAGAAGAATGCTTGCATTGCTTTTTTTAGGTATTCTCTCTCCTTATTAAATTCATCCTCACCATTACTTCCTTCCTTTTCAAGTGTCTCAATTTGCTTTTCAAAGCTATTTATCTTTAAATTTAATATTTTTACCTTAGGTGTTGTAGTGTTAAGTTTAATCTTTGAACATTTATATACTAGTAATGGCTCGTAATAATTTACATGTTTTATATCTAAAGTTGAATGCGTTAGATTAACACTAATTGTATCTTGTGGCATCTTCTTCTCCCTCTTTAATTTGTTTTTCTTTTACTTGCACATTAGCTTTAAAACCACAACTTGCACAGTATGCCAACTGACTATAATTGCTCTTGATATCAATAAGACCAGAATTTTGCATATTGGTTGTGGCATAAATGTAAAACTTTAGCTCTATTTCATGAGTGCTTATACCTTCTTCAGGCTTGAACGAACAACTTTGGGTACCTAAGTCATGTAAAAAATCACTAAATAACGTATAAAGTGACATAAGTCTCTTATATGCATTTTTATTAACGTTTGCAAATGCCATGAAATAGATTTGGAAACAGATACCAAATTCATTTACATTTTTGTAAAATGAACCGGTTCTTAAGTTGTGATTAAAAAGACCTTCAAGATTTTCAAATTTTATTGCAAGGATATTGGGCTTTTTTACTGTATGTTCAGACATGTATGGATGGTTATGCGTATTTATAATATCAACATCAAGTTTATGAATGCTTGCAAATTTAGTGAAGTCTTTTAAAACTGATATTAGAGATTGATTTATAGTAGCAATATCCAGTATCATTCATTTATCCTATATTCAATAGTCTTAAGCATAAGTCCGCTGCAACTGAGTGGTACCTCAGGTGTTTTGCTACCCCTTCTCTTTTTTAAAGCAATTGTCTTAGGAGAGAGTGCAGGTTTTATTTTAGATGCTAATACGTAATTTTTATAATATTCTATGAATGCATTTCCCAAAGCATTCATACCATTTTGAATGCCTTTATTAAATTCATTATTCATGTAATTGGTATTAACGTACTCTCTAAACTGAGAAGAATTAGCTACTTCGGTCAAGTGCTTACGTATGGGTAAATTCTTAGTACCCATTTCATGTATAAATGCTACCAAAGCACGCCCCCCAAACCAACCAATCTCTAATTCTATTTCTCTAAAACCTTTTATCTCCATTCTAAACCCCGTAAAATTAAAGTCTTATAACCAACGCTAGAGTCAATATTTATAATTTCAAAAAATGAACCTTCAAGTGATACTCTGTCTTTAATTTCAAAATTAATCTCAGCATTTGTATAAAGCTTTGATAAGTTTTTCAAATCATAAATATTAGAGTCATTAATTTTTACAAGTTCTTGTGGAGAGATATCGATAATAATTCCAACAAATTGAGTGTAATTATTTTTATCGAAATTAATCTCAGGGCTTTCAAACTCATCATCATGCGAATATGTTCCTTTGTAAAACAGGAAGTATGATTCTTCACGAAACCTGCCAATCATGCGTTCTGCCATACTAGCAAGCCTGTCTCTTGTGCTCATTACACAACACCTATGCAGTAAGTCTTACGCGCTCCTGACTTAATTTGTGTGATAAGCTCTTCAAAAGAGGAACAATAATCTTTACTCCCACAATTCAATTCGGTACCTGAGGATGGATAATAATCAATCTCAAGCTCACCAAATTTTTCTTTTTTGATTTGTTCAAGACCAAACTCACGAATCACACCAGAACGCTTTAGATGGCAACCTATGTAATAATAAAGCAGTAGAGATGCTTGACTAATATTTAATTTGCTAGGATTAATTCCACGTGTTTCAATTATCATTTCAAGTAGCTTTGCTTGTTCTTCAAACTTTGCAAAACTGAACTTCTCTTCAGATAAATCTAAGAGAGCTTTAATTTGTAAGTAAAGCTCCCCGAAACCCCCTGATAGTACGTTACTAGTACTCATAAGTAACTTTCCTTAATATTTTCAGTCTAACTTTGTTTGATATTAACTTTCAAAATAGTCTTCTCTGTTGCTAAGAGTCCTCCTAAGACAAAATCAAGGTATGAATGAGCAATATCACTTGAATCATAATCAACTTGTCTATTTAGAGTTGGATACATATATCTACTTGGTTTGAATTTTAGTAATTTTGGATTTAATGGATAGATAAGTATCTGATTTGAAAGTAAGTTACTTGTATGCAAGTAAACTTTTTGCCAATCGTTTACAGCCTTAATTGTGTTAATCAACACATCTCTCCATTTATCATTAGAAACTGCTGGTTTTGTATCAGTACCATATGGTTTTACAAGTTTCAAACTGGTTGCTTGGTCAGTAATTACCATCATTGGTGTTGAGAATGAATCTCCTAATTCTAATTTTGAAAGTCCCAATTCAATCTTTTCAAAGATCTTATCCATTTTATCTTTGTTAGAAGCTTCAACTTCTTCTAATATCTGATTTGGCATATTAAGTAGGCCATACATGTTAGGAAGTAATACCTTTTGATTTTTACCATCTCTTTGTATTGAGACAGAACCTGTTAAGATAAAGTGGTCAATAATCTTAATAATCTCATCACTTGCTAGTTTGAATGCTTCTCTGAAGGGAAGTAAATTGTTATTTACATCTCCAATATATCCATCATGAGTATAGAAATCTTCTTCAGCTTGATTGATATGTCTGAATTTGTATTGCAATCTTAAATAATTAAGCTTTACAGTCTCTGAACGAAATCCAATAGTTGAAATAGTATTAACTTCATTAACTAAACTTGTAGGATTTGCACTAACAAACGCATCCCATTTAATAGTTTTCACAAATCCATTTTTTAGATTTACATAATCAATCTGTTCATCAGCTAACCATTTGTAAAATGTTGGAACACTTATATCATCAATGACATTTGCAATTTCCTTTGTATAATAATCTAAATCAAATAAATCTGACATAAAAATCTCCTATAATCTCCTTATATTAATTTAAAGCTTTGTTCCCATAGCTTACGACACCTACCATATAAAGTTCATTTGATAGCTGAATAGAATCTGATGTGGCTACAGTATTAGTGTTATTGCTAGAACCATTAGTCTTCTCAAGCTCACCATTTGAATTAAACTTAAGCTTGTCCTTTCTCTTAATAGAATTATCTTTAGCAACAAGATACCCTTCAAAATATTCTGTTATTGGGACTACTGTCGCAATACCAGTATAATCATCAATGTCAATGCATATGCCGTATAAATCATCACCACCCCCAGCCTCAACATGTGGCTCGTAGTGTGGTTTATTATTCTCTACTGTATTTACAACAAGCTTTACCCCTCTTTTGTATGGATATCCTTTACTTGGATGACTCTCTAATTTAGCTTTACTGCTTGTTGCAGTGCCACCAGAATTACTAAAATGTAAATGTTTATCTCTAAAATCAGCATTGTTACTAAAGACAGCCGCATCACTACTAGGATTCTTTATTAACGCTTTAAGCTTATCCCTTTTAGTTTCATAGTCTTTTACTAATTGTGTTATATTAGCAGATGACAATCTTCACCCTCCTATTTTGATAATTAAATAATTTTAAAATCTATTACCATAAACTGATGCTTTAACAAAATGCAATTGGTACTGACCCTTACGCGTAGCATCCTCTAAAGCTAAATCAATGGTAAATGCCTCACTGAGTGCTACGGCATTAATCATTTTCTTACCACCACTTCCTGCTTTTATAAGCATCCCATTTGAATCAAAATCTAATTTATCTGCTATCTTGATACTTGAATCACTAGCTGATAAATATCCTTCAAAATTATTTGTTATTGGTATTACAGATGCTACTCCAGTACTCTCATCAACATCAATGCATATTCCATACATATCCTCATCATTTGAAGATACGACATAAACATTCTCATTTTCTACTGAAAGCTTAATTGCTCTCTTGTATGGATACCCTTTGTATGAATATTCTTCTATCGTATCAACACTACTAGATATTGAGAGAGCATCAGCATCGATAATCTTCATCTTATCTTGAAATCCATTCTCAAATCCACTAAATAACGCCCTATCTTCACGTTGAGTCTTAGTGTACTTCTTAAGCTTTAGAATTGAATCTCTATATTGCGTCTCAAGTGACTCTACTTGTGTAGGTGTATGTCTTTTGCTTCGGTTTTTAGGTTGAGTACTTGCTCTTAACGTTTCTACATCTTCTAGAGTATCTAGAGTACTTAAAGTTGCTACGTCTAGTGATTTTAAAAATTCTATTTGCTCTTGACTTGCTACTTGAGTTTCTAATTGCTCATTTGCTAGTGAAGACTTAGAAGTACCTTGAACTTCTTTAGTACCTTTAGAATTTGTAGAAATGGTCTTTTTACTTACAGTACTCATTAACTACCCTTTAAGGCCCTATTTCCAAATACACTTACATTTATTATGTAAAGACTGTCATTTAACTTGTATGCCTTTGATAAAGCTATTGCATTAACTTTAGTGTTAGTTGAAGTACTAGCCTTTTCTAATTCTCCATTTGCATTGAAGCACAACTTATCCCCTACATTAATTGAAGACTGATTATCCTTTTTTACTACTAAATATCCAGTAAAGCTTTCCGTTATTGGTATTACTGTTGCAGTTTGGGAAAAATCATCAATGTCAGTGCATATGCCGTATAAATCATCACCACCCCCAGCTTCAACATGTGGCTCGTAAGCATTATTCTCACCAAAAGATAATTTGACTCCTCTCTTGTATGGATATCCCTTAATTGGGGAGTTCACAATTACAGTATTCCTACTTGTTCTAGCGCCACCTGATGCTTGGAATGTTAAATGCTTATCCCTAAAATCAGTATTATTACTAAAAACTGCAGAATCCATGCTAGGATTCTTCATTAATGCTTTAATTTCTTTAAGCTTATCTTCATATTCTTTTCTTATTTGCGTGATATTATTAGACACCTTAACCTTCCTTTAAGCACTGCGTTTAATTATTCTTTTGGAATTCTGCTTTTGTTGATTGATGTAAAACTGTATCATACCTTCTGTTAGCTCAGTGCGATTAATTGGTCTGAAATTTGAATTTGATATTGATATTTGCTCTTTAAACTTAACACCGTTATTCTCTAATCTTGAAGCAGTACGGATATTCTCATTATTTTGCCTCTGCTTTATATGCACTTTTGCCAAATCTAAAAGCTGTTCTAATATATGCCCTTCAATATGTTCTGTTGATTCAACCTTAGCTATAGCCTTTATCTGTTCAGGAGAGACATATTTGCGAATAAGCTCCCGACTTTGCGCTAAGAGTATCTCATCAAGTGAATATCCTTTAGAAAGCAACGCTTCCTTATTGAAATGATTACTTAAGTATTTACTTGCAAGTGTATCAATCTCATTGATACGAGTTGCTTCCCTTAAAAGTTTGTCTTGTAATGCTGCCCTCTCTTGTACTTCCGCAAGTTCTCTTGATACTCTCTCATTTATGCTTAAAGACTTATGCCCACCTTTACTCTCAAGACTTAGTCTATCTTTGTATTTCCTATACTCTTCATATTCAGAAGCACTTATACTAACAACATCAGGTGTCTTGTCTACTGCTACACCAGTACTTGTAATCTCAACAGAATCATTAGTTTGTTCTTCTACTTGCATATTAATCTCCTAATTTTGTAAATAAATTTTCTTTTAGTTTCATCTTTTCATCTAAACTCAAATTCGGATTTGATATTACAGATGAATATCTTTCATATATCTCAAGTAATCTCATGTCTCTCTCAATCTTCTCAGGTTCACTAAGCATCACAAGTGAGCCAAAATGCATCTTAAGACCAAAATACTTAACAAGCTTATTATTAACCGCAACTTCAATTTGGTCTTGCGTACCTTTTAGAAAATCATAATAATTAGATCTGTCCCCCTTTCCATCACTTCCAAGTCCCTTAACTTGTTCATTAAAGCTCCTTGTTAGTGGTTCTTTTGTGTCAGCACCTATCTTTGCTTTTACTAATGATAATGCCTCCTTTAAATATGAAAGGTCATACTTGATAACCTCTAATGATGCATTTGGTTCACAGCTGTAAAAAATTCCATCATTGTCTAGCTTAGATTTAAGTCTCTCAAGTTCCCTCATCAGTTCATCATTAGCTCTGCTAAGTGATGAGACATCTCCATCCTCTTTGGATATAAAACCAGTAAAAAAATCTTTAAAAAAACTATTCTTATCACTACTTCTCTTCTTTGCAAGTTCTAAAGTAACAGAATCTGTTGAGAGGGCATCTTTAATATGTGAGAGAGATTCATCTTTGTAAAACAAAAAATTATTATTTTCTATTCGCTTCTCTATCTCAGAGTATATTTTCTCAAGCAGGTATACATTAAGTAAAAAGCTTGCGCTATAGCATGGACTGTGAGAACCTAAGACATAATCATAGTTCTCATATATAAGCAAGCGACTCTTGTGTATCTCTAAGGAAGAGAGTTCAAGGTTATCAAAAGCATCTTCTCCTCTTGCATAATAAGTTATGCAATTAGAACCAGGCCCCGCATCATATACCCTAGAGTAATCAAGATACATAAATCCTATAGGCAACTCTAAGTTAACAGACTCACTTAAATGACTAAATTCATCATTTGTCTTAACTAAGATGTATCCTGCTCCATTGAATCTGTAACTGATAATACACTGTAGTAATGCTGCCTTAAGTTCTATCTTTAAAACGTCCAACTCATCATTAAACTTAGATTTGGAAATACTTTGCAAAAGTATCCCATTCTTTAAGACATCTTCTGCTACATTCTTGATATAGTTTCTAAAAAATATCGAATATTTATATAAATCTCTTGAATTAATATTAAAATTTAAACTCATGACTTCTTTAACCTTTAACGATAGCAAGTATAATGCAATATTTAATTTTTGCTAATTATTTCTAACAAAAAAATTAAATAATTTTTGTAAAAAAAATGCCGGAAAAAATAATTGACAGAAAGTCAATTAAATAAGGGGCTAGTTAAATAAATTTACTTTACTAATAGTGATATTAATGCTAAAAATATTCCTATATTAAGGGTGATAAGAGTCCCAAACATCCAATTATGTAGTCTTAATGTACTCTTAAGTTCCATTTTGTTAACATCAATTTTGTTATCTAGTTCATTGAATTTAGTATCAATCTTTACATTTAGATTATTCTCAACAGTATCAATCTTATTATCAAGGTCCCTAATATCAGATTTTAATTCATTTCTAACAGTATCAATCTTATTATCAAGGTCTCTAATATCAGATTTTAATTCATTTCTAACAGTATCAATCTTATTATCAAGGTCTCTAATATCAGATTTTAATTCATTTCTAACAGTATCAATCTTTACATTTAGATTATTCTCAACAGTATCAATCTTATTATCAAGGTCTCTAATATCAGATTTTAAGCTTGCCTCAACCTTTTCAAGCTTAAGGTTAAAAGTAGTCTCTAAATACTCAATATCTTTATAAGTAAGTTCATTACGATAATATCTGTAAGACAGATCAATAGCAATCTCTCTATTTATCCCAGCTTTAGTAAGTTCTGCTATAACCATTTGTTGTGTAATTACTGGTTGTGCAAGTCCCATAAAAATCTCCTTATTTAATTATTATATAATATTTTAAGTGTTATAGGAACCTTCTTTTAGTAAAATGTGCTTTAAGAGAACGTATACCCAAAGTCAATAATATATATGCTGCTGATAGGCTATCTAATGAATCATCAGCACTCTTTCCATCTCCTTTGTACTTATAAATATCAGCAATTGCTGACTTGCTTGAATAGTACATAATACTTAAGTTAGAACTTGCAAATGGTCCTATTAACGTAGCAATTCTAGTAAATTTATTACTTATAGGTTTAATTGGCGCAATTCTAAACTCATGATTCATACCTGCTCTAAGTTTAAGAAAGGTTTTAGTCACATTCCCATGCCCAGAAGTATCATCCCTATCTTCAACATATAGTGTATGTACATTAAGGTTTGTTAAAATAGTTTTAATTGTATTTAATACCTTAGGATCACTGACTGGTAACTTCTCTTGAAATATAAATGCATAATACTTTTGATCTACTCTTTCTAAAACACAAAGGGCAGTATTATCACCTCCAATGCTGTATGCAGGATCTAAATATGCTATTGGACTTATAAATTCATGATTACTTGTAAGATTAATATTGGTAAATATCGAATCGTATGAGGCAACCCATTCTCCCAAAAGTACCCTTGCCTTATATGTTGGCATGTCCCTGTAAATCTCTTCTTGGGTTTTAATAAATTCTTTTGATATTAGTTCATTATCATATGTTGTAAAGTTATATGTAGCATAAGTTTTTTTGTTATCAATGTAATCAGTTTTAAAAAAATGTTCTGGACTGTCTGGATTTGTATCAAATATAATAGTTTCCATACCTACTCTAAGTCTCTTTAAACATTCTATTAATGTTTCTTTATGCAGTGTAGTTGCTTCATTAACGTAAATAAGAGCGGAATTACTTCCTCTAAACCTTTCAAAATCACTTGCCTTATCTCCACCATATAGATTGACTCTTAAGGAGTCTATTTCAAAATATGATGTATTAGAAAACTTTGGCGTAAAGGGTACTCTTAGCATGCTAGCAATCTTTTCAAACTGCCCTAAAACATTAATCTCTAATGATTTTTGGGAATTACCTAATATAAAATTATTGGTATCCTGTTTATAAAAATGTCTATTCTTAATGAGCATCTTTAGATATAAATAGCAAGCCAAGAATGTTTTACCACTGGCAATACCACCTGACAGGATAATTTTACTTTGATTATTATTCTCAATTAATTTTAAAACCTCACATTGTTTCTTAGTTAGATATGTCTTCTCAAACCCTCTAAAATCAATAACAGTTGCTTTCAGTTTAATTAAATCTGCTATATCAATACCAAATTCACGCTTGTATTCTTTTTGCATTTCCTTAAAAAGAGGTAGTTTATATATATCCATTTCCTAACCTTTAAATTTAAAATTTAGATCTCACATCAACATCAGTAGCTTTAAGCTTAAGCATTGTCTTATAATAAAGTGACATCTTCTTAAGTTCTCTTTCCCTTTTAAGTTCATCCAGTTTAAATTTTAATTCTTCAAGCCTCTTACTCTCTTCATCTGAATGCGAAAGATTATTATCCCTAATTTTATTATCAAGACTTATAATCTTAGATTCTAATACTTCTATCTCGTGATTATGGGCTTTAAGTTCCAACTCTAAATAACGACTAAATGAATTTATAAATTCAATTCCCAACATGCTTCTGGCCATACTGAACTGACTTTTAAGATCACGCGCTTGGGCTGTACTTTGTGAAGCATGAAGCAAAATATTAGTTAAAGTATCCTCACGAATAGTAAGCTTAGCAGTTTCTTTAACGTATTCAGGGTCATCCTTAACCTCTTCCCACTTGCGTCTCATCTTTCCTACATTAACACGACTTACTCCCAGCTCTTTTGCTATTTGTGCGTCATTAAGCCTGCATTCTTTAAAATACACAACATAATCATCAAATGACTTCTTTGCTCTTCTCATATCTCTTTAACCCTAGTCTAAATTAACAAAACTTAACAAAAACCAATATAAACTCTATAACAAAACAATCAACTTTACAAAAACAATTAAGACTTATAAATAATATAGATAGAATCCAAGAAAAACCCTAGTATAGGTTATACTGTATCTAAAGATTAAAAAAGGAGAATATTATGAATAAACATATAATATTATTAATACTTTTCAGTGATTATTCTTGTATTGTCGTAATGGGGATGAAACAACACAAAGGAAAGCTAATCATGAAACAATAAACGGGTTAACAGAAAATACAGGAACAACTCAAAAAACACCTGAGGAAACATTAAGAGACAAGTTAAATGCTACCGAAAAATCAAATCTAGATTTCTTAAAAGATGCTTTAAATGATAAGGAAAAGTTTAATCAACTTCTAAATCTAGATGAAGGAAAGATAAAAGCTGCACTTGAGCATATAAAGAATCAACTTGCAAATTGTAATGACGAACAAAAGAAAACTTTAAACAAGTTTTACAAGGATACTTGACACAATGAGCGATAATAAGTTAGATGAAATTCAAGCAAACGCAATCAGTGGTTGTCAAGCAGGTGGTTAAATGAACGCTTATAATCAAAGACAAAAATTAAGAAATAATATTTAAGAAAGGAAGATTTAAAGAGTAAAGACAAACAAAGATAAAGAAAACAAAGCAGTAAGATAAAGGCAACAAAAATTCTAGAAAAAAAAGCGTAAAAATGAATAAATTAAACTGGTTACAAAAATGGTAAAAGAAGATAAAAAGTAAACAATTGGTTAACAAAAAGAAAGAGGTTAAATTTTAAAGAGCAATACGTACCATTGTAAAATGAAGATCCACTAAAAAGACAAATAGAGTATATGTAGAGGATATTTTCAAGTATTTGTTAAAGATAGGATAAAGTATACTAGAAATATTAACCTAACATATCAAAAAGTACCCTTTCTATTTACATAAAGTACCTTAGAGGGGGTATTTTATATACAATGAAGCGACGTTAGAATTGACTTACAATACAAGTATTTGCTAACATTTTTGTAACTAATTTTAAATATTTTTAAAATCTTTAGTTAACAATAAAATGCATGAAAAGGAACTCTTAACTAACAGTAATCTTAACTTTATTAATGAACTAATAAAGCAAAATGAATGCCTCAATGAAGAATTGTCACAACTTAAAAGTACACTTAAGAGTAAAAATAAAGCTTCAAAACAATCAAAAAACACTCCTGTAAGATTCTATCTAAATGACAAAACAACCAAACTAGTAAAAAAATGTATAAAAAAGCTTATACAAATCAACCCAATCTCTGGATGGTTTGTATATATCTTAAGTATTACTGGTTGCAGAGGTGTTGAGATACAAAATGTAAGACTATCTGATGTATCAAAAGAGACAAGCTGTGATGGTGAAGTATTCTATTCTCTTCGTGTTAATGTAGCAAAAAAGAGAAGTAGTATCTGCATAAGAGAAGTAGTTATTAGTGAGTCTGAATTTGATGCTATTATGCAAATACATCAAGAACATTTTGCAAGCAAAGGAAAAGACAAAAGGCGTACTTATCTTTTTCAAAAGAGTAAACACAAATTCCGTGACAATAGAATTAGCATAATTAAGATTTCAAAACAATTTAAATCATTGCTTCTTAAAGCAGGATTTAGGTATCGTAAATCTTTACATATATGTAGAAATATATTTATTGCCTCACTAAAGTCTAAAGGATACAACTCATTTGAAATTAAAGAACTTATGAAATACTCATCTACTACTGAGATTGATAATGTTTATGGACTCTCCCATGCAAGTAAAATTAATGCTTACAAAGATATCAAAACTAGCTTGAAATAACTGCCCAATTTTTGCTAATTTATTATATACTTCTACTAAAGTTATTATCAAAATTCATTTTACCGCATATAAATATGTATAAATATCTAAGGATTGGTTCTTAGGTATTTTTTTTAACAATAAATTATTTGCTAAGCTCTAGTTTTTGGCAATTATTTAGTGTATAATACATATAAATCCTGAAAGTTTAAACCAATATTTCATTTTTAAAATAAAAAAAGACTCTAAAAGATTCAGAGAAGTAGAGTCTTTTTTTATACACAAATTAAGAATACAAATTCACGCTTTCTCTTTAAACATTTCAAGTTGAATATGACGAGTATTTTTACAACTCATACTTGATTTACTGGTTCTATATGAAGTTGCAAGTATTTCATGTTTAGTATGCCCAAAAGTATTAGCTATTCCAGTTGAACGAGCTATATAATTAACATTAAGATTATATTTCAAGAAAAGTTCTAAAACCCTTAAATCATCAAATTCACTTATTGCAAATTGCCAATTATATCTCTTCATCTCTACAATGAGCCTCTCAAGAGAATCTAAATTCCACCCCCGATTATCAGCAAGACTTCCACGTGAAATTGAATATGGTGGATCAAGATATACAAATGTTGAAGCGATCTTATCTCTTTTCGGCAAAGCACCCAGAAAATCAAAGATATCACGCGAAGTAAATATTGCATAATCAAGCATCTCTTTTACTCTAGACTTATAAGTCTTAAGCATACCCAAAAATAATCTCTTAGAATTGCTTCTATCTAACCTCATAGTTGAGTTATATGAACCATAAAGAGAATACAAACTTCTTAAAACCATATATTCTATTTTGTCTTGATTTTCATTTATAATTCTGTCATAAATAATTGCGTCTCTTACCTTCTTATAAAGTGAATCAGGATTTCGTCGCAAATAATAAAAAAACTTATAAATAAACTGAGAATTATCATTGAGTATATTGTAACAAGCTAATGGTTTTGCAAAAAAGATTGCTCCTGTTCCAAAAAATCCTTCAATATATGAAGTATGCTTAGGAAAAAGACTTATAATAACCTTACTATAACGATACTTACTTCCCTCTCTAGCTAGCAGTTTCAATGTTTCCTAAACACTCTCCTTGATGTAATTTGATATTCAACTCCTCTTTCCTTAAGCGTAAGTGAATCATAAAGAACACTGGTATCGTTAGTTGCTATAAAATGATAGCCTGATACACCTTTGATTTTAACTTCACTTATTTCAAATTCATTATTTGTGCATCTGTAAGAATGACTTATCCAACGCACACTTGTCTTAATCCCAAAACTTTGAAGTATACTGCATGGATTTACAATATAACAATTACTTTTAATGTATCCTAAACCAACAAATTTATGATAATTATTGTTAATATCATTAATACTAAACTGCAATTTTTTAAATCGTTCTATGTAATAATGCAGACATAAAAAGTAACATCCCCACTGACGTATTTCTAAAATTAACTTTGGATTATTTTGCGTTATTTTCATCTTTAACCTCTAACCTTTAATCTTTAACCTCTACTATCAAATTTAATACTTTGAAATTCAACTTCAAACAGCGATAAATCTTCAAAAAAAATTAACATAAGGTCCACAAACATAGAAGACCTGAAATGCTTATTTACAGAAAGACTTTTTTCCTTAATCTTAGTTATTCCACATATAGCTTTAATATGTGGAATCCTTAGGCAAAACCTTAAAAAAATATCAAGATAATGCCTCGCTAATGAACAAGTAAATTCCTCATCGTAAGGTTTTACAAGCACTACCGCTCCCTTCTCAACTACCTTACTAAATAAAACTTCTTCAAATTCATCTCTTTGGTCCATCATCTTCTCTACAAGTTCAATTTTTGCATAGGTCATACTCAAAACTCCTTAGCTTACAATTATTTTTGATTGCAATATATCATTCCTAAAAAGGGATATCCTCATGAAACCCTTCATCAGAATCAACCTTATTAGTTGCTCTTAAAGCAGGTAATGGGCTTAGTATTTGAATCTCATCCACTAAAATGCTGCTCTTGCTTCTCTTATCACCAGTGCGCTTGTCATCCCAACTCTCATACCTTAAAGACCCATTAACTACAACTTGTTTCCCCTTTAAAAGAAATGCTATTAGTCTTTCTGCTCTACTCCCAAAAAGCACACAATCAAAAAATTGAGCATAATCTATCCATTCATTATTCCTTTTGATTCTCCTATTATTAGCTAAACCAAACTTCAAAATAGGAATGCTGTTGCTAACGTAAATAATTTCACTGTCTCTAGTCAGACGTCCTGATAATACTACTGAATTAATATCAGACATGAGAGCTCTCCTTATCCCTTAATCTACTCATCATTTCCATGAGTCTTAAATCATGATCAAGTCTTCTCATATCCTCTAAAAATTCTTGTCTTGAGTAATAATCATAAATTATTTTTTCTAAAGTTCTTTTGCTAAATTTACATAAAAACTTCACAACCTGATAAGTAATTAGTAAAAGTACTACCATAAAGCTAATCCTCATAACCTCCAACCTTAAGCACTTACAATGGAAGTTTCAATATCAGACCATTGCTGCACTGAATCTAAACTACTAGCAAGAAAACTGATATTGCCACTTAAAGACTTAAATCTATCTTTAATAGCTCGCTTGGTTGTATCTAAAGAAAATAGAATACCTTCAAAATTATAATTTACATGTTCCATTAATGAAAATTCTGCAAATATTTCATCTATTCGGGATTTAAGTTTATCTTTCATGGGTTTTGTTGCCTTATATAGCTCTTGTGTATGTCTACTCTTAGCTATCTCTTCTGCTTCTTCTATCTCTGTTTGCAAAGTACTAATTTCACTAAGATATCCTTTCAACAGATTATCCTTCTCTTCATCAATCTCCAGGTCAGTACATCTTACAAATTCTAGAAAGTTATCTTTATACTCTGATTCTGAAAAATATTTGTATACCTCACTACTCTCAATCCCTTCTTGAATTAGTTCACTTAAACTATCTAAATCTATATTCTCAATATCATACTTTGCTCTTAAAGCTTCAGAAATACTACTTACTTCCGCTTCCATTGTTGAAACATCAAACATTACTTCATTAATAAACTTATCATTCCTCTCAATTACACAATTAATAGCTTCATTACCTATTAGAAAAAACAGATTCCCCTTACTTAAACCTGTACATAAAAGTTGTATTTGCACTTGAACGTAATACTTGAAAAAGTATTTGTTTTCTAAAAAATTACCATTCTTATTGTATTCAATTACAGCACTCTTTAAATAAATATTATCACTGCATTTAATTTCTAAAAGCTCTGCTTCCCCTTCTTGGTTTTCAAACCAACCATCAATTGTTGAACCAACCAAATTGTCCCGTCCCTTAAACTTCTTGAAGTAATTATATTTATCTATCCCATTTGCATATTTATTCTTATGTAAAACAGCAATCTCATCAGAATGCATACGTACAAATTCATCAAACCCTAAATTCTCAAGTAGCTTTCCTTTCCTCATGCTTAAGTTCTCTTCTAATGAAATCTCTTTTCCTAATAATTTCAAGACCCTATCAAGCATTAATTTTGAAACACTCTCAGCTCCAATAAACATACTCCCAACTTCACTTGCTCCTATACGCTTTAATGAATTCCTTTGAATACCAAAATCAACTTTGCTATTAAACTTGAAACATTCATTTTTGCCAATTCTTGATAGCTTGCGTCCTATTCTGCTGATTTTACTTACACTTTTTTGTCCCTTATTAATCTGGTCTTGACTTTGATGTGCAAATGAATCAAATCCTTCAAACATTTTTTGATCATACAAACTTGGCTGCTCCATTCCTACCTCTACTATTTTCTCTTTTGTTTTTGTTATTTTTCTTTTTTGATTTGTCATATTAATCTCCTGTTTTGTGAATTACTAAACAAAATAATATAGCAAAAAATTGTTTTTGTCAAAACTTTTGCTATATTATTTGTTAAATTTTGCAAATAATATTTTTTGTTAAATAACAGTTTACTTTTTAGTGATTATTGCGTTATCATAATTTGCAGTAAATTCACAAAACAGGAGATTTAAT
>NZ_CP073150.1:0-29451 GCF_023035795.1 Borrelia nietonii YOR
ATGAGGAGCACAAAAAAGCCTACAAACAAATACCAACATAAATTAATCGTTTTAATATCTACACTAAACTACATGAACTTAAATCTTAAAAAATACACCCAAAGCGACATACTTTATTACTTTAATAACAATATGAAAAGAAATGGCCAAAAGCTTGCTAAGCTTAAAACACTTCAAAACTATTTATACAAATTAGAAAAAGAATTTAAAGTAACAATTAATTATTACAAACATTTGGGTGTTAACATGGGAACTGAAATTTATTACAAACTTAAATACTCTAAGAAAAAATGTTACCGCATAATCAATAAACTCTTTAGAGAGAAAAAAGAAAATAAATTTCAAACTCGCGTTAAAGCAAATATTAAAAAGGCTTGCACTAAAAAGGGGAGTGTAGAAAAATGGGAGTGTATATATAATATATATAATAATAAAAAAGAAGAAAAGAAAGACATAAAAGAAATAGAGAAACTGCAAGTAAAAAAGTACGCTAAGAAATGTAATTTTAAATCAAATACTTTCTTCTCTATTTTGAATTTAAAACTAGAAAAAGATGTTACAATTAAAGTGCTTAAGATACTTAAAAGAACAGAAAACTTCATTGAAAAAATTAAACACAAGAAAAAAAGCAACATTGAGCTAAAAGAAAACAAGCTTGCAAGTAAGCAAAAGGAATTAAGTAGAATACTGGATGAAACAAAAATTATCTTAAAAAATGAAGGCTATAATAGTAAACAGTTGGAAATCCAAATACAAAAGGTATATGAGCTATATAAAGATAAACCACACTTTATCATAGAAAACAATAAGTACAATGACTTAGAAAAGATAATAGGGAAGCTTAAAAAGTCAGTTGAACGTGTTGAAGCAACCGCAAAAGAAGATGAGAAAGAAATTAGGAATAACGTATTTAGCATACTTCTTGAACAATTAAGACATAAAGTAGACACCTCAGTTTTAGTACCAATGCTAAAAGAATATTTAAACAAACAGAATAAATTAGAGTATAACAAGGTATTTAATAATCATTATTACTACGAAATTTTAGAGTTAGTAGAGAGTGGTGGGAATTATTTAAAATTAGGAGAACCCAAAAAAATTACGAGTTAAGGATTAGTTGTGGAGAGTGTATTAGAACGCCTCAAAACCAAGGAATTAGAGATTAAAAAAATAGAAAAAAAACATATCTTTGCTAAAGTAGAAGAGAACAATGGTAGAAAAATATATCACACAAAGATAATGAATGATTTATATACGTTTGGAGTACATAGGAGACAAAGTAGTAAGTTTTTTATCGCATTTAGAGGATTATTTAATAAAGAAAAGATAAACACACTGAATTTATTTTCTATAAAAGAGAATGATAAATTCTTAGGTATTTATTACGGGTATAGAAAACCAGTACAAAACATTATAACAAGATATGAAGAAAATGGTGTCGTAAAAGCATATACTTTTTCAAAAGTTTATTACATAGAATTTAGATTTAAAAAAGGGAGTGTGTTTTGCTATATCAAAGGAATATCTCGTTTGATTAAGAAAGAAAAATTAGAGACACAATATAGTAAATTTTTACTTGAATTAATGGTGAATTTAGAAAATCAAGTATATGAGTTTTACAATAAAAAATTACCAGATGGGGGTTTTATAAATAAATGGATAGAAAAAAAACTAAAGTAATTACAATTGCATCGATTAAAGGTGGTGTCGGTAAAAGTACGACTAGTCTCATATTAGCTACTTTGCTGGCAAAAGAGTATAAAGTACTCTTAATAGATATGGATACGCAAGCATCGGTTACTAGTTATTTCTTTAACGAGATAAAAGAAAACAATATAAATTTAATAGAAAAAAACATATGTGAGGTTTTAAAAGGAGATTTGGAGATTGATAATGCAATTTTTAATATTGAAGGCAATTTAGATTTACTTCCTAGTTATTTAACTTTACATAGTTTAAATGAAGATTTTTATTGTGCAAATAGGCATAAATCTATTGATTTAAAGTTAAAGGTAGAATTAAGGAGGTTGAAAATAAATTATGATTACATAGTGATTGATACTAATCCGAGTTTAGATTTTACATTAAAATGTGCTTTAAATTCTACTGACTATATTATAGTGCCGATGACAGCTGAAAAATGGACACTTGAAAGCTATGAACTTTTAGAGTTTTTCATTAAAAAATTGGAAAGGTTAACACCAATTTTCTTTATTATAACAAGGTTTAAAAAAAATAATACACATAAAAAATTATTGCAAATAATTCAAGAAAAGGATAATTTTTTAGGTTTCGTATCTGAAAGGGAAAGTCTAAATAGAAAAATAGCAAGCAACAGTGATTTTGATTTAAAGTCGGATTCTATCATAGAATATGATCAGATATTGAGTAATTTATTATATCGCATAAAGCTTAATAACGATAAAATAGAAGTTCCTAGTATAAGTGTATAAGTTGTCCAGCGCTGGACAACTGTAAAAATTCAACAAATCAAGGGGATTTTATGAATAAAAAAAATAATGATGAAATAATAATCAGTGCAAGAAATTTAAACAATGATAAAAATTCTATTTTATTGGTTAATAAAGATATTAACGTAAGTAATGACCAGAAAAGATTTGACCTTTTAAAAAATAAGTTAAAGGATAATATAAAAGATGATATCTATAATAAAATAGAGGCCATGCATATTTTAAGAGAGATAAAGGGAAAAGAATATTATAAGTTAGATGGGTATAAAAGCTTTTCTCAATTTATAAAAGATTATAAACTAGCCAAATCTCAGGCCTATTCTTATTTAAGGATAGCTAGTGCTATTCAAGATGGAATTTTAAAAGAAGAATATTTAGTTGAAAATGGATTTAGGCAG
This sequence comes from Borrelia nietonii YOR, assembly GCF_023035795.1. Taxonomy (NCBI): domain Bacteria; kingdom Pseudomonadati; phylum Spirochaetota; class Spirochaetia; order Spirochaetales; family Borreliaceae; genus Borrelia; species Borrelia nietonii. Next base: position 2,870 of record NZ_CP073150.1, read on the forward strand.
TCTTTATCTTTTTTGATGGAAAAGGAAAGTAGAAATTTGAAGAAATCAAAAGTAAATCCAATAAAGCCACTAAGATTTCAGCTTAAAAGCCAAGATAGTTATGATTTTTATAAAAAGAATGCTAAGTTTACTGGCTTTGTATTAGATAAACTTTTTTCAAGTGAAAAAGATTTGCTTGAAAAGTTTATGAAAGAATTTAAAAGTTGAAAAGGCGATTCATAAGGAGTGTTTATGAATAATTTGGCATATAAAACATATAAAACAGAAGATTTAAGGATTGAATTCTTAAATAAGGGGTTTGCTGAAGCAGCAGTAGATTTCATTTTACTTCATAATAACAATTTTAATTTTGAAGTCTTAAGAGAAAAAAATAAAAGCAATATTCCAGTTTTGAGAGAGAAAATTAAAAATAATCATTCAGTATTACTAGAAAAGATTAGTGTAGGAAATATAATTTCCATTGTTATTACAGTAATAGAAATACCGATAATTATATTTATTATCATGTCTCTCATAAGTAAGTTCTTTATAGGATAAAAAAGTTATTGTGAACAAGGGTTGATTTTATTTGAAATTTGTTGTATTTTACTAGTATTAGTAGTGCTATTCATTGTAGAACTACCTTATTATTTTGTTCAATTTAGACAGACTTTAAGTCTTTGTTAGCAAGTTCTTCTTGAAGAAGTGTTAACAAAGACTTAAATTTTTATTTTCAATATCAATAGTCCAATATTCCATAAATTTTTTTAACAAAAATTTCATAAAACTTGACAAATTTAGTTTTTGCTATTATTATTTATTTATAAAATAAATAATAAGGGGTGTTAATCATGACAAATACAAAGAATATAGCAAAACCTGAGATATCAAATACGATTAGTATAATAACAGAAAAAATGAATTCAAGTAATATTTATGAGGTATGGGAAGCATATAAGAGTATGCATGGACTTAAAAGAATGGATACTCAATCAGAGAGAGAAATCTTAACTTTACTACAAGTAAATAATCTAAATCCATTCAAGAAGGAAGCATACATAATTCCATTTAATGGGAGATATGCAGTTGTGGTAGCATATCAAACCTTACTTATAAGGGCATATGAGGCAGGGTATAGTAAATATAGCCTTGAATTTAAAGAAGAGATGGTTAAGACAATTAAAATTGATTCTAAGGGCAATAAAATGGTACAAGAAGATTGGCAATGTACAGCTTACTTCAAATCAGAGCATGGTAATATTTATAGTTTTTCTGTTTTATTTAATGAGTATTACAAAAACTCACCTATTTGGAGAGAGAAACCAGTATTTATGTTAAGGAAATGTGCAGTTAGTTGTCTATGCAGAACTTTGCCAGGTGCGGGGCTTGAGAGTATGCCCTATATAAGAGAAGAGCTAGGAGATACAGATAATCTTTATGAAGCTCATAAGGTACAACAAATAGGGCATACTGAAACTGAGAAAATAGTGACTAAAGAGATGCACCCTGTTGATTATGAGTCTGTTACCAAAAGTGATAATAAGCATGTACCATCCAATCTATCAATTGAGAGTGAGGAAGATAATGATGCAAATACCTTAGGAACTAGACAAGACACAACAGAGGAACAATCTAAGGGTGTAGAAACCCCACCTGTAGATGTGAATAGAGTTGTGAAATCTAATAATACTAATACAGTAGGAGTAAATAAAGATAATAAAGCTAATTCAATTAAGTTTAGTTGCTATAAAAGTCTTCTTATAGCAGCACGTGGTATGCATAAGCATTTGGTTGATAAACCATTTGAGAGTATATCGCAGATAAATGCATATTTAAGTGCTATAAAGAAGGGGGATGATTCTTCCTTTTTAGAGTATTTTAATATGAATAAAGCTTTAAGGAGTGTTAACTATTGGATAGAACTCATTAGAGAATATATATTTAAGAATAATCATCTTATGAGGAAGTTAGATCAATTTGAGGCATTTATAGCGCTTATGCAGCCTAAATATGAGGATAGTCCACTCAGATTATTTGGATTCTTGTCAAGAGAAGAAGAATTAAGATATTTATTTGATACATAGATGATAATTTAAAGCAAATAAGCCCCATTAGGGGCTTTAAATAATATTAATTTTTTAGTTTTGAATATTTTTTGTAAACCGCTTCAGCAATAGGTTTAGTTATCTTGATGTATGCTTTGAAAATGTTGATATTAAACATTAAATCCTGGATTGTCTGTTCAGACTTGAGTGTAGAAGAATCAAAATAAGTAAACTTAGGATACTTTGGGTCATTAACTTTCTTTTTTGTACGTGTTAAGAATACTTGCAAGTACATAACATAATCAGCTAGCTTAGCTTCATAAGTACTTAATTCTGTGAGGGTTTGGGTTTTAGGAAATGTTGGTTCTTCCGTTAGAGAAGCAATAGATGTACATGAGAAGATAAGCGTTAAGAAAGTTAAATTTACTAGTTTTTTCAAATTAGGCCTCTTTTAACATTTTGATGTAAGTACTCATGAGCTTATTACGTTTAGCTCTAAGTTGGGAAATGTATTTTGAATAATCATCATAATCCCCAGCAGTTTCTATTATCTCGATGTTGAGCCTTAGTATTTCTTCAATTTCAGAGAGTAGTTTGATAGCTTCCTTTTGTTCCATTTGATATACACTTGCCTCATATAGTGAGTAAAAATAATTAACCACTTTGGTGAAAATATTAATGTAGGTTACGGTGTTTTTACCTTGGTGGTTATTTTTTATAATTTCTGTAAATTTGTTTAGGATATCAACACTCAATTTAGCAGTACTTAATTTCATTTGACCTCCTTTTCAATTGATGAGATTTCTAATGGTAATTGCATATTATCTGGATTGCTATTAACCTTTTCTATGAATTTTTTGATTTTAGTTTGGATAGGTTCAAGTGTTTCTCTTATTTGCGGAGTTAAGGCATTCTCTAACCTTTCCATATTTTGTGTATAGATAATCTGATATTCTGTGTAAATGTCATTTAATAGCATGAATGTTTTATGAGCATTTTCATTAAACGACCCATCTTCAAAATTAGATAGTGTGTCAAATAATGTTACGATTGCATTTAAAGCAGTATCTAAAGAATTACGATCAAGTATCATAAATCCTCCTTTTCTTTGTCTCTGTCATGTATTTTTATCTTACTTAATAAGATACTTAGCATATCTTTGATTACTGGTTTGAAAATCAAACCCAGACTTAATATAAAAATACTAATAATGATTAACTTCACTTCATTGATGTTAATTAGTTGAAGTAAAAAATCTAATATGTTATTAATACTTAATTCATTCAACTTTATCACCTCGAGTTTATAATAGGTAAGCTACAACTATATAGCAAAGAATAGCAAAAACTATATAAAGTTATAACTTTACTAAAACCGGAACACGATTACCATTTATATATCCACGTTTTTGAATGTACCATCCTCTAAGTACTGGACATAAAATATCTACATAAGCATTTTTAGCACCGTAATAATATGCTGTTGACTTTTGTGAGCTATCAGTGTATTTAAGTGCTACTTTTTTTGCATATTTAGTACCAGACGCATTGATTGTGAGAGCAACAGTAATGTCTAAATAAATAGGGTTATCATCATCAGATGTATAAAATAAGAGTTCAACTTCTTGATTTGAATATTCTGATGTCATGTCTAATACGTAAGCTTGATTTTTAAAATAAGATGGGTAAATATATGAACTTGTAGTTTTGCTTTTTGTTGTAGTAAACCCAGAAGGAATTCCTGTTAAATATTCAGGTACTGGGGATTTTTGTAGCGTACTATAATTCATAATTACAAACTTATCATTTTTAGTTAATGTAGTTGATGATATATTTCCTATAATTCTGTCTCTTACTTTATCAGAAATATTATAAACACCGTTATTGGCATTGTTGAGTAATTTTTCAAGCACTTTATTATAAGCTTGATTTATAAAGTTTTCATTTGCTAATAGTTCAGTAGCAATTGTGTCTTTAATGACTTCTTTGAAATACTCAAGTCCCTCATTTTTGAAGATTTTGTCTTTAGTTTTTTTAAGAAAATTTTCATATGTAATTGCATTGCAATTAGAACCTCCATCATCAAGTAGCATTAAATCAGTTTTTTGAATATCACCAACTCTGTTTAGGTTGTTGATTTGGATAAATTCTTCTTCATCAATTAAGAGTTTCTCTTCACTTGACATTAATGTTCTCCTTAATTAAAAGTAATAATTTCTATGTTTTCATTATTTGTAATTTTTAAGACACGTCCTATAGGAATGAGATTTTTTATAAATGCATAAATTGAGTGTGAATATCCTTTAGGAAGGAAATTGAATGTTAAAAATTTATATGCCGTTTTAAATCCTTTTTTTGTTTGATGTAATCGAATACGTTTTGGTTTATGCCCTTTAACGGTGCTAGGAGAGATAAAGGAAATAAAGTTAGTTTTTATCCTGTTTAATAATTTTATGTTAATTACACCAGCTTGTGGGGTAGTAACTTCAATATCGACATTTAAGAAGGCCTTAAAAAGTCTTATAAATGATTCATCAGTGCCAATATGACGTAAAGCAAAAAGCACACTATCAATGTTTGCTACAAGTGATTCGAGTGGTTGGCTTTCAGAGTAAAAGATTCTAAATAGATTGGATAACCAAATGGCAATAAAACGTGATGAGCAGTGGCGTGTAGCAGTAATACTTGTGAAATTAGAATTTAGCCTTTTTAGTTCTAAATACATTGTATTTGCATACTCTAATTCATTTTGTATGAACTTTTCAACCCCAGTATCTTGAAGATGGATGGGTATTTGCATTTTTAATAGCTCCTTTAAGTTGTAATGTCAATGATTAATCTGTCAGTAAGATTGAAGATAAGTATTTCCTCAGGCTTAACTTCAATATTAGTATTTTCCTTAAATTCTGAATCAGTAATGCTTGCAATTTTAGTGTCATCTGTGTCTTTAATGCAAGCATATATTTTCATACTCTTAATTCCCTTAATTTCATTAACAGGAGCTATAAAATCTTGATATTCAAAGCTGATACCCATATCAGGATAGTTATTAGTTACAATACGTTTGTATATATCTCTTATTTGCATGTCTATGTTAAGATATATGTGATTTTTAAGATCAAGTTGATATTTTACTTTAAGGTATACGTATTTTTTCTTTCCTAAAGATATTTTATAGCTTTTGAGTTGATTGTGAGTGTTAAGGCCATCAATTGTGATACTACCATTAAAGAGTGTACCTACAGGCATAGTTGAATAAAGCACTTTCCAAAGTTTGGCTTTAAATGTAGAATCAGTGATATCAGTTTTACTAGAATTTAGTAAAGAGTCATTTAATATAAGATAAATATCAGCTGTTCCGACTTTAGAATCAATATTGACGTACTCTATTTCTTTAAGTTTAAGCAATGATGAACGAACCGCATCAAAGGTAGTACTCTTAACACTTATGTGCTCTTCGATTGCCTTAAAGTATTCGCCACCGGGACTTACTTTAGAGAAAAATGAATTAAGTTCATCAATGATTTGTTCTTCAATTGTTGCAAGTGAGGTTGCAATAATATTGTAAATAGAGGATGGGTCATTATTAATTACAATCCCATGCATATCTCGTAAGTATGCTCGTTTGGCATTAACTATTTGTTGGATATTCTGTTTTAGAATACCAAAATCAGGATCAAAAAGAATGCTCATATTCTAATCTCCATATCTAAAGTGTCGTTTGCAAATTCAAATATAATGTTTAATGTGTTATTTTTAGTAATTGTTTCAATGTTGACAACATCAATTTTGAGGTCTTGTATAATGCTTGAAAAGTAAGTTTTAATTTGTGTTAAAGAGCTTGTCTTAGCAAACCTTGTAAAGAAATTATAATCAAATCCCCAATTAGGAGCATTCTTAAGACTACCCTTTGGAGTTCTTAAAAATATAAATAAACGTTGCTTTTGTTCATTTATTCCACTAGTTAATGCTAAGTCTTTTTTAAAAACCAAATTAAATTGATTGTCAATCTGTAAATCCAATCTTTAACCTTTTAATGATTCTAATTTAACCTTTAACCGGTAGTAAGTATAGCACTATTTTAGCAAAAACCTATTTTAGTAACATATTTATTTTATTTGTAATCTTTGTAAGATTGCTGTAAAAGCTAGGTTCAACACTAGCATTCCCAATTACCCGTAAATTGTATAGACAAGAAACAATTTCTTCTAATACTGACCTTAAACTTGTATTGTTAGCTTTAATGTCTATGGGGTTTTGTATGTCAATTGCAAAGTCATTAACTTTGATAGTAGCATTTTGCATGTTAATTGGCCTTAGAATATAAAAATAGTTTTTGTCAAAATAATGATTATCATCCTCATTAAAAAGGTTAATACTACTTTGAAGTAAGATTACCCCGTCATTTTCTTTAAGATTAAAATGCATGTTTGATATATTGCGTGTCTTAATCTCTAAGTCTGTGTGTCCAGAGAGTAAAACAACACCTTTTTGTGTAGAGGTGTTAAAAGATTTAATTATTCCTATTTTAGAGATAAAAATGTTTCTATAAATCCATAGTTTTATTTCTTCTTGTGTTAACGGGGAGCCTTTCATTTGGCTATTCATTCTGTATATTTCATAATTCAAGTTCATTTATTTAGCCGTCCCATTTATTTCTAAGTAATTAGAGTCATCATAAAGCTTAAGGATAAGCGAACATTCACCAGTATTGCTTAAGATAGCATTAGACTCTATAATACTGCTTTTAACTTCTTTTCCAAGCGAGTCAATAAATTTTATCCTGTCACCAACTTTCAGTTTGTGTGTGTACATAACTTTGGCATTCCAATATATAAATCTTATACTTAAAGTACTGCCAATAGTAATCTCTTGTTGAGGAATAAACTGCAGACCAAAATCTTCAAGAGGTAGATAATTTGTATTTTGCTCTGCAGGTGTGGCGTTAGTAAAAATATAATTACACTCAACATGAGTGTTCCCGAGAGCCGATTCTTTAATAAGTTGTGTATGCTCCTTAGGTACAATATCTGTTCTAACGCTTTGAACATACTTTTTAGTTATCTTTTCAAGAAACTCAAGAGGAGTATTTGCACAAAAACTTTCTGTTATAATTTTTGTTCTATCAGCATAGCTCATATTGATAATGCATTTACCAGGAAAAGCTGATTTAATTGCATTCTCTACACTCATTCCTTGGAATTGATTTATTTTAAGCTTGCGATTGAAATAATTACTTTTTGTTGCCAAATGAATTTCAAGGTCAACACTAAAATCACCATTAGCATAATCAGTACTCATAGGAACACCCAAATAACCTGCCATAATAAAGTCATAATCTTTAGAGTCTGCGAACTTTTTATAAGATATTTTTACAATATCTCCTTCATTTACATTATCGGTAAAGTCTATAGGTAGGTTCCAAAGGGTTAGCTTGCTTTTCTTTGCACACACATAATTGTTACTTGAGTACATATCAGATATTGATATGTCAATGTGTATTCCATCTTCAGTTTTAATTATAATTTTAGGCTTTTCTTCTGATGTGATATTCTTAGTGCTAGTTTTACTTGGATTATAAAATTCGATTTTGAAGTCGTATTTGATAAGTCTACATTCCATGAAGTTACCCTTTATATATTGAAAATGTTTTAAGAACTTCTAAGGTAAGACTAATTTCAACCTCATCAAGGTATACTGTGTCCTTAAGGGTAAGAGAGGTAATTGCAACAATACCCCTGAACCCTAAAGTTGGACTGTAGAAACTAAATGGTACACTCTCTTCAACTCTATTAATAAGTTGTTGTTTTGCCAGATTACTGGTATGAGGAAAGATTAACTTTCCAAAAGCCGTATTAGCCGAGAATTTAAGCAGTTCCTTATAAGCACTAGTTAATACAGCATTATTTAATGTGATAACTTCACCAGTGAAAGTTGGATTGTAACTTACATATTCAGATTTACGTGTGTAGTAGTCAATTACAGGACGCTTTGAACATGTTGTGGTGTAAGTTGTGCTAATTAGTTCAGTTTTGGGTAAGATGAAAAATCCTTGTGGAACGTATCCAAGTCCCTTAAAGTCCATCCTTGGACATAAACTTAAGAAGTTATATGCCATAAACACACTAGAAATTTCATTGAATGTTTCTTTAAGGATACTTGTTACTTGTGATGGAGTAAGCTTTAAGAAGTCTAGTGTTGCCTTTACTGGTGCTGTGTCTTTATATTTATGAATAAAGTCTGTTGTAAATTGTGGTATCATATTTAAATGTTCCTTAAGGTGTTTTTATACTTGCGTCTGTTTCTAATTTTGATTCAGTATCAGTACTTAAGAGTGGTGAATGGCTTTTATCTGTTGTAGGTATTGAACCAAATAACCATTTGTATGCCCAATTAGGCAATGTTAATTTTAGAATTTGATTTCCAAGCTTTATAAGCCATTCGTTAATGTCACCGAAAAAACTTTTAATTCCGTCTATTATGGGCTCAACAATATGTGTTTTGACGGTAAAACCTGTTAACCATTTAGCTATGGTTTCTATTTTTTCCAACATGGGTTGGAATACACTAGCTGAAAGTTTTCCAAATGAATCTTGAGCTTTATCCAGACTATCCTTAATTTTTTCAGCTTCACTAGCATAAGTAGGAAACTCAAGAGAGTTCCAGTCCTTAATAATTTCTTTTAATTTGTCTGTTCTGTAATCAAAGGTATAACCAGTTGCTACTCTGTCATATTCCATTTCAGCTCGTTCATTATATTTATCAGTAAATTTATTAAATGAACTCATAATGTTATAAAGAGAACCGCTTTTGCCTTGCAAGAATTCTGCTACTGCAGTAATAGCAGAATTCTTATCACCAACAACCCCGGTAGATTTAAGCTTTGCAGCAAATGTTACAGCCTGCTTAAGATTATCGTCATTGTTTTGACCTAAGTGTTGTAATACTTTTCTAAGAGTCCCAGCAGAGTTGAGAAAATCTTCTCTTTCAATGCTGTTCCCAAAACCAGGTATGCCTTGAAGCATGCTATCAAGTTTGCTCTTTTCATTTGTTGTAAATACTCTTGAAGTAATTAAGTCAAGCTTTTGAAATCTAGCATCATTAAGTATAGATTTTTTTGCAAAATTCAAGATATCACCAATACCACTTTGAAAGGTATGACCCACTATATGTCCAAGAGCAGTTCCAGTAGCAATTTTCAAAATGCTGCCGCCTTTAAGAATACTTTTTTGAATAGCTTTGTGAAGTATTGTTTCCTTATGCTTGCCACTTTTCATTTCTTCATATTCTAATTGTCTTCGGTCTTTACTTGACATAAGTGAACGCTTGAATGCTTTTTTTCTAGCTTCTTCAAATTTGTATCCTAGCTTAACAAGTTTTTTAGTTTCAGTAAATCTAAACTTTTCTACCCTTTCTCGTAATTTCTCATATTTGGTTTGTTTGGCTAGTTCACGTTTCTTCTCAGATAAGTTATGTTTTAAGATATCTTTAGTGCTCTTTAGAGAAGATTTTTTAGGTTTAATTAAATGTTCTAGTTTAGAAATGTCTTTTTCTAATGATTTGCGAGTTGATGCATGATCTAGCACTCCTGTAAATTTAATTGTAAATTTTGGAGTATTCATAACATTCCCTTAGAGAGAGTCATTTCAAATATTTGCTTTTCAAGTTTCAGATTCGATATTTTGTAAACCTCATTTAGTTCTTCGTAGTTCAATGTTTTGACTTCATTTAAAGTGCAAATACCCATGATAACAGGAAAGAAATATTTGTTTTGTTTTATCTCTTCAAGTAACTTAAAATATTCAAGTTTGGTTTCATTAAAGATTTTACTTCCATTATGGATTTTCATCCTGTATCCCCATTGATGTTTGTTGTGACTTGATATTTTGTATTATCTGTTCATAATTCCAACTATCATTAATGTAATCAAATTGTACAAATCCATCAGCATTATTTAGATAATGGCTTAAGTAAACTAAAGTTGGTTTCTTAAAGTCAGGATCTGATTTGAATACATCAAACTGAATTGAGTAAAGTATGTACTTAAGATAATCTTTGTAGTAAGTAATGTACTCTCTATTTTCATTTAAAATAAAGTAAAATTCATCTAAAAAGCCAGGTTTAATCATAAGGTCTGTTATTGCTCTTAAGTATTCAAGATTATTAAGTTTTTTGATGCCTTCATTTTGTGAAAATCCTAATATAGAGTCCCATTCGTAAACGGGCAGTACTCTTACTTCAAATGTAAAAGTCTTATCTTTAGTTAAGATATTCATTTTGTAACGCGTAATCATAAAATCCTCCTTAAGCGTTCAAAATTAGGTGTTTACTGTGCAGTTAACCGCTCTGATTTCAAATGTAACCTTTTCAGCCTCAGCAGAATAACTTCTTGAAGGTTCTTCTGCAAAAAATGCATATTGAGATACAATTTTGATGTCTTCTAAGTCATTGAATACTAAATCTAACATCTTTGCAGTTTTACTTTGATGAGTATTATAAAATTGGTCTTTTGAAAGCTTTGTTAGCAATTTGTACTCATAAGATCCAATTGTAACTTCAATATTGAATATGAAAGTAATGGTTCTAGGATCCCTGAAGCTAACTACGGGGAAACCCCTATCTTCACTGCTAGCTACTGCTCTTGTTGTAGGTTCACTTGTAAGTTCTAACTTACCGCCTTGAATTTCATTCCCACCAATTGAAAAAAATATGTTCCTTAAATCATAGTATTGTTCCATTCTCAATTCTCCTTCAAGCTATTTATATAACTATTTATATCTTGTGCTGTAATGTTTAAAAGGACAGCGTTCATAGAGTGGTTATAAGTAATCTCTATTGATAAGAAAAGCTTTAGCTCGGGTGTTGGTGATATGTGAATCTTAAGCTTGGAGTAAGCAACAATAATATTCCTATCAATGAAACGTTTAAGCATACATTCAACAGCAGCACTGTAAGCATTATCTCTTTTTCCTGAGAGTTGTAGTTCTGATAGTTTACTATTCTGTCTACCATTAACATTCCATACTCTAATAAGCTCGGATGTAAGTTCAGATTTGATATAATGATAAGTAAATAATTCGTCAATGGGAGTTCCTTCAAGAGTTACTCCTTCCTTAAAAGCCATAACACCATCAAGACCAGTCTCATTAAGCAATGAGTAAAAGTTAATATTAGCATTCCTAAGTTTACAGGTTATAGAATCATCAGTAATAGGACTCATACCGCTAAACTTAAGTCCATAAGGGTTTACAGCATGAAAAATACTAGCTTCATGTAAGTATTTAGATATAAATCTTAAGTGTAAGTATTCCTCTCCTTTAGAGTGGATAACAATAATTTTAGATTTAGAATTCGTACCATTTTTAAACAACTCTTTTATTTCAGATTCTTTTGTTGCAAATACAAAGAAGTGAGCAGGGTCTTTAAAATGAGTATAATCATCCTTATATATTGTAAGCCCATCACCACCATCACTGTTACTTGAATAAGTATTAATAAGGGCAACAAAAGTATATCTATTGTCTTTAAGTTGGGTTTTAATTGCCTTTGCTTCGGTTCCCTCTTTATATATAAGTAGCTTGACTGATCTAAGTCCGGCATCACCTGCTGAGAAGAATGCTTGCATTGCTTTTTTTAGGTATTCTCTCTCCTTATTAAATTCATCCTCACCATTATTTCCTTCCTTTTCAAGTGCCTCGATTTGTTTTTCAAAGCTATTTATATTTAAGTTTAATATCTTTATCTTAGGTGTTGAATCATTGAGTTTGATCTTTGCACATTTATACACTAGTAAGGGTGTATAGTAACTTACATAGTTTATATCTAATTCAGAATGTGCCAAATTCACACTGATTGTATCTTGTGGCATTCTGTTCTTCCTCCTTAATTTGGTTTTCTTTTACTTGTACATTAGCTTTAAAACCACAACTTGCAGAGTATGCTAACTTACTATAATTGCTTTCAATATCAATAAGACCAGAATTTTGCATATTGGTTGTAGCATAAATGTAAAACTTTAGCTCTATTTCATGAGTGCTTATACCTTCTTCAGGTTTGAACGAACAACTTTGGGTACCTAAGTCATGTAAAAAATCACTAAATAACGTATAAAGTGACATAAGTCTCTTATATGCATTTTTATTAACGTTTGCAAATGCCATGAAATAGATTTGGAAACAGATACCAAATTCATTTACATTTTTGTAAAATGAACCGGTTCTTAAGTTGTGATTAAAAAGACCTTCAAGATTTTCAAATTTTATTGCAAGGATATTGGGCTTTTTTATTGTATGTTCAGACATGTATGGATGGTTATGCGTATTTATAATATCAACATCAAGTTTATGAATGCTTGCAAATTTAGTGAAGTCTTTTAAAACTGATATCAGAGATTGCTTTATAGTAGTAATATCCAGTATCATTCATTTATCCTATATTCAATGGTCTTAAGCATAAGTCCGCTGCAACTGAGTGGTACCTCAGGTGTTTTGCTACCCCTTCTCTTTTTTAAAGCAATTGTCTTAGGAGAGAGTGCAGGTTTTACTTTAGATGCTAATACGTAATTTTTATAATATTCTATGAATGCATTTCCCAAAGCATTCATACCATTTTGAATGCCTTTATTAAATTCATTATTCATGTAATTGGTATTAACGTACTCTCTAAACTGAGAAGAATTAGCTACTTCGGTCAAGTGCTTACGTATGGGTAAATTCTTAGTACCCATTTCATGTATAAATGCTACCAAAGCACGCCCCCCAAACCAACCAATCTCTAATTCTATTTCTCTAAAACCTTTTATCTCCATTCTAAACCCCGTAAAATTAAAGTCTTATAACCAACGCTAGAGTCAATATTTATAATTTCAAAAAATGAACCTTCAAGTGATACTCTGTCTTTAATTTCAAAATTAATCTCAGCATTTGTATAAAGCTTTGATAAGTTTTTCAAATCATAAATATTAGAGTCATTAATTTTTACAAGTTCTTGTGGAGAGATATCGATAATAATTCCAACAAATTGAGTGTAATTATTTTTATCGAAATTAATCTCAGGGCTTTCAAACTCATCATCATGCGAATATGTTCCTTTGTAAAACAGGAAGTATGATTCTTCACGAAACCTGCCAATCATGCGTTCTGCCATACTAGCAAGCCTGTCTCTTGTGCTCATTACACAACACCTATGCAGTAAGTCTTACGCGCTCCTGACTTAATTTGTGTGATAAGCTCTTCAAAAGAGGAACAATAATCTTTACTCCCACAATTCAATTCGGTACCTGAGGATGGATAATAATCAATCTCAAGCTCACCAAATTTTTCTTTTTTGATTTTCTCAAGACCAAACTCACGAATCACACCAGAACGCTTTAGATGGCAACCTATGTGATAATAAAGCAGTAGAGATGCTTGACTAATATTTAATGTGCTAAGGTTAACACCACGTGTATTAAGTATCATCTCAAGTAGCTTTGCTTGTTCTTCAAACTTTGCAAAACTTAAATCCTCTTCAGATAAATCTAAGAGAGCTTTAATTCGTAAGTAAAGCTCTCCAAAACCTTCTGATGATTCTACATCACTATCCATAAGTCACAATTCCTTAACTTTGCTTAATATCAACTCTTAAAATAGTCTTCTGTGTTGCCAAAAGTCCACCAAGTACAAAATCAATGTATGAATGAGCAATATCAGTTGAATCCTTATCAACTTGTTCATTTGGCATTGGTAACATATATTTACTTGGTTTAAATTTAATTAGTTCTGCATTTAATGGATAAATTAGTATCTGATTTGAGAGTAAGTTACTTGTCTCTACGTAAACTTCTTGTCTATTATTAACAGCTTTAATAGTCTTAACCAAAAAGTCTTCCCAAGAGTCAGTTGAAGAATAAATATTAGATGATGAGGACGCATTTGGTATTGCATATGGTTTTACAAGTTTCAAACTGGTTGCTTGGTCAACTAATACCATCATAGGAGTAGAAAATTCATCACCAAGTTCTAACTTTGCAAGTCCTGATTCAATCTTTTCAAAGATCTTATCCATCTTATCTTTATCACTACTGCTTACTTCTTCTTTGACTTGATCTGGCATATTAAGTAGGCCATACATATTAGGAAGCATACGTTTTTGATTCTTTCCATCTTTTTGGATTGAAACAGTACCCGTTAATATGAAGTGATTTATAAGTTTAATAATCTCATTAATTGCAAGCTTATATGCTTCCTTGAAAGGCAATAAATTATTATTTACATCGCCTGCATAATCATTATTTTTATAAAACTGTTCAGAAGTTTGCTTTAAATGTCTAAACTTATATTGTAATTTAAGGTAGTTAAGCTTGACTGCTTCTGACCTAAATCCTATTGTTGCAATAGTATTAACTTCATTTACTAATGTTGTAGGGTTGGCATTAAGAAACGCATCCCATTTTATTGTTCTTAAGTACCCGGTCTTTAAATCAACATCTTCGATTTGTTCATTTGAAAACCAGTTGTAAAATACTGGTAACTTTATTTCAGAAAATATATTTGATATTTCCTTAGCATAATAATTTTGATCATATAATTCTGACATCTTCAAACTCCTTTAATTTATTAACTTGGTTTACCTTTATTGCCATAAACAGCTACATGTACTACGTAAAGTTTCTTTTCGGTACTATCAAGTTCAATTGAATCTGATAGGGCTACTACACTAATTTTGTTATTACTTGAACTATTCTTTTCAACCTGACCATCTGAGTTAAATTTAAGCTTATCTTTTCTCTTAATAGAATTGTCTTTTGCAACAAGATACCCTTGAAAGCTATTTGTAATAGGTATTACTGTAGCAGTTTGTGTAAACTCATCAATATCTGTGCAGATACCATAAAGGTCATCCTCACCCCCAGCTTCAACATGTGGTTCATAGTGTGGTTTACTATTATCTGATGTTGTATCTACAACAAGCTTTACTCCTCTTTTATATGGATAACCTTTAAAAAAATAATTCTTAAATTTGTCGTGCCTACTAGTTACAGTTCCACCAGAATTACTAAAATGTAAATTTTTATTCCTAAAATCAGCTGTATTACTAAAAGTACCAGCATCCCTGGTAGGATTCTTCATCAGCTTTTTAAGCTCTTTAGCTTTATCTTCATATTGTTTTACTAACTGAGTTACATTTGACACTTTAATCCTCCTATTTTAAGAAACTGCCTTATTACCATAAAGAGCTATCTTTACTAAATACAATTTATAATCTTCTTGTCCTTTTTTAGATTCATCATCAGTAAGCTGCAAAGTAAATATGTTACTAAGTGCAATTGCATTAATTGAAACTGATGAAGAACTAGATGTCTTAAAGGCTTCTCCATTTGAATTGAAATCTAATTTATCACCAACCTGAATACCAGAAGAATTTTGCGCAAATACATATCCTTCAAAATTATTTGTTATTGGTATTACTGTTGCGATATTAGTATATTCATTAATATCAATGCATATTCCATACATATTTTTGCCATCAGAAACTTCTACTTGAACTTCATCAGGTTTACCTGTTTCAATTTTTAATTTAACAGCACGTTTGTATGGAAATCCAAAAGCTGGGTATTCTTCTAATTTATCTGTGCTACTTGATAAAGATTGACATATAGCATCAAATGTTAAATTTTTATCTCTAAATCCAGTCTTGGCTTTAAAAACAGCAGGCTCATCATTAAAACTTTTAGAGTATTTCTTTAATTTTAAGATACCCTCTTTAAGGGTCTTACCCTCAGCAGTCTCTAGTGCCGCTGCATGTCTCTTACCTCTTCTCCTCCCCTGTGTAGAGTTCTCTTGTATGGAAGCTTCTTGTTCTACTTGTTGTTTTAAAAACTGGACAATTTCAGTATCATCCATTGAAGAATAAATGTCAGGATCAAGTGATTCATTTGGCACATTTGGTGTTAAGCTTGCTTGCTGACCATTGCTACTCACTTTTAGCTGACCCCTCTATTTCCAAATATACTTACAAGCGCTATGTATAGATTTTCATTGATTTTAAATGCCTTTGATAAGGCAATACCATTAATAATACGAGAACCTGAACCACTGTCATTTTCAATCTCTCCATTCGTATCAAATTTCACTTTTACGCCAGGTGTAATGGAAGATTGACTACTTTTTTTTACTACCAAATATCCAGTAAAATTGTTTGTTATTGGCATTACTGTGGCAGTACCAGTAAATTCATCTATATCAGTACATATTCCATAAAGGTCAGCACCACCACAAGCTTCAACACAAGGTTCATAACCATCCTCAAAAGATAACTTAATTCCTCTCTTGTATGGATATCCTTTAACAGGATAATTTTCTAATCTGTCAACACTGCTAGTTATAGTCCCACCTTGATTTGCAAAGTGTACTCCTTTATCCTGAAAACCTATATCTACATGAAAAAGACCAGCATCTCTATTCGGGTTCTTCATTAGGTCTTGTATTTCTTTTACTTTCTTATCATATTCAGTTTTTAGTTGTGTTATGGCCTGTGACATATATACTTATCTCCTTAAGCGGTTTTTTGTTTTCCAAGCTTATAAAACTCATTTCTTCTCTCTTTATAAGCATTAGCAATAGAAATATTAAACTCATTAAAGTTTTGGGGACTAAAGTTAGGATCTAAGATTGATATATCCTCATTTGTTAAGTTAAGTTTAATCTCACCTTTGGAACTGATACTTGTAGCTTGGATTCTTTTCTTTATATTTACTTTAGCAAGGTTTACAAGTTGTTCAAGCACTTCTCCATCTAAATGACTAGTATCTCTTACCTTAGCAATAGCTTGAATGTCTTCAGCTGGTACGTACTTCCTAACAAGTTCCCTACGTTGTGCTTGCATTATATCTTTTAATAAGTAGCCTTTAGCAAGTAGTGTTTCTTTATTAAAATGCGAACTTAAATGTTTGCGTGCTAAAGTATCAATCTCATTAATACGAGAAGCCTCACTTAATAATTTATTTTCTTCTTCCAAGCGTGCTTGCGTATCGGCAAGCTCCTTTGATATCCTCTCATTAATACTTAAATTCTGACTATCAGATTCTCTTGTTGCTTTATATGCTTTATATTCTTCATATTCCTTTAAACTTAAAGTAATACTATTTTTATCCTCTTTATTATCCTCTGTACTTTGCATCAAGTTATCCTTTTGCGCGCTATCTACATTTTCTTGTGTTTTTTTGTTCATAAAATCTCCTTTTAGCCTTCATAAAAAAATAATTTTGATCTTAAAGCGTCAAGTTCTCTTTGACTTAACGTATTGCTTGATTCTAATTCCTTATATTTAAGGGTTAATTCTATAAGTCTAGAATCTCTCTCATACTTTTCTTCTTCAGTTAGCACATGCAATGAATTAAATCTCATGTCTAAGTAGTAATGCTTACCCAGTTTACTATTACAATTAATTTCTAGCTCTTCTTGAACACCTTTTAGAAAGTCATAGTAATTCGATCTGTCCCCCTTACCATCACTTCCCAGTCCCTTAACTTGTTCATTAAAGCTCCTTGTTAGTGGTTCTTTTGTGTCAGCACCTATCTTTGCTTTTACTAATGCTAATGCTTCCTTTAAATAGGTTAAGTCATACTTAATAACCTCCAGTGAGGCATCTGGTGTGCCACTGTAAAATATTCCTTCATTATTTAAGTTGGATTTAAGTCTAGAAAGCTCTCTTTCTAAATCTCTATTTACACTCTTAAACGCACTTATATGATTCTCATTTAAATCATTTCTTTTAAAGATATTAGGAAATATGCTCGCCCTATCATTAACACCCTTAGTTAAAAGTTCTAATGAGGTTGTAGCATTACTTAAGGCATCTTGTAATGATACTAATGATTCATCCCTGTAAAATAAAAAGTTATGACTCTCTATTCGCTTTTCTATTTCTTTATATATTTGTTCAAAAAGATATATATTAAGCAAAAAGCTTTGCGTATAACATGGGCTGTATGCTTTAAGCACATAATCATAATTGGAGTGTATGATTACCCTGCTCTTATGTATCTTTATTTCCTTATAAGATATCTTCTCATCTGTATTTACTTTTAAAGTATATGTTATATAAGTAGCATCAGGCCCCTCATCACGAACATTACTATAATCAAGATACATAAACCCAATAGGCAATTCTTTATTTACTTCCAAGTATAAATCTTGTAGCTGATCTGCTGTTTTAACTAAAATGTATCCAACACCATTAAAACGATAACTAATAAGACACTGCAATAATGTTGCTTTTAGCTCTATTTTTAACGTTTCTAAAGCATCATTAACATTCAAAGCAGTAGTTACACTATTTAAAGTGATTCCATTCTTAAGGCAATCTTCTGCTACATTTGAAATGTAGTTTCTAAAAAATATTGAATATTTATATAAATCTCTTGAATTAATCTTAAAATTTAAGCTCATGGCTTATTTAACCTTTAACGATAGCAAGTATAATGCAATAATTAATTTTTGCTAATTGTTTCTAACAAAAAATTAAATAATTTTTGTAAAAAAAATGACGGGAAAAAATAATTGACAGAAAGTCAATTAAATAAGGGGCTAGTTAAATAAATTTACTTTACTAATAGTGATATTAATGCTAAAAATATTCCTATATTAAGGGTGATAAGAGTCCCAAACATCCAATTATGTAATCTTAATGTGCTCTTAAGTTCTATTGTATTAGTATCAATCTTGTTATCAAGTTCAGTAAATTTAGTATCAATCTTTACATTTAGATTATTCTCAACAGTATCAATCTTATTATCAAGGTCTCTAATATCAGATTTTAATTCATTTCTAACGTTATCAATCTTGTTGTCAAGGTCTCTAATATCAGATTTTAATTCATTTCTAACAGTATCAATCTTTATGTTAAGATTATTCTCAACAGTATCAATCTTATTATCAAGGTCTCTAATATCAGATTTTAAGCTTGCCTCAAGCTTTTCAAGCTTAAGGTTAAAAGTAGTCTCTAAATACTCAATGTCTTTGTAAGTAAGCTCATTGCGATAATATCTGTAAGACAGATCAATAGCAATCTCTCTATTTATCCCAGCTTTGGTAAGTTCTGCTATAACCATTTGTTGTGTAATTACTGGTTGTGCAAGTCCCATAAAAATCTCCTTATTTAATTATTATATAATATTTTAAGTGTTATAGGAACCTTCTTTTAGTAAAATGTGCTTTAAGAGAACGTATACCCAAAGTCAATAACATATATGCTGCTGATAGGCTATCTAATGAATCATCAGCACTCTTTCCATCTCCTTTGTACTTATAAATATCAGCAATTGCTGACTTGCTTGAATAGTACATAATACTTAAGTTAGAACTTGCAAATGGTCCTATTAACGTAGCAATTCTAGTAAATTTATTACTTATAGGTTTAATTGGCGCAATTCTAAACTCATGATTCATACCTGCTCTAAGTTTAAGAAAGGTTTTAGTCACATTCCCATGCCCAGAAGTATCATCCCTATCTTCAACATATAGTGTATGTACATTAAGGTTTGTTAAAATAGTTTTAATTGTATTTAATACCTTAGGATCACTGACTGGTAACTTCTCTTGAAATATAAATGCATAATACTTTTGATCTACTCTTTCTAAAACACAAAGGGCAGTATTATCACCTCCAATGCTGTATGCAGGATCTAAATATGCTATTGGACTTATAAATTCATGATTACTTGTAAGATTAATATTGGTAAATATCGAATCGTATGACGCAACCCATTCTCCCAAAAGTACCCTTGCCTTATATGTTGGCATGTCCCTGTAAATCTCTTCTTGGGTTTTAATAAATTCTTTTGATATTAGTTCATTATCATATGTTGTAAAGTTATATGTAGCATAAGTTTTCTTGTTATCAATGTAATCAGTTTTAAAAAAATGTTCTGGACTGTCTGGATTTGTATCAAATATAATAGTTTCCATACCTACTCTAAGTCTCTTTAAACATTCTATTAATGTTTCTTTATGCAGTGTAGTTGCTTCATTAACGTAAATAAGAGCGGAATTACTTCCTCTAAACCTTTCAAAATCACTTGCCTTATCTCCACCATATAGATTGACTCTTAAGGAGTCTATTTCAAAATATGATGTATTAGAAAACTTTGGCGTAAAGGGTACTCTTAGCATGCTAGCAATCTTTTCAAACTGCCCTAAAACATTAATCTCTAATGATTTTTGTGAATTACCTAATATAAAATTATTGGTATCCTGTTTATAAAAATGTCTATTCTTAATGAGCATCTTTAGATATAAATAGCAAGCCAAGAATGTTTTACCACTGGCAATACCACCTGACAGGATAATTTTACTTTGATTATTATTCTCAATTAATTTTAAAACCTCACATTGTTTCTTAGTTAGATATGTCTTCTCAAACCCTCTAAAATCAATTACAGTTGCTTTCAGTTTAATTAAATCTGCTATATCAATACCAAATTCACGCTTGTATTCTTTTTGCATTTCCTTAAAAAGAGGTAGTTTATATATATCCATTTCCTAACCTTTAAATTTAAAATTTAGATCTCACATCAACATCAGTAGCTTTAAGCTTAAGCATTGTCTTATAATAAAGTGACATCTTCTTAAGTTCTCTTTCCCTTTTAAGTTCATCCAGTTTAAATTTTAATTCTTCAAGCCTCTTACTCTCTTCATCTGAATGCGAAAGATTATTATCCCTAATTTTATTATCAAGACTTATAATCTTAGATTCTAATACTTCTATCTCGTGATTATGGGCTTTAAGTTCCAACTCTAAATAACGACTAAATGAATTTATAAATTCAATCCCTAACATGCTTCTGGCCATACTAAACTGACTTTTAAGATCACGCGCTTGGGCTGTACTTTGTGAAGCATGAAGCAAAATATTAGTTAAAGTATCCTCACGAATAGTAAGCTTAGCAGTTTCTTTAACGTATTCATGGTCATCCTTAACCTCTTCCCACTTGCGTCTCATCTTTCCTACATTAACACGACTTACTCCCATCTCTTTTGCTATTTGTGCGTCATTAAGCCTGCATTCTTTAAAATACACAACATAATCATCAAATGACTTCTTTGCTCTTCTCATATCTCTTTAAACCTAGTCTAAATTAACAAAACTTAACAAAAACCAATATAAACTCTATAACAAAACAATCAACTTTACAAAAACAATTAAGACTTATAAGAAGCTCACACAACATAAGAAAAACTGCTACATATTGTTTAAATCAAAAAAAACAAAGAAGGAAAATAAACGAATAGGGATTGTTAGAAAAAATAGTAAAGATAAATAAATTAAACTGGTTACAAAAATGGTAAAAGAAGATAAAAAGTAAACAATTGGTTAACAAAAAGAAAGAGGTTAAATTTTAAAGAGCAATACGTACCATTGTAAAATGAAGATCCACTAAAAAGACAAATAGAGTATATGTAGAGGATATTTTCAAGTATTTGTTAAAGATAGGATAAAGTATACTAGAAATATTAACCTAACATATCAAAAAGTACCCTTTCTATTTACATAAAGTACCTTAGAGGGGGTATTTTATATACAATGAAGCGACGTTAGAATTGACTTACAATACAAGTATTTGCTAACATTTTTGTAACTAATTTTAAATATTTTTAAAATCTTTAGTTAACAATAAAATGCATGAAAAGGAACTCTTAACTAACAGTAATCTTAACTTTATTAATGAACTAATAAAGCAAAATGAATGCCTCAATGAAGAATTGTCACAACTTAAAAGTACACTTAAGAGTAAAAATAAAGCTTCAAAACAATCAAAAAACACTCCTGTAAGATTCTATCTAAATGACAAAACAACCAAACTAGTAAAAAAATGTATAAAAAAGCTTATACAAATCAACCCAATCTCTGGATGGTTTGTATATATCTTAAGTATTACTGGTTGCAGAGGTGTTGAGATACAAAATGTAAGACTATCTGATGTATCAAAAGAGACAAGCTGTGATGGTGAAGTATTCTATTCTCTTCGTGTTAATGTAGCAAAAAAGAGAAGTAGTATCTGCATAAGAGAAGTAGTTATTAGTGAGTCTGAATTTGATGCTATTATGCAAATACATCAAGAACATTTTGCAAGCAAAGGAAAAGACAAAAGGCGTACTTATCTTTTTCAAAAGAGTAAACACAAATTCCGTGACAATAGAATTAGCATAATTAAGATTTCAAAACAATTTAAATCATTGCTTCTTAAAGCAGGATTTAGGTATCGTAAATCTTTACATATATGTAGAAATATATTTATTGCCTCACTAAAGTCTAAAGGATACAACTCATTTGAAATTAAAGAACTTATGAAATACTCATCTACTACTGAGATTGATAATGTTTATGGACTCTCCCATGCAAGTAAAATTAATGCTTACAAAGATATCAAAACTAGCTTGAAATAACTTACAATTTTTGCTAATTTATTATATACTTCTACTAAAGTTATTATCAAAACTCATTTACCGCATATAAATATGTACAAATATAAATATCTAAGAACCAATCCTTAGGTATTTTTTTTAACAATAAATTATTTGCTAAGCTCTAGTTTTTGGCAATTATTTAGTGTATAATACATATAAATCCTGAAAGTTTAAACCAATATTTCATTTTTAAAATAAAAAAAGACTCTAAAAGATTCAGAGAAGTAGAGTCTTTTTTTATACACAAATTAAGAATACAAATTCACGCTTTCTCTTTAAACATTTCAAGTTGAATATGACTAGTATTTTTACAAGTCATACTTGATTTACTGGTTCTATATGAAGTTGCAAGTATTTCATGTTTAGTATGCCCAAAAGTATTAGCTATTCCAGTTGAACGAGCTATATAATTAACATTAAGATTATATTTCAAGAAAAGTTCTAAAACCCTTAAATCATCAAATTCACTTATTGCAAATTGCCAATTATATCTCTTCATCTCTACAATGAGCCTCTCAAGAGAATCTAAACCCCACCCCCGATTATCAGCAAGACTTCCACGTGAAATTGAATATGGTGGATCAAGATATACAAATGTTGAAGCGATCTTATCTCTTTTCGGCAAAGCACCCAGAAAATCAAAGATATCACGCGAAGTAAATATTGCATAATCAAGCATCTCTTTTATTCTAGACTTATAAGTCTTAAGCATACCCAAAAATAATCTCTTAGAATTACTTCTATCTAACCTCATAGTTGAATTACAGGAAGCATAAATAGAATACAAACTTCTTAAAACCATATATTCTATTTTGTCTTGATTTTCATTTATAATTCTGTCATAAATAATTGCGTCTCTTACCTTCTTATAAAGTGAATCAGGATTTCGTCGCAAATAATAAAAAAACTTATAAATAAACTGAGAATTATCATTGAGTATATTGTAACAAGCTAATGGTTTTGCAAAAAAGATTGCTCCTGTTCCAAAAAATCCTTCAACATATGAAGTATGCTTAGGAAAAAGACTTATAATAACCTTACTATAACGATACTTACTTCCCTCTCTAGCTAGCAGTTTCAATGTTTCCTAAACACTCTCCTTGAT
Source organism: Borrelia nietonii YOR (assembly GCF_023035795.1). Taxonomy (NCBI): domain Bacteria; kingdom Pseudomonadati; phylum Spirochaetota; class Spirochaetia; order Spirochaetales; family Borreliaceae; genus Borrelia; species Borrelia nietonii. Next base: position 26,445 of record NZ_CP073150.1, read on the forward strand.
GTAATTTGATATTCAACTCCTCTTTCCTTAAGCGTAAGTGAATCATAAAGAACACTGGTATCGTTAGTTGCTATAAAATGATAGCCTGATACACCTTTGATTTTAACTTCACTTATTTCAAATTCATTATTTGCGCATCTGTAAGAATGACTTATCCAACGCACACTTGTCTTAATCCCAAAACTTTGAAGTATACTGCATGGATTTACAATATAACAATTACTTTTAATGTATCCTAAACCAACAAATTTATGATAATTATTGTTAATATCATTAATACTAAACTGCAATTTTTTAAATCGTTCTATGTAATAATGCAGACATAAAAAGTAACATCCCCACTGACGTATTTCTAAAATTAACTTTGGATTATTTTGCGTTATTTTCATCTTTAACCTCTAACCTTTAATCTTTAACCTCTACTATCAAATTTAATACTTTGAAATTCAACTTCAAACAGCGATAAATCTTCAAAAAAAATTAACATAAGGTCCACAAACATAGAAGACCTGAAATGCTTATTTACAGAAAGACTTTTTTCCTTAATCTTAGTTATTCCACATATAGCTTTAATATGTGGAATCCTTAGGCAAAACCTTAAAAAAATATCAAGATAATGCCTCGCTAATGAACAAGTAAATTCCTCATCGTAAGGTTTTACAAGCACTACCGCTCCCTTCTCAACTACCTTACTAAATAAAACTTCTTCAAATTCATCTCTTTGGTCCATCATCTTCTCTACAAGTTCAATTTTTGCATAGGTCATACTCAAAACTCCTTAGCTTACAATTATTTTTGATTGCAATATATCATTCCTAAAAAGGGATATCCTCATGAAACCCTTCATCAGAATCAACCTTATTAGGTGCTCTTAAAGCAGGCAATGGGCTTAGTATTTGAATCTCATCCACTAAAATGCTGCTCTTGCTTCTCTTATCACCAGTTCGCTTGTCATCCCAACTCTCATACCTTAAAGACCCATTAACTACAACTTGTTTCCCCTTTAAAAGAAATGCTATTAGTTTTTCTGCTCTACTTCCAAAAAGTACACAATCAAAAAATTGAGCATAATCTATCCATTCATTATTCCTTTTGATTCTCCTATTATTAGCTAAACCAAACTTCAAAATAGGAATGCTGTTGCTAACGTAAATAATTTCACTGTCTCTAGTCAGACGTCCTGATAATACTACTGAATTAATATCAGACATGAGAGCTCTCCTTATCCCTTAATCTACTCATCATTTCCATGAGTCTTAAATCATGATCAAGTCTTCTCATATCCTCTAAAAATTCTTGTCTTGAGTAATAATCATAAATTATTTTTTCTAAAGTTCTTTTGCTAAATTTACATAAAAACTTCACAACCTGATAAGTAATTAGTAAAAGTACTACCATAAAGCTAATCCTCATAACCTCCAACCTTAAGCACTTACAATGGAAGTTTCAATATCAGACCATTGCTGCACTGAATCTAAACTACTAGCAAGAAAACTGATATTGCCACTTAAAGACTTAAATCTATCTTTAATAGCTCGCTTGGTTGTATCTAAAGAAAATAGAATACCTTCAAAATTATAATTTACATGTTCCATTAATGAAAATTCTGCAAATATTTCATCTATTCGGGATTTAAGTTTATCTTTCATGGGTTTTGTTGCCTTATATAGCTCTTGTGTATGTCTACTCTTAGCTATCTCTTCTGCTTCTTCTATCTCTGTTTGCAAAGTACTAATTTCACTAAGATATCCTTTCAACAGATTATCCTTCTCTTCATCAATCTCCAGGTCAGTACATCTTACAAATTCTAGAAAGTTATCTTTATACTCTGATTCTGAAAAATATTTGTATACCTCACTACTCTCAATCCCTTCTTGAATTAGTTCACTTAAACTATCTAAATCTATATTCTCAATATCATACTTTGCTCTTAAAGCTTCAGAAATACTACTTACTTCCGCTTCCATTGTTGAAACATCAAACATTACTTCATTAATAAACTTATCATCCCTCTCAATTACACAATTAATAGCTTCATTACCTATTAGAAAAAACAGATTCCCCTTACTTAAACCTGTACATAAAAGTTGTATTTGCACTTGAACATAATACTTGAAAAAGTATTTGTTTTCTAAAAAATTACCATTCTTATTGTATTCAATTACAGCACTCTTTAAATAAATATTATCACTGCATTTAATTTCTAAAAGCTCTGCTTCCCCTTCTTGGTTTTCAAACCAACCATCAATTGTTGAGCCAACCAAATTGTCCCGTCCCTTAAACTTCTTGAAGTAATTATATTTATCTATCCCATTTGCATATTTATTCTTATGTAAAACAGCAATCTCATCAGAATGCATACGTACAAATTCATCAAACCCTAAATTCTCAAGTAGCTTTCCTTTCCTCATGCTTAAGTTCTCTTCTAATGAAATCTCTTTTCCTAATAATTTCAAGACCCTATCAAGCATTAATTTTGAAACACTCTCAGCTCCAATAAACATACTCCCAACTTCACTTGCTCCTATACGCTTTAATGAATTCCTTTGAATACCAAAATCAACTTTGCTATTAAACTTGAAACATTCATTTTTGCCAATTCTTGATAGCTTGCGTCCTATTCTGCTGATTTTACTTACACTTTTTTGTCCCTTATTAATCTGGTCTTGACTTTGATGTGCAAATGAATCAAATCCTTCAAACATTTTTTGATCATACAAACTTGGCTGCTCCATCCCTACCTCTACTATTTTCTCATTTGTTTTTGTTATTTTTCTTTTTATATTTGCATTGTGCATCTTAGTTTTTGTTTTTTTTATCATATCAAACTCCTTATTATTTGTTTTATAACAAAAATAATATAGCAAAAAATTGTTTTTGTCAAAACTTTTGCTATATTATTTTTGTTAAATTTTACAAAAAATATTTTTTATTAAAGGCTAGTTTACTTTCCAGTAATAATTACGTTATTATGGTTAGTAATAGAACAAATAATAAGGAGTATCAA
>NZ_CP073155.1:0-45879 GCF_023035795.1 Borrelia nietonii YOR
TAATTTAGTTTTTAATAGTACAAATCCCCTTGCCGCTTGCCCATTGCTTTTTTTCTTTCCAACATCTACCCCAATTTCCCTCTTGCCCTTACCACACATTTAGCTTACTTTTAAAGTATTAATTATTTGATTACAATAAAAACATACTCTTAATATCATACTTACAATTATTTATATTCAATCTTTTACTCATATAAACAATTTGATATACAAATAAACATTCCCTAAATAACATTAGAAGCTAAAAGCATTACGCTCCTAGCTTCCTATTCCTTTTTGACTTTATTTTTACCAGCTCTTACAGCTTACTTAATTAACTTATCTTACAATAACTTCCTTTATATTTACCCTTAACTAGTTCTTTATTTACTGCCCATCAGTTGTTACTTCTGCAGTATTAGTTGCTTTTACTGATTTATCTTCTTGCTTAACTGTAGCTAGTGCTTCATTTATCTTTTTTAATCCACTATCAACTGTATTTCTTATTGCTATTATTAGAGTACTTAATGTCTTACCAACGGAACTTGCTGCTACTCCATTTATTGCATGTGCAGATTTCTCTTCATTCTTAGCAGCAAATTTACCATCCTTTGCCATTGCTCTTAATGCTATTCCCGCAGCAATAACTGCATCTTTCTGTTTAGCCTCTTTAGTATCAGCTTTATTGGTAGCAGCAATCTCTGCTGCATTCTTTGCTTCATTAATTTTAATATCACCAGCAGTAGCAGCCTCGCCCGACTTAGCAATAGCTTTTAAGATGTCAGCACCACTTACTGCACCAATTGATGCACTAGCTGCTGCCTCTGCATCTGTTCCATCATCAGCAGTGGTACTAAACAATTTGCCAATATCCTTTTTATCATCTTCTGCTGTCTTTGTAGCCTCTGCACTCCCCTCATCCTTTTTCAAAACCACGTCAACAATAGTTTTAATCCCTTTAACTAACGTGTTTATTGAATCCGCTTTGGGAGCCGTAGCACCAGAATTTTTAGTAGCACTCCCAATTAACTCACTACTAGTGCCAGTAGCCCCACTAGCAGCAATTTTAGCCCCTTCTGCAATCTTGTCTAAAACATCTGCAACAAACTTGTCAACAACTGTTTTAACTTTTACGTAATTACCATTCTTTGCAACTTCATCTTGCAACTTCTCTTTAACTGTTGTCATAGTACTCTCAATATCGGTGAAATACTTCCCTATATCACTCTTTTTAGTATCAGCCTTAATACCAAACGCACCCGCAACCATATCTCCAAAAGTCACAAAAACATCTAAAAATCCTTTACCTAAATTAGCAATAAAAGTTAAGAATACAGTTTTAGGATCCTCAGCGTTAGTACTACTACTCCCACAGCTAAAAAGTAAAAACAAAGTCATTAATAACGCATTAAAGTAATTCTTTTCATTATTACGTGCCTCCTTTTTTCTCAGGGGAGATAGATATAGATAAAAGGAAAACAAATCTCATGAAAAGAAAAGTTTCCTAAAATGACTTTATTTAGACTATTTAATTAGATAATTTATTTAATAACAGCGGGTTGTGTAGTAGTACTAGATTTGGTTGCTTCAGTAGTAGTTTCAGAATATTGCATTCCCTTAACAGCTTCTCTTATCTTATCTAGATTGCTGCTTACTATTTTCCTAATTATAAAATCAAGTACTCCTAATGCCTTATTTACTGCACTTACTGCTGCTGCTTTAACTGCACCACCTTTATTATTATCAGGTTGAGTAAATTTACCACCTTTAGTAATAGCCTTAAGAGCAACAGCTGCTGCTAAGTCTGCATTAGTAACTGCACTGCCGGCAGCATTATTGCCCATTAGTAGCAGTAGCTAGTACTCCGACTTCAGAATTAGCAGCAGGGGCAGTAAGCCTTAGCATTCTTAATCTTGTCAATCATTGCCCATGGGTCGGCTTTTGATGCTTCACCTACTAGCTTTGCATCATCACCTGCACCAGCTTGAGCGTTATGAATTAGAGCTTTAGGCCCATCTCCATTAGCCACCGGTCTACCAAAATTGCCCCAGGCTTGATTTCTATGCCAGATTTCTCTGCTACATCAATAATTGTCTTTACACTTTCAATTATAGCTTTTACACTAGCTTCATCAGCACCTGAGCATTATTATCAGTAGTTGCATCACCAATATCAGCATTACCAGCCTATTTAGCAGTCTCAGCAAGTTTAATTAGAGCAGTAATTAATTTATGGTATTAGTAAGCTGTAATAGCGGTGGGGTTGCGGAAGATCCTCAGAGTAAATTTTTAAAGTCAGTAATAGACTTAGGTAATGACTTCTTAAATGTGTTTACATCATTTGGAGATATAGTTTCCAAGGTATTAGGTTTTAGTACAGAGACAAAAAAATCTGATGTTGCAGCTTACTTTAAGACCGTTCATGATACTGTTTCATCTACTAAGAGGTCCCTTGAGAAAATTGTAGAGGACATGAAATCCGAAAATAATCCTAATGCAGATGCTACAGGTATTGCTGTAAAAGCTCTAATTACTAATACTCTTGATAAAATAATAGAAGGGGCAGACGATGCTGTAAAGGGTGCTGAAGGTGATGAATTACTTGGCAATATGGCTGCTGCTGATTCTGGTGGTGCCGTTGGGGAGGTTGATAAATTAGTTAAGGGAATTAAAAGCATTGTAGATGTAGTTCTTGAAGAAGGAAATCCTGATGCTGGTACTGATAAAAAAGCAGAAGATGGTTCTAGTGTAAGAGCTAATAATAGTGATGATGCAGGTAATTTATTTGGTAATGATAAGGCTGGTAATGCAGCTGCAAATGCGAAAAAAGCAGCAGCTGATGCTGCTAAAGCTGTTGGGGCTGTTACTGGGGCTGACATATTACAAGCTATTGCTAAAGGTTCTAGTGGTAAAGCCGCTACATTAGCTAAGAATAATACTGCTAATAATAATGTTGCTGCTGGTGCTGGTGCTAAAGATGCAATTGTAGCAGGGGCTATAGCATTGCGTGCAATGGCAAAGGGTGGTAAATTTGCTGGTAATAATGATGCTGCTGATGCTGTTGTTATAGTTAAAGATTCAGCTTTAAGTGCAGTAACTAAGGCATTGGGTACTCTTACAATAGCAATAAGAAAAACTATTGATGCGGGACTTAAAACTGTTAAAGATGCTATAAAATTTAATTCTACTGATACTCCTGTAATTACTGATAAACAAACTTCTGAAACTAAAGGTCAATAATCAGAATTAATAACAATATACATAACTAAATAAAGTCATTTGAGGAAAACTTTTCTCTCTTTATGAGATTCGTTTTCCTTTTGTTTTACCTACCCTCTGATTGTTCAGAGTTTCAATAGTATGAAGAATTTTTTAAAAGTCACAAATAAAACCTTAATGAGTATTGTTATATTTGTAGTTTTCTATTTATGGGTTGTGGACAATAGGCTGTTGATGCTGCTAATGGTGGTGCAGCAGCTACAGGAGGGAGAAGTTTAAGTGCAGTGCTAATGGAGGTAGGTAGAAGTGCTGAGAATGCTTTTTATTCTTTTTTAGAGTTACTCTCAGATACATTAGGCTTTACTGCTAAATCAACTACAAAAAAAGAGGATGTAGGGGGTTATTTTAACAGCTTAGGTGATAAGCTTGGAAAAGCATCAGAAGAGTTAGAACAGATAGTAAAAAACTCAGAGACAGAGCTTGATAAAGGTGGTCTAAACAAGGGAATTAAGGATGCAGTTGATACTGCTAAGGCTACTTTAAGCAAATTAAAAGGCCATTTAGAATCTTTAGGACAAGTAGGCGATACTAATGTAATAGGTTATGCAAATAATGTTCAGGGTACAGGAACAGCGTCAGACGATGCTCAGTTAAAAGAAATGTTTAGGGCATTGAAAGGAATAGTGGAAATAGCAACAGATGTAGGTGTTAAAGCATTACAAGCAGGAGCTACAACATTGACAGTAAATGGAGTAGATAATAAGGATGGTGCTAAGATATTGGCTACAAGTGGTGGTAATCCATCAGCAACTGATGCAGGTAAAGCTGCAATAATATTAGCAGCAGTAAGTGGTGAGGAGATATTAGACTCAATAGTTAGATCAGGAGAAAGTGATGCAGCGTTAACAGCGAATGCAGATGAAAATACAACTTCATTGAAATTTGCTAAAGGAGGATCAGATGCTCACCTATCAAATAGTGCTAATCCAAAAGCAGCAGCTGTAGCAGGGGGGATAGCATTACGTTCATTGGTTAAGACAGGTAAACTAGGAGCTGGAGCAGCAGCTAATAATGCAGGAGGAGAGAAAGAAGTACAAGGCATAGGAGTAACTGCAGTAAATAAGCTGTTAGTAGCAGTGGAGGATATAATTAAAAAGACAGCAAAGAATGTGCTTAAAACAGCAAAAGAAAAAATGGATGAGGCAAGATCTCCAAAATCTACAGATCAGCAATAAACTAGATAGTTAGAATTAAATTATTAAGTAATTAGAGTAAAAGGCAATCTTAGAGATAAATCCAGGATGTCTTCTATATTGTTGTAATGAAAAATGAGAAGTTAAATTGGCTGCTGAATCTAAAAATTCTTTCTTAGATTCATTAGTGAAGATAGGACATGGGTTTCAAGAGATTTTTGGCATTTTTGGAAATGCAATAGAGGATGCATTAGGATTTAATACTGTTAAATCTGGTGACAAGAAAAGTAAAGTAGGTGAACACTTTAAGAAAATAGGAGATGAACTTACAACTACTAAGGATAAGTTAAACGAGCTATCAGGTGAAATATCTGAAGCAAAGAATGCTAATAGCAGCACAATTGAAGCTGTTAAGAGTGCAATTAACAGTGCTAGTGATGTCTTTGAACAACTAATTGCTGCTCTAATTAAACTTGCTGGGGTTGCTAAGGAAGCTGGTGATACTAATATTGGTGATAATGCTGATTGCTGTTCCTGGTGCTGCTGATAAGAATGGAGTTGAAGTTATTATTGCAGGAGTTAAAGAAATTATTGATGTAGCAGAGAAGTCTGATGTAAAGATTAAAGCTGGAAATGCAGGTAATCAGATAGCCGCTGCTAATGCTGATACTGATGCTATTGCTGTTCTTGGTGGTCATACTGCCAAGGCTTCTGCTGGAGCTGGTGATAAATTAGCAGTTGAAGTTGCTAAAGCAGATCCATGGGCTATGATTGATAAAATTAAAAATGCTAAGGCTACTGCTCCTGATAAACTTAACGGTGCCGATAATGAAGCTGGTGCACTAGCTGCTTCTAATGACAAGGCTGATGCTGCAGCTGGTGCTAAAACTAATGCAGACTTAGCAGCTGCTGTTGCTCTTAAGGCAATGACTAAAGGTGGTAAATTCAGTGCTAATGCTGCAGATACTGAAGCAGTTAAAGCAGCAGCAGTAAGTGCAGTAAATAAGGTATTAGGAGTACTTGATTTTATAATTAGGAAAACAGTAAGTAGCAATCTAGATAAGATAAGAGAATCTGTTAAGGGAATACAATATTCTGAAACTACTACTGAAGCTACTGAATCTGGCACTGCTCAACCAACTATTAAATAAATCATAAAACTAAAAATATAAAGTTATTGTAAGATAAGTTAATTAAGTAAGCTGTAAGAGCAGGGAGAAATAAAGTCAAAAAGGAATATGAAGCTAGGAGCGTAATGCTCTTAGCTTCTGATGTTATTTAGGGAGTGTTTGATTGTATATCAAATTATTTACATGAGTAAAGATTGAATATAAATAATTGTAAGTATGATATTAAGAGCATGTTTTTATTGTAATCAAATAATTAAATACTTTAAAAGTAAGCTAAATGTGTGGTAAGGGCAAGAGGGAAATTGGGGTAGATGTTGGAAAGAAAAAAATTAAGTGCGAGAACAATGACTTTGTTTTATTTGTATCTTATGGTAGTGCAGGACCAGCAGAGCAAGGTCAAGTAACTAAATCTGATGGGATAGTAATTGATTAAGCAAAAGTAAGTAAAAAAATAAAAGATGCTAGTACTTTTGTAGCAAGTGTTAAAGAAGTAGAGACCTTGGTTAAGTCAATAGATGAGCTTGCCAAAGCTATTGGAAAGAAAATTAAGCAAAATGCAAAATTCCGAAGACCTTGAAGTGGATAATGGTAAAAATAATAAGAATGGAGAGTTAGTTGCAGGAGCATTTCAAGTAATGTTGACTGTGAAAGCTAAATTGGAAAAATTAGGGGACACGCCTGAAATTTCTGAAGAGCTAAAAGGAAAGATTACTGATTCTAAGAGTAAATGTAAAGAATTTGTGGATAAAATAAAAGCAGATTCTGATATTTCTAAAGCAGAGACTACGGATGAGCATGTAAAAAAAGCTATAGATCAAGTAAATACTCCTGCTGGAGAAAAAGGTGGTGTTGAACTTGTTAAACTTAACAAATCAATAGGTGAGTTGTTAAAGGCAGCTGAGGGTGAAGTAGAAGCTGCAATTGCAGAGCTTACAACCCCTGCTAAGTCTTAACTAAGGGAATAAATAAGTTAAGTAGTTATTGTAAGATAAGTTAATTAAGTAAAAGGTAAGAGCCAGAAAAAATAAAGTCATTTAAGGGAAACTCTTTTCTTGTTTTCGGCACAGGAAACTATTAGCTAACGATAGTTCTGATGCTGAAGGTAATGCATAAGTTAAAAGGAGGCACGTAAAAAAATGAGAAAAAGAATAAGTGCAATAATAATGACTTTATTTATGGTATTTATGTCATGTAATAATGGAGGTCCAGAGCTTAAAAGTGACGAAGTGGCTAAGTCTGACGGAACAGTACTTGATTTGGCAAAGATAAGTAAAAAGATAAAAGATGCTAGTGATTTTGCAGCAAGCGTTAAAGAAGTTCATACTTTGGTTAAGTCTATTGATGAACTTGCTAAAGCTATTGGTAAGAAAATTAAAAATGATAATAGTAACTTTGAGGACGAGAAGGACCATAATGGATCTTTAATTGCAGGGGTATTTCAAGTAATACTGACTGTAAAAGCTAAATTAACATCATTAGAGCAAATCGTTGGAATCTCTGATGAATTAAAGACAAAGGTTGGCATGGTTAAGAAAGAAAGTGAAGCATTCGTAACCCAAGTAAAATCAAAGCATACTGATCTTGCTAAAGAAGGTGTTACTGATGTTAATGCCAAGACCGCTATAGATGTATCAGATGGTACTAAGGATAAAGGAGCCTCTGAACTTATTAAGCTCAACAAATCAGTTGATGAGTTATTAAAGGCTGCTAACGCAGCAGTGGAAGCTGCAATCGCAGAGCTTACAACTCCTGTTAAGGCAGAAAAACCTTCTCAAAATAACTTACCTTATAATAACTACTTAACTTATTTATTCCCTTACAATAACTTTATCCTTTATATTTACCCTTAACTAGTTATTCGCTTGCTGCCCATTAGTTGTTGCTTCTGCAGGATTAGTTGCTTCTGCTGACTTATCTTCTTGCTTAACAGCTGCTAGTGCTTCATTTATTGTTTTTATCCACTATCAACTGTATTTCTAATAGCAATAATAAGGGTGCTTAATGTTTTACCTACTGCACTTGCTGCTATTCCATTTATTGCATCAGCATCTTTAGCATTGTTATTAGCAACAAATTTACCGTCCTTTGCCATAGCTCTTAAAGCAATCCCTGCTGCAATAATTGCATCTTTCTTCGCTTCTGCATCTTTAATTTCTTTCTTGTTAGCAACAGCCGGAGCAATAGCAATCTCTGATGCATCTTTAGCTTTTTCAATTCCATCAGTATTATTTGCAGTAGGATCTTCTTTAGATTTAGCTATAGCTTTCAAGATATCAGCACCAGTCACCGCACCAATGCTAGCTGATGCCTTTGCAATATTTTCTTCTTTGGCATCAGCTTTGCCATTATCATCAGCAAATAGATTGCCAATGTCCTTTTTATCCTCTCCTGTTTTAGTAGCTCCTGCATCCCCCTCATCTTTTAATACCACATCAACAATAGTCTTAATTCCTTTAACTAATGAGATCACAGAGTCCTTGTCAGCAGGACTGGCTCCATGCCCAGCAGAAGTAGCATTACCAATCTTATCTTCTCCTGTTGCACCTTTAGCTGCTTCCTTTGCTCCTGCTGCAATCTTGTCTAAGACATCTTTAATAAACTTGTCAACAACTGTTTTAACTTTTACGTAATTACCATTCTTTGCAACTTCATCTTGCAACTTCTCTTTAACTGTTGTCATAGTTTTTTCAATATCGGTGAAATACTTCCCTATATCACTCTTTTTAGTATCATCCTTAATACCAAACGCACCCGCAACCATATCTCCAAAAGTCACAAAAACATCTAAAAATCCTTTACCTAAATTAGCTATAGATGTTAAATACACAGTTTTAGGATCTTTCGCAACCCCACTGCTATTACAACTTACTAATACCATAAATAAAGTCATTATTATTGCTCTTATTCTTTTTCTCATTTCTTTACGTGCCTCCTGGATCTCTTTTTTTGACTTTATTTTTCCCAGCTCTTACCTTTTTGCTTAATAACTTACCTTATAATAACTACTTAAATTATTTATTCCCTCAGTTAGTTATTTTGAGCAGGAACCACCTTGGCAGGAGTTGCAAGCGCTCTGCAATTGCAGCTTCTACTGCTGCGTTAGCAGCCTTTAATAACTCATCAACTGATTTGTTGAGCTCGCCTAGTTCCTTTGCTCCTTTATCCTTAGTGGCATTATCTCTCTTTATAGCTTCTTTTGCATGAGCTTCTGTAACAGCACCATCTGCCTTACCAAGGTCAGCATGCTGCCCTTTTAATTTATTGATTAACTCATTACTCTTAGTCTTTGCAGCAGTAACTTGTTTTTTAAGTTCATTATCATCTGTTTTTGTTTCCAAAGCTACCAATTTAGTTTGTATATCCAATGCCACACTAAATGCCCCAGCAACTAATGAACCATTATGATTATCATTATCATCTTTAAGTCCATCTGCTTGAATTTTCTTTTTAATAGCTTTAGCAAGCTCATCAATAGACTTAATCAAAGTATGAACTTCTTTAACATCTTTTGAAAACTCAACAGACTCTTTTATCTTTTTGCTTATTTTAGCCAAATCAAGTACTGTTCCGTCAGACTTAGCCACTTCGTCACTTTTAAGCTCTGGACCTCCATTATTACATGATATTAATGCTATATTACCTAATTTAACAAGAAAACATCTTTCCTGTCTGCCTCATAAAAATAAGAGAAGTGTTTCCTTTAAGCGACTTTATTATTTTTAGTACTGATTTTTTGATTAATAATTCTTTACTGACTATTAGTAGTAGCTTTAGGGGTACTCTGCTCAGGACTTATAGGAATATCATTAGGATTAATTTTCATAGCTTCTTTAACTGTTTTAAGTCCCGCATCAATTGTTTTCCTTATTGCAATAGTTAATGTATCTAATGCCTTAGTAACTGCACTTATTGCTGCTCCTTTAACCTCGGGAGCATACTCAACAGCATCAGCACTAGGACCAGCGAACTTACCACTTTTAGCCATTGCTCTTAATGCTATAGCTCTTGCTATAGTTTCATCTTTAGGGGAAACACCAACATTGCCATCATTACTCTTAGCTAATTTAGCAGCTTTGCCTTCAGAACCTTTAGCAATAGCTTGTAATATATCAGCACCTGTTATTGCTCCAACTGCTTTAGCAGCATCAACCGCTGCTTTTTTTGCATTATTAGCATCTCCAGCATTAGCAGCATCAAATAGTTTTCCTGCTTCACCACTCCCATTATTGGTTCTTGAGGTAAGACCGTCGGCTTTTTTATCGGTACTTGCCTCAGCGCTTCCTTCTTTTCCAAGTACCACGTTTATAATTGACTTAATTCCTTTTACTAGATTATTAACTCCAGTTCCAGAAGCACCTGCAACATTAGTGGCGCCTACATTGCCAATTGGGTCGCTAGCATCTCCAATAGCCTCACTAGCAGTTTTAGCCCCATCAATTATCTTATCAAGAGTATTATCAATTAGTGTTTTTACCGCAGTCTCAGTTGCAGAAGCATTAGGATTTCCTTCTCTCTTCATGTCAGCACAATTTTATTAAGCTTGTCCTTAGTACCTTGTATAGTACCTTGTACTGTCTAAAATAAGCCCCAACATCAGATTTTTTTGTCTCTGTACTAAATCCTAATACCTTGGAAACTATATCTCCAAATGATGTAAAAACATTTAAAAAATCATTCCCTAAGTCTATTACTGACTTTAAAAATTTACTCTGAGGATCTTCCGCAACCCCACCGCTATTACAGCTTACTAATACCATAAATAAAGTCATTATTATTGCTCTTATTCTTTTTCTCATTTTTCGTGCCTTTTACAAGGCTCTAATACACTCCCAATGCTCTTCAAGCTTAGCTATTCCCATTATACGAACATTAACAATTTGGATGTTGACGTTAATGATGCAACCTCATTAAACATTGCAAAATAACCACACCATTTAATACAAAAATTCACAAAATTGAAGTTGGTGATGCCAACTTAACGAAAATGGCTAAATTTTTACGAAATAAAGAATTAATAGCAAAAATTTAAAAAAAGATCAGGGGCAATATTACATACCCCTCAAAAATAAGAGCCCTACTAACAACACTCTCTAACATCATAAAATTACTTAAAATCAAAATCTTTTCTCTTAAGTCCATTCATACTCTTATATGCTTCCCATACTTCTGCAATATTTCTTGAATTCCTACGTGCAAGCATATTATTGAAAGTATCCTCACGAATAGTAAGCTTAGCGGTTTCTTTAACGTATTCAGGGCCATCCTTAACCTCCTCCCACTTGCACCTCATTTCTCCTACATTAACACGACTTACTCCCAGCTCTTTTGCTATTTGTGCGTCATTAAGCCTGCATTCTTTAAAATACACAACATAATCATCAAATGACTTCTTTACTCTTCTCATATCTCTTTAACCCTAATATAGATTAATAACACCTAACACAAAGTAACATAAACTCTATAACAAAACAATCAACTTTACAAAAACAATTAAGACTTATAAGAGGCTCATACAATATAAGAAAAACTGCTATATATTGTTTAAATCACAAATATCAAAGATAAGGAGATTTACATGAGTAAAATTAATTTTATTTTGGTTTTATTACTACTAATTAGTAATTGCGGTCAAGATAACAATAAGGATAAAGAAATAAAAAGTAGAAATAAAAGGAACTCAGGAGAAGCAACACAAGAAGTACAAAAAACACCTGAGGAAGCATTAAGAGAAAAATTAACAGAAGAACAAAAGAAAGGATTAAATTTCTTAAAAGATGCTTTGGGTGATGATAATAAGCTAAATGAAATTCTAAAACAAGATGAAAGCAAAGTTAAAGGCTCACTTGAACATATAAATACCGAAGCTAAAAAATGTAATGGAAATGATGAGGGGAAAAGTACTTTTAAAACATTAGTAAAGGCATATTTCGGAGGTGGAATTGAAAATAAGTTAGATCAATTTAAAGAAAATGCCATAAGCGCTTGTGGAGCAGGAGCAGGTGGCTAAATGAACCGTTTATAATCAAAGACAAAAGTTAAGAAAGAGAGATTTAAGAAAGGAAGATTTAAGAGAGTAAAGCTACAAACAAAGAAGAAGAAAACAAATAAGTAAAATAAACGAATAAAAATTGTTAGAAAAAGTAGTAAAGATAAATAAATTAAACTGATTACAAAAATGGCAAAAGAAGATAAAAAGTAAACAATTGGTTAACAAAGAGAAGACAATTAAATTTTAAAGAGCAATACGTACCATTGCAAAATGAAAAGCTACTAAAATAAGGAATAGAGTATATGTAGAGAATATTTTTAAGTATTTGTTAATATAACACAAAGTATGCTATATATCTTGTGCTACAACCTCTAAAAACACCTTTTCCCCTTACATAAAGTACCTTAGAGGGGATATTTTATATGCAATGAAACACTTCTAAATTTGACTTTGCATACTAGTATTTGCTAACATTTTTATAACTAATTTTAAATATTTTTAAATCTTTAGTTAACAATAAAATGTATGAAAAGGAACCCTTAACTAAGAGTAATCTTAACTTTATTAATGAACTAATAAAGCAAAATGAACGTCTCAATGAAGAATTGTCACAACTTAAAAGCACACTTAAGAATAAAAATAAAGCTTCAAAACAATCAAAAAACACTCCTGCAAGATTCTATCTAAATGACAAAACAATCAGACTAGTAAAAAAATGTATAAAAAAGCTTATACAAATCAACCCAATCTCTGGATGGTTTGTATATATCTTAAGTATTACTGGTTGCAGAGGTGTTGAGATACAAAATGTAAGACTATCTGATGTATCAAAAGAAACAAGCAGCGATGGCGAGGTATTCTATTCTCTTCGTGTTAATGTAGCAAAAAAGAGAAGTAGTATCTGCATAAGAGAAGTAGTTATTAGTAAGTCTGAATTTGATGCTATTATGCAAATACATCAAGAACATTTTGCAAGCAAAGGAAAAGACAAAAGGCGTACTTATCTTTTTCAAAAAAGTAAGATTAGATTTAAAGATAATAGAATTAATATAAGTGAGATTGCAAGTAGGTTCAAGCATTGTTTCTTAAAGCAGGGTTTAGACATCGTAAATCTTTACATATATTCCGTAATATCATTTTAGTTATAAATATAACAAGTAAACTCACCAAAATAAACGGAGACTATATAGACAAAAACAAAAGGCTTTTAGGCCTTCTATTATTTTTGCATAATGAAGAACTCACACTCGCCTAAATACACGCTTAGACGTAATATAATACTCTTTGCCTCTCTCTTTAAGTTCAAGTGAGTCATAAAGAACACTATTAGAATTAATTGCTATAAAGTGATATCCTGGAATACCTTTGATTTTAACTTCACTTATCTCAAATTCGCTATTTAAACATCTGTAAGATTGAATCTCACGTTTAACATTTGTATTAATACTAAAGTAACCTAATATCTTACATGGATCTAGAATATAACAGTTACTATTCATATATCCTAAACGAATAAATCTGTGATAATTATTGTTAATATCAATAATATTGAATCGTAGCTTCCTAAACTCCTCTATGTAATAATGCAAACATAAGAAGTAACATCCCCACTGACGTATTTCTAAAATGAGACCTGGGTCATCTTGTCTTATTTTCATCCCTACCCCCTGTTAAACACTCAGGACTTGTATAATAGTGGAAAATCGCATTGAATCATCAAACAAATTTAAAATCCGATCTAAAAATTCAGAAAATCGAAAGTATTTTTTTATTAATCTTGGTTATCCCACATGCTGAATTAATTCAATATCCGCTCTTTTTGATTTTAAACACTCCAAGGAACATTGCATATGCTATTCCCAAGCCTCACTTTGATTATCATAACTCCTATTAGCAAGTTTTTCAAACTTTAAATGCTTTAACCACTCTTTTGTTTTAATAATGCTATCTTCATATCGTCTTTTGTTTGCATTCTCTTCTACTTTGTCTAGATACCTCATTGTTTTCCATTTAGAGACATTCTTTATCCGTAAATTCATGTTATTTATATCTTCATTTTTTATTTGTTTTCCTCTTTTTTCTTTATTATTCATATATTTATTACTACTTACAGTATAATTGACATTTTTAGTTACATTTTTAGATTTAAAAATTTTAACCCCCCTATCGTTGAAGTATTTTTGTCGTATTTATTTTTGAATTTATATATCGCATTAGTATTATTTTCAATAATAGCTTGTTTGTCTTAAAGTAAACGCTTCAAGTTACTAGGACTGTACTTATTAACTTACATATCTTGATTATATATGGAACCTTCTCTTTAGCTCAATCTTAATAATGTCTTGTCAATAAGACCATGCTTGCATCAAAAGAATAACTCTTTTCTAAGCATTCTAAGTATAATTGGTTTAATATCATATTTCTTGCATTTTTTATCTCATTGTTAAGTTCATTCTCGATACTATCAATTTAGTTCTCCCAATTATCAAATTTAATATTAAATTGTTTAACATGAATTGTTTCTCTAAGCTCTTTAAATCTTTATATGTAAATATATAAATTCATTATGATAATAATATCTTCTAGATAAATCATGCGCTATTGCCTTATCCAAACCCATCTTTACAAACTCATTATATATCTGCTTTTCTGTAAGATAGGCTTATTCCAAATCAAAGTAAGTCTTTACGCCTATGAAACGGTAGCGCCATAAACTAACATTATTGCTTCTAATTTTGATCATTTATTAATATGTGAGACAATTATAAATATGTCTTAAGCATATCCATCTAAATTAAAAACAATACCAAACCGCCATTATCATATAAATATACCAATACTATAATGTTATATTATATAACTCATCCTAATTATTGAATAAATAGAGTATAATAAATAAGATATATAGTGTCCAATTTATATCACAAATATTTTTATTATATTCTCTATTATTTTTATTCTGCAATTAATATATTTGCTAATATATCTGCAGATAAAAGAGAAGAATGGGCAAAATATGAAAAGTATAGAAATTCAAAAATAAAATTATTAAGAGTAAAGGAATGGAAAGATAATTTTAACAACCTAAACAATCTTGGAATATATTTCCTACAAGAAATCAACCATATTAAATCCCTATCTAAGGAAGATCTTGCATCTTACTTTCAAGCAGCTTTCACTACCAACATATGTGGTCCACCATCAGGAGATATCCTACCCAAAAAGCATAAATCTCTATTTGACAAATCATATAAGTTTATCAATACCCTTAAAAATAAAAATGCAGACCAAACAGCATATCTCATATATGACATGATAGGTCTAACTAATATCTTTGCTGAAACAAAAGAAGTTATAGACACATTAAATTATCAAGCTAAAAGAGAAGCAAAAAAACATTGTCATGAATACAAAAATACTTTAAAAAAATTTACAGATTTATACAAAGAAACAGAAAAAGAATACTTTCTAGCAATAGATATACTTGATCATAATGATATAGAAAATAGCTTTTGCAAATTTATGATTAAATTTACAAAAATTTATAACTCAGCTAGCCATATACATTCCATACTATATGATATGTATAACAAATACATATACACAACACGAACACCCATCATGCCTTAATCTGTAACATAAAAGTGAAATCACTCTATTCTAGACTATAATTTCATTATATGACACAACTTCAAGCAATGATCTCGTATCTAAAAAACACTATCAATACCTTTATAGTTATTAATATTAATTTAAAAATAAATCCTGCTACTATTGATACTTGCAATCACAAACTCAATATCAAATATCCACTTAACCAGATTTTTCTTTTATAGTTTCAACTAAAATTTTGACTTATGCATCTGTTTTCTCATTTAGATACCCAATATATTCCTTATAATAGGACCGCATTGACAAATCATAAGTCATTACTCGTACACAATTACATTACTTCTTTTTAAGGAATCCTACCTCTCATAGCTAATCCTCTATCTTTTATCCTAAGTGTCTTAAACCTGTTCTCATAACCCACATGACCCAACAACAAATCGCTCATGTCTTACACGCCTAATTCTGTAAAGAATACTTACCTCTTCTATCCCACACGCCCTGAAACTAATTCGGCATTCTCTTCCGGCAAATTTAAACTTACCATCTGCCCTCTAAAGCCTAAAACACAGCTACAACTCACTAAAACACTGCCAATATGATACTATATTTACTTAAGATTTGAATAATAAAAACATTTTTAAAACACATAATAATGCTATGCTAATTATTAACTACCGTTATAGTTTAGCTACATTATAAGCAATATAGAGCTCCTCAATAACATTAGACAATTCTCTCCCTCTTTCATAACTAAAGACTCTCTCGGCATGCTCTTTAACATTCCTAATATCTCCTCGATTAAGACAAATAGAACTAAGAGCATCTGTCATAATGCTAATAGATAAAATGTTACCTTTCTTTACAAATAACTTTAAAATTTCGGAAAAACTCTTAGCAGTACCAGCAAATCTTTTAGAAGAACATCCAGATGCTATAATAGAAAATACATCAACATACATAATTACAGCAGTATCTATGACATTCAAATAAGCATCTGCTAACAATCGAGTAGCAGCTATAGATTGCTCCTGTTGCACCCCATCACCTTCAGAAGAAGAATTAATAGCATGTTTTATAGCCCCCTTAAATTTATCAATTGCGCCCCTCAAAGCTTGGGGATTATAATCTTTTAAGACATCTGCAAGACTTTCAAACCTATTAACAAGATCGGCATTACTCATCTTAGCAATAGCACCTCTAAGCATCTTAGCAAATTCTTTACTACTACACACGCTATTATCACCACCTATGCAATTAGAATAAGTTCTAATAATACTATAAACTCCACCATAATCCGAACTAATAAACCTTAGCTGCCCTACATATTTGCTAGAATCAGCAACAAAAGTCTTAAGCTTGTTAATATCACCTAGACTCAATTTATCAAAATAATTTTTTACTTTACTCTCAGTAATATTAAAGCCATTTCTTATGCCAGAATAACTTGTAATTGCACCATTTTCACTTTTCCTTTCAAGCGATCCAAATGAATTTCGACACGACACCATAGAAATTAATATCAATAATACTAATCCACATATATTGTTCCTAGTCATACTATTTCCTCCTTTTTAAAATCAAAATCATTTGAACAACATTTTACTCCCAAAATCATGATCATCAAACATATATCTTCATTTATTAAAATAATTTTAAATACTCATATTAAATCCAAACATCTAATTCTATTCTTTATAGCCAATGCTCATATATTTAAGGCCTAAAAATATAACATATAACAATCATCAAATAATCAACCTTAGAATTACCAATATCTATCTCTATATTCATATGATGAACTTCATCGACATCTGATAACCTATAATCAATAAACAATTAATCACACCTTTATCACAATCTTGAACAAAAAATTAGATCTCAAATGCCTACTCTCACTAAAGGATACGTATTTCTAAATGAAGAAAAAGGTGATAAAAACCTTAAACACATACGTCAAAAATGAAACAAAAGAATACGGAGACTTAAAATTGCCCCACACACGCGTGATGAACTGCCTTGCATCCACTCATCTGGGCGTACTATTTGCTTGAATGAAGGCTAAATTCTTACCAATCACCATTACTCATTACCTCATACAAGGTAACTTAAACCCCAAGATAGTGCTAAAAACAAACTAGTGATATCTGAATTCCAAGATACTGAGGTATTACTATACTGGCAAGCAGCAACAAAAATTCGCATCTCAAATAACAAAAAATTATTACAGGATTTGCAAATATTTATATCAAAATCAAAAGGAAGATACACTTACCAAACGCTCTCCCTTTTAATATTAGGCTTACTATAAATCCTTAGTATTTTTAAACACAATTAAATCGGATTATTTTTTATTTTCCAAAACATCATGCGTATGGGATTCTCTTAAGGAAGCAGCACTTATTTTAACAAACTTAGCCTTTGTCTTTAATTCTAATATTGTTCCCACTCCCACATAACCCATTCCAGACATTAAACCTCCCTTTAACTGAAATATAATGTCTTTCAATTTACCAGCATAAGGAACCATTCCTTCAATGCCTTCAGGAACCAATTTGCCAGGAGACTCTTTATTTTCAAGTTGGAAATATCTTGATTTGGAGCCCCTAGCCATAGCAGAAAGAGATCCCATCCCAACATAAATCTTAAATTTATTTCCATTGTAAACTATTTCTTCTGAAGGGGATTCATGAGCACCAGCAAAGAGATTCCCTATCATCACACTATCAGCTCCTACCGCAATTGCTTTAACTATATCTCCTGAAAATCTAATTCCACCATCCGCTATAATACAAGTATTTGTATGTTTACAAGCTTCAAAAACATCATTAATTGCAGTCAGCTGAGGTACTCCAACTCCTGCAACTATTCTTGTCGTACATATACTTCCAGGACCTATTCCTACTTTCAAACAGTCTGCCCCTGCATCAATTAAATCGAAAGCTGCTTCCTTAGTTACTATATTACCCGCAATAACATCCAAATTGGGATATTTATTTTTAATATTTCTTACAAGCTCAATTACTCTCGTAGAATGTCCATGTGCAGAATCAATAGCAATTACATCAACATCTGCTTTAACTAATTCCTCAACACGCTCTAAAGTATCAACATCAGTAGAAACAGCTGCTCCTACTCTTAGCCTATTCTTTACATCTTTGCATGCATTAGGAAAATACTCTTGATGCTCCACATGATCTATGTCTTTGCAAGTTATTAATCCTCTTAAGTTGTTTGCCTCATCAACAATAAGTAGCTTTTCTATCTTATGCTTAGATAATATTTCTTTAGCTTCTGTTAACGTTATATCTTCTTTTGCCGTAATTAATTTCTTAGTCATTGCATTCATTACAGGGATATTATTATCCGTAATATATTTAATGTCTCTACTAGTTACTAGCCCCAATATTTTACCTGTTTTGTCTGTGACAGGTAATGCAGAGATCTTATATTTCGAAATCAATATCCTAGCTTCTTGCACATTCGCATTCTCATCAATAGTGATAGGATTTTTTATAATCCCGGTACGGTGATAGGCCTTTACTATCTCTACTTCTTTTCTTTGAGCTTCAATGGTGATATTTTTATGTATAATGCCCATTCCACCCTCTTTAGCTATAGCTATTGCCATTCGGCTTTCTGTAACTGTATCCATGGCTGAACTTAAGAAAGGTATATTTAAAGATATATTCTTTGTTAACTTTGTCCTTAAATCAACATTACTAGGCAATACAGATGATTTTCTAGGAATTAAAGATACATCATCAAAAGTCAAAGCCTCTTTTACTATCTTATCTATCAATAGGTTCTCCTTATTTTTATTATTCCCATTCTATTGTTGCTGGGGGTTTAGAAGAAATGTCATAACAAACTCTATTTATGCCTCTGACCTCATTAATTATTCTTGAAGAAACTTTTTTTAAAAAATCATAAGGTAATTCAACCCAATTAGCAGTCATAAAGTCTAAAGTATTAACACATCGAATAACAGCTGTATATTCATATGTTCTGTTATCTCCCATTACTCCAACAGATTTTACAGGTAATAAAACTACAAATGCTTGTCTTATATTATAATATAAATTATTTGCCAAAAGTTCTTCTATTAAGATACTATCAGCTTTCTGCAGAATATTAATTTTCTCCTGAGTGATCTTGCCAATTATTCTTATTGCCAATCCTGGACCTGGGAATGGATGCCTATAAAGAGCATCCTCTGCAATCCCCAATTGAATTCCTAGTTGAATTACTTCATCTTTAAAAAGCTCCCTTAACGGCTCTAAAAGTTTTAACTTAATTTTCTCTGGAAGTCCTCCTACATTATGATGTGATTTGATATGTGATGAGAAAACATCATTCCTCGACTCAGACTCAATTACATCTGAATAAATAGTTCCTTGAGCCAAAAATTCTACATCTTTATCTTCTAAGGCTACCTTTTCAAAAACCTCTATAAATGTTTTCCCTATTATTTTTCTTTTCTCTTCAGGATCATCTATATTTTTTAAATTATTCAAAAATATTGAAGAGGAATCAACATGTCTTATATTTAAATTATACTGTCTATTAAGTTCTAATATCTCCCTAACTTCATTTTTACGTAATAAACCAGTATCTATAAAAACACAGATTAAATTATTCTCTATTGCCTTATTAACAAGTAATGCACATACTAGAGAATCTGTTCCACCAGAAAGTCCCAAAATTACTTTTTTATCACCTACTTGAAGTTTTATTTTTTCCACAAGATCGGCTATGCTATTATTTAAATTCCAGTTAACTTGAGCTTGACAAATTTTAAAAATAAAATTTTTAAGTATTTGATTTCCAGCCTCTGAACAAGTTACCTCTGGATGAAATTGTAACCCATAAATTTTTTGATCTTCATTAAATACAGATGCAATACAAGTTTTAGTATAAGCTATTTGTTTGAAATTACTTGGAACCTTTTCAATATTATCTCCATGGCTCATCATTATTTCCAACTTATTGGAAAGTCCTGAAAATAAATTAGACTGATTATCATCTATAAATAGTTCAGTATTACCAAATTCTTGCTTATCACACTTAGAAATTACGCCCCCAAACAATTTAATGATTAATTGCATTCCATAACATATTCCTAAAACCGGTATACCCAAACTAAAAATCTCAATATCTACAGTAGGAGCTCCGTCTAAATAAACAGAAGCAGGCCCTCCGCTTAAAATTATCCCTACAGGATGCATATCCTTAATTTCTTCTGCAGAAATAGAATATGCAATGACTCTTGTATAAACGCCCATCTCTCTAATTTTCCTCGCAATCAATTGACTATACTGAGAGCCAAAATCTAAGACAATTACTGCATTATTACTCACCATAAATTCCTTCAAAAATTGATTTTACTCATAATCTTGGAAAAGATAATTTTATCAACCTTAGCAATCACACTAACTGTTTATGCAATGTTTTAACAAAACAAGACAAAATTTATATCTATACTCCTTGAATAACTATAGTCAAAAATGCACTTGCTTTGTTAATCTACTATTCCAAATATATAAGCTAATACGATTAACTTATATAAAATATAAGTTATCTAATATTCTATTAAAAAACATCTTGATGTTAAATTAACTTATAAACCTAAGTTACCACTCATAAGATCAAACAGACCATTAACTAGAGTAATCTCAAGATCTCCTGTACCATCATAGCTGCATTCACCGTTGCCAACTTAAGGAATTCGTTGTATTCAACTTCATTACCCTCATTGTTTACAATATCAGATATAGATCTAACAACTATAAAAGGTACATTAAAAACATGAGCAACATGTCCTAATGCTGCACCCTCCATATCTACTGCTACTACATCCTCAAAGTTTGCTACAATTTTTGGCAGGTAAGCTGGATCAATAAATTGATCACCTGATAGTATTAATCCTGAATATCCATCAACACCTTTAAGATTCGTTTTAATAGCCTTCAAAGCTTTTTCAAGCAAATTTCTATCACTACTAAATCTCTGGGGTAATTCTGGAACCTGACCAACCTTATGTCCAAATTTAATCAAATCAAAATCATGATAAGCTACCTCTGAAGATACTACTATATCTCCTACCTTAAGATTACTTACCTTAGGGCTAATAACTCCACCAGCAACCCCACAATTAATTACATGACTTATATTATACTTTGACAAAAGATAACTAGTCCATAAACTTGTATTTACCTTTCCAATCCCCACAACAGCAGAAATAACATTGCGATTAAACATCTTGCCTTTAACAATCTTCTTATTAATCCCATAATCCTTCAATACTATTTCTTCTTTACGAGACATAAGCTTAGTCAGTTCATCAGCTTCAGAATCCATAGCAAATACTATTAAAATACTGCTATTTTTACTAGAAACAGCATATACATTGGAACAAATTAATAAAAAAATTAATAACTTAAATATCAAACATTTATGATTACACATAAATTCAATACTCCTAATTGCCTCAAAAAAATTTCAATTATTGTAATAATTAACACATTTTCCAAAGTTTTCAAAAAAAAATGTATAATAAACACATTTCATTCAAAATGAATTATATAAATTACTTATTTATCAATACTGACTTTAGTATAAGAATTACATTAGACACAACAATCACTAGAGCAAAGGGACTAAAAACTTTATATCTTAGTGAGATATAAATTAAGTATATAAACCTTTATTCAATATGAATACCTATTATTAACATAAATAATTTTTATGATATAATTTTGTCGTATAAAAATTCACATCTACATAAAAGCTTGACAACTAACTATGAACGGAATCCATTATAATTTATACTAACATGATAAATGACATGTTAGTATAAATTATAATGGATGCAAAACAACTTGCAATTAAACACTTCAAAGTTGAAAACATATACTCAGACCGCTTCCAACCATGAATTTTGACGCTCAACACTTAAGCATCAGTATTAATAAATTTTAGTAAAAATTTTAAATTTACATATGCTGATATAACAAATATTGTGGTAATATTTTATAAATAAAATCCATCTTAAAGGACAAACAATGAATTCATTACTCATTAAAGCAAATTACATTGATATTTTGAATAGAGAAATTTATCCTTCTCATATAACAATAAAAAATGGAACTATTTTAAACATAGAAAGAACTAATGACTCTTTCGAAGACTATGCATTACCAGGATTCATTGATTCTCACATACATATAGAAAGTTCCTTGCTTATTCCATCACATTTTGCTCATTTAGTTGTTCAACATGGCACCATATCTACAATAAGCGACCCTCATGAAATAGCGAATGTTAATGGTATTGATGGTATTAATTTCATGATAAATAACTCCAAAAAAATTGATTTTAAAATTTTTTTTGGTGCACCCTCTTGCGTCCCAGCTTTGCCCTCAGACTTTGAAACATCCGGACACATCTTGAATGATGAAGATGTGGATAAATTACTGGCACTAGATAATATTTACTATCTATCTGAGATGATGAATTTCCCTGGTGTGCTCAATAGAGACCCTAAAGTAATGAATAAAATTCATTCCGCTTTAAAGCGGAATAAAGTTGTTGACGGACATGCACCCGGTTTACCACCGGACTCAGTTTTAAAGTACATATCCTCAGGAATTAGTACCGATCATGAATGCTCAACAATAGAAGATGCACGGTATAAGTTGTCTTTAGGTATGAAAATTTTAATCCGAGAAGGAAGTGCGGCTAAAAACTTCGAAGCTTTGCACCCTCTTATTAGCGAATGTTCAGGAAAATACCGCGATTATTTAATGTTTTGTTTCGATGATGCACATCCTGATATCTTGCTTAACGGACATATAAACTTAATGGTTGCACGTGCAATAGAAAATGGTCATGATTTTTTTGATGTTTTGAAAATAGCTTGTATTAATCCTATCATGCACTATAAAATTCCGGTTGGATGGCTGCGAGTTGGCGATCCTGCTGATTTTATCATTACTAAAGATATAAAAACATTCAAAATAGATAAAACTTATATAAATGGCAAATTGGTATTTAGTGATGGCACATCATATATCCCACTACTAAATGAAAATCCTATAAATAATTTCAATTGCAGCAAAAAGTCCATTGTAGATTTTAAATTTTTTACACAAAGTAAAGCTATACCAACAATTAATTGCATTAATAATCAAATTATTACTCACAAAACCATGACCGATAGTAATCTATTAGCTCCAAATTTCGAATCCAACATTAACAAGGACATTTTGAAAATAGCAGTAATAAATCGATATAATAACCACAATAAAATATCGATCGGTTTTATAAAAAATTTCGGACTCAAAAATGGAGCTATTGGAAGCACGGTTGCCCATGACTCTCACAATATTATAGTCCTTGGTACTAGTGATGAATATTTATGCAGAGCAGCAAATCTTATTATCAAGAACAAAGGGGGTTTATGTGCCTTGAATAACAAAGATACTTTAATGTTAAATCTACCAATTGCAGGCTTGATGAGCATGCTCCCACCCAAAGAAGTTGCTTTTAAATATATTCAATTAAATAACTTTTGTAGAGATGTTTTGGGTTCTAATCTAGATTCGCCCTTAATGACCTTATCTTTCATGTCATTAACGGTAGTGCCTCACTTGAAAATAAATGACAAAGGACTCTTTGATGTTGACTCTTTTTCATTCTTAGATCTTTAGACTAACTAAATAAATTCAAAAAATATTACTCTTAGCCTTAAACATCAAGACATCAATTGCAAAAGCTCATCAACCAATACTCCAACTTTTTCCATTTGTTCTATTAAAAACTTAAATCGTTGATCCATGAAAAAATTGAACTCTCCTAACATCAATTCTGTTCTTTTAAAATCCTTATTAAAAAACTCAATCATTTCATCTACTCTACTGTTCCAGTCCTTCCTTAAAGACAGAATCCATTCAAGATTTGATTTAATATAATCTAAATTTTCAATAGACATAATTACAAACATATTTCTTTTAAGATTCATACTTTCAATTAAAGATTCAAACTTTAATTGATATTCACAAGATACCACACTAAAAATACAGTTTAAGAGATCAATAATCCCACTAAGGTTTATTTTAGCAAAAGATGCTCCTAGCTCTTCAAGTTTATTCTCATTATAATCAAATGATGCATAAAATCTTCTTCTATACATCCTGGTGCATTCCGGATCAGAACATACTAAAAGAAATTTTTCTTCTTTACAGAGAATATAACTAAAAGGCAAACCATAAAAATCACGAGGTTCACTCATGATTTTTAATTCAGAATATTTTATCTTGTCAATTTCTCTAGATATTAAATCAACGATTGCAGATCGTAAATTAAAACCCACTTCCTCTCCAGAAATTTTTGTCTTCACATTTATCTCAACAAATTTACCTTTGGGTTTTTTAACGCCAATTTTCTTTGCAACGTACTTATTACGTCCATTATCTATTTTAGATTTACCATTATTATGCTCACCATAACCATTAAAACCACAAGCTATTAATACTAAACCTACAATTGACAAGACAAGCAAATATCCATTCATAAAGGTTCCCCTTGTCATTACCAACTATGATACTATACCAAACATAACTTGATATTAACTAATAAATTAGACTATCTATTAAATTAGATTGTCTATTAAATTAGATTTTAACATAGAATAATAACATGATTAAGATCACTTGAAATCTTATTGATTTTCAATCATGAGAACAAATAAAAATATCTCATAAACAAATGGATATAAGTTAAAAAAAGAACTTACAACCTTAAACACAATGATATCAACTTAATAACATGAAAATCAAAAATTAATGGAATATATTTACTTATATAAAAGTCAAAAGGCAATAATTATTTATTTATTACAGATAATTTAATTCTTATATTCTAGCAATTTCTTATAATCCCCCCAGAACAAATTGAAGTTAAAATGAAAGAATGTCTCTAGTAATAACACTAATCAAATCGATGGGATTTATAAGTTGGTAATTCCAATATAAAAGCAACAAAAGAACAAGCCATTGATATATCTGCAAAATTCTCAACTTCAATTCAATAGGACATGAGCTAGGAATAAAAGATACCGAATAACAATGCTAAGAAATATCTAATCCCAGGGATAACTAAGTTCTTTGAAAGAAGAGAAATATAAGTAATTTATAAATACAGTTAAAGAAACAGCTCAATAAAATAGCTAATATATATTCAACGATAGTCAATACAAAGAAAGTTACCTGAAGTACTAACAATATAAAGCAAAACAAAAGGCAGCCTAAGAAAAAAGAAGAATTAAACTAAATAAAACCTAATAAACAGATTATAAGATACCTGTTTGCTCTATTGTTATGAATCAATAGAGCAAAAAATTTAATGAGAAAATATTAACTTTAAAATAAAAATAATAAATAATAAAAGTATGGTGGGAGCAATTTTTACACTTTTTTTGGTAATAAAACTATACAATACATTTATTATTACATAAAAAATTATCCCAATTCCTATTCCTGAAGCTATACTATAAGTTAAAGGAATCAAAAATAATATCAAAAAGCTGGGAATAGCTTCTCTCATGTTTGAAAAATCTATATTCTTTATCTCTTTACACATAAAGAATCCTACATATATTAAAGCAGCTGAAGTTGCACTAGCAGGAACAGCAATAAATAAAGGTGCAAAAAATACTGACAATATTAATAAACTACCTGTCACAACTGATGTAAATCCAGTCCTTCCACCCTCAGCTATACCTGTTGAACTTTCAACATAAGTAGTCACAGGAGACACACCCATAACTGCTCCAAAAGTGGTAGAAATAGC
Source organism: Borrelia nietonii YOR (assembly GCF_023035795.1). NCBI lineage: Bacteria > Pseudomonadati > Spirochaetota > Spirochaetia > Spirochaetales > Borreliaceae > Borrelia > Borrelia nietonii. Next base: position 25,970 of record NZ_CP073155.1, read on the forward strand.
ATCAACTAGTAATATTTTATCAGCATTTCGTATCTTTCCCTCATCATCAACCAAATCCCCCTTTGAAGCAACACCTACCAAAGTCCCAACAGTATCAAATAGATCATTACACAACAAAATCAATACTATAAAAATAAAATTCCAAAAATTTTCATCTAACATATAAGAAAAGCTTAATTTATTAAATATAGGTTCAATTGACTCATATCTTAAAAAACCATCCGGCAACCTAATTCCTATACTCAAAGCAGCTTCTCTATCAAATAAAGCATAACACCATGCTATTAAAGTAGTTATACAAATTGAGAATAATATACTGCCCCTAATCCTTTTAAGCTCAAAAACAAATATAACAACAAGACCTAACAATGTAAGTAAAACTTTTAAATTCAGCAAACGTCCAAGACCAACTAATGTAGCATCATTCTTAACAATGATTCCACTATTAACAAAACCAATAAAGGCAATAAAAAATCCTATCCCAACAGTCATAGCACCTCTCAAATTTACTGGTATAGCATTTACAATTCCCTCACGTGCCTTTGATAAAGACAAAATGATAAAAATAATGCCTTCAACGAAAACTGCTCCTAAAGCTACTCCCCAAGGTATGTTCATACCCTTAACAACAGAAAACGCAAAAAACGCATTCATACCCATTCCAGAAGCCAATGCTAAAGGAGTATTAGTAAAAATCCCCATAAAAATGGTAGCAACCCCAGCTGTTAAACATGTTGCTGTTACCAATGCTCCCAAAGGCATCCCTGTACTAGAGAGTATATAAGGATTAACAACTATTATATATGCCATGCTTAAAAATGTTGTAAGCCCTGCTATAATCTCTGTCTTATAATCAAGACTATTATTCTTAATCTGCGACATCAATGTCTCTCTACTTTTACTCAAAAAAATCCCTCCTTACAAACGATCATCATCGTATAAAAAACGAAAATCAATACCATTATCACCAATAATTAACACTAAAATTATAAAAAACAAATAAAATATATATATATCTCAGATAATTTCATTATTTTGAAGTAAAACATCTTCACTATCTGGCAAACGCGAAAAAACAATGGTTTTAAGAACCTTACCAAAACTGTTTACAATAAAAAATTTTCTAGTCTTAACAAGCTCCAAGTATACTTTTAAAGAAACATCCTTACCAACACTAAAGAAAGTCTGAATATATTCATTGCCAATTCTTTTATAGCGCACAAACAAAAACGCAGCCACTATGTCATTACCACATTGCAAGAACAATGGTTCCTTATATCTTAAACTAAATTTTCCAGAAATAGTAAAATAATGCCTTAAAGAAACTTTATTCTTATCAAAAATCAATCTAATATATTTTGAATTCCTACTTAACCCCCCAAGATTCCCCAGATCAATAGTTGAACAAGAAAACATCAAAAAGATAAAATAAAAAAAAATAATATATCTATTAAAAAACTTGCTCATCAAATTACTATGAATTCTTATATAACAACATAATTTACTATAAAATATTATTCTCAAGAGCATACTTTAGAGTATCTCTAGTACTCTCAAAGTCAACATCAATAAATCTGGCATCATATTTAAAAGTCCCTCTAGTCCATACTTGATAAGAATTATCATCTAGAACAAAAGATAAGCTTTTATAAGGATTAAGGGCCCTTAAGATAAGATCAGAATTGTTTTTATCAATATCAACATATAAAAACCTGAGATTTCCAATACCAACCACCTTAGTAATATTAATATTACCAATATAGTTATCATCTTGAATCAATTTCAAATAACCGCTATTAAAATTTAGCTTAGAATTCAGAACAACATTTAAAAACACAGAAAAATTATTAGTCGACTTATCCCTCTTTATATAGATTTGACTATTTGGATAAAAATAAAGAAAGTAATTAGCCCTCTCAATCTTGTCAAATTTTGCATCTAAAAATTCATCTACACTTAAAGTCTTACATGAAAAAAAAAACAAGACAAATAAGAAAAAACTATATCTCATAATTCAATTATATTATACAATATGAAAAGGAGAATGTTTACATTGAATGAAATCCAATAATTTTAGCTCATATATTAAAACCCCTTACATTTATTCTGATTATATAATCTCAAAATATGCTGTATTGCTCATTCCAGTGCCAATAATAAAGATTGCAATAGGAGAAGGACTTAAAATATTTGAAATCGCATTTGAAGACAAATACAAAAATTTTGCTGGCTATATTAAACCAAATAAAAAGGCTATATATATAAACGAAACAATGAACCTAAAAGACAAAAGATTTGCAATAGCACAACAACTTGGTCATTATTTAATGCATAAATATCAGGTTTTTAACCCATCAAAGAGAACAGATACGATTAATACCCAAAATAACCACATGACAATAGAAGCCAACATATTTGCAACAAATTTATTAATCCCAACTACTACTTTAAAATTAAAAGTACCTCAATATAAATCTATAAAATATCCGCAAAAAGCGATGGCAAAAGAATTTCAAGTATCTGAAAATATAATACACTTTAAGTTAAGCATGATTAATGAGATTCACAGGCTTGAGAGGGAAAGCAAGATACAAAAGAAACTAAAAGTCAAGCAAATAGACAAAGCAAGGGCCAAAGAGCTTTTACTTCAAAATATAGATAAGCTCAAAGAATCAATAGCAATTGATTTAGAACAAAGAGAAATCACAAGAAAAGAAAGCATAAAAAAAATTTTCGAAGAGCTAGAATAAATAATTTATTACTTGGAAAAACTTTCAAGCATATTCTCCAACTTTTGTTTAGCAACAATTAAAGCCTTTTTATCCTGAATAAGCATATCCAAAAAGATTTTTTTAAGCACAATCCAAGCTCCATTATCCATGTATATTTTATGAGAAGGAAAATTTATTCTTAAAGGAAATCTCTCTTTAATATCATGATTATCTAAATACCTCAAGACTTCAGATTTGAAAGATGAACCTTGGACTACACTATAAGCTAAGATAAATTTATATAATCTCTTATTATATAGGTAAAGACTCTTAATGTATTCAATATTATCATTATAACTAGACTCAGAAATATAAACTGAGGTCTCTTGTTCTCCTTTTAAAATATCAAAACTATGCTTAGAGTCACTTAAATTTGCATACTTTCTTAGATCAGCATTTGAAATCTTAAGTTCAGGATATATCATTAAAGCTTTTAAAGCCAATAAATCTAAATCGTCTCCCTTCTTAGAATCATTTAAGAAAACTGTGGAGCAACTTACAAAAAACAAAAAGATAAAAAACACACAAAAACCTAAAAATACGCGCATACAACAACCTGATTATACTTTTTCGCAAAAACAAAGTAAATAAAATAGATCTGTTTTGATATAATAATATAAAATTTAACCTAAAGGAACTCAAATGAGCTATTATGCATTAAGCAAAATATTTATGTATCTTGGATATATTATTATAGGAATCACATCTTTTACTATATTTAACAAAAATTTAAGAGTTAAGATCAAAAATAGAATGAAAAAATTCAACTCTTTATACTACCTAATACTATTTATTCTTTTTATGATAATTTCTAACTTATCTCATTATTTCTCAGAAAGACAATTATTAGAAGATTTTCAAGCATTTAAAGAAGATTTCCTCGAAATACACAAAATTAATGCAACATTTTTACAAACATATCTCTCAAGATTACAAGAACCAATCAAAATGGAATTAATGTCAAAACTAACACCAATAAACACCATATTTAATGCTAGTTTTGAAAAATATTCAAAAAATATAAACAAACCAGCAGCTGATATCGTTAAAAACTATAATGCCTATATTAAAGCAATGAACACAGAAATTAAAGACAAGATTGTAAAATTAGAAGAAAAAATCCTGCCAATGTATAACAAATACAAATTGCCTAGTTTCAATAACAAAATATCAGACATAGGTGTTGATAAGAATGGAAACATTATTCCCGTATTAAAAGACCTAAAAGGCCAAATAACGAATTTATTATCTTATGATCAAAACTACAACTTAATTCCATTTGAAGAATATCAAAAACATGAAGTTAAATTCGAGCTCATTAAAGATAATAATAACTATTTTAAAGAACTACTAAATGTTTATTATATTGATTCAAATAATACTCAGGTTACCATTGATTATTATAAAAATAATATACACATACTTCCTTACTATGTAGATTTAAAAGAGAATAAAGATAATTTTTTAAAGAGTATTAAAACTAAAAATGAGTATACAGCATACATAGAAGAAAAACGCAAACTAAAAGTATTAGTAAACAATGATAATCTAGACGAGTTTAAAGTCTTTTTAGAACAAAATCCAAACATTTTTTCATTAAACACAATATTTTCCGATGGAAGCCCTGTATTCACTCACGCAGTAAAATCAAAATCTAAGAATATAATAAATTATGCAATGTCAAAAGATTTCAACATCAATCTAACAGATCAGGAAGCCAAAAATGCACTTCACAATGCCATCATTAACGGATACGACATTAACTTCATTAAATCTCTTATAGGGAAAGGAGTAAACCCACATACAAGAGACTTGAATAAAAAGTTACCATTAGATTATGCTCCCAAAGACAGCGAAATATATAAATACCTAAACACTATTATAAAATAACTAATGTCAGTAACTTTAACAAATATAATCAAGATAATTAATTATTAATTATTACTGTATTAAATATAACATATATTAATTAATTTAATTAATATATGTTATATTTAATACAATGAACACTAGGAGAATTTATCATGATTACCACTTCAAACAAATTTGCTATTTTTCAAAAAATCGGTAAGGCCTTCATGCTACCAATAGCCCTTCTGCCAGCAGCCGGGATTTTACTAGGAATTGGTGGTGCTTTTACCAATGAAACAATGATTCAAGCTTACAGGCTTGAGAATACTTTGGGACAAGGAACTCTTTTAAACATTATTCTATCGGTCATGAGAGACACCGGTGGTGTGGTATTTGAAAATTTACCGCTAATATTCTCATTAGGCATTGCCATTGGTCTTGCCAATATAGAAAAAGGTTCAGCGGGCCTTTCTGGCGGAATTGGATTTTTAATTATGCACAAAGCTATAAACAGTACCCTTGCAATACAAGGAATAAGTGCTGAAACGGCCAACTCTGCATATCTAATGACAATAGGATTTAATGAAGCACAAGCTGTTGCAAAATCATTTGAATATACAAATGTACTTGGAATGCATACTCTTCAAATAGGAGTACTTGGGGGTATGATCTCAGGCTTCATTGCTGCATATCTTCACAACAAGTACTACGACATTAAACTACCTCAATTTTTAGCATTCTTTGGGGGGACAAGATTTGTCCCAATAGTTACAACCGGAACAATGCTAATTATTGGTATAATACTTGTATTTATTTGGCCTCCCATACAAAGCATAATTGCTATGACAGGTAAAATTGTAGAGCAATCTGGTTATTTCGGTTCTTTTTTATTTGGAATAATTGAAAGAGCACTAGTCCCAACAGGTCTTCATCATATATTTTACATGCCATTCTGGCAAACACCTTTAGGCGGAACAATGGAAATTAACGGACAACTGGTTTCAGGAGCACAAAAAATATTTTTCGCACAACTTGCAGATCCAAATTTTTCAGGGCACTTTGAAGTTACAAAAGGAACAAGGTTTTGGGTTGGGAAATGGCCAGGACATGCTTTTGGGCTTCCTGGAGCAGCTCTTGCCATGTGGTGGGTAGCAAAACCTGAACGAAAAAAAGAAATGGCAGCATTTCTAGGTTCTGTAGCATTTACATCATTCTTAACAGGAATAACAGAACCTATTGAATTTACATTCCTCTTCGCAGCACCTATTTTATTTTTCGGATTTAACGTCTTTATGTACGGCATGGGATTTGTATTTATGCACCTTTTAAATGTCGGAGTAGGGGTAACATTTGCGGATGGATTTATTGATTATCTCCTTTACGGAATACTTCAAGGAAATGAAAGAACAAGTTGGATAAACATACTCTATGTCGGAATACCTTATTTCTTCATATATTTCTTTGTCTTTAAATGGACCATAGTCAAATTTGACTTTAAAACCCCAGGAAGAGAAGACGACGGAATAACTGCCACAAAGTCAAGCTCAAAAGAAATACTTGCAAACTTAAGACAAATTACAACCAAAACCATCAAAGGCCTTGGGGGAATTGCTAATATTAAATACCACAGTGCCTGCATTACAAAACTCAGAGTTGAAGTATACGATGTCAATCCTGTTAAAGATGATGCCTACTTTAAAAAACTTGGCGCTAAAGGCATTATAAGACAAGATAAAGGATTGCAAATTATATTTGGCGTTGTATCAGATAACGTCAACACAGAACTAGAGAAAATAATTAAAGAACTATAAACCTCAACAACAGCAATTATAAAGAAATGAGTAATGCTCATTTCTTTATAAAGAATTTTGTCTTTAAATTTATTTACAAGTTCGACAAATATTGTTAATATTAATTAGATAATATAATTAAAAATGTTAATTATATTAAATTTTAATAACAATTTAAGGGAGGAGATGTTATGTCAACATCATCAGGATCTATATTTACAACATTACAAAAGGTAGGAAAAGCTTTTATGTTACCAATAGCTCTTCTACCAATAGCTGGGATTTTACTAGGGGTCGGTGGTGCACTTACCAACAAAACAATGATTCAAGCTTATGGCATTGAAAGAATACTTGGAGAGGGTACTTTAGTAAGTTCAATACTGTCTTTAATGAAATATACAGGTGAAGTAATTTTTGCAAACTTACCTTTAATGTTTGCAGTAGCAATTCCAATTGGATTGGCAAAAGCTGAAAAAGGAACAGCGGCTCTTGCTGGGGTTGTAGGATTTCTAGTCATGCATCAAACTATAAATGGGGTTTTATCTATTCAAGGTATTAATCCCTCAACTGTAAATGCAGAAGCATTAATAGCAATTGGAATACCTGAGGCAGAGGCAATCGCAAAAAGCCAAGAATATACAAATGTACTTGGGATCTTTTCTCTTCAAATGAGCGTAATGGGAGGAATGGTAGCGGGATTTATTGCAGTAATGCTTCATAATAGACTGCATAATACCCAACTACCAACATTTCTAGCATTTTTTGGAGGATCAAGATTCGTTCCCATCATAACCACACTTGTAATGTTTATAGTAGGAATAATTTTAACATGCATTTGGCCATTCATTCAAGGAATGATGTTTTCATTTGGAAATATCATAGAAAAATCTGGTTATTTCGGTTCATTCGCATATGGAGCGATAAAAAGATCCTTAATACCTTTCGGACTCCACCACATATTTTACATGCCATTCTGGCAAACATCTTTGGGTGGAACAATGGAAATTAATGGAGAATTGGTTTCAGGGGCACAAAATATCTTCTTTAAACAACTCTCAGATCCTGATACTATACATTTTGAAGTTGCAAAAGGAACACGATTTTTCAGTGGTGAATTTATAGTAATGATTTTTGGATTACCTGGAGCTGCTCTTGCCATGTATCATACTGCTAAGCATGAAAATAAAAAAAACACAGCTTCTCTATTATTATCAGCTAGCTTCACATCAATGCTAACAGGAATAACAGAACCTATTGAATTTGCATTCATTTTTGCAGCTCCTGCTCTTTACTATCTTGTATATGTTCCTTTATTTGGACTTGCCCATTTATTAGGACATATTTTCAATATTGGGGTTGGATTAACATTCTCTGGTGGTTTTATTGATATGTTCCTATTTGGCATACTACAAGGCAACAGTAAAACAACTTGGATAATGATTCCTATCATTGGAATATTTTACTTCATAGGATTCTACTACATTTTCAAATTTGCAATTATAAAATTCGATCTAAAAACACCGGGGCGTGAGGAAGAAGAGGAAAAGATTACAAACACAAGTTCACAAAAAACAGAAATATCAGAAACTGCAAGAAAAGTACTAGAAGGACTTGGGGGCAAAAACAACATCACATACCTTGACGCATGTGCATCAAGATTAAGAATAAATGTAAATCAAATAGAATTAGTAAAGCCCGTCACTTATTTTAAATCCATTGGAGCAAGCGGAATGCTTAAAAAGGGGAATAGTGTCCAGATTATATTTGGAGGATTATCTGACAACATAAGAATGGAAATGGATAAAATTTTCATCAATGCCTAAGAAATATTTAAGAATATAAACTATCAACAAGAGGAGAGGTATTTTAAAATCCCCTCCTCTTACATTTTACAAAAAAGGACAAGACTATGCACAAATATCAATACTTCATTTCTGGCAAAGTACAAGGTGTAGGATTTAGGTTCTTTACAGAACAAATCGCAACTAAAATAGCAATCAAAGGATTTGTTAAAAATCTAGACGATGGCAAAGTTGAAATAGTAGCTTTTTTTAACAATAAAGAACAAATTGAATTATTTGAAAACACCTTAAAAAAAGGCAATGGTTATTCGAAAATTGAAAAAATTGAAAAAAAAATCTTAGATGAAAGGTACCCCTTCAATTTCAAGAACTTCAGTTCCTACTATTAATATTTTTACTAATCTTACCCCTTGATTACTTTCATCTTACCAATTTTTGCCTTATTGCTACCCTTATTTGCAAAGTTAAGAGTCTTTGAATTAGATTTAAAGAAATGCTCAACTTTAAACTTCAGAAAATCCAATGACTTTTTATCCTTACAAAAAATATTTAGATTGCCATCGGAAAATTTAATGTCAAGCCCATAATTAGTTTCCGTCCTTAAAAAATTACAAGAGATAAATTCTCCATTTAATTTACTTCTCTTAAAAAGAAAAAAATATTTCTTACCCCTCTTAGAGTCTCTAAAATCAACTTTTAACCAATCCTGCATCGGTTGAATTGAAACCAAATTATCATAAAGATAAGAAACATAAATCATTCTATTATCATCGGCACTTAATGCCTTCTTAAAAAAATAAAGAAATCCAGTGTCCATACAATTAACAAATATATTACAAATCAGGTTATTTTAAAAATACTCCAAATTAATTGAATATCAGACCATAAAAGCAAAAACAATTTTTACAATGTCCTTAAACATCATATCCAAAGATTACAGCTAAATACTCACCAAGCTTTGCATAGTTATAATTATAACCATATTTTTGCTTGAAAGCCTTACGAATTCTAACATTAAACCCCCTTAGCATTTCCAACTCCTCTAAACCATTTTCGTTCATCAGATCTTTAATTACATGTAAAGTCTTAACATAATTATCATCCATAACACCACACTCTTCTATCAATAGATTTAATTTTTGCATAGTAATAACAGAATATGTGGCCTTTCTCCTAACATAGGCGTATATTCGTCTTTTAATCAATTTAAGCAAATCAATATCAGCATGATCATCCAAGTTTTCTAAAACATAACGATTATAATGAAAAGCCGTTATTATATCATCATGCTCATGTCCTAAAACCGTGGTTATCCACAAATTTAGCTCCATGTTCTTTGGAGCAAATGCAAGATAAGAAAATCTACTATAAAGCCTTCTACAAAAATAAACTGACTCTTCAGGTTCAAATATATTTTCAAAGAGCTTACGAAACAGTCTATTATAACTATAAGCAAGATTTGAAGATATAATCTCTTTCGAAAGTTTTTCTGTTCTTTCCATATATCTTATCTCTTCTATTGCATCAATAATCAATTGAGAATCAGCAAAAGTGGGAAAAACAATTTCATGAATTAAATTATGCTCTTTTTTCTTTGCAATATGTTTCATAAGAATATGTTCACTATCTTCAACATAGAATTTAGAGACTTTCATTATTTCAACAGGACGCCGTCCAGTTGCCATTAATACCCCATAAAACTTTAACCTAATATCCCTTTTTTGAGTCAACAAGATATTTATTATCTCAATATAAGTCTTTAAGTTTATCTTAACCGATATTTGCTCTTTTCTATAGCTATTAATTTTTGAAATCTTATAATGATGTGAATAATTATTCAACCATTCAGGACTTTTAAACAAGCTTAGGAAAGACTCGAAATAAACCTTTCTACCTAAAATATTATTAGCAACCATCAACTCCTCAATTTTACATAAATCTTTTATATCGATATTAGATAGTGCCTTTACTTCTTTAGGAACCCAAAAAAACAAAAGCTTATTTTTCTGTCTTATCTCCTCAATCACTGAAAGATTGATATATTCCTTTATTATTTTACGGGTTTTAGAAAGATTTAATATGATTGAAAGATTAGTAAACTTGTCCTTCCTTAAGAGAATATTTTTATGTTTTTCAGCAAGAATACTTAGATTTTTATTTAATTTAGAATATGAAATCTCATACTTCAAATACTTAACATATATTTCTTCCAGGTTCTTTCTAAAACACTCAAGCTCTTTTTTTATATTAACTTTCAACGACATACTAAACAAATTATAGCAAGAAAAACCAATAAGAACATCTCTTTAAACTAATACTAACTTCTAAAACAGAAATAACTAAAGATAAAAAACAATTTGTTAAACAAATGCCTAAACAAAATCTATAATAATAAACCACCAATAGCTCTTATTGTTGCATAAATCTCTCAATGGCCTTAAAAACATAGTAATAGAGAACAATATATGCTTCTCTTAAAGTAGAATATTTAGAACTTCCCACGAAGTACATAAGTTCACCTGTACTTGAATTAATATCATTTTCATGATTTTTAATCTCAAATTCACGATTAATCTTTTTTATATGCTCTAAACTAAAAGTATAAGCAGAAACTTGTACATTCTTATCTATATCAAGATCACTATTTAAGGCAGTTTCTCTTTTAAAGATTTTTTTAACTTGAAACTCAAACGAATCGGGGGAAACAACATTAAAAAAATCAAACTTAAAGCCAAAATCAAAAATAAACCCAAATTTATAATCCAACAAACCTGCTACTTTTGAATACAAAATTATCTGCATAACAATACTTTTCATGTCTTTGTCCAATATAAAGTAATAAGAATAACCGTTAATATCCTTAACAGAGTCAAAATACTTTTTATAATGAACGTAAGTTTTAAATTTATTACGACCCAAACATTCATAACCTGAAATTTCCAATTTTATTGCTTTTTCTAGAGAAAGAAAAAATTTTGATGCAGTATCAAAATTGCAGGAACAAAATATGAAAATGAAAGGTAAAAAAATCTTGTAAACTATTTTCAAAAATCCCTCGTTATAAAATCTACCTATTCTTAAGGAAGAATATCTACCTAACAATATAGCAAATAATTCACAAATTAGAACAACATAATTTTACGACTATCAAAATAAAACAAATTTAAGGTATGAATATATTATTTAAAGGCTTTACTTTTTCCTAACATTTAATTAAAATATCATTAGCATTTTAAAGATAAAGATCAAACTATAGGAGTTTAAAATGAGACAAAAAAAGATCAGCAAGATGCCATTTAACAAAGTAGTAGATCGAAGATTAAAGGTGTTTTGGGTAATTCAAAAGTTGCAACACAATTATTTCAAAAATAAGAGAAGGTATTCTTTAAGAAATGTTGTAATGATGGTAAATTCAATCTTAGAAAAAAAAGGATTTAAAAAAGTAACAAAAAGGACCATACAAAGCGATATTAAAAACTTTGAGGAAATCGGTCTATTAAAAACAGATTTTAATCCACTTGGAAAAAACAATGGTAGTTTCACTTACTACATAATCAACAAAACCCTTGAAAAAATCGCCAATAAAGCAATAAGCAAAGCCTATTTCATGCAAAGGAAAAAAAACATAGATCAAGCAAGGGACAATGTTATTAAAAAATACAAATTGAAAGAACAAAATCAACAATTCAAAATTTCACATCAAATATTTTCACATCTATTAAGTGATATAGAAAGTAAATATTATAAATATAAGAACTCTAACTTTCAGGATTTCAAAAACAAAGAGAAGAACTTAGAAAGAATCATATTACAAAAATTTAAAGAAATAGAAAAGAAAGACCTCAATGAAATAAGAACCATCGTAAAAAAACAGATAAGCTACAAAAATACGCTATGGAATCTAAAAGATTTTATGGAAGAGTTAAGAGAATATAATGGAAATGATGCAGTAAGTTTCTTTAAGACGATACTTAAGAAAAAAAGAAACAAAATATGGTTTATGTCAAAGAGAAATATAAAAACGGATTTCAACATGATAATAGGAGAATTTAAAGACAAAAACAAAACTAAAGCACAGAACTTATATCAAGATCAAGAAAAGATAAGAAAACCAAAAATGAACTACATAGATGCTCCAAATGGAATGATAAAAGCAAGCGAATTAATAACGAACGTAATGAGAACGAAACTATTAATTTCTAATTAAGGAAATAGGAAAAAGTGGAAAAAGCAACACACGAGTTAAAAGCAAAATTAATAGCAAGAAAATTGGAACTGAATCGAAAGGGTGAAAACTTTTTTAAAAAAATTGAAGACAAAGATTATAAAAAAATGTATCACACAAAGATTTTCAGCATGATAAATAATTTCGAAGCAAGACCAAATAAGGGTAAATTCTGGCTGTGTTTTAGAAATGTTTTCGATCCTAATAAGTACGAAAGTCTTCACTTGTTTCACATGAGACAAGGGGATAAGTTCATAGGAATTTACTATGGATTTACAAAGTTACCAAAACCATTTATCATAAATTATAAGGAAAATGGGGTAAAAAAAATATCCAAACTAACAAAAATTTCTTACATTGAGTTTAGATTTAAAAAGGGAAGTGTTTTTTGTTATCTAAGAAGTTTACACACACTGCTAAGAGTAAAAAATAGAGAAAAGCTTTTCTATAATTGCTTATTAGACAGAACTCTAAAGTTGGAAAGAGAAGTACACCAATTTTACGGAAAAGAATATCTTAAAGACAAAGGAATATTAAGGTGGATAGAAGAAAACCAAAAATAATTACTGTAGCCTCAATTAAAGGCGGTGTCGGAAAAAGTACAACAGCTTTGTTCTTTAGCAATATTCTTGCAAATAAAAAGTATAAAATACTACTCATTGACTTAGATCCACAAGCCAGTAGTACGAGTTTTTATATTAATCTCCTAAAGGGTCAAAATATAGATATAAAGAGAGTAAATATATACAGAGTCTTAAAAAAGGAATTAGATATTGAAAATTCAGTTGTAAAGATCAATGAGAATATTGATTTTATAGCAAGTCATTTGACCCTAAGTCAGTTTAATGAAGAAAATATATCTTTAAAAGAAAGTCTGCTTAAAGTATTTTTAAGTTATATACAACATAGGTATGATTTTATCATTATGGATACAGCCCCTACTTTAGGAAGTTTACTTAATAATAGTTTAATAATCACTGATTACCTTGTCATTCCTTTGCCAACTGATCAGTGGGCGATTGAGAGTTTAGATTTAATAACTAACAGATTAAGAGATATATTTAGAAGTGAATTGCCAACGTTTTATTTAGTAACTAACCTAATTGAAAGGCAGAACATAGATAAAGAATTAAAAGAATTTATTGAGAGTGAGTATAAGGAAAATTTTTTAGGAAGTGTTCCAAAGCGAGATAATTTGAGAAAAACTATTTTTCATAGGAGTAATTTTAATCCAAATGAGGACTATTACAAAGCTTATCAAGGAATATTGGAAAATTTTTTAAGTAAGATTAGTGATCAATGACCAGTTCCAAATGGAACCACCCGTTCCATTTGGAACTGAATTGATGAGGTATACTATGAATAAGAATAGAAAAATAGAGATAGTTAGAAGAATTGATTTAGAAGTTTGCAAGGTTAAGACTTTAAATAGGACGAGAGAAGAGAGATATTTAGAATTAAAAGAAAAGCTTAAGATTTTAATAAAAGAAGAATCTTATAATAAAATAGAAACAGCTAGAATTTTGAAAGAAATTAATGAGAGCAAGTACTATGCTCTTGATGGATATAAAAGCTTTACAGCTTTTATTAAGAGTTACAAAATAGCAAAAACTTCCATATATAGGTATATTAAGTTAGTTACAGGAATTGATAGTGGTAAGATTGATTATGATTTGATTTTAAGTAGAGGAGTAGATTATGCAATTAAGGTGCTGGAAAATAATAATATCATTAGTAAAAGTAATGTCAATCCCCTAAGGCCTTTAAGGTTTCAACTAGATGATGAAGAGAGTTTTCATTTTTACAAATTCAATACAAAATTTGCTAGCTTTTTGCTTAAAGAAATATACAAAAATGAAAAAGATTTTTTTAATAAGATGCGCGATAGATATAATACTTTAACAGTACAATAACCCTATTGTGTTTTAATTGGGTATTTATATTGGTTTGATAATTTATCAAGTTTTAATAATGGGTTCTTGAGGATGTTTTTTTAAATAGCATAAAAACTTTCAAAAAAGACTTTACAAAAAAATAAAATAGTTTATAATTATCCTATAGACTGAGATTTTAAGTCTCACTCTTATTGTTTGATTAGAATAATAGGTTGGCTACGATAGGTAGCCTTTGTCATTTATATTAATTTAATTTAAATATGAAGATTTTAAATTTCTTACACAAGGTCATTATTGTTTTTGACTTCCATTCTATATATAGTGCTGAGTTTAAATACTGTGTTATTGTATAGCTCATATTTTATATGTTTATTCTTCGATTAATAAATTGGTTTTTGTATTAAATTTTCTTGTTTCTTTTGAAAACTTTGTTTCAAAGTCTATATTGATCTTACTTTAAAGTGATTCTTTTATGAGTAAGTGGTTATATAAGTTTATTAGTTGATAAGGATAATAAAAAAGCTTTAAAACTAACGTTAAAGGATATGTCGTTAATTTTAAAGCTTTGATTATTGTTTTTGAGTATTTTATTTGTCAGGATGTTGCTTTCGGGTATGTTGCTTTTCAATTGCGTTCAATTTTGATAGGAATTCCCTAATTTTGGCTTTATTGATTTTTAATGTTTCTAGGCCAACTTGAACTTTAATGTCTTCCTTGTTATATACATGTTCATCTTCATTTAGTACTTTCTTTAATATAGCTTTGTTTAAGCTAAAAGAGGAAGCGTTAACCCATTTGCCAAGAGGAGCTTTACTATCATATTCATAGCTTGTTTTACCTTCTATTTTAGTGCCATCTGGTAGTGTTAATGGAGTTTGTTTAACTATACTGTGGTTTCTTATTTTAGTATATAAAAATATTTGTGTTGTGTTGTTTTGATAGTCAACCACGCCTTTTAATTCGAAGTTTTTGCTTAAATACTGATATATTCTTGCCTTGTTGTTAATTTCATCATGTTCAACTTTTAAGGAAGAACACGCTGCAAATAAAAAAATTAATGATATTTTTGTTAATTTAAAATTCTTGAAAGAAAATGACATATCCCCTCCTTTTAATACTATATATAGTATATTGTTTACGTATCATTTATAGTTTTTGTAAATAATCATTATGATATCTTTTAAACATTATACTTTAATAAATTTGAAAAACAAGATTAATAATCTTAAATTAAAATTTAATGAAACTTTAATAAAGTTATAATTGTGTTTAATTTAATTACAGAGAAATTATTTTTTCCTTTAAAGTGTTAATTTGTCTGTAAATCGACTTAGGATATTACTTGTAAATAGTATATTTAGTCTCAGGTTGCATTATAAATATTTTGAAATATGGCCGCCTAATTATTTATTAAACTTACTGTTATGTACAGTATTTCATTACTTTAAATTGTGTATAGTTATATAGGGATTTTATTAATTTATCTTGCCCATTTATTCTAATGTGTTGTGGACATTATAAGATTTAATACATATTTGTAATTGATTCTTTGTGCAGCTAACAAAGTTGTTTGGGATGTGAGTTGAATGTATTATGTAAATCGAGTGTAATTTTATTGAGATTTATTGATGTTTAGTTATATTTTTGCTTGAATTATTTATGTAGATTTGTATAGATATTGATAATATTTTTGTTTTGTAGAATTATTTGCAAAATTATTTATGAAATTTTCTATGATTTTTTTTAAAAACTTGAAAAGTAAAATTTTTGCACTATTAATGTATGTTAGTAAGGAGGCACATAATAATGAAGAAGAATACATTAAGTGCGATATTAATGACTTTATTTTTATTTATATCTTGTAATAATGGAGGCCCAGAGCTTAAAAAGGGTGAAGTAACTAAATCTGATGGAACAGTTCTTGATTTATCAAAAATAAGTGCAAATATAAAAAACGCTGTTACTTTTGCTGCAAGTGTTCAAGAAGTAGAGACCTTAGTTAAGTCAATAGATGAGCTTGCTAAAGCTATTGGGAAAAAAATTGATGCTAATGGTGGTCTTGCTGATGAAGCTGATCAAAATGGATCGTTAATTGCAGGAGTACATAGTGTAATATCGGCTGTAAATATTAAATTGGGACAATTAGAGAATCAAGAAGGACTTTCTGCTGGCCTTAAGGCCAAAGTTACTGCTGTTAAGAGCGCAAGTGATAAGTTTAAAGAGAAAGTAAAAGGAGCAAGTGGTGATCTTGGTAAGGCTGCTGCTAAGAGTGATGATGCAAAAAAAGCTATAGATCGAAAAAATGGCGCAAAAGATAAAGGAGCTGAAGAGCTTGGTAAGTTGAATACAGAAATAGATGCGTTGTTAAAGGATGCTAACGATGCAGTAGAAACTGCAATTAAAGAGCTTACAGCTGCTCCTGCTAAGCCAGCGACCCCTGTTAAACCTTAACTAAGGTATAAATAATTTTAAATATTATTATAAGATTTAATTTTAATTAAAATGTAAGTAACTGAAAAAATAAAGTCAATAAATAGAAAGCTAAGAGCACTATGCTCTTAGCTTCTGATGTTATTTAAGGTTATCTTTTTATCTTGACTTTATTTGCTTTCCTAGTGCTTAGATTAAGATTATATTTTTTTATTCTTTATTATATGTTTGCTTAGTAAAATAGCTTTGTACTGCTTTTAAGTGGCACAGAAAAAATAATCCCACTATTCTACAAGATTTATTTTGTAATTTAAATTAAATAACATATATATGAAGAAAAAAGATGAGAAAGGTCTAGACTTTAGAAAAGGAAATCAAGATAAGGTAAAGAAGAGTAATTAGATTTTGTTGAAAATATGGAAGAAGGAGAAGTACGTCAAGTGGTTCAGGGCGATCCTGTAGCATCTGTTAATGATTCTATTCCGATATTGCAATATCCTCAACAAGAAACGATAGAAATAGAAGAAAAAGATTTAATTCCAAGTACTAAAGAAGAAAAGGAAGCGGATAAGGCAATTAAAGAGGTAGAACGTGCTCTTGGAGATTCTGGATTCCAGCAATTAATTAAGAATGCACATGAGCTTAAAGATAAATATAAACAACTAGAATCAGATTTTTATGATATAATCGCAAAAGTCCAAGGAGAAAGAGGAGAATTACAGAAAGGAAGTTCTAATAACAATAGAGACAAGATACGAAAACTAACTCAATTGCAAAATAGGTTAAGTGGGGAGAGGTCTAATCTTGATATGCTTATGACTCAAGTTGATAGTGGACTTAATGAGCAAATATCTGCAAAATGCTTGTTTGAAGAAGCACAAAAAACTTTAAAAGCAGCTATTACCAAGAGGTTAGAGAGTGAGTCACGTGTAGGTTACTCCTTTAGAAGAGTAAAACAGTAATTTGTCAGTACAATTATCCAGAGAAGCACAACGATATGCAGAAAATTCTTTAGGGCAATTAGAATCTTCTTCTACAAAGCTTAATGAAGCAATGGCAAAAAAGAGATATAGAAGAACTCATTGAGGAGGCAAAATCTTCTCTAGCGAGTTAAAGAGATAAAAAAGGTACTTAAGTAGATTCTAACATTAGTTTTTTAAATAAGAGTTTCCTGTAAAAAGGGAGCTTTTATAGATTTATTTAAGTAAATGTAATGTTCTTAGGTTTAATTATTTAGATACTAATAGATTATTTTAAAGGTTTATAGGGATATGCTTTGTGAATACTGAGCCCGAAAAAGAGAACATGTTAATCAGGAATATAAGGTTTAGACAAAGGCTTTTTAAAGCCTATTGAGACTATATGGTTAGTGACACAAGAATAGTTCAGGCAGAGAGAATTTCGTATCGAGGAGAGAAGCATTAAGAGGGGAGATAATGAGTTTATCGATTATTTAATCAGAAATGAACATACAAACTACAAGATAAGCTTAATGTTGCATAATAAACGAAACTTTTTATAGCATTATTTAACTTAAGTAGTAATAAATCAAAGTAAAATATTGTGACTTAAAGATTCAATTTCTGATGTTGCAGCACCAGCTGAAGATATTTCTATCAATGGTATTCTGTATAATATAAATTCTTATCATAAGTTCTATGGTCAAAAGTTAATTGTTTAGGTGGTGTTATTAAGATAGCCGTCTCTTATACATAAGGTCCTTTATCTTGTTGTTATAAATTGTATTCTAGTCTCTAAAAACGAATATATGTATTAACAGTAAAGATAGGCTTACTTGTGGCCTATCTTAGTAATTTTTATTTAAAGTGCTTAACTTTAAAGGTAAACTTATCTAGCATCAATAGTATCGTCAAGTTTGTTCTCACTCATTTTGGTCTTTGGGGGTATGTTTTTATAAATTCTATTTCTTCGTATGCTTTATAGGCATTTTTATTACTTTCTTGAACTTTTGGAATTAAAGAACTTACGTCTTTTTTAAGTTTATATAATTTTATCTTTGCTTGCTGTTCTTTTTGGTAACCAAAATTATTAGTAGTAAGATGTGTAGCATTATTTAGACTTTCTTCAATTGTACTTATTGAAGAGAATTGTTGTTTGAAGTACTTCCAAAACTGTGCCCGGATATGAATTGTAATTAATGTCAATAGGTGTTGTGCCACCGAGACTTAAGTAATTTGTGTTTCCTAAGAGTACCCCCCAGCAAAGCCACTTATACTATACCTGCTGAAATTTCACTACTTTTCCAACAGAGTGTGACAAATGCTCTTCTTGACTGCTTAAAATACCATCAAGCATAGAGGCTCTTGAACTTTTTTATAGCTTTTCTATTTCTTGATGTAGAGCCTTTACCACTTGACTTTTTAGTAGTATTGTTTTGATTTTTGCTAGAAGCATTTCAATAGTTTCTTTATTAGTTTCCAATGTAGAGTAAATTTTATCAGGTAAATTAACGGATTTATCTTTAAGTTCACCATTAAGTATTAAATTACAACTAATAAAACTCAAAAGCAAACTTAAGCTAAATACTTTGTCTTTAATTGCATGTATTTATCATTTCCCCTGTTGTCTAGATTGCTTTTTTATTAAAAAAAGCGGTTATTAAATAATTCTAGAAAGACTTAAAAATAACATGTTTTAAGTAAATTACTAGCCTATCTTTATAAAAGTTCAATAGAATTATATTATTGTTAAATAGTACATCATTTGTATATAAGCCTTTTCCTTTTCATTAATAATTAAAACATAAATATTTTATAAGTTCTATATTATTTGATTTATAGCTGAATATCAGTTGATATAATAATTCAAAGGGAAAATGAAAAGTAATTCAAAAGTATGATTTTGATTATTTTTAGGGTGATTATTGGCAAAGGAATGTTTACTAATAGAAAATTAGAGGTAATTTTAGAGAAAGGCATAATTTCTTTAGGATTTATTTCAAATGAATAAGTAGTAGATATTTTGGTAATAAATTTTTTAGGTTTGATTTTAGTAAAAATATTTTTTATATTAAGCATTGGTGTGCAAATATATATCTATTTATAAAAATGTCAACTTTGTACATTTTCATAGCAATTTTAGTCAATATTATAAGTCAAATAATCTTATACTAATAGCAAATTATA
>NZ_CP073151.1:0-60105 GCF_023035795.1 Borrelia nietonii YOR
ATGAGAGGTACAAAAAAGCCTACCAAAAAACATCAATACAAATTAATCGTTTTAATATCAACATTAAACTACATGAACTTAAAGTTTAAAAAATACACTCAAAGCAACATACTTTATTACTTTAACGGAAATTTAAGACGCAATGGTCACAAAGAAACTACTCTTAAAACACTTCAAAAATATCTTTATAAATTAGAAAAAGAATTAGGTGTCACAATTAATTATTACAGACATTTGGGTGTTAACATGGGAACTGAAATTCACTATAACCTTAAGTATTCTAAAAAAGAATGTCATCGCATAATCAATAAACTCTTTAGAGAGAAAAAAGAAGAGAGGCACAAAGATCGTGTAAATGCTAGTCTTGAAAAAAGATGTAATAAAAAGGGGAGTGTAGAAAAAGGGGAGTGTATATATAATATATATAATAAAGATAAAGAAGAAAAGAAAGACATAAAAGAAATAGAAAAACTGCAAGTAAAAAAGTACGCTAAGAAATGCAATTTTAAATCAAATGCTTTCTTCTCTATTTTGAATTTAAAACTAGAAAAAGATGTTACAATTAAAGTGCTTAAGGTACTTAAAAGAACAGAAAACTTCATTGAAAAAACTAAACACAAGAAAAAAAGCAACATTAAGCCAAAAGAAAACAAGATTGCAAGTAAGCAAAAGGAATTAAGTAGAATACTGGATGAAACAAAAATTATCTTAAAAAATGAAGGCTATAATAGTAAACAGTTGGAAGTCCAAATACAAAAGGTATATGAGCAATATAAAGATAAACCACACTTTATCATAGAGAACAATAAGTACAATGACTTAGAAAAGATAATAGGGAAGCTTAAAAAGTCAGTTGAACGTGTTAAAGTAACCGTAAAAGAAGATGAGAAAGAAATTAGGAATAACGTATTTAGCATACTTCTTGAACAATTAAGACATAAAGTAGACACATCAGTTTTAATACCAATACTGAAAGAATATTTAAACAAACAGAACAAATTGGAGTATAACAAGGTATTTAGTAACCATTATTACTACGAGATTTTAGGATTAGTAGAAAATGGCGGGAATTATTTAAAATTAGGAGAACCCAAAAAAATTACGAGTTAAGGATTAGTTGTGGAGAGTGTATCAGAACGCCTCAAAACCAAAGAATTAGAGATTAAGAAAATAGAAAGAAAACGTATCTTTGCTAAAGTAGAAGATAGAAATGGTAGAAAAATATACCACACAAAGATAATGAATGATTTATATGTATTTGGGGTTAATAAAAATCAAAAACATAAATTTTTCATTTCATTTAGAGGATTATTTCACAGAGGAAAAATCAATGAGTTTAATTTATTTTCTTTGAAAGAAAATGATAAATTCTTAGGGATTTTCTATGGGTATAGAAAACCAGTACAAAATATCATAACAAGATATGAAGAGAATGGGGTTATAAAGTCATATACCTTTTCAAGGGCTTATTACATAGAATTTAGATTTAAAAAGGGCAGTGTTTGTTGTTACATCAAAGGAATGTCTCGTTTGATTAAAAAAGAAAAATTAAAAACACAGTATAGTCAATTTTTACTTGAGCTAATAATAAATTTAGAGAGACAAGTATATGAATTTTACAATAAAAAATTACCAGACGGAGGGATAATTACTAAATGGATAGAAAAAAACCAGAAATAATCACTATAGCATCAATTAAAGGTGGTGTTGGTAAAAGCGTGCTAGCAATTATTTTTAGTCACATTTTGAAAGATTTTAATAAAAAAGTTTTATTGGTTGACTTGGATCCTCAAAACAGTTTAACTAGTTATTTCATCAAATACATAAAAAGTGTTGAAGGGCTTAATGTATATTACATGCTTAAAGAATATAGGAATTTTGATCTAAATAAATATTTAAATAAGATAAATAGTGAAATGTGCATTATACCTTCTCATCCAATTTTGTGCAAATTTGAACAAGAAGATGAAAGATATAAAGAACAATTATTGGAACATTGCATAAGCAAGATTTTATCTAATAACAATTTTGATTATATAATGATTGATACACCTCCTAGTTTGAGTCCTTTACTATACAATGCTTTAAATGTTACAGATAAAGTTATAATACCTGTTCAACTTGAAAGGTGGTCTGTTGAAGCATTTCCTATGTTAATGGATGCAATAGAAGAAGTTAACATTTTTAAAAGTAAAAAAATAGATGTTTCAATAGTGGAGAATCAGTTTGTTAAAAATAGGAATACTTTCAAAGATATAGAAGAGTTGGTATTAAAGAATTATGGAATGTTGATTAAAGGTAAAATTCATAGTCTTAACAGTATTAAAGTTTTAATTAACGAGTTAAAAGAACCTGATATTCAAGCAATGTATTACAAAGAAGCTCAGGAAGCTTTAGAGAAAATAGTAAAAGTACGCTAGCGTACTTTTATGATATTTGAAAATAAAGGAGGAAACAATGTCTAGAAGTCAGAAAAAGGAGATTGTTCTTAATAACAGAAAAATTAGTGTTAATCAATTTGAAAGGAGTAATGATAAAGATGATGAAATGGAATATGAAAGTTATAAAAATCAAATAAGAAGAATTACTGTAAGTGATATAAACAATAAAATTGAATTAATGGAAATTTTATATAAAATAAGGATGAAAAAACTTTATCAACTTGATGGATACAAAAAATTTGAAGATTTTCTTGAAAAATTTATTATAGCAAGGAGTCAAGCATTCTTGTATTTACGGCTTTATAAAAGAGTATTATCGGGTGATTTAAAAATAGAGGAAATTAAGCAATTTGGATTTAGAGAGGCGTATAAAAGAATTAAGAAGTCTGATATAGATAAAAATATTTCAAAAGTAAATCCAATAAAGCCACTAAGATTTCAGCTTAAAAGCCAGGAGAGTTATGATTTTTATAAGAAAAATGCCAAGTTTACTAGTTACTTTTTAGATAGGGTTTTTAAGGACAAAAAAGATTTACTCGAAAAGTTTATGAAAGAATTTGAAAGTTTAAAAAGCTAAATGTAAGGAATTATTTATGAATAATTTAGCATATAAGACATATAGAAGATAAGATTTAAGAATGGGGTTCTTAGATAAAGGGTTTACTGAAACGCCAATAGATTTCATTTTACTTCATAATGACAATTATACTTTTAAAGTTTTAAGAGAAAAGATGAACTCATTAAAACAATGAATCATTTTTAGAAAAAATTTCTTTAAAGAAATAGAAAGTAACAATACGATGATTCAAGAAGAAATGAAAAGAGATAATGCAGTACTATTAGAAAAGCTTAGTGTAGGAAATAGAATTCTCACTGTTATTACAGCAATAGGAATACCAATAATTATATCTATTATCATGTCTCTAATAAGTAAATTCTTTATAGGATAAAAAAGTTACTTATGAATGAGGATTGATTTTATTTGAAATTTGTTGTATTTTATTAGTATTAGTAGTGCTATTTGTTTAGGACTCCTAATGTTATTGTGTTCGATTCACAAAGGCTTTAGGTCTTGATTAAACATTCTTTTTAAGAGTTTTTAATTAAGGCCTAAATTTTTATCTTCAAGTTTAATGATTTGATATATTATTTTTGTAAAGTTTTTTATTAAAAATATTTTGTTAAAAAGTTGACAAAAACTGGTATTTGATATATTATTTTGTTTATAAAACACAATAGATTATAGGAGTTAAATATGAGTAATGCAAAGAATATAACAAAGCCTGAGATATCAAATACGATTAGTACAATAACAGAAAAAATGAATTCAAGTAATATTTATGAGGTATGGGAAGCATATAAGAGTATGCATGGACTTAAAAGAATGGATACTCAATCAGAGAGAGAAATCTTAACTTTACTACAAGTAAATAATCTAAATCCATTCAAGAAGGAAGCATACATAATCCCATTTAATGGGAGATATGCAGTTGTGGTAGCATATCAAACCTTACTTATAAGGGCATATGAGGCAGGGTATAGTAAATATAGCCTTGAATTTAAAGAAGAAATGGTTAAGACAATTAAAATTGATTCTAAGGGCAATAAAATGGTACAAGAAGATTGGCAATGTACAGCTTACTTCAAATCAGAGCATGGTAATATTTATAGTTTTTCTGTTTTATTTAATGAGTATTACAAAAACTCACCTATTTGGAGAGAGAAACCAGTATTTATGTTAAGGAAATGTGCGGTTAGTTGTCTATGCAGAACTTTGCCAGGCGCGGGGCTTGAGAGTATGCCCTATATAAGAGAAGAGTTAGGAGATACAGATAATCTTTATGAAGCTCATAAGGTACAACAAATAGGGCATACTGAAACTGAAAAAATAGTGACTAAAGAGATGCACCCTGTTGATTATGAGTCTGTTACCAAAAGTGATAATAAGCATGTACCATCCAATCTATCAGTTGAGAGTGAGGAAGATAATGATGCAAATACCTTAGGAACTAGACAAGACACAACAGAGGAACAATCTAAGGGTGTAGAAACCCCACCTGTAGATGTGAATAGAGTTGTGAAATCTAATAATACTAATACAGTAGGAGTAAATAAAGATAATAAAGCTAATTCAATTAAGTTTAGTTGCTATAAAAGTCTTCTTATAGCAGCACGTGGTATGCATAAGCATTTGGTTGATAAACCATTTGAGAGTATATCGCAGATAAATGCATATTTAAGTGCTATAAAGAAGGGGGATGATTCTTCCTTTTTAGAGTATTTTAATATGAATAAAGCTTTAAGGAGTGTTAACTATTGGATAGAACTCATTAGAGAATATATATTTAAGAATAATCATCTTATGAGGAAGTTAGATCAATTTGAGGCATTTATAGCGCTTATGCAGCCTAAATATGAGGATAGTCCACTCAGATTATTTGGATTCTTGTCAAGAGAAGAAGAGTTAAGATATTTATTTGATACATAGATGATAATTTAAAGCAAATAAGCCCCATTAGGGGCTTTAAATAATATTAATTTTTTAGTTTTGAATATTTTTTGTAAACCGCTTCAGCAATAGGTTTAGTTATCTTGATGTATGCTTTGAAAATGTTGATGTTAAACATTAAATCCTGGATTGTCTGTTCAGACTTGAGTGTAGAAGAATCAAAATAAGTAAACTTAGGATACTTTGGGTCATTAACTTTCTTTTTTGTACGTGTTAAGAATACTTGCAAGTACATAACATAATCAGCTAGCTTAGCTTCATAAGTACTTAATTCTGTGAGAGTTTGGGTTTTAGGAAATGTTGGTTCTTCCGTTAGAGAAGCAATAGATGTACATGAGAAGATAAGCGTTAAGAAAGTTAAATTTACTAGTTTTTTCAAATTAGGCCTCCTTTAACATTTTGATGTAAGTACTCATGAGCTTATTACGTTTAGCTCTAAGTTGGGAAATGTATTTTGAATAATCATCATAATCCCCAGCAGTTTCTATTATCTCGATGTTGAGCCTTAGTATTTCTTCAATTTCAGAGAGTAGTTTGATAGCTTCCTTTTGTTCCATTTGATATACACTTGCCTCATATAGTGAGTAAAAATAATTAACCACTTTGGTGAAAATATTAATGTAGGTTACGGTGTTTTTACCTTGGTGGTTATTTTTTATAATTTCTGTAAATTTGTTTAGGATATCAACACTTAATTTAGCAGTACTTAATTTCATTTGACCTCCTTTTCAATTGATGAGATTTCTAATGGTAATTGCATATTATCTGGATTGCTATTAACCTTTTCTATAAATTTTTTGATTTTAGTTTGGATAGGTTCAAGTGCTTCTCTTATTTGCGGAGTTAAGGCATTCTCTAACCTTTCCATATTTTGTGTATAGATAATTTGATATTCTGTGTAAATGTCATTTAATAGCATGAATGTTTTATGAGCATTTTCATTAAACGACCCATCTTCAAAATTAGATAGGGCATCAAATAATGTTACAATTGCATTTAAAGCAGTATCTAAAGAATTACGATCAAGTATCATAAATCCTCCTTTTCTTTGTCTCTGTCATGTATTTTTATCTTACTTAATAAGATACTTAGCATATCTTTGATTACTGGTTTGAAAATCAAACCCAGACTTAATATAAAAATACTAATAATGATTAACTTCACTTCATTGATGTTAATTAGTTGAAGTAAAAAATCTAATATGTTATTAATACTTAATTCATTCAACTTTATCACCTCGAGTTTATAATAGGTAAGCTACAACTATATAGCAAAGAATAGCAAAAACTATATAAAGTTATAACTTTACTAAAACCGGAACACGATTACCATTTATATATCCACGTTTTTGAATGTACCATCCTCTAAGTACTGGACATAAAATATCTACATAAGCATTTTTAGCACCGTAATAATATGCTGTTGACTTTTGTGAGCTATCAGTGTATTTAAGTGCTACTTTTTTTGCATATTTAGTACCAGACGCATTGATTGTGAGAGCAACAGTAATGTCTAAATAAATAGGGTTATCATCATCAGATGTATAAAATAAGAGTTCAACTTCTTGATTTGAATATTCTGATGTCATGTCTAATACGTAAGCTTGATTTTTAAAATAAGATGGGTAAATATATGAACTTGTAGTTTTGCTTTTTGTTGTAGTAAACCCAGAAGGAATTCCTGTTAAATATTCAGGTACTGGGGATTTTTGTAGCGTACTATAATTCATAATTACAAACTTATCATTTTTAGTTAATGTAGTTGATGATATATTTCCTATAATTCTGTCTCTTACTTTATCAGAAATATTATAAACACCGTTATTGGCATTGTTGAGTAATTTTTCAAGCACTTTATTATAAGCTTGATTTATAAAGTTTTCATTTGCTAATAGTTCAGTAGCAATTGTGTCTTTAATGACTTCTTTGAAATACTCAAGTCCCTCATTTTTGAAGATTTTGTCTTTAGTTTTTTTAAGAAAATTTTCATATGTAATTGCATTGCAATTAGAACCTCCATCATCAAGTAGCATTAAATCAGTTTTTTGAATATCACCAACTCTGTTTAGGTTGTTGATTTGGATAAATTCTTCTTCATCAATTAAGAGTTTCTCTTCACTTGACATTAATGTTCTCCTTAATTAAAAGTAATAATTTCTATGTTTTCATTATTTGTAATTTTTAAGACACGTCCTATAGGAATGAGATTTTTTATAAATGCATAAATTGAGTGTGAATATCCTTTAGGAAGGAAATTGAATGTTAAAAATTTATATGCCGTTTTAAATCCTTTTTTTGTTTGATGTAATCGAATACGTTTTGGTTTATGCCCTTTAACGGTGCTAGGAGAGATAAAGGAAATAAAGTTAGTTTTTATCCTGTTTAATAATTTTATGTTAATTACACCAGCTTGTGGGGTAGTAACTTCAATATCGACATTTAAGAAGGCCTTAAAAAGTCTTATAAATGATTCATCAGTGCCAATATGACGTAAAGCAAAAAGTACACTATCAATGTTTGCTACAAGTGATTCGAGTGGTTGGCTTTCAGAGTAAAAGATTCTAAATAGATTGGATAACCAAATGGCAATAAAACGTGATGAGCAGTGGCGTGTAGCAGTAATACTTGTGAAATTAGAATTTAGACTTTTTAGTTCTAAATACATTGTATTTGCATACTCTAATTCATTTTGTATGAACTTTTCAACCCCAGTATCTTGAAGATGGATGGGTATTTGCATTTTTAATAGCTCCTTTAAGTTGTAATGTCAATGATTAATCTGTCAGTAAGATTGAAGATAAGTATTTCCTCAGGCTTAACTTCAATATTAGTATTTTCCTTAAATTCTGAATCAGTAATGCTTGCAATTTTAGTGTCATCTGTGTTTTTAATGCAAGCATATATTTTCATACTCTTAATTCCCTTAATCTCATTAACAGGAGCTATAAAATCTTGATATTCAAAGCTGATACCCATATCAGGATAGTTATTAGTTACAATACGTTTGTATATATCTCTTATTTGCATGTCTATGTTAAGATATATGTGATTTTTAAGATCAAGTTGATATTTTACTTTAAGGTATACGTATTTTTTCTTTCCTAAAGATATTTTATAGCTTTTGAGTTGATTGTGAGTGTTAAGGCCATCAATTGTGATACTACCATTAAAGAGTGTACCTACAGGCATAGTTGAATAAAGCACTTTCCAAAGTTTGGCTTTAAATGTAGAATCAGTGATATCAGTTTTACTAGAATTTAGTAAAGAGTCATTTAATATAAGATAAATATCAGCTGTTCCGACTTTAGAATCAATATTGACGTACTCTATTTCTTTAAGTTTAAGCAATGATGAACGAACCGCATCAAAGGTAGTGCTCTTAACACTTATGTGCTCTTCGATTGCCTTAAAGTATTCGCCACCGGGACTTACTTTAGAGAAAAATGAATTAAGTTCATCAATGATTTGTTCTTCAATTGTTGCAAGTGAGGTTGCAATAATATTGTAAATGGAGGATGGGTCATTATTAATTACAATCCCATGCATATCTCGTAAGTATGCTCGTTTGGCATTAACTATTTGTTGGATATTCTGTTTTAGAATACCAAAATCAGGATCAAAAAGAATGCTCATATTCTAATCTCCATATCTAAAGTGTCGTTTGCAAATTCAAATATAATGTTTAATGTGTTATTTTTAGTAATTGTTTCAATGTTGACAACATCAATTTTGAGGTCTTGTATAATGCTTGAAAAGTAAGTTTTAATTTGTGTTAAAGAGCTTGTCTTAGCAAACCTTGTAAAGAAATTATAATCAAATCCCCAATTAGGAGCATTCTTAAGACTACCCTTTGGAGTTCTTAAAAATATAAATAAACGTTGCTTTTGTTCATTTATTCCACTAGTTAATGCTAAGTCTTTTTTAAAAACCAAATTAAATTGATTGTCAATCTGTAAATCCAATCTTTAACCTTTTAATGATTCTAATTTAACCTTTAACCGGTAGTAAGTATAGCACTATTTTAGCAAAAACCTATTTTAGTAACATATTTATTTTATTTGTAATCTTTGTAAGATTGCTGTAAAAGCTAGGTTCAACACTAGCATTCCCAATTACCCGTAAATTGTATAGACAAGAAACAATTTCTTCTAATACTGACCTTAAACTTGTATTGTTAGCTTTAATGTCTATGGGGTTTTGTATGTCAATTGCAAAGTCATTAACTTTGATAGTAGCATTTTGCATGTTAATTGGCCTTAGAATATAAAAATAGTTTTTGTCAAAATAATGATTATCATCCTCATTAAAAAGGTTAATACTACTTTGAAGTAAGATTACCCCGTCATTTTCTTTAAGATTAAAATGCATGTTTGATATATTGCGTGTCTTAATCTCTAAGTCTGTGTGTCCAGAGAGTAAAACAATACCTTTTTGTGTAGAGGTGTTAAAAGATTTAATTATTCCTATTTTAGAGATAAAAATGTTTCTATAAATCCATAGTTTTATTTCTTCTTGTGTTAACGGGGAGCCTTTCATTTGGCTATTCATTCTGTATATTTCATAATTCAAGTTCATTTATTTAGCCGTCCCATTTATTTCTAAGTAATTAGAGTCATCATAAAGCTTAAGGATAAGCGAGCATTCACCAGTATTGCTTAAGATAGCATTAGACTCTATAATACTGCTCTTAACTTCTTTTCCAAGCGAGTCAATAAATTTTATCCTGTCACCAACTTTCAGTTTGTGTGTGTACATAACTTTGGCATTCCAATATATAAATCTTATACTTAAAGTACTGCCAATAGTAATCTCTTGTTGAGGAATAAACTGCAGACCAAAATCTTCAAGAGGTAGATAATTTGTATTTTGCTCTGCAGGTGTGGCGTTAGTAAAAATATAATTACACTCAACATGAGTGTTCCCGAGAGCCGATTCTTTAATAAGTTGTGTATGCTCCTTAGGTACAATATCTGTTCTAACGCTTTGAACATACTTTTTAGTTATCTTTTCAAGAAACTCAAGAGGAGTATTTGCACAAAAACTTTCTGTTATAATTTTTGTTCTATCAGCATAGCTCATATTGATAATGCATTTACCAGGAAAAGCTGATTTAATTGCATTCTCTACACTCATTCCTTGGAATTGATTTATTTTAAGCTTGCGATTGAAATAATTACTTTTTGTTGCCAAATGAATTTCAAGGTCAACACTAAAATCACCATTAGCATAATCAGTACTCATAGGAACACCCAAATAACCTGCCATAATAAAGTCATAATCTTTAGAGTCTGCGAACTTTTTATAAGATATTTTTACAATATCTCCTTCATTTACATTATCAGTAAAGTCTATAGGTAGGTTCCAAAGGGTTAGCTTGCTTTTCTTTGCACACACATAATTGTTACTTGAGTACATATCAGATATTGATATGTCAATGTGTATTCCATCTTCAGTTTTAATTATAATTTTAGGCTTTTCTTCTGATGTGATATTCTTAGTGCTAGTTTTACTTGGATTATAAAATTCGATTTTGAAGTCGTATTTGATAATTCTACATTCCATGAAGTTACCCTTTATATATTGAAAATGTTTTAAGAACTTCTAAGGTAAGACTAATTTCAACCTCATCAAGGTATACTGTGTCCTTAAGGGTAAGAGAGGTAATTGCAACAATACCCCTGAACCCTAAAGTTGGACTGTAGAAACTAAATGGTACACTCTCTTCAACTCTATTAATAAGTTGTTGTTTTGCCAGATTACTGGTATGAGGAAAGATTAACTTTCCAAAAGCCGTATTAGCCGAGAATTTAAGCAGTTCCTTATAAGCACTAGTTAATACAGCATTATTTAATGTGATAACTTCACCAGTGAAAGTTGGATTGTAACTTACATATTCAGATTTACGTGTGTAGTAGTCAATTACAGGACGCTTTGAACATGTTGTGGTGTAAGTTGTGCTAATTAGTTCAGTTTTGGGTAAGATGAAAAATCCTTGTGGAACGTATCCAAGTCCCTTAAAGTCCATCCTTGGACATAAACTTAAGAAGTTATATGCCATAAACACACTAGAAATTTCATTGAATGTTTCTTTAAGGATACTTGTTACTTGTGATGGAGTAAGCTTTAAGAAGTCTAGTGTTGCCTTTACTGGTGCTGTGTCTTTATATTTATGAATAAAGTCTGTTGTAAATTGTGGTATCATATTTAAATGTTCCTTAAGGTGTTTTTATACTTGCGTCTGTTTCTAATTTTGATTCAGTATCAGTACTTAAGAGTGGTGAATGGCTTTTATCTGTTGTAGGTATTGAACCAAATAACCATTTGTATGCCCAATTAGGCAATGTTAATTTTAGAATTTGATTTCCAAGCTTTATAAGCCATTCGTTAATGTCACCGAAAAAACTTTTAATTCCGTCTATTATGGGCTCAACAATATGTGTTTTGACGGTAAAACCTGTTAACCATTTAGCTATGGTTTCTATTTTTTCCAACATGGGTTGGAATACACTAGCTGAAAGTTTTCCAAATGAATCTTGAGCTTTATCCAGACTATCCTTAATTTTTTCAGCTTCACTAGCATAAGTAGGAAACTCAAGAGAGTTCCAGTCCTTAATAATTTCTTTTAATTTGTCTGTTCTGTAATCAAAGGTATAACCAGTTGCTACTCTGTCATATTCCATTTCAGCTCGTTCATTATATTTATCAGTAAATTTATTAAATGAACTCATAATGTTATAAAGAGAACCGCTTTTGCCTTGCAAGAATTCTGCTACTGCAGTAATAGCAGAATTCTTATCACCAACAACCCCGGTAGATTTAAGCTTTGCAGCAAATGTTACAGCCTGCTTAAGATTATCGTCATTGTTTTGACCTAAGTGTTGTAATACTTTTCTAAGAGTCCCAGCAGAGTTGAGAAAATCTTCTCTTTCAATGCTGTTCCCAAAACCAGGTATGCCTTGAAGCATGCTATCAAGTTTGCTCTTTTCATTTGTTGTAAATACTCTTGAAGTAATTAAGTCAAGCTTTTGAAATCTAGCATCATTAAGTATAGATTTTTTTGCAAAATTCAAGATATCACCAATACCACTTTGAAAGGTATGACCCACTATATGTCCAAGAGCAGTTCCAGTAGCAATTTTCAAAATGCTGCCGCCTTTAAGAATACTTTTTTGAATAGCTTTGTGAAGTATTGTTTCCTTATGCTTGCCACTTTTCATTTCTTCATATTCTAATTGTCTTCGGTCTTTACTTGACATAAGTGAACGCTTGAATGCTTTTTTTCTAGCTTCTTCAAATTTGTATCCTAGCTTAACAAGTTTTTTAGTTTCAGTAAATCTAAACTTTTCTACCCTTTCTCGTAATTTCTCATATTTGGTTTGTTTGGCTAGTTCACGTTTCTTCTCAGATAAGTTATGTTTTAAGATATCTTTAGTGCTCTTTAGAGAAGATTTTTTAGGTTTAATTAAATGTTCTAGTTTAGAAATGTCTTTTTCTAATGATTTGCGAGTTGATGCATGATCTAGCACTCCTGTAAATTTAATTGTAAATTTTGGAGTATTCATAACATTCCCTTAGAGAGAGTCATTTCAAATATTTGCTTTTCAAGTTTCAGATTCGATATTTTGTAAACCTCATTTAGTTCTTCGTAGTTCAATGTTTTGACTTCATTTAAAGTGCAAATACCCATGATAACAGGAAAGAAATATTTGTTTTGTTTTATCTCTTCAAGTAACTTAAAATATTCAAGTTTGGTTTCATTAAAGATTTTACTTCCATTATGGATTTTCATCCTGTATCCCCATTGATGTTTGTTGTGACTTGATATTTTGTATTATCTGTTCATAATTCCAACTATCATTAATGTAATCAAATTGTACAAATCCATCAGCATTATTTAGATAATGGCTTAAGTAAACTAAAGTTGGTTTCTTAAAGTCAGGATCTGATTTGAATACATCAAACTGAATTGAGTAAAGTATGTACTTAAGATAATCTTTGTAGTAAGTAATGTACTCTCTATTTTCATTTAAAATAAAGTAAAATTCATCTAAAAAGCCAGGTTTAATCATAAGGTCTGTTATTGCTCTTAAGTATTCAAGATTATTAAGTTTTTTGATGCCTTCATTTTGTGAAAATCCTAATATAGAGTCCCATTCGTAAACGGGCAGTACTCTTACTTCAAATGTAAAAGTCTTATCTTTAGTTAAGATATTCATTTTGTAACGCGTAATCATAAAATCCTCCTTAAGCGTTCAAAATTAGGTGTTTACTGTGCAGTTAACCGCTCTGATTTCAAATGTAACCTTTTCAGCCTCAGCAGAATAACTTCTTGAAGGTTCTTCTGCAAAAAATGCATATTGAGATACAATTTTGATGTCTTCTAAGTCATTGAATACTAAATCTAACATCTTTGCAGTTTTACTTTGATGAGTATTATAAAATTGGTCTTTTGAAAGCTTTGTTAGCAATTTGTACTCATAAGATCCAATTGTAACTTCAATATTGAATATGAAAGTAATGGTTCTAGGATCCCTGAAGCTAACTACGGGGAAACCCCTATCTTCACTGCTAGCTACTGCTCTTGTTGTAGGTTCACTTGTAAGTTCTAACTTACCGCCTTGAATTTCATTCCCACCAATTGAAAAAAATATGTTCCTTAAATCATAGTATTGTTCCATTCTCAATTCTCCTTCAAGCTATTTATATAACTATTTATATCTTGTGCTGTAATGTTTAAAAGGACAGCGTTCATAGAGTGGTTATAAGTAATCTCTATTGATAAGAAAAGCTTTAGCTCGGGTGTTGGTGATATGTGAATCTTAAGCTTGGAGTAAGCAACAATAATATTCCTATCAATGAAACGTTTAAGCATACATTCAACAGCAGCACTGTAAGCATTATCTCTTTTTCCTGAGAGTTGTAGTTCTGATAGTTTACTATTCTGTCTACCATTAACATTCCATACTCTAATAAGCTCGGATGTAAGTTCAGATTTGATATAATGATAAGTAAATAATTCGTCAATGGGAGTTCCTTCAAGAGTTACTCCTTCCTTAAAAGCCATAACACCATCAAGACCAGTCTCATTAAGCAATGAGTAAAAGTTAATATTAGCATTCCTAAGTTTACAGGTTATAGAATCATCAGTAATAGGACTCATACCGCTAAACTTAAGTCCATAAGGGTTTACAGCATGAAAAATACTAGCTTCATGTAAGTATTTAGATATAAATCTTAAGTGTAAGTATTCCTCTCCTTTAGAGTGGATAACAATAATTTTAGATTTAGAATTCGTACCATTTTTAAACAACTCTTTTATTTCAGATTCTTTTGTTGCAAATACAAAGAAGTGAGCAGGGTCTTTAAAATGAGTATAATCATCCTTATATATTGTAAGCCCATCACCACCATCACTGTTACTTGAATAAGTATTAATAAGGGCAACAAAAGTATATCTATTGTCTTTAAGTTGGGTTTTAATTGCCTTTGCTTCGGTTCCCTCTTTATATATAAGTAGCTTGACTGATCTAAGTCCGGCATCACCTGCTGAGAAGAATGCTTGCATTGCTTTTTTTAGGTATTCTCTCTCCTTATTAAATTCATCCTCACCATTATTTCCTTCCTTTTCAAGTGCCTCGATTTGTTTTTCAAAGCTATTTATATTTAAGTTTAATATCTTTATCTTAGGTGTTGAATCATTGAGTTTGATCTTTGCACATTTATACACTAGTAAGGGTGTATAGTAACTTACATAGTTTATATCTAATTCAGAATGTGCCAAATTCACACTGATTGTATCTTGTGGCATTCTGTTCTTCCTCCTTAATTTGGTTTTCTTTTACTTGTACATTAGCTTTAAAACCACAACTTGCAGAGTATGCTAACTTACTATAATTGCTTTCAATATCAATAAGACCAGAATTTTGCATATTGGTTGTAGCATAAATGTAAAACTTTAGCTCTATTTCATGAGTGCTTATACCTTCTTCAGGTTTGAACGAACAACTTTGGGTACCTAAGTCATGTAAAAAATCACTAAATAACGTATAAAGTGACATAAGTCTCTTATATGCATTTTTATTAACGTTTGCAAATGCCATGAAATAGATTTGGAAACAGATACCAAATTCATTTACATTTTTGTAAAATGAACCGGTTCTTAAGTTGTGATTAAAAAGACCTTCAAGATTTTCAAATTTTATTGCAAGGATATTGGGCTTTTTTATTGTATGTTCAGACATGTATGGATGGTTATGCGTATTTATAATATCAACATCAAGTTTATGAATGCTTGCAAATTTAGTGAAGTCTTTTAAAACTGATATCAGAGATTGCTTTATAGTAGTAATATCCAGTATCATTCATTTATCCTATATTCAATGGTCTTAAGCATAAGTCCGCTGCAACTGAGTGGTACCTCAGGTGTTTTGCTACCCCTTCTCTTTTTTAAAGCAATTGTCTTAGGAGAGAGTGCAGGTTTTACTTTAGATGCTAATACGTAATTTTTATAATATTCTATGAATGCATTTCCCAAAGCATTCATACCATTTTGAATGCCTTTATTAAATTCATTATTCATGTAATTGGTATTAACGTACTCTCTAAACTGAGAAGAATTAGCTACTTCGGTCAAGTGCTTACGTATGGGTAAATTCTTAGTACCCATTTCATGTATAAATGCTACCAAAGCACGCCCCCCAAACCAACCAATCTCTAATTCTATTTCTCTAAAACCTTTTATCTCCATTCTAAACCCCGTAAAATTAAAGTCTTATAACCAACGCTAGAGTCAATATTTATAATTTCAAAAAATGAACCTTCAAGTGATACTCTGTCTTTAATTTCAAAATTAATCTCAGCATTTGTATAAAGCTTTGATAAGTTTTTCAAATCATAAATATTAGAGTCATTAATTTTTACAAGTTCTTGTGGAGAGATATCGATAATAATTCCAACAAATTGAGTGTAATTATTTTTATCGAAATTAATCTCAGGGCTTTCAAACTCATCATCATGCGAATATGTTCCTTTGTAAAACCGGAAG
This sequence comes from Borrelia nietonii YOR, assembly GCF_023035795.1. NCBI lineage: Bacteria > Pseudomonadati > Spirochaetota > Spirochaetia > Spirochaetales > Borreliaceae > Borrelia > Borrelia nietonii. The sequence goes on from NZ_CP073151.1 coordinate 15,994, forward strand.
TATGATTCTTCACGAAACCTGCCAATCATGCGTTCTGCCATACTAGCAAGCCTGTCTCTTGTGCTCATTACACAACACCTATGCAGTAAGTCTTACGCGCTCCTGACTTAATTTGTGTGATAAGCTCTTCAAAAGAGGAACAATAATCTTTACTCCCACAATTCAATTCGGTACCTGAGGATGGATAATAATCAATCTCAAGCTCACCAAATTTTTCTTTTTTGATTTTCTCAAGACCAAACTCACGAATCACACCAGAACGCTTTAGATGGCAACCTATGTGATAATAAAGCAGTAGAGATGCTTGACTAATATTTAATGTGCTAAGGTTAACACCACGTGTATTAAGTATCATCTCAAGTAGCTTTGCTTGTTCTTCAAACTTTGCAAAACTTAAATCCTCTTCAGATAAATCTAAGAGAGCTTTAATTCGTAAGTAAAGCTCTCCAAAACCTTCTGATGATTCTACATCACTATCCATAAGTCACAATTCCTTAACTTTGCTTAATATCAACTCTTAAAATAGTCTTCTGTGTTGCCAAAAGTCCACCAAGTACAAAATCAATGTATGAATGAGCAATATCAGTTGAATCCTTATCAACTTGTTCATTTGGCATTGGTAACATATATTTACTTGGTTTAAATTTAATTAGTTCTGCATTTAATGGATAAATTAGTATCTGATTTGAGAGTAAGTTACTTGTCTCTACGTAAACTTCTTGTCTATTATTAACAGCTTTAATAGTCTTAACCAAAAAGTCTTCCCAAGAGTCAGTTGAAGAATAAATATTAGATGATGAGGACGCATTTGGTATTGCATATGGTTTTACAAGTTTCAAACTGGTTGCTTGGTCAACTAATACCATCATAGGAGTAGAAAATTCATCACCAAGTTCTAACTTTGCAAGTCCTGATTCAATCTTTTCAAAGATCTTATCCATCTTATCTTTATCACTACTGCTTACTTCTTCTTTGACTTGATCTGGCATATTAAGTAGGCCATACATATTAGGAAGCATACGTTTTTGATTCTTTCCATCTTTTTGGATTGAAACAGTACCCGTTAATATGAAGTGATTTATAAGTTTAATAATCTCATTAATTGCAAGCTTATATGCTTCCTTGAAAGGCAATAAATTATTATTTACATCGCCTGCATAATCATTATTTTTATAAAACTGTTCAGAAGTTTGCTTTAAATGTCTAAACTTATATTGTAATTTAAGGTAGTTAAGCTTGACTGCTTCTGACCTAAATCCTATTGTTGCAATAGTATTAACTTCATTTACTAATGTTGTAGGGTTGGCATTAAGAAACGCATCCCATTTTATTGTTCTTAAGTACCCGGTCTTTAAATCAACATCTTCGATTTGTTCATTTGAAAACCAGTTGTAAAATACTGGTAACTTTATTTTAGAAAATATATTTGATATTTCCTTAGCATAATAATTTTGATCATATAATTCTGACATCTTCAAACTCCTTTAATTTATTAACTTGGTTTACCTTTATTGCCATAAACAGCTACATGTACTACGTAAAGTTTCTTTTCGGTACTATCAAGTTCAATTGAATCTGATAGGGCTACTACACTAATTTTGTTATTACTTGAACTATTCTTTTCAACCTGACCATCTGAGTTAAATTTAAGCTTATCTTTTCTCTTAATAGAATTGTCTTTTGCAACAAGATACCCTTGAAAGCTATTTGTAATAGGTATTACTGTAGCAGTTTGTGTAAACTCATCAATATCTGTGCAGATACCATAAAGGTCATCCTCACCCCCAGCTTCAACATGTGGTTCATAGTGTGGTTTACTATTATCTGATGTTGTATCTACAACAAGCTTTACTCCTCTTTTATATGGATACCCTTTAAAAAAATAATTCTTAAATTTGTCGTGCCTACTAGTTACAGTTCCACCAGAATTACTAAAATGTAAATTTTTATTCCTAAAATCAGCTGTATTACTAAAAGTACCAGCATCCCTGGTAGGATTCTTCATCAGCTTTTTAAGCTCTTTAGCTTTATCTTCATATTGTTTTACTAACTGAGTTACATTTGACACTTTAATCCTCCTATTTTAAGAAACTGCCTTATTACCATAAAGAGCTATCTTTACTAAATACAATTTATAATCTTCTTGTCCTTTTTTAGATTCATCATCAGTAAGCTGCAAAGTAAATATGTTACTAAGTGCAATTGCATTAATTGAAACTGATGAAGAACTAGATGTCTTAAAGGCTTCTCCATTTGAATTGAAATCTAATTTATCACCAACCTGAATACCAGAAGAATTTTGCGCAAATACATATCCTTCAAAATTATTTGTTATTGGTATTACTGTTGCGATATTAGTATATTCATTAATATCAATGCATATTCCATACATATTTTTGCCATCAGAAACTTCTACTTGAACTTCATCAGGTTTACCTGTTTCAATTTTTAATTTAACAGCACGTTTGTATGGAAATCCAAAAGCTGGGTATTCTTCTAATTTATCTGTGCTACTTGATAAAGATTGACATATAGCATCAAATGTTAAATTTTTATCTCTAAATCCAGTCTTGGCTTTAAAAACAGCAGGCTCATCATTAAAACTTTTAGAGTATTTCTTTAATTTTAAGATACCCTCTTTAAGGGTCTTACCCTCAGCAGTCTCTAGTGCCGCTGCATGTCTCTTACCTCTTCTCCTCCCCTGTGTAGAGTCCTCTTGTATGGAAGCTTCTTGTTCTACTTGTTGTTTTAAAAACTGGACAATTTCAGTATCATCCATTGAAGAATAAATGCCAGGATCAAGTGATTCATTTGGCACATTTGGTGTTAAGCTTGCTTGCTGACCATTGCTACTCACTTTTAGCTGACCCCTCTATTTCCAAATATACTTACAAGCGCTATGTATAGATTTTCATTGATTTTAAATGCCTTTGATAAGGCAATACCATTAATAATACGAGAACCTGAACCACTGTCATTTTCAATCTCTCCATTCGTATCAAATTTCACTTTTACGCCAGGTGTAATGGAAGATTGACTACTTTTTTTTACTACCAAATATCCAGTAAAATTGTTTGTTATTGGCATTACTGTGGCAGTACCAGTAAATTCATCTATATCAGTACATATTCCATAAAGGTCAGCACCACCACAAGCTTCAACACAAGGTTCATAACCATCCTCAAAAGATAACTTAATTCCTCTCTTGTATGGATATCCTTTAACAGGATAATTTTCTAATCTGTCAACACTGCTAGTTATAGTCCCACCTTGATTTGCAAAGTGTACTCCTTTATCCTGAAAACCTATATCTACATGAAAAAGACCAGCATCTCTATTCGGGTTCTTCATTAGGTCTTGTATTTCTTTTACTTTCTTATCATATTCAGTTTTTAGTTGTGTTATGGCCTGTGACATATATACTTATCTCCTTAAGCGGTTTTTTGTTTTCCAAGCTTATAAAACTCATTTCTTCTCTCTTTATAAGCATTAGCAATAGAAATATTAAACTCATTAAAGTTTTGGGGACTAAAGTTAGGATCTAAGATTGATATATCCTCATTTGTTAAGTTAAGTTTAATCTCACCTTTGGAACTGATACTTGTAGCTTGGATTCTTTTCTTTATATTTACTTTAGCAAGGTTTACAAGTTGTTCAAGCACTTCTCCATCTAAATGACTAGTATCTCTTACCTTAGCAATAGCTTGAATGTCTTCAGCTGGTACGTACTTCCTAACAAGTTCCCTACGTTGTGCTTGCATTATATCTTTTAATAAGTAGCCTTTAGCAAGTAGTGTTTCTTTATTAAAATGCGAACTTAAATGTTTGCGTGCTAAAGTATCAATCTCATTAATACGAGAAGCCTCACTTAATAATTTATTTTCTTCTTCCAAGCGTGCTTGCGTATCGGCAAGCTCCTTTGATATCCTCTCATTAATACTTAAATTCTGACTATCAGATTCTCTTGTTGCTTTATATGCTTTATATTCTTCATATTCCTTTAAACTTAAAGTAATACTATTTTTATCCTCTTTATTATCCTCTGTACTTTGCATCAAGTTATCCTTTTGCGCGCTATCTACATTTTCTTGTGTTTTTTTGTTCATAAAATCTCCTTTTAGCCTTCATAAAAAAATAATTTTGATCTTAAAGCGTCAAGTTCTCTTTGACTTAACGTATTGCTTGATTCTAATTCCTTATATTTAAGGGTTAATTCTATAAGTCTAGAATCTCTCTCATACTTTTCTTCTTCAGTTAGCACATGCAATGAATTAAATCTCATGTCTAAGTAGTAATGCTTACCCAGTTTACTATTACAATTAATTTCTAGCTCTTCTTGAACACCTTTTAGAAAGTCATAGTAATTCGATCTGTCCCCCTTACCATCACTTCCCAGTCCCTTAACTTGTTCATTAAAGCTCCTTGTTAGTGGTTCTTTTGTGTCAGCACCTATCTTTGCTTTTACTAATGCTAATGCTTCCTTTAAATAGGTTAAGTCATACTTAATAACCTCCAGTGAGGCATCTGGTGTGCCACTGTAAAATATTCCTTCATTATTTAAGTTGGATTTAAGTCTAGAAAGCTCTCTTTCTAAATCTCTATTTACACTCTTAAACGCACTTATATGATTCTCATTTAAATCATTTCTTTTAAAGATATTAGGAAATATGCTCGCCCTATCATTAACACCCTTAGTTAAAAGTTCTAATGAGGTTGTAGCATTACTTAAGGCATCTTGTAATGATACTAATGATTCATCCCTGTAAAATAAAAAGTTATGACTCTCTATTCGCTTTTCTATTTCTTTATATATTTGTTCAAAAAGATATATATTAAGCAAAAAGCTTTGCGTATAACATGGGCTGTATGCTTTAAGCACATAATCATAATTGGAGTGTATGATTACCCTGCTCTTATGTATCTTTATTTCCTTATAAGATATCTTCTCATCTGTATTTACTTTTAAAGTATATGTTATATAAGTAGCATCAGGCCCCTCATCACGAACATTACTATAATCAAGATACATAAACCCAATAGGCAATTCTTTATTTACTTCCAAGTATAAATCTTGTAGCTGATCTGCTGTTTTAACTAAAATGTATCCAACACCATTAAAACGATAACTAATAAGACACTGCAATAATGTTGCTTTTAGCTCTATTTTTAACGTTTCTAAAGCATCATTAACATTCAAAGCAGTAGTTACACTATTTAAAGTGATTCCATTCTTAAGGCAATCTTCTGCTACATTTGAAATGTAGTTTCTAAAAAATATTGAATATTTATATAAATCTCTTGAATTAATCTTAAAATTTAAGCTCATGGCTTATTTAACCTTTAACGATAGCAAGTATAATGCAATAATTAATTTTTGCTAATTGTTTCTAACAAAAAATTAAATAATTTTTGTAAAAAAAATGACGGGAAAAAATAATTGACAGAAAGTCAATTAAATAAGGGGCTAGTTAAATAAATTTACTTTACTAATAGTGATATTAATGCTAAAAATATTCCTATATTAAGGGTGATAAGAGTCCCAAACATCCAATTATGTAATCTTAATGTGCTCTTAAGTTCTATTGTATTAGTATCAATCTTGTTATCAAGTTCAGTAAATTTAGTATCAATCTTTACATTTAGATTATTCTCAACAGTATCAATCTTATTATCAAGGTCTTTAATGTCAGATTTTAATTCATTTCTAACAGTATCAATCTTTATGTTAAGATTATTCTCAACAGTATCAATCTTATTATCAAGGTCTCTAATATCAGATTTTAATTCATTTCTAACGTTATCAATCTTGTTGTCAAGGTCTCTAATATCAGATTTTAATTCATTTCTAACAGTATCAATCTTTATGTTAAGATTATTCTCAACAGTATCAATTTTGGTATCCAGGTCTTTAATGTCAGATTTTAATTCATTTCTAACGTTATCAATCTTAATGTTAAGATTATTCTCAACAGTATCAATTTTGGTATCCAGGTCTTTAATGTCAGATTTTAATTCATTTCTAACGTTGTCAATCTTGTTGTCAAGGTCTCTAATATCAGATTTTAAGCTTGCCTCAAGCTTTTCAAGCTTAAGGTTAAAAGTAGTCTCTAAATACTCAATGTCTTTGTAAGTAAGCTCATTGCGATAATATCTGTAAGACAGATCAATAGCAATCTCTCTATTTATCCCAGCTTTGGTAAGTTCTGCTATAACCATTTGTTGTGTAATTACTGGTTGTGCAAGTCCCATAAAAATCTCCTTATTTAATTATTATATAATATTTTAAGTGTTATAGGAACCTTCTTTTAGTAAAATGTGCTTTAAGAGAACGTATACCCAAAGTCAATAACATATATGCTGCTGATAGGCTATCTAATGAATCATCAGCACTCTTTCCATCTCCTTTGTACTTATAAATATCAGCAATTGCTGACTTGCTTGAATAGTACATAATACTTAAGTTAGAACTTGCAAATGGTCCTATTAACGTAGCAATTCTAGTAAATTTATTACTTATAGGTTTAATTGGCGCAATTCTAAACTCATGATTCATACCTGCTCTAAGTTTAAGAAAGGTTTTAGTCACATTCCCATGCCCAGAAGTATCATCCCTATCTTCAACATATAGTGTATGTACATTAAGGTTTGTTAAAATAGTTTTAATTGTATTTAATACCTTAGGATCACTGACTGGTAACTTCTCTTGAAATATAAATGCATAATACTTTTGATCTACTCTTTCTAAAACACAAAGGGCAGTATTATCACCTCCAATGCTGTATGCAGGATCTAAATATGCTATTGGACTTATAAATTCATGATTACTTGTAAGATTAATATTGGTAAATATCGAATCGTATGAGGCAACCCATTCTCCTAAGAGTACCCTTGCTTTATATGTTGGCATGTCCCTGTAAATCTCTTCTTGGGTTTTAATAAATTCTTTTGATATTAGTTCATTATCATATGTTGTAAAGTTATATGTAGCATAAGTTTTCTTGTTATCAATGTAATCAGTTTTAAAAAAATGTTCTGGACTGTCTGGATTTGTATCAAATATAATAGTTTCCATACCTACTCTAAGTCTCTTTAAACATTCTATTAGCGTTTCCTTATGCAGTGTAGTTGCTTCATTAACGTAAATAAGAGCGGAATTACTTCCTCTAAACCTTTCAAAATCACTTGCCTTATCTCCACCATATAGATTGACTCTTAAGGAGTCTATTTCAAAATATGATGTATTAGAAAACTTTGGCGTAAAGGGTACTCTTAGCATGCTAGCAATCTTTTCAAACTGCCCTAAAACATTAATCTCTAATGATTTTTGTGAATTACCTAATATAAAATTATTGGTATCCTGTTTATAAAAATGTCTATTCTTAATGAGCATCTTTAGATATAAATAGCAAGCCAAGAATGTTTTACCACTGGCAATACCACCTGACAGGATAATTTTACTTTGATTATTATTCTCAATTAATTTTAAAACCTCACATTGTTTCTTAGTTAGATATGTCTTCTCAAACCCTCTAAAATCAATTACAGTTGCTTTCAGTTTAATTAAATCTGCTATATCAATACCAAATTCACGCTTGTATTCTTTTTGCATTTCCTTAAAAAGAGGTAGTTTATATATATCCATTTCCTAACCTTTAAATTTAAAATTTAGATCTCACATCAACATCAGTAGCTTTAAGCTTAAGCATTGTCTTATAATAAAGTGACATCTTCTTAAGTTCTCTTTCCCTTTTAAGTTCATCCAGTTTAAGTTTTAATTCTTCAAGCCTCTTACTCTCTTCATCTGAATGCGAAAGATTATTATCCCTAATTTTATTATCAAAACTTATAATCTTAGATTCTAATATTTCTATCTCGTGATTATGGGCTTTAAGTTCCAACTCTAAATAACGACTAAATGAATTTATAAATTCAATTCCCAACATGCTTCTGGCCATACTGAACTGACTTTTAAGATCACGCGCTTGGGCTGTACTTTGTGAAGCATGAAGCAAAATATTAGTTAAAGTATCCTCACGAATAGTAAGCTTAGCAGTTTCTTTAACGTATTCATGGTCATCCTTAACCTCTTCCCACTTGCGTCTCATCTTTCCTACATTAACACGACTTACTCCCATCTCTTTTGCTATTTGTGCGTCATTAAGCCTGCCTTCTTTAAAATACACAACATAATCATCAAATGACTTCTTTACTCTTCTCATATCTCTTTAAACCTAGTCTAAATTAACAAAACTTAACAAAAACTAATATAAACTCTATAACAAAACAATCAACTTTACAAAAACAATTAAGACTTATAAGAAGCTCACACAACATAAGAAAAACTGCTACATATTGTTTAAATCAAAAAAAACAAAGAAGGAAAATAAACGAATAGGGATTGTTAGAAACAATAGTAAAGATAAATAAATTAAACTGGTTACAAAAATGGTAAAAGAAGATAAAAAGTAAACAATTGGTTAACAAAAAGAAAGAGGTTAAATTTTAAAGAGCAATACGTACCATTGTAAAATGAAGATCCACTAAAAAGACAAATAGAGTATATGTAGAGGATATTTTCAAGTATTTGTTAAAGATAGGATAAAGTATACTAGAAATATTAACCTAACATATCAAAAAGTACCCTTTCTATTTACATAAAGTACCTTAGAGGGGGTATTTTATATACAATGAAGCGACGTTAGAATTGACTTACAATACAAGTATTTGCTAACATTTTTGTAACTAATTTTAAATATTTTTAAAATCTTTAGTTAACAATAAAATGCATGAAAAGGAACTCTTAACTAACAGTAATCTTAACTTTATTAATGAACTAATAAAGCAAAATGAATGCCTCAATGAAGAATTGTCACAACTTAAAAGTACACTTAAGAGTAAAAATAAAGCTTCAAAACAATCAAAAAACACTCCTGTAAGATTCTATCTAAATGACAAAACAACCAAACTAGTAAAAAAATGTATAAAAAAGCTTATACAAATCAACCCAATCTCAGGATGGTTTGTATATATCTTAAGTATTACTGGTTGCAGAGGTGTTGAGATACAAAATGTAAGACTATCTGATGTATCAAAAGAAACAAGCTGTGATGGTGAAGTATTCTATTCTCTTCGTGTTAATGTAGCAAAGAAGAGAAGTAGTATCTGCATAAGAGAAGTAGTTATTAGTGAGTCTGAATTTTATGCTATTATGCAAATACATCAAGAACATTTTGCAAGCAAAGGAAAAGACAAAAGGCGTACTTATCTTTTTCAAAAGAGTAAACACAAATTCCGTGACAATAGAATTAGCATAATTAAGATTTCAAAACAATTTAAATCATTGCTAGAGAGCGCAGGATTTAAACACCGTAAATCTTTACATATATGTAGAAATATATTTATTGCCTCACTAAAATCTAAAGGATACAACTCATTTGAAATTAAAGAACTTATGAAATACTCATCTACTACTGAGATTGATAATGTTTATGGACTCTCCCATGCAAGTAAAATTAATGCTTACAAAGATATCAAAACTAGCTTGAAATAACTTACAATTTTTGCTAATTTATTATATACTTCTACTAAAGTTATTATCAAAACTCATTTACCGCATATAAATATGTATAAATATCTAAGGATTGGTTCTTAGGTATTTTTTTTAACAATAAATTATTTGCTAAGCTCTAGTTTTTGGCAATTATTTAGTGTATAATACATATAAATCCTGAAAGTTTAAACCAATATTTCATTTTTAAAATAAAAAAAGACTCTAAAAGATTCAGAGAAGTAGAGTCTTTTTTTATACACAAATTAAGAATACAAATTCACGCTTTCTCTTTAAACATTTCAAGTTGAATATAACGAGTATTTTTACAACTCATACTTGATTTACTGGTTCTATATGAAGTTGCAAGTATTTCATGTTTAGTATGCCCAAAAGTATTAGCTATTCCAGTTGAACGAGCTATATAATTAACATTAAGATTATATTTCAAGAAAAGTTCTAAAACCCTTAAATCATCAAATTCACTTATTGCAAATTGCCAATTATATCTCTTCATCTCTACAATGAGCCTCTCAAGAGAATCTAAACCCCACCCCCGATTATCAGCAAGACTTCCACGTGAAATTGAATATGGTGGATCAAGATATACAAATGTTGAAGCGATCTTATCTCTTTTCGGCAAAGCACCCAGAAAATCAAAGATATCACGCGAAGTAAATATTGCATAATCAAGCATCTCTTTTACTCTAGACTTATAAGTCTTAAGCATACCCAGAAATAATCTCTTAGAATTGCTTCTATCTAACCTCATAGTTAAGTTATATGAACCATATAGAGAATACAAACTTCTTAAAACCATATATTCTATTTTGTCTTGATTTTCATTTATAATTCTGTCATAAATAATTGCGTCTCTTACCTTCTTATAAAGTGAATCAGGATTTCGTCGCAAATAATAAAAAAACTTATAAATAAACTGAGAATTATCATTGAGTATATTGTAACAAGCTAATGGTTTTGCAAAAAAGATTGCTCCTGTTCCAAAAAATCCTTCAATATATGAAGTATGCTTAGGAAAAAGACTTATAATAACCTTACTATAACGATACTTACTTCCCTCTCTAGCTAGCAGTTTCAATGTTTCCTAAACACTCTCCTTGATGTAATTTGATATTCAACTCCTCTTTCCTTAAGCGTAAGTGAATCATAAAGAACACTGGTATCGTTAGTTGCTATAAAATGATAGCCTGATACACCTTTGATTTTAACTTCACTTATTTCAAATTCATTATTTGTGCATCTGTAAGAATGACTTATCCAACGCACACTTGTCTTAATCCCAAAACTTTGGAGTATACTGCATGGATTTAGAATATAACAATTACTTTTAATGTATCCTAAACCAACAAATTTATGATAATTATTGTTAATATCATTAATACTAAACTGCAATTTTTTAAATCGTTCTATGTAATAATGCAGACATAAAAAGTAACATCCCCACTGACGTATTTCTAAAATTAACTTTGGATTATTTTGCGTTATTTTCATCTTTAACCTCTAACCTTTAATCTTTAACCTCTACTATCAAATTTAATACTTTGAAATTCAACTTCAAACAGCGATAAATCTTCAAAAAAATTAACATAAGGTCCACAAACATAGAAGACCTGAAATGCTTATTTACAGAAAGACTTTTTTCCTTAATCTTAGTTATTCCACATATAGCTTTAATATGTGGAATCCTTAGGCAAAACCTTAAAAAAATATCAAGATAATGCCTCGCCAATGAACAAGTAAATTCCTCATCGTAAGGTTTTACAAGCACTACCGCTCCCTTCTCAACTACCTTACTAAATAAAACTTCTTCAAATTCATCTCTTTGGTCCATCATCTTCTCTACAAGTTCAATTTTTGCATAGGTCATACTCAAAACTCCTTAGCTTACAATTATTTTTGATTGCAATATATCATTCCTAAAAAGGGATATCCTCATGAAACCCTTCATCAGAATCAACCTTATTAGGTGCTCTTAAAGCAGGTAATGGGCTTAGTATTTGAATCTCATCCACTAAAATGCTGCTCTTGCTTCTCTTATCACCAGTTCGCTTGTCATCCCAACTCTCATACCTTAAAGACCCATTAACTACAACTTGTTTCCCCTTTAAAAGAAATGCTATTAGTCTTTCTGCTCTACTCCCAAAAAGCACACAATCAAAAAATTGAGCATAATCTATCCATTCATTATTCCTTTTTATTCTCCTATTATTAGCTAAACCAAACTTCAAAATAGGAATGCTGTTGTTAACGTAAGTAATTTCACTGTCTCTAGTCAGACGTCCTGATAATACTACTGAATTAATATCAGACATGAGAGCTCTCCTTATCCCTTAATCTACTCATCATTTCCATGAGTCTTAAATCATGATCAAGTCTTCTCATATCCTCTAAAAATTCTTGTCTTGAGTAATAATCATAAATTATTTTTTCTAAAGTTCTTTTGCTAAATTTACATAAAAACTTCACAACCTGATAAGTAATTAGTAAAAGTACTACCATAAAGCTAATCCTCATAACCTCCAACCTTAAGCACTTACAATGGAAGTTTCAATATCAGACCATTGCTGCACTGAATCTAAACTACTAGCAAGAAAACTGATATTGCCACTTAAAGACTTAAATCTATCTTTAATAGCTCGCTTGGTTGTATCTAAAGAGAATAGAATACCTTCAAAATTATAATTTACATGTTCCATTAATGAAAATTCTGCAAATATTTCATCTATTCGGGATTTAAGTTTATCTTTCATGGGTTTTGTTGCCTTATATAGCTCTTGTGTATGTCTACTCTTAGCTATCTCTTCTGCTTCTTCTATCTCTGTTTGCAAAGTACTAATTTCACTAAGATATCCTTTCAACAGATTATCCTTCTCTTCATCAATCTCCAGGTCAGTACATCTTACAAATTCTAGAAAGTTATCTTTATACTCTGATTCTGAAAAATATTTGTATACCTCACTACTCTCAATCCCTTCTTGAATTAGTTCACTTAAACTATCTAAATCTATATTCTCAATATCATACTTTGCTCTTAAAGCTTCAGAAATACTACTTACTTCCGCTTCCATTGTTGAAACATCAAACATTACTTCATTAATAAACTTATCATTCCTCTCAATTACACAATTAATAGCTTCATTACCTATTAGAAAAAACAGATTCCCCTTACTTAAACCTGTACATAAAAGTTGTATTTGCACTTGAACGTAATACTTGAAAAAGTATTTGTTTTCTAAAAAATTACCATTCTTATTGTATTCAATTACAGCACTCTTTAAATAAATATTATCACTGCATTTAATTTCTAAAAGCTCTGCTTCCCCTTCTTGGTTTTCAAACCAACCATCAATTGTTGAGCCAACCAAATTGTCCCGTCCCTTAAACTTCTTGAAGTAATTATATTTATCTATCCCATTTGCATATTTATTCTTATGTAAAACAGCAATCTCATCAGAATGCATACGTACAAATTCATCAAACCCTAAATTCTCAAGTAGCTTTCCTTTCCTCATGCTTAAGTTCTCTTCTAATGAAATCTCTTTTCCTAATAATTTCAAGACCCTATCAAGCATTAATTTTGAAACACTCTCAGCTCCAATAAACATACTCCCAACTTCACTTGCTCCTATACGCTTTAATGAATTCCTTTGAATACTAAAATCAACTTTGCTATTAAACTTGAAACATTCATTTTTGCCAATTCTTGATAGCTTGCGTCCTATTCTGCTGATTTTACTTACACTTTTTTGTCCCTTATTAATCTGGTCTTGACTTTGATGTGCAAATGAATCAAATCCTTCAAACATTTTTTGATCATACAAACTTGGCTGCTCCATTCCTACCTCTACTATTTTCTCTTTTGTTTTTGTTGCTTTTATATTTGTCATATTAATCTCCTATTATTTACTGTGTTTTATAACAAAAATAATATAGCAAAAATTGTTTTTGTCAAAACTTTTGCTATATTATTTTTGTTAAATTTTAAAAAAAATCTTTTTTATTAAAAGAGAAGTTTACTTTTTAATATTTATTGAGTTATTATGGTTAGTAATAAAACACAATAAATAATAGGAGATCATAAATGAGAGGTACAAAAAAAGCCTACCAAAAAACATCAATACAAATTAATCGTTTTAATATCAACATTAAACTACATGAACTTAAAGTTTAAAAAATACACTCAAAGCAACATACTTTATTACTTTAACGGAAATTTAAGACGCAATGGTCACAAAAGAAACTACTCTTAAAACACTTCAAAAATATCTTTATAAATTAGAAAAAGAATTAGGTGTCACAATTAATTATTACAGACATTTGGGTGTTAACATGGGAACTGAAATTCACTATAACCTTAAGTATTCTAAAAAAGAATGTCATCGCATAATCAATAAACTCTTTAGAGAGAAAAAAAGAAGAGAGGCACAAAGATCGTGTAAATGCTAGTCTTGAAAAAAGATGTAATAAAAAGGGGAGTGTAGAAAAAGGGGAGTGTATATATAATATATATAATAAAGATAAAGAAGAAAAGAAAGACATAAAAGAAATAGAAAAACTGCAAGTAAAAAAGTACGCTAAGAAATGCAATTTTAAATCAAATGCTTTCTTCTCTATTTTGAATTTAAAACTAGAAAAAGATGTTACAATTAAAGTGCTTAAGGTACTTAAAAGAACAGAAAACTTCATTGAAAAAACTAAACACAAGAAAAAAAGCAACATTAAGCCAAAAGAAAACAAGATTGCAAGTAAGCAAAAGGAATTAAGTAGAATACTGGATGAAACAAAAATTATCTTAAAAAATGAAGGCTATAATAGTAAACAGTTGGAAGTCCAAATACAAAAGGTATATGAGCAATATAAAGATAAACCACACTTTATCATAGAGAACAATAAGTACAATGACTTAGAAAAGATAATAGGGAAGCTTAAAAAGTCAGTTGAACGTGTTAAAGTAACCGAAAAAGAAGATGAGAAAGAAATTAGGAATAACGTATTTAGCATACTTCTTGAACAATTAAGACATAAAGTAGACACATCAGTTTTAATACCAATACTGAAAGAATATTTAAACAAACAGAACAAATTGGAGTATTTTAATATCTACACTAAACTACATGAACTTAAATCTTAAAAAATACACCCAAAGCGACATACTTTATTACTTTAATAACAATATGAAAAGAAATGGCCAAAAGCTTGCTAAGCTTAAAACACTTCAAAACTATTTATACAAATTAGAAAAAGAATTTAAAGTAACAATTAATTATTACAAACATTTGGGTGTTAACATGGGAACTGAAATTTATTACAAACTTAAATACTCTAAGAAAAAATGTTACCGCATAATCAATAAACTCTTTAGAGAGAAAAAAGAAAATAAATTTCAAACTCGCGTTAAAGCAAATATTAAAAAGGCTTGCACTAAAAAGGGGAGTGTAGAAAAATGGGAGTGTATATATAATATATATAATAATAAAAAAGAAGAAAAGAAAGACATAAAAGAAATAGAGAAACTGCAAGTAAAAAAGTACGCTAAGAAATGTAATTTTAAATCAAATACTTTCTTCTCTATTTTGAATTTAAAACTAGAAAAAGATGTTACAATTAAAGTGCTTAAGATACTTAAAAGAACAGAAAACTTCATTGAAAAAATTAAACACAAGAAAAAAAGCAACATTGAGCTAAAAGAAAACAAGCTTGCAAGTAAGCAAAAGGAATTAAGTAGAATACTGGATGAAACAAAAATTATCTTAAAAAATGAAGGCTATAATAGTAAACAGTTGGAAATCCAAATACAAAAGGTATATGAGCTATATAAAGATAAACCACACTTTATCATAGAAAACAATAAGTACAATGACTTAGAAAAGATAATAGGGAAGCTTAAAAAGTCAGTTGAACGTGTTGAAGCAACCGCAAAAGAAGATGAGAAAGAAATTAGGAATAACGTATTTAGCATACTTCTTGAACAATTAAGACATAAAGTAGACACCTCAGTTTTAGTACCAATGCTAAAAGAATATTTAAACAAACAGAATAAATTAGAGTATAACAAGGTATTTAATAATCATTATTACTACGAAATTTTAGAGTTAGTAGAGAGTGGTGGGAATTATTTAAAATTAGGAGAATCTGAGAAAATTACCAGTTAAGGATTAGTTGTGGAGAGTGTATTAGAACGCCTCAAGAAAAAGGAATCAGAGATTAAAAAAAATAGAAAAAAAACATATCTTTGCTAAAGTAGAAGAGAACAATGGTAGAAAAATATATCACACAAAGATAATGAATGATTTATATACGTTTGGAGTACATAGGAGACAAAGTAGTAAGTTTTTTATCGCATTTAGAGGATTATTTAATAAAGAAAAGATAAACACACTGAATTTATTTTCTATAAAAGAGAATGATAAATTCTTAGGTATTTATTACGGGTATAGAAAACCAGTACAAAACATTATAACAAGATATGAAGAAAATGGTGTCGTAAAAGCATATACTTTTTCAAAAGTTTATTACATAGAATTTAGATTTAAAAAAGGGAGTGTGTTTTGCTATATCAAAGGAATATCTCGTTTGATTAAGAAAGAAAAATTAGAGACACAATATAGTAAATTTTTACTTGAATTAATGGTGAATTTAGAAAATCAAGTATATGAGTTTTACAATAAAAAATTACCAGATGGGGGTTTTATAAATAAATGGATAGAAAAAAAACTAAAGTAATTACAATTGCATCGATTAAAGGTGGTGTCGGTAAAAGTACGACTAGTCTCATATTAGCTACTTTGCTGGCAAAAGAGTATAAAGTACTCTTAATAGATATGGATACGCAAGCATCGGTTACTAGTTATTTCTTTAACGAGATAAAAGAAAACAATATAAATTTAATAGAAAAAAACATATGTGAGGTTTTAAAAGGAGATTTGGAGATTGATAATGCAATTTTTAATATTGAAGGCAATTTAGATTTACTTCCTAGTTATTTAACTTTACATAGTTTAAATGAAGATTTTTATTGTGCAAATAGGCATAAATCTATTGATTTAAAGTTAAAGGTAGAATTAAGGAGGTTGAAAATAAATTATGATTACATAGTGATTGATACTAATCCGAGTTTAGATTTTACATTAAAATGTGCTTTAAATTCTACTGACTATATTATAGTGCCGATGACAGCTGAAAAATGGACACTTGAAAGCTATGAACTTTTAGAGTTTTTCATTAAAAAATTGGAAAGGTTAACACCAATTTTCTTTATTATAACAAGGTTTAAAAAAAATAATACACATAAAAAATTATTGCAAATAATTCAAGAAAAGGATAATTTTTTAGGTTTCGTATCTGAAAGGGAAAGTCTAAATAGAAAAATAGCAAGCAACAGTGATTTTGATTTAAAGTCGGATTCTATCATAGAATATGATCAGATATTGAGTAATTTATTATATCGCATAAAGCTTAATAACGATAAAATAGAAGTTCCTAGTATAAGTGTATAAGTTGTCCAGCGCTGGACAACTGTAAAAATTCAACAAATCAAGGGGATTTTATGAATAAAAAAAATAATGATGAAATAATAATCAGTGCAAGAAATTTAAACAATGATAAAAATTCTATTTTATTGGTTAATAAAGATATTAACGTAAGTAATGACCAGAAAAGATTTGACCTTTTAAAAAATAAGTTAAAGGATAATATAAAAGATGATATCTATAATAAAATAGAGGCCATGCATATTTTAAGAGAGATAAAGGGAAAAGAATATTATAAGTTAGATGGGTATAAAAGCTTTTCTCAATTTATAAAAGATTATAAACTAGCCAAATCTCAGGCCTATTCTTATTTAAGGATAGCTAGTGCTATTCAAGATGGAATTTTAAAAGAAGAATATTTAGTTGAAAATGGATTTAGGCAGTCTTTATCTTTTTTGATGGAAAAGGAAAGTAGAAATTTGAAGAAATCAAAAGTAAATCCAATAAAGCCACTAAGATTTCAGCTTAAAAGCCAAGATAGTTATGATTTTTATAAAAAGAATGCTAAGTTTACTGGCTTTGTATTAGATAAACTTTTTTCAAGTGAAAAAGATTTGCTTGAAAAGTTTATGAAAGAATTTAAAAGTTGAAAAGGCGATTCATAAGGAGTGTTTATGAATAATTTGGCATATAAAACATATAAAACAGAAGATTTAAGGATTGAATTCTTAAATAAGGGGTTTGCTGAAGCAGCAGTAGATTTCATTTTACTTCATAATAACAATTTTAATTTTGAAGTCTTAAGAGAAAAAAATAAAAGCAATATTCCAGTTTTGAGAGAGAAAATTAAAAATAATCATTCAGTATTACTAGAAAAGATTAGTGTAGGAAATATAATTTCCATTGTTATTACAGTAATAGAAATACCGATAATTATATTTATTATCATGTCTCTCATAAGTAAGTTCTTTATAGGATAAAAAAGTTATTGTGAACAAGGGTTGATTTTATTTGAAATTTGTTGTATTTTACTAGTATTAGTAGTGCTATTCATTGTAGAACTACCTTATTATTTTGTTCAATTTAGACAGACTTTAAGTCTTTGTTAGCAAGTTCTTCTTGAAGAAGTGTTAACAAAGACTTAAATTTTTATTTTCAATATCAATAGTCCAATATTCCATAAATTTTTTTAACAAAAATTTCATAAAACTTGACAAATTTAGTTTTTGCTATTATTATTTATTTATAAAATAAATAATAAGGGGTGTTAATCATGACAAATACAAAGAATATAGCAAAACCTGAGATATCAAATACGATTAGTATAATAACAGAAAAAATGAATTCAAGTAATATTTATGAGGTATGGGAAGCATATAAGAGTATGCATGGACTTAAAAGAATGGATACTCAATCAGAGAGAGAAATCTTAACTTTACTACAAGTAAATAATCTAAATCCATTCAAGAAGGAAGCATACATAATTCCATTTAATGGGAGATATGCAGTTGTGGTAGCATATCAAACCTTACTTATAAGGGCATATGAGGCAGGGTATAGTAAATATAGCCTTGAATTTAAAGAAGAGATGGTTAAGACAATTAAAATTGATTCTAAGGGCAATAAAATGGTACAAGAAGATTGGCAATGTACAGCTTACTTCAAATCAGAGCATGGTAATATTTATAGTTTTTCTGTTTTATTTAATGAGTATTACAAAAACTCACCTATTTGGAGAGAGAAACCAGTATTTATGTTAAGGAAATGTGCAGTTAGTTGTCTATGCAGAACTTTGCCAGGTGCGGGGCTTGAGAGTATGCCCTATATAAGAGAAGAGCTAGGAGATACAGATAATCTTTATGAAGCTCATAAGGTACAACAAATAGGGCATACTGAAACTGAGAAAATAGTGACTAAAGAGATGCACCCTGTTGATTATGAGTCTGTTACCAAAAGTGATAATAAGCATGTACCATCCAATCTATCAATTGAGAGTGAGGAAGATAATGATGCAAATACCTTAGGAACTAGACAAGACACAACAGAGGAACAATCTAAGGGTGTAGAAACCCCACCTGTAGATGTGAATAGAGTTGTGAAATCTAATAATACTAATACAGTAGGAGTAAATAAAGATAATAAAGCTAATTCAATTAAGTTTAGTTGCTATAAAAGTCTTCTTATAGCAGCACGTGGTATGCATAAGCATTTGGTTGATAAACCATTTGAGAGTATATCGCAGATAAATGCATATTTAAGTGCTATAAAGAAGGGGGATGATTCTTCCTTTTTAGAGTATTTTAATATGAATAAAGCTTTAAGGAGTGTTAACTATTGGATAGAACTCATTAGAGAATATATATTTAAGAATAATCATCTTATGAGGAAGTTAGATCAATTTGAGGCATTTATAGCGCTTATGCAGCCTAAATATGAGGATAGTCCACTCAGATTATTTGGATTCTTGTCAAGAGAAGAAGAATTAAGATATTTATTTGATACATAGATGATAATTTAAAGCAAATAAGCCCCATTAGGGGCTTTAAATAATATTAATTTTTTAGTTTTGAATATTTTTTGTAAACCGCTTCAGCAATAGGTTTAGTTATCTTGATGTATGCTTTGAAAATGTTGATATTAAACATTAAATCCTGGATTGTCTGTTCAGACTTGAGTGTAGAAGAATCAAAATAAGTAAACTTAGGATACTTTGGGTCATTAACTTTCTTTTTTGTACGTGTTAAGAATACTTGCAAGTACATAACATAATCAGCTAGCTTAGCTTCATAAGTACTTAATTCTGTGAGGGTTTGGGTTTTAGGAAATGTTGGTTCTTCCGTTAGAGAAGCAATAGATGTACATGAGAAGATAAGCGTTAAGAAAGTTAAATTTACTAGTTTTTTCAAATTAGGCCTCTTTTAACATTTTGATGTAAGTACTCATGAGCTTATTACGTTTAGCTCTAAGTTGGGAAATGTATTTTGAATAATCATCATAATCCCCAGCAGTTTCTATTATCTCGATGTTGAGCCTTAGTATTTCTTCAATTTCAGAGAGTAGTTTGATAGCTTCCTTTTGTTCCATTTGATATACACTTGCCTCATATAGTGAGTAAAAATAATTAACCACTTTGGTGAAAATATTAATGTAGGTTACGGTGTTTTTACCTTGGTGGTTATTTTTTATAATTTCTGTAAATTTGTTTAGGATATCAACACTCAATTTAGCAGTACTTAATTTCATTTGACCTCCTTTTCAATTGATGAGATTTCTAATGGTAATTGCATATTATCTGGATTGCTATTAACCTTTTCTATGAATTTTTTGATTTTAGTTTGGATAGGTTCAAGTGTTTCTCTTATTTGCGGAGTTAAGGCATTCTCTAACCTTTCCATATTTTGTGTATAGATAATCTGATATTCTGTGTAAATGTCATTTAATAGCATGAATGTTTTATGAGCATTTTCATTAAACGACCCATCTTCAAAATTAGATAGTGTGTCAAATAATGTTACGATTGCATTTAAAGCAGTATCTAAAGAATTACGATCAAGTATCATAAATCCTCCTTTTCTTTGTCTCTGTCATGTATTTTTATCTTACTTAATAAGATACTTAGCATATCTTTGATTACTGGTTTGAAAATCAAACCCAGACTTAATATAAAAATACTAATAATGATTAACTTCACTTCATTGATGTTAATTAGTTGAAGTAAAAAATCTAATATGTTATTAATACTTAATTCATTCAACTTTATCACCTCGAGTTTATAATAGGTAAGCTACAACTATATAGCAAAGAATAGCAAAAACTATATAAAGTTATAACTTTACTAAAACCGGAACACGATTACCATTTATATATCCACGTTTTTGAATGTACCATCCTCTAAGTACTGGACATAAAATATCTACATAAGCATTTTTAGCACCGTAATAATATGCTGTTGACTTTTGTGAGCTATCAGTGTATTTAAGTGCTACTTTTTTTGCATATTTAGTACCAGACGCATTGATTGTGAGAGCAACAGTAATGTCTAAATAAATAGGGTTATCATCATCAGATGTATAAAATAAGAGTTCAACTTCTTGATTTGAATATTCTGATGTCATGTCTAATACGTAAGCTTGATTTTTAAAATAAGATGGGTAAATATATGAACTTGTAGTTTTGCTTTTTGTTGTAGTAAACCCAGAAGGAATTCCTGTTAAATATTCAGGTACTGGGGATTTTTGTAGCGTACTATAATTCATAATTACAAACTTATCATTTTTAGTTAATGTAGTTGATGATATATTTCCTATAATTCTGTCTCTTACTTTATCAGAAATATTATAAACACCGTTATTGGCATTGTTGAGTAATTTTTCAAGCACTTTATTATAAGCTTGATTTATAAAGTTTTCATTTGCTAATAGTTCAGTAGCAATTGTGTCTTTAATGACTTCTTTGAAATACTCAAGTCCCTCATTTTTGAAGATTTTGTCTTTAGTTTTTTTAAGAAAATTTTCATATGTAATTGCATTGCAATTAGAACCTCCATCATCAAGTAGCATTAAATCAGTTTTTTGAATATCACCAACTCTGTTTAGGTTGTTGATTTGGATAAATTCTTCTTCATCAATTAAGAGTTTCTCTTCACTTGACATTAATGTTCTCCTTAATTAAAAGTAATAATTTCTATGTTTTCATTATTTGTAATTTTTAAGACACGTCCTATAGGAATGAGATTTTTTATAAATGCATAAATTGAGTGTGAATATCCTTTAGGAAGGAAATTGAATGTTAAAAATTTATATGCCGTTTTAAATCCTTTTTTTGTTTGATGTAATCGAATACGTTTTGGTTTATGCCCTTTAACGGTGCTAGGAGAGATAAAGGAAATAAAGTTAGTTTTTATCCTGTTTAATAATTTTATGTTAATTACACCAGCTTGTGGGGTAGTAACTTCAATATCGACATTTAAGAAGGCCTTAAAAAGTCTTATAAATGATTCATCAGTGCCAATATGACGTAAAGCAAAAAGCACACTATCAATGTTTGCTACAAGTGATTCGAGTGGTTGGCTTTCAGAGTAAAAGATTCTAAATAGATTGGATAACCAAATGGCAATAAAACGTGATGAGCAGTGGCGTGTAGCAGTAATACTTGTGAAATTAGAATTTAGCCTTTTTAGTTCTAAATACATTGTATTTGCATACTCTAATTCATTTTGTATGAACTTTTCAACCCCAGTATCTTGAAGATGGATGGGTATTTGCATTTTTAATAGCTCCTTTAAGTTGTAATGTCAATGATTAATCTGTCAGTAAGATTGAAGATAAGTATTTCCTCAGGCTTAACTTCAATATTAGTATTTTCCTTAAATTCTGAATCAGTAATGCTTGCAATTTTAGTGTCATCTGTGTCTTTAATGCAAGCATATATTTTCATACTCTTAATTCCCTTAATTTCATTAACAGGAGCTATAAAATCTTGATATTCAAAGCTGATACCCATATCAGGATAGTTATTAGTTACAATACGTTTGTATATATCTCTTATTTGCATGTCTATGTTAAGATATATGTGATTTTTAAGATCAAGTTGATATTTTACTTTAAGGTATACGTATTTTTTCTTTCCTAAAGATATTTTATAGCTTTTGAGTTGATTGTGAGTGTTAAGGCCATCAATTGTGATACTACCATTAAAGAGTGTACCTACAGGCATAGTTGAATAAAGCACTTTCCAAAGTTTGGCTTTAAATGTAGAATCAGTGATATCAGTTTTACTAGAATTTAGTAAAGAGTCATTTAATATAAGATAAATATCAGCTGTTCCGACTTTAGAATCAATATTGACGTACTCTATTTCTTTAAGTTTAAGCAATGATGAACGAACCGCATCAAAGGTAGTACTCTTAACACTTATGTGCTCTTCGATTGCCTTAAAGTATTCGCCACCGGGACTTACTTTAGAGAAAAATGAATTAAGTTCATCAATGATTTGTTCTTCAATTGTTGCAAGTGAGGTTGCAATAATATTGTAAATAGAGGATGGGTCATTATTAATTACAATCCCATGCATATCTCGTAAGTATGCTCGTTTGGCATTAACTATTTGTTGGATATTCTGTTTTAGAATACCAAAATCAGGATCAAAAAGAATGCTCATATTCTAATCTCCATATCTAAAGTGTCGTTTGCAAATTCAAATATAATGTTTAATGTGTTATTTTTAGTAATTGTTTCAATGTTGACAACATCAATTTTGAGGTCTTGTATAATGCTTGAAAAGTAAGTTTTAATTTGTGTTAAAGAGCTTGTCTTAGCAAACCTTGTAAAGAAATTATAATCAAATCCCCAATTAGGAGCATTCTTAAGACTACCCTTTGGAGTTCTTAAAAATATAAATAAACGTTGCTTTTGTTCATTTATTCCACTAGTTAATGCTAAGTCTTTTTTAAAAACCAAATTAAATTGATTGTCAATCTGTAAATCCAATCTTTAACCTTTTAATGATTCTAATTTAACCTTTAACCGGTAGTAAGTATAGCACTATTTTAGCAAAAACCTATTTTAGTAACATATTTATTTTATTTGTAATCTTTGTAAGATTGCTGTAAAAGCTAGGTTCAACACTAGCATTCCCAATTACCCGTAAATTGTATAGACAAGAAACAATTTCTTCTAATACTGACCTTAAACTTGTATTGTTAGCTTTAATGTCTATGGGGTTTTGTATGTCAATTGCAAAGTCATTAACTTTGATAGTAGCATTTTGCATGTTAATTGGCCTTAGAATATAAAAATAGTTTTTGTCAAAATAATGATTATCATCCTCATTAAAAAGGTTAATACTACTTTGAAGTAAGATTACCCCGTCATTTTCTTTAAGATTAAAATGCATGTTTGATATATTGCGTGTCTTAATCTCTAAGTCTGTGTGTCCAGAGAGTAAAACAACACCTTTTTGTGTAGAGGTGTTAAAAGATTTAATTATTCCTATTTTAGAGATAAAAATGTTTCTATAAATCCATAGTTTTATTTCTTCTTGTGTTAACGGGGAGCCTTTCATTTGGCTATTCATTCTGTATATTTCATAATTCAAGTTCATTTATTTAGCCGTCCCATTTATTTCTAAGTAATTAGAGTCATCATAAAGCTTAAGGATAAGCGAACATTCACCAGTATTGCTTAAGATAGCATTAGACTCTATAATACTGCTTTTAACTTCTTTTCCAAGCGAGTCAATAAATTTTATCCTGTCACCAACTTTCAGTTTGTGTGTGTACATAACTTTGGCATTCCAATATATAAATCTTATACTTAAAGTACTGCCAATAGTAATCTCTTGTTGAGGAATAAACTGCAGACCAAAATCTTCAAGAGGTAGATAATTTGTATTTTGCTCTGCAGGTGTGGCGTTAGTAAAAATATAATTACACTCAACATGAGTGTTCCCGAGAGCCGATTCTTTAATAAGTTGTGTATGCTCCTTAGGTACAATATCTGTTCTAACGCTTTGAACATACTTTTTAGTTATCTTTTCAAGAAACTCAAGAGGAGTATTTGCACAAAAACTTTCTGTTATAATTTTTGTTCTATCAGCATAGCTCATATTGATAATGCATTTACCAGGAAAAGCTGATTTAATTGCATTCTCTACACTCATTCCTTGGAATTGATTTATTTTAAGCTTGCGATTGAAATAATTACTTTTTGTTGCCAAATGAATTTCAAGGTCAACACTAAAATCACCATTAGCATAATCAGTACTCATAGGAACACCCAAATAACCTGCCATAATAAAGTCATAATCTTTAGAGTCTGCGAACTTTTTATAAGATATTTTTACAATATCTCCTTCATTTACATTATCGGTAAAGTCTATAGGTAGGTTCCAAAGGGTTAGCTTGCTTTTCTTTGCACACACATAATTGTTACTTGAGTACATATCAGATATTGATATGTCAATGTGTATTCCATCTTCAGTTTTAATTATAATTTTAGGCTTTTCTTCTGATGTGATATTCTTAGTGCTAGTTTTACTTGGATTATAAAATTCGATTTTGAAGTCGTATTTGATAAGTCTACATTCCATGAAGTTACCCTTTATATATTGAAAATGTTTTAAGAACTTCTAAGGTAAGACTAATTTCAACCTCATCAAGGTATACTGTGTCCTTAAGGGTAAGAGAGGTAATTGCAACAATACCCCTGAACCCTAAAGTTGGACTGTAGAAACTAAATGGTACACTCTCTTCAACTCTATTAATAAGTTGTTGTTTTGCCAGATTACTGGTATGAGGAAAGATTAACTTTCCAAAAGCCGTATTAGCCGAGAATTTAAGCAGTTCCTTATAAGCACTAGTTAATACAGCATTATTTAATGTGATAACTTCACCAGTGAAAGTTGGATTGTAACTTACATATTCAGATTTACGTGTGTAGTAGTCAATTACAGGACGCTTTGAACATGTTGTGGTGTAAGTTGTGCTAATTAGTTCAGTTTTGGGTAAGATGAAAAATCCTTGTGGAACGTATCCAAGTCCCTTAAAGTCCATCCTTGGACATAAACTTAAGAAGTTATATGCCATAAACACACTAGAAATTTCATTGAATGTTTCTTTAAGGATACTTGTTACTTGTGATGGAGTAAGCTTTAAGAAGTCTAGTGTTGCCTTTACTGGTGCTGTGTCTTTATATTTATGAATAAAGTCTGTTGTAAATTGTGGTATCATATTTAAATGTTCCTTAAGGTGTTTTTATACTTGCGTCTGTTTCTAATTTTGATTCAGTATCAGTACTTAAGAGTGGTGAATGGCTTTTATCTGTTGTAGGTATTGAACCAAATAACCATTTGTATGCCCAATTAGGCAATGTTAATTTTAGAATTTGATTTCCAAGCTTTATAAGCCATTCGTTAATGTCACCGAAAAAACTTTTAATTCCGTCTATTATGGGCTCAACAATATGTGTTTTGACGGTAAAACCTGTTAACCATTTAGCTATGGTTTCTATTTTTTCCAACATGGGTTGGAATACACTAGCTGAAAGTTTTCCAAATGAATCTTGAGCTTTATCCAGACTATCCTTAATTTTTTCAGCTTCACTAGCATAAGTAGGAAACTCAAGAGAGTTCCAGTCCTTAATAATTTCTTTTAATTTGTCTGTTCTGTAATCAAAGGTATAACCAGTTGCTACTCTGTCATATTCCATTTCAGCTCGTTCATTATATTTATCAGTAAATTTATTAAATGAACTCATAATGTTATAAAGAGAACCGCTTTTGCCTTGCAAGAATTCTGCTACTGCAGTAATAGCAGAATTCTTATCACCAACAACCCCGGTAGATTTAAGCTTTGCAGCAAATGTTACAGCCTGCTTAAGATTATCGTCATTGTTTTGACCTAAGTGTTGTAATACTTTTCTAAGAGTCCCAGCAGAGTTGAGAAAATCTTCTCTTTCAATGCTGTTCCCAAAACCAGGTATGCCTTGAAGCATGCTATCAAGTTTGCTCTTTTCATTTGTTGTAAATACTCTTGAAGTAATTAAGTCAAGCTTTTGAAATCTAGCATCATTAAGTATAGATTTTTTTGCAAAATTCAAGATATCACCAATACCACTTTGAAAGGTATGACCCACTATATGTCCAAGAGCAGTTCCAGTAGCAATTTTCAAAATGCTGCCGCCTTTAAGAATACTTTTTTGAATAGCTTTGTGAAGTATTGTTTCCTTATGCTTGCCACTTTTCATTTCTTCATATTCTAATTGTCTTCGGTCTTTACTTGACATAAGTGAACGCTTGAATGCTTTTTTTCTAGCTTCTTCAAATTTGTATCCTAGCTTAACAAGTTTTTTAGTTTCAGTAAATCTAAACTTTTCTACCCTTTCTCGTAATTTCTCATATTTGGTTTGTTTGGCTAGTTCACGTTTCTTCTCAGATAAGTTATGTTTTAAGATATCTTTAGTGCTCTTTAGAGAAGATTTTTTAGGTTTAATTAAATGTTCTAGTTTAGAAATGTCTTTTTCTAATGATTTGCGAGTTGATGCATGATCTAGCACTCCTGTAAATTTAATTGTAAATTTTGGAGTATTCATAACATTCCCTTAGAGAGAGTCATTTCAAATATTTGCTTTTCAAGTTTCAGATTCGATATTTTGTAAACCTCATTTAGTTCTTCGTAGTTCAATGTTTTGACTTCATTTAAAGTGCAAATACCCATGATAACAGGAAAGAAATATTTGTTTTGTTTTATCTCTTCAAGTAACTTAAAATATTCAAGTTTGGTTTCATTAAAGATTTTACTTCCATTATGGATTTTCATCCTGTATCCCCATTGATGTTTGTTGTGACTTGATATTTTGTATTATCTGTTCATAATTCCAACTATCATTAATGTAATCAAATTGTACAAATCCATCAGCATTATTTAGATAATGGCTTAAGTAAACTAAAGTTGGTTTCTTAAAGTCAGGATCTGATTTGAATACATCAAACTGAATTGAGTAAAGTATGTACTTAAGATAATCTTTGTAGTAAGTAATGTACTCTCTATTTTCATTTAAAATAAAGTAAAATTCATCTAAAAAGCCAGGTTTAATCATAAGGTCTGTTATTGCTCTTAAGTATTCAAGATTATTAAGTTTTTTGATGCCTTCATTTTGTGAAAATCCTAATATAGAGTCCCATTCGTAAACGGGCAGTACTCTTACTTCAAATGTAAAAGTCTTATCTTTAGTTAAGATATTCATTTTGTAACGCGTAATCATAAAATCCTCCTTAAGCGTTCAAAATTAGGTGTTTACTGTGCAGTTAACCGCTCTGATTTCAAATGTAACCTTTTCAGCCTCAGCAGAATAACTTCTTGAAGGTTCTTCTGCAAAAAATGCATATTGAGATACAATTTTGATGTCTTCTAAGTCATTGAATACTAAATCTAACATCTTTGCAGTTTTACTTTGATGAGTATTATAAAATTGGTCTTTTGAAAGCTTTGTTAGCAATTTGTACTCATAAGATCCAATTGTAACTTCAATATTGAATATGAAAGTAATGGTTCTAGGATCCCTGAAGCTAACTACGGGGAAACCCCTATCTTCACTGCTAGCTACTGCTCTTGTTGTAGGTTCACTTGTAAGTTCTAACTTACCGCCTTGAATTTCATTCCCACCAATTGAAAAAAATATGTTCCTTAAATCATAGTATTGTTCCATTCTCAATTCTCCTTCAAGCTATTTATATAACTATTTATATCTTGTGCTGTAATGTTTAAAAGGACAGCGTTCATAGAGTGGTTATAAGTAATCTCTATTGATAAGAAAAGCTTTAGCTCGGGTGTTGGTGATATGTGAATCTTAAGCTTGGAGTAAGCAACAATAATATTCCTATCAATGAAACGTTTAAGCATACATTCAACAGCAGCACTGTAAGCATTATCTCTTTTTCCTGAGAGTTGTAGTTCTGATAGTTTACTATTCTGTCTACCATTAACATTCCATACTCTAATAAGCTCGGATGTAAGTTCAGATTTGATATAATGATAAGTAAATAATTCGTCAATGGGAGTTCCTTCAAGAGTTACTCCTTCCTTAAAAGCCATAACACCATCAAGACCAGTCTCATTAAGCAATGAGTAAAAGTTAATATTAGCATTCCTAAGTTTACAGGTTATAGAATCATCAGTAATAGGACTCATACCGCTAAACTTAAGTCCATAAGGGTTTACAGCATGAAAAATACTAGCTTCATGTAAGTATTTAGATATAAATCTTAAGTGTAAGTATTCCTCTCCTTTAGAGTGGATAACAATAATTTTAGATTTAGAATTCGTACCATTTTTAAACAACTCTTTTATTTCAGATTCTTTTGTTGCAAATACAAAGAAGTGAGCAGGGTCTTTAAAATGAGTATAATCATCCTTATATATTGTAAGCCCATCACCACCATCACTGTTACTTGAATAAGTATTAATAAGGGCAACAAAAGTATATCTATTGTCTTTAAGTTGGGTTTTAATTGCCTTTGCTTCGGTTCCCTCTTTATATATAAGTAGCTTGACTGATCTAAGTCCGGCATCACCTGCTGAGAAGAATGCTTGCATTGCTTTTTTTAGGTATTCTCTCTCCTTATTAAATTCATCCTCACCATTATTTCCTTCCTTTTCAAGTGCCTCGATTTGTTTTTCAAAGCTATTTATATTTAAGTTTAATATCTTTATCTTAGGTGTTGAATCATTGAGTTTGATCTTTGCACATTTATACACTAGTAAGGGTGTATAGTAACTTACATAGTTTATATCTAATTCAGAATGTGCCAAATTCACACTGATTGTATCTTGTGGCATTCTGTTCTTCCTCCTTAATTTGGTTTTCTTTTACTTGTACATTAGCTTTAAAACCACAACTTGCAGAGTATGCTAACTTACTATAATTGCTTTCAATATCAATAAGACCAGAATTTTGCATATTGGTTGTAGCATAAATGTAAAACTTTAGCTCTATTTCATGAGTGCTTATACCTTCTTCAGGTTTGAACGAACAACTTTGGGTACCTAAGTCATGTAAAAAATCACTAAATAACGTATAAAGTGACATAAGTCTCTTATATGCATTTTTATTAACGTTTGCAAATGCCATGAAATAGATTTGGAAACAGATACCAAATTCATTTACATTTTTGTAAAATGAACCGGTTCTTAAGTTGTGATTAAAAAGACCTTCAAGATTTTCAAATTTTATTGCAAGGATATTGGGCTTTTTTATTGTATGTTCAGACATGTATGGATGGTTATGCGTATTTATAATATCAACATCAAGTTTATGAATGCTTGCAAATTTAGTGAAGTCTTTTAAAACTGATATCAGAGATTGCTTTATAGTAGTAATATCCAGTATCATTCATTTATCCTATATTCAATGGTCTTAAGCATAAGTCCGCTGCAACTGAGTGGTACCTCAGGTGTTTTGCTACCCCTTCTCTTTTTTAAAGCAATTGTCTTAGGAGAGAGTGCAGGTTTTACTTTAGATGCTAATACGTAATTTTTATAATATTCTATGAATGCATTTCCCAAAGCATTCATACCATTTTGAATGCCTTTATTAAATTCATTATTCATGTAATTGGTATTAACGTACTCTCTAAACTGAGAAGAATTAGCTACTTCGGTCAAGTGCTTACGTATGGGTAAATTCTTAGTACCCATTTCATGTATAAATGCTACCAAAGCACGCCCCCCAAACCAACCAATCTCTAATTCTATTTCTCTAAAACCTTTTATCTCCATTCTAAACCCCGTAAAATTAAAGTCTTATAACCAACGCTAGAGTCAATATTTATAATTTCAAAAAATGAACCTTCAAGTGATACTCTGTCTTTAATTTCAAAATTAATCTCAGCATTTGTATAAAGCTTTGATAAGTTTTTCAAATCATAAATATTAGAGTCATTAATTTTTACAAGTTCTTGTGGAGAGATATCGATAATAATTCCAACAAATTGAGTGTAATTATTTTTATCGAAATTAATCTCAGGGCTTTCAAACTCATCATCATGCGAATATGTTCCTTTGTAAAACAGGAAGTATGATTCTTCACGAAACCTGCCAATCATGCGTTCTGCCATACTAGCAAGCCTGTCTCTTGTGCTCATTACACAACACCTATGCAGTAAGTCTTACGCGCTCCTGACTTAATTTGTGTGATAAGCTCTTCAAAAGAGGAACAATAATCTTTACTCCCACAATTCAATTCGGTACCTGAGGATGGATAATAATCAATCTCAAGCTCACCAAATTTTTCTTTTTTGATTTTCTCAAGACCAAACTCACGAATCACACCAGAACGCTTTAGATGGCAACCTATGTGATAATAAAGCAGTAGAGATGCTTGACTAATATTTAATGTGCTAAGGTTAACACCACGTGTATTAAGTATCATCTCAAGTAGCTTTGCTTGTTCTTCAAACTTTGCAAAACTTAAATCCTCTTCAGATAAATCTAAGAGAGCTTTAATTCGTAAGTAAAGCTCTCCAAAACCTTCTGATGATTCTACATCACTATCCATAAGTCACAATTCCTTAACTTTGCTTAATATCAACTCTTAAAATAGTCTTCTGTGTTGCCAAAAGTCCACCAAGTACAAAATCAATGTATGAATGAGCAATATCAGTTGAATCCTTATCAACTTGTTCATTTGGCATTGGTAACATATATTTACTTGGTTTAAATTTAATTAGTTCTGCATTTAATGGATAAATTAGTATCTGATTTGAGAGTAAGTTACTTGTCTCTACGTAAACTTCTTGTCTATTATTAACAGCTTTAATAGTCTTAACCAAAAAGTCTTCCCAAGAGTCAGTTGAAGAATAAATATTAGATGATGAGGACGCATTTGGTATTGCATATGGTTTTACAAGTTTCAAACTGGTTGCTTGGTCAACTAATACCATCATAGGAGTAGAAAATTCATCACCAAGTTCTAACTTTGCAAGTCCTGATTCAATCTTTTCAAAGATCTTATCCATCTTATCTTTATCACTACTGCTTACTTCTTCTTTGACTTGATCTGGCATATTAAGTAGGCCATACATATTAGGAAGCATACGTTTTTGATTCTTTCCATCTTTTTGGATTGAAACAGTACCCGTTAATATGAAGTGATTTATAAGTTTAATAATCTCATTAATTGCAAGCTTATATGCTTCCTTGAAAGGCAATAAATTATTATTTACATCGCCTGCATAATCATTATTTTTATAAAACTGTTCAGAAGTTTGCTTTAAATGTCTAAACTTATATTGTAATTTAAGGTAGTTAAGCTTGACTGCTTCTGACCTAAATCCTATTGTTGCAATAGTATTAACTTCATTTACTAATGTTGTAGGGTTGGCATTAAGAAACGCATCCCATTTTATTGTTCTTAAGTACCCGGTCTTTAAATCAACATCTTCGATTTGTTCATTTGAAAACCAGTTGTAAAATACTGGTAACTTTATTTCAGAAAATATATTTGATATTTCCTTAGCATAATAATTTTGATCATATAATTCTGACATCTTCAAACTCCTTTAATTTATTAACTTGGTTTACCTTTATTGCCATAAACAGCTACATGTACTACGTAAAGTTTCTTTTCGGTACTATCAAGTTCAATTGAATCTGATAGGGCTACTACACTAATTTTGTTATTACTTGAACTATTCTTTTCAACCTGACCATCTGAGTTAAATTTAAGCTTATCTTTTCTCTTAATAGAATTGTCTTTTGCAACAAGATACCCTTGAAAGCTATTTGTAATAGGTATTACTGTAGCAGTTTGTGTAAACTCATCAATATCTGTGCAGATACCATAAAGGTCATCCTCACCCCCAGCTTCAACATGTGGTTCATAGTGTGGTTTACTATTATCTGATGTTGTATCTACAACAAGCTTTACTCCTCTTTTATATGGATAACCTTTAAAAAAATAATTCTTAAATTTGTCGTGCCTACTAGTTACAGTTCCACCAGAATTACTAAAATGTAAATTTTTATTCCTAAAATCAGCTGTATTACTAAAAGTACCAGCATCCCTGGTAGGATTCTTCATCAGCTTTTTAAGCTCTTTAGCTTTATCTTCATATTGTTTTACTAACTGAGTTACATTTGACACTTTAATCCTCCTATTTTAAGAAACTGCCTTATTACCATAAAGAGCTATCTTTACTAAATACAATTTATAATCTTCTTGTCCTTTTTTAGATTCATCATCAGTAAGCTGCAAAGTAAATATGTTACTAAGTGCAATTGCATTAATTGAAACTGATGAAGAACTAGATGTCTTAAAGGCTTCTCCATTTGAATTGAAATCTAATTTATCACCAACCTGAATACCAGAAGAATTTTGCGCAAATACATATCCTTCAAAATTATTTGTTATTGGTATTACTGTTGCGATATTAGTATATTCATTAATATCAATGCATATTCCATACATATTTTTGCCATCAGAAACTTCTACTTGAACTTCATCAGGTTTACCTGTTTCAATTTTTAATTTAACAGCACGTTTGTATGGAAATCCAAAAGCTGGGTATTCTTCTAATTTATCTGTGCTACTTGATAAAGATTGACATATAGCATCAAATGTTAAATTTTTATCTCTAAATCCAGTCTTGGCTTTAAAAACAGCAGGCTCATCATTAAAACTTTTAGAGTATTTCTTTAATTTTAAGATACCCTCTTTAAGGGTCTTACCCTCAGCAGTCTCTAGTGCCGCTGCATGTCTCTTACCTCTTCTCCTCCCCTGTGTAGAGTTCTCTTGTATGGAAGCTTCTTGTTCTACTTGTTGTTTTAAAAACTGGACAATTTCAGTATCATCCATTGAAGAATAAATGTCAGGATCAAGTGATTCATTTGGCACATTTGGTGTTAAGCTTGCTTGCTGACCATTGCTACTCACTTTTAGCTGACCCCTCTATTTCCAAATATACTTACAAGCGCTATGTATAGATTTTCATTGATTTTAAATGCCTTTGATAAGGCAATACCATTAATAATACGAGAACCTGAACCACTGTCATTTTCAATCTCTCCATTCGTATCAAATTTCACTTTTACGCCAGGTGTAATGGAAGATTGACTACTTTTTTTTACTACCAAATATCCAGTAAAATTGTTTGTTATTGGCATTACTGTGGCAGTACCAGTAAATTCATCTATATCAGTACATATTCCATAAAGGTCAGCACCACCACAAGCTTCAACACAAGGTTCATAACCATCCTCAAAAGATAACTTAATTCCT
Organism: Borrelia nietonii YOR; assembly: GCF_023035795.1. Taxonomy (NCBI): domain Bacteria; kingdom Pseudomonadati; phylum Spirochaetota; class Spirochaetia; order Spirochaetales; family Borreliaceae; genus Borrelia; species Borrelia nietonii. The sequence goes on from NZ_CP073151.1 coordinate 49,803, forward strand.
CTCTTGTATGGATATCCTTTAACAGGATAATTTTCTAATCTGTCAACACTGCTAGTTATAGTCCCACCTTGATTTGCAAAGTGTACTCCTTTATCCTGAAAACCTATATCTACATGAAAAAGACCAGCATCTCTATTCGGGTTCTTCATTAGGTCTTGTATTTCTTTTACTTTCTTATCATATTCAGTTTTTAGTTGTGTTATGGCCTGTGACATATATACTTATCTCCTTAAGCGGTTTTTTGTTTTCCAAGCTTATAAAACTCATTTCTTCTCTCTTTATAAGCATTAGCAATAGAAATATTAAACTCATTAAAGTTTTGGGGACTAAAGTTAGGATCTAAGATTGATATATCCTCATTTGTTAAGTTAAGTTTAATCTCACCTTTGGAACTGATACTTGTAGCTTGGATTCTTTTCTTTATATTTACTTTAGCAAGGTTTACAAGTTGTTCAAGCACTTCTCCATCTAAATGACTAGTATCTCTTACCTTAGCAATAGCTTGAATGTCTTCAGCTGGTACGTACTTCCTAACAAGTTCCCTACGTTGTGCTTGCATTATATCTTTTAATAAGTAGCCTTTAGCAAGTAGTGTTTCTTTATTAAAATGCGAACTTAAATGTTTGCGTGCTAAAGTATCAATCTCATTAATACGAGAAGCCTCACTTAATAATTTATTTTCTTCTTCCAAGCGTGCTTGCGTATCGGCAAGCTCCTTTGATATCCTCTCATTAATACTTAAATTCTGACTATCAGATTCTCTTGTTGCTTTATATGCTTTATATTCTTCATATTCCTTTAAACTTAAAGTAATACTATTTTTATCCTCTTTATTATCCTCTGTACTTTGCATCAAGTTATCCTTTTGCGCGCTATCTACATTTTCTTGTGTTTTTTTGTTCATAAAATCTCCTTTTAGCCTTCATAAAAAAATAATTTTGATCTTAAAGCGTCAAGTTCTCTTTGACTTAACGTATTGCTTGATTCTAATTCCTTATATTTAAGGGTTAATTCTATAAGTCTAGAATCTCTCTCATACTTTTCTTCTTCAGTTAGCACATGCAATGAATTAAATCTCATGTCTAAGTAGTAATGCTTACCCAGTTTACTATTACAATTAATTTCTAGCTCTTCTTGAACACCTTTTAGAAAGTCATAGTAATTCGATCTGTCCCCCTTACCATCACTTCCCAGTCCCTTAACTTGTTCATTAAAGCTCCTTGTTAGTGGTTCTTTTGTGTCAGCACCTATCTTTGCTTTTACTAATGCTAATGCTTCCTTTAAATAGGTTAAGTCATACTTAATAACCTCCAGTGAGGCATCTGGTGTGCCACTGTAAAATATTCCTTCATTATTTAAGTTGGATTTAAGTCTAGAAAGCTCTCTTTCTAAATCTCTATTTACACTCTTAAACGCACTTATATGATTCTCATTTAAATCATTTCTTTTAAAGATATTAGGAAATATGCTCGCCCTATCATTAACACCCTTAGTTAAAAGTTCTAATGAGGTTGTAGCATTACTTAAGGCATCTTGTAATGATACTAATGATTCATCCCTGTAAAATAAAAAGTTATGACTCTCTATTCGCTTTTCTATTTCTTTATATATTTGTTCAAAAAGATATATATTAAGCAAAAAGCTTTGCGTATAACATGGGCTGTATGCTTTAAGCACATAATCATAATTGGAGTGTATGATTACCCTGCTCTTATGTATCTTTATTTCCTTATAAGATATCTTCTCATCTGTATTTACTTTTAAAGTATATGTTATATAAGTAGCATCAGGCCCCTCATCACGAACATTACTATAATCAAGATACATAAACCCAATAGGCAATTCTTTATTTACTTCCAAGTATAAATCTTGTAGCTGATCTGCTGTTTTAACTAAAATGTATCCAACACCATTAAAACGATAACTAATAAGACACTGCAATAATGTTGCTTTTAGCTCTATTTTTAACGTTTCTAAAGCATCATTAACATTCAAAGCAGTAGTTACACTATTTAAAGTGATTCCATTCTTAAGGCAATCTTCTGCTACATTTGAAATGTAGTTTCTAAAAAATATTGAATATTTATATAAATCTCTTGAATTAATCTTAAAATTTAAGCTCATGGCTTATTTAACCTTTAACGATAGCAAGTATAATGCAATAATTAATTTTTGCTAATTGTTTCTAACAAAAAATTAAATAATTTTTGTAAAAAAAATGACGGGAAAAAATAATTGACAGAAAGTCAATTAAATAAGGGGCTAGTTAAATAAATTTACTTTACTAATAGTGATATTAATGCTAAAAATATTCCTATATTAAGGGTGATAAGAGTCCCAAACATCCAATTATGTAATCTTAATGTGCTCTTAAGTTCTATTGTATTAGTATCAATCTTGTTATCAAGTTCAGTAATTTCAGTACAATTTCATTTAGTTATTCTCAAAGTATTCTTTATCAAGGTTGAGTAGTAATCTTTATTTAAGATTATTCTCAACAGTATCAATCTTATTATCAAGGTCTCTAATATCAGATTTTAATTCATTTCTAACGTTATCAATCTTGTTGTCAAGGTCTCTAATATCAGATTTTAATTCAATTTCTCAACAGTATCAATCTTTATCAGGAAGAGAAATTTTAAGTATAATGTTAGTTAAGATTATTCTCAACAGTAATAGTCAATCTTATTATCAAGGTCTCTAATATCAGATTTTAAGCTTGCCTCAAGCTTTTCAAGCTTAAGGTTAAAAGTAGTCTCTAAATACTCAATGTCTTTGTAAGTAAGCTCATTGCGATAATATCTGTAAGACAGATCAATAGCAATCTCTCTATTTATCCCAGCTTTGGTAAGTTCTGCTATAACCATTTGTTGTGTAATTACTGGTTGTGCAAGTCCCATAAAAATCTCCTTATTTAATTATTATATAATATTTTAAGTGTTATAGGAACCTTCTTTTAGTAAAATGTGCTTTAAGAGAACGTATACCCAAAGTCAATAACATATATGCTGCTGATAGGCTATCTAATGAATCATCAGCACTCTTTCCATCTCCTTTGTACTTATAAATATCAGCAATTGCTGACTTGCTTGAATAGTACATAATACTTAAGTTAGAACTTGCAAATGGTCCTATTAACGTAGCAATTCTAGTAAATTTATTACTTATAGGTTTAATTGGCGCAATTCTAAACTCATGATTCATACCTGCTCTAAGTTTAAGAAAGGTTTTAGTCACATTCCCATGCCCAGAAGTATCATCCCTATCTTCAACATATAGTGTATGTACATTAAGGTTTGTTAAAATAGTTTTAATTGTATTTAATACCTTAGGATCACTGACTGGTAACTTCTCTTGAAATATAAATGCATAATACTTTTGATCTACTCTTTCTAAAACACAAAGGGCAGTATTATCACCTCCAATGCTGTATGCAGGATCTAAATATGCTATTGGACTTATAAATTCATGATTACTTGTAAGATTAATATTGGTAAATATCGAATCGTATGAGGCAACCCATTCTCCCAAAAGTACCCTTGCTTTATATGTTGGCATGTCCCTGTAAATCTCTTCTTGGGTTTTAATAAATTCTTTTGATATTAGTTCATTATCATATGTTGTAAAGTTATATGTAGCATAAGTTTTCTTGTTATCAATGTAATCAGTTTTAAAAAAATGTTCTGGACTGTCTGGATTTGTATCAAATATAATAGTTTCCATACCTACTCTAAGTCTCTTTAAACATTCTATTAATGTTTCTTTATGCAGTGTAGTTGCTTCATTAACGTAAATAAGAGCGGAATTACTTCCTCTAAACCTTTCAAAATCACTTGCCTTATCTCCACCATATAGATTGACTCTTAAGGAGTCTATTTCAAAATATGATGTATTAGAAAACTTTGGCGTAAAGGGTACTCTTAGCATGCTAGCAATCTTTTCAAACTGCCCTAAAACATTAATCTCTAATGATTTTTGTGAATTACCTAATATAAAATTATTGGTATCCTGTTTATAAAAATGTCTATTCTTAATGAGCATCTTTAGATATAAATAGCAAGCCAAGAATGTTTTACCACTGGCAATACCACCTGACAGGATAATTTTACTTTGATTATTATTCTCAATTAATTTTAAAACCTCACATTGTTTCTTAGTTAGATATGTCTTCTCAAACCCTCTAAAATCAATTACAGTTGCTTTCAGTTTAATTAAATCTGCTATATCAATACCAAATTCACGCTTGTATTCTTTTTGCATTTCCTTAAAAAGAGGTAGTTTATATATATCCATTTCCTAACCTTTAAATTTAAAATTTAGATCTCACATCAACATCAGTAGCTTTAAGCTTAAGCATTGTCTTATAATAAAGTGACATCTTCTTAAGTTCTCTTTCCCTTTTAAGTTCATCCAGTTTAAGTTTTAATTCTTCAAGCCTCTTACTCTCTTCATCTGAATGCGAAAGATTATTATCCCTAATTTTATTATCAAGACTTATAATCTTAGATTCTAATATTTCTATCTCGTGATTATGGGCTTTAAGTTCCAACTCTAAATAACGACTAAATGAATTTATAAATTCAATTCCCAACATGCTTCTGGCCATACTGAACTGACTTTTAAGATCACGCGCTTGGGCTGTACTTTGTGAAGCATGAAGCAAAATATTAGTTAAAGTATCCTCACGAATAGTAAGCTTAGCAGTTTCTTTAACGTATTCATGGTCATCCTTAACCTCTTCCCACTTGCGTCTCATCTTTCCTACATTAACACGACTTACTCCCATCTCTTTTGCTATTTGTGCGTCATTAAGCCTGCCTTCTTTAAAATACACAACATAATCATCAAATGACTTCTTTGCTCTTCTCATATCTCTTTAAACCTAGTCTAAATTAACAAAACTTAACAAAAACCAATATAAACTCTATAACAAAACAATCAACTTTACAAAAACAATTAAGACTTATAAGAAGCTCACACAACATAAGAAAAACTGCTACATATTGTTTAAATCAAAAAAAACAAAGAAGGAAAATAAACGAATAGGGATTGTTAGAAACAATAGTAAAGATAAATAAATTAAACTGGTTACAAAAATGGTAAAAGAAGATAAAAAGTAAACAATTGGTTAACAAAAAGAAAGAGGTTAAATTTTAAAGAGCAATACGTACCATTGTAAAATGAAGATCCACTAAAAAGACAAATAGAGTATATGTAGAGGATATTTTCAAGTATTTGTTAAAGATAGGATAAAGTATACTAGAAATATTAACCTAACATATCAAAAAGTACCCTTTCTATTTACATAAAGTACCTTAGAGGGGGTATTTTATATACAATGAAGCGACGTTAGAATTGACTTACAATACAAGTATTTGCTAACATTTTTGTAACTAATTTTAAATATTTTTAAAATCTTTAGTTAACAATAAAATGCATGAAAAGGAACTCTTAACTAACAGTAATCTTAACTTTATTAATGAACTAATAAAGCAAAATGAATGCCTCAATGAAGAATTGTCACAACTTAAAAGTACACTTAAGAGTAAAAATAAAGCTTCAAAACAATCAAAAAACACTCCTGTAAGATTCTATCTAAATGACAAAACAACCAAACTAGTAAAAAAATGTATAAAAAAGCTTATACAAATCAACCCAATCTCAGGATGGTTTGTATATATCTTAAGTATTACTGGTTGCAGAGGTGTTGAGATACAAAATGTAAGACTATCTGATGTATCAAAAGAAACAAGCTGTGATGGTGAAGTATTCTATTCTCTTCGTGTTAATGTAGCAAAGAAGAGAAGTAGTATCTGCATAAGAGAAGTAGTTATTAGTGAGTCTGAATTTTATGCTATTATGCAAATACATCAAGAACATTTTGCAAGCAAAGGAAAAGACAAAAGGCGTACTTATCTTTTTCAAAAGAGTAAACACAAATTCCGTGACAATAGAATTAGCATAATTAAGATTTCAAAACAATTTAAATCATTGCTTCAGAGAGCGCAGGATTTAAACACCGTAAATCTTTACATATATGTAGAAATATATTTATTGCCTCACTAAAATCTAAAGGATACAACTCATTTGAAATTAAAGAACTTATGAAATACTCATCTACTACTGAGATTGATAATGTTTATGGACTCTCCCATGCAAGTAAAATTAATGCTTACAAAGATATCAAAACTAGCTTGAAATAACTTACAATTTTTGCTAATTTATTATATACTTCTACTAAAGTTATTATCAAAACTCATTTACCGCATATAAATATGATATAAATATCTAAGGATTGGTTCTTAGGTATTTTTTTTAACAATAAATTATTTGCTAAGCTCTAGTTTTTGGCAATTATTTAGTGTATAATACATATAAATCCTGAAAGTTTAAACCAATATTTCATTTTTAAAATAAAAAAAGACTCTAAAAGATTCAGAGAAGTAGAGTCTTTTTTTATACACAAATTAAGAATACAAATTCACGCTTTCTCTTTAAACATTTCAAGTTGAATATAACGAGTATTTTTACAACTCATACTTGATTTACTGGTTCTATATGAAGTTGCAAGTATTTCATGTTTAGTATGCCCAAAAGTATTAGCTATTCCAGTTGAACGAGCTATATAATTAACATTAAGATTATATTTCAAGAAAAGTTCTAAAACCCTTAAATCATCAAATTCACTTATTGCAAATTGCCAATTATATCTCTTCATCTCTACAATGAGCCTCTCAAGAGAATCTAAATTCCACCCCCGATTATCAGCAAGACTTCCACGTGAAATTGAATATGGTGGATCAAGATATACAAATGTTGAAGCGATCTTATCTCTTTTCGGCAAAGCACCCAGAAAATCAAAGATATCACGCGAAGTAAATATTGCATAATCAAGCATCTCTTTTACTCTAGACTTATAAGTCTTAAGCATACCCAGAAATAATCTCTTAGAATTGCTTCTATCTAACCTCATAGTTAAGTTATATGAACCATATAGAGAATACAAACTTCTTAAAACCATATATTCTATTTTGTCTTGATTTTCATTTATAATTCTGTCATAAATAATTGCGTCTCTTACCTTCTTATAAAGTGAATCAGGATTTCGTCGCAAATAATAAAAAAACTTATAAATAAACTGAGAATTATCATTGAGTATATTGTAACAAGCTAATGGTTTTGCAAAAAAGATTGCTCCTGTTCCAAAAAATCCTTCAATATATGAAGTATGCTTAGGAAAAAGACTTATAATAACCTTACTATAACGATACTTACTTCCCTCTCTAGCTAGCAGTTTCAATGTTTCCTAAACACTCTCCTTGATGTAATTTGATATTCAACTCCTCTTTCCTTAAGCGTAAGTGAATCATAAAGAACACTGGTATCGTTAGTTGCTATAAAATGATAGCCTGATACACCTTTGATTTTAACTTCACTTATTTCAAATTCATTATTTGTGCATCTGTAAGAATGACTTATCCAACGCACACTTGTCTTAATCCCAAAACTTTGGAGTATACTGCATGGATTTAGAATATAACAATTACTTTTAATGTATCCTAAACCAACAAATTTATGATAATTATTGTTAATATCATTAATACTAAACTGCAATTTTTTAAATCGTTCTATGTAATAATGCAGACATAAAAAGTAACATCCCCACTGACGTATTTCTAAAATTAACTTTGGATTATTTTGCGTTATTTTCATCTTTAACCTCTAACCTTTAATCTTTAACCTCTACTATCAAATTTAATACTTTGAAATTCAACTTCAAACAGCGATAAATCTTCAAAAAAAATTAACATAAGGTCCACAAACATAGAAGACCTGAAATGCTTATTTACAGAAAGACTTTTTTCCTTAATCTTAGTTATTCCACATATAGCTTTAATATGTGGAATCCTTAGGCAAAACCTTAAAAAAATATCAAGATAATGCCTCGCCAATGAACAAGTAAATTCCTCATCGTAAGGTTTTACAAGCACTACCGCTCCCTTCTCAACTACCTTACTAAATAAAACTTCTTCAAATTCATCTCTTTGGTCCATCATCTTCTCTACAAGTTCAATTTTTGCATAGGTCATACTCAAAACTCCTTAGCTTACAATTATTTTTGATTGCAATATATCATTCCTAAAAAGGGATATCCTCATGAAACCCTTCATCAGAATCAACCTTATTAGGTGCTCTTAAAGCAGGTAATGGGCTTAGTATTTGAATCTCATCCACTAAAATGCTGCTCTTGCTTCTCTTATCACCAGTTCGCTTGTCATCCCAACTCTCATACCTTAAAGACCCATTAACTACAACTTGTTTCCCCTTTAAAAGAAATGCTATTAGTCTTTCTGCTCTACTCCCAAAAAGCACACAATCAAAAAATTGAGCATAATCTATCCATTCATTATTCCTTTTTATTCTCCTATTATTAGCTAAACCAAACTTCAAAATAGGAATGCTGTTGTTAACGTAAGTAATTTCACTGTCTCTAGTCAGACGTCCTGATAATACTACTGAATTAATATCAGACATGAGAGCTCTCCTTATCCCTTAATCTACTCATCATTTCCATGAGTCTTAAATCATGATCAAGTCTTCTCATATCCTCTAAAAATTCTTGTCTTGAGTAATAATCATAAATTATTTTTTCTAAAGTTCTTTTGCTAAATTTACATAAAAACTTCACAACCTGATAAGTAATTAGTAAAAGTACTACCATAAAGCTAATCCTCATAACCTCCAACCTTAAGCACTTACAATGGAAGTTTCAATATCAGACCATTGCTGCACTGAATCTAAACTACTAGCAAGAAAACTGATATTGCCACTTAAAGACTTAAATCTATCTTTAATAGCTCGCTTGGTTGTATCTAAAGAGAATAGAATACCTTCAAAATTATAATTTACATGTTCCATTAATGAAAATTCTGCAAATATTTCATCTATTCGGGATTTAAGTTTATCTTTCATGGGTTTTGTTGCCTTATATAGCTCTTGTGTATGTCTACTCTTAGCTATCTCTTCTGCTTCTTCTATCTCTGTTTGCAAAGTACTAATTTCACTAAGATATCCTTTCAACAGATTATCCTTCTCTTCATCAATCTCCAGGTCAGTACATCTTACAAATTCTAGAAAGTTATCTTTATACTCTGATTCTGAAAAATATTTGTATACCTCACTACTCTCAATCCCTTCTTGAATTAGTTCACTTAAACTATCTAAATCTATATTCTCAATATCATACTTTGCTCTTAAAGCTTCAGAAATACTACTTACTTCCGCTTCCATTGTTGAAACATCAAACATTACTTCATTAATAAACTTATCATTCCTCTCAATTACACAATTAATAGCTTCATTACCTATTAGAAAAAACAGATTCCCCTTACTTAAACCTGTACATAAAAGTTGTATTTGCACTTGAACGTAATACTTGAAAAAGTATTTGTTTTCTAAAAAATTACCATTCTTATTGTATTCAATTACAGCACTCTTTAAATAAATATTATCACTGCATTTAATTTCTAAAAGCTCTGCTTCCCCTTCTTGGTTTTCAAACCAACCATCAATTGTTGAGCCAACCAAATTGTCCCGTCCCTTAAACTTCTTGAAGTAATTATATTTATCTATCCCATTTGCATATTTATTCTTATGTAAAACAGCAATCTCATCAGAATGCATACGTACAAATTCATCAAACCCTAAATTCTCAAGTAGCTTTCCTTTCCTCATGCTTAAGTTCTCTTCTAATGAAATCTCTTTTCCTAATAATTTCAAGACCCTATCAAGCATTAATTTTGAAACACTCTCAGCTCCAATAAACATACTCCCAACTTCACTTGCTCCTATACGCTTTAATGAATTCCTTTGAATACTAAAATCAACTTTGCTATTAAACTTGAAACATTCATTTTTGCCAATTCTTGATAGCTTGCGTCCTATTCTGCTGATTTTACTTACACTTTTTTGTCCCTTATTAATCTGGTCTTGACTTTGATGTGCAAATGAATCAAATCCTTCAAACATTTTTTGATCATACAAACTTGGCTGCTCCATTCCTACCTCTACTATTTTCTCTTTTGTTTTTGTTGCTTTTATATTTGTCATATTAATCTCCTATTATTTACTGTGTTTTATAACAAAAATAATATAGCAAAAATTGTTTTTGTCAAAACTTTTGCTATATTATTTTTGTTAAATTTTACAAAAAATCTTTTTATTAAAAGAGAAGTTTACTTTTTAATATTTATTGAGTTATTATGGTTAGTAATAAAACACAATAAATAATAGGAGATCATAA
>NZ_CP073156.1:0-73424 GCF_023035795.1 Borrelia nietonii YOR
TTTATAATTTGTTAATAGTATAGAATGTTTATCCATTTATATAACTCATAAGTTTCCACATATAACTCATAAGTTTGCTACTAAAAATTAATAGTTTACATAAAAACTCATAAGTCTATTCTACCTTTTTATACAAAATTAATAGTTTGCATAAAAAACTCAATAATTGCCTTAAAAAAAATATATAGTTACCTCCCTCTTTTCTATATTAATAGTATTATACTTATATATATATATGTTCTCTCTCTAAAAATTTATTTATTAATAATATACCTTATATCCCTATTTATAAAATTAACCCTGATGAATTTATTTTAATTAGTAATCATCTTATTCTCTCTTCTAGCACTATTCACGATTTACTCGGAATTATTATGGCTTCCGGTATACCTTTAACACATTTAAAAGATCCTTTTATAAAAATATTTTATACTTTTAATAACAATATTATTACTTATACATTAAGTAATGGTCTACAGTTTCAACAATATTCTTTACTCAAGCCCAATGCTATTGCTACTTCCATTAAAAATTTAAATAAAAATATTTTATCTTCTATTCATGCATACAAAATTAACTACATCGCTAAAAATATATTCAACTTCTCTATCACTACAAAACATATAATTTCTATCTACTCTTTGATTGCTAAGTCTAAAATTACCTTCAATATATCTATTACAATAATACTCATCTCAATATCCTATTAGATAATCAACCTTGTATACTAGACTTATACGAAAAAATAAACTATATTAAGTCTTTTAACAGACTAAAACTTAATAAAAATAACCTAGATCTATTTAAAAACCATACTAATAAAACTCTCTCTACTATCGCCTCTCTGGTTGAATCTTTCTTCCTTGATCAAACATCAAACAAAACCTACATACCCTCAAATCTTATATTAATCTACACCTCAAACAACTTGGTATACCTTATAAATCTACTAATAGATTGCAAAAACTACTATTCTCTCATATATTTTTGTAATAAAACAATGTACATTTTTGTGACAACTCTTAAAAAAAATACATAAAAGAAAATAACTTTGTTCATCTTAGTAGTAACAATTTGGTAACAACTATATATGAAAATATCTATATTTGTACAAATTTATATTTTTTTTGTACTATTGCAGTGAAATCCTAAAAATTTTTTCAACTCCCTAGCTTAATATCAATTAGTAAAAAGACTTACTTCATACTAATTACCACTAAAAATATTGAGTATTTAGATAAAAAAGCAGAAATACCTACAAGGAATCCCTACTTGTCAAAACTCATTCCAATGAATAAGCAACTTATTATATTACTTAGATTTCACTACACTACTGGAATCTTCTTTTATGCAATCAAAAATATCTTTTAAACATTTATCAACTGTTTTTCTTACAATAGATACTATCTCATTTACAGTTTTACCAACTACTCCTATTAATACTGCACTCACTGCTTGTCCTGGTGCATGAGTAGCAACAGTTGCTAATTTACCATCCTTTGCCATTGCCCTTAATGCTAAACCTGCTGCTATTGCTGATGCATTTGTTTTAATATCATCATGAGCATTTGTATCATCTTTAGTAGCAACTGCAATGTCATAAGCATTTTTTGCTGCACTAATATTACCTGCTTGCTTACTTGTATCCTTAGCTGCTTCAATTACTGCTAATATATCTGCACCACTAGCTGCAATTACTGCTCTCCTGGCTCCACTTAGTGCCTTAGCATCACCACCAACATCACCAGTGCCTTTAAATAACTTTGCAATCTCTTTAGAGTCATCAATAGTTTTATTAGCATTTCCTTTTGGCTCAGTACCAGCTTCCTTTGCTGCTTCATAAATTAAGTTAATCCCTTCAACAAGACCCTTTACACTTGCTGTATTTGCTGGTGCTGCATCCTCAGTATCACCAACATTACCACCAACTTTACCATTAGCACTACCAGTAGCATCCTTAATTTTCCTTGCTCCTTCAACTATCTTTCCTAAAGTATCAATTGCCTTAATAATTGTAGTTTCAGCTTTGTCTTTTATTAAATCAAATTGCTCATTTCCCTTTAGCTCTTCTAATTTATCTTTAGCTATTTTCACTGCTTCTCCAACCTTACCTAATTGTTCTCCCACTGCTTTTTTAGTTGTATCCGCAGTAAGACCAAATGTTTCTTTTAGTAAATTTCCAAAAGAAACAAAAGCATACAAAAATAATTGTCTTGAGCTTGCAATTACTGCACTTAAACTTTTTCCTCCTGTAGCTGCCTCGCCATCCTTACCTGCTTGTGGTTGTTGTCCACTGCCACAGCTAAGAAGTAAAAATAAAGTAATAAGTATAGTTATATTAAAGTTTTTAATTCTCTCACTTAATCTATGCTTCATATTATAGTCCCTCCTTATTGCAAGATAAAAATAAAGTCATTAATAACTCACTTAAAGTAATTCTTTTCATTATTACGTGCCTCCTTATTTTTTCTCAGGGGAACAAGATGGTTAACAAACTTTGAATAAAATAAAAAAAGCTAAGAACATAGATACTTTAATATTACAGAGACTGTGTGTGATACAACAATTAATGAAATTAAATTGTATTTAATGAATAATTAAATGATTTTGATAAGAAAATAATTGACAAAAAATCAATTAAATAAAAGGCTAATTAAATAAATTTACTTTACTAATAATGACATTAATGCTAAGAATATTCCTATATTAAGGGTAATAAGGGTACCAAACATCCAACCATGCAGTCTTAATGTACTCTTAAGTTCCATTTTGTTAACATCAATCTTATTATCTAAATCTTTAATGTCAGATTTTAATTCACTTCTGACTGTATCGACTTTGGTATCCAAGTCTTTAATATCAGATTTTAATTCACTTCTAACTGTATCGACTTTGGTATCCAAGTCTTTAATATCAGATTTTAATTCACTTCTGACTGTATCAATCTTATTATCGAGTTCATTGAATTTAGTATCTATCTTGATGTTAAGATTATTCTCAACATTATCTATTTTACTATCAAGATCTCTAATATCAGATTTTAATTCATTTCTAACGTTGTCAATTTTACTATCAAGATCTCTAATATCAGATTTTAACTCATTTCTAACGTTGTCAATTTTATTATCAAGGTCTCTAATATCGGATTGTAAGGTTGCTTCTACCTTTTCAAGTTTAAGGTTAAAAGTAGTCTCTAAATACTCAATATCCTTGTAAGTAAGTTCATTCTTATAATATCTATAAGATAAATCAATAGCAATATCTCTATTGATACCAGCTCTAGTAAGTTCTGCTATAACCATTTGTTGTGTAATAACAGGTTGTGCAAGTCCCATAAAATCTCCTTATTTGATTATTATATAATATTTTAAGTGTTATAGGAACCTTCTTTTAGTAAAATGTGATTAGCAGCTAATGCCCCAGCTTCATTAGTATTGTCACCAGAAACATTACCTGTCTTGACTTTAGTATTTTTGATTTTATTAATCATAGACCATGGATCTGCTTTAGCTACTTCAGCTGCTAGAGCAGGACCTGAATTAGCATCAGGAGCGGCACCAGCATTTTTACCAACAAGTGCAGTAGGTGCAGTAGCACCACCACCAGCTACCTGCCCACCAGCATCTCCAGCATTAATCTTTACTCCAGACTTATTTGCTACATCAATAATTGCATTTACATTTTCAATTATTGTATTAACGCTAGCCTCTTGAGCAGGTGCAGTAGCACCAGCAAGTTTAATTAGAGCAGCAATTAGTTGTTCAAAGACATCACTAGCACTGTTAATTGCACTCTTAACAGCTTCAATTGTGCTGCTATTAGCATTTTTTGCTTCAGATATTTTATTTGATAGCTCTTTTAACTTATCCTTAGTAGTTGTAAGTCTATCTCCGATCGTCTTAAAGTGTTCACCAACTTTACTTCTCTTATCACCCGATTTAACTGCTGTAAGTCCAAAAGCATCCCCAATAGCATTTCAAAAAATGCCAAAAATCTCTTGGAACCCATGTCCTATCTTAACTAATGAATCAAAGAAAGAAATTTTAGATTCAACAGCAAATTTAACTTCTTAAAGTTAATTACAACAATATAGAAGGCATCTTAGATTTATATCTAAGATGCCTTCTACTCTTATTTTTAAGCAATTAATCTATCTATTTTATTGCTGACCTACTGGTTTTGGAGTTCTTGCTTCATCTATTTTTTCTTTCGCTGTTTTAAGAACATTCTTTACTGTCTTTTTAATTATATCTTCTACTGCTACTAATAGTTTATTTACTGCTGTTATTCCTACTCCTTGTACTTCTTTCCCTCCTCCTGTAGCATTATCAGCTGCGCCTGCTGCTAGTTTACCTGTCTTAACTAATGAGCGTAGTGCTATTCCTCCCGCTACTGCTGCTGCTTTTGCATTAGTTTCACCTGCTAAGTGAGCTGCTTGACCTCCTTTGGCAAAAGAAATTGCACTTGTATCTACAGTCGCATTTCCAACTAATGCTGCATCACTTTTTTGTGCCTTAGCTAATGCAGCTGCTAATGCTGCTAAGGCTAATGCTAAAGATGGGACTATAGCAGGAGCTCTTGCTTTAAGAGCAATGGCAAAGGATGGTAAATTTGCTAATGCAAGTGCCGATGATGGTGGGGTTGTTGCTGCTGAGATTAAAGGAGCAGCTGTAAGTGCCGTTACTAAGGCATTAGATACATTAACTATTGCGATAAGAAAAACAATTGACGGGGGGGCCTTAAAATAATTAAAGAAGCTATGAAAATTAATGCTAATGATACTCCTATAAGTCCTGAGCATAGTACCCTTAAAGCTATTACTAATAACTAGTTAATAGTAAATTTAAAGGATAAAGTTATTGTAAGGGAATTGCTTTTCTTGTTTTTAATGCAGGGGTGTAAGTTTGCCTTATTAAGTAAAAGGTAAGAGCCAGGAGAAATAAAGTCAAGAAATAGAAAACTAAGGGCATAGTTTTCTTAGCTTTTGTTTCTATCTTATTCACAGCTTTTTAACTATCTTGTTCCTTCACTTAAATAGAGCAATAAGAAGGCACGTAAAAAAATGAGAAAAAGAATAAGTGCAATAATAATGACTTTATTTATGGTATTAATATCATGTAATAATGGAGGGCCAGAGCTTAAAAGTGACGAAGCAGCTAAGCCTGACGGAACAGTACTTGATTTGGCAAAAATAAGTAAAAAAATAAAAGATGCTAGTGAGTTTGCAGCAAGTGTAAAAGAAGTTCATACTTTAGTTAAGTCAATAGATGAGCTTGCTAAAGCTATTGGTAAGAAGATTAAGTCCGATGGGAAGTTTGATGCTATGGCTGGTAAGAATGGATCATTGCTTGCAGGGGTATATAATGTTGCGTTGGATATAAATAGTAAATTGACAGTATTAGATGTTAAGGCTGGACTCTCTTCTTTACTTAAGACAAAGGTTACTGCTGCAAAAACTAGTGGTGAATCATTCTCAAATAAATTAAAAACCGAACATACTGACCTTGGCAAAGAAGATGCTACAGATGCTCATGCAAAAAATGCCATAGATAAAAACGATAATACTGGAGGTAAAGGTAAGACTGAGCTTATTGCCCTAAACACAGCAATAGATGAGTTATTAAAGGCAGCTGAGGGTGAAGTAGAAGCTGCAATTGCAGAGCTTACAACTCCTGTTAAGGGAGAAAAACCTTCTCAAAATAACTAACTAGGAAATAAATAAGTTAAGTAGTTATTGTAAGATAAGTTAATTAAGTAAGCTGTAAGAGCTGGTAAAAATAAAGTCAAAAAGGAATAGGAAGCTAGGAGCGTAATGCTTTTAGCTTCTGATGTTATTTAGGGAGTGTTTGATTGTATATCAAATTATTTATATGAGTAAAGATTGAATATAAATAATTGCAAGTATGATATTAAGAGTATATTTTTATTGTAATCAAATAATTAACTATTTTAAAAGTAAGCTAAATGTGTGGTAAGGGCAAGAGGGAAATTATAAAGTTTAGATAATTAATACTAGTTTTATGTCAATGCCCGACAAGATATTTTTGTCCCGTTTTTAGTATTACAAAGTAAGATTATTGTATCATTTTTGGGAATTTATTTTTTTGTAATTTAGAGTAAGTGGTGTATGTTTGCCAATAATTATTGTATCTCAATATTGAGATACAAAATTCAAGTAATTTGATATCTCAGGAGGTAAATGTGAAAAAGAGTATTTTAGCAGTATGTATGTTAACGTTATTGTGTTTGTTATCATGTGATATAGATGCCCTTAATGAATTGCTAATCAAAGCAAGGGAAAAATTTTCAGATGAAAATAAAAATATAGAAGGTTCAGGCCATAATCAAGAAGATAAAGAAGAGCAATTAGATGTTGTTAAAAATATGGAAGAAAGAGGAGTACGTCAAGTGGTTCAGGGCGATCCTGTAGCATCTGTTAATGATGTTATTCCGGTATTGCAATATCCCCAACAAGAAACGATAGAAATAGGGGGCAAAGATTTAATTCCAAGTACTAAAAAAGAAAAGGAAGCAGAAGCAGAAATTGAAAAGGTAAAAAGTGCTCTTGGTAATTATGAATTTGCTAAATTAATTGAGGACGCATGTAAACTAAAAGGTGAATATGAGCAATTAGAATCTAGTTTTTATGATATACTCTCAGACCTCCAAAGGAAAACAAATAGTTATCCTCGAAAAAGTAGGATAGAGAGACAGAACCTAATTCAATTGCAAAATAAGTTAAAGATAAATCTTGAACTTGAAAGACTTATAAATCAAGTTGAAGAAGGACTTAACGAGCTACAGTCTGCAAAATTCTTTTTTGAGAAAGCACAAGGGACTTTAAAAGAAGCTATTGCTGAAAGATTAAAAAATGCATTACGGCCTTCTTTCAGAAGAGTAGCTAATTATTTACTAGTACAATTATCCAGAGAAGCACAACGATATGCAGGAAATTCTTTAGGACAATTAGAATCTTCTTCTATAAAGCTTAATGAAGCAAATGCAAAAAAGAAAGAGATAGAAGAACTCATTGAGGAGGCAAAATCTTCTCTAGCGAGTTGAGAGATAAAAAGGTACTTAAGTAGATTCTAACATTAGTTTTTTAAATAAGAGTTTCCTGTAAAAAGGGAGCTCTTATAGATTTATTTAAATAAATGTAATGTCCTTAGGTTGAATTTATTTAGATACTAATAGATTATTTTAAAGGTTTATGGGGATATGCTTTGTTGAATACTGAGATCGAGAAAGAGAGCTTATTAAATCAGGAATATAAGGTTTTAGACAAAGGTTTTTTTAAAGTCTATTGACTATATGGGTAGTAACGCAAGAATTTCGTATCGAGGAGAGAAGCATTAAGAGGGAAGATAATGAGCTTATCGATTATTTAATCAGAAATGAACAATCTATCATATTTTGATATAGCTCGTAACAAGATTTTTGACTTCTCTTTAAATTACTTATTATATCCTTTGTAAAGTTATGTGTAATTCCTTAATCCTCACCTTGACTATTTTCAAGATATTTGAATCTTTATGTCTTATTCTAAAGGCATATGAACTCTTATCTCAGCAAACTATACGAACCAGAAAACTCATTAATCCTTGCTGTTCTATGTCTCATCCATTGTCCTGCAACAAATATGAAAGCCTTAACATAAAATGTAAACACTACCAAATGGACTTATATGTTATGTGTAAAGGAAGTTTCTAGAATGGCTTTGCTCTTAAGCTTGTGTACTGAATGGTATTTGGCAGATTGATTTAAATAATCTTTTTCATTTTATCAAATTAAGATTGGGGATGTTTATACATTGCTATAAAAATTTATTGTCTTTAATATTATCAAGTTTAGTGTTAGTTATATGAATTATTAGATAGCGCACACCATATTTTGTAAATATTTTGATTTTAAGCAGTTTTATGCTGCTAAAGAAAGTTAGAGGGGATAAGTAATATTTCTTCCATGTGGTTCTTCTGCAAGAAATTTTGACTATTAATCCTTTATTTTGTAAAAGTTCGGTTTTCCAATATTTGGTGAGGTTGCATCATTAACACCGATATTTAAATTATTTTTTAATGCTCGTATGGTAAAGATAACTAAGTTCTGAGAGTATTGAGAGTGCATAAAGCTTTATTTTTATTTATGATAACAGGATAAAGGGCGTGGGGCAGTTCTGAAACAACAGCAACTACACCAAACGGAACAGTTCTTGATTTGAGAAAAATAGGTAAAAAGATAAAAGATGCTAGTGATTTTGCAGCAAGTGTTAATAAGTAGAGACCTTAGTTAAGCCAATAGATGAACTTGCTAAAGCTATTGGGAAGAAAATTAAGCAAAATTCCGGAGACCTTGAAGTGGATAATGGTAAAAATAATAAGAATGGGGAGTTAGTTGCAGGAGCATTTCAAGTAATGTTGACTGTGAAAGCTAAATTGGAAAAATTAGGGAACATGCCTGAAATTTCTGAAGAGCTGAAAGGCAAGATTACTGGTTCTAAGAGTAGATGTAAAGAATTTGTGGGTAAAGTAAAAGCAAATTCTGATATTTCTGAAGCATAGGGCTACAGATGCGCATGTAAAAAAGCTATAGATCAAGTAAATACTCCTGCTGGAGAAAAAGGTTGTGCTGAACTTGTTAAACTTAACAAATCAATAGGTGAGTTGTAACGCAGCAGTAGAAGCTGCAATTATTCCTGTTAAGGTAGCAATACCTGTTTAAAATAACTAAATCATCAGAACTATCGCTAGCTGATAGTTTCCTGTGCCGAAAACAAGAAAATAGTTTCCCTTAAATGATTTTATTTTTCCCAGCTCTTACCTTTTATTTAATTAACTTATCTGATAATAACTACTTAAATTATTTATTCCTTTAATTAGATAATGCATAAGTTAAAAGGAGGCACGTAAAGAAATGAGAAAAAGAATAAGTGCAATAATAATGACTTTATTTATGGTGTTTATGTCATGTAATAATGGAGGGCCAGAGCTTAAAAGTGACGAAGTAGCTAAGCCTGATGGAACTACTTGATTTGGCAAAAATAAGTGCAAAGATAAAAGAGATTAGTGCTTTTGCAGCAAGTGTTAAAGAAGTTCATACTTTAATTAAGTCAATAGGTGATCTTGCCAAAGCTATTGGTAAGAAAATTAAAACAGATGAGACTGGGACTTTAGAGTCTTCTACGGCGGATCAAAATGAACAGTTAGTTGCAGGGGCATTTCAAGTGGTATCAACCGTAAAAGGTGAATTGGAAAGTTTAGTGCAAGTAGATGGAATCTCAGATGACCTTAAGGCGAAGGTTAATGAGGCCAAGAATGCAAATGATGGTTTATTAAGTAAATTTAAGAGTTCTGCAAAGGATAACGAAAGTGTTAAAAAAGATGAAGAGGCAAAAAAAGTTATAGATCGAACCAATGCTTCTGCTACTGAGCTTAAGAAACTTGACACAGCAGTTGATGAGTTGTTAAAAGCTGCTAATGAGGCGGTAAGTGCTGCAATCGCAGAGCTTACCGCTCCTGCTAAGTCTTAGCTAAGGGAATAAATAATTTAAGTAGTTATTATAAGATAAGTTAATTAAGTAAGCTGTAAGAACAGGTAAAAATAAAGTCAAAAAGGAATAGGAAGCTAGGAGCGTAATGCTCTTGGCTTCTGATGTTATTTAGGATATAAATTGTTCTAATGGTTAGATTTAATGTGATCGAATTTCAAGTTTTAGATTAGAATTATGTTTTATTGTGAGTTAAGACATTAAAAAATGTGTGCGCAAGTAATAATTGTGAAAATAAAAAAATTAAGTGCGATAATAATGACTTTGTTTTATTTGTATCTTATGGTAGTGCAGGACCAGCAGAGCAAGGTCAAGTAACTAAGTCTGACGGAACAGTACTTGATTTGGCAAAAATAAGTGCAAAGATAAAAGAGGCTAGTACTTTTGTAGCAAGTGTTAAAGAAGTAGAGACCTTGGTTAAGTCAATAGATGAGCTTGCTAAAGCTATTGGTAAGAAAATTAAGCAAAATTCCGAAGACCTTGAAGTGGATAATGGCAAAAATAATAAGAATGGAGAGTTAGTCGCAGGAGCATTTCAAGTAATGTTGACTGTGAAAGCTAAATTGGAAAAATTAGGGAACACGCCTGAAATTTCTGAAGAGCTAAAAGGAAAGATTACTGATTCTAAAAGCAAATGTAAAGAATTTGTGGATAAAGTAAAAGCAGATTCTGATATTTCTAAAGCAGAGGCTACAGATGAGCATGTAAAAAAAGCTATAGATCAAGTAAATGCTCCTGCTGGAGAAAAAGGTGTTGTTGAACTTGTTAAACTTAACAAATCAATAGGTGAGTTGTTAAAGGCTGCTAACGCAGCAGCAGAAGCTGCAATCGCAGAGCTTACAGCTCCTGCTAAGTTTTAACTAAGGGAATAAATAAGTTAAGTAGTTATTATAATGATAAGTTAATTAAGTAAAAGGTAAGAGCTGGCAAAAATAAAATCATTTAAGGAAAACTCTTTTCTTGTTTTCGGCACAGGAAACTATTAGCTAACGATAGTTCTGATGATAATGCTAATGCATAAGTTAAAAGGAGGCACGTAAAAAAATGAGAAAAAGAATAAGTGCAATAATAATGACTTTATTTATGGTATTAGTAAGCTGTAATAGCGGTGGGGTTGCGGAAGATCCTCAGAGTAAATTTTTAAAGTCAGTAATAGACTTAGGTAATGATTTTTAAATGTGTTCACATCATTTGGAGATATAGTTTCCAAGGTATTAGGTTTTAGTACAGAGACAAAAAAGTCTGATGTTGGGGCTTATTTTAAGACAGTACAAGATACTATACAAGGCACTAAGGATAAACTTAATAAAATTGTTACTGACATGAAGAGTGAAGGCAATCCTAATGCTTCTGCAACTGAGACCGCTGTTAACAAACTAGTTACTGAAACATTTGATAAGATAATTGACGGAGCAAAGATTGCTAGTGATGCTATTGGAGATGCTAGCGACCCAATTGGTAATGTTGCTTCTCAAACAGTTGCTGGTGTTGTTGCTGAAGAAGCTTCGGTTAAGTCTCTTAGTGAAGGAATTGGAAAGATTGTAAATGTAGTACTTAAAAATATAGGAAGTGTTGATGCTGGTACCAATAAGAAAGCTGAAGATGGTAGCGCAAGAGGTAATAATGATGGAGCAGCGAAGTTGTTTGGTAATGCTGCTATTAATGCTGATTCAAAGAAATCAGGTACTGATGCAGCAAAAGCAGTCGGAACAGTAACTGGAGCTGACATATTACAAGCTATTTCTAAAGGCAATGAAGGCAAAGCTGTTAAATTGGCTAAGAATAATGCCGCTAATGCTGCTGATGCCGCTAATGCTAAGGATGCAGTTATAGCAGGAGGAATAGCTTTAAAAGCAATGGCTAAGAATGGTAAGTTTCCTGGTGGTGAGGCCGGTGGTCATGATGATTATGCTGCTGAAATTAAGGGTGCAGCTGTAATTGCTGTTACTAAGGCATTAGATACATTAACTATTGCGATAAGGAAAACAATTGACGGGGGCCTTAAAACAGTTAAAGAAGCTATGAAAATTAATGCTAATGATATTCCTATAAGTCCTGATCAGAGCGCTCCTAAAGCTACTACTAATAGTCAGTAAAGAATTATTAATAAAAAAATCAGTACTAAAAATAATAAAGTCGCTTAAAGGAAACACTTCTCTTATTTTGATGAGGCAGACAGGAAAGATGTTTTCTTGTTAAATTAGGTAAGATAATAATGACTTTATTTATGGTGTTTATGTCATGTAATAATGGAGGGCCAGAGCTTAAAAGTGACGAAGTAGCTAAGTCTGACGGAACAGTGCTTGATTTGGCAAAAATAAGTAAAAAGATAAAAGATGCTAGTGAGTTTGCAGCAAGTGTAAAAGAAGTTCATACTTTAGTTAAGTCAATAGATGAGCTTGCTAAAGCTATTGGTAAGAAGATTAAGGACGATGGTAGTCTTGAGGATGAGACTAATCATAATGGAGCATTAGTGACAGGGGTATATCAATTAATATCAGATGTAAAGAGTAAATTGACAAAATTGGAAACAGGGGCTAGCAAATTTGCTGCTCTAAAGGAGAAAGTTAGTGCTGCTAAGGCCTCAAGTGGAACATTCTTGGATAAATTGAAAGGGGAAAGTGACCTTCGTAAGGAGGGTGTTACTGATGCACATGCAAAGAGTGCCATACTTGTAACAGATGCCACTAAGGATAAAGGAGCAAAGGAACTAGGCGAGCTCAATACAGCAATAGATGAGTTATTAAAGGCAGCTAATGAGGCAGTAGAAGCTGCAATTAAAGAGCTTACAACTCCTGTTAAGGGAGAAAAACCTTCTCAAAATAACTAATTAGGGAATAAATAATTTAAGTAGTTATTATAAGATAAGTTAATTAAGTAAGCTGTAAGAGCAGGGAGAAATAAAGTCAAAAAGGAATAGGAAGCTAGGAGCGTAATGCTTTTAGCTTCTGATGTTATTTAGGGAGTGTTTGATTGTATATAAAATTATTTATATGAGTAAAGATTGAATATAAATAATTGTAAGTGTTGATATTAAGAGTATATTCTTATTGTAATCAAATAATTAACTATTTTAAAAGTAAGCTTACTTTGAATAAGTAAACCAAAAGCATAAAAACCCGTATAATAATGAGTTATGTTATATGTCAATACCAAAAAGTCATTGTGGGTTTTTATTTTTTTATGATATAGGGAAGACACGTAAAGAAATGAGAAAAAGAATAAGTGCAATAATAATGACTTTATTTATGGTATTAGTAAGCTGTAATAATGGAGGGCCAGAGCTTAAAAGTGACGAAGTAGCCAAGTCTGACGGAACAGTACTTGATTTGGCAAAAATAAGTAAAAAGATAAAAGATGCTAGTGATTTTGCAACAAGTGTTAAAGAAGTTCATACTTTAGTTAAGTCAATAGATGAGCTGGCTAAAGCTATTGGAAAAAAAGTTGGTGCTGCTGGTCTTGGTGAGATAGCCGATCATAATGGATCGTTAATTGCAGGAGCATATAGTGTGATAGAAGCTGTGGATACTAAATTAGGAATATTAGCAGGAAAAGTTGGGCTTTTTAGTGATTTGAAGACAAAGGTTAACGATGCTAAGGCTAAAAGTACGGCATTCTTGACTAAATTGAAAGGTTCTACTGCTGAATTTGATAAAGAAGGCGCTAGTGATGCTGATTCAAAGAAGGCTCTTCTTAAAGATAATGGTAATAAAACTAAAGGAGCTGAAGAGCTTGGTAAATTAAATACAGCAATTGATGAATTATTAAAGGCTGCTAACGCAGTAGTAGACGCTGCAATTACTGAGCTTACAACTCCCGATAAGTCTTAACTAAGGGATAAGTAATTTAAGTAGTTATTACAAGATAGGTTATTAAGTAAAAGGTAAACTACACTCCTGCATTAAAAACAAGAAAAGCGTTTCCTTTACAATAACTTCCTTTATACTTACCTTAACTAGTTAGTAGTAGTAGCTTTAGGGGCGCTCTGATCAGGACTTATAGGAGTATCATTAGCATTAATTTTCATAGCTTCTTTAACTGTTTTAAGGCCCACATCAATTGTTTTTCTTATTGCAATAGTTAATGTATCTAATGCTTTAGTTACTGCACTTATTGCTGCTCCTTTAATTGCAGTAACAGCATCATCAGCAGCAGCACTAGGGCCAGCAAATTTACCACCCTTAGCCATAACTCTTAAAGCTATACCTCCTGCTATAGCTCCATCTTTAGGGGCAGCGCCAGCATTTTGAGCAGTAGCTAATTTAGCAGCATCACCATTATCTTTAATCATAGCTTGTAATATGTCAGCACCTGTTACTGCTCCAACAGCTTTTGCTGCATCAGCTGCAACTTTTTTTGCATTATTAGCATCACCAGCAGCACCTGCACCAGCAGTAAATAATTTACCCGCTTCACCATCGCCAGCAGCAGCAGTTCTTGCAGTATTGCCATCTTCAGCCTTTTTATCATCACCAGCATCAGCATTTCCTTTGTCTTTAAGAACCACTTCTACAATTGCCTTTATTCCTTTTACTAGCTTATCAACTTCAGTCCCAGCAGCACCAGCAGCATTAGTAGCAGCAACATTACCAAGTAAGTCATCACCTGTAATACCAATAGCATCACTCGCTGTCTTTGCTCCTTCTATTATCTTATCAAGAGTATTATCAATTAGTGTTTTTACCGCAGTCTCAGTTGCAGAAGCATTAGGATTTCCTTCTCTCTTCATGTCAGCAACAATTTTATTAAGCTTGTCCTTAGTGCCTTGTATAGTATCTTGTACTGTCTTAAAATAAGCTCCAACATCAGACTTTTTTGCCTCTGTACTAAAACCTAATACCTTGGAAACTATATCTCCAAATGATGTAAACACATTTAAAAAATCATTACCTAAGTCTATTACTGACTTTAAAAATTTACTCTGAGGATCTTCCGCAACCCCACCGCTATTACAGCTTACTAATACCATAAATAAAGTCATTATTATTGCACTTATTCTTTTTCACTATTATATTTAACTTCTTATTTTTAATTTAACAAAAAAGAAAGCAACCTAGACACATCTCTAAGCTTGCCTTCTACTTTCATTCCTCAATAATCTAATCTAAATATCTCATATTCTTACTGACCTGGTTATTTTAACTTTTTTGTATTATCTACTTCTTGCTTTACTTTATCAAATACTTTTTTCATTATCTCCCTAATTATATCTTCTATTGCTCCTAACAGTTTATTTGTTGCTCTTGCTACCTCTACTTCTTTGTTATCATTATCAGAATGCAAAGCTAGTTTACCACCATCTTTAACTAAAGAGCATAGTGCTATCCCTCCACTCACAGCATCTGCTAATGCTGAAGTTTGTGCTAATTGAGATGCAGTAGACCCCCCTCTTTCAAACTTTAATGTACTTGTGGTGTTATATACATTGCTTGATATTGTTCCAGCTGCATCTGTCCTTGAAGATTCAACAATTGCTGCTAATATTTCTTTTTCGATCACTGCTGATACTATTGCTGCTGCTTCCAGTCTTGCTATTCCCTCCTGCATTAGAGCCTGCTGTTAAGACCTTGGCACCATTTTCTGAATTAGTTCCTATTGATTATTTTACTGTATTTTTTGGCTCTTCAGCCCTTTCCGTAGTAGCTGTAGTTACTATTCCTTTCAATGCATCATATGTTTGCTTCTAATTTAGCCTTATTTGTGCTACTTCATTTTGGCTGGGGCTTGTAACATCAACTAAACTTGTTAGAATCATCTATATCCTTTAACGACTCTACATGTCCCTTCAATGTTGTCAATGTACTCTTAGGATTTTCAAGCTCTTGATTTGATTTTCAAGCTGGTGCTGATTTTTGTTCATCTCCTGATGAGTTAATCTGATTTTCAATTTCTTGTAGTAATAGCTTGTTTTCTTTTTTTGCTAATTCTGTAAAATATCCCTATACTTTATCCCTAGTTGTATCTGTAGCTACATTAAAGCCCAACGCATCTGTTGCCAACTCTATAAACTAAGAATATTCCCTCAGTACTCCTGCCTATTTCACTTAAACCTCTCCTTGCTCCTCCTGATGTCGCACTCTTCCCTTTTGTTTGTTGTTCACATTCTATCATTAGAAACACTATCATTATTATGTACCCACATAATTTTAAAGTATTTAATTATTTGATTACAATAAAAACATGCTCTTAATATCATACTTACAATTATTTATATTCAATCTTTACTCATGTAAATAATTTGATATACAATCAAACACTCCCTAAATAACATCAGAAGCTAAGAGCATTACGCTCCTAGCTTCATATTCCTTTTTGACTTTATTTCTCCCTGCTCTTACAGCTTACTTAATAAGAGAAACTACACTCCTGCATTAAAAACAAGAAAAGCTTTTCCCTTACAATGACTTTATATTTTTAGTTTGACGATTTATTTAGTAGTTGGTTGAGCATCCCCAGATTCAGTAGCTTCACCAGTAGACTCAGAGTATTTTATTCCCTTTACTGCTTCTCTTATCTTATCTAGATTGCTACTTACTGTTTTCCTAATTATAAAATCAAGTACTCCTAATACCTTATTTACTGCGCTTACTGCTGCTGCTTTAACTGCTCCTTCTTCATTAGCAGCATTACTAAATTTACCACCTTTAGTCATTGCCTTAAGAGCAACAGCAGCAGATAAATCGGCATTTGTTTTAGCTCCAGTACTATTAGCATCAGCTATTTTAGTAGCTAGAGCTCCTACTTCATTATTATCACCAACAGCAAGATTAATACCAGTCTTAGCATTTTTAATTTTATTAATCATTGCCCATGGATCTGCTTTAGTCACCTCAGCAACTAATTTAGGACCAGAACCTGCAGCAGCCTGAGCATTTCCACCAAGTGCAGCAGGGGCATCAGTATTAGCAGCAGCTGTTACCTGATTACCAGCATTCCCCAATTCAATCTTTACACCAGATTTATCCGCTGCATCAATAATTTCCTTTACATTATCAATTACAGCTTTTACACTATTTTCATCAGCAGCTACTGCAGCGCCAGCATTATTAGCATCGCCAATATTAGTATCACCAGCTTCTTTAGCAGTATCAGCAAGTTTAGTTAGAGCACCAATTAATTTATCAAAAACATCACCCGCTCCTTTAATTGCACTCTTAACAACCTCAATGCTACTTCTATTAGCATTCTTTGCTTCAGATATTTCACCTGATAGCTCTTTTAACTTATCCTTAGCATCACCTAAACCTTTTTTTATTCTTTCAAAGTGTTCTCCTACTTTACTTCTCTTATCACCAGATTTAACAGCATTAAATCCTAATGCATCACCTATTGCATTTCCAAAAATTCCAAATATATCTTGAAATCCTTGTCCTATCTTCACTAATGAATCAAAGAAAGAATTTTTACTTTCTGCTGCTAGTTTCTCAGCCTCAAGTTGATTACTACAGCTTACTAATACCATAAATAAAGTCATTATTATTGCACTTATTCTTTTTCTCATTTTTTTACGTGCCTCCTTTTAACTTATGCATTAGATTCAGCATCAAAACCATCGCAAGCAAATAATTTCCCTGTTTTACAGAGAACAAGAGAAGAGTTTCCCTTAAATGACTTTATATATTTCTTATTAATTTTGATTATTTACTTTTAACTTAAGAAGTGCTCTGCTCAGGACTTATAGGAGTATCATTAGGATTAATTTTCATAGCATCTTTAACTGTTTTAAGCCCTGCATTAATAGTGTTTCTTATTGCAATAGTCAATGTATCTAGTGCTTTAGTTGCTGCACTTGTTGCTGCTCCTTTAATTTCAATAAGCAACATCAGTAAATTAGTATTGTAAGTAAGAATATATAGGGTCTTAAAAGAAAGATTAGATATTAATGACTCCATTGTAAATCTTAATAACAATTTAGATTAATATCTAGTTACATAAATTTACTAGTGGATCTATATCCCTTAAAGAGTTGGAATTAAGAGATAATTTACTTTTTTTAAAAACAGAATATGATTACATAATAATTGATGCGCATCCTAGTTTGGGACTTACATTGGTAATGCATTACTGTCCGGTGATTATGTAATGGTTCCAATGACAGCTGAAAAGTGGTCAATTGAAAGTTTGGATTTGTTGGAATTTTATATGAAAAAGTTAAGGATAAAACTTTCGATTTCCATTCTTATGACAAGATTTAAGAAAAATAATACTCATAAACAATTATTAAAACATGTCCAGTCAAAAAAGGGATTTCTAGGGTTTACCCACGAAATAGGAGACTTAAATAAAAAAATCGCCAAAAATGAAAACTTTGATTTTAGCAAGGATTATATTAAGGAATACGAAGATGTGTTATTAAAATTTTTAAAACAAATAAGAATACATTAAGTATGATTATCGGGAATCCGGACGATTGTGTTAACGGAGGAGTTTATATGAAAATTGAACTAAAGAAAAGGGTTCTAGTAAATGAAAAAGATCCTGATGAGCAAAAATTATTGTCTACTAATGAAGAAAAACCCTTGTATTATAATGCTTTGAAAGATTAAAAGCCAATTTTAGAAAAGAAATTTTTCATAAAATAGATAGCATTAGAATTTTAAAGGAAATAAAAGATAATGAATATTATAAGTTAGAGGGATATAAAACTTTTGATACTTTTATAAAAAGTTATAGACTTGCAAAAAATCAAGTCTATGTTTATTTAAAAATAGCAAATACTATGGAAGAAGGATTGGTTGAAGAACAATATATAATTGAGAATGGTATCCATGATTCTCTTCACTATATACAAACTAAGGAAAATATAAAAATAAAAAACTTGGGACAAAATTTAATAAAGCCATTAAGGTTTCGACTTAAAACCAAGTAAGTTATGCTTTTTATAAGAAAAATGTAAAACTTACTGAGTTTATATTAGACAAACTGTTTTTGCATAAAAAAATTTACTAAAGGAATTTATGAATGAATTTAGAAATTTCGAAAAGTAGAAAAGCTTAAGATAGGAAATAGGATGTTAAATCTTTTTTCATTAATAGGAATACCAATGATTATAACCATTATTATATGTCTATAATAAGCAAATTCTTTATAAACAGAAAGGGTTATTGATAAGTGTTAAAAATCATTTAATTAAAAAAAATGTAAATTATTATTTTAAATAATAATTTACATTTTTGAAAAAGATAAGTACGCTTTTTGTCTTTTCCTTTGCTTGCAAAATGTTCTTGATGTATTTGCATAATAGCATCAAATTCAGACTCACTAATAACTACTTCTCTTTTTTGCTACATTAACACGAAGAGAATAGAATACTTCACCATCACAGCTTGTCTCTTTAAAGACATCAGATAGTCTTACATTTTGTATCTCAACACCTCTGCAACCAGTAATACTTAAGATATATACAAACCATCCAGAGATTGGATTGATTTGTATAAGTTTTTTTATACATTTTTTTACTAGTCTGGTTGTTTTGTCATTTAGATAAAATCTTAAAGGAATGTTTTTTGCTTGTTTTGAAGCTTTATTTTTGCTCTTAAGTGTGCTTTTAAGTTGTGACAATTCTTCATTGAGGCGTTCATTTTGCTTTATTAGTTCATTAATAAAGTTAAGATTACTCTTAGTTAAGGGTTTCTTTTCATACATTTTATTGTTAACTAAAGATTTTAAAAATATTTAAAATTAGTTATAAGAATGTTAGCAAATACTAGTATGCAAAGTCAAATTTAGAAGTGTTTCATTGCATATAAAATATCCCCTCTAAGGTACTTTATGTAAGGGGAAAAGGTGTTTTTAGAGGTTGTAGCACAAGATATATAGAATACTTTGTGTTATATTTAACAAATACTTAAAAATATTCCCTGCATATACTCTATTCCTTATTTTAGTAGCTCTTCATTTTGCAATGGTACGTATTGCTCTTTAAAATTTAATTGCCTTCTCTTTGTTAACCAATTGTTTACTTTTTATCTTCTTTTACCATTTTTGTAACCAGTTTAATTTATTTATATTTACTACTTTTTCTAACAATCTCTATTCGTTTATTTTACTTATTTGTTTTTTTTGATTTAAATAATATGTAGCAGTTTTTCTTATGTTGTGTGAGCCTCTTATAAGTCTTAATTGTTTTTGTAAAGTTGATTGTTTTGTTATAAAGTTTATATTGGTTTTGTTAATTTAGACTAGGTTTAAAGAGATATGAGAAGAGTAAAGAAGTCATTTGATGATTATGTTGTGTATTTTAAAGAAGGCAGGCTTAATGACGCACAAATAGCAAAAGAGATGGGAGTAAGTCGTGTTAATGTAGGAAAGATGAGACGCAAGTGGGAAGAGGTTAAGGATGACCATGAATACGTTAAAGAAACTGCTAAGCTTACTATTCGTGAGGATACTTTAACTAATATTTTACTTCATGCTTCACAAAGTACAGCCCAAGCGCGTGATCTTAAAAGTCAGTTCAGTATGGCCAGGAGCATGTTGGGAATTGAATTTATAAATTCATTTAGTCGTTATTTGGAGTTGGAACTTAAAGCCCATAATCACGAGATAGAAGTATTAGAATCTAAGATTATAAGTTTTGATAATAAAATTAGGGATAATAATCTTTCGCATTCAGAAGAAGAGAGTAAGAAGCTTGAAGATTTAAAACTTAAACTGGATGAACTTAAAAGGGAAAGAGAACTTAAGAGGATGTCACTTTATTATAAGACAATGCTTAAACTTAAAGTTACTGATGTTGATGTGAGATCTAAATTTTAAATTTAAAGGTTAGGAAATGGATATATATAAACTACCTCTTTTTAAGGAAATGCAAAAAGAATACAAGCGTGAATTTGGTATTGATATAGCAGATTTAATTAAACTGAAAGCAACTGTAATTGATTTTAGAGGGTTTGAAAAGACATATTTAACTAAGAAACAATGTGAGGTTTTAAAATTAATTGAGAATAATAATCAAAGTAAAATTATCCTTTCAGGTGGCATTGCTAGTGGTAAAACATTCTTGGCTTGCTATCTATATCTAAAGATGCTCATTAAGAATAGACATTTTTATAAGCAGGATACCAATAATTTTATATTAGGTAATTCTCAAAAATCATTAGAGATTAATGTTTTAGGGCAGTTTGAAAAGATTGCTAGTATGCTTAAAGTGTCCTTTACGCCAAAGTTTTCTAATACATCATATTTTGAAATAGACTCCTTAAGAGTCAATCTATATGGGGGAGATAAGGCAAGTGATTTTGAAAGGTTTAGAGGTTCTAATTCCGCTCTTATTTACGTTAATGAAGCAACTACACTGCATAAGGAAACGCTAATAGAATGTTTAAAGAGACTTAGAGTAGGTATGGAAACTATTATATTTGATACAAATCCAGACAGTCCAGAACATTTTTTTAAAACTGATTACATTGATAACAAGAAAACTTATGCTACATATAACTTTACAACATATGATAATGAACTAATTTCAAAAGAATTTATTAAAAGCCAAGAAGAGATTTATAAAGACATGCCAACATATAAAGCAAGGGTACTCTTAGGAGAATGGGTTGCCTCATACGATTCGATATTTACCAATATTAATCTTACAAGTAATCATGAATTTAAGGCACCAATAGCATATTTAGATCCTGCATACAGTATTGGAGGTGATAATACTGCTCTTTGTGTTTTAGAAAGAGTAGATCAAAAGTATTATGCATTTATATTTCAAGAAAAGTTACCAGTCAGTGACCCTAGGGTATTAAATACAATTAAAACTATTTTAACAAACCTTAATGTACATACACTATATGTTGAAGATAGGGATGATACTTCTGGGCATGGGAATGTGACTAAAACTTTTCTTAAACTTAGAGCAGGTATGAATCATGAGTTTAGAATTGCGCCAATTAAACCTATAAGTAATAAATTTACTAGAATTGCTACGTTAATAGGACCATTTGCAAGTTCTAACTTAAGTATTCTAGACTATTCAAGCAAGTCAGCAATTGCTGATATTTATAAGTACAAAGGAGATGGAAAGAGTGCTGATGATTCATTAGATAGCCTCTCAGCAGCATATTTATTCTTAACTTCAGGTACGCGTTCTCTTAAAGCACATTTTACTAAAAGAAGGTTCCTATAACACTTAAAATATTATATAATAATTAAATAAGGAGATTTTTATGGGACTTGCACAACCAGTAATTACACAACAAATGGTTATAGCAGAACTTACTAAAGCTGGGATAAATAAAGAGATTGCTATTGATCTGTCTTACAGATATTATCGCAATGAGCTTACTTACAAAGATATTGAGTTTTTAAAAGAAAACTTTGATATAAAACTTGAAAAGGTAGAGTCAAGCTTGCAAGCTGAGATTAAAGCAGTCAAAACTGAGCTAGATAACAAGATTGACACTAAATTCAATGAACTTGATAATAAGATTGATACTAAATTCAATGAACTTGATAACAAAATAGACACTAGGTTCAATGAACTGGATAACAAAATTGATACTAAATTTACTGAACTTGATAACAAGATTGATACTAATACAATAGAACTTAAAAGCACATTAAGATTACATAATTGGATGTTTGGAACCCTTATCACCCTTAATATAGGAATATTTTTAGCATTAATATCGTTATTAGTAAAGTAAGCTTAAGTTAAGTAACTCCTTCTTTAATTGACTTTATGTTAATTATTTTTTATCAAAATCGTTTAAATTTTTGTTAAATACAATTAAACTTTGATAATTGTTTCATCAAGCTCAATATTTGAAAGGTTAAAGCACCTATGCTCTTATCTTTTGTTTTTATCTAGTCCTCTGAGTTAATAAGGAAGCACGTAATAATGAAAAGAATTACTTTAAGTGCGTTATTGATGACTTTATTTTTACTTCTTAGTTGTGGGAGTGGACAACAGGCTGCAAACTCAGGTAATCCTGGAACAGCGGGAGTAGAGCAACAAGGGGTGGGGAGTTTAAGTGCAGTGCTAATGGAGGTAGGTAGAAGTGCTGAGAATGCCTTTTATTCATTTTTAGAGTTACTCTCAGATACATTAGGCTTTACTGCTAAATCAACTACAAAGAAGAGTGATGTAGGAGATTATTTTAACAGCTTAGGTGAGAAGCTTGGAAAAGCATCAGATGAATTAGAAGAGGTAGCAAAAAACTCAAAGGTAGAAGGAGAGGGAGCTAAAGATGGAGCAATAGCTGTGGCAATTAGAAGTGCAGTTGATTCTGCTAAAACTACTTTAAGCACATTAAAAACCCATTTAGACTCTTTAG
Organism: Borrelia nietonii YOR; assembly: GCF_023035795.1. Taxonomy (NCBI): domain Bacteria; kingdom Pseudomonadati; phylum Spirochaetota; class Spirochaetia; order Spirochaetales; family Borreliaceae; genus Borrelia; species Borrelia nietonii. Next base: position 22,822 of record NZ_CP073156.1, read on the forward strand.
GTCAAGTAGGTGATGCTAACAAGGTAGGAGATGCAAATACTGTTCAAGGTGTAGGAACAACACCAGATGAGCCTAAGTTAAAAGCAGCATATGATGCATTTAAAGGGATAGTAGAGGAATCAGTTAATGCAGGTGTTGTAAAGCTAGAAACAGGAAATACAACATTAAAAGCAAATGAAGGCGCAGATAATAAGGATGGTGCTAAGATATTATCTACAAATACTAATCCAGATGCAGGAGATGTAGCTAAAGCTGCAGCAATACTAGCAACAGTAAGTGGCAAGGAAATACTAGCATCATTAGCAGCAGCAAACAATTTACCTGCTTCACCATTACCAGCAGCGGTTCTTGCGGTAGAACCATCTTCGGCTTTTTTATCATTTCCGGCATCAGCATTTCCTTTGTCTTTAAGAACCACTTCTACAATTGCCTTTATTCCTTTTACTAGTTTATCAACTTCAGTCCCAGCAACACCAGCAGCATTCTGAGCAGCAACATTACCAATTGGATCATTAGCATCTCCAATAACCTCACTAACGATCTTAGCGCCTTCTATTATCTTATCAAGTGTTTCAGTAATTAGTTTGTTTACAGCAGTCTCAGTTGCAGAAGCATTAGGATTTCCTTCTCTCTTCATGTCAGCAACAATTTTATTAAGCTTGTCCTTAGTGCCTTGTATAGTATCTTGTACTGTCTTAAAATAAGCTCCAACATCAGATTTTTTGTCTCTGTACTAAAACCTAATACTTGGAAACTATATCCCCAAATGATGTGAACACATTTAAAAAATCATTTCCTAAACTTACTACAAACTTTAAAAAGTTATTCTTTGCAAACCACCCATCTATTGTTGAACCAACCAAGTTATCACCATCCTTAACGCGTTTGAAATAATTATACTTGTCTATCCCATTAGCATATTTATTTTTATGAAAAACAGCAACTTCATCACCATACATACGTACAAATTCATCAAAACTTAAATTTTCTAATACCTTTCCTTTTCTCATGCTTAACTTTTCTTCAAATGGAATTTCTATATCCACAGCTCCCAAAACCTTTTAAAACATTAGCGTTGCAACACTATCAACACCAATAAACATGCTTTCAATTTCACTTGCCCCAATTCTAGACAGCTCTTGACGTTGAATACTAAATTTAACCTTAATTGTTAAACTTGAAACATGCGGTTTTGCCAACTTTCGGAAGCTTACGTCCTATTCTGCTTATTTTGCTTGTACCCTTCTGTTTATCCTTAATCCGCCCTTGGCCTTGAAACGCAAATGACTCAAAATCTTCTAACATTTTTTGATAATACAAACCAAATTGTTGCATGCCAACCCCTACTTTATTCCCATTTGTTTTTGTTATATTATTTTTTGTTAATTTTATACAAAAATCTTTTTACTAAAAGAACTGTTTACTTTTTAATATTTATTGAGTTATCATGGATAATATAAATTCATAGTACAGGAGAAAACATATGAAAAGCACAAAAAAACCTACCAACAAATACCAACATAAATTAATCGTTTTGATATCAACACTAAATTATATGAACCTAAATCTTGAACAATATACCCAAAGTGACATACTTTATTATTTCAATAATAATATGAAAAGAAATGGTCAAAAGCCTGTTAAACTTAAAACACTACAAAGCTATCTTTATAAATTAAAAAAAGAATTTAAAATAACAATTAATTATCACAGGCATTTGGGGGTTAACATGGGAACTGAAATTTATTATGAACTTAAATATCCCAAGAAAGAATGTTACAGCATAATCAATAAACTCTTTAGAGATAAAAAAGCAAACAGACACAAAAATCGCGTTAATGAATATCTTAAAAAAACTTGTAATCAAAATAGCAATGTAGAAAAATGGGAGTGTTCTTATAATATATATAATAATAAAGAGAAAGAAAAGAATTCAAAATCTATAGAAAGACTACAAATAAAGAAATACGCCAAGAAATGCAATTTCAAATCAAATAACTTCTACTTTATTCTCGATCTAAAAATAAGCAAAGAAGACAAGATTAAACTACTAAGAATATCCAAAACATCTGAAAACAGTACATACAAAAAAATCAATAGTATTAAGCCAAATAAAAGCAAGCTTAAAAGTAAACAGAAAGAATTAAGTAGAATACTAAGTGAAATAAAAACTAACTTAGAAAACGAAGGCTATGACGATAAACAGTTAGAAACCCAAATACAAAGCGTATACGAGCAATATCAAAACAAACCGCACTTTATCATAGAAAATGATAAATACAGTGATTTAAAGAAGATAATAGGAAAGATTAAAAATACAGTTGAGCATGTTAAAACAATTATAAAAGAAGATGCAAAAGGCACTAGGAACAACGTATTTAGCATACTTCTTGATCAGTTAAGAGATAAAGTGGACACATCGGTTTTAGTATCAATATTAAAAAATTATTTGAGTAAACAGGATAAATTAGAGTATAGCAAGGTATTTAGTAATCATTATTACCATGAGCTTTTAGAATTAGTAGGGGATGGTGGGAATTATTTAAAATTAGGAGAATCTGAGAAAATTACCAGTTAAGGATTAGTTATGGAGAGTGTATTAGAACGCCGTAAAAGAAAGGAATTAGAAATTAAGGAAAAAAGAGACAAGCCCATCTTCACCAAGATAGAAAGTTATAATAACAGGACGTTATATCACACAAAAATCATGATGGATTTCCTTGCATTTGGGGTTGATAAAAGACAAAAGTATAAGTTTTTTATCGCGTTGAGGGGCTTGTTTAATCAATCAAAAATAGAACTTTTTAGTTTATTTGCTTTAAGGGATGATGATAAGTTTTTGGGTATTTATTATGGCTACAGAAAACCAATAAGAAACATCATAACAAGATATGAGGAGAATGGGGTAATGAAAGTAGTCACGTTTTCAAAAGTTTACTACATAGAATTTAGATTTCAAAAGGGAAGTGTCTTTTGCTATATTAAAGGAATTTCTTACTTGCTTAGGAAAGAAAAAATTGATACGAAATATTACAAATCTTTAATTGAAAAACTTGTGAACTTAGAGGAGCAAGTATATGAATTTTACAATAAAAAATTACCAGATGGGGGTCTTATAACGAAATGGATAAAAAAAAGACAAAAATAATAACAATTGCAAGTATTAAGGGTGGTGTTGGCAAAAGTACAACTTGTTTGATATTTGCAACTTTATTAGCCCAAAAACATAAAGTGCTTTTAATAGATATGGATACTCAAGCTTCAGTTACTAGTTATTTTTTTATGACAATAGAAAAGCGGAATATAGATTTGAAAACCATTAATATATACGAAGTTTTAAGGAACAATGTAGGCATTCATGATTCAATTATAAATATTGGAAGCAATCTAGATTTAATTCCTAGCTACTTAAGTTTGCATAAGTTTAATAAAGAGGCAATAACATTCAAGGAGATTAAACTGCAAAAACAATTGCAAAATTTAGAATTAGATTATGATTATATAATAATAGATACAAATCCTAGCTTAGATTATACTTTAACCAACGCTCTTGTAGTTAGCAACTATATAATAGTACCTATGACTGCAGAAAAATGGGCAGTTGAGAGCTTGGAGCTTTTGAGTTTTTCTATCGATGACCTAGCGATAGAAATTCCTGTTTTTATAATTATAACAAGATTTAAAAAAAATAATACCCATAAAGAACTGTTTAATTTGCTTAAAGAAGATAAGAATTTTTTGGGATTAGTATCGGAACGAGAAGATTTAAACAAAAAAATAGCAAAAAATGATATATTCAATTTGGGTAAAGATTATATATTAGAGTATGAAAGTATATTAAATAATTTTTTAAAAAGGATTTCAATGTCCAGTTAACTGGACATTATTTCTTATCGTAGCAAGAAAGGCGGCATAAATGGATATTATAATAAATAAAAGAAATTTAGAAACATTGGATGAGATTAAGGGTTATTACAATAAGCTAAAACAAAAGTTAAAATCTAATTTTCAACAAGAAATTTATTATAAAATGGAAGCCATTAAAATTTTAAAAGAAATAAAAGATAATGAGTATTATAAGTTAGATGGATATAGAATATTTGAAGATTTTATTAAAGATTATAAGTTGGCAAGAAGTCAGGCTTATGATTATTTAAAGATAGCAACGGCTTTGGAAAATGGTATTTTGGACGAGAGCTATGTAGTAGAAAATGGAATTACGCAAGCGATTGCATTTTTAAGAACTACATCAAATAAGTTAAAAAAGTCCAAACGCAATCTAATAAAACCATTACGTTTTCAACTTAAGAGTCAAGAGAGTTATGATTTTTATAAGAAAAATGCAAGATTTACAGGCTTCATATTAGATATTCTCTTTTCAAGTAAAAAGGATTGGCTGAGACAACTTCAAAATGAATTTGAAATTTTTAAAACAAAAAATAAATAAAGAGCGTTTATGAATAATTTAGTGTATAGAACATATAGAGCAGAAGATTTAAGGATGGATTTCTTAAATGAGGGGGTTTACTGAAGAAGTAGCAGGTTTTATTTTACTTCATAATGATAATTATCATTATGAAGTCTTACAGAGAAAAAATGAATTTATTAGAATAACAAATGATTTAATGTAGGGAAGAATTTGCAAAAGGACATATCTAATTTAGAATGCAATTTACTTAAAAAATACAAAATAATAATACAGTCTTAAGAGAAGAAATGAAAAAAGATAATGCGATCTTAAAAGAAGAGTTGAAAAATAGTACTGCAGTGTTACTAGAAAAGCTTAAGGTAGGAAATAGAATGTTAAACTTTATTTCATTAATAGGAATGCTCATTATTACTTTTATTTTTGTATATAATAGCGAACTATTCTGGGAAAGGGTAATGATATTAAAAAATAAGAATAGTTGATTTTACTTTAGATTTATTGTATGCTAATTATTGTCAGTAGTGCTATTTGTTTTAGTGCTACCTGTACTATGATCATTTCAAGTAGCCTTTAGAGCTTAATTAAGAATTCTATTAAGGATGTTTAATTAAGCTCTAAATTTTTATATTCAGGTTTAATAAATTCAATATTTTGGTAGATTTTATGTTTTTCCAGGTACAGATGGAGAATCACTTAATACAAAACCTTACAATAAATGATAAAAAGAGAATCTATTAAATTAAAGTTTAACAAAAAAATATATTTTCATCTGTTGAGACACACCTGCCTTACAGAAATATATGGGGAAACCCAAAATATTAGAATTAGTTCAAGGAATTGCAGGCCATGCAGATATTTCAACTACAATGCTCTATATCCAAGTTGTTCCTATCAGAACAAATGAAATTATGATAAGATGAAAATACAAAGGAATTAGACAAACAAAAAGATATTGTGTTATTTATATTAATAAATAATTTACAAAAAAATGAGAAGTATTTTTATGGAGAATGATATAGAATTTAATATCTTGAAAATAAATTCATTTTTTTAATGAATTATATAAAAAAATAAGCTTAACGGAGGTAGCGATTATGCGTGGAAAAACACTTAACTGAGACTTAAAATCGAGTGTATCAAGTTGTTTATAAGCATTTGGTATGCTAGATTTTAAATATTTAAAGGTTATAAAAATGACTTATATAAAAAATCCAACTTCGTTTTTTAATAAATCCACTTCGGGGAATCTTATTAATTTAGGTCAATTTCAAATTGAAGTAGATGATAGTCTGTTTGAGCATTTGCTTGATATCGTAATATTTGCACAGAATGAAAAAACATATGAAGAATTAATATCATTTGCTACTGAAAATAATATTAATAGTAAAACTATTAAGTTGTCCTTAGATAAGAAAATATTAATTCCTTTTTATACACATACACATCCTCAAAATGGTATTTATCTAAAAAATAAATATTTCCTAGATCTTTTATTAACACATCCAGAAAATTTTAATTTAGAAAAAGAGCATGTTATTATCATTGGATGTGGTGGTATTGGAAATTTTATGACTTATTCTCTTGCTACTTTGGGATTAGGATCTATGACTTTTATAGATGAAGATAAAATAGAAGAATCTAACTTAAATAGACAATTTTTATTTGATTATGATTTTATAGGAGGTAATAAAGTAGATATAATTGAAAAAAAATAAAATCACTAAATAAAATTATTAAGACTCAAACATATAAACAAAAAGTTTCAACAAAGGTACTAGAAAGTATTTTGTGTAATTCAAAAATTAAACCATCTTTAATAGTATTATCAGCGGATGATGATTATTGTCTTCCTTTAGTTAATAAATTTTGTATTGAATATTCTGTTCCATTTATAAATATTGGCTATCTTAATGATTTTTCAGTTATTGGTCCATTTTATATTCCTGATATTTCGTCTTGTTCCTATTGTACTGATATTGGAGTTATAAAAATGCCATCATCTTCTATGATAGAAGACAAAATAATACTTGCAAATAAGGATTATCAAGCCCCTTCTTTTTTTACTAATAATGCAATTGCCTCAAGTATGGCTATTATTGATATAATGTTTTATTTTGGAGGTGAATATGAAAGGATTAATTCTTTAAATAAGCGAATTGGTATTAGCAATCATGATTTTTCATATCATTTTATTAATATTAAAAAAAATAAATTTTGTAATTGTAATAAAAATTTATGATAGAGTGTAAGCATCAAAGATATTATTTTTATTCATTATTTTTATCGGAATTTGCAAGGACATTGCCACATGCTGTTTTAACTATTATTTTAATAAATAAAGGTTTGCAATTGAGAGATATTGCTATAGTGCAAATGTTTTATATGTTAGCAATTATTTTTTTGAACTTCCTTCAGGTGTAATATCAGATATTTTTGATAGAAAAATTGTTTATTTATCATCGATTTTTTTATCAATGATTGCTTATTTTATTATTTTTCAAACATCATCATTTATAATTCTTTGTATTGCTTGGTTTATATATGGTATGTCATCTGCAGTTAATACTGGTACAATTGATGTTAGTTTTACTCGTGTATATCAAAGTAATTCGAAAAAGTTAAAAGCATTTATATCATCTATGAAAATAATTTTAGGTATTGGTGCTATTTCAGGTGGATATGCAGGAAGTGTATTATTTTTATATGTTGATGAAAAAATTTATCTTATTTCATTATTTCTGTATCTAGCCTCATCTTTAATTACAATTTTTTTTATATCAAGTGATAAAAATACGGATCATAAGAAGGAATGTTTAAAATTATATATTAATCAATTTAAAAGTAATATAATTACGTTATTAAAATCTAAAATGTTAATAGAGTTATTTATTTTAATTAGTTCTATTCAGTTTTTTTTCAACCTTTTTATTTGTACTGGCAAGCAATTTTTATTGATAAAAATGTTCCTATTAGTATATTTGGAATTATATATATATTATTTCGTTTATCAAATATTATAGGAGCATGGGTATTTAAAAAAATTAGACATTCAAGCTATGATTCTTATGTTATTTTAGGTATCATATTTTTATTATCAATTTTAATAAAAATAGTTTCACATATTTACGTATTTATTACTATAATGACATTTCTCGTAATTTTAGTTTCTCTTTATTCTAATAATTTAGAATATTTTTTACGAAAAAATATAGATTCAAAAATCTTAGGGACTATAGCTTCTATTAATAGTACAATATCTCGTTTATTTTCATTTTTAGTATTGACAGCATGTTCAATTTTAGCTAGCTTTATAAGCATAATAAATACATTTATTTTATTAATACTTATTTTTTGTATTTTATCTATCCTTGTGATATATAAATTTACGGATAATAAAAGAGAAGACATAAAGTAAATTTGAATTTGTGTTTAATACTTTAAAAGTAAATAATGAATTACTTTCATCAAGTAGTTATATGATTTTGATATTTTGGCACAAAATTATAGTTTCTTATTGCTTCCCTCTACAGGGTTTAATCCCCCTTCCTTTTTACCATAACTTAATTTTTCTCTCTTCTTCTAACATTTTTGTAATCAGTTTAATTGATTTCTTTATCTAATTCTTTTGTGAGAATTTCTATTTATTTGCTTTGTTATTGTTTTTGATTGCTTCACTTTCTCTTAAATCTTTATTTTTTAAATACGCTTTTTTAATTTTTTCCAAAACAGCATCTGAATTTTGTGTTATGGGTCTTATTTATCCACCTGTCCCACAAGTGCTTGATGCTTGTTCTTTAAATTTATCTAAATCATTACTATTACCTTCAAATGAACCTTTTACTATTTGTTTAAAAGTTTCCTTTTGCTGGCTAGCATTGTCACCTGTACATTTTGCAAGCTCACTCTGTATATGATCTAGTGCAAACTTTATCTTAGATTCATCAAAACTTAAAAATTTTTTAAAATCATTATCATCACCCAAAGCCCCTTTTAAGAAGTTTAATCCTTGTTTTTGGTTATCACTTAACTTGTCTCTTAATGCTTCCTCAGGTGTTTTTTGTACTTCTTGTGCTTGTTCCCTTAAGTCGTCTCTTTTAGATCTGCTTTTAATTCCTTTGTCCTTATTGGTATCTTGACCGCAACTACTAATTAGTAGTAATAAAACCAAAACAAAATTAATTTTACTCATATAAATCCCCTTATTTTTAATATTTGTGATTTAAACAATATATAGCAGTTCTTTTGGTGATGTGTGGATTTTTGTAAGTATGTATTGTTTTTGTAAAAATTATTACTTTTTTTGCATTTTAGTAGGTTGAAAAAGCTTTTTTGGCTATTTAGCTTTTTGATTTATAGAGAAGAGTAATAAGGGAGCACGTAAAAAAATGAGAAAAAGAATAAGTGCAATAATAATGACTTTATTTATGGTATTAGTAAGCTGTAATAGCGGTGGGGTTGCAGAGGATCCTAAACATGTATATTTAACATCTATAGCTAATTTAGGCAAAGGGATTCTTAGATGTTTTTGTGACTTTTAAAGATATGGTTATTGGAGCTTTTGGTATTAAGGCTGATACTAAGAAAAGTGATATAGGTAAGTATTTTACTGATATTGAGAGCACTATGACAACAGTTAAAGAGAAGTTGCAAGATGAAGTTGCAAAGAACGGTAATTACGTAAAAGTTAAAACAGTTGTTGATACGTTTATCACTGACACATTAGATAAGATTGCAAAAGGTGCAAAAGAAGCAGCCAAAGGTGCTACAGGAGAAGATAAGATTGGTGGTGCTCCTACTGCTGGTCAGGATGCGGCACCTGCAGAAGCAGCAAGTGTTAACGCTCTTGTTAAAGGAATTAAAGAAATAGTTGGAGTAGTTTTAAAAAAGGATGAGGGAAATGCAGACGCTACTAAGACAGCAGAAGCTGAGAAGAAATCAATTGGCAAGTTGTTTGGTACTAACGCTGCTGATGGAGCAGAAGCACATGCAGCAGCAGCAAGTGCATCAATAGGGGTAGTAAGTGGTGCTGACATCTTGCAAGCTATTGCTAAGTCTGATGAAGCTGGTGTTGGTGAAATTGAGATTAAGAAAGCAAAGAATGCGGCAGAGATTGCTGTTGCTAAAAAAGAAGCTGCTAAGGAACTTGAAGTAGCTGAAGTACAAAAGGATGCAGTTATTGCAGCTGGTATAGCATTAAGGGCAATGGCAAAGGATGGTAAATTCGCTGCTAAGAATAATGAAGAGAAATCTGCCCATGCAGTAAATGGAGCAGCAGCAAGTGCAGTAGGTAAGACATTAAGTACTCTAATAATAGCAATAAGGAATACAGTTGATAGTGGATTAAAAACAATAAATGAAGCATTAGCTACAGTTAAACAAGAAGATAAGTCAGCAGAAGCAACTAATCCTGCAGAAGCAACAACTAATGGGCAGTAAATAAATAACTAGTTAGGGGTAAGTATAAAGGATAAAGTTATTGTAAGGGAAACTTTTCTTGTTATTGATGCAGAGGGGTAGTTTACCTTATAATAATTTTATTATTTAATATTTATTTCTTATCAGTTATTAGTAGTAGCTTTAGGAGTGCTCTGTTCAGGACTTATAGGAGTATCATTGGCATTAATTTTCATAGCTTCTTTAACTGTTTTAAGGCCCCCGTCAATTGTTTTCCTTATTGCAATAGTTAATGTATCTAGTGCCTTAGTAACTGCACTTATTGCTGCTCCTTTAACTGCAGTAGCAACATCATTACCAGCAGTACCATTAGCAAACTTACCACCTTTAGCCATTGCTCTTAAAGCTATAGCTCTCGCTATAGTTCCATCTTTTGCATCAGCAGCGACACCAGCTTGAGCAATAGCGACACTATTCTTAGCTAGCTTAGCAGCATCACCATTATTTCAGCCAACCTTCACTGAAATATGCAACATACTCATAAAATGATTTCTTTAACCTATTCATACTTCTTTGACCACAGTTTAAGTAAGCATAAACCCTATAACGAGAAGTAAACTTTACACAATCAATAACCACTTACACCCACACAAATATCTATACATTATTAAAATAACTAGTTTATACTATTGCCTAAAGATTAAAAAAAGAGAAAGAATAATATGGTTAAATTTATAAAGCTATTAATATTTTGCGGTACATTATCTTTGTATTGTTGTAAAAATAATGAAGCAGCTAAAGTACAATCACTAAGTAGCTCTAAAGAGACTAGGAACGGTTTACAAAAAAGAAATCCTAGAAACATAGAAACGGTTATCACTCTGACCGATGATGAAAAAAGAAAATTTAATTCATTAAAACATGCATTTAATAAGGTACTTTTAGCACCACAGCATCAACTTAACAAAAATCGACTGCATAAATGCTTAAATTTTTGAATTGGCTTTATGGTAAAATACCAAAACAAAAAGAATTAGCTAATGCTTTTACTATTGCTTATAACTTCTTAAATGATAAGAGAAAATTAAAAGCAAGTAATAAAGATTTTGATATTTATATAAGCGATGGTATTAACTATCAAGTCAATAAAACCGGCAGTTGTCAAGGTGATGATGGTGGCAAATGATCATAATGGAAGTAATGCCATATACATATATTCCAAATCTACTCTAGAGCACATTTTTAACGAATATAGTAATGAAACAATGCTTGAACATCTTAAAAGCGATCTTTCATACCATGGTTCAGTAAATCTGTTCCAACTTTTACAATAGAAAAATTAATCGGATATGCCTTTAAATAAAGGAATAATGATAAAGAAATCTGGTAATTTAAATAATAAAAAACACAAAGCATGTGTAAAATACTAGATGGTTATTCTTATGCCAACAAATAAATAAGAATAAAAGTAAAATTTAAGAAAGTCGATTTAAGAAAGGTAATTAAAAAGAGAGATTTAAGAGGAACACAACTAAGTCAAGCTAAACTGATTACAAAAATGTTCAAAGAAGAGAAAAAATTAATTCGTAGTTGACAGAGTAGAAGAAATTAAATTTTAAAAGTAAACAAGTATCATTACAAAGTACAAAATTACTAAAATGATAAATAGAGTAATTGTAAAGTAAAATAGTAAGGATTTGTTAAAGGATCCCCGGGGCCCCGCGCCCCCCCCCCGCGGGCCCTTGCCTTAAAAAGGCTTCTTACTATTAACAATAGATACTCTACAAGCAATATTTACATACAATAAAATGACTGCAAAATTGATTTTGCATTTAAGTATTTTGATAGCTTTTAGTTAAAGACAAAATTGCACGAAAAAAGAACACCTAACTACTGATAACCTTAATTTTAAAATTACAGAGTTAATAAAATGAAATGAAGAATTGTCACAACTTAAAAGCACACTTAAAAAGATAAGACTAAACAATCAAAAAACACTTCTGTAAGGGTTTTACTTTAAAAATAAGACAAATCATATGTTTAAGCGGTATATAAAAGAGCTTAAACTCACTAAGCCAATAGCAGAATGGGACTGTATACTTGTTATCAATTAATGGCTATAGAGACGTTGAGATACAAAATGTAAAACTTACTGACGCGTCAAAATAAATGAATAGTGATTTTATTTTATATTCCTTACGTGTTAATGTAGCAAAGAAAAGAAGTAGTATTTGCATAAGAGAAGTAGTTATTAGTGAAGATAAATCCGATGCTATAAATGATATCCCGGAACACCTTTGATCTTAACTTCACTTATCTCAAATTCATTACCTGTGCATCTATAAATATGACTTTCCCACAGCATACTTGTCTTAATACCAAAACTTTGAAGTATACCGAATGAGTTTAGAATATAACAATTATTTTTCATATATCCTAACTAAATAAATTAGTAACAATTATTGTTAATATCACCAATATTAAATTGTATCTTTCTTCAATACATTCTCACCATTCATTGTTCCATAATCAATTAAAAAGCTATTAATGCATTGTCTAAAGATAAAGTTTAAGAGGTGTTTAAAATGAAAGAAATGGAAATATCAATATATCCGATTGTAAGTCCAAAAAATAAAATTATTGAGTATCTTGAAAAAAGTGTATCTTTAGGGTTTACGAGAGTATTTGCATCGTTACTTCATATTGATGGGGATGAATTTATTACTTTCAAAGAAAGTATCGATATAGCAAGAAAATATGACATGAAACCAATTGTAGATGTTAATCCCAAAATTTTAAAAAAACTTAATATTGATTTAAGGGATCTGAAAAATTGTTATAAACTTGATTATTTCAAAAGACTTGGGATATGGGCTATTAGACTTGATCTTTCATTTACAGGAATTGAAGAATTCTTAATGACCTTTAATGATGGCAACTTAAAATTGAATTAAATATAAGTAGTATCAACAATCACATAAACACCATAATGTTTTTAAGCCAAATAAAAATAATTTACTTGGATATCATAATTTTATCTACACCGATATACAGACCTTTCAAGGGATTTCTTTAGAAAAACAACGCAAAAATTTAAGCAAACCTCAATACCTACCAGCCGCATTTGTTAGTTCAAATGTAGCAGAAGAATGTGCAAGAGAAATTGAAAAAGATGGTGTTCCTACACTAGAAAAACATAAAAATAAAGATATTGAACTCCAAACTAAAGATCTTTTTAAAGAAGATATGGACGCGGTATTAATCTCAAATTGCTTCCCAAGTGATTTAAAGCCAAAGAAAATATCTAGAGTAAATAGGTATATATTAGAATTGAAAGCTAGATTAAATCTTAATATAACTTATATAGAAAGATAAATAAGTTTAGATAATTTACATTTTAATAGAGGAGATCTGACTTCCTATAGAATTAGATCAAGCAAGGCCAGAGAATACTATAAGGATAAAAACTTAATAGTACATTCACCCGATGAGATTAAAAAAGGCGATTTATTAATAGATTTTTTAAATATTTAGGATATAGTGGAGAATTTCAATGGCACTCAAAAATACACCTAATAATAGTCTCGTTAATGTAGTGGGTAAAATACATGAAGATGAATTATACCTTCTTGATGAGATAGAAGCTTGGGAAAAATTTAAAAATTATAGAATCTAAATAAAAATTTTTATTAATGTTATGTAAGTTGTTTTCAGGGTTTGAATGCTAAGGCTAATTCGAAAAAATTATTCAATGCTTAAAAGCTTTTTAAGTCAAAAATAGGGAGTTTGTTTTAAAGATATTGTCCTATGGTTTTTTCTAAAAATGGCATTTTGTTTATACTCTACATTTATAGTACGTTCAAGTATGAGTCACAATTACCTTCATAAAAATATATTATTGATTTATTACTATCTTTTTATTTGAATATAAAACGTTAATATTAACGTAGTTTCTATTGTAATTTCTATTATAGACGTAGGTTTAAATATGCTTTTAGTGTTAAAAGTATTAATGTAAATACACTTTATCTTGATGGGGTAATTATTAGTAATTTAAAATTAAAGGTAGTAGATTAGAGACTAATTTTAAATTAAATAAGTTAAGCAAGGTAAGATTTACTATTATGGCAACTTATCTAAAATGTTCAAATAGGATTTAAAGGATTTTCCATTTGAGATTGTCAATTGAATATGTTTATTGTCCAAATTGTTTGAAGAGCTTAAGAAGGTAAATTTGCTTATAGTTTTAATTCTAGATATACAATTTGATTACCTATTTAATCGGAGCTAAAGCAACTTTTGTTGATTTAAGTACCCCTTACTTGTAAGTTTCTTTATCATAAAGCAATGATACTAATGCTTTGTAATAAGCAAATAATTTGGTTTATAGATTGCAATTTTGACTATCAAATTCTTCAAGTTTACAAGTTATTAAGTCAATCTGTTTTTGAATATTAATTGTATAATGCAGTATTTTAATAACCTTTTCAAGGTATTCAATCTCATCAATACTTAATTTTCTACCTTTTCTATACTTTAGATAACTCCTAAGTACTTGATAAGCACCAATAAAATATTTGTATACTTCATAAGGAGTGTTAATAAATTTACACAATGAATTATAATAAAGTTCTTTTGTACTTTTATTGTAGAAAATTTTTTCTATTATATGATTATTATCTCCAATATGTATTCCGATATTGCTATCAAGTTCTGAATCATTTTTCATCAAATGAACATTAATAAGTTTAATTCCTAACTTGCTAAGTTTTTCAAAGGTTTCAACTGAATCTACAAAAATGATTTTTGGAAAGTCAATTTTTAAGAATTCAATAAACTTAGTTCTATAAATCTTTGAATAAAGTACTGCATAAATATAGCCAAGTATCTCTTTTGCATCAAATTCTTTACTATACTTAAAATTAATAAAGTCTTTAAAAGTAGTTTTAAAGTTTTCTTTTATTATGTCTCCAAGCATCCCTTGATCTTCTTTTATATAAAGTGGAAAAACATAGCTACATCCTGAAAAAAAATTTTTATCCATAATATTGCAAGAAACTAATGCATGATGAAAATCATTTAATGACAAAGTTCTTATTGAAAAAAAACTTATATTATTCTCAATTTCTAAAATATGTCTCATTATTTTATATCTTGGCCTTGCTATAACACCTTTGCTTTCAGTGTAGTAAATAAATCTATTATCAAATGGTCTGTAAGCTATTTTCTTAACATATTTTGCATAGATGTTTGTAGATTTTAAAAATCGCTGGACTATTGGTAATTTCCAATCCGTAGAGTCTGTCTGTAAATCATACTTATATCTTGCTGTCTGTTCATCAAGATAAGCTAGGTCATTGAGTTTGCTTAAAAGTTCTTCTTTTGTAAAATTAATTGCAATTTTATCTTTTTGGGTTTCTATCCCAGCAATATATTCTATAAAAATATCTTCCAAAGAAACTCCTTTGCTATAAACATCCTCAATTTTTAAGTCTTTTTTAATAAATAAATAATTAGGAGGTTTACATTGAAGTTTTTCTGCATCAATGCTAAATATAGTATTTTTATCTAAAAAACTATATTTCTCTTCTCTACTACCCTTTATACTTTTGTAGTAAACATTAGCTAGTTTATTTTGCTTTGATTTTTCTTTATATTTAATAAAAATAGCAATAGCAACTCCAGTTTGAATATCAAATATATTCTCATCGGTGCTACCATCATCTGTTTTTTCTTTTTTCCTTAAGTTGCCATGTAAATTAAAAATATAAATTTCATCAAAAGTTTTAAGTAAATGATATCTCATTCCTCTAAATGTTATGTTATCAAGGTATCCATTATTAGTAATAATTCCAAGGAGTCCTTCATCAGCATTTTCAATTTTGTGTTCTGAAAATCTGATAAACTTCACATAATCATCATTTAATGATACAATATTTTTTTCATTAAGTGGTGTATTGTCCATTGTTTTATAACTTTTAATTAAGTTTAAGATATAATTATTATTATTCTTTGATTCTGCATTGTAAGGAGGATTACCAAGAATTACCAAAATTGGTTTATTTTTAATCTCATTAACGAGTTTATTCTCTTCACTGATTGCAGGAAAAAATGCTTTAAAACTTTCCTGATTTGAGGTTAATGTTACATCAAGAGTATTTGTTAAAAATATTTGTGGTCTTAAGTGTTCATTTCCAAACTTGAAATCACAAACTTTCTTTAAGAATTGACATAATTTTAAATGAGCAACTGCATATGGAGCCATAAGATATTCAAAACCATATATATTTTTAAGTATATGATCATTAATGTAGTCTTTTTGTTTTCCAGTTTGCTTTGGAATTTCTTTTAAAATGCATTTAATGACTTCAAGTAGAAATGTGCCAGTACCAGTAGCAAAGTCTAGTACAGTTACTTCTTCCCTATTTGCAAAACCATTCTCTAGACCAAAATTATATTTTAAAATCTTATTCAAACTACTCACAATAAAATTAACAACAGAATGTGGCGTGTAATACACCCCCTTACTTTTTCTTAAACTTTTGTCATATTTAGCCAAGAAGTCTTCATAAAAGTAGAGATAAGGGTCTTTTACATTATTGTCACTTGATTTTACATTTTGAGTAAATGAAAATTGTTCAAAAATCGTCTTGGAATCAATATTATTAACAATATCAATAAGCTCTTCTAGTATCCATCTTATACTATCATATTCCCTACTGCTTGCAATATTATCAATTAGTTTTAGTATATCTTGTATTAATGCAAAATTATTAGGTATGAATTTTTTAATATTATCAAAGTCAATTCTTGAGTTACTTGTATTATTAAGTTTTGCAAGAAAAAATCCGTATGCAATAGTTTGTGCAATTGAGTCTGCAAACTCACTAACTTTAAGCTCATTGTTATATATATTGCCCTTAATGATACTATAAGTTCCTACTAAGGTATTTTGTTTTTTTAAGTTTAGATATAAATCCAGGTGTTGTTCTACTAAATCCTTTAAAATTTTCGTTCTTCTTGCAAGTAAGCTAGCTAATTTTTCAGCACTTTCAATCTTTTCAACAGGGGTTTTAAAAAATTCGTTTAAAATACTTACAATTTTATTTGATTTGGCATTATCAATTTTTGTATTATTTTTTTCTAAATCAGTTTTAAATACCAAAACTTCTCTTAAGTTAAGATTTCCATTTTTTATCCATATAAACTCAATATAATTTGTTAGTAAAATATTATTTGATAGTTGTTTGTATTTCTCAATTTGAAGACTCTTTAATGTGTCGTCCAAATTTTGTTCAATTTTTTTTACTTCAATATAACCTATTATGTTTCCGTTATTTCTAATAATAAAATCGGGAGCACCCAAGCCTTCCTTGTGGCGTCTGGGCTCGTGTTGAATTTGGATGCTTGGGCTTGGTTTAAGCTTGTCAAGAAGCTTTTCTAAATGTGCTCTATCAGTAAGTTCTGTTTTATCTTCCATTACAGTACTTTTTAAATTATTTATGTATTCTTGAAATATATTTTTATCCATTCATATAACATCTTATTTTATGCTTTTTAGCACTTTAAGGTTTTCATCAAAAGCACAAGCACAAAACAAAGATATCAATGATAAAATCATTGATATAATATTTACTAATTTTTTTGATACATATATGTATATATCAAAAAATATGAATTTCAAAAATTCACCAATAAAAAAATAATAACTAAAAAGTATAAATCATCATTACGTCAGCATTCATTAGATTGATACCTAATTTAAATAAATAAAAATTGTTTGAAAATCATCTCAGTATCAATTATATTGATAATATAAATAATCTCTTCTAGTATTCATATTACATTATTAGATTCACTATTATATGTTTCTACTAAAATATTTTGGTTTTTTAAGCTTAGATATAAATCCAGGTGTTGTTCTACTAAATCCTTCAAGATTCTTGTTCTTTTTGCAAGTATACTAGCTAATTTTTCAACACTTCCAATCTCTGCAGCAGCATTTCTATCCATTTATTAAATATGGATCCTATTTATGTTTTTCAAGATTGTTTTGGATTTTTACCAAATTCTAAACTTTAGACCAGTAATTTGACATATCATCAACATTAAGTACCAATCTTTTCCTATCTCTTATAACCAAACCCCTATCCATTAAGTCCGATAAATATTTCCTTATTCGATAATCAGTCACATTTGCATCTTTAGTAATTTTACTCAAAGGCTTTATAGTACGCTTATCATCTTCTAAATTAGATGCAATAAACCCAAATGATTCATCAACTCTTTTAAACGGTTTTTTTATTCTTTTTTAAACTAGGGATTCGACTACCTTGTATCTTTTTAACCTTACTTCTTGTAAGTAATGGGATAGCGTGTAATAACTTTTGGCCATAAAACTTATGATAAGCATTATGTATTATACAGAATGCCATTGCTAAAAATATATCTAGACAAACAGACAATAATAATAATAATAATAATGAATAAACAAAAATTATATTAAGATAATCATCTCTAGCAATAACAACTGATGTCCCATTTAAAACATTAGCCGCTTTAATGCGATTATTATCTACAGCTGTTGCTTCAATCAAATTACCAAGCTTGAAACGCAAATCTTTCAAAGATTGCAAATACTCATCCCTTTGATTAAATAAATCCTTATTTTCTCTGTTTGCATTTTCAATTTCTCTCATGTAATCTTGCTTCATAGTTTTATATGTATAGTCCAAATTCAAGTGCTTATTCTTGGCAAATTCTATACGATCATTATTATTTTTAATCTTAACATCAATACTAGATATTTCACCTTCAATTATCCGCTCTTTATCATAAAGTAGTCTGCGAAGACCTTCCTCTTTTTCACTTTGACTTTTTTTAACGCTCAAAACAGTATCCCTAATAGTATCTTCAAATATCAAACTAAAGAAACTCTCAAAACTCATCCATGAACTTACAGACTGTGTTACAAGTCCTATTACTAGTAATACAAATATTGCTACTTTCTCTAAGCACGCAAACACTGAAACCTTAAGCATACCTTCAACTGCACGCTTCCTTAGTAAATACAGAAAATACAATAATATTGAAGATGGTACTATTATAATGACTATTGTAAATGGCAGTGTGAAATATAGTTTAGCATTACTACTAACATTATAACTTGAAATCCCTCTATGAGAATGTAACACATTGAAGAAAAATAAAAAGAGAGCAAACATTATCAACCAAATGTTGCGAATAAAAAATTCAAAATTAAGTCTCAGGGAATCTATAACACTAAACTCAACATTACAATTTTTTTGTTCTATTACATTTTTTACTTATCATAAAAGACCCTTCTCTTGATTATATTTCTATGCAACTAACAATTTTACATGCTCTTGACTAATTCACTTTGAAATCAGAAACCTAACACAAATTGTTGTCTCTACGAAATTCCTAAATATTTTCCTAAAGCCACAAATAATTGTGCTACAAAATATGACGCAACAAGTGTAGCAATAATTGTCAAAGATGAAACTAATTGCCCTTTAATCCTAATTAACTCTCAATTAAAGTCAATCGAGAATTAATCTGTCCTAAATCATTATTTTTTAACTCTTTCTAGAATTCTTTGATAACCGATTTATATTTAATGCATCAATCTAAATTAAAAGGAAATATGATAAATATATGACAAGACAAAGTATTTAAGCTTAAGTTTGCTTTTAAGTTTTATTAGTTGTGACTTACTACTTAATGGTGAACTTAAAGATAAATCCGTTAATTTACTCGGCAAAATTTATTCTGTATTAGATACTAGCAAAGAGACTGTTAATCCTTATGATAAT
This sequence comes from Borrelia nietonii YOR, assembly GCF_023035795.1. Taxonomy (NCBI): domain Bacteria; kingdom Pseudomonadati; phylum Spirochaetota; class Spirochaetia; order Spirochaetales; family Borreliaceae; genus Borrelia; species Borrelia nietonii. The sequence goes on from NZ_CP073156.1 coordinate 42,481, forward strand.
GCTAATCAAAATAGTATTCCTAAAAAGTCAAGAAAAAAAGACATACAAAAAAAGATCAGTTACCACAAAGAATAAGTGGCTTTACTAAAAAAAGTACTCTTCAAAGCACAGAAGGGGAAACAAATTTTCCAAATCTTAATAGAATATCCCCTGTTGGCATTAATTACAATGCACACCCAGGCAGTTTTAAAAGCACTTCAAGTAGCAATTATCTTCAAGGCAATAAAATCATCGATTCAAATAGCTTTGACTTCTCTTATGACTCTGCATATAGCCTAAGTGGACAAAACAGTTTTAGTCAAGATTACTATGAGGAAAATGAAGACGATTACAATTACAACAACTATGATCAGGAAGATGATGATGAAGAGGACGATGACAACTACGGAGAATATGAAGACAAAGACGATAAAGAAGAGGCAAGATTAGACAGGGAATACAAATCACGTTCAAGAAAAACCAAAAATAGCGTGAAGAAAGCACTTGAAATAGCTAGACAAATAAGATATGATTGGGGAACAATTGAATTCCTTACAATAAAATTAGACCCTAATTATGAGATAAGACTTACACACAAGGAAAAACAAGAGTATCAAGCAAAATTATCTAAGTTTAATAAAAACAAGTTAACAGAAGATCTCACAAAACTTTTAAATGCAATTGAAGAAAGTATAAATGACGCTATAGCTCTTACTAATATTCCTGAATACCCTGGTAACTTCCAAAGCGATCTAGATTCAAAGACAAAATTAGAAAAACTTAAAGCAGAAGTAAGCTCTTTGCTTGAAAAGGTACAAGTAAGTCATAAAACTAATTATCAAGCATACGAAGAAATAGAATCACCCAAAAGAGTACCTCCACAGACTAAATATGAGTTGAAGAAAGTACTAAGATTACTTGACGGTACTACTAGTGCTAGATAAATTTGTCTTTAACAATTAAGTACTTTAAATTAAAAGTAAAGATAGGCTTATTTATAGACTATCTTTACTTTTATATATACTCATTTAATTATTGTATAAACCTTACATTCCTGAGTTAACAAATCTCTCTTTTTTTAACTCTCAGTATTCAATCTTCATGTATCTTTAAAATCTGTTTATTGCTCAATAATAATAAAAATCTTTAAAAGATTTCAAAAACAACTTAAAACAATAATCCTTACGCTTAAAATGTAATAAAAAAATAAATGCATAATCAAATTTTAAATATAATTATTTTTAGAAATTTATTTAAATAAAATTTAAGAGAGTCCCTGATAAAAGGACTCTTCTTGCAAATACTAATGTTTAAAATATTTAAACCTTTGCCATCCTTATCTTACAAGATTTGCTAAAGAAAATGTAGCCTCTTTAATGAGGTTTTCTATACCCTTCATTACTCCCACTGTTTCAATTATTCTCATAGAAGAAGATTCTAATAAATTTAAAGAACTTTCTGCTTCACTTCGTGCTTTTCTGGATAATTGTCCTGGTAAATTTCCGTTTACTCTTCTAAAGGAGCAACCTACACGTGACTCACTCTCTAATCTCTTGGTAATAGCTTCTTTTAAAGTTTTTTGTGCTTCTTCAAACAAACATTTTGCAGATATTCGCTCATTAAGTCCACTATCAACTTGGGTCATAAGCATATCAAGATTAGACCTCTCCCCATTTAACCTATTTTGCAATTGAGTTAATGCTCGTATCTTTGATCGTTCCTGTATTCTATTCTTTCGAAAACTTACTTCCAGTAAACTAACTTTATCTCGGAGTTTATTAATCGCATTATAAAGGTCTCCTTCTACTTGTCTATATTTATCTTTAAGTTTACGTACATCCTCAATTAATTGATCAAATTTAGAACCACTAAGAACACTTTTTACCTTTTCAATTTCTGCTTCTGCTTCCTTTTCTTCTTTAGTATTTGGAATTAAATCCTCTTCTTTTATCTCTATTTTTTCTTCTTGAATATAATATGGATACCCTTGTTGAGATACTGAAATCCCTACATTAACAGGCGCTACAGGTTCTACTTCAATGTCTTGTTGTATTCTCTCACGCTCTTCGAGACCATTGACAATCTCTCCCTGTTCTTCTTGAATGTCTTGATTTCCTTGTATATAGTGTAAATCTTTATTATTTTTGTTTCCATCTAAAAATTTTTCCCTTGCTTTACCTAGCAAATCATTAAGGGCATTTATATCACATGATAACAAACACAATAATATGAACATACATACTGTTAAAATACTTTTCTTCATATTTGCCTCCTGGGATATTAAATTACTCAATTATTGAGTCTCAATATTGGATTAAAATAATTATTTATAAATATATACCATTTAATTTAAATGGCAAAAATAATTTTATAAAATTGCAATTATTTTAATCTATGCCAATTAAAAGCTATATACAATTATTTTACTAAGTAAATTTATAAATCAAATAAAAAAAGTTAAAAATAAAAACAGAAGCTAAGAGCTTCTGCTACATTTTTGATTTAATTTCTAAAAAATACCGAACACCTGTATAAATCTTTTGTATTAATTTTGAATTCTAAGCTCATTGGCTCTTTTAACCTTTAACAAGAGTAAGCATAATACAATAATTGGTTTTTACTAAATTTTATTAAAAAAAATAATTGATTCAAAGAAAGTTTAAGATGAGGGGTTAATTACCTAACATTAATATTAATGCTAAATTATTCCTACATTAGGCGCAATAAGAATACCAAGCATCCAATTATGTAATCTTGGATTCCATTTTATCAATTCCCATATCTTTTCTAACAAGAAAAATCTCATTGCTAACAGTATCGATTCTTTTATCAAGGTCTTTAAATTTAGTATCTACACAAGAAGGTTCTTTATGGGATATGCACAACCGGTAATTACACAGCAAATGGTTTTAAGTGAGCTTGTTAAAGCTGGGATAAAGATATTGCTATTGATTTGTCTTGCAGATATTATCGTAATGAGCTTACTTATAAAGATATTGAGTATCTTAAAGAAAACTTTGACGTAAAACTAGCAATGTTAGGGCGTAGCTTAAAATTTGAGATTAGAAAGCTTGATAATAAAATAGAGATTGTTGAGAATAATTTAAATGTAAAGACAGATATAATATAATATTATATATATTATAGAAACTTTATCTTCATAAAATGTGCTTTAAGAGAGCGTGTACCCAAAGTTAAGAGTAAACATGCTGCAATAATACTGCATATTTATTTTAAGCGTAAGAAATATCTTAGCAAAACTACCCTGTCCAAATACATTATCTTCAACATAAAGTATATTCAAATTAAGGTTAGTAAGTATGGTTTAATTTTGAATCATATGTTGGATGGTATTCGTAAAGCTTTTCTTAAATTAAGTGATAAAGTCTATCAATTAACTCAAATCGAGTTTAATAAAGTGTTCTGGATAGTTCAGCATCGGATTTAAATTTATAGGTAATGATTTTTAAATGTGTTTACATCATTTGGGGATATAGTTGCCAAGGTATTAGATTTAGTACAGAGACAAAAAAGTCTGATGTTGGGGCTTATTTTAAGACAGTACAAGATACTATACAAGGCACTAAGGACAAGCTTAATAAAATTGTTGCTGACATGAAGAGAGAAGGAAATCCTAATGCAGCTGAAGTCGATAACGCTTGATTTTTAGCTTAACATCAATAACCCTTGTCCCCTTTAGTATCTGTCATAAAGGTGATAGGGTTTTTTATTTTCGAACTTATTATAGCTAAAATAGAGCCACTAAAAGTAGCATTTGTTGTCTTTAAGCTATCTTATTGCAAGTTTTTTAAAATAAAAGGAGAGCTCACTTCCCTTCCTTATACAAGGACAAAAGAAGTGTTTTCCTTAAAATGACTTCATATTTTAGTATCTAGTATTTACTTAACCAATTGCTAATAGTAGCTTTAGAGGTGCTCTGAACAGGACTTATAGACGTATCATTAGCATTAATCTTCATAGCATACTTATCATCCATTTTTTAAGGGCTGTTTGAGTAGCTTGAACGGTATCTTGTTGTCTTGAAGTAAGCTCCAATATCAGACTTTTTAGTATTGGTGTTAAAACCTAATGCACCAGCAACCATATCCCCAAATGATGTGAACACATTTAAAAAATCATTCCCCCAAGTCTATTACTGACTTTAAAATTTACTCTGGGGATCTTCCGCAACCCCACCGCTATTACAGCTTACTAATACCATAAATAAAGTCATTATTATTGGACTTAATTTTTTTCATTTTTTCCATGCCTCCTGGATCTTTTTTTTGACTTTATTTTTTAGATTACTTATCTTCTAGTTAAATACTAATATTATAATAATCACTTAAATTATTTATCACCTTAGTTAAGACTTAACAGGAGCTGTAAGCTCTGCGATTGCAGCTTCTACTGCTGCGTTACAACTCACCTATTGATTTGTTAAGTTTAACAAGTTCAGCACCACCTTTTTTTCCAGCAGGAGTATTTACTTGATCTGTAGATTTTTTTTACATGCTCATCTGTAACCTCTACTTTAGAAATATCAGAATCTGCTTTTATTTTATCCGCAAATTCTTTACATTTGCTCTTAGAATCAGTAATCTTTCCTTTTAGCTCTCCAGAAATTTCAGGCGTGTTTCCTAATTTTTCCAATTTAACTTTTACAGTTAATACCAATTGAAATGCACCTGCAACTAAAGATCCATTATGGGTTCCATCAGTACCTAGGGCATCGGGGTTCTGCTTAATTTTCTTTCCAATAGCTTTAGCCAGCTCACATATTGACTTAACCAGAGTCTCTACTTCTTTAACATCTTTTGAAAACTCAATAGCCTCTTCTATCTTTTTACTTACTTTTGTTTAATCAATTACTATCTCATCAGGCTTAGATACTTCCTCACTTTTAAGCTCTACCCCATTATTACATGATATTAATACCAAAAATAAATCATTATTATTGCACTTAATTTATTCCTTTCCAACACCTATCCCAATTTCCCTCTTGCCCTTACCACACATTTAGCTTACTTTTAAAATAGCTGATTATTTGATTACAATAAAAACATGCTCTTAATATCATACTTACAATTATTTATATTCAATCTTTACTCATATAAATAATTTGATATACAATCAAACACTCCCTAAATAACATCAGAAGCTAAAAGCATTACGCTCCTAGCTTCATATTCTTTTTTGACTTTATTTTTACCAGCTCTTACAGCTTACTTAATTAACTTATCTTACAATAACTTCTTATTTTTCATTACAACAATATAGAAGACATCCTGGATTTATCTCTAAGATTGCCTTCTAATCTTACTTTTAAGTAATTAATCTAACTATCTATCTTATTTCTGACTTGCTGCTTTTGGAGCTCTTGCTTTATCTACTTCTTGCTTTACTTTATCAAGAACATTCTTTACTGTCTTTTTAATTATATCTTCTACTGCTACTAATAATTTATTTACTGCGGCTATTCCTGCTGATTGTGCTGCTTTGTCATCGTTATTAGTATTATGTGCAGCTAGTTTACCATCTTTAACTAAAGAACGTAGGGCTATCCCTCCTGCTACTGCTGATGCTTTAGCAGCGGCTTTCGCTAAATTATTTGCATTACCTCCTTTTGCAAACTTTAGTGCACTTGTATTTGCATCTGCATCTACTGCTCCTAATGCTGCATCATTTTCTTTTGATATAACTATTGACGCTAGTATTTCCTCTCCACTTACTGCTGAGACTATTGTTGTTGCTTTACCTGCATCTCCCACTGCTGGTGCTGCATCTGTAGCCAATATTTTAGCTCCGTGTTCTGGATTAGCTACTCCTATTGATTGTTGAGACAATGTTACCTCACTTTTTTTTGGTTCTTCAACTTGTTGTGTCTTAGCTGTCTCCACTATTCCTTTCAATGAATTATATGCATTCTTTAATTCAGCATCAGCTGCCGCTACTCCTTGTTGATTACTTGTTGCCTCGCCTACTACCTTGCCATCACCTATTCCTTCTAAAGACTCTAAATGGCCTTTTAATGTATTTAAAGTAGTCTTAGCTGTATCAACTGCTGCTCTAATTGCCTTGTTTAATAGACTATCTTTAGATTCTTCTATTTCTGACTTTTTTGCTACTTCTTCTAACTCTGCTGATGCTTCTCCAAGTTTTTTACCTAAAGCAGTAAAATAATCTCCTACATCACTCTTCTTTGTAGTTGATTTAGCAGTAAAACCTAATGTATCTGAAACTAACTCTAAAAATGAATAAAAGGCATTCTCAGCACTTCTACCTACATCCATTAAAACTTCACTTAAACTTCTTCCTCCTGTAGCTGCTGCTGCGCCATCCTTCCCTGCTTCTACTGCCTGTTGTCCACATCCTATCATTAGAACAACTATCATCATCATTATACTTATATTTAACTTATTAATTATTGCACTTATTCTTTTTCTCATTTTTTTACGTGCCTCCTTTTAACTTATGCATTACCTTCATCATCAGAACTATCGCTAGCAAATAGTTCTGATGATTTACAAAAAGGTAAGAGAAAGTGTTTTCCTTACAACGATTTTATATTTTTAGCAGTATTACTTATTAGTTATCAGCAATAATTTTAGGGATATTTTGTTCAGGACTTATAGGAGTATCATCAGCATTAATTTTCATAGCATCTTTAACTGTTTTAAGTCCTGCATCAATTGTTTTTCTTATCGCAATAGTTAATGTATCTAATGCCTTAGTAACTGCACTTACTGCTGCTCCTTTAACTGCAGCAGTAACATCATTATTAGCAGCAGTGCTGTCATTAGCAAATTTACCGCCTTTAGCCATCGCTCTTAACGCTATACCCCCTGCTATAGTTCCATCCTTAGGGACAGCAATAGCAGTACCGGTTGTTTCTTTAGCCAATTTAGCAGCATCACCATTATCTTTAATCATAGCTTGTAATATGTCAGCTCCAGTTACAGCTCCAACAGCTTTTGATGCATCAGCTGCAACTTTTTTTGCATTATTAGCATCACCAGCAGCATTAGCGAATAATTTCCCTGCTTCACCCTCAGCAGCAACAGCAGTTCTTACGGTAAGACCATCGGCTTTTTTATCGGTACCAGCATCATGTTTACCTTCATCTTTAAGTACTACATCTACAATTGACTTAATTCCTTTTACTAGTTTATCAACATCAGTCCCAACAGCACCAGCAGCTGCACCAGCACCACCAGCAGCAACATTACCAATTGGATCACTAGAATTACCAATAGCATCACTTGAGGTCTTTGCTCCTTCTATTATCTTATCAAATGTTTCAGTAACTAGTTTGTTAACAGCGATCCCTGTTTCAGCTGCATTAGAATTTCCTTCTCTCTTCATGTCAGCAACAATTTTATTAAGCTTGTCCTTAGCACCTTTATAGTATCTTGTACTGTCTTAAAGCAAGTTGACAAAGCCAACTGAACAGCAATGATTGACTTTTTACAGAATAAAAAATTAATAATCAAAATTTTAAGGAAAGGAATCAAATAAAAGCAATATTACACATAATATATAGCATGCTCTTATATGCTTCTCATACTTCGTGAATATCATTGGATTCATTTTACTTATTAAATCACTTGTATTTGCTATTTATATTCACTGCTTCGATTTTTATTTATACTACTTGTATTTTACATTTCATTTCTTGTTATATAATTTGCATTATGAATTTTTAACACTCCTTAGAAATAAATATTTACAAAGATCTTATAACAAGAAATGTCTTTGTTGGAAGATCTTTGTTGTATCATTTTTAGTAACTTTTATATAAAGAATTTTAGATGGCATAATAAAAGATAAGTTTCAAACTCCAAAATAAAAAATCAACTCTTCATTAGATACTCTTTAAAAAAAGCATCTAATGAAGAGTTGAAATCTCCAATGGCGAAAACTTACTAGGATGTGCAACAATAAACACATACTAACACGTATCAATATATACCAAATTTAAAATAAAATCAACCATTTTTAATAGTTATAAGAACTATGTAACTACTCAATAAGTTTACCCTTTAAACTGATTTAAAAACTCTTTAAGCAAATCTTTTCTATTTGTAAAAGGCTCATCCAACAAAAAACCTGTAAATTTTGCATTTTTCTTATAAAAGTAATAACTTTCTTGTATTTTAAGTTGAAAACGCAATGGTTTAATCGGATTCTGTTTTGACTTCTTAACAATACTATTATCTTCTAACTTTCTAATGGTATTTTCAATTCCATTACTAGCTACAAAATCATAATCAATAACACCTTGTTCTATACCTGCTGCTATTTTTATATATTTATATGCTTGGGATTTCGCAATCTTAAAATCAGATAAAAAGCTATAAAAATTCTTATATCCATCAAAAATATATAACTTTCTTTCATTTATTAAACTGAGTATTTTTGCTGTTTCTATTTTATTATAAATATCGTCTACCGTTAAAGATTTTAGTTTGTCCTTTAATCTTAAATATTCATCTTTACGATTGTCTTCTGGTAATTTTATTTCCAAATCACTCCCTTTTATATTAACCCTTCTTCCTACTATCATTTTATTTTTATCTTTCATTTGCACTCCTTTTGTCTATAACTGGACATTTCGTTTTTGTTTTTGTTTTTTCTTTAAGAGATTATTTAAAGATTTCTTATATTCTTGATAATAGTCATTATTTAAAGAAAATTCCTTTCTATAAAATACTGTCTTTTTTATGTCATCTCTTTTAGGAATAATGCCTATCAAGTTCTCTCTATAGCGAGTTTCTAACTCTGATATTATTTCTTTATCAATACTCTGTCTTTCTAAAGCACCCGTTACCAAAAAATTAGGCAAGAGGTCTTCGCTATAAACTTTTTTTGTAGCATCTATTATCAAATCTATGCTTTCAACTGCCCATAAATCAGAATTAATGGGAATGACTAGATAATCAGCAACAATTAAGGCATTATTTAAAAGATGTCCTAAGCTAGGATTTGTATCGATTATTATATAGTCATATTTGGATTTAACTGCTAACAATCTTTTTTCTAATAGATTATCCTGCAAAGGAATACTTTCGGAATTAAAAGAAGACAATTCTAATGAACTGGGAATTACATCTATACAATTACTTACATTAAAGATACAATTTTCTATGTATTTCCTTTGTTTGAAAATTTCATATAGGTTATATCTTTCGATATCTATGTTTTGTTCTTGCAATTTGAATAAAAAATAACTGGTAATACTGGCTTGGGGATCACCATCAATTAGCAAAACTTTGTAACTTTCATGTGATAATATATTGCTAAAGAACAGGACACTTGTACTTTTTCCAACACCGCCTTTAATCGATGCTATAGTTATTATTTCTGTTTTTTTTCTATCCATCTTGTTATAATCCCTCCATCTGGTAATTTTTTATTGTAAAATTCATATATTTCTTTTTCTAATTTCATCATTATTTCGATTAATTTTTTGCAATATTTAGTTTCTAGCTTTTCTTTTTTAAGCAAATAATAGATTCCTTGGATATAACAAAAAACACTTCCTTTCTTAAATCTAAACTCAATATAATAAGCCTTTGAAAAACCATATGTCTTAATTGCTCCATTTTCTTCATATTGTGTTATGATATTCTTAATTGGCTTCCTATATCCATAATAAATACCTAAAAATTTGTTATTATCTATTAAAGAAAATAAGTTAAACTGATATTTCTTTTTTCTAGACCAGCTTCTTAAGATAATAAAAAATTTGTTATTATCATTTTTATCGATCCCAAATGTATAAAAATCTATCATAATTTTTGTGTGGTACAGTGTCTTATTATTTTTTTTCTCTATTTGAATAAAGAAACTACTCTTTTTTTTGGGCAACTTAATTTCTGACTCCCTTTCTTTTAATCGTTTCAATGAGTTTTCCATGTTTTTCCTTAAAATTTGTTTTTTATCCCATAGCTCCTGTTAGTACTATTTTCAGTCTTTAAATTCTTCAACCATTCTTTTGTTCTCATCATGGCCTCTTCATATCTCTTTTTGTTTGCATTATCTTCTATTTTATCCAAATATCTTATTGTTTTCCATTTAGATACATTCCGTATTAAAACATTTGTGTTATTTGTCACTTCAATTTTTGTTTCTTTTCTTCTTTTTTCTTTATTATTTATACATTTATTATTAGTTATGTTATGACTGACATTTTTAGTTGCATTTTTAGATTTCAAAATTTTGACCCCCTTATTTTTGGAGTATTTTTTTTGTGTTTCTTTTGTGAATTTATATATTGCATTAGCATCGTGTTCGATAATTTCTTGTTTGGCTTTAAGTAGTCTTTTTAAATTGTTAACGCTGTATTTAGTTACTGTATATCTTATGTATGAGCCATTTCCTTCGCCCAGTCTTAATAAATTCTTTTTAATAATGCCTTTGTTGTATAGAAAGGCTAAATCTTTTCTTAAGGTTCTAAGTGTAATTTGTTTAAGACTGTCTTTAAACAGAAAAATGTTTAATGCATTTAGAATTATTGTTTGGTTGTACTTAATTGCATTTTTTTGAAAGTATCTAAGTATTGACAGTATTTTGTAATATCTACTATGATATTCCTTTAATGGTTTTGTGTAAGGCGGCGCCTTTTCATTGTGAGTGCTATTCATTGTTTTTCTCCTAATAAGTTTTACTATTAATTATGATAACGCAATACCAGTTAAAAAGTAAACTTTATGAAGTAGTTAAGCATTCTTTTTTCATACAATTTTTTTTAAACTAAAAGCTATAAAAATACTTAAAGTTAGTTACAAAAAATGTAAGCAAATACTAGTAAGCTTAATCAATTTTAGAGATGTTTCATTGCATGTAAAATATTTCTTTTAAGGTGCTTTGTGTAAATAGAAAGGATACTTTTTACAGGTTTGGTTAAGATTTTTCTAGTATACTTATTTTATCCAATTCTTTACAAATATTTAAAAATATACCCTACATATATTTTATTTCTTATTTTAGTAGCTATTAGTTTTGCAATGATATATATTATTCTTCAAAATTTAATCCCCTTCTCTTTGTTAACTCGAGGTTAACTTTTTATTTTCTTTTGTCATTTTTGTAATCAATTTAATCCATCTTTCTTTACTATTTTTTGTAGGGATTGTGATATGATATACAAAAAATTTCCTAATTTAAGAAAGCTATTTGTGTTGTTTTATTGTATTTTTATAAATCTTTTTTAAGATCAGATAATTTAATTGTAAATGAGTAGCCTTTATTGTTAGGAAAATTTAGGAAGATATAATCGGTTTTTTTATCATCTTTTGCTTCAACATATACATTTTGGTGATTTACAGTAATAGTTTCTAAATCATCTTTGAATATTCCTTGTTTATTATTATCCTGACTGTTATTAATCTATCTTTTAGTTTTCAAACTTCTTCCATTAAACATTTCATTTTGAAGTTATCAACCCCATTTTTCAATCTTTAAAAGAGAAACAGTATTGCTACCATCATAATTTTACTGCAATTTCTAGTATTTTGATTTATAATAAAAAAGTATATTCTGATTGTCTTTTTTATTATAAATACACATCATTATCATATGATTCTGAATCGTTCTTCTTTTTTTCGGATTCTGATAAAGTTGAAAATGAAGTGCTAATGGCTCTTAATTTAATTTCTTTAATGTTAATTACATTGGTTTTGGAATTGTGATATTTTGACTGTGTTAATATATTAACCGGTTTTGGTAATGCTGTAGTATTTGATGCTTATTATAATACTAGGGATGGTGGGGTATCTATTGAGTCTTTTTGTTTTGGAATTCTTTGTGTTGTTTGGGTAGAACATTTTGTGTTTGGTTGTCTTGAACTATTGGGAATTTTGGTGATGTTATTAGTACTATAGGATTATGTAAAATATTATATAAAAATTATATAAGAAGTTTTTATGCAAAATTCATCATGTCATTTTCTTAGTAGTACATAAATTTTATGGACATGTAATAGGGGATATTATATACCAAGAATTTGTAAAGATGGGTATGTAAGGTTTTATTTCAAATGATCTTTCTAAAAGATATATCGTAGTGAGCTTACTTATAAAGACCTTGAGTATTTAGAGAGTAACTTTAACTTGAAATGTTAGAACGTAGTTTAAAATCCAAGATTGCATTTGTTAGCAATGAGTTTTTTCTTGTTAGAAAAGGTATTGAAATTAATATAAATGAAACTTAAGCAAGATATATCTAAGACTATTGCAATAAGAAAAGCTATTGACTCAGAACTTAAAACAGTTAAAGAAGCTATGAAAATTAATGCTAATGATACTCCCTATAAGTCCTGCTCAGAGCATTCCTAAAGTTAATACTAATAACTAATAAGTAATACTATTAAAATATAAAGTCATTTAAGGCAAATTATTTGCTAGCGATAGTCTTGGTGTTGAGGCTAATGCATAAGTTAAAAGGAGGCACGTAAAAAAATGAGAAAAAGAATAAGTGCAATAATAATGACTTTATTTATGGTGTTTATGTCATGTAATAATGGAGGGCCAGAGCTTAAAAGTGACGAAGTGGCTAAGTCTGACGGAACAGTACTTGATTTATCAAAAATAAGTGTAAAGATAAAAGATGCTGTTGCTTTTGCTAAAGGTGTTAAAGAAATAGAGACCTTAGTTAAGTCTATTGATGAGCTTGCTAAAGGTATTAAGAAAAAGATTGGAGCAGCTGGGTTAGTAGATGACAATAATGGTAATGATAAGAATAATGCATTGATGGCAGGGGCTTACAGTGTTTCATTGGATATAGTAGGAAAGTCAAAAGCTTTGCAAATTCCAGAATATATTAAAGATCAAGGTGTAACTGATAAAGTTACCGGGATTTCAAGTGCTGCTGAAGCATTTGTTAACAAGTTAAAGGAGAAGAATAATGTTTTAGGAGTTGATCAAGGAGCCGCTACTGATGATAATGTAAAGAAAGCTATAGATAGAAATACTCATCCTAATGGAGAAAACGGGTCAAAAGAGCTCCAAGCACTAAACACAGCAATTGATGCGTTGTTAACATCTGCTAATGGTGCAGTAGAAGCTGCAATTGCAGAGTTTGCAACCCCTGCTAAGCCAGCAGCTCCCGTTAAGTCTTAACTAAGGGATAAATAATTTAAGAAGTTATTACAAGATAAGTTAATTAAGTAAGCTGTAAGAGCAGGGAGAAATAAAGTCAAAAAAGAATATGAAGCTAGGAGCGTAATGCTTTTAGCTTCTGATGTTATTTAGGGAGTGTTTGATTGTATATAAAATTGTTTATATGAGTAAAGATTGAATATAAATAATTGCAAGTATGATATTAAGAGTATATTCTTATTTGTAATCAAATAATTAAATACTTTAAAAGTAGTTTGAATTTGTGTAGGTAAAACAAAAGCATAAAAAACAGGATAATAAGTTTTATTTTATTTCAATGCTAAAAAGTCATTGTGGATTCATATTTTTTTATGATATAGGAAGGCACAAAAGAATGAAGAAGAATATGTTAAGTGAAATGTTGAACTTTATTTGTGGTATTAGTGAGTTGTAATTGCTGAATCAGAGGAGCCTAAGACTGTGTTTTTAAAGTCAGTAATAGACTTAGGGAATGATTTTTAAATGTTTTTACATCATTTGGAGATATAGTTGCCAAGGTGTTAGGTTTTAGTACAGAGACAAAAAATCTGATGTTGGGGTTTATTTTAAGACAGTACAAGATACTATACAAGGCACTAAGGACAAGCTTAATAAAATTGTTACTGACATGAAGAGTGAAGGCAATCCTAATGCTTCTGCAACTGAGACCGCGTAAAAACACCAATTGATAATACTCTTAGTAAGATAATAGAAGGAGCAAAGATTGCAAGTGATGCTATTGGAGATGCTAGCGACCCAATTGGTAATGTTGCTTCTCAAACAGTTGCTGGTGTTGTTGCAGAAGAAGCTTCGGTTAAGTCTCTTAGTGAAGGAATTGGAAAGATTGTAAATGTAATACTTAAAAATATAGGAAGTGTTGATGCTGGTACCGATAAGAAAGCTGAAGATGGTAGCGCAAGAGGTAATAATGATGGCGCAGCAAAGTTGTTTGGCAATACTGGTATTGCTGCTGATTCAAAGAAATCAGGTACTGATGCAGCAAAAGCAGTTGGGCAGTAACTGGTGCTGACATATTACAATCTATTTCTAAAAGTTCTGAAGGCAAAGCTGTTAAATTGGCTAAGAATAATGCCGCTAATGCTGCTGATGTTGCTAATGCTAAGGATGCAGTTATAGCAGGAGGAATAGCATTAAGAGCAATGGCTAAGAATGGTAAGTTTCCTGGTGGTGAGGCTGGTGGTCATGATGATTATGTTGCTGAAATTAAAGGCGCAGCAATAAGTGCAGTAACTAAAGCACTAGATACATTAACTATTGCAATAAGAAAAACAATTGACGCAGGCCTTAAAACAGTTAAAGAAGCAATGAAAATTAATGCTAATGATACTCCTATAAGTCCTAAACAGAGTTCCCCTAAATTTACTACTAATAGTCAGTAAAGAATTATTAATAAAAAAAATCAGTACTAAAAATAATAAAGTCGTTTAAAGGAAACACTTCTCTTATTTTTATGAGGTAGATAGGAAAGATGTTTTCTTGTTAATTAGGTAAGATAATAATGACTTTATTTTTGATATTAATATCATGTAATAATGGGGGATCAGATCTTAAAAATGAGGAAGTAGCTAAGTCTGATGGAACAGTACTTGATTTGGCAAAATAAGTAAAAAGATAAAAGATGCTAGTGATTTTGCATCAAGTGTTAAAGAAGTTCATACTTTGGTTAAATCTATTGATGAGTTGGCAAAGGGTATTAAGAAGAAAATTGGTGCAAATGGGCTGGCAGATGATGCTAATGCTAATGCTCACTATACTCCGTTGCTGGCAGGTGCATATAGTGTGGCTGTAGCTATAGAAGAGAAATCCGCAAAGTTGAAAGTTACAGAATCTATTAATTTTAAAGATTTAAGTGAAAAAGTTCAAGGCGTTGTGAGTGTGTCTAAAGAATTTACTGCTAAGTTGAAAGCTGAAAATGCTGTTTTAGGACTTGCTAATGGAGCCGCTACTGATACTAATGCAAAAAAAGCCATAGATAAAAGTGATTCTACTGGAGACAAAGGGGTTTCAGAACTTATTAAGTTAAATACAGCAATAGATGGGTTGTTAAAGGCAGCTAATGAGGCGGTAGAAGCCGCAATTAAAGAGCTTACAGCTCCTGCTAAGCCAGCAGCTCCCGTTAAGTCTTAACTAAGGGATAAATAATTTAAGTAGTTATTATAAAATTACTCCTAGTGGTACTGTTTTTGATTTATCTACAATAAGTTAAAAATAAAAGATTATATTGTTTTTGCGACCTATACTAAAGGAGGCAAAGGGTATTGATGTTAAGATTGATTTATATTGATAATACTGATACTTACTTTACATATAACTTTACTACTTATAATAATGGGTTAATCGATGGACTTTATCACTTAATTTAAGAAAAGCTTTACGAATACCACCCAACATATAATCTGCAATTAAAATCATACTTACTAAACTTAATTTGAATATATTTTATGTTGAAGTTAGGGATAATATATCTGGACAGGGTAGTTTTATTAAGACATTTTTTTACATTTAGAATAAATATGCATTATATTTACTCTAAATTTTGGGTACACGTTTTCTTAAAGCACATTTTGCTAAGATAAAGTCTTTGTAACATGTAAGATATTATATAATAATTATATAAGGAGGTTCTTTACAGGATATGCACAACCAGTAATTACACAGCAAATGGTTTTAGGCGATCTTGTGAAATTGAGATAAATATATTGCTGCGGATTTGTCTTACAGGTATTATCGTAATGAGCTTACTTATAAAGATATTGAGTATGTTAAAAAAAACTTTGACATAAAATCTGAACCGTTAGAACGCGGCTTAAAAGCTGACATTAAAGAACTTGATAATAAAATTGATACTAAATTCAATGAACTGGATAATAAAATCAATAATGTTGAGAATAATCTAAATGTAAAGATTGATACCAACACAATGGAACTTAAGACTACATAATTGGATGTTTGGGATTCTTATCATTTTTAATATAGGAATATTTTTAGCATTAATATCAATGTTAAGTAGGTAACTTTCAGTTAAGTAATCCCCCATCTTAAATCCTCTTTTAATCAATTATTTTTTTGTTAAAGACAATTAGACCTTGCTGATTGTTGCATTATAGTGATACGTATTGTTCTTCAAAATTTAATTTCTTTTGTAGGGATTTTTATCTAGATGTTGTGTTGTTGTTTATCTTTGCTGTACCCTCTCTTAAATTTTTATTTTTTAAATATCCTTTTTTAAATTTGCTTTTTTACTTAAATTATGATCATGCGCATTTAACCACCCCCTGCTCCACAAGTGCTTATTGCTCCGGATTTAAAACCATTTAGTGTATTGTTGTTCATTGTGTTAAAATATCCCTTTATTACTTCTTTAAAAGTGTTTTTGCCTTGCTCATTACCACTACACTTTGAAAGTTCATTCTTTATATGTTCAAGCGCATCTTTAATCTTAGATTGATTTAAAAGCACAAACTGATTGAATTTATTCTCATCACCCAAGGCATCTTTTAAGAAGTTTAAATTTGATTTTTCAATATCATTTAACTTTTCTCTTAACGCTTCCTCAGGTGTTTTTTGTACTTCTTGTGCTTGTTCCCTTAAGTCGTCTCTTTTAGATCTACTTTTAATCCCTTTATCCTTATTGTTATATTGACCGCAATTACTAATTATTAGTAATAAAATTATTAAGACAAAATTAATAACTTTCATATCAAATTTCCTTATCTTAATATTAATAATTTATTTTATTCCCAATTTTTAAGTCCACTCCAATGACTATTGTCGCTTGTGAGACCATCTTTAAGACATTCAAACATTTCCTTATTAGTTGGCTTGTTGGGTATATCGTTTAAAATGCCCCTGAAGAACTGTTCTATCTCGTTAGTACCATTACCGTATTTACCATCATTGTTGCCTGCTTGACAATCAATAGTGTCACTTATATAAGTGTCAAAATCTTTATCACTTGCTTTTTTTTATCTTTTCTTTTCTAAGAAGTTATAAGCAGTGGTAAAAGCATTGGCTAATTCTTTTTGTTTTGGGATATCCTTTGCAACAATACAAGAATAATGTGCTGAAGAGTATTAACCTCATAAGGTTACTCATGTAATTTCCTTATCTTTATGATTTAAACAATATATAGCAGTTTTTTCTTGATGTATGGATTTTTGTGAGTATTCATTGATTTTATAAAAATTATTACTTTGTTGTAAAGTTTATGTTGGTTTTGATTAATTTAAACTAGTGACGTGCAAATCGTAAATGAGATGGGAGTTCACGTGTTAGTGTTGTAGGAAAGATGAGACACAAGTGGGAAGCAAAAAGATGATCCTGAGTATATTAAAGATACTGCTAAGCTTACTATTTCTGAGGATATTTTCAATTAATATGCTTGCAAGTAGTTTTGAGACTGAGAGTGAATCTAGTAGACTTAAGAATCATGTGGGGATTGAGAATAACAAAATATCATTAAGTTTCCTTAGTTCATTTGGATAAGTATTGTCAGCTAG
Organism: Borrelia nietonii YOR; assembly: GCF_023035795.1. Taxonomy (NCBI): domain Bacteria; kingdom Pseudomonadati; phylum Spirochaetota; class Spirochaetia; order Spirochaetales; family Borreliaceae; genus Borrelia; species Borrelia nietonii. Next base: position 60,119 of record NZ_CP073156.1, read on the forward strand.
AATTACAAAAAGATGTTAAGAAAACTCAAAAATTCCATGATGAGATATTGAAATGTAGGGAAGATATTGCAAATGCAGATTTTGTTAAGTCGTGCAGGCTTAATGAGCAGCTTGATTTAAAGATGAGTGAAGTTGATGAGCTTGAAAAGACATTGCAGGTAAAAAGATGTCTTGATGGTGTAAAAAAATACTGCTTGAACTTAAGTCTGTTCTTGATATTAATAGATATCAAGAATAAGTGAATGGATTGGATATATATATGAAATCAGCTTTTTTCCCTTTTTTAAAGATTCATGATGAACATATTTATTAAATATTGGGAGTTAAAAAAAGAATTTGTTAAATCAGGAATATAAGGTTTTAGACAAAGGCTTTTTGAATATGGGTAGTGACATGAGAATAATCCAAGCTGCGAAGATTTTATATCGAAGAGAAAGTATGAAGAGTTAGTATTTTGCAGTAAATGAAGTTTATTTTTTATCTATAGAAATTCTTATCATAAGTTTTATGGTCAAAATTTAATTATTTTAGACCGTGTTATTAAGATAGCTATTTATGATAAGGGGATTATTAAATAATGCTAGAAAGGCTTAAAAATAACATGTACAAAATGATTTTTACTTAATGTTCAATGGTATAGCAGTGTTTATAAGCAGTTGAAATAATACTTCAAAGAAGTAAACGAAATTAATTTAAAAAGATACTTAATTCTTTTATGGGGTATTATTTCAAAAGAAATTAAATTAACTAAAAGACATGCTAATAAGCATGCTTTTGGTGACTTTTATTTAAATTTCTTAAATATTCATTGTTTTACTATTTTGGGTTAATTTTAGTAGATGCCTTCCAAACTTTTATCCAAGCTTCTCTCTTAATTTTATCAGCTTTCATATCAGCTTCTTGCCATTCTATTTGAGTTTTATCCGCATCTTCTTTGCATGCCTTCCAAGCTTCCTCAGCCTTATTTAAAGCATCTAAAGCAATTTGAACATTTTTATCAATTTCCATATTTTCTTCATGAGTTTGATTTTCGTTATTCTTTTTAGCATTCTCATCAAGGATCTTCTTTAATTCATTTGAAGTTTTATCCCAATTATTACCGGCTTCAGCAAGTATTTTTAATGCTTCATCATGTTTTTTCATAGCATCTTCAGCTTGTTTGCAAGCAAGCTTCCAAGCTTCTTCATTTTCTTTTAATTCAATTTTCCAATCTTTTTTTACATTAACATCTTCTTTAAGCTTATTTTTATGTATTTGATCTTGTTGTGGATCATTATTACCGTGTATATAAATGTCATTTGTTGTATAATTTTTGTTATTATTTTTACTAGTATGTAATACGGATTGGATTTTATCATTAAGCGAATCATCAAATTTATTTTTAATATCTTTATTTAATATTAAGTCACAACTAGCAAAACTTAAAATTAAACTTAATGGTAAAAATTTATATTTGAATTTCATATTTTTCTCCCTTAATTTAAATTATAAACTAGTTTAAATTAAATGTAAAAATAGAGAAGTATTAGTTTATTAATGTCTATATGCATATTTGTCAAAAAAATATAATCATCTTTTAATATGGATATATACTTAAATTCTCTACCTTCTATTAGATTTAATTATAAGGCATTTTAGATTATATACACTTACTGATCTTTTTGAATAAATCCTGCTATCATATCTTAAAGATTTTTGGCAGCATTAATTTAGTTATTTTGCTTTATTATTAACAGTTGTTCAGATTATGCAACTATCAAAAAGTAAGAAAATAATACCTTAACCTTGACTGAGACAGAAAAATCAAGTCCTTATACAATTCTATATAAAGATAGTAAAGAGAATACTTATCTTAAAATCAGAAAGTCTTTTTTATACCATATGAAGTAAACTAATAAATGATATAGGTGGAAATACCTTGCTATGGTGGATATCAATGATGCTCAAAGGGTAGAAAAATAGTAATACTTGTAAGTTTTTATAGGTATGTAATTTTATAATGTAAAGTCCCGAGATCAAAAATGTATATTGGGTTTTCTAATATCTTAGCATTTGCCCCATTGCCATCAGTAGCTATGATTGATAAGATCAAAAATACTAAGATAAAATTGGCTAACTCACTGTCGATGCTAATAATGATGCTGGTGCACTAGCCCATGGGTGTCAAGCTTTAGTTATTTCATCGGCTAGATTAGAATCACAGCACTCTGGCCTATTCCCAAGCAGCACATTATTGCCAAGTGCAGCAGTATCAATCAGCAGTTGTAGTTCCAAGTACCACCATTATTTCCTTTTTCAAGTTTTATGTCAGAGTTAGTAGCAACCCCAACATAAGCTTTGACTTCTTCAATATCGGTGTTAATACCAGTAATATCAGCAACTATGGGGCTAGACAGCATTAGAATGAGCTTCGGTTTTAGTTGTCCCAGCAAGTATAGTTACAGAGTCAATTAGCTTTGCAATCACTTCGTTAGTATATTAGTACCTTGAATAAAATATTTTCCACTCTTGTGGTATCGGAATTTGGCACATCAGTGGCAAGTAGATTGAAGCCTGAAGAGGTCAGAAAGAATAGAAAGGGATAGGAAAGAAAAATGTAAACTTGAGAGAAAAGAGAAGGGGAGAATATCTTAAAAAGCTATTTGAACGTGAAGTTAGAGAGAGAAGAGCATTTAAGAGGAGCTATTGAAGAACAAGGCCATATATGGACTGTGCTGGGGAAAGCATGATTGCGATCTTGGAGAAAAGTAGAGTAGATGACACCCAAGTGAGTGTACAGAATAGTAGCACAGATGAATAATTCAATATCCGACAGTTTGTATAAGCCACAGCCGGTGAATATTGGTCTTAAGAGCAATATTGAAGGGTTCAAGACTACAGGGGAATATCTATAGCTAATTTAGGTAAAGGGTTTTTAGATGTTTTTGTGACTTTTGGAGATATGGTTATTGGAGCTTTTGGTATTAAGGCTGATACTAAGAAAAGTGATATAGGGAAGTATTTTACTGATATTGAGAGTACTATGACAACAGTTAAAAAGAAGTTGCAAGATGAAGTTGCAAAGAATGGTAATTACGTAAAAGTTAAAACAGTTGTTGACAAGTTTATTACTGACACATTAGATAAGATTGTAGCAGGAGTAAAGGAAGCAGCTAAAGGTGCAACAGGTAGTGATGTTATAGGAAATGCTGTTAAAAATGAAGATGCTATACAGTCAATAGTTGCATCAAAAGAAAGTGATGCAGTACTAGGAGCTAATGCAACTTCAGATACAAGTGCCATTTCCTTTGCTAAAGGAGGCAATGCAGCTCCACCTAGCAGGTGCAGATGCAACAAAGGCAGCAGCAGTAGCAGGGGGGATAGCATTACGTTCATTGATTAAAACAGGCAAACTAGCATCTGCAGCAGCTGGACAAGGAGGACAAGGAGAAGTGCAAGCAGTAGGAGTAGCTGCAGTAAATAAGTTATTAGTAGCAATAGAGGATGTAATTAAGAAGACAGTAAAGAATGTTCTTGAGAAAGCAAAAGAAAAAATAGATGAAGCAAGAGCTTCAAAACGAACAGTTCAGCAATAAGATAGATAGTTAGATTAATTACTTAAAAGTAAGATTAGAAGGCAATCTTAGAGATAAATCCAGGATGTCTTCTGTATTGTTGTAATGAAAAATAAGAAGTTAAATTGGCTGCTGAATCTAAAATTTCTTTCTTTAATTCATTAGTGAAGATAGGGCAAGGATCTCAAGATATATTTGGCATTTTTGGAAATGCAATAGGTGATGCATTAGGATTTAATGCGGTTAAATCTGGTGATAAGAGAAGTAAAGTAGGAGAACACTTTGAAAGAATAAAAAAAGGTTTAGGTGATACTAAGGATAAGTTAAAAGAGCTATCAGGTGAAATATTTGAAGCAAAGAATGCTAATGGAAGTAGTATTGAAGTTGTTAAGGGTGCAATTAAAGGAGCGGGTGATGTTTTTGATAAATTAATTGGTGCTCTAACTAAACTTGCTGGTGTTGCTAAAGAAGCTGGTAGTATTGACATTGGTGATACTGCTAGTGCTGCGGCTGCAGTAGCTGCTGACAAAGCTAGCGTTGAGACTATTATTGCAGGGGTTAAAGCTATTATTGAAACTGCCAAAGAGTCAAGAGTAGAGATTGAAGATGGAAAAGAGGGTAGTCCGGTTGAAGCTAATGCTGGTGGTGAAGCAGTTGCAAAATCTGGTGCTGCTGCGTCTGCTAATGTTGGTCCTAAACTTGCTGAAGAAGTGGCTAAAGCCGATCCATGGGCAATGATAAATAAGATAAGAGATGCCAAGATTGCTGCAAATCCTGCTGCACTTGCTGCTGGTAATGCTAACAATGCTGGTGAGAAAGATGCTGGGACATTAGCCGCTTCTAATAATAATGCTTCTGCTAATGCAGGTGCTAAAAGTAATGCTGCCCTAGTAGCAGCTGTTGCTCTTAAGGCAATGACTAAAGATGGTAAGTTTACTCAACCTGCCGCTAATGAAGATGGTGCGGTTAAGGCAGCAGCAGTAAGTGCAGTAAATAAGGTATTAGGAGTACTTGATTTTATAATTAGGAAAACAGTAAGTAGCAATCTAGATAAGATAAAAGAAGCAGTAAAGGGAATAAAATACTCTGAGTCTACTGGTGAAGCTACTGAATCTGGGGATGCTCAACCAACTACTAAATAAATCGTCAAACTAAAAATATAAAGTCATTGTAAGGGAAAAGCTTTTCTTGTTTTTAATGCAGGAGTGTAGTTTTTCTTATTAAGTAAGCTGTAAGAGCAGGGAGAAATAAAGTCAAAAAGGAATAGGAAGCTAGGAGCGTAATGCTTTTAGCTTCTGATGTTATTTAGGGAATGTTTATTTGTATATAAATTGTTTATATGAGTAAAGATTGAATATAAATAATTGCAAGTGTGATATTAAGATTATGTTTTTATTGTAATCAAATAATTAAATACTTTAAGTGAAATTATCAAAAATGTAACTAAAGTAAGTTGAATTTGTGTAAGTAAACCAAAAGCATAAAAAACAGGATAATAATAAGTTTTATTTTATTTCAATGCAAAAAATCATTGTGGGGTTTTATTTTTTTATGATAATAGGAAGGCACAAAATAATGTGTTAAGTGCAATAATAATGACTTTATTTATGGTATTTATGTCATGTAATAATGGAGGACCAGAGCTTAAAAATGAGGAAATAGCTAAGTCTGATGGAACAGTACTTGATTAAGCAAAAATAAGTAAAAAGATAAAAGATGCTAGTGATTTTGCAACAAGTGTTAAAGAAGTTCATACTTTGGTTAAGTCTATTGACGAGCTTGCTAAAGCTATTGGAAAGAAAATTGCAAATGCTGATCAACTTGGTGATGAAGCTAATCAGAATGGATCATTACTTGCTGGGGTATTTCAACTAATGATTGATGTAAAAGTTAGATTGGAAGTTTTAGAGAAAACAACTGGAATTTCTGATAGCTTGAAGGGAAAGATCTCTGATGCTAAGACTAAAACAATAGATTTCTCAAAGAAATTGAAAGATAGTCATGCTCAGCTTGGTGTAGCAGCTGCTCAGAGTGATGATGCAAAAAAGGCTATAGATAGAACTAATAAGCCTGGGGATAAAGGGGCTTCTGAGCTTGAAGCACTCAACAAATAAGTTAATGAGTTGTTAAAGGCTGCTAATGATGCAGTAGAAGCTGCAATTGCAGAGCTTACAGCCCCTGCTAAGCCAGTTGTTCCTCTAAGTCTTAACTAAGGGAGTAAATAAGTTAAGTAGTTATTATAAGATAAATTATTAAGTAAAAGGTAAACTAACCCTCCTGCATCAAAAACAAGAAAAGCAATTCCCTTATCCTTTATACTTACCTAACTAGTTAGTAGTACCTTTAGTGGCGCGCTCTGCGCAGGACTTATAGGAGTATCATTAGCATTAATTTTCATTGCTTCTTTAACTGTTTTAAGGCCTGCATCAATTGTTTTCCTTATTGCAATAGTTAATGTATCTAATGCTTTAGTAACTACACTTATTGCTGCTCCTTTAACTGCAGGGACATAATCATTATCAGCAGCAATAGGACCAAGCAAATTTACCATCCTTAGCCATAGCTCTTAACGCTATAGCAACCTGCCAACTGCCGCGTCTTTAGGGGCAGCTCCAGCGTTACCATCATTACCCTTAGCCAACTTAACAGCACCACCATCATTCTCAATCATTGCTTTTAGAATATCAGCTCCGGTTACTGCACCAACAGCTTTTGATGCATCAGATGCTGATTTCTTTGCATTCTCAGCAGTATCAGCATTAGCAGCAAATAATTTGCCTGCCTCACCGTTAGCAGCTTGAGCAGTTCTTGCAGTAAGACCATCGGATTTTTTATCAGTACCAGCCTCAGCATTTCCTTCTTTTCCAAGTACTACATCTAAAATAGTCTTAATTCCACTTACTAATTCATCAACTTTAGTACCAACAGCACCTGCATTCTGAGCAGCAACATTACCAATTGGGTCGCTAGCATCTCCAATAGCATCACTTGCAATCTTAGCACCTTCTATTATCTTATCAAGAGTATTATCAATTAGTGTTTTTACCGCAGTCTCAGTTGCAGAAGCATTAGGATTTCTTTCTCTCTTCATGTCAGCAACAATTTTATTAAGCTTGTCCTTAGTGCCTTGTATAGTATCTTGTACTGTCTTAAAATGAGTCCCAACATCAGACTTTTTTGTCTCTGTACTAAAACCTAATACCTTGGAAACTATATCTCCAAATGATGTAAAAACATTTAAAAATCATTACCTAAATCTATTACTGACTTTAAAAATTTACTCTGAGGATCTGTCAATTAAAGAAATCTAAGTTATCATTAAGTTATAAAATAAGTTAAAATCAAGCCATAAATGTAATCTAAAAGATAAAAGTCATAAAAATAATCTAAGAAGTATAATAATGTAGTAAAACAAGTAAATATAGGAATAAAAAACAAAATAAGCTAAGAGAACAAACCCCAAGATTATTATTTACAAACTTTATTTTTTCCAACTCTTACATTTTACTTAAGTAACTTATCTTGTAATAAGATTTAACTTATTTATACCTTAACTATTGGAAGGTTTAGCAGAAATTGTAAGCTCTGCAATTGCAGCTTCTACTGCATCATTAGCAGCCTTTAACAACTCATTAACTTATTTGTTGAGTGCTTCAAGCTAGAAGCCCCTTTATCCCCAGGCTTATTAGTTCTATCTATAGCCTTTTTTGCATCATCACTCTGAGCAGCTGCTACACCAAGCTGAGCATGACTATCTTTCAATTTCTTTGAGAAATCTATTGTTTTAGTCTTAGCATCAGAGATCTTTCCCTTCAAGCTATCAGAAATTCCAGTTGTTTTCTCTAAAACTTCCAATCTAACTTTTACATCAATCATTAGTTGAAATACCCCAGCAAGTAATGATCCATTCTGATTAGCTTCATCACCAAGTTGATCAGCATTTGCAATTTTCTTTCCAATAGCTTTAGCAAGCTCGTCAATAGACTTAACCAAAGTATGAACTTCTTTAACACTTGTTGCAAAATCACTAGCATCTTTTATCTTTTTACTTATTTTTGCTTAATCAAGTACTGTTCCATCAGACTTAGCTATTTCCTCATTTTTAAGCTCTGGTCCTCCATTATTACATGACATAAATACCATAAATAAAGTCATTATTATTGCACTTATTCTTTTTCTCATTTTTTTACTTTTCCCCTTTTAACTTATGCATTAGATTCATCATCAGAACTATCGCTAGCAAATAGTTTTCCTACCTCACAGAAAACAAGAGAAACGTTTACCTTACAATAACTTTATATCCTTTATATTTATCCTTAACCGGTTGCCCCATTAGTTGTTGCTTTTGCTGTTTTAGTTGCTTCTGATGACTTATCTTCTTGTTTAACAGCTGCTAGTGCTTCATTTATTGTTTTTAATCCATTATCAACTGTGTTCCTTATTGCTATTATAAGTGTACTGAGTGTCTTACCTACTGCACTTGCTGCTGCCCCATTTACTGCATGGGCAGATTTCTCTTCATTTTGCTTAGCAGCTAATTTACCATCCTTTGCCATTGCTCGCAGTGCAATGCCAGCTGCTATAACTGCATCCTTCTTTGCTTCATCTTTAATCTCTTTTTTATTATCTTCCTTCTTAGCAGCAGCAATGCTTGCAGCGTCTTTGGCTTCTTCAATATTTTTGTTATTATCAGCAGTCTCTCCAGAATTAGCAATAGCTTTAAGAATGTCAGCACCTGTTACTGCTCCTATTGATGCACTAGCTGCTGCTGCCTCAGTTTCAGTACCATTATCCTTCTTTTCAAATAATTTTCCAATGTCTTTTTTATCATCTTCTGCTATCTTAGTAGCAGTAGCATTTCCCCCATCCTTTTTTAACATTATGGTAACTATCCCTTTAATTCCTCTAACGAGTGCATTTACGCTTGTAGCGTCTGGCTGCTACAGCAGCCTGATCTTTAACAGTATTTTCAATAGCAGCATCAGTAGTAGCCCTTTTAGCTGCTTCTTTAGCTCTTGCTGTAATCTTGTCTAAGACATCTGCAACAAACTTGTCAACGACTGTTTTAACTTTTACGTAATTACTATTCTTTGCAACCTTATCTTGCAACTTCTTTTTAACTGTGTTTATATTGCTTTCAATATTAGTAAAATACTTACCAATATCACTTTTCTTAGTATCACAGCCTTAATTCCAAAAGCTCCAGTAACCATATCTTTAAAAGTCAAAAACATCTAAAAACCCTTTACTTAAATTAGCTATAGATGTTAAATACACAAGTTTAGGATCTTCCGCAATTCCACCGCTATTACAGCTTATTAATGCCATAAATAAAGTCATTATTATTACACTTATTCTTTTTCCCATTTTTTCCGTGCCTCCTTTTAACTTTCATCATCAGAATTATCATTAGCAAATAGTGTTCCTTAAATGACTTTTATTTTTAGTGGTATTACTTATTAGTTACTAGCAGTAGCTTTAAGGATACTCTGAACAGGACTTATAGGAGTGTCATTAGGATTAATTTTTATAGCATCTTTAACGTTTTAAGTCCTGTGTCAATAGTTTTCTTTATTGCAATAGTCAGTGTAATCCAGTGCTTTAATAACCGCACTTACTGCTGCTCCTTTAACCGTAGTAGCAACAATTCCTTGAGCATCAGCATCACTAGTATTAGCAAACTTACCATCCTTAAGCCCCAATAAGCTCTTAACGCTATAGCACCTGCTATAGTTTCATCTTTAGGTGCAGCACCAACATTGCCATCATTGCTCTTAGCTAATTTAGCAGCAATCACCATTCTCTTTAATCATGGCTTGTAATATGCTAGTATCTGTTACTGGCTTCAACTGCTTTAGCTACATCATCTTTTACTGTCCCCTTCTTTGCGGGGCCAACCCCAACCTCAAGTGTCACATGCCGATACTACAGGGGTTATATTTGTTATTCAATGTGTTACAAAACTAATTGATTCTGTAAGCAAACTAGCTAGGGTAACTAAAGAAGGTGGTAGCATTCCTATTGGTGATTCTAATACAGTTGGTGGAGCAGCAGCCGCTGAAGAAGTTGGTGTTAATACGATTATTAAAGGAGTTAAAAAAATAATTGAGGTTGCCGAAAAGTCTGGTGTAAAGATTAATACTGTAAATGCTGGTGCTGATGTTGCATCAGGTGGCTTTTCTGGTACTGCACCTGCTATTATTACTGTCAATGCTGCTGGGGGGGTATACTGCTAAAACTAATGCAGACTTAAGCGACAGATGTTTGCACTAAAGGCTATGTAAATTTAGTACAGTAAATAAGGTACTAGGAATACTGGACGTAGTAATTAGTAAAGCAGTAAATCTTGAAGATGGTCAAATTAAAGAAAATGTTAAGGGAATAAAATACTCTGAGACTACTGGAACTGATGCTATTGAAGTTGATACTGCTCAACCGACTACTAACTAATGCAAAATAAGTAAAAAATAAAGTCGTTGTAAGGAAAACACTTTCCCTTGCCTTTTTGTAAATCAGGAGAACTATTTGCTAGCGATAGTTCTGATGCTGAATCTAATGCATAAGTTAAAAGGAGGCACATAATGAAAAAAGATTAAGTGCAATGATGACTTTATTTATGGCATTAATAAGCTGTAATAGCGGTGGGGTTGCGGAAGATCCTAAAACTGTCTTTTACCTATATAGTTGCGAAAAGCTTAATGGTGCTGAAGAAGCGCAAATTGTAGCAGCTAGTACATCAATTGGGCATGTAAGCTGTGTTGATATTTTTTTCAAGTTATTGTTGAATCTGGTAATGCTGCTAATAACGATATTTCGATTAATATAGTAAAGAATGAAGCAACAATGATGCAACTTACATAAATGCATTGATCAATCTAGAGACAGCAATCATTGAATACAGAAGCGAATACTATATTGAAGACATTCTAGAGCATTTCCTAAAGCAATTTAGCAATAGGTATAAATACAAAGTATGGATGATGATGAGGCGTAAAGATGGCGTGATTAGCGATTATGAGCTCATATGGGAGGGAAGAGTTAGAGATTAGTAAAAAAAGTATAAGCTAAATTGTGCTCTTAAAGAGACTTATGGCGATAATATACGAGTTAGAAAAATAAAGTAAAAGAGATAACAAATTAATTGAAACCTGAAGAGGCAGAAAGAATAGAAAGGGATAGGGAAGAAAAATGCAGACTTGAAATAAAGAGAAGGGAAGAATATTTGAGTAAGTTGTTTGAACGTGAAGCTAAAGAAAGGGAAGAGCGTTTAAGGAGGGCTAGGGAAGATGAAGCTTATCTAAAAGACCGTGCTAGGGAAAGTATGCTTGCTATTTTAGAGAAAAGTAGGGTAGGGAACATGGGAGTGAATATAGAGAATAATAGAGATAATTCAGCACCCTATGAGAGTGTGCATAATCCACCACGTCCGGTTGAGATTGTGCTTAAGAATAATTTTGAAGGATTTAAGACTACTAAGGGAATTTCTATAGCTAATTTAGGGATCATGTTTCCAGATGAAGAACAGAATCAAATTTTAGGTGAAAAGGAGATATGACATGAGATTTAGTTTGAAATATCTAGCAAAAAGGTTATACATAAAGCGCCATAGGTTTTGGAACGCCTATATGAGCGACGAAGTTCAGTCTAAGAGGGCATACGATGCAATAATTAATTTCCCAATATTTAGCCCTGCAGACATTGACTATGAATATGTATATGCATACGTTAAAGATTGGCTAATAAAGAAATATACAGATGGCCTTGACATTACGATTAAGAAAATAGGCAATAATGATTATTATTGTGAAACAAAGCGTGGTTCTTTGATGAATAATATTTTGGATAGGATTCATGAGGATTATAAGGAAATTTTTCTTGGCAATTTAGAAAAAAGGGTTGTTGATAAGAATCCTGAGGTTGTTGTTAAGGGGTTTGGGGATGTTGGTTCCTTGGAGGCAGAAGAAGAAGTTTATGAAGAAAAATTACGAGGTAAGCAAATTAAGACTGCTAAAAACAAGTCCTTAGGGTTATATACCATTCTGATTTGTGTGAATTGCTGATTATGTAGTCAAAGACCATAGAATTAGTAATTCACATTTACTTGCCCAAACCGAATATATCTACTTGAAGATAAGAGTTAATAAAATACCTATAGAGATGGTAATAATAGTACCAAACATCCAATTATGAAGTCTTAATGTGCTCTTAAGTTCCATTTTGTTAACATCAATTTTGTTATCAAGGTCTTTAATGTCAGATTTTAACTCATTTCTAACGTTATCAATCTTGATGTTAAGATTATTCTCAACAGTATCAATCTTGTTATCAAGTTCATTAAATTTAGTATCAATCTTTACATTTAAGTTATTCTCAACAGTATTGATTTTGTTATCCAGTTCATTAAATTTAGTATCAATCTTGTTATCAAGTTCATTAAATTTAGTATCAATCTTTACATTTAAGTTATTCTCAACAGTATTGATTTTGTTATCCAGTTCATTAAATTTAGTATCAATCTTGTTATCAAGGTCTTTAATATCAGATTTTAAGTTTGCTTCTACCTTATTAATCTCGGCTTGTAAGGTTGCTTCAACCTTTTCAAGTTTTATATCAAAGTTTTCTTTTAAAAACTCAATATCTTTATAAGTAAGCTCATTGCGATAATATCTGTAAGACAAATCAGTAGCAATATCTCTATCAATACCAGCTTTAACAAGTTCAGCGATAACCATTTGTTGAGTAACTATTGGTTGAGGAAGTCCCATAAAATCTCCTTATAAGTATTATACATTGTTTTATTGCAAAAGGATATGAGAGAATAGTTGTTTTTGAATTCTATTAGTTAATTTATAATTAATACCAAGTTGTTTGAGGTGTAGATTAATATAAGATTTGAGGGTCTGTAAGGTTTTCCTTGATTTATTATCAAGGAAAAAGGATTCAATTGGGGTAGCAATATTAGAGTGTAATTTATTATTGCTATTTTTATAGAATAGCAAATTAGAGGTATGTATGCGTAATGATTGAAAAGAATTAATAAGCTTTTAGTTTTTATAGCTATTTAGAGGAGTAGTTTTGCTTACAAGTTTGATATGCTTATGTTTTAGATTTTGTGAAGAGTAATGGTTATAAAACAAAAAGCATTTTTTCTATGGGAGGAATTAAGAATGGCATAGTAAATGGATTCTAGATGTTTAGAGGTTAGGTTTTCTAGGAATAGTTTTTTAAGAATACGATTAATTTTCCAAGCAAGGATAGTAGAATTAAGCTTTTTTAGGGAATAAATGGCGTTTGTAATTAGTTTTGGGTTAAGCAAAGTATGCTTTTTAATTTGTAGACCAGAAGATAAAGTATAATAAATAATATTATCTGTAAAGTTAGTGATAGTAAAATTTTTGTTATTTAGAGTGGACAGGGGGTACCGGAAGAGAGTATGATACCAATTGATTTAAGTTCTGTACTATTTGATAGTAAGAAATAATTTCTTTAGGACTTATTCCAAGTGAATCGGTAGTAGATATTCTGGCAATAAATTTTTAGATTTGATTTTTTATTAAAAATATTTTTATGCTAATCATTGTATAGAAATATATATATCTATTTATAAAAATGTCAACTTTGGTATATTTTCGTGACAACTATGGTGCATTTTCATAGCAACTTTGTCCATTTTGGCGTCAACTTTGTACATTTTCATAGCAACTTTAGTCAATATTATAATTCAAAGAATCTTATACTAATAACAAATTATA
>NZ_CP073157.1:0-89140 GCF_023035795.1 Borrelia nietonii YOR
TATAATTTGTTATTAGTATAAGATTCTTTGAATTATAATATTGACTAAAGTTGCTATGAAAATGTACAAAGTTGACGCCAAAATGGACAAAGTTGCTATGAAAATGCACCATAGTTGTCACGAAAATATACCAAAGTTGACATTTTTATAAATAGATATATATATTTCTATACAATGATTAGCATAAAAATATTTTTAATAAAAAATCAAATCTAAAAATTTATTGCCAGAATATCTACTACCGATTCACTTGGAATAAGTCCTAAAGAAATTATTTCTTACTATCAAATAGTACAGAACTTAAATCAATTGGTATCATACTCTCTTCCGGTACCCCCTGTCCACTCTAAATAACAAAAATTTTACTATCACTAACTTTACAGATAATATTATTTATTATACTTTATCTTCTGGTCTACAAATTAAAAAGCATACTTTGCTTAACCCAAAACTAATTACAAACGCCATTTATTCCCTAAAAAAGCTTAATTCTACTATCATAGTAAATGGATTCTAGATGTTTAGAGGTTAGGTTTTCTAGGAATAGTTTTTTAAGAATACGATTAATTTTCCAAGCTATGCTATTCTTAATTCCTCCTATAGAAAAAATGCTTTTTGCTTTTATACCCACTCCTCTTCACAAAATCTAAAACATAAGCATATCAAACTTGTAAACAAAACTACTCCTCTAAATAGCTATAAAAACTTAAAGTTTATTAATTCTTTTCAATCATTACGCATACATACTTCTAATTTACTATTCTATAAAAATAGCAATAATAAATTGTAATCTAATATTGCGACCCTAATTGAATCCTTTTTACTTGATAATAAATCAAGTAAAAACTTACATACACTCAATCTTATATTAATATACACCTCAAACAACTTGGTATTAATTATAAATTAACTAATAGAACTCAAAAACAACTATTCTCTCATATCCTTTTGCAATAAAATAATGTATAATACTTATAAGGAGATTTTATGGGACTTCCTCAACCAATAGTTACTCAACAAATGGTTATCGCTGAACTTGTTAAAGCTGGCATTGATAGAGATATTGCTACTGATTTATCTTACAGATATTATCGTAATGAGCTTACTTACAAAGATATTGAGTATTTAGAGACTACTTTTAACCTTAAACTTGAAAAGGTTGGGGCAAGCCTAAAATCTGACATTAAAGACATTGATAACAAGATTGATACTGTTGAGAATAATCTTAACATAAAGATTGATAACGTTAGAAATGAGTTAAAATCTGACATTAAAGACCTTGACAACAAGATTGATACTGTTGAGAATAATCTTAACATAAAGATTGATAACGTTAGAAATGAGTTAAAATCTGACATTAAAGACCTTGACAACAAGATTGATACTGTTGAGAATAATCTTAACATAAAGATTGATAACGTTAGAAATGAGTTAAAATCTGACATTAAAGACCTTGACAATAAAATAGACAACGTTAGAAATGAGTTAAAATCTGACATTAAAGACCTTGACAATAAAATAGACAACGTTAGAAATGAGTTAAAATCTGACATTAAAGACCTGGATACCAAAATTGATGTTAACAAAATGGAACTTAAGAGCACATTAAGACTTCATAATTGGATGTTTGGCACTATTATTACACTTAATATAGGAATTTTTTTAACATTAATTTCAATTATTTATTCGGTTTTGGGCAAGTAAATGTGAATTACTAATTCTATGGTCTTTGACTACATAATCAGCAATTCACACAAATCAGAATGGTATAACCCTAAGGACTTGTTGGCCTTAGTCTTTTTAGCAGTTCTTAACTTGCTTACCTTGTAATTTTCCTTCAAAAGCTTCTTATTCTCCCTCTAATGAACCAACATCCCCAGACCCCTTAACAACAAACCTGGGGATTCTCATCAACAACCCTTTTTTCTAAATTGCCAAGAAAAATTTCCTTATAATCCTCATGAATCCTATCCAAAATATTATTCATCAAAGAACCACGCTTTGTTTCACAATAATAATCATTATTGCCTATTTTCTTAATCGTAATGTCAAGGCCATCTGTATATTTCTTTATTAGCCAATCTTTAACGTATGCATATACATATTCATAGTCAATGTCTGCAGGGCTAAATATTGGGAAATTAATTATTGCATCGTATGCCCTCTTAGACTGAACTTCGTCGCTCATATAGGCGTTCCAAAACCTATGGCGCTTTATGTATAACCTTTTTGCTAGATATTTCAAACTAAATCTCATGTCATATCTCCTTTTCACCTAAAATTTGATTCTGTTCTTCATCTGGAAACATGATCCCTAAATTAGCTATAGAAATTCCCTTAGTAGTCTTAAATCCTTCAAAATTATTCTTAAGCACAATCTCAACCAACCGGACGTGGTGGATTATGCACACTCTCATAGGGTGCTGAATTATCTCTATTATTCTCTATATTCACTCCCATGTTCCCTACCCTACTTTTCTCTAAAATAGCAAGCATACTTTCCCTAGCACGGTCTTTTAGATAAGCTTCATCTTCCCTAGCCCTCCTTAAACGCTCTTCCCTTTCTTTAGCTTCACGTTCAAACAACTTACTCAAATATTCTTCCCTTCTCTTTATTTCAAGTCTGCATTTTTCTTCCCTATCCCTTTCTATTCTTTCTGCCTCTTCAGGTTTCAATTAATTTGTTATCTCTTTTACTTTATTTTTCTAACTCGTATATTATCGCCATAAGTCTCTTTAAGAGCACAATTTAGCTTATACTTTTTTTACCAATCTCTAACTCTTCCCTCCCATATGAGCTCATAATCGCTAATCACGCCATCTTTACGCCTCATCATCATCCATACTTTGTATTTATACCTATTGCTAAATTGCTTTAGGAAATGCTCTAGAATGTCTTCAATATAGTATTCGCTTCTGTATTCAATGATTGCTGTCTCTAGATTGATCAATGCATTTATGTAAGTTGCATCATTGTTGCTTCATTCTTTACTATATTAATCGAAATATCGTTATTAGCAGCATTACCAGATTCAACAATAACTTGAAAAAAAATATCAACACAGCTTACATGCCCAATTGATGTACTAGCTGCTACAATTTGCGCTTCTTCAGCACCATTAAGCTTTTCGCAACTATATAGGTAAAAGACAGTTTTAGGATCTTTCGCAACCCCACCGCTATTACAGCTTATTAATGCCATAAATAAAGTCATCATTGCACTTAATCTTTTTTCATTATGTGCCTCCTTTTAACTTATGCATTAGATTCAGCATCAGAACTATCGCTAGCAAATAGTTCTCCTGATTTACAAAAAGGCAAGGGAAAGTGTTTTCCTTACAACGACTTTATTTTTTACTTATTTTGCATTAGTTAGTAGTCGGTTGAGCAGTATCAACTTCAATAGCATCAGTTCCAGTAGTCTCAGAGTATTTTATTCCCTTAACATTTTCTTTAATTTGACCATCTTCAAGATTTACTGCTTTACTAATTACTACGTCCAGTATTCCTAGTACCTTATTTACTGTACTAAATTTACATAGCCTTTAGTGCAAAACATCTGTCGCTTAAGTCTGCATTAGTTTTAGCAGTATACCCCCCCAGCAGCATTGACAGTAATAATAGCAGGTGCAGTACCAGAAAAGCCACCTGATGCAACATCAGCACCAGCATTTACAGTATTAATCTTTACACCAGACTTTTCGGCAACCTCAATTATTTTTTTAACTCCTTTAATAATCGTATTAACACCAACTTCTTCAGCGGCTGCTGCTCCACCAACTGTATTAGAATCACCAATAGGAATGCTACCACCTTCTTTAGTTACCCTAGCCTAGTTTGCTTACAGAATCAATTGATTTTGTAGCACCTTGAATCACAGATCTAACTCCTGTAACATCGGCATGTGGCACTTGAGATTGGGGTTGGCCCTCAAAGAAGGGGGCAGAAAGCTGATACGGTTAAATCAGTTGGAGCCAGTAACAGATGCTAGCATATTACAAGCTATGATTAAAAATAATGGCGATGTGCTGCTAAATTAGCTAAGAGTAATGATGGCAATGTTGGTGTTTCCCCTAAAGATGAAACTATAGCAAGAGCTATAGCATTAAGAGAACGGCTAAAGGTGGTAAATTTACTAATGCTAGTGCTGCTGATAATGAAGGGGTTGTTGCTACTGCGATTAAAGGAACAGCAATTGTGATAAGAAAAACAATTGGCGCAGGCCTTAAAACAATTAAAGATGCTATGAAAATTAATCCTAATGATACTCCTGTAACTACTGGTAATCAGATTTCTGAAACTAAGAAGAACTAATATTAGAATTAATAAGCAGTAAATAACTAAATAAAGTTATTTAAGGAGAACTCTTCTATTGTTCCCGATGCATGAGAGGTGTTTCCTTATTTATATCTAGCTCCTTTACTTAAATAGAGTAATAAGGAAGAAAATGAGAAAAAGAATAAGTGCAATAATAATGACTTTATTTATGGTATTAGTAAGCTGTAATAGCGGTGGGGTTGCGGAAGATCCTCAGAGTAAATTTTTAAAGTCAGCAATAGACTTAGGTAATGATTTTTTAAATGTGTTTACATCATTTGGAGATATAGTTTCCAAGGTATTAGGTTTTAGTACAGAGACAAAAAAGTCTGATGTTGGGGCTTATTTTAAGACAGTACAAGATACTATACAAGGCACTAAGGATAAACTTAATAAAATTGTTGCTGACATGAAGAGAGAAGGAAATCCTAATGCAGCTGGAACAGAGACCGCTGTTAACAAACTAATTACTGAAACACTTGATAAGATAATTGACGGAGCTAAGGCTGCTAGTGAGGCTATTGGAGATGATAGTGACCCAATTGGCAATGTAGGCGCTACTAATGTTGCAGGTGCTTCTGGAACTGGGGTTAATAGTCTAGCAAAAGGAATTAAGTCAATTATAGACGTGGTACTTGGAAAAGAAGGAAACGCTGAGGCAGGTACCGATAAAAAAGCCGACGGTCTTACCTCAAGAACTAATAATGGGAGTGGTGAAGCAGGAAAACTATTTGATGCTGCTAATGCTGGAGATGCTGATAATGCAAAAAAAGCAGCGGCCGATGCGTCTAAAGCAGTTGGAGCAATAACTGGTGCTGATATCTTAAAAGCAATGGTTAAGGATGGCAGTGAGGCTGCTACTAATGCTGCTAAAGCTAATGCAAAAGATGGAACTATAGCAGGAGCTATAACTTTAAGAGCAATGGCTAAAGGTGGTAAGTTCGCTGGTCCTAGTGCTGATGCTGTTGAGTATGCTCCCGAGGTTAAAGGAGCAGCAATAAGTGCAGTTACTAAGGCATTAGATACATTAACTATTGCAATAAGAAAAACAATTGATACAGGGCTTAAAATAGTTAAAGAAGCTATGAAAATTAATGCTAATGATACTCCTATAACCCCTGATCAGAGCACCCCTAAAGCTACTACTACTAACTAATAAGGATAAATACTAAAATATAAAGTTATTTAAGGAAAATTATTAGCTAACGATAGTTCTGATGCTGAAGGTAATGCATAAGTTAAAAGGAGGCACGTAAAAAAATGAGAAAAAGAATAAGTGCAATAATAATGACTTTATTTATGGTATTAGTAAGCTGTAGTAATCAACTTGAGGCTGAGAAACTAGCAGCAGAAAGTAAAAATTCTTTCTTTGATTCATTAGTGAAGATAGGACAAGGATTTCAAGATATATTTGGAATTCTTGGAAATGCAATAGAGGATGTATTAGGATTTAATGCGGTTAAATCTGATGATAAGAGAAGCAAAGTGGGAGAACACTTTGAAGGTATAGGAAAGGGACTTAAAGAAACTAAGATTAAGTTAGATGAGTTGTTAAAAGAAGTAACTGCAGCGCCACATGCTGATACTACAGGGGTTAAAGCTGTTATTAATAATGCTGGTGCAGTACTTACAAAGCTAATTGATTCTGTGGCTAAACTAGCTGGGGCAACTAAATCCGAAGCTCCTATAGGCGATGCTGGTACTGCTCAAGCTGCTGCTGCAACACCTGCTGATATTGCTGATGTTAATACCGTTATTGAAGGAGTTAAAAAAATAATTGAAGTTGCCGAAAAGTCCGGTGTAAAGATTGAAAAAGGAACTGCGGGTGCTCAAGTAGCTAATGCTAATGGACCTAAAGTACTGACTAATAATGCTCAAGCTGATGCTAATTCTGGTCCTGCACTAGCTGCTGAGGTAGATAAAGCTGATCCATGGGCAATGATTGACAAGATTAAAAATGCTAAAGCTGTTACTGCATCTGCTGCACCTGCCGCTAATGATGACGCTGGACAACTAGCTACTGGTAGTGCTAATGCTGCTAATAATGGCACCGCAGCTACTAATGCGGACTTAGCAGCAGCTGTTGCACTAAAGGCTATAACTAAAGGTGGAAAGTTTACTCAACCTGCTGCAAATGAAGATGGTGCAATTAAGGTAGCAGCAGCAAGTGCTGTAAATAAGGTATTAGGAATACTGGACGTAATAATTAGAAAAGTAGTCAATCTAGAACTTGGCAAAATTAAAGAAGCAGTAAAGGGAATAAAATACTCTGAGACTACTGGTGAAGCTACTGAATCTGATACTGCTCAACCAACTACTAAATAAATCATCAAACTAAAAATATAAAGTTATTGTAAGGGAAACGCTTCTCTTGTTTTCTATAAAGCAGGAAAACTATTTGCTTGCTTATAATCTTGGCACTGAAGCTAATAGATAGGTTAAAAGGAGGCACGTAAAAAAATGAGAAAAAGAATAAGTGCAATAATTAATAAGTTAAATATAAGTATAATGATGATGATAGTTGTTCTAATGATAGGATGTGGACAACAGGCAGTAGAAGCAAGGAAGGATGGCGCAGCAGGAGGAGAGAAACAAGGGGCTGGAAGTTTAAGTGAAGTACTAATGGAAGTGGGAAAAAGTGCTGAGAATGCTTTTTATTCATTTTTAGAGTTAGTTTCAGATACATTAGGTTTTACTGCTAAATCAACTACAAAGAAGAGTGATGTAGGAGATTATTTTACTGCTTTAGGTAAAAAACTTGGAGAAGCATCAGCAGAGTTAGAAGAAGTAGCGAAAAAGTCAGAAATAGAAGGATCTAAAGATAGTCTATTAAACAAGGCAATTAGAGCAGCAGTTGATACAGCTAAAACTACTTTAAACACATTAAAAACCCGTTTAGACTCCTTAAAAGATATAGGTAATGCTAACAAGGTAGGGGAAGCAGCAAGTGATGCTGCAGGAACAGCAGTAGATGATGTTGAATTAAAGAAAGCATATAATGCATTAAAGGGTATAGTAGATGAAGCAGGTAAATCAGGTATTGCAAAGCCAGAAGCAGGAGCAACAACATTAAAAGTAGATAATGCAGATAATAAGGATGGAGCTAAAATATTGGCTACAGATAACAAACCAGCAGCAACTGATGCATCTAAGGCAGCAATGATACTGGCAACAGTAAGTGAAGAGGAAATGCTAGCTTCAATAGTTAATTCAACAGAAGGTGATGCAGCACTAGCGGCAGCTGCAACTGCACAGACAAGTGCGGTGTCTTTTGCAAAAGGAGGTACTGCAGCTAATTTAGCAGGTGCAGATGCTGCAAAAGCAGCAGCAGTAGCAGGGGGGATAGCATTACGTTCATTGATTAAAACAGGCAAACTAGCATCTGCAGCAGCTGGACAAGGAGGACAAGGAGAAGTGCAAGCAGTAGGAGTAGCTGCAGTAAATAAATTATTAGTAGCAGTAGAAGATATAATTAAAAAGACAGTAAAGAATGTTCTTGATAAAGTAAAGCAAGAAGTAGATAAAGCAAGAGCTCCAAAAGCAGCAAGTCAAAAATAAGATAGATAGTTAGATTAATTACTTAAAAATAAGATTAGAAGGCAATCTTAGAGATGCGTCTCAGATGCCTTCTATATTGTTGTAATGAAAAATGAGAAGTTAAATTGGCTGCTGAATCTAAAAATTCTTTCTTAGATTCATTAGTGAAGATAGGGCAAGGATTTCAAGATATATTTGGAATTTTTGGAAATGCAATAGGTGATGCATTAGGATTTAATGTGGTTAAATCTGGTGATAAGAGAAGTAAAGTAGGAGAACACTTTGAAAGAATAAAAAAAGGTTTAGGTGATACTAAGGATAAGTTAAAAGAGCTATCAGGTGAAATATCTGAAGCAAAGAATGCTAATAGCAGCACAATTGAAGCTGTTAAGAGTGCAATTAGTAGTGCTAGTGATGTCTTTGAACAACTAATTACTGCTCTAACTAAACTTGCTGGTGTTGCTAAAGAAGCTGGTAGTATTGACATTGGTGATACTGCTAGTGCTGCGGCTGCAGTAGCTGCTGACAAAGCTAGCGTTGAGACTATTATTGCAGGGGTTAAAGCTATTATTGAAACTGCCAAAAAGTCAAGAGTAGAGATTGAAGATGGAAAAGAGGGTAGTCCGGTTGAAGCTAATGCTGGTGGTGAAGCAGTTGCAAAATCTGGTGCTGCTGCGTCTGCTAATGTTGGTCCTAAACTTGCTGAAGAAGTGGCTAAAGCCGATCCATGGGCAATGATAAATAAGATAAGAGATGCCAAGATTGCTGCAAATCCTGCTGCACTTGCTGCTGGTAATGCTAACAATGCTGGAGAGCTAGCTACTTCGATTGATGCTGCTAATGCGGGTGCAAAGAGTAATGCAGACTTAGCAGCAGCAGTAGCATTAAAGGCAATGACTAAAGGTGGTAAATTTAGTGCTGCTGCAAATGAAGAAGGGGCAGTTAAAGCAGCAGCAGTAAGTGCAGTAAATAAGGTATTAGGAGTACTTGATTTTATAATTAGGAAAACAGTAAGTAGCAATCTAGATAAGATAAGAGAATCTGTTAAGGGAATACAATATTCTGAAACTACTGGTGAAGCTACTGAATCTGATACTGCTCAACCAACTAATAAATCGTCAAACTAAAAATATAAAGTTATTTAAGGGAAGCGCTTCTCTTGTTTTCTATAAAGCAGAAAACTAATTTAAGAAAATACAAGATGCCGTTACATCTACTAAAACATCCCTTGAGAAAAGGGCATCAGACATGAAGAGTGGAGGTAATCCTAATGCAGCTGGAACAGAGACAGCTGTTAACAAACTAGTTACTGATACACTTGATAAGATAATTGACGGATCAAAGACTACAAATGATGCTATTGGTGATGCTAGTGACCCAATTGGTAATGTTGTTGCTTATGGTGCTGGTAATGCTGTCCGGGGTTAAAGACAATGATATTGATAAACTAATAAATGAAATTAAGTCAATTGTAGATGTAATACTTAAAGAAGGAAATGCTGATGCTGGCAATGATAAAAGGCCGAAGATGGTTCACCCCCCCCAAGAGGTGCTGCTACTAATGACAAGACAGGAAAATTATTTATCACTACCACGCTGATACTGCTGCTAATGCCAAGAAATCAGCAGCCGACGCACCAAAGGCTGTTGAAGCAGTAACCGATGCTGATATATTACGAGACATGGTTAAAGATGGGGCAATGCTGCTAAATTGGCGAAAGAAACAACTGGGAATGCTTCTGTAGCGACTATAGCAGGAGGTATGGCTTTAAGAGCTATGTCTAAGAATGGTAAATTTGCTAATGGTAATGATGCTGCTAGTGCTGATGTTACTACTGCGGTTAAAGGAACGGTAATAAGTGCGGTTACTAAGGCACTAGATACACTAAATATTGCAATAAGAAAAACAATTGACACAGGACTTAAAACAGTTAAAAAAACTATGGGAATTAATCTTCATGATATTCCTATAAACCCTGAACAGAACACCCTAAAGCTACTACTAATAACTAGTTAAGGATAAATACTAAAAATACAAAGTCATTTAAGGAAAATGCTTCTTTTATTCTCTGTAAATCGGGGAACTATTTGCTAGCGATAGTTTTGATGCAGAAGGCAATGCATAGGTTAGGGAGGTACGTAAGTGAAAAAAAATTAAGTACAATAATATGACTTTATTTTTGGTATTAGTAAGCTGTAATAGCGGTCCTGTATCAGAGGATCCTCAGAGTAGACTTTTAAAGTCAATAGGTAAGTGATTTAAATCTTGAAAGTCTTATAAATCAAGTTGATAGTGAACTGAGCGAGTTGGAATCTGCAAAATTCTTGTTTGATAAAGCACAGGAAACTTTAAAAGAAGCTATTACTGAAAGATTAAAAAATATATTACTTTATTCTTTCGGAAAAGCAAACGATTGTTTATTAGTACAATTATCTCGAAAGGCAAGCAGTAGCGCAGCAAATTTTTTAAGCCAATTAGAATATTCTTCTGCGAAGCTAACTAAAGCAAGGAGAGATAAAGAAAGAGATAGAAAAATTTATTAAAGAGGCTAAATCTGCTCTATCGAATCTTGAAAGATAAAAAAACATGTAAAGGTATTAAGCATCCCCCAACATTAGTATTTGAAAGAGGAGCTCCCTTTAACAAGGGAGCTCTCTTAAATTTTATTTAAATTTAAATAAGTTTTTGAAAATAATGACATTCACTTGACCTTAGTAAAATGCTATTTAGATTATGTTCGCTTTTTAAGGATGCTATACAGGATTTCTAGTTGATATTTATAGGTAGACTTGTAAGAAATATCCATTTCTTTGGGTCGTAGATTGATGTGGGCTTTGAGCTTATGAAGTACATGACTATGTTTAGAGCTTGTATTGCTAGAGAAGAATTCTTCTATTACAGAGGCAATAATATTTTGAAACAGGATTTAGAATTTTTATAGCAATCTAAATTGTTTTTATTAAGCCTAACAATGTCGAATTTCAATTTTTCTCTATGTTTTGAAGCATAGGTTCATTGGATAGTGATATGTGATTATATTTACAGTTAAATGCTGTATTACTGTTAAATAATATAGCATTGTCTCCTATAAGCTTTTTCCTTTCATTAAAAATTAAGGCATAAATATTTTCAAATCTTTAGTTCTGATGCTGAAGGTAATGCATAGGTTAAAAGGAGGCACGTAAAAAAATGAGAAAAAGAATAAGTGCAATAATTAATAAGTTAAATATAAGTATAATGATGATGATAGTTGTTCTAATGATAGGATGTGGACAACAGGCAGTAGAAGCAGGTAAGACCGGAGCAGCAGGAGGAGTAAATGGAAATTTAGGCAATTCACTAATGGAATTAGGTAGGAGTGCGGAGAATGCTTTTTACGCATTTATAGAGTTAGTATCAGATGTGTTGGGATTTACTGCAAAATCAGATACAACTAAGCAAGAAGTAGGAGGTTATTTTAACAGCCTAGGTGCGAAGCTTGGAGAGGCGTCAAATAACTTGGAACAAGTAGCAATAAAAGCAGAAACAGGTGTTGATAAAAGCGATTCATCAAAAAATCCAATTAGAGAAGCGGTTAATGAAGCTAAGGAAGTTTTAGGTACATTAAAAGGATATGTAGAATCTTTAGGAACAATAGGCGATTCTAATCCAGTAGGTTATGCAAATAATGCTGCTGGTTCAGGAACAACAGCAGCTGATGATGAATTAAGGA
This sequence comes from Borrelia nietonii YOR, assembly GCF_023035795.1. Classification (NCBI taxonomy): domain Bacteria; kingdom Pseudomonadati; phylum Spirochaetota; class Spirochaetia; order Spirochaetales; family Borreliaceae; genus Borrelia; species Borrelia nietonii. The sequence continues at coordinate 11,568 of NZ_CP073157.1, forward strand.
AAGCCTTTAAAGCATTGCAAGAAATAGTAAAAGCAGCAACAAATGCAGGTGTTAAAGCATTAAAAACAGGAGCTACTACACTACAAGCAAATGGAGGAGCAGATAATAAAGAGGGTGCTAAGATATTAGCTACAAGTGGTGGTAATCCATCAGCAGCAGATGTAGCTAAAGCAGCAGCAATACTATCAAGTGTAAGTGGTGAAGAGATGTTAAACTCAATAGTTAAATCAGGAGAGAATGATGCACAGCTAGCAGCAGCTGCAGATGGAAATACAAGTGCAATTTCTTTTGCAAAAGGAGGTTCAGATGCTAACTTAGCAGGTGCAAATACTCCAAAAGCAGCAGCAGTAGCAGGAGGAATAGCATTGCGTTCATTAGTGAAGACAGGTAAATTAGCAGCAGGAGCAGCAGATAATGCTACAGGAGGGGGGAAAGAAGTACAAGGAGTAGGAGTGGCTGCAGCAAATAAGCTGTTAAGAGCGGTAGAAGATATAATTAAAAAGACAGTAAAGAATGTTCTTGGAACAGCAAAAGAAAAAATAGATAAAGCAAGAGGTATGCAAGAACCAGCTATAGAACCAAGTAAGTGAGAAGACATATTAATAAGATAAATAGTAAATTTAGATTATTGAGGAATAAAAGCAGAAGGCAATCTTAGAGAGATAGATCTAGGTTGCCTTCTACTTTGTTTTAAGGAAAATAAGAAGTTAAATATAATAGTGGAAAAGAATAAGTGCAATAATAATGACTTTATTTATGGTATTTACATCATGTAATAATGGAGGGCCAAAGCTTAAAAGTGACGAAGTAGCTAAGTCAGATGGAACGGTACTTGATTTGGCAAAGATAAGTAAAAAGATAAAAGATGCTAGTGTTTTTGCAGCAAGTGTAAAAGAAGTAGAGACTCTGGTTAAGTCTATTGATGAGCTTGCTAAAGCTATTGGAAAGAAAATTAAAGACTCTGCTACTGAGCTTGATAATCAGGCGAATAAGAATGCATCAATACTTGCAGGAACATTTAATGTTGTGTTACACGTGAAGACTAAATTGGCACAATTGGAGAAAAAGGAAGGGATCCCTGAGAATCTGAAAGTAAAAGTTACTGCTGCAACAGCTGCAAATACATCATTTTTAAATAAATTGAAAGAGAAGAATGCTGACCTTGGTAAAGATGGTGTTACTGATGAAGATGCAAAAAAGGCTATAGATAGAATTGGAAAAAAGGACGGTGATAAAGGAGTTGCTGAACTGATTAAATTAAACACAGCAATAGATGAGTTAGTAACAGCTGCTAATAATGCAGTAGAAGCTGCAATTAAAGAGCTTACAGCTCCTGTTAAGGGAGAAAAACCTTCTCAAAATAACTAACTAAGGGAATAAATAAGTTAAGTAGTTATTACAAGATAAGTTATTAAGTAAAAGGTAAACTACCCTTCTGTATCAAAAACAAGAAAAGCGTTTTCCCCTACAATGACTTTATATTTACCCTTAACTAACTAGTTAGTAGTAGTTTTAGGGGTATTCGGCTCAGGACTTATAGGAATATCATTAGTATTAATTTTCATGGCTTCTTTAACTGTTTTAAGGCCTCCGTCAATTGTTCTCCTTATTGCAATAGTTAATGTATCTAATGCCTTAGTAACTGCACTTATTGCCGCTCCCTCTACTGCTTTCTTTGCGTCAGCATCAGCTGCATTAGGACCAGCAAATTTACCATCCTTAGCCATCGCTCTTAACGCTATACCTCCTGCTATAACCGCATCTTTTTTATTAGCCTCAGCACCAGCGGCAGCACTATGCTTAGCTAGCTTAACAGCATCACCTTCATTACCTTTAGAAATAGCTTGTAATATGTCAGCTCCAGTTACTGCTCCAACAGCCTTTGCTGCATCAGCTGCTGATTTCTTAGGATCAGCATCAGCAGCATTAGCAAACAACTTCCCTGCACCATCATTATTTCTTGAGGTAAGATTTTCAGCCTTTTTATCATCACCAGCATCAGCACTTCCTACACCTTTAAGTACCACGTCTACTATTGCCTTAATTCCTTTTACCAAGTTTTCAATCCCAACACCAGGAATACCACCAGCGGCAGCAGCAGCGACATTGCCAATTGGGTCACTATCATCTCCAATAGCCTCACTTGCAGTCTTTGCTCCTTCTATTATCTTATCAAGTGTTTCAATAATTAGTTTGTTAACAGCTGTCTCCGTCCCAGCAACGTTAAGATTATTTTCACTTTTCATGTCTAAACTATTTGCCCAAGCTTTGTCTTAATATCTGTTACAGTACCTTGGATTCTCTTAAAGTAATTCTCAACAGCAGACTTTTTAATTGAAGCACCAAAACCTAATACACTACCGACCATCTCGCCAAATGATGTGCAAACATTTAAAAAATCATTACCTAAGTCTATTACTGACTTTAAAAATTTACTCTGAGGATCTTCCGCAACCCCACCGCTATTACAGCTTACTAATACCATAAATAAAGTCATTATTATTGCTCTTATTCTTTTTCTCATTTTTTTACGTGCCTTCCCTATATCATAAAAAAATAAAAACCCACAATGACTTTTTGGTATTGACATATAACATAACTCATTATTATACGGGTTTTTATACTTTTGGTTTACTTACACAAATTCAACTTACTTTTAAAATAGTTAATTATTTGATTACAATAAGAATATACTCTTAATATCATACCTGCAATTATTTATATTCAATCTTTACTCATATAAACAATTTGATATACAAATAAACATTCCCTAAATAACATCAGAAGCTAAAAGCATTACGCTCCTAGCTTCATATTCCTTTTTGACTTTATTTCTCCCTGATCTTACAGCTTACTTAATTAACTTATCTTATAATAACTACTTAAATTATTTATTCCCTAATTAGTTATTTTGAGAAGGTTTTTCTCCCTTAACAGGAGTTGTAAGCTCTGCGACTGCAGCTTCTACTGTCTCATTAGCAGCTTTTAACAACCCATCAACCGCTGTATTTAACTTAATAAGCTCTTCAGCTCCTTTAGTTTTATCACCATTATCTTTCTTTATAGCTTTTTTTGTGTCATCATCAGAAGCATCATTTTTACCAAGGGAAGCATTTTCTCCTTTCACTTTATCTATAAACGCCTTACTTGCAGCTTTAGAGGCAACAACTTTTGCCTTCAATTCAACAGAAATTCCCTCCTTATTCTCTAACTGTCCTAACTTAGTGTCTGCAAACAACACTACACTATATGCTCCTGAAATTAAAGAACCATTTTTACCACCATCATCTCCAAGAGTACCACCAGCCTCAACTTTTTTACCAATAGCTTTAGCAAGCTCATCTATTGACTTAACTAAAGTCTCTATTTCTTTTACACTTGCTGCAAACTCAACCGCGTCTTTTATTTTTTTACTTATTTTTGCTAAATCAAGTACTGTTCCGTCAGACTTAGCTACTTCGTCACTTTTAAGCTTTGGCCCTCCATTATTACATGATGTAAATACCATAAATAAAGTCATTATTATTGCACTTATTCTTTTTCTCATTTTTTTACGTGCCTCCTTATTACTCTTCTATATAGGCAAAGGGACTAGATAGCCAAAAAAGCTTTTTTAAACTACTAAAATGCAAAAAAATAATAATTTTTATAAAACCAATGAAGACTCACAAGAATCTATACATCAAGAAAAAAACTGCTATATATTGTTTAAATCATAAAGATAAGGGGATTACATGAGCAAACTTATAAGGTTCATGCTCTTCGGAGCAGTATTCTTGTATTGTTGCAAAGGATATAAAGTAAGAATAGCACCTACTGAAGATCAATCACATAGTAGATCTAAAAGAGCTATGAATAATTTACATAAAGAAACTGATGAGATAAAAGAAAAGGCTATTACTCTAACTGATGATGAGAGAAAGAAATTTAACTCTTTAAAGCATGCACTTGAGAAGATCGTTGAAAAGCTACAAAATCAAATTCAAGGATGTCAAAATGATAAGAGTAAATGCACAAGGCTTTCTTACTTGGCTTTCAAAGGACATACCAAAACAAAAAGAATTAGCCAATGCTTTTACCGATGTTTATAACTTCTTAGAAAAGAAAAGACAAGACAAGAAAAAGCAAGTGATAAAGATTTTGACACCTATATAAGTGACGCTATTGATTGTCAAGTAGGCAACAATGATGGTAAATACGGTAATGGTACTAACGAGATAGAACAGTTCTTCAGGGGCATTTTAAACGACATACCCAACAAGCCAACTAATAAGGAAATGTTTGAATGTCTTAAAGATGGTCTCACAAGCGACAATAGTCATTGGGGTGGACTTAAAAATTGGGAATAAAATAAATTATTAATATTAAGATAAGGAAATTTGATATGAAAGTTATTAATTTTGTCTTAATAATTTTATTACTAATAATTAGTAATTGCGGTCAACATAACAATAAGGATAAAGGGATTAAAAGTAGATCTAAAAGAGACGACTTAAGGGAACAAGCACAAGAAGTACAAAAAACACCTGAGGAATCGTTAAGAGAAAAGTTAAATGATATTGAAAAATTAAATTTAAACTTCTTAAAAGAGGCTTTGGATGATGGGAGTAAATTCAATCAGTTTGTGCTTTTAAATCAATCTAAGATTAAAGATGCGCTTGAACATATAAAGAATGAACTTTCAAAGTGTAGTGGTAATGAGCAAGGCAAAAACACTTTTAAAGAAGTAATAAAGGGATATTTTAACACAATGAACAACAATACACTAAATGGTTTTAAAGCCGGGGCAATAAGCACTTGTGGATCGGCGGGTGGGTAAATGCACCTGAGCATAATTCAAGTAAAAAAGCAAATTTAAAAAAGGATATTTAAGACCTAAAAATTTAAGAGAGGGTACAACACAACATCTAGACAAAATCCCTACAAAAGAATTAAATTTTGAAGAACAATACGTATCACTGCAAATTACAAAGCTATTAAAAGAGAACACTTAATTAATGATAATTCCGTATTAATTTCTAAATTTAGCTCACTAAGCTGGTCTGCGGTTTCAACTCAAATGAATCCAACATCATTGACTGTATAAATCAAGTTAAATAATATTGTCTTAAGCTCTATCTTTAAAGCCTCTAAATCTTCGCTAAACTTAGATGAGAAACCACATTACAAAAAAGTTTTCATCTTAAGCACATCTTCTGCTATATTTTTATATAATTCTTAAAAAAGATAGAATACCTGTATAAATCTCTTGCATTAATCTTGAAATTTAATCCCATCGCTACCTTTACCTTGCAGAAACTAAATATCATGCAACAATCAGCAAGGTCTAATTGTCTTTAACAAAAAAACAATTGATTAAAAGAGGCATTAAGATGAAGGGTTACTTAACTGAAAGTTGCTTACTTAACATTGATATTAATGCTAAAAATATCCCTATATTAAGTGCAATAGGAGTACCAAACATCCAATTATATAGCCTTAACGTACTCTTAAGTTCCATTTTGTTAATGTCTATCTTATTATCAAGGTCTTTAATATCAAATTTTAACTCATTTCTAACAGTGTCTATTTTATTGCCAAGTTCATTAATGTCAGCTTTTAAGCCGCGTTCTAACATTTCAAGTTTTATATCAAAGTTTTCTCTTAAATGCTCAATATCCTTATGAGTAAGCTCATTACGGCAATACCTATAAAAAAGGTCAGCAGCAATGTCTCTATTTATCCCAGCTTTAACAAGCTCACTTAAAACCATTTGTTGTGTAATTACTGGTTGTGCACATCTCATAAGAATCTCCTTATGTAATTATAATATAATATTTTACATGTTATAAAAACTTTATCTTGGGAAAATGTGCCTTAAGAAAAGGTATATTTAAAGTTACGAATAAATACGATGCATATTTGTTCTAAATGTAAAAAAATATCTTAATAAAACTACCCTGTCCAGATACATTATCCCTAACTTCAACATAAAGTATACTCAAATTAAGTTTAGTAAGTATGGTTTTAATTATGGATTATATATTGGATGGTACTCGTAAAGCTTTTCTTAGCTTAAGTGATAAAGTCTATCAATAAACTCAAACCAATATCAAAGTAATGTTCTGGATAGTTCAGCATCAGATTTTATTTAGTCGCTAACTCCTAATTTTTTAGTCTTAACATCAGTAACACTTGCCTCCTTTAGTATCTGTCGTAAAGTTGATAGAGTCTTTTATTTTTAACTTATTGTAGCTAAATCAAGAACAATACCACTAGGAATAATTTTTATAATAATATTTAAATTATTTATACTTTAGTTAAGACTTAGCGGGAGTTGCTGGCTTAGCAGGGGTTGTAAGCTCTTTAATTGCAGCTTCTACCTCACCCTCAGCTGCCTTTAACAACCCATCAATTGCTGTGTTTAAAGCAATAAGCTCTTCCTTACCTTTACCTCCAGTAGCATCGCTTTTATCTATAGCATTTCTTGCATTCGCATCAGTAGCAGCTCCATCCGCAGCTCCCAAAGTAGCATGTTGATTTTTTAACTTACTTGTAAATGCTTTAGCCTTAGCCTCAACATCTTTAACTTTTTCACCTAAATTTTTAAGAGATTGTGCTACTTGTAACTCTCCTGATTTTTTTTCTATAGTTGTAGCCACACTAAATACCCCTGCCATCAATGGAGTATGGTGATTACTACCATTAGCATCATCTTCCAACCCATTTGCAGCAATTTTTTTCTTAATGCCCTTAGCAATATCGTCTATTGACCTAACTAAAGCATGAACTTCTTTTACACTTGCTGCAAAAGCACTAGCCTCTTTTATCTTTGCACTTATTTTTGATAAATCAAGTACTGTTCCGTCAGACTTAGTTACTTCGTCACTTTTAAGCTCTCGCCCTCCATTATTACATGATATTAATACCACAAATAAAGTTTAACATTTCACTTAACATATTCTTCTTCATTATTCCGTGCCTTCCCTATATCATAAAAAAATATAAACCCACAATGAATTTTTGGTATTGACATAAAATAAAACTTATTATTATACGGGTTTTTATGCTTTTGGTTTACTTATTCAAATTTAAGTTACTTTTAAAGTATTTAATTATTTGATTACAATAAAAATATACTCTTAATATCACACTTACAATTATTTATATTCAATCTTTACTCATATAAACAATTTTATATACAAATAAACATTCCCTAAATAACATTAGAAGCTAAAAGCATTACGCTCCTAGCTTCATATTCCTTTTTGACTTTATTTCTCCCTACTCTTACAGCTTACTTAATAACTTATCTTGTAATAACTACTTAAATTATTTATTCCCTTACAATAACTTTATCCTTTATATTTACCGTTAACTAGTTATTTATTTACTACCCACTAGTTGTTGCTTCTGCAGGATTAGTTGCTTCTGCTGACTTATCTTCTTGTTTAACTTTAGCAAGAGTTTCATTTATTGTCTTTAAACCACTATCAACTGTATTCCTTATTGCTATTATAAGTGTACTTAAAGTCTTACCTACCGCACTTGCTGCTGCTCCTTTAGCGGCTTCAGCTTCAGTCTTATTTGCAGCAGTGTCCTTTACAATAAATTTACCATCTTTAGCTATTGCTCTCAAAACTATTCCTGCTGCTATTACTGCATCTTTTTTAGATTCTGCAGTAGTAAGTTTTTCATCATCAGCAGTACCAGTACCCTTAGCTAAAGCCAGACCCGCCGCATCTTTCACTTCCTTAACTTTGCCATCTTTCGTAGCATCAACATTAGCACTAGCAATAGCTTTCAATATGTCAGCACCACTCACAGCTCCTATTGATGCACTTGCCGCAGCTACATGTTTATCTTCAGCGCCCTTATCAGCAGAGGTCTCAGCTCCAAATAGTCTACCGATATTCTTTTTATCATCATCAACAGGCTTGGTCTTATCTGCTTGTCCATCACCTTCTTTTATAACCAAGTCAACTATTTCTTTTATTCCCACAACAAGACTTTTTACACTTCCTGCATCAGGACCAGCATTCCCGGCAGCATCAGATTTTACAATCTCACCAATTGATGCTCCATCAGTAGCACCACTAGCTGCTTTCTTTGCTCCTGCTGCAATCTTGTCTAAGACATCTGAAACAAACTTGTCAACGACTTCCTTTACCTTTAGATAGTTACCATTCTTTGCAACTTCATCTTGCAACTTCTTTTTAACTTTTGTCATAGTGCTCTCAATATCAGTGAAATACTTCCCTATATCACTTTTCTTAGTATCAGCCTTAATGCCAAACGCACCCGCAACCATATCTTTAAAAGTCACAAAAACATCTAAAAATCCTTTACCTAAATTAGCTATAGATGTTAAATACACAGTTTAGGATCCTCTGCAACCCCACCGCTATTACAGCTTACTAATACCATAAATAAAGTCATTATTATTGCACTTATTCTTTTTCTCATTTTATTCCTTATTACTCAGGAGAGCTATATAAAACATAAAAGGAAAACAGTTCTCATAAAGAGAAGAGTTTTCCTAAAATGACTTTATTATTTAGATTATTTAATTAGATAACTTATTTAGTAACAGTAGGTCGAGTAGTACTAGCTTCAGTTGATTCAGTAGTAGTTTCAGAGTACTGTATTCCCTTAACAGCTTCTCTTATCTTATCTAAATTGATTGCTACTGGTTTCCTAATTATAAAATCAAGTACTCCTAATACCTTATTTACTGCACTTATAGCTGCTGCTAGGTCAGCATTGGTTTTTGCACCATAGTTATTATCATTATCATTAGCATTAGCATTAGCATTAGCAGCAGCTAGTGTTCCAGTTTCATTATTATTGCTTTGAGCAAGGGTAGCAGGATCAGTAGCGGTAGCATTCTTAATCTTATCAATCATAGCCCATGGATCAGCTTTAGATACTTCAGCTGCTAACTTATCACCAGCTCCAGCTCCTGCAGCTGCATTATTATGACCACCCAGTACAGCAGGGGCAGCGAGCAGCAGCTGTTACCTGCCCACCAGCATCTCCAGGTTTGATTGATATGCCAGACTTTCCTGCTTCTGCAATAATTGTTTGAATTCCCCCAATAATGGCTTCAACTCCAGCCTTTTCAGCACCAGCAGCAGCATTATTATCATTATGACCAATTGAGTTATCATCTTTAGTTGCATCAGCAAGTTTAGTTAAGGCATCAATTAATTTATCAAAAACATCACCCGCTCCTTTAATTGCGCCCTTAACAACTTCAATGCTACTTCTATTAGCATTCTTTGCTTCAGATATTTCACTTGATAGCTCTTTTAACTTATCCTTAGTATCTTCCAAGCCTTTTTTTATTCTTTCAAATTGTTCTCCTACTTTACTTTTCTTATCACCAGATTTAACTGCTGTAAGTCCAAAAGTATCCCCAATAGCATTACCAAAAATTCCAAATATATCTTGAAATCCTTGACCTATTTTAATAAGTGAATCAAAGAAAGAAATTTTAGATTCAGCAGCCAATTTAACTCCTTAAGTTTAATTACAACAATATAAAAGGCATCTTAGATGCTATATTTAAGATTGCCTTCTAATCTTACTTTTAAGTAATTAATCTAACTACCTATCTTATTTCTGAACTGCTGGTTTTGGAGTTCTTGCTTCATCTATTTTTTCTTTTGCTGTTTTAAGTACATTTTTTACGGTCTTTTTAATTATATCTTCCACTGCTACCAATAACTTATTTACTGCACTTACTCCTACACCTTGTACTTCTTTCCCTCCCCCTGTAGCATTATCAGCTGCACCTGCTGCTAGTTTACCTGTCTTAACTAATGAACGTAACGCTATTCCCCCTGCTACTGCTGCTGCTTTTGCATTAGTTTCACCTGCTAAATGAGCATCTGATCCTCCTTTAGCAAATGACACCGCAGTTGTATTTGCAGTTGCAGCATTATTTAGTGCTTGATCACTTTCTTGTGATCCAATTATTGATTTTAAAATTTCCTCACCACTTACTGCTGCTAATATTACTGCTGCTTTAGCTGCATCTCCTGCTGCTGGATTATTACCACTTGTAGCTAATATCTTAGCGCCATCTTTATTATCTATTCCATTTACTGTTAATGTAGTAACTCCTGATTCTAATGCTTTAATACCTAAATCTGTTGCTATCCCCACTATTTCTTTTAATACCCTAAACATCGCTTTTAACTGAGCATCGTCTGGTGATGTTCCTGTACCTTGAATATTATTTGCATCACCTACCTTTTGGTTAGCATCACCTACTTGACCTAAAGACTCTAAATGACCTTTTAATGTACTTAAAGTAATCTTAGCAGCATCAACTGCACTTCTAATTGCTACGGCTATTGATCCATCTTTAGACCCTTCTATTTCTGACTTTTTTGCTACCTCTTCTAATTCATCTGATGCTTGTCCAAGTTTTTTACCTAAAGCAATAAAATGATCTCCTACATCACTCTTCTTTGTAGTTGATTTAGCAGTAAAACCTAAAGCATCTGAAACTAAAGCCATAAATGAATAAAAGACATTTTCAGCACTTCTCCCTACATCCATTAGCACTGCACTTAAACTTCTTCCTCCTGTACCTGCTGCTACGACATCCTTCCCTGCTTCTGGTCGTTGTCCACTTCCACAACCAAAAAGCAAAAATAAGTAATCTAAGTGCTCATTAAGTGATAAAACAAGTTAAAATCAAGCCATAAATATAAGTCTAAAAGATAAAAGTAATCAAAGTAATCTAAAAAATATAATAAAGTAATAAAGCAAGTAAAAATAGAATAAAAAAACAAAATAAGCTAAGAGAAATATACTCCTAGCTTATTATTTATAGACTTTATTTTTGCAAATAATTACGATTGATTAAAAAATAATCTTATAATAATCAATTAACTTGTTTATCCTTAGTTAGGTTGAGCAGTAGATGCTGACTTAGTAGAAGTTGTAAGCTCCTTAATCGCAGCTGTTACCGCAGCTTCAGCAGCCTTTAACAACCCATCAATTGCTGTGTTCAAGGCAATAAGTTATGCAACTCCCTTATCACCATCTTTTTTGCCAATCCTATCTATAGCTTTTTTCGTATCATCATCAGAAGAAGTATCTTTCAATTTATCTAAGAATGCTTTACTTTTATTCTTAACCGAATCAATCTCTGTTTTCAGTTTATCAGAAATTCCATCTATTACCTCTAATGTTCCCAATTTAGGAGTTAAAGCTAATATTATATTACGTACCCCTGCAACTAATGAACTATTCTTACCTGCATCATCCCCTACATATGTTCCATCAGCTTTAATTTTCTTACCAGAGCTCATCAATGGACTTAACTAAGGTATGAACGTCTTTAACACCCTTAGCAAAAGCAACTGCATCGGCAATGTTTTTACTTATTTTAGATAAATCAATAACAGTGCCATCAGATTTAGCGGCCTGACCATCTTTAGGAGTAGTCCCTAAATTATTACAAGACATAAGTAAAAATAAAGTCATTAATAACGCACTTAAAGTAATTCTTTTCATTATTACGTGCCTCCTTATTAACTCAACTCAGGAAACTAGATAAAAACAAAAGGAAAACAATTCTTATCTTATGAAAAGAAAAGTTTTCCTAAAATGACTTTATTTAGTTATGTATGTTTTATTAATAATTCTTTATTATTGTCCACTAGCTGTTGTTTCTACAGGTGTAGCAGCTTCTGCGGATTTATCTTCTTGTGTAACTGTAGCTAATGCTTCATTTATCTTTTTTTCCATTATCAACAGTATTTCTTATTGCTATTATTAGAGTACTTAAAGTCTTACCAACAGCACTAGCAGCAACACCATTAACTGCATTAGCAGATTTCTCTTCATTATTCTTAGAAGCAAACTTACCATCCTTTGCCATTGCTCTAAGAGTAATTCCTGCTGCTACTATTGCATCCTTTTGATTTGCTTTAAGATCTTTCTGATCTCCTTTTTTAGCAACAGCAATCTCTGCTGCATTTGTCGCTGCATCAATCTCAACCTCACCTACAACATCCCCAGATTTAGCAATAGCTTGTAATATATCAGCTCCAGTTACAGCCCCAATTGAGGCACTTGCTGCTCCTGCATGTTTTTCTTCTCCAGCATTAGCATTAGTACTAAGCAATCTACCAATTGATTTCCTCTCAGTATCTTCAATCTTAGCACCATTAGCATCTGCATTTCCTTTATCCTTTAAAACTACGTCAACAATAGTTTTAATTCCTTTAACAATAGAATTTACTGCTGTTTTATCAGCAGGTGCAGCATCCTGAGCGTCTTTCACAGCATTTCCTATAACATCACTACCTGTTGCACCTTTAGCTGCTTCCTTTGCTCCTGCTGCAATCTTATCTAATGTGTCAGTAATAAACTTGTCAACAACTGTTTTAACTTTTACGTAATTACCATTCTTTGCAACTTCATCTTGTAATTTCTTTTTAACTGTTGTCATAGTACTCTCAATATCAGTAAAATACTTCCCTATATCACTTTTCTTAGTATCAGCCTTAATACCAAACGCACCCGCAACCATATCACCAAAAGTCACAAAAACATCTAAAAATCCTTTCCCTAAATTAGCTATAGATGTTAAATATACAGTTTTAGGATCCTCAGCCTTAGTACTACCACTCCCACAACTAAGAAGTAAAAATAAGCAATCTAAGTTATTATTAAGTAATAAAATAAGTTAAAATCAAGGCATAAATATAAGTCTAAAAGATAAAAGTAATCAAAAAAAATCTCAAGAAGTATAATAAAGTAGTAAAGCAAATAAATATAAGAATAAAAAAACAAAATAAGCTAAGAGAAATATACTCCTAGCTTATTATTTATAGACTTTATTTTATCGGATAATCACCATTGATTAAAAAGTAATCTTATAATAAATTAACTTGTTTACCCTTAGTTAGATTGAGCAGTAGATGCTGTCTTAGCAGGAGTTGTAAGCTCCTTAATTGCAGCTGTTACTACGCCGTTAGTAGCAATTAACAAATCGTCTATTGACTCGTTGAGGTTACCAAGTTCCTCAGCTCCTTTGGTCTTATCATTATTAGTTCTAAGTATAGCTTTTTTTTGCAGCATCATCCTGAACAGCTGCTTTGCCAAGATCAGTATTATTGTCTTTCAATTTCTTTGAAAAAGCTTCTGTTTTAGTCTTAGTATCAGAAACTTTACTCTTTAATTCATCAGAAATTCCAGCTGTTTTTTCTAAAGCTTCCAATTTAACTTTTACGTCTACCATTAATTGAAATACTCCAGCAAGTAATGAACCATTCTGATTAGCCTCAGTACCAAGTGTATCTTGATTTTAATTTTCTTACCAATAGCTTTAGCCAGCTCATCTATTGACTTAACTAAAGTATGAACTTCTTTTACACTTGCTGCAAAATCACTAGCATCTTTTATCTTTTTACTTATTTTTGCCAAATCAAGCACTGTTCCGTCAGACTTAGCTACTTCGTCACTTTTAAGCTCTGGCCCTCCATTATTACATGACATAAACACCATAAATAAAGTCATTATTATTGCACTTATTCTTTTTCTCATTTTTTTACGTGCCTCCTTTTTTCTCAGAAAGGATTAGATAGTTAAAAACCTTTGATAAACATAAAAAAACTAAAAACATTAGATACTTTAACATTTCAGAGATTAAACATAATAAAACAACTAATCTACTAATTGTATCTAACAAATAATTAAATGATTTTTGTAAAAAAAATGAAGAAAAAAAATAATTGACAGAAAATCAATTAAATAAGGGCTAATTAAATAAATTTACTTTACTAATAATGACATTAATGCTAAGAATATTCCTATATTAAGTGTGATAAGAGTTCCAAACATCCAATTATGTAATCTTGATGTACTTTTAAATTCAGATGTGGTTTTATCAAGTTTACTATTAAGTTCCATTTTATTAATCTCCATATCTTTCCTAACAAGAGAAATCTCATTGCTAACAGATGCAATATCTGTTTTTAATTCATTTCTAACAATATCTATTTTATTATCAAGTTCTGCCTTAACAGATATAATTTCAGATTTTAAACTACGCTCTAACATCTCAAGTTTTAAGTTAAAATTATTCTCTAAATACTCAATATCTTTATAAGTCAGTTCATTACGGTAATATCTTTTAGAGAGATCATTTGCAATAAAATCTTGCATACCCATCTTTACAAATTCTTGATATATAATCTCCTCTGTAATATGCCCATTAAAAATTTGTGTATTAGCAACGGAATGTAATGATGAATCTTGCATAAAATCTCCTTATATAATTATTATATAATATTTTAACTGTTATAAGCACTTTATGTTAGTAAAATGTGATTTAAGAGGGCCCCTAACTATAACATAAAGCGTTTAGTCTATTTTTTTATCTTATAAAAAACTCAAATGCAGCCTTACCATCAATCTGTTGTTAAAGGATTCCATCACTACGCTTTAGACCTGAATTATTACAAGGTAGTAAAAAAGAAAACAATTTTTATGAATAGAAAAGTTTTCCTCAAATGACTTTATTATTCAGATTCTTTAATTAGACAATTTATTTAGTATCGGGTTTAATAGTACTTGCTTCGGTTGCTTCAGTAGTAGTTTCAAAGTACTTCATTCCCTTTACTGCTTCTTTAATTTTATCTAGATTGCTACTTACTGTTTTTCTAATTATAAAATCAAGTATTCCTAATACCTTATTTACTGCACTAGCTGCTGCTGCTTTTACTGCTTCAACATCACCAGCCGCAGCACTGAATTTACCACCTTTAGTAATTGCCTTAAGAGCAACAGCAGCTGCTAAGTCCGCATTAGTAGCCGCACCAGCTCCATTAGCATCATTAGCATTAGTACCAGTAGCTAATGTCCCAGCGTCTTTATCATTACCAGCAAGAACAGCGGTATTAGTTGTAGAATTTTTAATCTTATCAATCATAGCCCATGGATCGGCTTTAGATACTTCAGCTGCTAATTTATCACCAGCTCCCTGACCTGCATTATTACTTCCAATTGCAGCAGGAGCACTAGCAGCAGCAGCATTTACTGCATTACCAGCGGTTCCAGACTTGATTTCTATTCCAGATTTCTTTGCTGCATCAATAATAGCTTTAACTCCTGCAATAATAGTCTCAACGCTAGCTTTGTCAGCAGCTACTGCAGCCGCAGCACTAGCAGTATCACCAATGTCAATACTACCGGCTTCTTTAGCAACATCAACAAGTTTAGTTAGAGCACCAATTAATTTATCAAAAACATCACCCGATCCTCTAATTGCACCCTTAATAACTTCAATGCTGCTTCCATTAGCATTCTTTGCTTCGGATATTTCACCTGATAGCCCTGATAGCTCTTTTAACTTATCCTTAGTATCACCTAAACCTTTTTTTATTCTTTCAAAGTGTTCTCCTACTTTACTTCTCTTATCACCAGATTTAACAGCATTAAATCCTAATGCATCACCTATTGCATTACCAAAAATTCCAAATATATCTTGAGATCCTTGTCCTATCTTCACTAATGAATCTAAGAAAGAATTTTTAGATTCAGCAGCCAATTTAACTTCTCATTTTTCATTACAACAATATAGAAGACATCCTGGATTTATCTCTAAGATTGCCTTCTAATCTTACTTTTAAGTAATTAATCTAACTATCTATCTTATTGCTGACCTGTTGCTTTTGGAGCTCTTGCTTTATCTACTTCCTGCTTTACTTTTTCAAGAACATTCTTTATTGTCTTTTTAATTATATCTTCTACTGCTACTAATAATTTATTTGCCGCTGTGATCCCTACTCCTTGTACTTCTTTCCCTCCTCCTGTAGCATTATCTCCTGCTCCTGATGCTAGTTTACCACCTTTAACTAATGAACGTAATGCTATCCCTCCTGATACTGCTGCTGCTTTTGGTGTATCAGCATTTGATAGGTTATTACTTGATCCTCCTTTTGCAAATGACACCGCACTTGTATCTCCATCTGCATTGCCTCCTACTCCTGTATCCGCATCACCTTCTTTTGATTTAACTATTGAAGCTAGCATTTCATTTCCACTTACTGTTGCTAGTATTGCTGCGGCTTTTCCTGCATCCCCTGCACCTGGATTATTACCACTTGTAGATAATATTTTAGCTCCTTCCTTATTATCTGCATCACCTACTTTTAATGTTGTATTTCCTGCTTTTGGCTCTGGAACACCTGCTCCCTTTGCTGCTTTTACTATTTCTTGTAATGCTTTAAGGGATTTCTTTAATTCAACATCAGCTGCTGCTGTTCCTGCACCTTGAGCATTATGTGCATGACCTACTACATTGACATCACCTATTCCTTTTAAAGACTCTACGTTTATCTTTAATGACTCCAATACACCCTTAGCACTATCAATCGACTTATTTAATTCTGATTCATTT
The DNA here is from genome assembly GCF_023035795.1 of Borrelia nietonii YOR. Lineage (NCBI taxonomy): Bacteria > Pseudomonadati > Spirochaetota > Spirochaetia > Spirochaetales > Borreliaceae > Borrelia > Borrelia nietonii. Next base: position 27,973 of record NZ_CP073157.1, read on the forward strand.
CCTTCTTTCCCTGATTGTTTATCAGACTGATCAGTTTGACCTGAAATTGCTGACAATTCTCCTATAGCTTTCTCTATTCCTTCTGCTAATTTCTTATAATAGTTCCCTACATCTTGTTTCTTTGTATCTTTAGTTACAGTAAAACCTAAAGCATCTGAAACTAAAGCCATAAATGAATAAAAAGCATTCTCAGCACTTCTACCTACATCCATTAGTACTTCACTTAAACTTCCAGCCCCTTGTTTCTCTCCTCCTGCTGCGCCATCCTTCCCTGCATCTGATTGCTGACCACAACAAATAAATAGAAAACTACAAATATAACAATACTTATTAAGGTTTGATTTGTGATTTTTAAAGAATTCTTTATACTATTAGGCCCCTGTGCAATCAGAGGGTAGGTAAAACAAAAGGAGAACAATTCTTATGAAGAGAAGAGTTTTCCTAAAATGACTTTATTTAGCTATGTTTATTAATAATTTTTTATTGTTGCTGTCCACTAGCTGTTGCGTCTGTAGGGGTAGCAGCTTCTAAAGATTTATCTTCTTGTTTAACAGCTGCTAGTACTTCATTTATTGTCTTTAAACCACTATCAACTGTATTCCTTATTGCTATTATAAGTGTACTGAGTGTCTTACCTACTGCACTTGCTGCTACTCCATTTACTGCATGAGCAGATTTCTCTTCATCCTTAACAGCGAATTTACCATCTTTAGCCATTGCTCGCAGTGCAATGCCAGCTGCTATAACCGCATCCTTCTTTGCTAATTCTTTAATCTCTTTCTTGTCATTAACAGCCTTAGCAACAGCAATCTCTGCTGCATCTTTGGCTGCATTAATACCCTCAGTAGCATTTTCAACAGGATTTTCCTTAGATGTAGTTATAGCTTTAAGAATATCAGCTCCGGTCACTACACCAATGCTAGCCGCTGCCTTTGCAATATTTTCTTCTTTAGCATCATCTTTTTTCCCATCAAACAACTTGCCAATATCTTTTTTATCATCTTCTGCTGTTTTAGTAGCACCTGCATCACCCTTATCTTTTAATACCACATCAACAATAGTCTTAATTCCTTTAACTAATGAGATCACAGAGTCCTTGTCAGCAGGACTGGCTCCATGCCCAGCAGAAGTAGTATTACCAATCTTATCTTCTCCTGTAGCACCTTTGGCTGCTTCTTTAGCACCTGCTGCAATCTTATCTAATGTATCAGTAATAAACTTGTCAACAACTGTTTTCACTTTTACATAATTACCATTCGTAGCAACTTCACCTTGTAATTTCTTTTTAACTGATGTCATAGTTTTTTCAATATCAGCGAAATACTTACCAATATCACTTTTCTTAGTATCAGCCTTAATGCCAAAAGCTCCAGTAACCATATCTTTAAAAGTCACAAAAACATCTAAAAATCCTTTCCCTAAATTAGCTATAGATGTTAAATACACAGTTTTAGGCTCCTCTGCAACCCCACCGCTATTACAGCTTACTAATACCATAAATAAAATCATTATTATTACACTTATTCTTTTTCTCATTTTATTCCTTATTACTCAGGAGAGCTATATAAAACATAAAAGGAAAACAGTTCTCATAAAGAGAAGAGTTTTCCTAAAATGACTTTATTATTTAGATTATTTAATTAGATAACTTATTTAGTAACAGTAGGTTGAGTAGCACTAGCTTCAGTTGATTCAGTAGTAGTTTCAGAGTACTGTATTCCCTTAACAGCTTCTCTTATCTTATCTAAATTGATTGCTACTGGTTTCCTAATTATAAAATCAAGTACTCCTAATACCTTATTTACTGCACTTACTGCTGCTGCTTTAACTGCTCCTGCATCTGCAACAGCAGCACTAAATTTACCACCTTTAGTAATTGACTTAAGAACAACAGCTGCTACTAGGGCAGCATTACTTTTAGCACCAGCATTAGCAGAAGCATTATTATTAGAAGCGGCTAATGTCCCAGCATCTTTCTCACCAGCATCAAGTTGAATACCATCAGCAGCCTTAGCATTTTTAATTTTATCAATTATTGCCCATGGATCAGCTTTAGATACTTCAAATGCTAGCTTATCACCAGCTCCTTGAGTAGCCTTGGCAGTATTACCTCCAAGAACAGCAAGAGCATCGGTAGTATTAGCTGCAGTAGCTATTGGATCGCCAGCATTTCCATATTCAATCTTTACACCAGACTTTTCTGCTGCTCCAATAATATCTTTAACTCCTGCAATAATAGCTTCAACCCCAGTCTTTTCAGCAGCACCAGGAACAGCATCAGCATTATCACCAATATTAGTATTACCAGCTTCCTTAGCAACCCCAGCAAGTTTAATTAGAGCAGCAATTAGTTGTTCAAAGACATCACTAGCACTGTTAATTGCACTCTTAACAGCTTCAATTGTGCTGCTATTAGCATTTTTTGCTTCAGATATTTTATTTGATAGCTCTTTTAACTTATCCTTAGTAGTTGTAAGTCCATCTCCTATTTTCTTAAAGTGTTCACCTACTTTACTTTTCTTGTCACCAGATTTAACAGCATTAAATCCTAATGCATCACCTATTGCATTTCCAAAAATGCCAAAAATCTCTTGAAACCCATGTCCTATCTTAACTAATGAATCAAAGAAAGAAATTTTAGATTCAGCAACAAGTTTCTCAGCTTGAAGTTGTCCACTCCCACAGCTAAGAAGTAAAAATAAAATCATAAGTATACTTATATTTAACTTATTAATTATTGCACTTATTCTTTTCCTCATTTTTTCCGTGCCTCATTTTTTACTCAAAGGGCTAGATATAAATAAGGGGAACAAGTCTCATACATAGAGAGCAATAGAAGAGTTCTCCTTAAATGATTTTATTTAGTTATGTTTATTAATAATTCTTTATTCTTATTTTTTCTTTTCGGTTTCTACAGGTCCAGTAGCCTCTGCAGACTTATCTTCTTGTTTAACTTTAGCAAGAGTTTCATTTATTGTCTTTAAACCACTATCAACTGTATTTCTTATTGCTATTATTAGAGTACTGAGCGTCTTACCTACTGCACTTGAAGCTATTCCATTTACTGCAAATACAGCTTTGTCTTCATTCTTAGCAGCAAATTTACCATTTTTAGCCATCGCTCTTAATGCTATACCAGCTGCTATTATTGCATCTTTCTGTTTAGTCTCTTTAGTAGCACTATCATTCTTAGCAGTAGCAATCTCAGCAACATCCTTTGCTTGATCAATATCTTTACCGGCTGAAGCCATACCAGACTTAGCAATAGCTTGCAAGATGTCAGCACCACTTACCGCTCCAATTGATGCGCTTGCCTTAGCTGCTTCTGCTTCTGTCCCATTATCAGATGCTTTACTAAACAACTTACCTATATCCTTTTTGTCATCATCTGTAGTCTTATTCGCATCTGCACTTCCCTTATCTTTTAAGACCACACCAACTATTGTTTGAATTCCTTCAACAAGCAAATTGACACTTGCAACTTCTGCAGGTACAGCATCCTCATTTTTGACAGCATTACCAATTGCATCACCACCAGTAGCCCCTGTTGCTGCTTTTTTAGCTCCTTCTGCAATCTTGTCTAAGACATCTGCAACAAACTTGTCAACAACTGTTTTAACTTTTACGTAATTACCATTCTTTGCAACTTCATCTTGCAACTTCTTTTTTACTGCATTCATAGTAGTTTCAATATTAGCAAAATACTTACCTATATCACTTTTCTTAGTATCAGCCTTAATTCCAAAAGCTCCAGTAACCATATCTTTAAAAGTCACAAAAACATCTAAAAACCCTTTACCTAAATTAGCTATAGATGTCAAATACACAGTTTTAGGATCTTCCGCAACCCCCACCGCTATTACAGCTTACTAATACCATAAATAAAGTCATTATTATTGCACTTATTCTTTTTCTCACTTCTTTTCCGTGCCTCCTTATTAACTCAGAGGACTAGATAAAAACAAAAGATAAGAGCATAGATGCTTTAACCTTTCAAATATTGAGCTTGATGAAACAATTATCAAAGTTTAATTGTATTTAACAAAAATTTAAACGATTTTGATAAAAAATAATTAACATAAAGTCAATTAAAGAAGGAGTTACTTAACTTAAGCTTACTTTACTAATAACGATATTAATGCTAAAAATATTCCTATATTAAGTGTGATAAGAGTCCCAAACATCCAATTATGTAATCTTAATGTACTCTTAAGTTCTATTGTGTTAGTGTCTATTTTGTTATCAAGGTCTTTAATATCAGATTTTAATTCATTTCTTACTATATCAATCTTGTTATCAAGTTCATTGAATTTAGTGTCAATCTTGTTATCTAGCTCAGATTTGACTGCTTTAATCTCAGCTTGCAAGCTTGACTCTACCTTTTCAAGCTTAAGATGAAAGTTATTCTCTGCAGCATTAATCTTATCTTCTAATCGCTTCTCAATACCACTTATCCTATCTTCTAACTTATCAAATTTAACATTAAAATTATTCTCTAAATACTCAATATCTTTGTAAGTAAGCTCATTACGATAATATCTGTAAGACAGATCAATAGCAATCTCTCTATTTATCCCAGCTTTAGTAAGTTCTGCTATAACCATTTGTTGTGTAATTACTGGTTGTGCAAGTCCCATAGAAATCTCCTTATTTAATTATTATATAATATTTTACATGTTATAGGAACCTTATTTTGGTAAAACGTGCTTTAAGAGAACGTATACCCAAAGTCAATAACATATATGCTGCTGAGAGGCTATCTAATGAATCATCAGCACTCTTTCCATCTCCTTTGTACTTATAAATATCAGATATAGCTGACTTGCTTGAATAGTCCATAATACTAAGTTTAGATGTCGCAAATGGCTCTATTAACGTAACAATTCTAGTAAATTTATTACTTATAGGTTTAATTGGCGCAATTCTAAACTTATGACTCATACCTTCTCTAAGTTTAAAAAAGGTTTTAGTCACATTCCCATGCCCAGAAGTGTTATCCCTATCTTCAACATATAGCATTAGACCGATTTCCTTTAGTTTATAAAAAATCTCAAATGCGGTCTTAGCACCAATCTGTTATTAAAAGATTCTATCAGTGCTCTTAAGATCTGAATTATTACAAGATATAAGTAAAAATAAAGTTACAAATAAGCAATTTAAGTTCTCATTAAGTTATAAAATAAGTTAAAATCAAGCCATAAATGTAATCTCAAAGATGAAAGTAATTAAAGTAATCTACAAAATATAATAATGTAGTAAAACAAGTAAAAATAGAATTAAACAACATAATAAGCTAAGAGAACAAACTCCTAGCTTATTATTTATAGACTTTGTTTTTCCAGTTACTGACCTAAGAATTAAAAACTAATCTTATAATAACTACTTAACTTATTTATCCTTAGTTAAGGCTTAGCAGGGGTTGTAAAAGCTCAGTAATTGCAGCGTCTGCTGCGTTTGAGATGCATTTAATAATTCATCAATTGCTGTGTTAAACTTAATAAGCTCAGCAACCCCTTTATCTCCACTTGCGGTCTTAGAACTAATAACCTTTGCCTTAAGTGCATCAGAAAGTTCAACTGTATCTTATAAAGACTTCAATTTAATTTCTACAGTCAATATTACTTGAAACACCCCTGTAATTAAAGAACCATTATGAGCACCATCAGCACAAAATTGATCAGAATTTTGTTGAATTTTCTTACCAATAGCTTTAGCAAGCTCATCAATGGACTTAACTAAAGCATGAACTTCTTTAACATCTTTTGCAAAAGCGACAGCATCTTTTATTTTTGTACTTATTTTTCCAAATTAAGTACTGTTCCATCAGGCTTAGCTACTTCCTCACTTTTAAGCTCTGGCCCTCCATTATTACATGATATTAATACCATCAATAAAGTCATTATTATTGCACTTAATTTATTTCTCATTTCTTTCCGTGCCTCCTTATTATACTTCTCTATAAGTGAAGAAGGGACTAAATAGCCAAAAAAGCTTTTTTAATCTACTAAAATGCAAAAAATAATAATTTTTACAAAAACAATGAGTACTCATAAGCACTCACACAGCACGAGAAGAAATGCTATATATTATTTCAATCATAAAGATAAGAAAATTTACATGAGTAAACTTATAAGGTTCATATTTTGAAGCACATTATTCTTGTATTATTGCAAAGGATATAAATAAGCATAGTACCTACTGAAACTCAGCTACATAGTAGCTCTAAGGGAGCTCTGGATAATTTACAAAAGAAAACCGATAAAGAAATACAAAAGAAGGTTATTACTCTAACTATTGATGAGCAACAAAAGTTTGATTCACTTAAGAACGAATTTGAGAAAGTAATTGATAAACTACTTTCTCAAGTTGGTGAATGTAAAGACAATAAAAATAAGTGCACGGGTTTTTTTAACTGGCTTTCAAAAGATACACAAAAACAAAAAGAATTGGCTAATGCTTTTACTACTGCCTATAATTTCTTAGAAGATAAAAAACAAAAAAAGCAAGTAATAAGACTTTTAATACTTATATAAGTGATACTATTGATTGTAAAATCAATAAAAATGGCAATGGTAACGGCGCAAATGAGAAAGTATTGCAATGGTACTAACGAAATAGAGCAGTTCTTTAGAGGTATTCTAAACGACATATTTACTAAAGACAATAGTGAAGAGATGTTTGAATGTCTTAAAAAAAGAGCCTCTATGTACTGATGACAACAGCCAACATTCATATGGACTTAAAATTGGCAATAAAAACAAGATGATCAAAAATCAATATAAATATAAGGGGATTTATATGAGTAAAATTAATTTTGTTTTGGTTTTATTACTACTAATTAGTAGTTGCGGTCAAGATACCAATAAGGACAAAGGAATTAAAAGCAGATCTAAAAGAGACGACTTAAGGGAACAAGCACAAGAAGTACAAAAAACACCTGAGGAAGCATTAAGAGACAAGTTAAGTGATAACCAAAAACAAGGATTAAACTTCTTAAAAGGGGCTTTGGGTGATGATAATGATTTTAAAAAATTTTTAAGTTTTGATGAATCTAAGATAAAGTTTGCACTAGATCATATACAGAGTGAGCTTGCAAAATGTACAGGTGACAATGCTAGCCAGCAAAAGGAAACTTTTAAACAAATAGTAAAAGGTTCATTTGAAGGTAATAGTAATGATTTAGATAAATTTAAAGAACAAGCATCAAGCACTTGTGGGACAGGTGGATAAATAAGACCCATAACACAAAATTCAGATGCTGTTTTGGAAAAAATTAAAAAAGCGTATTTAAAAAATAAAGATTTAAGAGAAAGTGAAGCAATCAAAAACAATAACAAAGCAAATAAATAGAAATTCTCACAAAAGAATTAGATAAAGAAATCAATTAAACTGATTACAAAAATGTTAGAAGAAGAGAGAAAAATTAAGTTATGGTAAAAAGGAAGGGGGATTAAACCCTGTAGAGGGAAGCAATAAGAAACTATAATTTTGTGCCAAAATATCAAAATCATATAACTACTTGATGAAAGTAATTCATTATTTACTTTTAAAGTATTAAACACAAATTCAAATTTACTTTATGTCTTCTCTTTTATTATCCGTAAATTTATATATCACAAGGATAGATAAAATACAAAAAATAAGTATTAATAAAATAAATGTATTTATTATGCTTATAAAGCTAGCTAAAATTGAACATGCTGTCAATACTAAAAATGAAAATAAACGAGATATTGTACTATTAATAGAAGCTATAGTCCCTAAGATTTTTGAATCTATATTTTTTCGTAAAAAATATTCTAAATTATTAGAATAAAGAGAAACTAAAATTACGAGAAATGTCATTATAGTAATAAATACGTAAATATGTGAAACTATTTTTATTAAAATTGATAATAAAAATATGATACCTAAAATAACATAAGAATCATAGCTTGAATGTCTAATTTTTTTAAATACCCATGCTCCTATAATATTTGATAAACGAAATAATATATATATAATTCCAAATATACTAATAGGAACATTTTTATCAATAAAAATTGCTTGCCAGTACAAATAAAAAGGTTGAAAAAAAAACTGAATAGAACTAATTAAAATAAATAACTCTATTAACATTTTAGATTTTAATAACGTAATTATATTACTTTTAAATTGATTAATATATAATTTTAAACATTCCTTCTTATGATCCGTATTTTTATCACTTGATATAAAAAAAATTGTAATTAAAGATGAGGCTAGATACAGAAATAATGAAATAAGATAAATTTTTTCATCAACATATAAAAATAATACACTTCCTGCATATCCACCTGAAATAGCACCAATACCTAAAATTATTTTCATAGATGATATAAATGCTTTTAACTTTTTCGAATTACTTTGATATACACGAGTAAAACTAACATCAATTGTACCAGTATTAACTGCAGATGACATACCATATATAAACCAAGCAATACAAAGAATTATAAATGATGATGTTTGAAAAATAATAAAATAAGCAATCATTGATAAAAAAATCGATGATAAATAAACAATTTTTCTATCAAAAATATCTGATATTACACCTGAAGGAAGTTCAAAAAAAATAATTGCTAACATATAAAACATTTGCACTATAGCAATATCTCTCAATTGCAAACCTTTATTTATTAAAATAATAGTTAAAACAGCATGTGGCAATGTCCTTGCAAATTCCGATAAAAATAATGAATAAAAATAATATCTTTGATGCTTACACTCTATCATAAATTTTTATTACAATTACAAAATTTATTTTTTTTAATATTAATAAAATGATATGAAAAATCATGATTGCTAATACCAATTCGCTTATTTAAAGAATTAATCCTTTCATATTCACCTCCAAAATAAAACATTATATCAATAATAGCCATACTTGAGGCAATTGCATTATTAGTAAAAAAAGAAGGGGCTTGATAATCCTTATTTGCAAGTATTATTTTGTCTTCTATCATAGAAGATGATGGCATTTTTATAACTCCAATATCAGTACAATAGGAACAAGACGAAATATCAGGAATATAAAATGGACCAATAACTGAAAAATCATTAAGATAGCCAATATTTATAAATGGAACAGAATATTCAATACAAAATTTATTAACTAAAGGAAGACAATAATCATCATCCGCTGATAATACTATTAAAGATGGTTTAATTTTTGAATTACACAAAATACTTTCTAGTACCTTTGTTGAAACTTTTTGTTTATATGTTTGAGTCTTAATAATTTTATTTAGTGATTTTATTTTTTTTTCAATTATATCTACTTTATTACCTCCTATAAAATCATAATCAAATAAAAATTGTCTATTTAAGTTAGATTCTTCTATTTTATCTTCATCTATAAAAGTCATAGATCCTAATCCCAAAGTAGCAAGAGAATAAGTCATAAAATTTCCAATACCACCACATCCAATGATAATAACATGCTCTTTTTCTAAATTAAAATTTTCTGGATGTGTTAATAAAAGATCTAGGAAATATTTATTTTTTAGATAAATACCATTTTGAGGATGTGTATGTGTATAAAAAGGAATTAATATTTTCTTATCTAAGGACAACTTAATAGTTTTACTATTAATATTATTTTCAGTAGCAAATGATATTAATTCTTCATATGTTTTTTCATTCTGTGCAAATATTACGATATCAAGCAAATGCTCAAACAGACTATCATCTACTTCAATTTGAAATTGACCTAAATTAATAAGATTCCCCGAAGTGGATTTATTAAAAAACGAAGTTGGATTTTTTATATAAGTCATTTTTATAACCTTTAAATATTTAAAATCTAGCATACCAAATGCTTATAAACAACTTGATACACTCGATTTTAAGTCTCAGTTAAGTGTTTTTCCACGCATAATCGCTACCTCCGTTAAGCTTATTTTTTTATATAATTCATTAAAAAAATGAATTTATTTTCAAGATATTAAATATTAATGGACTCAAAGCAATCCTATTTAAACATTATATGAATATTAAATGCAAAAAAAGTAGCGGACAAGGCTCCTTGCAATTTACACTGGATCCAATAAAAGACACGCTTACAATAAATATTCAAATATGAAAAAACAAACTATACAGAACATTTAAAAAACATTTGTAATGCTCACCCTTTTAAGGAAATGTACTATAAATTGCCAAGCAAAACAAAAAAATATCCCGATTTGAAAAAATCGTAATCGCTACAAGACTACGATCTAAGATAAGATATATAAAAATAAACCCATAAAACAATTCAAATATACTCAGGGTCTTTATAAGTAAGCGCAATTTGAGTATCAGTTCAAATCATAACTTGTAATATGTCAGCACCGATTACTGCTCCAACAGCCTTCGCTGCATCGGCGGCTGCTTTTTTGCATCAGCAAAACCAGTACTACCATCAAATAGTTTGCCCGCTTCACCAGCATCAGCAACCCCTTGCACTATTACCATCTTCTGCTTTTTTATTATCACCAGCATCAGCATTTCCTTTACCTTTAAGTACTACTTCTACTATTGCTTTAATTTCCTTTGCTAAGTCTTCAGTCTCACCTTTAGCACCTGCAGCAACATTACCAGCACCAGTAATAGCAACATTACCAATTGGGTCATTAGCATCCCCAATAGCATCACTTGCGGTCTTTGCTCCTTCTATTATCTTATCAAGAGTAGTAGTCACTAAGTTATTTGCTACAGTCTCAGTTGCAGAAGCATTAGGATTGTCTTCACTCTTCATGTCAGCAACAATTTTTAATAAGCTTGTCCTTAGTGCCTTGTATAGTATTTGTACTGTCTTAAATAAGTCCCAACATCAGATTTTGTCTCTGTACTAAAACCTAATACCTTGGAAACTATATCTCCAAATGATGTAAACACATTTAAAAAATCATTACCTAAGTCTATTACTGACTTGAAAAATTTACTTTGAGGATCCTCCGCAACCCCACCGTTGTTACAGCTACTAATACCATAAATAAAGTCATTATTATTGCACTTATTCTTTTTCTCATTTTTTACGTGCCCCCTTTTAACTTATGCATTACTTTTATCCTTATAGCAAATAGTTTTCATATCTCATAGAAAACAAGAAAAGTGTTTTCCTTACAATGACTTTATATTTTTAGTTTGACGATTTATTAGTTGGTTGAGCAGTATCAGATTCAGTAGCTTCACCGGTAGTTTCAGAGTATTTTATTCCCTTTACTGCTTCTTTAATTTTACCAAGTTCTAAATTTACCGCTTTACTAATTATTACGTCCAGTACTCCTAATACCTTATTTACTGCACTAGCTGCTGCTGCTTTTACTGCTCCTTCTTCATTAGCGGCAGGTTGAGTAAACTTACCGCCTTTAGTCATTGCCTTTAACGCTACTGCTGCTGTTAGGTCAGCATTAGTTTTAGCAGTACCGGCAGCATTGGCAGAATTACCACCAATAGCAAGTGCTCCAGCTTCTGCATCAGCAGCAGTAGCATTGCCTGCAGCAGTAGCATTTTTAATCTTATCAATTATTGCCCATGGGTCAGCTTTAGCCACTTCAGTAGCTAGTGCAGGACCAGAATTAGCAGCAGCTTGAGCATTATGAACTATTGCTTGAGGTCCATTGCCATTAGCCACTTGAGCACCGGCATTTCCAGTATTAATTTTTACACCAGAGTTAGTAGCAGTCTCAATAATGTTTTTAACTTCTGCAATTACTGCATCAACACTAGTCTTATCAGCAGCTACGGCCCCAGCAGCACCATTAGTACCAGCATCGCCAATATTAGTATCGCCAGCTTCTTTAGCAACACCAGCAAGTTTAGTTAAGGCATCAATTAATTTATCAAAAACATCACCCGCTCCTTTAATTGCACTCTTAACAACCTCAATGCTACTTCTATTAGCATTCTTTGCTTCAGATATTTCACCTGATAGCTCTTTTAACTTATCCTTAGCATCACCTAAACCTTTTTTTATTCTTTCAAAGTGTTCTCCTACTTTACTTCTCTTATCACCAGATTTAACAGCATTAAATCCTAATGCATCACCTATTGCATTTCCAAAAATTCCAAATATATCTTGAAATCCTTGTCCTATCTTCACTAATGAATCAAAGAAAGAATTTTTAGATTCAGCAGCCAATTTAACTTCTTATTTTTCATTACAACAATATAGAAGACATCCTGGATTTATCTCTAAGATTGCCTTCTAATCTTACTTTTAAGTAATTAATCTAACTATCTATCTTATTGCTGAACTGTTCGTTTTGAAGCTCTTGCTTCATCTATTTTTTCTTTTGCTTTCTCAAGAACATTCTTTACTGTCTTTTTAATTATATCTTCTACTGCTACTAATAATTTATTTACTGCAGCTACTCCTACTGCTTGCACTTCTCCTTGTCCTCCTTGTGCATCGGCTGCAGCTGCTGCTAGTTTACCATCTTTAACTAAGGAACGTAATGCTATTCCCCCTACTACTGCTGCTGCCTTTGTTGCATCTGCACCTGCTAGGTGAGCTGCATTACCTCCTTTAGCAAAGGAAATGGCACTTGTATCTGAAGTTGCATTAGCTGATAGTGCTGCATCACTTTCTTTTGATGCAACTATTGACGCTAGCACTTCCTCCCCACTTACTGTTGATAATATTGCTGCTGCTTTACCTGCATCCCCTGCTGTTGCTGCTAAATCTGTACCTAATATCTTAGCTCCATCCTTATTATCTGTTCCATTACCTACTTTCACTGCTGTATTTCCCACTTTTAGCTTTGCAACACCTTCTGTAGTAGCTGTATCTACTATTCCTTTCAATGAATTAAAAGCTTTCTTTAATTCAATATCATCTACTGCTGTTCCTGCAGCATTACTTGCTGCTTCCCCTACCTTTTGGTTAGCATCACCTATTACTTTTAAGAATTCTAAATGGGTTTTTAATGTATTTAAAGTAGTCTTAGCTGTATCAACTGCTGCTCTAATTGCTACGGCTATTGGTCCATCTTTAGCCCCTTCTACTTCTGACTTTTTTGCTACTTCTTCTAATTCATCTGATGCTTTTCCAAGCTTACCACCTAGGCTGTTAAAATAACCTCCCACTTCATTCTTCTTTGTATCTTTAGTTACTCTTAAGCCTAATGTATCTGAGACTAAAGCCATAAATGAATAAAAAGCATTCTCAGCACTTTTTCCCACTTCCATTAGTACTTCACTTAAACTTCCAGCCCCTTGTTTCTCTCCTCCTGCTGCGCCACCCTTCCCTGCTTCTACTGCCTGTTGTCCACATCCTATCATTAGAACAACTATCATCATCATTATACTTATATTTAGTTTGATTATTAATGAAAGGAAGGAATTTATAAACAACTCTGTACTATTTAATAGTAAAATAATTATTATCTTTATAAAAAGAAGCTAGTAACTTACTTAAAACATTTTATTTTTAACTCTTTCTAGAATTCTTTGATAACCGATTTATATTTAATGCATCAATCTAAATTAAAAGGAAATATGATAAATATATGACAAGACAAAGTATTTAGCTTAAGTTTGCTTTTAAGTTTTATTAGTTGTGACTTACTACTTAATGGTGAACTTAAAGATAAATCCGTTAATTTACTCGGCAAAATTTATTCTGTATTAGATACTAGCAAAGAGACTGTTAATCCTTATGATAATGCTAATCAAAATAGTATTCCTAAAAAGTCAAGAAAAAAAGACATACAAAAAAAGATCAGTTACCACAAAGAATAAGTGGCTTTACTAAAAAAAGTACTCTTCAAAGCACAGAAGGGGAAACAAATTTTCCAAATCTTAATAGAATATCCCCTGTTGGCATTAATTACAATGCACACCCAGGCAGTTTTAAAAGCACTTCAAGTAGCAATTATCTTCAAGGCAATAAAATCATCGATTCAAATAGCTTTGACTTCTCTTATGACTCTGCATATAGCCTAAGTGGACAAAACAGTTTTAGTCAAGATTACTATGAGGAAAATGAAGACGATTACAATTACAACAACTATGATCAGGAAGATGATGATGAAGAGGACGATGACAACTACGGAGAATATGAAGACAAAGACGATAAAGAAGAGGCAAGATTAGACAGGGAATACAAATCACGTTCAAGAAAAACCAAAAATAGCGTGAAGAAAGCACTTGAAATAGCTAGACAAATAAGATATGATTGGGGAACAATTGAATTCCTTACAATAAAATTAGACCCTAATTATGAGATAAGACTTACACACAAGGAAAAACAAGAGTATCAAGCAAAATTATCTAAGTTTAATAAAAACAAGTTAACAGAAGATCTCACAAAACTTTTAAATGCAATTGAAGAAAGTATAAATGACGCTATAGCTCTTACTAATATTCCTGAATACCCTGGTAACTTCCAAAGCGATCTAGATTCAAAGACAAAATTAGAAAAACTTAAAGCAGAAGTAAGCTCTTTGCTTGAAAAGGTACAAGTAAGTCATAAAACTAATTATCAAGCATACGAAGAAATAGAATCACCCAAAAGAGTACCTCCACAGACTAAATATGAGTTGAAGAAAGTACTAAGATTACTTGACGGTACTACTAGTGCTAGATAAATTTGTCTTTAACAATTAAGTACTTTAAATTAAAAGTAAAGATAGGCTTATTTATAGACTATCTTTACTTTTATATATACTCATTTAATTATTGTATAAACCTTACATTCCTGAGTTAACAAATCTCTCTTTTTTTAACTCTCAGTATTCAATCTTCATGTATCTTTAAAATCTGTTTATTGCTCAATAATAATAAAAATCTTTAAAAGATTTCAAAAACAACTTAAAACAATAATCCTTACGCTTAAGATATCATAAAAAATAAATACATAATCATATTTTAAACCTTTGCCATCCTTATCTTACAAGACTTGCTAAATAAGATTTAGCTCCTTCAATAAGTTTTTTTATCTCTTCCTTTTTCGCCATTGCCTCATTTAGCTCTAAAGAAGAAGATTCTAACTGCTCTAAAGAATTTTCTGCATATCGTCGTGCTTCTCTGGATAATTGTTTTGGCAAATTACCGTTTACTCTTCTTAAAAAGCGATTTTTGCGTAACTCATTTTCTAATCTTTCGGTAATAGCTTCTTTTAAACTTTTTTGTGCTTTCTCAAAGAAGAATCTTGCGGATTCTAACCCACTAAGTCCACTATCAACTTGACTTATAAGTCTTTCAAGATCAAAACTTATCTTTAACTGATTTTGTAATTTCTTTAAACGCTGTATCTTTGTTCTATTGGAATTATTACGAAGATTCACTTTTTTCAAATCTATTTGCTCTTGGAGTTTCGTTTGGAGTTCTGCAAATGTACCATGTAAATCGGATTCTAATTGTTCATACTCACTTTTAAGTTTATGTGCGTTCTCAATTAATTGCTGGAATCCAGATTTCTCAAGAACACTTTTTACCTTTTCAATTTCTGCTTCTGCTTCCTTTTCTTCTTTAGTATTTGGAATTAAATCCTCTTCTTTTATCTCTATTTTTGCTTGAGAATATTGGAATACTGAAGTCATCTTATTAACAGGCACTACAGGTTCTACTTCAATGTCTTGTTGTATTCTCTCACGCTCTTCAAGACCATTGACAATCTCTTCCTGTTCTTCTTGAATATCTTGATTTCCTTGTATATAGTGTAAATCTTTATTATTTTTGTTTCCATCTAAAAATTTTTCCCTTGCTTCACCTAGCAAATCATTAAGGGCATTTATATCACATGATAACAAACACAATAATATGAACATACATACTGTTAAAATACTTTTCTTCATATTTGCCTCCTGGGATATTAAATTACTCAATTATTGAGTCTCAATATTGGATTAAAATAATTATTTATAAATATATACCATTTAATTTAAATGGCAAAAATAATTTTATAAAATTGCAATTATTTTAATCTATGCCAATTAAAAGCTATATAAAATTATTTTACTAAGTAAATTTATAAATCAAATAAAAAAAGTTAAAAATAAAAACAGAAGCTAAGAGCTTCTGCTACATTTTTGATTTAATTTCTAAAAAATACCGAACACCTGTATAAATCTTTTGTATTAATTTTGAATTCTAAGCTCATTGGCTCTTTTAACCTTTAGCAAGCTCACTTAAAACTATTTGCTATGTAATTACTGGTTGTGCATATCCCATAAAAAACCCCCCTTATGTAATTGTAATATAATATTTTACATGCCATAAAAACTTTATCTTAGTAAAATGTGCTTTAAGAAAACGTATACCCAAAGCCAAGAGCAAATACGCTGCAATAACACTGCATATTTATTTTAAATGTAAGGAATATCTTAGCAAAACTACCCTGTCCAAATACATTATCTTCAACATAAAGTATATTCAAATTCAGGTTAGTAAGTATGATTTAATTTTGGATTATATGTTGGATGGTATTCGCAAGGCTCTTCTTAAATTAAGTGATAAAGTCTATCAATTAACTCAAATCGAGCTTAATAAAGTGTTCTGGATAGTTCAGCATCGGATTTCAATTTAGTCGATAACGCTTGATTTTTAGCTTAACATCAATAACCTTTGCCTCCTTTAGTATCTGTCATAAAGATGATAGGGTTTTTTATTTTCGAACTTATTATAGCTAAAATAGAGCCACTAAAAGTAGCATTTGTTGTCTTTAAGCTATCTTATTGCAAGTTTTTTAAAATAAAAGGAGAGCCCACTTCCCTTCCTTATACAAGGACAAAAGAAGTGTTTTCCTTAAAATGACTTCATATTTTAGTATCTAGTATTTATTTAACTAATTGCTAATAGTAGCTTTAGAGGTGCTCTGAACAGGACTTATAGACGTATCATTAGCATTAATCTTCATAGCTTCTTTAACTGTTTTAAGCCTAAGTCAATTGTTTTTCTGGATTAGCAATAGCTAATGTAGCTAGTTGCTTTAGTCACTGCATTTGCCGCTGCTCCCTTAAATGCAGTAACAACAACAGCATTGGCAGCATACTTATCATCCATTTGTTTAAGGGCCATCTGAGTAACTTGAACGGTATCTTGTTGTCTTGAAGTAAACTCCAACATCAGACTTTTTTGTCTCTGTACTAAAACCTAATACCTTGACAACTATATCTCCAAATGATGTGAACACATTTAAAATCATTACCTAAGTCTATTACTGACTTTAAAAATTTACTCTGAGGATCTTCCGCAACCCCACCGCTATTACAGCTTACTAATACCATAAATAAAGTCATTATTATTGCTCTTATTCTTTTTCTCATTTTTTTACGTGCCTTCCCTATATCATAAAAAAATAAAAACCCACAATGACTTTTTGGTATTGACATATAACATAACTCATTATTATACGGGTTTTTATACTTTTGGTTTACTTACACAAATTCAACTTACTTTTAAAGTATTAATTATTTGATTACAATAAAAACATACTCTTAATATCATACTTACAATTATTTATATTCAATCTTTACTCATATAAACAATTTGATATACAAATAAACATTCCCTAAATAACATTAGAAGCTAAAAGCATTACGCTCCTAGCTTCATATTCCTTTTTGACTTTATTTTTACCAGCTCTTACAGCTTACTTAATTAACTTATCTTACAATAACTTCCTTTATATTTACCCTTAACTAGTTCTTTATTTACTGCCCATCAGTTGTTACTTCTGCAGTATTAGTTGCTTTTACTGATTTATCTTCTTGTTTAACAGCTGCTAGTGCTTCATTTATTGTTTTTAATCCACTATCAACTGTATTCCTTATTGCTATTATTAGAGTACTTAATGTCTTGCCTACTGCACTTGCTGCTGCTCCATTTACTGCATGTGCAGATTTTTCTTCACCAGTTTTAGCAGCGAATTTACCATCCTTTGCCATTGCCCTTAATGCTATACCAGCTGCTATTACTGCATCCTTTTGTGCTGAAACCCCAAGATCCTTATTGTCTTCTTTTTTAGCAACAGCAATCTCTGCCGCATTCTTTGCTGCCTGAATAGTGGGCTCACCAATAGCCTCTGCAGACTTAGCAATAGCTTGAAGAATATCAGCACCACTTACTGCTCCTATTGATGCACTTGCTGCTGCTGCTTGTGCTTCTGCTCCACCATTATCTTTACCACCAAGCAACTTACCAATTGATTTTTGCTGTTCATCTTTGGTCTTAGTAGTGCCTGCATCCCCTTCATTTTCTTTTAACACTACACCAACTATTTCTTTAATTCCTTTAACAAGTGAGTTTACGCTTGCTGCTTCTGCTGCTACAGCATCCTCATTTTGTTTAGCATTACCAATAACAACATCAGTTGTAGCACCTTTAGCTGCTTCTTTTGCTCCTGATGCAATCTTATCTAATGTGTCAGTGATAAACTTGTCAACAACTGTTTTAACTTTTACGTAATTCCCATTCTTTGCAACTTCATCTTGCAACTTCTTTTTAACTGTTGTCATAGTACTCTCAATATCAGTAAAATACTTTCCTATATCACTTTTCTTAGTATCAGCCTTAATACCAAAAGCTCCAGTAACCATATCACCAAAAGTCACAAAAACATCTAAAAATCCTTTCCCTAAATTAGCTATAGATGCTAAATACACATGTTTAGGATCCTCTGCAACCCCACCGCTATTACAGCTTACTAATACCATAAATAAAGTCATTATTATTGCACTTATTCTTTTTCTCATTTTTTTACGTGCCTCCTTTTAACTTATGCATTAGCATTATCATCAGAACTATCGTTAGCTAATAGCTCTGATGCCCTACAAAGAACAAGAGAAGCGTTTCCCTTAAATGACTTTACATTTTAGTATTTATTTATTATTAATTATCAGTTACTAACAGTAGATTTAAGAGGCTCTGTTCAAGACTTATAGAAATATCATTCGCATTAATTTTCATTGCTTCTTTAACTGTTTTAAGACCCCCGTCAATTGCTTTATTTATCGCAATAGTAGGGTATCTAACGTCTTAGTTACTGCACTCCTTTAACTGCAAGCACAACACCATTAGATTCAGTATTAGCATTAGCGAACTACCACCCTGAGCCCCATAGCTCTTAACGCTATGGCTCCTGTTACAACTGCATCTTTGGGAGCAACACCAATGGTAAAATTTCCTTCTTTAAGTACCACATCTACTATTGTCTTAATTCCCTTTATTAGGTTTGTAACATCGCCAGCAGTAGCCTCAACCCCCCAGCAGCGTTAAGCAACATTACCAATTGGGTCACTAGCATCTCCAATAGCCTCACTTGCAGTCTTTGCTCCGTCAATGATCCTATCAAGTGTTTCAGCAACTAGTTTATTTACTACAGTTTCTGCTCTTTAGCTCGTTCTTAACCTGACCTTGACTTTAAAATGCAAATGACTCAAATCCTTCAAACATTTTTTTATTAAAATGGGTTTACTTTTTAGTCACAATTGAGTTATTATAAATGACAATAACTCATAAACAAGGGGATTAAACATGAAGGGTACAAAAAAACCTACCAACAAACACCAACACAAATTAATCGTTTTAATATCTACACTAAACTACATGAACTTAAAGTTTAAAAAATACACTCAAAGCAACATACTTTATTACTTTAATGGAAATTTAAGACGCAATGGTCACAAAGAAACTACTCTTAAAACACTTCAAAGCTATCTTTATAAATTAGACAAAGAACTTAAAGTAACAATTAATTATCATAGACATTTGGGTGTTAACATGGGAACTGAAATTCATTACAAACTTAAATACTCCAAGAAAGAATGTTACAGTATAATCAATAAACTCTTTAGAGAGAAAAAAGAGGAAAGACACAAAAAACGTTTTAATGCATATCTTGAAAAGACCTGTATTAAAAATAGGAATGTAGAAAAATGGGAGTGTTATAATAATAAATATAATAAAAAAGAAGATAGAAATGAAAAACCAATAGAAAGACTACAAGCAAAAAAATATGCTAAAAAATGTAACTTCAAATCAAATACATTTTACTCTATTTTAGATCTACAAATAGAAAAAGATACTATGATTGAAGTATTTAAAGTTCTTAAAAGAACTGAAAACTTTCTTGAAAAGAGTATATACAAGAAACTCAACGGTATCAAATCAAGAAGAAGCAAACTTAGAAGTAAGCAACAAAAATTAAGCAAGATATTGGATAAAACAAAGATTAGCTTAGAAAATGAAGGCTATAATAGTAAACAGTTGGAAGTCCAAATACAAAAGGTATATGAGCTATATAAAGATAAACCACACTTTATCATAGAGAACAATAAGTACAATGACTTAAAAAAAATAATAGGGAAGCTTAAAAAATCAGTTGAACATATTAAAGCAACCACAAAAGAAGATGAGAAAGAAATTGGGAGTAACGTATTTAGCATACTTCTTGATCAGTTAAGTCATAAAGTGGACACATCGGTCTTAGTGCCAATGCTGAAAGGTTATTTGGGTAGACAGGACAAATTAGAATATAACAAGGTATTTGATAACTATTATTACTACGAGTTTTTGGAATTAGTGAAAGACAACAAAGATCATTTCAAGCCAAGAGAATTTGAAAAAATTGTTAATTAAGGATTAATTATGGAAAGTGTGTTAGAACGTCTTAAAGAAAAGGGATTAGAAATTAGAGGAAAAAGGAATAAGCCTATTTTCATAAAGATAGAAAGTAAAAATGACAGAACTTTATATCATACAAAGATAATGAATGATTTGTATATATTTGGGATTAATAAAAATCAAAAGAACAAATTTTTTATTTCATTTAGAGGGTTATTTAATCAAGAGAAAATAGAGTCTTTTCATTTATTTTCTTTAAAAGGAAATGATAAATTTTTAGGTGTTTTTTATGGATATAGGAAACCAATCAAGAATGTTGTAACAAGATATGAGGAGAACGGGGTTATGAAAGCATCTACCTTTTCAAAGGTTTACTACATAGAATTTAGGTTCAAGAAGGGTAGTGTGTTTTGCTATCTTGTAGGAATTGCCTATTTGCTTAAAAAAGAAAAGTCTCATAAAAAGTATTACGATTCTTTAACGAAAACATTTTTAAGCTTAGAAGCACAAGTATATGAATTTTATGGTAAAAAATTGCCAGATGGGGGTCTTATAAATAGATGGATAGAAAAAAACCTAAAATAATAACAATTGCATCGATTAAAGGAGGTGTTGGAAAAAGTACAAGCTCAATCATATTTGCAACACTACTAGCTCAAAAACATAAAGTGCTTTTAATTGATATGGATACGCAGGCTTCTACTACTAGTTATTTCTATGGAATTTTTGAGCAAAATAATTTTAACATAGTTTCCAAAAATATATATAGAGTTCTTAAAGGGACCGTAAGTATTAATAAAGCCATTGTAACAATAGATAAAAATTTAGATTTAATACCTAGTTATCTAAGTCTACACTTATTTAACAAAGAAGCTATTAGTTTCAAGGAATTGAAATTAAATGAAGCTCTAACTTTTTTGAAAGTGAGGTATGATTTCATAGTATTAGATACTAATCCGAGTTTAGATTTTACTTTAGTCAATGCTTTAGTTGTTAGTGATTATGTACTAATTCCAATGACAGCTGAGAAATGGGCTGTTGAAAGTCTACAGATATTAGAATTTTATATAAGAGAACTAAAATTAAAAATCCCAACTTTTATTTTTATTACGAAATTTAAAAAAAATAATTCACATAAGTTTTTATTAGAAAATTTACAGTCAAAGAACAATTTTTTAGGTATTGTATCTGAAAGAGAAGATTTAAACAGAAAAATAGCAGAAAATAATATCTTTGATTTAAAGAAAGATTATATAAAAGAATATCAAGGTGTATTGGAGCTTCTTTTAGAAAGGACTGGATTTAAAAATGAAATTTAATAGGGCCTAATTATATATGCATAAAGGAGTAAGTGCATATTGTTCAGAATCCGAACGGTGTGTGAGTATTATATATGAATATAAAGATAAATAATAGAGTTTTAGCAAATGAAGAAGAACAGGAGAATGTAATAAGTTATTATAATTCTTTGAAAGATAGGTTGAAAGAGAGCTTTAAGAGAGAAATTCATTATAAAGTGGAGGCTATTAAAATTTTAAAAGAAATAAAAGATAATGAATATTATAAATTGGATAATTACAATAGCTTTGAAAGTTTTGTTAAAGAATATAAAGTAGCTAAAACACAGGCATATGCCTACTTGAAGTTAGCCAGTGCATTACAAGATGGTATCCTTCAAGAGGATTATATCATAGAACACGGCATTCATAATTCATTGGTTTTGATAGGAAATGAAAGAAATAAAACAATAAGGAAATCAAGACAAAATCCAATAAAACCTTTGCGTTTTCAACTTAAAAGTCACGATAGTTATAATTTTTATAAGAAAAATGCAAAATTCACAAGTTTCTTAATGGATGAATTATTTAGAGATAAAAAAGATTTACTCGAAGAATTTATGAAAAAATTTAAAAGTTTAAAAGGCTAAGCGTAAGGAATGTTTATGAATAATTTAGCATATAAAACATATAGAACAGAAGATTTAAAATGGAATTCTTAAAATAAGGGGTTTGCTGAAGAAGCAGTGGATTTTATTTTACTTTATAATGACAATTCTAATTTTGAAGTCTTAAGAGAAAAGATGAATTCATTAGAACAACAAGTGATTAATGTGGAATAAAACTTAATCAAAGATAGTGCATTTATTAAAGTAGAATTGAAACGAGATATATCTAATTTAGATATTAGAATAGAAACTATAAAAAATGAACTTAATATCAAGATAGAAAATGTAAGCAATGAACTTAATGCTAAGATTGATCATGTAGATAAAGATTTACTTAAGGAAATACAAAATAACAATGTGATCTTTTCGAGAATAAATGAAAAGAGATAGCGCAATCTTAAGAAGAGAGTTAAAGAGTAATCATGCAATATTATTAGAAAATCTTAAGATGGGGAATAGGGGGTTAAACCTTATTTTATTAATAGGAATACCAATAATTATATCTATTATTATGTCTGTAATAAGTGAATTTTTTATAAACTGAAAGAGTTATAATGAATAAGGATTGATTTTGTTTTAGATTTGGTGTATATTGTATATTAGTAGTACTCTCATTTTAGTACTACCTTGTTTATGATCACATTCATAAGCCTTTAGAGCTTAATTAAGTATTCTTTTAAGAGTTTTTAATTAAGCTCTAAATTTTTTATTTTCAAGTTTAATAATGCAATATTTAGTAAAATTCTTTTTGATTAAAAACATTTTGTTAAAAATTTAACTAGAACTAATTTTTGATACTATTTGTTTTGAGTAATACATTATAGGAGTGTTAAAAAATGCATAATGCAAGTCATATAATAAGAAATGAAATGCAAAATATGAGCAGTATAATAAAAAGTGAAGTAACAAATACAAGTAATATAATAATAAGTAAAACTAGTTTAAATAATATTGCAGAAGTATGGTAGGCATATAAGAATATAAATGGACTTTAAAGAAAAGATTTCTGATTTTAAGCAATTTTATGATGCTAGAGAGCGTTGTTAATAGGGCTTTTATTTTTGAGGGATATGTAATATTGCTTTCATTTGATTCTTTTCCCTAAAATTTTTTGCTATTAATGCTTCATTCCGTAAAAAGTTAGCCATTTCTGTTAAGTTAGCCTTACCAACTTCAATTCCGTGAACTTTTGTGTTAAGTGGTGCGGCTATTTTTGCGATGTTTAGTGAGGTTTCATCATTAACTACGACATCCAAATGTATGTATGATGGAGATAACTAAGTTTTAATACTACTGAGAGTGCAGTAGAGCCTTGTAAAAGGAACAAATGAGAAAAAGAATAAGTGTAATAATGACTTTATTTTTGGTATTAGCAAGCTGTAGTAGCGGTCAGGTAGTAGAGGATCCTAAACTTGTGTATTTGACATCTATAGCTAATTTAGGTAAAGGGTTTTAGATGCTTTTGTATCATTTGGAGGCATGATGTCAGATGCGGTTGGTATTAAGGCTGATACTAAAAAGAGCGATATAGGGAAGTATTTTACTGCAGTTGAAAGCACAATGACATAACTTAAAGATAAGTTGCAGACAGAAGTTACTAAGGATGGTAATTACGTAAAAGTGAAAACAGTTGTAGATAAGTTTATTACAGAAGTCTTAGACAAGATTGCAGCAAGAGCTAAAGAAGCAGCAAGTGGAGCTTGTAGGTAGCGATGCTATGACTTTATATTTTTAGTACTTATCTTCCTGATTTATTAGCAGTTGGTTGGGCAGTCTCAGCTTCAGTAGCATCAGTTCCAGTAGTCTCAGAGTTTTTATTTCCTTAATAGTTTCTCTTACTTTTTCTAGATTGCTCGCTACTGTTTTCCTAATTATTATGTCCAATATTCCCAAGACCTTATTCGCTGCACTAGCTGCTATTCCAGAAACATCAGCAGCATTAGCACTAAACTTGCCAGTCTTAGTCATTGCCTTAGGAGCTACTGCTGCTGCTAGATCTGCATTAGTTTTTGAAGTAATTCCATCACCACCACCAGTAGCTAGTTCTCATGCAGCATTGTCATTGTTAAGATCCCAGTAGTAGTTTTGGCATTTTTTTCTTATTTGTCATTGTCCATGGATCGCTTTTGATACTTTATTAGCTAGCTTTGTAGCATCATTTGCATTGCCGCCATTATTACCAGCTAAAGCTTTAGGGTCATTAGCATTTCTACTTTAGCACCGGCATCCCCAGACTTGATTTCTATGCCAGATTTCTCTGCTGCATCATAACTATTGACTTCTGCAATTATAGTTGCAATACTAGCCTTATCAGCACCAATAGCCTTCGCATTTTTATTAGTACCAATATCAACATTTTCTTTAGTTACACCAGCTAGTTTAGTTAGAGAACCAATTAGTTGTTTAAAAACATCACCCGTTCCTTTAATTGTATCCTTAACAGCTTCAATGCTGCTTTTATCAGCATTCTTTGCTTAAGATATTTTACTTGATAGATCGTTTAACTTATTCTTAGTTGCTTTAAGTCCATTTCCTATACTCTCAAAGTGTTTTTCTACTTTGCTTCTCTTATCATCAGATTTTACTGCTGTAAGTTCAAAAGCATTCCCAATAGTTTTCCTTATTACAATAGTTAGTGTATCTAATGCTTTAATTACTGCACTTACTGCCTTTAGTCATAGCCCTTAATGCTGATACCTCCTGTTATAGTTGCATCTTTAGGTTTACCAGTAGCGTTAAAAGCCGCATTATTGTTCTTGGTAAATTTAACAGCATCACCATTATCCTTGATCATAGCTTGCAGAATATCAGCTCCAGTTACTGTTCCAACAGCCTTTGCTGCGCCATTATTATTACCTTTTGCGCCACCATCCCCATTTCCAGCTTTTTATCGGTACCAGAATCAGCATTTCCTATATCTTTAAGTGCTACATTGACAATCTTTCCAATTCCTTCGCTAAGGAACTTAACCAAAGCTTCTTCAGCAGCAGTACCAGCTGTTGCTTGATCGGCAACATTACCAAGTAAGTCATCACCTGCAATACCAATAGCCTCATTTGCGGTCTTTGCTCCTTCTATTATTTTATCAAGTGTTCCAGCAACTAGTTTGTTAACAGCGGTCTCTGTTCCAGCTGCATTAGAATTGCCTTCACTCTTTATGTCTGATACCCTTTTGAAGGGATTCCTTAGTAGATGTTACAGTGTCCTGAATCTTTTTAAAGTAACTTAACTTACAATAAAAACATGCTCTTAATATCATACTTACAATTATTTATATTCAATCTTTACTCATATAAACAATTTGATATACAAATAAACATTCCCTAAATAACATTAGAAGCTAAAAGCATTACGCTCCTAGCTTCCTATTCCTTTTTGACTTTATTTTTACCAGCTCTTACAGCTTACTTAATTAACTTATCTTACAATAACTACTTAACTTATTTATTTCCTAGTTAGTTATTTTGAGAAGGTTTTTCTCCCTTAACAGGAGTTGTAAGCTCTGCAATTGCAGCTTCTACTTCACCATTAGCAGCCTTTAACAACCCATCTATTGCTGTGTTGAGTGCTTCAAGCTCAGAAGCCCCTTTAGTTTTATCACTATTATCTTTCTTTATAGCTTTTTTTGTGTCATCATCAGAAGCATCATTTTTACCAAGATCAGCATGATTATCCTTTAATTTACCTAAAAATGTTTGACTTTTAGTCTTAACATCCGTAATTTTTGTTTTTAAATCACTAGAAACCCCATCTGTTGTTCCCAATGCTTCCAATTTGGTTTTTACAGCTGATATTATACTATGTACCCCTGCAAGTAATGACCCATTCTTACTAGCTTCAGTATCCAACCCTCCATCACTTTTAATTTTCTTTCCAATAGCTTTAGCAAGCTCATCTATTGACTTAACTAAGGTCTCTACTTCTTTAACACTTGTTGCAAAATCACTAGCATCTTTTATCTTTTTACTTATTTTTGCCAAATCAAGTACTGTTCCGTCAGGCTTAGCTGCTTCGTCACTTTTAAGCTCTGGCCCTCCATTATTACATGATATTAATACCATAAATAAAGTCATTATTATTGCACTTATTCTTTTTCTCATTTTTTTACGTGCCTCCTTTTAACTTATGCATTAGTTTAAACATCAGAATTAAAGATTTGCAAAATATTTATGCCTTAATTCTTAATGAAATGAAAAACTTATAGATAATGCCGTACTATTTTACAGTAAAATAATTTACTCTAAGAAAAAGCACATAGCATTGGCCAATGAAGCTATACCTCAAAACATAGAAAAAATTAAAGGACATACATTCATTTGATATTGTTAGGCTTAATAAAAACAATTTAAACTGCTATAAAAACCCTAGATCTTGGCGCAAAAAATATTATTACCCCCATAATAGAAGAATTCTTCTCTAACTATACAAGCTCTAAACATAATCATGCACTTCATAAACTCAAAGCTCACATTAATCTACGACTCAAAGAAATGGATATTTCTTACAAATCTCCCTATAAATAGCAACTAGCAATCCTGTTTCATATCTTCAAAAAGTAAGCACAACCCAGAAGCATTTTACTAAAGCAAATCCCCTTAATATTTAAAATACTGTAAACCCTTATAAGACGATTCTTTAGGGACACGTGCAACCCCAGTAATTACACAGCCAATGGTTTTAGCTGAACTTATTAAAGATGGAATAAATAGAGACATTGTTGTTGACCTTTCTTTCAGATATTATCGTAACAAACTTATTTATAAAGATATTGAGTATTGAAAGAATAATTTTAACTTAAAACTCGAAATTATAGAACATATAAAACAGAAAATTTAAGGATGGGGTTCTTAAATACGGGATTTATTAAAGCAGCAATAGATTTCATTTTACTTCATAATGACAATTATAATTTTGAAGTTTTAAGAGAAAAGATGAATTCATTAGAACAACAAATCATGAATGTAGAGAAGATTTTACAAAAATACGTATCTAATTTAGAGAGCAATTTACTTAAATAAATACAAAATAACAATTTGATCTTAAGAGAATAAATGAAAAATGGCCATGCAATATTATTAGAAAAGCTTAAGGTGGGGAATAGGATGTTGAACCTTATATCCCTTATAGGGATACCAATAATTATATCTATAATCATGTCTATAATAAGCAAATTTTTTATAAACCGAAAAAATTTTTGTGAACAAGGATTAATTTTATTTTAAATTCAATGTATATTACTTGTCAGTAGTGTTAGTCATTTTAGGATTACCTTTAGATGATCGGTTTTTAATAGCCTTTAAGGCTTGGTTAATTATTTTTTAAGGGTTTTTAATTAAGCTTTAAAATTTTATGTTCTTATGTTATTCCTTGTGATAATGCGGGCCCAGATCTTCAAAGTGGCGAAGTCTGAGAGAACAATTCTTGATTTAGCAAAAATAAGTGCAAAAAATAAGAGATGCTAGTGCTTTTGCGACAGGTGTTAAAGAAATAGCAACCCTAGTTAAGTCAGTAGACGATCTTGCTAAGGGTATTGAGAAAAAATAGGTTCAGCTGAGTTGAAAGCCGATGCTGGTGCTAATGCTCACTATATTCTGTTGTTAACAGGGACATATAGTGTGGCTGAAACTATAGAAATAAACTCAGCAAAGTTGAAAATTAAAGAATCTATTAATCTATTAATTTTAAAGATTTAAATGATAAAGTTCAGGGCGTTGTGCGTGAGTCTAAAGCATATACAGGCTAGTTGAAAAATTCTAAGGATGATTTGGGACTTGCTAACAGCGTTGCTACTCATACTAATTTAAAGAAAGCTATCGATAAAAGTTATGTTTCTGGTGATAAAGAAGCAAAAGAAATTGTTTGCCACTAAACACAGCAATAAATGAGTTGTTAAAGGCTGATAATAAGGTAGTAAAAGCTGCAATTAAAGAGCTTACAGCTCCTGCTAAGCCAAAAATTCCTGCTAAGTTCTTAATAGGTATAAATAAATTTAAATGATTATTATAAAATCAAAAATTGAGTAAAAGATAAGATCAGGGAGAAATAAAGTCAAAAAGGAATAGGAAGCTAGGAGTGTAATGCTTTTAGCTTCTGATGTTATTTAGGGAGTGTTTGATTGTATATCAAATTGTTTATATGAGTAAAGATTGAATATAAATAATTGCAAGTATGATATTAAGAGTATATTTTTATTGTAATCAAATAATTAAATACTTTAAAAGTAAGTTGAATTTGCTTAAGTAAAACAAAAATAGAAAAAACCGGTTAATAATAAGTCTTATTTTATGTCAATGTCAGAAAGTTATTGTGGCTTTTTATCTTTTTGTTTATACGTGGGCATGAAAAAAAATGAGAAAAAGAATAAGTGCAATAATAATGACTTTATTTATGGTATTAGTAAGCTGTAATAATGGAGGTCCAGAGCTTAAAAGTGACGAAGTAGCTAAGTCAGATGGAACAGTACTTGATTTAGCGAAAATAAGTAAAAAGATAAAAGATGCTAGTGATTTTGCAACAAGTGTTAAAGAAGTTCATACTTTAGTTAAGTCAATAGATGAGCTTGCTAAAGCTATTGGAAAGAAAGTTGAGAATGCGGGTACTCTTGGTGATGATGGTGGTCAAAATGGTTCTTTAATTTCAGGAGCATATAGTATAGTATCAGCTGTAAGCACTAAATTGGAAAAATTAGAGAAACAAGATGGAGTTTCTACTGAATTGAAGGGGAAGGTTACTGTTGCTAAAACTGCAAGTAAAAAGTTTACAGATACAGTGAAAGGAGCAAGTGGTGATCTTGGTAAAAAAGATGCTTCGGATGAGAATGCAAAAAAAGCCTTACTTAAAAGTGATGCTAGTGGAGAGAAAGGTGCAAAAGATCTTATTGCTTTAAATACAGCAATAGATGAGTTATTAAAGGCTGCTAATGGTGCCGTAGAAGCTGCAATTGCAGAGCTTACAACTCCTGTTAAGGGAGAAAAACCTTCTCAAAATAACTAACTAGGAAATAAATAACTTAAGTAGTTATTATAAGATAAGTTAATTAAGTAAGCTGTAAGAGCTAGGAAAAATAAAGTCAAGAAATAAAAAGCTTAAGTGTTGATGACTTTATTTATGGTATTAGTAAGCTGTAATAGCGGTGGGGTTGCGGAAGATCCTCAGAGTAAATTTTTAAAGTCAGTAATAGACTTAGGTAATGACTTCTTAAATGTGTTTACATCATTTGGAGATATAGTTTCCAAGGTATTAGGTTTTAGTACAGAGACAAAAATCTGATGTTGGGACTTATTTAAGACAGTACAAATACTATACAAGGCACTAAGGACAAGCTTAAAAAATTGTTGCTGACATGAAGAGAGAAGGAAATCCTAATGCAGCTGCAACTGAGACCGCAGTAAATAACTTAGTTACTACTACACTTGATAAGATAATTGACGGAGCAAAGATTGCTAGTGATGCTATTGGAGATGTTAATGATCCAATTGGTAATGTTGCTGCTGGTGGTGCTGGTGCAGCTGCTGGTGCTGTTGGGATTGATGTTGATAAACTAGTAAAAGGAATTAAGTCAATTGTAGATGTAGTACTTAAAGATGTAGGAAATGCTGATGCTGGAGATGATAAAAAGGCCGAAGATGGTTCTACCGCAAGAACTGCTGCTGATGGTGCGGGCAAACTATTTGCTAGTGATAACGCTGGTGCTAATGCAGCTGCTGCAAAAAAGTCAGCTGCTGATGCATCTAAAGCAGTTGGAGCTGTAACTGGTGCTGATATATTACAAGCTGTGGTGAAAGATGGTGCTAATGTTGTTGTTGAGGCTGCCAAGGCTAATGCAAAAGATGGGACTATAGCAGGAGCTATAACTTTAAGAGCAATGACTAAAGGTGGTAAATTTGCTAATGCTGTTGATGCTGCTAATGCTGATGTTGCTACTGCAGTTAAAGGAGCAGCGGTAAGTGCAGTAACTAAGGCATTAGATACATTAACTGTTGCGATAAGAAAAACAATTGACGCAGGCCTTAAAACAGTTAAAGAAGCTATGAAAATTAATGCTAATGATACTCCTATAAGTCCTGCTCAGAGCGCCCCTAAAGCTACTACTAACTAGTTAAGGCAAGTATAAAGGAAAAAGTTATTGTAAGGGAAACGCTTCTCTTGTGCTTTGTAGGGCATCAGAGCTATTAGCTAACGATAGTTCTGATGTTTAAACTAATGCATAAGTTAAAAGGAGGCACGTAAAAAAATGAGAAAAAGAATAAGTGCAATAATAATGACTTTATTTATGGTATTAATATCATGTAATAATGGAGGTCCAGAGCTTAAAAGTGACGAAGCAGCTAAGCCTGACGGAACAGTACTTGATTTGGCAAAAATAAGTAAAAAGATAAAAGATGCTAGTGATTTTGCAACAAGTGTTAAAGAAGTAGAGACCTTAGTTAAGTCAATAGATGAGCTTGCTAAAGCTATTGACCAAAAAGTTGATAATGCAACTCATCAACTTGCGGATGGTGCTGGTGAAAAAAATCATAATGGATCTTTAATTGCGAGAGCATTTCAAGTAATATCAACCGTACAAGTTGCATTAATAGCATTAGAAACAGAAGTTGGAATTCCTGATACACTTAAGAAAAAGGTTGGTGAAGCTAAGGTTAAAAGTAATGAATTTTTAAATAAGTTAGAGGAGTCAAAAGATCAGGTTGATGCAGCAAAAGCTATAGATATAATTAAGGGTGATGGCAGTAAAGGAGGTAATGAACTTAAGGCCCTCAACCAATTAGTTAGCGAGTTGTTAAAGGCTGCTGAGGATGCAGTAGAAGCTGCAATTAAGAAGCTTACGTTCCTACTTAAGGCAGACCTTGCTATATTTAGCTAAGGGATAAATAATTATTTATCCCTTAGCTAAATATAAGCTACTAAATGCTAGTCAAGTATTTTCAATAAAAGGAAAACAACTCTCATGTTTTACAGAGAACAAGCAAGAAGTTTTCTTAAAATAGCTTTATTTTTCAGTTTCTTACCTTTTAATTAAAAAAATCTTTTATTAGTTCTCAGCTTTAGAGGTCATCTTATCAGAATTCACAGGCGTATCATCAGGATCAATTTTCATAAAGTCTTCAATTGTTTAAGCCCTGCATTAATAGTGTTTCTTATTGCAATAGTTAGGGCATCTAATGTTTTAGTAACTGCACTTACTGTTGCGTTCTTTATTGCTTCCCTTGTATTGGCAGCATTGTCATCATTAGCGAATTTACCATCTTTAGCCATCGGTTCTTAAAGCTATAGTTCCTGCTATAGTCGTATCTTTAGCACTAACCGCTTTAGCTGCCAACATTGTCTTTAATAATAGCTTTTAGTATGTCAGCACCCGTTACTGCTTCCAACCGCCTTTGTTGCATCTGTTGCTGATTTCTTTGCATTGGCACCCAGCCCCAGCGTTATCCTTAGTAAATAGTTTTCCCGTTTCACCTTTATCAGAAGTTTTTGCTATAGAACTATCTTTAACTTTGTTAACATCACCAACATCAGCGCTTACTTTTTTAAGTGCCACTTCTACTATACTCTTAATCCCCTTTACTAGTTTATCATCATTACCAGCAAGCACCATCAGCAGTAGCAACATTACCAATGGGATCATTAGCATAAATATGCGCCCACTAGCAATCTTACCCCTTGGATGCTCTTATCAAGAGTGTCACTAACTAGTTTTTTCTGCCACTTTAGCTTCCTTTGCATTAGGATTACCTTTTCTCTTCATGTCAGATACAAGTTTCTCAAACTTTGTCTTAGTGCCTTATATTTAAAAATATTTGAATTAGAAAAAACACAATTTTAATCTAAGACTTGAAATCAGCGACATTCAATCTAAAAGCTAAAAAAGTAAATAAATCAAGTAGAGATAAATATAAATAACATCAAAAGCTAAGAGCATAGTGCTCCTAGCTTCCTATTTCTTTTTGACTTTATTTTTACCAGTCCTTACCTTTTACTTAATTAACTTATCTTGTAATAACTACTTAAATTACTTATCCTTTAGTTAAGACTTAGCGGGAACAATTGGCTTAGTAGGAGCAGCTGTAAGTTCTTTAATTGCCGCTGTTACTACATCATTAGCAGTCCTTAACAACTCATCTATTGTTGTATTTAATTCACCAAGCTCTTTTGCACCTTTAGTTTTAGAAGCATTATTTCTATCTATGGCTTCCTTTGCATTAGCACTAGAAACAGCTGCTGAAGCTGCGCCAAGGGTAGCATTTTCTGACTTCAATTTATTAAAAATGCTGTATTTTTCTGCTTAGCAGAAGTAATTTTATCCTTCATTCCAGCAAATTTTTCAGCGTTACCCTCCAATGCTGTCAATTTAGAGTCTGCATCAGACATTATTTGATATGCTCCTGCAAGCAATGTTCCATTTAAATTATCATTATCATCTTGAAGACCATCTGCTTGAATTTTCTTTTTAATAGCTTTAGCAAGCTCATCTACTGATTTAACCAAAGTATGAACTTCTTTAACACTTGTTGCAAAATCACTAGCATCTTTTATCTTTTTACTTATTTTCGCTAAATCAAGTACTGTTCCATCTGACTTAGCTACTTCGTCACTTTTAAGCTCTGGACCTCCATTATTACAGCTTACTAATACCATAAATAAAGTCATTATTATTGCACTTATTCTTTTTCTCATTTTTTTACGTGCCTCCTTTTAACTTATGCATTAGATTCAGCATCAAAACCATCGCAAGCAAATAATTTCCCTGTTTTACAGAGAACAAGAGAAGAGTTTCCCTTAAATGACTTTATATATTTCTTATTAATTTTGATTATTTACTTTTAACTTCAGAAGTGCTCTGCTCAGGACTTATAGGAGTATCATTAGGATTAATTTTCATAGCATCTTTAACTGTTTTAAGCCCTGCATTAATAGTGTTTCTTATTGCAATAGTCAATGTATCTAGTGCTTTAGTTGCTGCACTTGTTGCTGCTCCTTTAATTTCAATAAGCAACATCAGTAAATTAGTATTGTAAGTAAGAATATATAGGGTCTTAAAAGAAAGATTAGATATTAATGACTCCATTGTAAATCTTAATAACAATTTAGATTAATATCTAGTTACATAAATTTACTAGTGGATCTATATCCCTTAAAGAGTTGGAATTAAGAGATAATTTACTTTTTTTAAAAACAGAATATGATTACATAATAATTGATGCGCATCCTAGTTTGGGACTTACATTGGTAATGCATTACTGTCCGGTGATTATGTAATGGTTCCAATGACAGCTGAAAAGTGGTCAATTGAAAGTTTGGATTTGTTGGAATTTTATATGAAAAAGTTAAGGATAAAACTTTCGATTTCCATTCTTATGACAAGATTTAAGAAAAATAATACTCATAAACAATTATTAAAACATGTCCAGTCAAAAAAGGGATTTCTAGGGTTTACCCACGAAATAGGAGACTTAAATAAAAAAATCGCCAAAAATGAAAACTTTGATTTTAGCAAGGATTATATTAAGGAATACGAAGATGTGTTATTAAAATTTTTAAAACAAATAAGAATACATTAAGTATGATTATCGGGAATCCGGACGATTGTGTTAACGGAGGAGTTTATATGAAAATTGAACTAAAGAAAAGGGTTCTAGTAAATGAAAAAGATCCTGATGAGCAAAAATTATTGTCTACTAATGAAGAAAAACCCTTGTATTATAATGCTTTGAAAGATTAAAAGCCAATTTTAGAAAAGAAATTTTTCATAAAATAGATAGCATTAGAATTTTAAAGGAAATAAAAGATAATGAATATTATAAGTTAGAGGGATATAAAACTTTTGATACTTTTATAAAAAGTTATAGACTTGCAAAAAATCAAGTCTATGTTTATTTAAAAATAGCAAATACTATGGAAGAAGGATTGGTTGAAGAACAATATATAATTGAGAATGGTATCCATGATTCTCTTCACTATATACAAACTAAGGAAAATATAAAAATAAAAAACTTGGGACAAAATTTAATAAAGCCATTAAGGTTTCGACTTAAAACCAAGTAAGTTATGCTTTTTATAAGAAAAATGTAAAACTTACTGAGTTTATATTAGACAAACTGTTTTTGCATAAAAAAATTTACTAAAGGAATTTATGAATGAATTTAGAAATTTCGAAAAGTAGAAAAGCTTAAGATAGGAAATAGGATGTTAAATCTTTTTTCATTAATAGGAATACCAATGATTATAACCATTATTATATGTCTATAATAAGCAAATTCTTTATAAACAGAAAGGGTTATTGATAAGTGTTAAAAATCATTTAATTAAAAAAAATGTAAATTATTATTTTAAATAATAATTTACATTTTTGAAAAAGATAAGTACGCCTTTTGTCTTTTCCTTTGCTTGCAAAATGTTCTTGATGTATTTGCATAATAGCATCAAATTCAGACTCACTAATAACTACTTCTCTTTTTTGCTACATTAACACGAAGAGAATAGAATACTTCACCATCACAGCTTGTTTCTTTTGATACATCAGATAGTCTTACATTTTGTATCTCAACACCTCTGCAACCAGTAATACTTAAGATATATACAAACCATCCAGAGATTGGATTGATTTGTATAAGCTTTTTTATACATTTTTTTACTAGTCTGGTTGTTTTGTCATTTAGATAGAATCTTACAGTAGTGCTTTTTGATTGTTTTGAGGCTTTATTTTTATTCTTAAGTGTGCTTTTAAGTTGTGACAATTCTTCATTGAGGCGTTCATTTTGATTTATTGGTTCATTTATAAAGTTAAGATTATTCTTAGTTAAGGGTTTCTTTTCATGCATTTTATTGATAACTAAAGATTTTAAAAATCCTTAAAATTAGTTATAAAAATGTTAGCAAATACTTGTATTGTAAGTCAATTCTAACGTCGCTTCATTGCATATAAAATACCCCTCTAAGGTGCTTTATGTAGGAGTAAAAGGTGTTTTTAGAGACTGTAGTACAAGATATCTAGTGTACTTTAACCAATTCTTTACAAATACTTGAAAATATCCTCTACATATACTCTCTTCCTTATTTTAATAGCTTTGCACTTTGAAATGAAACGTATTGCCCTTTAAAATTTAACCTCTTTTTCTTTGTTAACCAATTGTTTACTTTTATAGTTGCTCTTACCATTTTTGTAACCAGTTTAATTTGTTTATCTTTACTACTTTTTCTAACAATTTCTATTCGTTTATTTTACTTCTTTGTTTTCTTTATCTTTGTTTGTAGCTTTACTCTCTTAAATCTTCCTTTCTTAAATATTATTTCTTAACTTATTATTTTCTTACCCCCCTGCTCCTGCTTGACAAGCGCTTGATGCTTGTTCCTTAAAATTATCTAAGTTTTCACCACCATTAAGAGCGCCCTTTACTACTTGTTTAAAAGTGTTTTTTTGCTCATTAGCATTATCACCTGTGCACTTTTCAAGTTCACTCTTTATATGTTCAAGTACAGATTTAATTTTATATTCATCATGGCTTAAAAGCTTGTTGAAATCACTTTCATTACCCAAAGCCTCTTTTAAGAAGTCTAAATTTGTTTTCTCGGTATCATTTAACTTTTCTCTTAATG
Organism: Borrelia nietonii YOR; assembly: GCF_023035795.1. NCBI lineage: Bacteria > Pseudomonadati > Spirochaetota > Spirochaetia > Spirochaetales > Borreliaceae > Borrelia > Borrelia nietonii. The sequence continues at coordinate 64,079 of NZ_CP073157.1, forward strand.
CTTCTTCAGGTGTTTTTTGTACTTCTTGAGTTGCTTTTAAATCCCTTTTATTTTTACTTTTAATTTCTTTATCCTTATTGTTATTTTGATTGCAACTATTAATTAGTAGTAATAAAACCAAAATAAAATTAATTTTATTCATAACAAATCCCCTTATCTTTGTGATTTATTTTCATTGCCAATTTGCTGTAAGTCCAGCTACATGATTAGTTGAATCAAGTAATTCTTTTTTAAGACATTCAAACATTTCTTCATTATGATTTTTAGTAGATATATCGTTTAAAATCCCCCTAAAAAATTGCTCTATGTCATTATTGCCAGTGCCATACTTATTATCTGCATTATTACATTGATTATTGACTTTACAATCAATAGCATCACTTATATAAGAATCAAAAGTCTTATTATTTTCATGCTTTTTTCTTTTGTCTTCTAAGAATTCATAGACTTTAGTAAAAGCATTAGCTAATTCTTTTTGTTTTTGTATGTGACCATCAAGCCAAGTCCAAAAATTATTGCATTTACTCTTGTTACCGTTTTGACATCCTTGAATTTGGTCTTGTAATTTTTCAATTACTTTTTCAAACGCATGCTTTAAAGAGTCAAACTTCTTTTGCTCATCAGCAGTTAGAGTAATCTTTTCTTGTGTTTTATCATTTTCCTTTTGTAAATTATCCAAAGCTTTTTTAGCTCTACTGTGAGTCTGAGCTTCAGTAGGCACTATACTTACTTGATATCCTTTGCAACAGCATAAGAGTAATGTGCCACAAAGTATTAACCTTATAGGTTTACTCATGTAAATCTCCTTATCTTTGATATTTGTGATTTAACAATATATAGCAGTTTTTATCATGATGTATGAGCCTCTTGTAAGTATTAATTGTTTTTGTAAAGTTGATTATTTTGTTATAGAGTTTATGTTAGTTTTTGTTAAGTTTTGTTAACTTAGACTAGGGTTAAAGAGATATGGGAAGAGTAAAGAAGTCATTTGATGATTATATTGTGTATTTTAGAGAAGGGAGGCTTAATGACGTATCAATAGCAAAAGAGCTGGGAGTAAGTCGTGTTAATGCAGGAAAGATGAGACGCAAGTGGGAAGAGGTTAAGGGTGATCCTGAGTACGTTAAAGAAACTGCTAAGTTTACTATTCGTGAGGATATTTTCAATAATATGCTTGCATGTAGTTTAAAGGCCGAAGATGAGGCTAATAGACTTAAGAATCAAGTAGAGATTGAGAAGAAAAAATAGCATTGGGTTTTCTTAGCTCATTTGATAAGTATTGTCAGTTAGAATTACAAAAAAATGTTAAGAAAACTCTAAAACCCCATGATGAGATATTGAAATATAAGGAAGATATTACAAATGCAGATTTTGTTAAGTTTTGCAAGCTTAATGAACAAACTTGAGTTGAAGATGAGTGAACTTGATGAGTTTGAGAAGAATATTGCAAGTAAAAGATGTCTTTATGTTATTAAGAGCTGCTTTAAGCTTAAGTCTGTTCTAGATATTGGTAGATATAAATAGTAAGTGAATGGATATATAAAAGAAGTTTTTTCCTTAAATGGCAAAGAAAATATAAAAATAAGTATGGTATTGATATAGCAGAGTATATTAGGCCCCAAGCACTAGAGATTTATTTTAAAGGATTTGAGAAGACGCATTTAACTATGAAGCAATGTGAGGTGTTTAACTGTATTGAGAGAAATGGGCAAACTAAAATCATTCTTTGTAGTGGTATTGTATCTGGCAAGACATTTTTAGCATGTTATCTATTCTTAAAACCCTTACTTATAAATAGGAATTTGTACTGTGGGGGGACAAATAACTTTATTTTGGATAATTCATAAGAAGTTTAGGGATTAATGTTTAGGGCAGTTTGGAAAGATTACTAGTATATTAAAAGCGAAAATACAAGTAGTATAACAAAAAGTTAAGTAGCAAATACAGGCCATATAATAATAGGTAAAATGAATTCAAGTAATATTGCAGAAGTATGGGTAGCATATAAGAGTATGCATGGACTTAAGAGAAAAGATTTTTGATTTTAAGTAATTTTATGATGCTAGAGAGTGCTGTTAGTAGGGCTCTTATTTTTGAGGGGTATGTAATATTGCCCCCATTTGATCTTTCCCTTAAAATTTTTGCTATTAATGCTTCATTCCGTAAAAATTCAGCTATTTCCGTTAAGTTGGCACCACCAACTTCAATTTTGTGAACTTTTGTATTAAATGGTGTAGTTATTTTGCAATGTTTAGTGAGGTTGCATCATTAACGGCAACATCCAAATTGTTTTTAATGCTCGTATGATAGGGATAACTAAGCTTGAAGAGCATTGGGAAGTGTATTAGAGACTTGTAAAAGGCACGGAAAGTAGATATAGTGTTAAAATCAAATGAGGGTGATGGAGTAAAAGATGTAACTAGCCCTGCTGTTGACGATAAGAAGAAAATAGGGAAACTATTTGGTGATAAGACTGGTAATGGAGCAGAAGAAAAACATATAGCAGCGGCTAGTGCATCTATAGGCGTAGTGAGTGGAGTTGATATTCTTCAAGCTATAGCTAGGTCTAGTGATAAAGCGGCTTCTGGTAAAGCAAGTGAAGCCAAAGATGCAGCAGGACTTGCAATGGCTAATGGTGATTCTACTGAAACTACTGATTTAGATGAAGCAGCAAAAAAAGATGCAGTTATAGCAGCAGGGATAGCACTCAGAGCTATGGCTAAAGATGGTAAATTTATTGTAAAGGATACTGCTGCAAATAAGACTGAAGCTGAAGCCGCTAAAGGTGTAGCAGCAAGTGCAGTAGGTAAGACATTAAGTACTCTAATAATAGCAATAAGAAATACTGTTGATAGTGGTTTAAGAACAATAAATGAAGCACTAGCTACAGTTAAACAAGAAGATAAGTCAGCAGAAGCTACTAATACAGCAGAAGCAACAACTAGTGGGCAGCAAGCGAATAACTAGTTAAGGGTAAATATAAAGGATAAAGTCATTTAAGGGAAACGTTTCTCTTGTTTTCTGTGAGGTAGGAGAACTATTTGCTAGCGATGTTCTGTTGCTGGAACTAATGCATAAGTTAAAAGGAGGCACGTAAAAAAATGAGAAGAAGAATAAATTAAGTGCAATAATAATGACTTTATTTATGGTATTAGTAAGCTGTAATAGCGGTGGGGTTGCGGAAGATCCCCAGAGTAAATTTTAAAGTCAGTAATAGACTTGGGGGGATGATTTTTTAAATGTGTTCACATCATTTGGGGATATGGTTGCTGGTGCATTAGGTTTTAACACCAATACTAAAAAGTCTGATATTGGAGCTTACTTCAAGACAACAAGATACCGTTCAAGTTACTCAAACAGCCCTTAAAAAATGGATGATAAGTATGCTATGAAGATTAATGCTAATGATACGTCTATAAGTCCTGTTCAGAGCACCTCTAAAGCTACTATTAGCAATTAGTTAAATAAATACTAGATACTAAAATATGAAGTCATTTTAAGGAAAACACTTCTTTTGTCCTTGTATAAGGAAGGGAAGTGAGCTCTCCTTTTATTTTAAAAAACTTGCAATAAGATAGCTTAAAGACAACAAATGCTACTTTTAGTGGCTCTATTTTAGCTATAATAAGTTCGAAAATAAAAAACCCTATCATCTTTATGACAGATACTAAAGGAGGCAAAAGTTATTGATGTTAAGCTAAAAATCAAGCGTTATCGACTAAATTGAAATCCGATGCTGAACTATCCAGAACACTTTATTAAGCTCGATTTGAGTTAATTGATAGACTTTATCACTTAATTTAAGAAGAGCCTTGCGAATACCATCCAACATATAATCCAAAATTAAATCATACTTACTAACCTGAATTTGAATATACTTTATGTTGAAGATAATGTATTTGGACAGGGTAGTTTTGCTAAGATATTCCTTACATTTAAAATAAATATGCAGTGTTATTGCAGCGTATTTGCTCTTGGCTTTGGGTATACGTTTTCTTAAAGCACATTTTACTAAGATAAAGTTTTTATGGCATGTAAAATATTATATTACAATTACATAAGGGGGTTTTTTATGGGATATGCACAACCAGTAATTACATAGCAAATAGTTTTAAGTGAGCTTGCTAAAGGTTAAAAGAGCCAATGAGCTTAGAATTCAAAATTAATACAAAAGATTTATACAGGTGTTCGGTATTTTTTAGAAATTAAATCAAAAATGTAGCAGAAGCTCTTAGCTTCTGTTTTTATTTTTAACTTTTTTTATTTGATTTATAAATTTACTTAGTAAAATAATTTTATATAGCTTTTAATTGGCATAGATTAAAATAATTGCAATTTTATAAAATTATTTTTGCCATTTAAATTAAATGGTATATATTTATAAATAATTATTTTAATCCAATATTGAGACTCAATAATTGAGTAATTTAATATCCCAGGAGGCAAATATGAAGAAAAGTATTTTAACAGTATGTATGTTCATATTATTGTGTTTGTTATCATGTGATATAAATGCCCTTAATGATTTGCTAGGTGAAGCAAGGGAAAAATTTTTAGATGGAAACAAAAATAATAAAGATTTACACTATATACAAGGAAATCAAGATATTCAAGAAGAACAGGAAGAGATTGTCAATGGTCTTGAAGAGCGTGAGAGAATACAACAAGACATTGAAGTAGAACCTGTAGTGCCTGTTAATAAGATGACTTCAGTATTCCAATATTCTCAAGCAAAAATAGAGATAAAAGAAGAGGATTTAATTCCAAATACTAAAGAAGAAAAGGAAGCAGAAGCAGAAATTGAAAAGGTAAAAAGTGTTCTTGAGAAATCTGGATTCCAGCAATTAATTGAGAACGCACATAAACTTAAAAGTGAGTATGAACAATTAGAATCCGATTTACATGGTACATTTGCAGAACTCCAAACGAAACTCCAAGAGCAAATAGATTTGAAAAAAGTGAATCTTCGTAATAATTCCAATAGAACAAAGATACAGCGTTTAAAGAAATTACAAAATCAGTTAAAGATAAGTTTTGATCTTGAAAGACTTATAAGTCAAGTTGATAGTGGACTTAGTGGGTTAGAATCCGCAAGATTCTTCTTTGAGAAAGCACAAAAAAGTTTAAAAGAAGCTATTACCGAAAGATTAGAAAATGAGTTACGCAAAAATCGCTTTTTAAGAAGAGTAAACGGTAATTTGCCAAAACAATTATCCAGAGAAGCACGACGATATGCAGAAAATTCTTTAGAGCAGTTAGAATCTTCTTCTTTAGAGCTAAATGAGGCAATGGCGAAAAAGGAAGAGATAAAAAAACTTATTGAAGGAGCTAAATCTTATTTAGCAAGTCTTGTAAGATAAGGATGGCAAAGGTTTAAAATATGATTATGTATTTATTTTTTATGATATCTTAAGCGTAAGGATTATTGTTTTAAGTTGTTTTTGAAATCTTTTAAAGATTTTTATTATTATTGAGCAATAAACAGATTTTAAAGATACATGAAGATTGAATACTGAGAGTTAAAAAAAGAGAGATTTGTTAACTCAGGAATGTAAGGTTTATACAATAATTAAATGAGTATATATAAAAGTAAAGATAGTCTATAAATAAGCCTATCTTTACTTTTAATTTAAAGTACTTAATTGTTAAAGACAAATTTATCTAGCACTAGTAGTACCGTCAAGTAATCTTAGTACTTTCTTCAACTCATATTTAGTCTGTGGAGGTACTCTTTTGGGTGATTCTATTTCTTCGTATGCTTGATAATTAGTTTTATGACTTACTTGTACCTTTTCAAGCAAAGAGCTTACTTCTGCTTTAAGTTTTTCTAATTTTGTCTTTGAATCTAGATCGCTTTGGAAGTTACCAGGGTATTCAGGAATATTAGTAAGAGCTATAGCGTCATTTATACTTTCTTCAATTGCATTTAAAAGTTTTGTGAGATCTTCTGTTAACTTGTTTTTATTAAACTTAGATAATTTTGCTTGATACTCTTGTTTTTCCTTGTGTGTAAGTCTTATCTCATAATTAGGGTCTAATTTTATTGTAAGGAATTCAATTGTTCCCCAATCATATCTTATTTGTCTAGCTATTTCAAGTGCTTTCTTCACGCTATTTTTGGTTTTTCTTGAACGTGATTTGTATTCCCTGTCTAATCTTGCCTCTTCTTTATCGTCTTTGTCTTCATATTCTCCGTAGTTGTCATTGTCCTCTTCATCATCATCTTCCTGATCATAGTTGTTGTAATTGTAATCGTCTTCATTTTCCTCATAGTAATCTTGACTAAAACTGTTTTGTCCACTTAGGCTATATGCAGAGTCATAAGAGAAGTCAAAGCTATTTGAATCGATGATTTTATTGCCTTGAAGATAATTGCTACTTGAAGTGCTTTTAAAACTGCCTGGGTGTGCATTGTAATTAATGCCAACAGGGGATATTCTATTAAGATTTGGAAAATTTGTTTCCCCTTCTGTGCTTTGAAGAGTACTTTTTTTAGTAAAGCCACTTATTCTTTGTGGTAACTGATCTTTTTTTGTATGTCTTTTTTTCTTGACTTTTTAGGAATACTACTTTGATTAGCATTATCATAAGGATTAACAGTCTCTTTGCTAGTATCTAATACAGAATAAATTTTGCCGAGTAAATTAACGGATTTATCTTTAAGTTCACCATTAAGTAGTAAGTCACAACTAATAAAACTTAAAAGCAAACTTAAGCTTAAATACTTTGTCTTGTCATATATTTATCATATTTCCTTTTAATTTAGATTGATGCATTAAATATAAATCGGTTATCAAAGAATTCTAGAAAGAGTTAAAAATAAAATGTTTTAAGTAAGTTACTAGCTTCTTTTTATAAAGATAATAATTATTTTACTATTAAATAGTACAGAGTTGTTTATAAATTCCTTCCTTTCATTAATAATTAAAACTAAATATTTTGCAAATCTTTAGTTTTAATGCTGAAGCTAATGTATAAGTTAAAAGAAGGCACGTAAAAAAATGAGAAAAAGAATAAGTGCAATAATAATGACTTTATTTATGGTATTTATATCATGTAATAATGGAGGGCCAGAGCTTAAAAGTGACGAAGTAGCTAAGTCTGATGGAACAGTACTTGATTTAGCAAAAATAAGTAAAAAAATAAAAGACGCGGTTGAGTTTGCAGCAAGTGTAAAAGAAGTTCATACTTTAATTAAATCAGTAGATGAGCTTGCTAAAGCTATTGGTAAGAAAATTCAGCAGAACACCGATACCTTAGGTATTGATGGAGCCCATAATGGATCTTTAGTTGCAGGAGCATTTCAAGTGGTATTAACTGTAAAAGTTAAATTGGAAACGTTGGCAAAATTAGATGGGATTTCTAGTGAACTGAAAATAAAAGTTGATGATACTAAGGGTAAAGCTGAAGCATTCTTATCTAAAGTGAAAACAAAACATACTGATCTTGGTAAAGAAGGTGTTACTGATGATGATGCAAAAAAAGCCATAGATAAGAGTGATGCTACTAAAGATAAAGGAGCTTCTGAGCTTGAAGCACTCAACACAGCAATAGATGGGTTGTTAAAAGCAGCTGGGGGTGAAGTAGAAGCTGCAATTAAAGAGCTTACAATTCCTGTTAAAGCAGAAAAACCTTCTCAAAATAACTAATTAGGGAATAAATAATTTAAGTAGTTATTACAAGATAAGTTAATTAAGTAAGCTGTAAGAGCAGGGAGAAATAAAGTCAAAAAAGAATAGGAAGCTAGGAGCGTAATGCTTTTAGCTTCTGATGTTATTTAGGGAGTGTTTGATTGTATATAAAATTGTTTATATGAGTAAAGATTGAATATAAATAATTGTAAGTGTTGATATTAAGAGTATGTTTTTATTGTAATCAAATAAGTTAAAAGTAAGCTAAGTTTGTGTAAGTAAAACAGAAACATGAAAAACAGGATAATAATGAGTTATATCATATGTCAATACCAAAAAGTCATTGTGGGTTTTTATTTTTTATGATATAGGGAAGGCACGAAATAATGAAGAAGAATATGCTAAGTGAAATGTTAAACTTTATTTGTGGTATTAGTGAGTTGTAATTGCTGAAGCAGAGGAGCCTAAGACTGTGTTTTTAAAGTCAATAATAGGCTTAGGTAATGACTTTTTAATGTATTTGCTTTTTTGGAGATATAGTTGCCAAGGTATTAGGCTTTAATACAGAGACAAAAAAGTCTGATGTTGGAGCTTCCGTTAAAGAGATTCAAGATACTGTTCAAGGTACTAAGGAAGTCCTTCAAAATGGTATTAGACTGAAGAGTGAAGGTAATCCTAATGCTGTTGCAGTTGAAACCGCTGTAACTAATTTAGTTACTACTACTCTTGATAAAATAATCCAAAGAGCTAAAACTGCTAGTGAGGTTATTGGTACTATAGGTGATGATTTAATTGGTAATGTTGCTAACTGTTGGTGTTGGTGTTGCTGGTACTGAGGTTTCAAGCTTAGAAAGGGAATTAAATCAATTGTAGATGTGGTACTTGGTAAGTGTTGATGCTGGGAATGATAAGAAAGCTAGTGATGGTTCTACAGCAATAACTGTTAATGGTGGAACCGATGAAGCAGGTAAGTTGTTTGGTAATGCTGTTATTGATTCTTCTGATAATGCAAAAAAGTTGCAGTTGATGTAGCTAAGGCAGTAGGAGCAAGTAAACTGGTGCTTATACTGCAAGCTATAGTGCAAGCTATTTAAGGATGGCAGTGAGGGGATTTTACTAATGCGACTAAGGCTAATGAAAAGATGCAACTATAGCAGGTGCTATTGCACTGCGAGCAATGGCTAAGGAAGGTAAATTTTCTAATGATGCTGTTGCAAAGAAAGCAGCTAGTGGGTTATTGGTGGAGCATCAATTGGTGGGGTTGTAAAGGCTAATGCTGTTGGGACTACTACTGATTCAGAGAGTATAAAGAACCTTGTTGAAGGGATAAAAGAAATTGTTGATTTGGTTATAAAAGAGGGTGATGGACAAGCAGATAAAACTACTCCGGTTGAAGATGATAAAAAGAAGATTGGTAAGTTATTTGGGGGTAAGAATGGTGATGCTAATGGTGGTGCTGAAGATAAACATACAGCGGCAGCAAGTGCATCAATAGGAGCTGTAAGTGGTGCTGACATCTTAAAAGCTATTGCTGCTGCTGATCCTAGTGCTAAGAGAGATGGTAAAATTAATGAGGCTAGTGATGCAGCTGCTCTGGCTTTAGCTAAGGGTACTTCTGCTGATAATGAGGATCAAATTAAGGATTCAGCAAGGAAAGATGCTATTATTGCAGCAGGAATAGCATTAAGAGCAATGGCAAAGGATGATAAATTTATTGTTAAGGATACTTGCTGCAAATAATACTGAAGCTGCTAAAGGTGCAGCAGCAAGTACAGTAGGTAAGACCTTAAGTACTCTAATGATTGCAATAAGAAATACTGTTGATAGTGGTTTAAGAACAATAAATGAAGCATTAGCTACAGTTAAATAAGATGAAAAGTCCGCAGAAGTTACTAGTATCTGCAGAATCAACAGCTAGTGGACAACGGTAAAGAACTAGTAGCAAAATAGATACTAAAGGATAAAGTAATTGTAAGGGAAATTCTTCTCTTGTTTTCTGTAAAGCAGGAAAATGTCTGCTTAACGATAGTCTTGGAGCTGAGGCTAATGCATAGGTTAAAAGGAGGCACGTAAAGAAATGAGAAAAAGAATAAGTGCAATAATTAATAAGTTAAATATAAGTATAATGATGATGATAGTTGTTCTAATGATAGGATGTGGACAACAGGCAGTAGAAGCAGGGAAGACCGGAGCAGCAGGAGGAGAGAAACAAGGGGCTGGAAGTTTAAGTGAAGTACTAATGGAAGTGGGTAGAAGTGCTGAAAATGTCTTTTATTCATTTTTAGAGTTAGTTTCAGATGCTTTAGGTTTTACTGCTAAATCAACTACAAAAAAGAGTGATGTAGGAGATCATTTTATTGCTTTAGGTAAAAAACTTGGACAAGCATCAGAAGAGTTAGAAGAAGTAGCAAAAAAGTCAGAAATAGAAGAATCTAAAGATGGACCAATAGCTGTAGCAATTAGAGCAGTAGTTGATACAGCTAAGACTACTTTAAGTACATTAAAAGGTCATTTAGAATCCTTAAAAGGGATAGGTGATGACAAAGTAGTAGGTTGGGCAGAAAATGATCAACAAGGAATCAAACCAGCTGATGATGGATTGAATAAATTCCTTAATGCATTGCAGTCAATAGTAAAGGCAGCAACAGATGCAGGTGTTTTAGCGCCAAAAGCAGGGAATACAACATTGACAGTAAATGGGGTAGATAATAAGGATGGTGCTAAGGTATTAGCTATAGATAAACCAGGGGCAGCAGTAGGAGAAAAAGCATCATTAATAGTATCGGCAGTAAGTGGAGAGGAAATACTAGCATCAATAGTTGCGTCAAAAGAAGGTGATCAAGCACTAGGAGCAGCTGCAGATGGAACTACAACTGCAATGAGCTTTGCAAAAGGAGGAACAAAGGACAACCTATCAAATGCAAATACACCAAAAGCAGCAGCAGTAGCAGGAGGAATAGCACTACGTTCCTTAGTTAAAGATGGTAAATTAGCTTCACATAATGATAATAGTGAAAAAGCAGTACAAGCAGCAGGAGTAACTGCGGCAAATAAATTATTAGTAGCAGTGGAAGATATAATTAAGAAGACAGTAAAGAATGTTCTTGAAAAAGTAAAGCAGGAAGTAGATAAAGCAAGAGCCCCAAAAGCAACGGGTCAGCAATAAGATAGATAGTTAAATTAATTACTTAAAAGTAAGATTAGAAGGCAATCTTAGAGATAAATCCAGGATGTCTTCTATATTGTTGTAATGAAAAATGAGAAGTTAAATTGGCTGCTGAATCTAAAAATTCTTTCTTAGATTCATTAGTGAAGATAGGGCAAGGATTTCAAGATATATTTGGAATTTTTGGAAATGCAATAAGTGATGCATTAGGATTTAATGCAGTTAAATCTGGTGATAAGAGAAGTAAAGTAGGAGAACACTTTGAAAGAATAAAAAAAGGTTTAGGTGATGCTAAGGATAAGTTAAAAGAGTTATCAGGTGAAATATCTGAAGCAAAAAATGCTAATAGCAGCACAATTGAAGCTGTTAAGGGTGCAATTAGAGGATCGGGTGATGTCTTTGATAAATTAATTGCTGCTCTAACTAATTTGGCTGGTGTCACTAAGGACAATTCTCTGCTTGGCGATACTTCTAATAATGCTGCTGCAGTTGCAGCTGATGCAAATGATGTTAAGACTATTATTGAAAATGTAAAAACAATTATTGAGGTAGTAGATAAGTCTGAAGTAAAGATTGAAAAGGGCAGTGAAGGTAATGCAGTGGCTGGCAATGCTGATACGAATGCCCCTGCTGTATTGACACACAATGCTGCTGCTGGTCAAGGAGCAACTGCAAAACTAGCAGATGAAGTATCTAAAGCAGATCCATGGGCAATTATTGATAAGATAAAAGATGCTACAATTAATACTGGTGTTCTTACTGCTGCTACCAATTATGGTGCTGGAGAACTAGCTACTGGTGGTGTTGTTGCTAATGGTGCTGGAGCTAAAACCAATGCAGACTTAGCAGCAGCTGTTGCACTAAAGTCTATGACTAAGACTGGTAAACTTAGTGCTCATAATGGTAATAATGAAGCTGATGTAGCAAAAGCAGCAGCTGTAAGTGCAGTAAATAAGGTGTTAGGAGTACTTGATTTTATAATTAGGAAAACAGTAAGTAGCAATCTAGATAAGATAAGAGAAGCTGTTAAGGGAATAAAGTACTCTGAAACTACTGGTGAAGCTACTGAGTCTGATACTGCCCAACCTACTGCTATTAAATAAATCATAAAACTAAAAATATAAAGTTATTGTAAGATAAGTTAATTAAGTAAGCTGTAAGAGCAGGTAAAAATAAAGTCAGAAAGGAATAGGAAGCTAGGAGCGTAATGCTTTTAGCTTTTGATGTTATTTAGGGAATGTTTACTTGTATATAAAATTATTTATATGAGTAAAGATTGAATATAAATAATTGCAAGTATGATATTAAGAGTATGTTTTTATTGTAGGTTAAGATTTTAAAAATTGGTTAAATAAAATGATAGCGATCCAAAGTAATAAGTTTTTAACATCTATAGCTAATTTAGGAAAAGGTTTCTTAGATGTTTTTGTGACTTTTGGAGATATTGTTATTGGAGCTTTTGGTATTAAGGCTGGAACTAAGAAAAGTGATATAGGGAAGTATTTTACTGATATTGAGAGCACTATGACAACAGTTAAAGAGAAGTTGCAAGATGAAGTTGCAAAGAATGGTAATTACGTAAAAGTTAAAACAGTTGTTGACAAGTTTGTTGCAGATGTTTTAGACAAGATTGCAGAAGGGGCTAAAATTGCTGCTAGTGGGGCTACTGGCACTAGTAGTGAGTTAATTGGGAGTGCTACTAAAAATTCTGGTGCTACGGCTCCCAAAGCGGATTCAATAAACACGTTAGTTAAAGGGATTAAAACTATTGTTGACGTGGTTTTGAAAAAGGATGAGGGGAGTGCAGAGGCTACAAAGACAGCAGAAGATGATAAAAAGGATATTGGCAAATTGTTTAGTACCACTGCTGATGATGGAACAGAATCACACGCGGCAGCAGCAAGTGCATCAATAGGAGCAGTAACTGGGTCTGATATTCTTCAAGCTATTGCTAAGTCTGGTGAAGCCACTAGTGAAGCTAAGATTGAAACGGCAAAGGATGCTGCAGGTATTGCTGCTGCTAAAAAAGAAGATGATAAAGAATTTGGGATAGCATCAGCAAAGAAAGATGCAGTAATAGCAGCAGGGATTGCACTGCGAGCAATGGCTAAAGGTGGTAAATTAGCTGCTAAGAATGAAGAGAAATCTGCTAATGCAGTAAATGGAGCAGCAGCAAGTGCAGTAGGTAAGACATTAAGTACACTTATAATAGCAATAAGAAATACAGTTGATAGTGGATTAAAAACAATAAATGAAGCATTAGCTACAGTTAAACAAGAAGATAAGTCAGCAGAGGCTACTGAACCTGTAGAGACTGAAAAGAAAAAATAAGAATAAAGAATTATTAATAAACATAACTAAATAAAGTCATTTAAGGAGAACTCTCTTCTATTGCTCTTGATGCATGAGAGGTATTTCCTTATTTATATCTAGCCCCTTTACTTAAATAGAGTAATAAAGGAGGCACGGAAGAAAAAGAGGAAAAGAATAAGTGAAATAATAATGACTTTATTTATGGTGTTTATGTCATGTAATAATGGAGGTCCAGAGCTTAAAAGTGAGGAAGTAGCCAAGTCTGACGGAACAGTATTTGATGTAGCAAAAATAAGTAAAAAAATAAAAGAGGCTGTTGAGTTTTCAAAAGATGTTAAAGAAATAGCAATCCTAGTTAAGTCAGTAGATGAGCTTGCTAAAGCTATTGGGAAAAAAATTCATAACGATGGTTCTCTTACTACTGAAGATGGTAAGAATGGCTCATTACTTGCAGGGGTACATAGTGTAATATCAGCCGTAAAGACTAAATTGGGATCATTGGAACAAAAAGCTATTGGAGAATTTGCTGGAATGAAGGTTCAAGTTGTTGCTATTAAGACTGCAAGTATAGATTTATTAAATAAATTTAAAGATAAAAATGCTGAACTTGGGAAAAACGAGGTTAGTAATGACGATGCGAAAGCTGCCATACTTGTAAGTAATGCCATTAAAGATAAAGGAGCTTCTGAGCTTAAGCACTCAACACAGCAATAGATGGGTTGTTAAAGGCTGCTAATGGTGCAGTAGAAGCTGCAATTAAAGAGCTTACAACTCCTGTTAAAGCAGAAAAACCTTCTCAAAATAACTAATTAGGGAATAAATAATTTAAGTAGTTATTATAAGATAAGTTAATTAAGTAAGCTGTAAGAGCAGGGAGAAATAAAGTCAAAAAAGAATAGGAAGCTAGGAGCGTAATGCTTTTAGCTTCTGATGTTATTTAGGGAGTGTTTGATTGTATATAAAATTGTTTACATGAGTAAAGATTGAATATAAATAATTGCAAGTATGATATTAAGAGTATATTCTTATTGTAATCAAATAATTAAATACTTTAAAAGTAAGTTGAGTTTGTGTAAGCAAACTAAAAGCATAAAGATTCGCGTATAATAAGTTTTATTTTATTTCAATGCCAAAAAGTCATTGTGGGGTTTTATTTTTTTATGATAATAGGAAGGCATAAAATAATGTGTTAAGTGAAATGTTAAACTTTATTTATGGTATTAGTAAGTTGTAATAGCGGTGGGGTTGCGGAAGATCCTAAACATGTGTATTTAACATCTATAGCTAATTTAGGTAAAGGGTTTTTAGATGTTTTTGTGACTTTTAAAGATATGGTTGCGGGTGCGTTTGGCATTAAGGCTGATACTAAGAAAAGTGATATAGGGAAGTATTTCACTGATATTGAAAGCACTATGACAACAGTTAAAGAGAAGTTGCAAGATGAAGTTGCAAAGAATGGTAATTACGTAAAAGTTAAAACAGTTGTTGACAAGTTTGTTGCAGATGTCTTAGATAAGATTGCAGCAGGAGCAAAGGAAGCAGCTAAAGGTGCAACAGGAGAAGATAAGATTGGTAATGCTACTTCTGCTGGGCATGGAGCCAGTCCTGCTGACAAGGACTCTGTGATCTCATTAGTTAAAGGAATTAAGACTATTGTTGATGTGGTATTAAAAGATGAGGGGGATGCAGGAGCTACTAAAACAGGAGAGGATAAAAAGGACATTGGCAATCTATTTGCTGATGATAATGGCAAAGCTGATGCCAAAGAAGAAAATATTGCAAAGGCATCAGCTAGCATTGGTGCGGTGACTGGTGCTGATATCTTGAAAGCTATAGCTAAATCTAAAGAAGATCCTACTGCAAATAGTACTGATGGAATTGAAAAAGCGGCAGATGCAGCAGAAATTGCCATTGCTCCGGCTGTTGCTGACAAGAAAGAAATTAAAGAAGCAGAAGCAAAGAAAGATGTAGTAATAGCAGCAGGGATTGCACTGCGAGCAATGGCTAAGGACGGTAAATTTGCTGCTAATAACAATGCTAAAGATGCTGATGCAGTAAATGGAGCAACAGCAAGTGCAGTAGGTAAGACACTCAGTACACTTATAATAGCAATAAGAAATACAGTTGATAGTGGATTAAAAACAATAAATGAAGCACTAGCAGCTGTTAAACAAGAAGATAAGTCGGCGGAAGCTACTAATACTGCAGAAGCAACAACTAGTGGGCAGTAAATAAAGAACAAGTTAAGGATAAGTATAAAGGATATAAAGTCATCGTAATGAAAACTCTTTTTTTCTTTCTGTGAAACAGGGAGACTATTTGGCTAGCGGTAGTTTTGATGCTGTAGCTAAGCATAAGTTAAAAGGAGGCATGTAAAAAAATGAGAAAAAGAATAAGTGGATAATAATGACTTTATTTATGGTATTAGTAAGCTGTAATAATGGAGGTCCAGAGCTTAAAAGTGACGAAGCATCTAATAAAGTATGAACTTCTTTAACACTTGCTGCAAAATCACTAGCATCTTTTATCTTTTTACTTATTTTTGCTAAATCAAGTACTGTTCCATCTTTAGTTAAGTCTATTGATGAGCTTGCTAAAGCTATTGGTAAGAAACTTCAAAATAACGGTACTCTTACTGATGATGGTAGTACTGATAAAAATACTTCATTAATGTCAGGAGTTTATAGTATTGTATTAGATCTAGACAAGAAATCAAAAGCTTTAAGCGTTTTGGAATCTTTTAAGGAACAAAGTTTGGATGAAAAGGTAACTAATTTTACAATTGCAACTAAGGCATTTCTGGATAAACTCAAGAGCAAACATGCTGAGTTAGGGGTTGATCAAGGAGCTGCTACTAAAGATAATGCCCAAAAAGCTATAGATTGTGTAAATCAAGTTAATGGGGAGAATGGAGCCGCTGAACTTATTAAGCTCAACAAATCAGTTGATGAGTTATTAAAGGCAGCTAATGAGGCGGTAGAAGCTGCAATTAAAGAGCTTACAACTCCTGCTAAACCTTCTAATAATTAAGGTATAAATAAGTTCAATATTATTACAAGGGAAGTTATTAAGGTAAAATGTAAGAGCTGGGGAAAATAAAGTCTATAAATAATAATCTGGGAGTTTATTCTCTTAGCTTATTTTGTTTTTTATTCCTATATTTACTTGTTTTACTACATTATTATACTTCTTAGATTATTTTGATGACTTTTATCTTTTAGATTACATTTATGGCTTGATTTTACCTTATTTTATAACTTAATGAAAACTTAGATTTCTTTAATTAACAGATCCTCAGAGTAAATTTTTAAAGTCAGTAATAGACTTAGGTAATGATTTTTTAAATGTGTTTACATCATTTGGAGATATAGTTGCCAAGGTATTAGGATTTAGTACAGAGACAAAAAATCTGATGTTGGAGCTTATTTTAAGACAATGCAAGATACTATACAAGGTACTAAGGACAAGCTTAATAAAATTGTTGCTGACATGAAGAGAGAAGGAAATCCTAATGCAGCTGGAACGGAGACCGCTGTTAACAAACTGGTTAGTGAAACACTTGATAAGATCATTGACGGAGCTAAGACTGCAAGTGATGCTATTGGAGATGCTAGTGACCCAATTGCTAATGTTGCTGAACCTAATGGTGGGGCTGGTGCTTCTGGGATTGAGGTTGAGAAGCTAGTAAAAGGAATTAAGTCAATTGTAGACGTGGCACTTGATGACAAAGAAGGAAATGCTGATGCTGGTACCGATAAAAAGGCTACAGATGGTTCTACTGCAAGGACTAATGGCAATGCTGCTGATGGTGAAGCAGGAAAGTTATTTGCTACTGCTAATGCTGGCACTGCTGAAAATGCAAAGAAGTCAGCAGCTGATGCATCAAAAGCTGTTGGGGCTGTAACAGGGGCTGATATACTAAAAGCTATGATTAAAAATGGTGGTGATGCTGTTAAATTAGCTAAAGAAACAACTGGTAATGCTACTACTCCTAAGGATGGAACTATAGCAGGAGGTATGGTGTTAAGAGCAGTGGCTAAAGGTGGTAAATTTGCTAATGCTAGTGATGCTGATGCTGAAGGAGTTATTGCTACTGCAATTAGAGGCGCAGCAGTAAGTGCAGTTACTAAGGCATTAGATACATTAACTATTGCAATAAGGAAAACAATTGACACAGGACTTAAAACAGTTAAAGAAGCTATGAAAATTAATACTAATGATACTCCTATAAGTTCTGAGCAGAGCACCCCTATAAGTTATTGTAAGGGAAACGCTTTTCTTGTTTTTGATGCAGGAGGGTTAGTTTACCTTTTGCTTAATAATTTATCTTATAATAACTACTTAAATTATTTATTCCCTTAGTCAAGACTTAGCAGGAACAGCTGTAAGCTCTTTAATTGCAGTTTCTACTGCATCGTTAGCATCCTTTAACAACCCATCTATTGCTGTGTTGAGTGCTTCAAGCTCAGAAGCCCCTTTATCTCCACCAGGCTGTCCTATTCTATCTATAGCTTTTTTTGTATCTTCATCACTAGCATCATTTTTACCAAGGGTAGCGGTTTGTCCTTTCACTTTGGCCAAGAATGCTTTACTTTTAGCTTCAGCATCAGTAACCTTTGCCTTTAATGCCTCAGAGATCCTAGCCTCTTTATCTAAGCCTTTCAATTTTCCTTTCGCAATCAATATTATTTGAAATGCCCCTGCAATTAATGACCCATTCTTATTTTTATCAGCATCAGCAAACTCAAGGGTACCATCATTTTTAATTTTCTTTCCAATAGCTTTAGCAAGCTCATCTACTGATTTAACCAAAGTATGAATTTCTTTTACACTCGCTGCAAAATCACTAGCATCTTTTATCTTTTTACTTATTTTTGCTAAATCAAGTACTGTTCCATCTGACTTAGCTACTTCGTCACTTTTAAGCCCTGGACCCCCATTATTACAGCTTACTAATACCATAAATAAAGTCATTATTATTGCACTTATTCTTTTCCTCTTTTATATTTAACTTCTTATTTTTTTTAAAACAAAAAAGAAGGTTCTCTAGACTCATCTCTTTAAGATTGCCTTCTACTTTCATCCCCCAATAATCTCAATTTATTATTTATCTTACTAATCTGCCTTATTACTTGATTCTGAAACTGGTTCTTGCAGACCTCTTGCTTTATCTATTTTTTCTTTTGCTGTTCCAAGAACATTCTTTACCGTCTTCTTAATTACATCTTCTATTGCTACTAATAACTTATTGACTGCTGTTATTCCTGCTGATTGTACTGCTTTTTCATCACTATTTGCATTATGTGAGGCTAATTTACCATCCTTAACTAAGGAACGCAATACTATTCCCCCACTCACTGCACTTGCTAACGCTACATCTTGTGCTAAATTAGCTGCTTGACCTCCTCTTGCAAAAGAAAGTGCACTTGTATCCGCAGTTGCAGCTGCTCCTACTTCTGCATCGCCTTCTTCTGATTTAACAATAGCTGCTAATATTTCTTCTCCACTCATTGATGATACTATTGCTGCCGCTTCCAGTCCCGCTGCTGCTCCTGCAGCACCTGTAGCTAAAACCTTGGCTCCATTTTTTGCATCAGTTCCTCCTACATTTGCAGTAGATATTGCTACATTATTTCTTTTTGGTTCTGCAACACCTTCTGTAGTAGCTGCTGTTACTATCCCTTTCAATGCCTGATATACCTTCTTTAATGCATCCGTATTTGCTGCTACTCCTTGTTGGTTGCTTGTTACATCAACTACCTTGTTAGCATCACCTATATCATTTAAAGATTCTAAATGTCCTTTTAATACCTCCAATGTCTTCTTAGCTGTATTAACCGCTTCTCTAATTGTCTTATTTAGTAGACCATCTTTATCGGCATCTGCTGTTGCTTTTACTGCTACTTGTTCTAATTCTCCTGATACTTCTCCAAGCTTCTCACCTAGACTGTTAAAATAACCTGCTACTTCACTCTTCTTTGTATCTTTAGTTACTCTTAAGCCTAATGTATCTGAGACTAAAGCCATAAATGAGTAAAAAGCATTCTCAACACTCCTACCTAATTCCATTAGTGAATTGCCTAAATTTCCATTTGCTCCCCCTGCTGCTCCGGTCTTACCCGCTGGTTGTTGTCCACATCCTATCATTAGAACAACTGTCATCATCATTATACTTATATTTAACTTATTAATTATTGCACTTATTCTTTTTCTCATTTCTTTACGTGCCCTTTTAACTTATGCATTACCTTTTATTCTTATAGCAAATAATTTTCCCACTTCACAAAAGAGAAGAGAAGTGTTTTCCTTACAATGACTTTATATTTTTAGTTTGACGATTTATTAGTTGGTTGAGCAGTATCAGACTCAGTAGCTTCACCAGTAGACTCAGAGTATTTTATTCCCTTTACTGTTTCTTTTATCTTATCTAGATTGCTACTTACTGTTTTCCTAATTATAAAATCAAGTACTCCTAATACCTTATTTACTGCACTTACTGCTGCTGCCTTAACCGCACCATCTTCATTAGCGGCAGGTTGAGTAAACTTATCATCTTTAGTCATTGCCTTAAGAGCAACAGCTGCTGCTAAGTCTGCATTAGTAGCTGCCTTAGCACCATTAGCATTCGCAGCACCAGTAGCTAGTTGTCCAGCATTGTTATTATTGGCAGCAACAAAGCCAGAAGTAGTAGAATTTTTAATTTTATCAATCATTGCCCATGGATCTGCTTTAGTCACCTCAGCAACTAATTTAGGACCAGAACCTGCAGCAGCCTGAGCATTTCCACCAAGTGCAGCAGGGGCATCAGTATTAGCAGCAGCATTTACTGGTTCACCAGCAGTTCCTTTTTCAATCTTTACACCAGACTTTTCAGCAACTTCAATTATTTCTTTAACCCCTTCATAACGGTATTAACATCAGCAATATCAGAAGGTGTTGCAGCAGCAGCTTGAGCAGTACCAGCTTCAGCAATATCAATGTTAGCTTTAGTTATCCCAGCTAGCTTAGTTACAGAGTCAATTAGCTTTGTAAGCACTGCACTAGCACTATTAATAACAGCTTTAACTCCTGTAGTATCAGCATGTGACGTTGCAGTTACTTCTTTTAATAGCTCGTCTAACTTACCTTAACGTTTTTAAGTCCCTTTCCTATACCTTCAAAATGTTCTCCTACTTTACTTCTCTTATCACCAGATTTAACCGCATTAAATCCTAATGCATCACCTATTGCATTTCCAAGAATTCCAAATATATCTTGAAATCCTTGTCCTATCTTCACTAATGAATCAAAAAATGTATTCTTATTTTCTGCTGCTAGTTTCTCTGCCTCAAGTTGATTACTACAGCTTGCTAATACCATAAATAAAGTCATTATTATTGCACTTATTCTTTTTCTCATTTTCTTCCGTGCCTCTTTTATTACTCTATTTAAGTAAAGGAGCAAGATATAAATAAGGGAAACAAGTTTCATACATAGAGAGCAATAGAAGAGTTCTCCTTAAATGACTTTATTGAGTTATTTACTGCTTATTAATTCTAATATTAGTTCTTCTTAGTTTTAGGAATCTGATTACCAGTAGTTACAGGAATATCATTAGCATTGATTTTCATAGCATCTTTAACTGTTTTAAGTCTCCCATCAATAGTTTTCTTTATTGTAATAGTCAGTGCAATCTAGTGCTTTAATAACTGCACTTACTGCTGCTCCTTTAACCGTAGTAGCAACAATTCCTTGAACATCAGCATTACTAGTATTAGCAACCTTACCACCCTTAGCCCCAATAAGCTCTTAATGCTATAACACTTGCTTAAGTGCAGCACCAACATTGCCATCATTACTCTTGGCTAATTTAGTAGCAATCGCCATTCTCTTTAATCATGGCTCGTAATATGCTAGCATCTGTTACTGGCTTCAACTGTTTTAGCTACATCATCTTTTGCTGTCCCTTCTTTGCGGCCAACCCCAACCTCAAGTGTCACATGCTGATACTACAGGAGTTAAAGCTGTTATTAATAGTGCTAGTGCAGTGCTTACAAAGCTAATTGACTCTGTAACTAAGCTAGCTGGGATAACTAAAGCTAACATTGATATTGCTGAAGCTGGTACTGCTCAAGCTGCTGCTGCAACACCTTCTGATATTGCTGATGTTAATACCGTTATTGAAGGGGTTAAAGAAATTATTGATGCAGCGGATAAATCTGGTGTAAAGATTGAAAAAGGAACTGCTGGTGAACCAGTAAATGCTGCTGCTAATACTGATGCCCCTGCTGCACTTGGTGGAAATGCTCAGGCTGCTGCAGGTTCTGGTCCTAAATTAGTTGCTGAGGTGACTAAAGCAGATCCATGGGCAATGATTGATAAAATTAAAAATTCTACTACTTCTGGCTTTGTTGCTGCCAATAATAACAATGCTGGACAACTAGCTACTGGTGCTGCGAATGCTAATGGTGCTAAGGCAGCTACTAATGCAGACTTAGCAGCAGCTGTTGCTCTTAAGGCAATGACTAAAGATGGTAAGTTTACTCAACCTGCCGCTAATGAAGATGGTGCGGTTAAGGCAGCAGCAGTAAGTGCAGTAAATAAGGTATTAGGAGTACTTGATTTTATAATTAGGAAAACAGTAAGTAGCAATCTAGATAAGATAAAAGAAACAGTAAAGGGAATAAAATACTCTGAGTCTACTGGTGAAGCTACTGAGTCTGATACTGCTCAACCAACTAATAAATCGTCAAACTAAAAATATAAAGTCATTGTAAGGAAAAAGCTTTTCTTGTTTTTAATGCAGGAGTGTAGTTTCTCTTATTAAGTAAGCTGTAAGAGCAGGGAGAAATAAAGTCAAAAAGGAATAGGAAGCTAGGAGCGTAATGCTTTTAGCTTCTGATGTTATTTAGGGAGTGTTTGATTGTATATAAAATTGTTTACATGAGTAAAGATTGAATATAAATAATTGCAAGTATGATATTAAGAGTATATTCTTATTGTAATCAAATAATTAAATACTTTAAAAGTAAGTTGAGTTTGTGTAAGCAAACTAAAAGCATAAAGATTCGCGTATAATAAGTTTTATTTTATTTCAATGCCAAAAAGTCATTGTGGGGTTTTATTTTTTTATGATAATAGGAAGGCATAAAATAATGTGTTAAGTGAAATGTTAAACTTTATTTTTGGTATTAGTAAGCTGTAATAGCGGTCCTGTAGAGGACCTAAAGTTGTCTTTTTGCCTCTATAGCTGCGAAAGCTAATGGTGTTGAATGAGCGCAAACCGCAGCAAGCTAGTGCATCGATTGGGTCTGTAAGTGGTGTTGATATTTTTTTCAAGTTATTGCTGAATCTGGTAATGCTGCTAATAACGATATTTCGATTAATATAGTAAAGAATGAAGCAACAATGATGCTACTTGCATAAATGCACTGATCAATCTAAAGACATCAATCTTGAGTACAAAGGTGAATACAATATTGAGGATATCTTAGAGGATTTCCCCAAGCAATTTAGCAATAGGTATAAATACAAAGTATAGCCTTTTTGCTAAATATTTCAAACTAAACCCCATCTCATGTCTCCTTTTCACCTAAAATTTTATTCTTCTCTTAATTTGGAAGCATAATTCCTAAATTAGCTATAGATAATTTAGGACCCTTCAAAAGCTCTTAAGTCCAATATCCGGCAGTGGATTATACAAACTGTCAGGTATTCATTTGTCCAGATATTCTTCCCTTCTTTTTATCTCAAGTTTGCGTTTTTATTCTCTCTCCCTTTCTATTATTTCTGTCTCTTCAGGCTTCAAATGATTTGTTATCTCTTGCGCCTCTTAATCCATCAGAAGTTTTATTTCTAACCTTTGTATTCTCACCATAAGTCTCTTTAGGAGCACAATCAACTTATACTTATTTTGGATATGCATACGTTAAAGATTGGATAACAAAGAAATATACAGATGGCCTTGACATTACGATTAAGAAAATAGGCAATAATGATTATTGTGAAACAAAGCGCGGTTCTTTGATGAATAATATTTTGGATAGGATTTATGAAGATTATAAGGAAATATTTCTTGGTAATTTAGAAAAAAAGGTTTGTTGTTAATAATTCTGAGGATGTTGGTTCCTTAGAGGTAGAATAAGAAGCTTTTGAAGGAAAATTACAAGGTAGGCAAGTTAAAGGTTTCTAAAAAGATTAAGCTAGCAAGTCCTTAGGGTTAATGCTATTCTGATTTATTGCTTTTTAATTAAGTTATGCAATTACTTAAAGATAAGAGTTAATAAAATACCTATAGAGATGGTAATAATAGTCCCAAACATCCAATTATGAAGTCTTAATGTGCTCTTAAGTTCCATTTTGTTAACATCAATTTTGTTATCCAGGTCTTTAATGTCAGATTTTAACTCATTTCTAACGTTGTCAATTTTGTTATCCAGGTCTTTAATGTCAGATTTTAACTCATTTCTAACGTTGTCAATTTTGTTATCCAGGTCTTTAATGTCAGATTTTAACTCATTTCTAACGTTATCAATCTTTATGTTAAGATTATTCTCAACAGTATCAATTTTGTTATCCAGGTCTTTAATGTCAGATTTTAACTCATTTCTAACGTTGTCAATTTTGTTATCCAGGTCTTTAATGTCAGATTTTAACTCATTTCTAACGTTGTCAATTTTGTTATCCAGGTCTTTAATGTCAGATTTTAATTCATTTCTAACGTTATCAATCTTTATGTTAAGATTATTCTCAACAGTATCAATTTTGTTATCCAGGTCTTTAATGTCAGATTTTAGGCTTGCCCCAACCTTTTCAAGCTTAAGGTTAAAAGTAGTCTCTAAATACTCAATATCTTTGTAAGTAAGCTCATTACGATAATATCTGTAAGATAAATCAGTAGCAATATCTCTATCAATACCAGCTTTAACAAGTTCAGCGATAACCATTTGTTGAGTAACTATTGGTTGAGGAAGTCCCATAAAATCTCCTTATAAGTATTATACATTGTTTTATTGCAAAAGGATATGAGAGAATAGTTGTTTTTGAATTCTATTAGTTAATTTATAATTAATACCAAGTTGTTTGAGGTGTAGATTAATATAAGATTTGAGGGTCTGTAAGGTTTTCCTTGATTTATTATCAAGTAAAAAGGATTCAATTGGGGTAGCAATATTAGAGTACAATTTATTATTGCTATTTTTATAGAATAGTAAATTAGAAGTATGTATGCGTAATGATTGAAAAGAATTAATAAACTTTAAGTTTTTATAGCTATTTAGAGGAGTAGTTTTGCTTACAAGTTTGATATGCTTATGTTTTAGATTTTGTGAAGAGGAGTGGGTATAAAAGCAAAAAGCATTTTTTCTATGGGAGGAATTAAGAATGGCATAGTAAATGGATTCTAGATGTTTAGAGGTTAGGTTTTCTAGGAATAGTTTTTTAAGAATACGATTAATTTTCCAAGCAAGGATAGTAGAATTAAGCTTTTTTAGGGAATAAATGGCGTTTGTAATTAGTTTGGGTTAAGCAAAGTATGCTTTTTAATTTGTAAACCAGAAAAAGATAAAGTATAAGAAATAATATTATCTGTAAAGTTAGTGATAGTAAAATTTTTGTTATTTAGAGCGGACAGAGGTATACCGGAAGAGGGTATAATGCCAATTGATTTAAGTTTTGTACTATTTGATAATAAGTGATATTTAGAGAAAGAAATTTTTTATACTAATCATTGTATAGAAATATATATCTATTTATAAAAATGTCAACTTTGGTATATTTTCGTGACAACTATGGTGCATTTTCATAGCAACTTTGTTCATTTTGGCGTCAATTCATAAAAATAAGAAATGAAAAAAATCAACTTTGTTCATTTTCGTGACAACTTTGTTCATTTTGGTATCAACTTTGAACATTTTCATAGCAACTTTAGTCAATATTATAATTCAAAGAATCTTATACTAATAACAAATTATA
>NZ_CP073158.1:0-93075 GCF_023035795.1 Borrelia nietonii YOR
TAATTTAGTTTTTAATAGTACAAATCCCCTTGCCGCTTGCCCATTGCTTTTTTTCTTTCCAACATCTACCCCAATTTCCCTCTTGCCCTTACCACACATTTAGCTTACTTTTAAAGTATTTAATTATTTGATTACAAATAAGAATATACTCTTAATATCATACTTGCAATTATTTATATTCAATCTTTACTCATATAAACAATTTGATATACAAATAAACATTCCCTAAATAACATTAGAAGCTAAAAGCATTACGCTCCTAGCTTCATATTCCTTTTTGACTTTATTTTTACCAGCTCTTACAGCTTACTTAATTAACTTATCTTACAATAACTTCCTTTATATTTACCCTTAACTAGTTCTTTATTTACTGCCCATTAGTTGTTGCTTCTGCAGGATTAGTTGCTTCTGCTGACTTATCTTCTTGTTTAACTGTAGCTAATGCTTCATTTATTGTTTTTAATCCACTATCAACTGTATTCCTTATTGCTATTATTAGAGTACTTAATGTCTTACCTACTGCACTTGCTGCTGCTCCATTTACTGCATGGGCAGATTTCTCTTCATTATTCTTAGCAGCGAATTTACCATCCTTTGCCATTGCCCTTAATGCTATACCAGCTGCAATAACTGCATCCTTTTGTACTTCAGCTACTTCAAGTTCCTTAGCAGCTTCTTTTTTAGCAACAGCAATCTCTGCCGCATTCTTTGCTTTCTTAATCTCAATTTCACCAACACCAGCTTCATCAGACTTAGCAATAGCTTGCAAGATGTCAGCACCACTTACTACCCCTATTGATGCACTTGCTGCTGCTGCATGTGCTTCTGCTCCATCAGCAGCGTTAGTACCAAACAACTTGCCAATTGATTTCTTCTCAGCTTCTGCTGTCTTAGTAGCGTCTGCATTTCCCTCATCCTTTTTTAAAACTACTCCAACTATTTCTTTAATTCCTTTAACTAACGTGTTTATTGAATCCGCTTTGGGAGCCGTAGCACCAGAATTTTTAGTAGCACTCCCAATTAACTCACTACTAGTGCCAGTAGCCCCACTAGCAGCAATTTTAGCCCCTTCTGCAATCTTGTCTAAAACATCTGCAACAAACTTGTCAACAACTGTTTTAACTTTTACGTAATTACCATTCTTTGCAACTTCATCTTGCAACTTCTTTTTAACTGTTGTCATAGTACTCTCAATATCAGTGAAATACTTTCCTATATCACTCTTTTTAGTATCAGCCTTAATACCAAACGCACCCGCAACCATATCTCCAAAAGTCACAAAAACATCTAAAAATCCTTTACCTAAATTAGCTATAGATGTTAAATACACAGTTTAGGATCTTCCGTCTTAGTACTACCACTTCCACAACTAAGAAGTAAAAATAAAGTTACAAATAAACAATCTAAGTTATCATTAAGCGATAAAATAAGTTAAAAACAATGCATAAATATAAGTCTAAAAGATAAAAGTAATCAAAGTAATCTAAAAAATATAATAAAGTAGTAAAGCAAATAAAGAGAGAATAAAAAAACAAAATAAGCTAAGAGAAGCATACTCTTAGCTTATTATTTATAGACTTTATTTTATTAGATAATTACCTTAGATTAAAAAGTAATCTTATAATAATAAATGATTAAATTATTTATCTCTTAATTAAGGCTTAGCAGACTCTGACTTAGCAGGGGTTAAAAGCTCCTTAATTGCAGATGTTACTTCACCATTAGCAGCCGTTAACAATTCATCAATTGATGTATTCAAAGCAATAAGCTCTTCCGCACCTTTATCCTTGGCTCCAGTATCTGCTATATCTATAGCGGTCTTAGCATCAGCATCCTTAACATCATCTTTACCAAGATCAGCTGTCTTTAATTTAGCCTTGGTTAAGAAGGCTGTACTTGCATTCTTAACAGCAGTAATTTTTCCCTTTAAGTCATCAGAAATTCCAACTTTTTTTTCTAATGATGCTAATTTAGTATCTACAGCTGATATTACACTATATGCTCCTGAAATTAATTTTGCATTCTTATCAGCATCAGTTTCAAGACCATTGGCACCAATTTTCTTCCCGATAGCTTTAGCAAGCTCATCTACTGATTTAACTAAAGTATGAACTTCTTTTACACTTGCTGCAAAAGCACTAGCCTCTTTTATCTTTGCACTTATTTTTGCTAAATCAAGTACTGTTCCGTCAGACTTAGCCACTTCGTCACTTTTAAGCTCTGGCCCTCCACTATTACAGCTTACTAATACCATAAATAAAGTCATTATTATTGCACTTATTCTTTTTCTCATTTCTTTACGTGCCTCCTTTTAACTTATGCATTACCTTCAGCATCAGAACCGTCTCAAGCGAATAATTTTACTGCTTTACATAAGATTAAGAAAAGCGTTTCCCTTAAATGACTTTATATTTTCAGTATTTATTGTACTAGTTTTTAGCTTCAGAGGTTGGCTTATCAAAACTTATAAGAGTATCATTAGGACTAATTTTCATAGCTTCTTTAACTTTTTTAAGTCCTGCATCAATTGTTTTCCTTATCGCAATAGTGCATATATCTAGGGCTTTAGCAACCGCGCTTATTGCTGGTCCTTTAACTGCAGCAGTAAAATCACAACTAAAGATTTACAATACGTTTATGCACTAATCCTTAACGAAAGAAAAGTACTTATAAATAATCCCGCACTATTTAATAGTAAGTTACTAACTTGTCTTTATAAAGACAAGTTAGTAACTTACCTAAAACATGTTATTTTTGAGTATCCCTAAAATCATTTGATAATTACTCTATACTTACTAAAATCAATCAAACTAAAAGGAAAGACACTACATATATGCAATCAAAAACACAGTATTTAGGCTTAAGTTTTCTTTTAAGTTTTATTAGTTGTGTTTTAATATTTAATGGCAAACTAAAAGATAAATCTGTTAATTTACTCCACATTGAAGACTAGTGAAGAAACTATTGAAAATTCTTCTAGCAAGAATCAAAACAATACTACTAAAAAGTCAAGAAGTAAGGGATCTACACTAAGAAATAGAAGATCTATAAAAAAAGATTCGGGGCCCTATGCTTGATGGTACTTTAAGCAAGCGGTCAAGAATAGCAGTTACCACGCTCTGTTGGGAAAAAGGATGAAATTTCAGCAAAGGATATAGTATAAGTGGCTTTGCCGAAGGGGATACTCTTAGCAGCGAAGAAGGAGACACAAATTACTTAAGTCTTCGGGTATGACACAACGCCTATTAATATTAGTTACAATTCATATCCGGACAGTTTTGGAAGTACCTCAAACAACAATTCTCTTCAAGGTAAAATCAGCGATTCAAATAACTTTGATTTCACTTATAACTCTGAACCTGGCCTAAGTGGCCGTAAATACTAGTCCTATCAGTTTAAGTGGCGGTTATAATGACTTTGAGCACAATTATTCAACTTCACAAGAAGAAGAAGAAGAAGAAGAAGAAGAAGAAGATAATGATGATGATGACGAGGATAAAGATGACTATAATAACGGAGACGAAGATGAAGAAAACAGATTAAATAGGGAATATAAATCACGTTCAAAAAAACCAAAAATAATGTAAAAAAGAACTTAAACTAGCTAAACAAATAGAAGATGATTGGGGAAAAATTGAATTCAATAAAATGAAATTAAACCCTAGTTATAATATAAGACCTACAAACGAGAAAAAATACAAGGCTCAAAATAAATTATACAGATTTAACAAAAATAAGTTAATAAAAGATCTTAAAAAACTTTTAAGTACAATTAAAGAAAGTCTAAGCAATGCTACACATCTTACTACTAATAATTTTAGATACCAAAAAGACCAGCGAGCAAAGACAAACTTAGAGAAGCTCAAAAAAGACGTAAGTTCTTTGCTTTCAAAAGTTCAATAAAGTAATAAAAACGATTATCAAGCATACGAAGAAATAAAATTATATTAAACAATTAACTTTTGACCATAGCACCTATGATAAGAATTTATATTATCCAAAATACCATTGATAAAAATATCTTCAGCTAATTTTGCAACATCAGAAATTCAATCTCTAAGTCACAATGTTTTACTTTGATTTATTACTACTTAAGTTAAATAATATCATGAAGAAGCTTCGTTTATTGTTCAATATTAAGTTTATCTTGCAATCTCTTTAATGCCTTATCACTTAATTTTAGTTTACTGGTATTCAAAACTCCAGAAATTGCAACTATCTCTTCATAAGATAACCTACAACCTTTCAAAATATGATTTTTAAAACTTTTAGTAGCAATGGGTACTATTTTTTCAATAACATTGAGCAATATCTTGGCATATTCACGCATTTCCTTTGATGAATGTTCTCTAACCTCTTTTGACTCATTTAAAGCTAATCTTAATTTAATAAAATGAAAAAGATTATTTAAATCAATCTGCCAATACCATTCGGTATATAAACTTAAGGGCAAAACTATTCTAGAGACTTCCTTTGAAACATTACAATCTATCATATTTTGATATAGCTCGTAACAAGAACTTTGAATCTCCTTTAAATTACTTATTATATCCTTTGTAAGGCTGTATGTAATTCCTTCATCCTCACCTTGACTATTCTCAATATTTTGAATTTTTATGTCTTCTTCTAAAGGCACATAAAACTCTTCCCTCATCAAACTATAAGAACCAGAAACTTCATTCATCCTTGCTGTTCTATGTCTCATCCATTGTCTTGCAATAAATATGGGAGCCTTAACATGAAATGCAAACACTACCTGTTCAAATGGACTTGTATGTTCATTTCTGATTAAATAATCGATAAGCTCATTATCTTCTCTCTTAATGCTCTCACTTCGATATGAAATCCTTGCTGCCTGAACTATTCTTGCGTCACTACCCATATAGTCAATAAGCTTTATAAAGCCTTTATCCAAAACCTTATATTCTTGATTTAACAAGCTCTCTTTCTCGATCTCAGTATTCAAACATGCACCCCCACTTTTTAATTTATTCGTTACTCAATTTACATTATTATAACAAAGCTCTTTAACACCTTTCAAAAACAATTTGGAACAATAATCCTTATACTTACAAACCCTTAAGATATGATAATAAAAAAATGCATAGTCAATTACAAAGGTAAGCATTTTTAGAAGCTTATTTAAAAAATCAAAGAGAGTCCCTTATAAAGGAACTCTTCTTGAAAATACTAATGTTATAAAATACTTAAACCTTTGGTATCTCTATCTTGCAAGACTTGATAGATAAGATTTAGCCTCTTTAATGAGTTCCTCTATATCTTTCTTTATTCCCATTGCTTCTCCTATTTTCCCAGAAGAAGATTCTAATAAACTTAAAGAATTTTCTACTTCACTTTGTGCCTTTTTAGCTAATAAATCACTATTCCCTCTTCTTGATGAGTAACTTCTACGTTTATTTCTTAATCTTTCAGAAATAGCTCCTTTTAAAGTTTTTTCAGATTCTTCAAAAAAGTATTTTGCGGAACTTCTTTCATTAAAGCCTGCATCAACTTGGGTCATAAACATATCGATCTGGGTCCTTTTTTCATTGAACCTATTTTGCAACTTAATTAGTTCTTGTATCTTTGTTCTATCTGTTTGACTATTGATTTTAGGAAGAGACCTTTGCTCTTGAAGTTTCGTCTGGAGTTCTGAAAATATTCTATAAAAATCGGATTCCAATTGCTTAGACTCTACTTGAAGCTTACGTGAGTTCTCAATTAATTGATCAAATTTGGAATCTTCAAGAGCCCTTTTTACATTTTCAATTTCTGCTTGTGCGTCTTTTTCGTACTCAGTACTTGGAGCTAGGTCCTCTTCTTTTATCTCTATTTCTTCTTGAAGATAGTATGGATACAATTGTTGAGACACTGCAAATCCCGCATTAACAGGTTCTAATTCCATGTCTTGTTGTATTTCTCTTTCTTTAACATTGCTAATAACATCTTCTTGTTCTTTCTCTTCTTGATTTCCTTGTCTATGGTCTTTATCATTTTTGTTCTCATCTAAAAATTTTTCCCTTACTTCACTTAATAAATTATTAAGGGCATTTATATCACATGATAACAAACACAATAATATGAACATACATACTGCTAAAATACTCTTCCTCATATTTCCCTCCTGGGATCTTAGGTTATTCAACTATTAAATCTCAATATTGAAATATAATAATTACTACCAAACATATACCATATAATTTAAATATCAAAAAATAAATTTCATAAAACCTCAATTATTTTATTTTGTAATAATTAAAGGCAATTCAAAATTATTTTAATAAAGTAAAATTAATTATTTACTAAACAAAACTAATCTCATAGTACTTACTTACACCTAATGAGCATAAGACTAAACAAAAGCTATGTCTTATCCTTAGTACAAATATTTAATGCACCACCAAAATTCAAAAAAGGAAAACAATTCTCATAAAAAGAGAAAAACTTTCATAAAATGACTTTATTATTTAGTTATGTTTTATTAATAATTCTTTATTGTTGTCAACTAGTTGTTGCTTCTGCAGGATTAGTAGCTTCTGCTGACTTATCTTCTTGCTTAACTGTAGCTAGTGCTTCATTTATCTTTTTTAATCCACTATCAACTGTATTTCTTATTGCTATTATTAGAGTACTTAATGTCTTACCAACGGAACTTGCTGCTACTCCATTTATTGCATGTGCAGATTTCTCTTCATTCTTAGCAGCAAATTTACCATCCTTTGCCATTGCTCTTAATGCTATTCCCGCAGCAATAACTGCATCTTTCTGTTTAGCCTCTTTAGTATCAGCTTTATTGGTAGCAGCAATCTCTGCTGCATTCTTTGCTTCATTAATTTTAATATCACCAGCAGTAGCAGCCTCGCCCGACTTAGCAATAGCTTTTAAGATGTCAGCACCACTTACTGCACCAATTGATGCACTAGCTGCTGCCTCTGCATCTGTTCCATCATCAGCAGTGGTACTAAACAATTTGCCAATATCCTTTTTATCATCTTCTGCTGTCTTTGTAGCCTCTGCACTCCCCTCATCCTTTTTCAAAACCACGTCAACAATAGTTTTAATCCCTTTAACTAACGTGTTTATTGAATCCGCTTTGGGAGCCGTAGCACCAGAATTTTTAGTAGCACTCCCAATTAACTCACTACTAGTGCCAGTAGCCCCACTAGCAGCAATTTTAGCCCCTTCTGCAATCTTGTCTAAAACATCTGCAACAAACTTGTCAACAACTGTTTTAACTTTTACGTAATTACCATTCTTTGCAACTTCATCTTGCAACTTCTCTTTAACTGTTGTCATAGTACTCTCAATATCGGTGAAATACTTCCCTATATCACTCTTTTTAGTATCAGCCTTAATACCAAACGCACCCGCAACCATATCTCCAAAAGTCACAAAAACATCTAAAAATCCTTTACCTAAATTAGCAATAAAAGTTAAGAATACAGTTTTAGGATCCTCAGCGTTAGTACTACTACTCCCACAGCTAAAAAGTAAAAACAAAGTCATTAATAACGCATTAAAGTAATTCTTTTCATTATTACGTGCCTCCTTTTTTCTCAGGGGAGATAGATATAGATAAAAGGAAAACAAATCTCATGAAAAGAAAAGTTTCCTAAAATGACTTTATTTAGACTATTTAATTAGATAATTTATTTAATAACAGCGGGTTGTGTAGTAGTACTAGATTTGGTTGCTTCAGTAGTAGTTTCAGAATATTGCATTCCCTTAACAGCTTCTCTTATCTTATCTAGATTGCTGCTTACTATTTTCCTAATTATAAAATCAAGTACTCCTAATGCCTTATTTACTGCACTTACTGCTGCTGCTTTAACTGCACCACCTTTATTATTATCAGGTTGAGTAAATTTACCACCTTTAGTAATAGCCTTAAGAGCAACAGCTGCTGCTAAGTCTGCATTAGTAACTGCACTGCCGGCAGCATTATTGCCCATTAGTAGCAGTAGCTAGTACTCCGACTTCAGAATTAGCAGCAGGGGCAGTAAGCCTTAGCATTCTTAATCTTGTCAATCATTGCCCATGGGTCGGCTTTTGATGCTTCACCTACTAGCTTTGCATCATCACCTGCACCAGCTTGAGCGTTATGAATTAGAGCTTTAGGCCCATCTCCATTAGCCACCGGTCTACCAAAATTGCCCCAGGCTTGATTTCTATGCCAGATTTCTCTGCTACATCAATAATTGTCTTTACACTTTCAATTATAGCTTTTACACTAGCTTCATCAGCACCTGAGCATTATTATCAGTAGTTGCATCACCAATATCAGCATTACCAGCCTATTTAGCAGTCTCAGCAAGTTTAATTAGAGCAGTAATTAATTTATGGTATTAGTAAGCTGTAATAGCGGTGGGGTTGCGGAAGATCCTCAGAGTAAATTTTTAAAGTCAGTAATAGACTTAGGTAATGACTTCTTAAATGTGTTTACATCATTTGGAGATATAGTTTCCAAGGTATTAGGTTTTAGTACAGAGACAAAAAAATCTGATGTTGCAGCTTACTTTAAGACCGTTCATGATACTGTTTCATCTACTAAGAGGTCCCTTGAGAAAATTGTAGAGGACATGAAATCCGAAAATAATCCTAATGCAGATGCTACAGGTATTGCTGTAAAAGCTCTAATTACTAATACTCTTGATAAAATAATAGAAGGGGCAGACGATGCTGTAAAGGGTGCTGAAGGTGATGAATTACTTGGCAATATGGCTGCTGCTGATTCTGGTGGTGCCGTTGGGGAGGTTGATAAATTAGTTAAGGGAATTAAAAGCATTGTAGATGTAGTTCTTGAAGAAGGAAATCCTGATGCTGGTACTGATAAAAAAGCAGAAGATGGTTCTAGTGTAAGAGCTAATAATAGTGATGATGCAGGTAATTTATTTGGTAATGATAAGGCTGGTAATGCAGCTGCAAATGCGAAAAAAGCAGCAGCTGATGCTGCTAAAGCTGTTGGGGCTGTTACTGGGGCTGACATATTACAAGCTATTGCTAAAGGTTCTAGTGGTAAAGCCGCTACATTAGCTAAGAATAATACTGCTAATAATAATGTTGCTGCTGGTGCTGGTGCTAAAGATGCAATTGTAGCAGGGGCTATAGCATTGCGTGCAATGGCAAAGGGTGGTAAATTTGCTGGTAATAATGATGCTGCTGATGCTGTTGTTATAGTTAAAGATTCAGCTTTAAGTGCAGTAACTAAGGCATTGGGTACTCTTACAATAGCAATAAGAAAAACTATTGATGCGGGACTTAAAACTGTTAAAGATGCTATAAAATTTAATTCTACTGATACTCCTGTAATTACTGATAAACAAACTTCTGAAACTAAAGGTCAATAATCAGAATTAATAACAATATACATAACTAAATAAAGTCATTTGAGGAAAACTTTTCTCTCTTTATGAGATTCGTTTTCCTTTTGTTTTACCTACCCTCTGATTGTTCAGAGTTTCAATAGTATGAAGAATTTTTTAAAAGTCACAAATAAAACCTTAATGAGTATTGTTATATTTGTAGTTTTCTATTTATGGGTTGTGGACAATAGGCTGTTGATGCTGCTAATGGTGGTGCAGCAGCTACAGGAGGGAGAAGTTTAAGTGCAGTGCTAATGGAGGTAGGTAGAAGTGCTGAGAATGCTTTTTATTCTTTTTTAGAGTTACTCTCAGATACATTAGGCTTTACTGCTAAATCAACTACAAAAAAAGAGGATGTAGGGGGTTATTTTAACAGCTTAGGTGATAAGCTTGGAAAAGCATCAGAAGAGTTAGAACAGATAGTAAAAAACTCAGAGACAGAGCTTGATAAAGGTGGTCTAAACAAGGGAATTAAGGATGCAGTTGATACTGCTAAGGCTACTTTAAGCAAATTAAAAGGCCATTTAGAATCTTTAGGACAAGTAGGCGATACTAATGTAATAGGTTATGCAAATAATGTTCAGGGTACAGGAACAGCGTCAGACGATGCTCAGTTAAAAGAAATGTTTAGGGCATTGAAAGGAATAGTGGAAATAGCAACAGATGTAGGTGTTAAAGCATTACAAGCAGGAGCTACAACATTGACAGTAAATGGAGTAGATAATAAGGATGGTGCTAAGATATTGGCTACAAGTGGTGGTAATCCATCAGCAACTGATGCAGGTAAAGCTGCAATAATATTAGCAGCAGTAAGTGGTGAGGAGATATTAGACTCAATAGTTAGATCAGGAGAAAGTGATGCAGCGTTAACAGCGAATGCAGATGAAAATACAACTTCATTGAAATTTGCTAAAGGAGGATCAGATGCTCACCTATCAAATAGTGCTAATCCAAAAGCAGCAGCTGTAGCAGGGGGGATAGCATTACGTTCATTGGTTAAGACAGGTAAACTAGGAGCTGGAGCAGCAGCTAATAATGCAGGAGGAGAGAAAGAAGTACAAGGCATAGGAGTAACTGCAGTAAATAAGCTGTTAGTAGCAGTGGAGGATATAATTAAAAAGACAGCAAAGAATGTGCTTAAAACAGCAAAAGAAAAAATGGATGAGGCAAGATCTCCAAAATCTACAGATCAGCAATAAACTAGATAGTTAGAATTAAATTATTAAGTAATTAGAGTAAAAGGCAATCTTAGAGATAAATCCAGGATGTCTTCTATATTGTTGTAATGAAAAATGAGAAGTTAAATTGGCTGCTGAATCTAAAAATTCTTTCTTAGATTCATTAGTGAAGATAGGACATGGGTTTCAAGAGATTTTTGGCATTTTTGGAAATGCAATAGAGGATGCATTAGGATTTAATACTGTTAAATCTGGTGACAAGAAAAGTAAAGTAGGTGAACACTTTAAGAAAATAGGAGATGAACTTACAACTACTAAGGATAAGTTAAACGAGCTATCAGGTGAAATATCTGAAGCAAAGAATGCTAATAGCAGCACAATTGAAGCTGTTAAGAGTGCAATTAACAGTGCTAGTGATGTCTTTGAACAACTAATTGCTGCTCTAATTAAACTTGCTGGGGTTGCTAAGGAAGCTGGTGATACTAATATTGGTGATAATGCTGATTGCTGTTCCTGGTGCTGCTGATAAGAATGGAGTTGAAGTTATTATTGCAGGAGTTAAAGAAATTATTGATGTAGCAGAGAAGTCTGATGTAAAGATTAAAGCTGGAAATGCAGGTAATCAGATAGCCGCTGCTAATGCTGATACTGATGCTATTGCTGTTCTTGGTGGTCATACTGCCAAGGCTTCTGCTGGAGCTGGTGATAAATTAGCAGTTGAAGTTGCTAAAGCAGATCCATGGGCTATGATTGATAAAATTAAAAATGCTAAGGCTACTGCTCCTGATAAACTTAACGGTGCCGATAATGAAGCTGGTGCACTAGCTGCTTCTAATGACAAGGCTGATGCTGCAGCTGGTGCTAAAACTAATGCAGACTTAGCAGCTGCTGTTGCTCTTAAGGCAATGACTAAAGGTGGTAAATTCAGTGCTAATGCTGCAGATACTGAAGCAGTTAAAGCAGCAGCAGTAAGTGCAGTAAATAAGGTATTAGGAGTACTTGATTTTATAATTAGGAAAACAGTAAGTAGCAATCTAGATAAGATAAGAGAATCTGTTAAGGGAATACAATATTCTGAAACTACTACTGAAGCTACTGAATCTGGCACTGCTCAACCAACTATTAAATAAATCATAAAACTAAAAATATAAAGTTATTGTAAGATAAGTTAATTAAGTAAGCTGTAAGAGCAGGGAGAAATAAAGTCAAAAAGGAATATGAAGCTAGGAGCGTAATGCTCTTAGCTTCTGATGTTATTTAGGGAGTGTTTGATTGTATATCAAATTATTTACATGAGTAAAGATTGAATATAAATAATTGTAAGTATGATATTAAGAGCATGTTTTTATTGTAATCAAATAATTAAATACTTTAAAAGTAAGCTAAATGTGTGGTAAGGGCAAGAGGGAAATTGGGGTAGATGTTGGAAAGAAAAAAATTAAGTGCGAGAACAATGACTTTGTTTTATTTGTATCTTATGGTAGTGCAGGACCAGCAGAGCAAGGTCAAGTAACTAAATCTGATGGGATAGTAATTGATTAAGCAAAAGTAAGTAAAAAAATAAAAGATGCTAGTACTTTTGTAGCAAGTGTTAAAGAAGTAGAGACCTTGGTTAAGTCAATAGATGAGCTTGCCAAAGCTATTGGAAAGAAAATTAAGCAAAATGCAAAATTCCGAAGACCTTGAAGTGGATAATGGTAAAAATAATAAGAATGGAGAGTTAGTTGCAGGAGCATTTCAAGTAATGTTGACTGTGAAAGCTAAATTGGAAAAATTAGGGGACACGCCTGAAATTTCTGAAGAGCTAAAAGGAAAGATTACTGATTCTAAGAGTAAATGTAAAGAATTTGTGGATAAAATAAAAGCAGATTCTGATATTTCTAAAGCAGAGACTACGGATGAGCATGTAAAAAAAGCTATAGATCAAGTAAATACTCCTGCTGGAGAAAAAGGTGGTGTTGAACTTGTTAAACTTAACAAATCAATAGGTGAGTTGTTAAAGGCAGCTGAGGGTGAAGTAGAAGCTGCAATTGCAGAGCTTACAACCCCTGCTAAGTCTTAACTAAGGGAATAAATAAGTTAAGTAGTTATTGTAAGATAAGTTAATTAAGTAAAAGGTAAGAGCCAGAAAAAATAAAGTCATTTAAGGGAAACTCTTTTCTTGTTTTCGGCACAGGAAACTATTAGCTAACGATAGTTCTGATGCTGAAGGTAATGCATAAGTTAAAAGGAGGCACGTAAAAAAATGAGAAAAAGAATAAGTGCAATAATAATGACTTTATTTATGGTATTTATGTCATGTAATAATGGAGGTCCAGAGCTTAAAAGTGACGAAGTGGCTAAGTCTGACGGAACAGTACTTGATTTGGCAAAGATAAGTAAAAAGATAAAAGATGCTAGTGATTTTGCAGCAAGCGTTAAAGAAGTTCATACTTTGGTTAAGTCTATTGATGAACTTGCTAAAGCTATTGGTAAGAAAATTAAAAATGATAATAGTAACTTTGAGGACGAGAAGGACCATAATGGATCGTTAATTGCAGGGGTATTTCAAGTAATACTGACTGTAAAAGCTAAATTAACATCATTAGAGCAAATCGTTGGAATCTCTGATGAATTAAAGACAAAGGTTGGCATGGTTAAGAAAGAAAGTGAAGCATTCGTAACCCAAGTAAAATCAAAGCATACTGATCTTGCTAAAGAAGGTGTTACTGATGTTAATGCCAAGACCGCTATAGATGTATCAGATGGTACTAAGGATAAAGGAGCCTCTGAACTTATTAAGCTCAACAAATCAGTTGATGAGTTATTAAAGGCTGCTAACGCAGCAGTGGAAGCTGCAATCGCAGAGCTTACAACTCCTGTTAAGGCAGAAAAACCTTCTCAAAATAACTTACCTTATAATAACTACTTAACTTATTTATTCCCTTACAATAACTTTATCCTTTATATTTACCCTTAACTAGTTATTCGCTTGCTGCCCATTAGTTGTTGCTTCTGCAGGATTAGTTGCTTCTGCTGACTTATCTTCTTGCTTAACAGCTGCTAGTGCTTCATTTATTGTTTTTATCCACTATCAACTGTATTTCTAATAGCAATAATAAGGGTGCTTAATGTTTTACCTACTGCACTTGCTGCTGCTCCATTTACTGCATGTGCAGATTTTTCTTCACCAGTTTTAGCAGCGAATTTACCATCCTTTGCCATTGCCCTTAATGCTATACCAGCTGCTATTACTGCATCCTTTTGTGCTGAAACCCCAAGATCCTTATTGTCTTCTTTTTTAGCAACAGCAATCTCTGCCGCATTCTTTGCTGCCTGAATAGTGGGCTCACCAATAGCCTCTGCAGACTTAGCAATAGCTTGAAGAATATCAGCACCACTTACTGCTCCTATTGATGCACTTGCTGCTGCTGCTTGTGCTTCTGCTCCACCATTATCTTTACCACCAAGCAACTTACCAATTGATTTTTGCTGTTCATCTTTGGTCTTAGTAGTGCCTGCATCCCCTTCATTTTCTTTTAACACTACACCAACTATTTCTTTAATTCCTTTAACAAGTGAGTTTACGCTTGCTGCTTCTGCTGCTACAGCATCCTCATTTTGTTTAGCATTACCAATAACAACATCAGTTGTAGCACCTTTAGCTGCTTCTTTTGCTCCTGATGCAATCTTATCTAATGTGTCAGTGATAAACTTGTCAACAACTGTTTTAACTTTTACGTAATTCCCATTCTTTGCAACTTCATCTTGCAACTTCTTTTTAACTGTTGTCATAGTACTCTCAATATCAGTAAAATACTTTCCTATATCACTCTTTTTAGTATCAGCCTTAATACCAAAAGCTCCAGTAACCATATCACCAAAAGTCACAAAAACATCTAAAAATCCTTTCCCTAAATTAGCTATAGATGTTAAATACACAGTTTAGGATCTTCCGTCTTAGTACTACCACTTCCACAACTAAGAAGTAAAAATAAAGTTACAAATAAACAATCTAAGTTATCATTAAGCGATAAAATAAGTTAAATAATCATTTATAAGCTCAGTCCAATACTTTATAGTTTTAAGCTCTGGTTTAGTTTCAAAAAACTTGAGTATACTCGAATCATCATCATTCTTTAATTGTAGTAAAAACTTATCTATCATTTCTAAATTATCAAAAGATGTCTCACCTAATACCGAATGCATCCTTTTAGATGCTTGTAGTAATTTCTTGTAATAATGATACTTAGCAAGTATACGTTTAAGAAGATTTTTAAGGCTAGTTACAGATTTATGACTTACAGATTGCTGTTTTGTTATGCCTTTAGTTACTGTTTTAGTATTAATACCTTTACTTTTTTTAGAGATTTTACAAGTAAAACACTTACACTATTAGCTTGTTCTTGATTAGCTTCTTGAACATGCTCCAAGTAACTAGCATCAGTGTCAACTTCACTCTTAATTAAAAAGTATGCTACAAGAGCATATCTTTTAAATATGTTATGCATGAACCTACAAGTTGAGGTAATGTATTTTGATTCTTTACTCCCGTTGAAATTAATTCTTCGCTGTAAATAGGTGTATCAAATGACTCTCTATATCCACTTTTGGGACTGTAAAATGTTGTTGTAATAAAATTAACTAAATCACCATCAAAATTCTTTATAGTTGGATATTGCACGAAACCAATATCTAGATTATTTCTCCTTATAACATTCTTTATTTCTCTTATTATCTCATTAAAATCTTGATACTTATATCCATATCCATTAAGGTTCTTAGCAACACCACTTAAATGCATTTGTAGACTATGCAAAGACTTTAGAAAGTTTATCTTTGATTGATTTTCATTTGTTACTGAATTTTGATTATTTACTCTTATATCTGTTACTTTTCTTGTTTGTTTATTTAGTTTCTTAACTGCTTTACGCATTCTAGTTTTTGTATTTATAATATTTTTTGTTATTTTATTTGTCGTGATTAACCCCTATAATTTTTTGGTTCTTATAAAGAAAGTATAATACTAAAAATTAGTTTTTTTGTTAAGAATTGACAAAAAAAGAATTTTTTTAAACACCACACTATTAAAACTTAAAACATAAGAACAAAAAAATTAGGCCTTACTTAAGTATTTTTGATAAAATACTTAAGTAAGGCCTACTGCCTCAACAAAATAACCAAAAAAAATAGATAGTTCAAAATGAGAACCTACTAATAGTACAATACATCAAAATTGAAGTAAAATCAACTGCTATTTAAATAGCTATAAAAACTTATCATTCGTTTTTTAAATTTTTTCAGAAGCTTATCAAGTAAATCTTTCTGATTTGAAAAAATCTCATCTAAAAAGAATGCTGTAAACTTAGAATGCTCTTTGTAAAAATCATAACTTTCCTGTCTTTAAGTTGGAAACGAAGGGGTTTAATTGAATTTTGCGTTGATTTTTTAAGTGTTGCTCTTTCCTTATTCTTTATTAAATCAAGTGAATCATTAATACCATTCTCTAATAGATACTCTTCACTGATAAGTCCATCTTCCATGGCACCTGCTAACTTTAAATAATTATATATCTGACTCCTTGCTATTTTAAAATTTTTAGTAAATGAATCGAAAGTCTTAAATCCATCTAACTTATAATACTGATTATCCTTTATTTCTTTTAGGATCTTCATACACTCTATTTTATAGACTATTTCCTTTTTAAAGGAATTTATAAAATTTTCCTTTAATCTATTGTAATAAATCCTTAATTCTTCTTCACTATCAATTTTCTTTAAAACCCTATCATTTACTTGAATTTGCACTTTTATACTCCTTTTGTCCATTAAATGGACAAAAATTTCTATATCATATCTATTTTTTTAAAAAATTTATTAAATATATCCTGATATTCTTTTATATAATCTTTATCAAGATCAAAAGTAGCATTATTGGCTATTTTTCTATTTAAATCTTCTCGTTCCTTGATAGAACCTAAAAAATTTTCTCTAGGTTCTATCAAGTTTAACAAATATTTATGTGTTTTATTGGTTCTAAATCTTGTTACAATTAAAAATATAGGTATTTTCAATCCTGCCTTTTTAATGAAATGCTCTAGTAATTGTAAACTCTCTACAGCCCACTTCTCAGCCGTCATTGGAACTATAATATAATCACTAACAACTAAAGCATTAACTAAAGCAAAATCTAAACTTGGATTAGTATCTAATATTATGTAATCGTATTTGATATTGAGTAATTTTAAATTTTCTTTTAATCTCATTTCTTTAAATAAAATAGTTTCTGAATTGAATTGATACAGACTCAAATAACTTGGAATTAAATCTAAACCATCATAGATACTGTAATTGATTCGTTAACATCTATATTATTTCTTATTACCTCATATATATTATATTGAATAATATCCACTTTTTGTTTTTCTATTGTATTAATAAAATAGCTAGTAGAAGACGCTTGGGTATCCATATTTATTAAAAGCACTTTATGATCTTTTGCCAAAAGAGTTGCAAATATTATAGCACTTGTACTTTTCCCGACACCTCCTTTAATTGAAGCAATAGTAATGATTTTAGGTTTTTTTCTATCCATTTGATAATTATCCCTCCTTCTGGTAGTTTCTTATTATAAAATTCATATACTTGTTCTTCTAAATTGAGAATTCGACTAAGCAGTAAATTATTATATATTGTCTGTAACCTTTCTTTTTTAATTAAACGATAAATTCCCTTAACATAACAAAACACACTACCCTTCTTAAATCTAAATTCTATGTAATAAACTTTTGAAAAAGTGTATGTTTTAGATACTCCTTCATGCTCATATCTTACTATAATATTTTGTAGAGGATTTCTATAGCCATAATGAATACCTAAGAATTTATCACTTTCTTTTATAGGAAATAAGCTAAACCACTCTATTTTTGATTGATTAAATAGCTCTCTAAATGAAATAAAAAATTTATCCTTTTGTCTTTCATCAACTCCAAACGCATAGAAATCATTCATTATCTTTGTGTGATATATTGTTTTGCTATCAACTTTCTCTATTCTTGTGAAAAGACCTCTACTTTTCAGCTTATCCTTAATTTCTAACTTTTTCTCTTTAAGGCGTTCTAATACATTCTTCATAACTAATCCTTAACTTGTAACTTTTTTAGATTCTCCTAATTGTAAATAATCTTTATTATTTTCCATTAACTCTAAAAGTTGGTAGCAGTAATGGTT
This sequence comes from Borrelia nietonii YOR, assembly GCF_023035795.1. Classification (NCBI taxonomy): domain Bacteria; kingdom Pseudomonadati; phylum Spirochaetota; class Spirochaetia; order Spirochaetales; family Borreliaceae; genus Borrelia; species Borrelia nietonii. Next base: position 17,749 of record NZ_CP073158.1, read on the forward strand.
ACTAAATACCTTGTTATATTCTCTAATTTGTTCTGCCTGCTTAAGTAATTCTTTAATATTGGTACTAAGACCGATGTGCCCACTTTATGTCTTAATTGTTCAAGAAGTATGCTAAATACGTTATTCCTAATGTCTCTCTCATTTTTTTGTGTGTTTTTATTAGTATATTCAACTGTTTTTTTAAGTTTGCCTATTATTTTCTTTAAATCACTGTATTTGTCTTTTTCTATGATAAAGTGGGGTTTGTTTTTATATTGTTCATATACGTTTTGTATTTGTGTTTCTAATTGTTTGCTGTTATATCCCTCATTCTCTAGATTATCTTTTGTCTCATCTAGTATCTTACTTAATTCTTTTTGTTTATTCTTAAGCCTACTGTTATTTGGTTTAATGTCATTTATACTTTTATACCCACTATTTTCAGCTATTTTAATGGCTTTTAATGATTGAATTTTTAAAATCTTTTTCCGCTTCTAAATTCAAAATAGAGAGGAAAGCATTTGATTTAAAGTTGCATTTTTTAGCGTATTTTTCTACTTGTAATTTTTCTATAGATTTTATGTTTTTATCTTCTTCTTTATTATTACAATTATTATTAAAACACTCCCATTTTTCTACACTGCTATTTTGAATACAAGTCTTTTCAATATATGCACTGGCACGATTTTTGTGTCTTTCTTCTTTTTTTTCTCTAAAGTGTTTATTGATTATGCGGTAACATTCTTTTTTAGAATATTTAAGTTTGTAATGAATTTCAGTTCCCATGTTAACGCCCAAATGTCTATAATAATTAATTGTGACACCTAATATTTTTTCTAATTTATAGAGATAACTTTGTAGTGTTTTAAGTTCAACAGGCTTTTGGCCATTTTTTTTCATATTATTATTAAAGTAATAAAGTATGTTGCTTTGAGTGTATTTTTTAAGGTTCAAGTTCACGTAATCTAATGTAGATACTAAAACGATTAATTTGTGTTGGTGTTTGTTTGTAGGTTTTTTTTACTTTTCATTTCTAATCCCTATTATTTTTTTGGTTTATTATTACTAATCATAATAACGTAATTATTACCGGAAAGTAAACTAGTCTTTAATAAAAGATATTTTTTTGTAGAATTTAACAAAAATAAATAATCAAAGAGCAGAGGTAGAGATGCAACAATTTGGTTTGTGCGGATAGATGGTATTTGAAAAATTTGAATCTTTTGCATATCAAATTCAAGGAAATCTTAAAGGTAAACAAAAACAAGTAAGTAAAATAAGCAGGATAGGACGTAAATTACCAAAAAATGGCAGAGATGAATGTTTTAAGTTTAATAGTAAGGTTGACTTTAATATGCAAAGAAAAGTCTTGAAGCGTATGGGTGCAAGTGAAGTTGGAAGCATGTTTATTGGTGCTGATTCTTTAAAAAATTAATGAGAGATAGAATACTTAAAGCTATAGGAAGAGAAATTCCATTTGAAGATAATTTAAGTATGAGAAAGGGGAAGGAACTAGAAAACCTAGGATTTAGAGAATTTGTACGTATGCACGAAGGCAATATTGAAGTTTTGCATAAAACAAATATGCAAACGGTGTTGACAAATATAATTATTTCAAAAAATTTAAGGGCTGTGAGACATTAGTTGGGTCAATAATTGATGGATGGTTTGTGAACAGTACGGGAGACGCAGAGTTACTTGAGATCAAATTTAGTGATAATCTTTACTTAAAAAGTGCAGCTTTTGAATACAATAAGACAGGTAATTTTTTAGAAGATAAATATTTCTTTAAATATTATGTTCAAGTACAAATGCAACTCTTATGTACAGGTTTAAACAAGGGTAATTTATTTATTATTATAGGTAATGAGGCCATCAACTGTGTAATTGATAGAGATGATAATTTTATTAGTGATGTAATGACTGAGGTTTCAAGATTGGAGAGAGAAGTAAATAATATTGCCAAATCTTTAAAATTAAATAGTGATATTGATATCAAGAATATTGAGTTAGACGAGCTGAGTATTATTATCAGAGATTTTTTGAAAGAGAGCTTTGTGTATCAAGAGTTGTGTGATATGGATTTCGAATTTGATTTTTTAGAATTTGTAAAATCTAGTGATCTTGAGATTAATAGATGTGGAAAGCAGCGTTTAAAGGGATGTTTTAGCCAGATTAGTTTTGTGATTGTGTTTTTTGTAAAAGAACTGAAGGTTTTATTATCTTTGTTATGAAAGGCAACTAAATTGTATTTAGTAGGTCTTTAAAATGTGAGAATTGTATAAATACAGCAGTGGGGATGTCATTTTTATGTCTTCATTATTACATAGAAAAATTTAAAAAGTTGCAGTTTAGTGTTAATGATATAAATAAGAATTATCACAAGTTTGTTCATTTAGGATATATAACAAGTAATTATTATATTCTAAATCCATGCGCTGTACTTAGAAGTTTTGGTATTAATATAAGTGTGAGGTGGGAGGACCCTGTTTACAGATATACAAGTAATGAATTTGAGATAAATGAAGTTAAAATCAAATGTGTTCTGAGCTATTATTTTATAGTAGCTAACAAGTCCAGTGTGCTTTATGGTTCACTTGAACTTAAAGAGAGGGAAAAAGAGTTTTTTGAACGTCTAAGCGTATATTTAAGCGTGATTAAGATGTAGGTTATTACTTTTATAAATAAAAGGTGGAATATTGGTTTAATCTTTCACTATTTATATATATAATAAATCAAATCATTATCAAAAACAAAAGTTTAACAAATAATTTTTTGTAAATAAATACTTAATTTGATGCTTAGGTATTTATTGGTAGTTGGTAAAATTTTTGAAATGGGAAGTAGTACCAAGGTATATAAAAATATTAGCAAATACTTAAACGTAGAGTCAATTTTAACATCGCATCATTGTATATAAAATATCTCCTCTAGGGTTATTTATATAAATAGAATAGGTTTTTTTAAAAAATATGTTTGGAATATATTTAGAATACTTTAACTTGGTTTTAACAAATACTTAAATATTTACTCTACATATACTTTATTTGTCTCTTTAGTAGCTTTTCATTTTGCAATAAGACGTATTATTCTTTAAATTTTAACTGTATTTTTTATGTTAACTAAAAGTTAATTTTTATAGTTACTCTTATCATTTTTATAACGAGTTTAATTTATTCTTTTTCACACTTTTTTATTTAGAAATTTTGTTGCCTTTTTCTTTTAAATCTTTCTTTCTTAAATATTATTTCTTAACTTTTATCTGTGATTATGCGAGTTTCATCTAACCTCCTGTTCCTCCTTCTACACAACCACTTGTTGCTCCGTCTTTAAAACCATTGAGTGTATTATCATCCATTTTGCTAAAGTATCCTTTTACTACCTCTTTAAAAGTAGCTTTGCTGTTTTCAGCATTTTCTTTACAGCTTTCAAGTTGAGTCTTTATATGCTCAAGTGCAGCTTTTATTTTTTCTTCATCTAGATTTAGAAGTTGATTAAACTTTTCCGTATCACCTAAGGCATCTTTTAAGAAATCCAGATTTGATTTTTCAGTATCATTTAGCTTTTCTTTTAGCACTGCTTCTGGTGTTTTTTGTACTTCTGATTGTTCTTCCGAGTTTCTTTTAACTCTTCTTTTAGGTGTAGCATTTCTATGTTCATATTCACAACTACTAATTATTAGTAATAAAACCAAAATAAAATTAATCGTTTTCATAACAAACCTCCTTATCTTTATGATTTTAAAAATATATCTCTATTTACCTTCTTAAGGTACATGTACTTATAAGTATTAATTGTTTTTGTAAAATTTATTGCTTTGTTATAGAGTTTATGCTATCTTGTGTTAGATTTTGTTAATCTATACTAGGTTTAAAAATATATGAGTAGGGTAAAGAAATCGTTTGATGATTATATTGTGTATTTTAAAGAAGGAAAGCTTAATGACGTTAGTATTGCAAAAGAGATGAGAGTGAGTCGTGCTAATGTAGGAAAGATGAGACGCAGGTGGGAAGAAATTAAAGATGCCCCTGAGTATATTACTGGTGCTGTTAAGCTTACTATTCGTGAAGATACTTTGAAGAATATTTACTTCAAGCATTGCAAAGTAGGCCAGGCGCGTGATCTTAAAAGTCAGTTTAGTATGGCCAGAAGCATGTTGGGACTAGAATTTATAAATTTATTTAGTCGTTATTTAGAGTTGGAACTTAAACTCATAATTACAAAATAGAAGAATTAGAGTCGCAAATTAGCAATCTTTATAAGAAGACTTTAAGTAATAAAATTGCACATTCAGAAGAAGAGAGTAGGGAGCTTGAAGGTTTAAAACTTAAACTGGATGAACTTAAAAGGGAAAGAGAACTTAAGAAGATGTCACTTTATTATAAGACAATGCTTAAGCTTAAAGCTACTGATGTTGATGTGAGATCTAAATTTTAAATTTAAAGGGTTTAAGGAGAGACACTTAACTAAAAAGCAACAAGAAGTACTTAAATCTATTGAAAAACGTAGACAAACTAAAATAATCCTTTGTGGTGAGATTGCTAGCGGTAAAACATTTCTAGCATGTTATCTATTCTTAAAAATACTGCTTACAAATAGGAATGTGTATGAAAAAAATATTAATAATTTTATAATAGGTAATTCCCAAAAATCATTAAAGATTAATGTTTTAGGGCAGTTTGAAAAGATTGCTAGTATGCTAAGAGTACCCTTTACGCCAAAGTTTTCTAATACATCATATTTTGAAATAGACTCCTTAAGAGTCAATCTATATGGGGGAGATAAGGCAAGTGACTTTGAAAGGTTTAGAGGAAGCAATTCCGCTCTTATTTACGTTAATGAAGCAACTACACTGCATAAGGAAACATTAATAGAATGTTTAAAGAGACTTAGAGTAGGTATGGAAACTATTATATTTGATACAAATCCTGACAGTCCAGAACATTTTTTTAAAACTGATTACATTGATAACAAGAAAACTTATGCTACATATAACTTTACAACATATGATAATGAACTAATTTCAAAAGAATTTATTAAAAGCCAAGAAGAGATTTATAAAGACATGCCAACATATAAGGCAAGGGTACTTTTGGGAGAATGGGTTGCCTCATACGATTCGATATTTACCAATATTAATCTTACAAGTAATCATGAATTTAAGGCACCAATAGCATATTTAGATCCTGCATACAGTATTGGAGGTGATAATACTGCCCTTTGTGTTTTAGAAAGAGTAGATCAAAAGTATTATGCATTTATATTTCAAGAGAAGTTACCAGTCAGTGATCCTAAGGTATTAAATACAATTAAAACTATTTTGACAAACCTTAATGTACATACATTATATGTTGAAGATAGGGATGATACTTTTGGGCATAGGAATGTGACTAAAACTTTTCTTGAACTTAGAGCAGGTATGAATCATGAGTTTAGAATTGCGCCAATTAAACCTATAAGTAATAAATTTACTAGAATTGTTGCGTTAATAGAGCCATTTGCAAGTTCTAACTTAAGTATTATGTACTATTCAAGCAAGTCAGCTATATCTGATATATAAGTACAAAGGAGATGGAAAGAGCGCTGATGATTCATTAGATAGCCTATCAGCAGCATATATGTTATTGACTTTGGGTATACGTTCTCTTAAAGCACATTTTACTAAAAGAAGGTTCCTATAACATGTAAAATATTATATAATAATTAAATAAGGAGATTTTTATGGGACTTGCACAACCAGTAATTACACAACAAATGGTTATAGCAGAACTTACTAAAGCTGGGATAAATAAAGATATTGCTATTGATCTGTCTTACAGATATTATCGCAATGAGCTTACTTACAAAGATATTGAGTTTTTAAAAGAAAACTTTGATATAAAACTTGAAAAGGTAGAGTCAAGCTTGCAAGCTGAGATTAAAGCAGTCAAAACTGAGCTTGATAACAAAATTGACACTAAATTCAATGAACTTGATAACAAAATAGACACTAAGTTCAATGAACTGGATAACAAAATTGATACTAAATTCAATGAACTTGATAATAAGATTGATACTAAATTCAATGAACTTGATAATAAGATTGATACTAAATTCAATGAACTTGATAATAAGATTGATAACGTTAGAAATGAATTAAAATCTGACATTGCATCTGTGAGCAATGAAATTTCTCTTGTTAGAAAAGATATGGAAATTAATAAAATCAAGTTTGATAGTACATCAAGATTGCATAATTGGATGTTTGGTACCCTTATTACCCTTAATATAGGAATATTCTTAGCATTAATGTCATTATTAGTAAAGTAAATTTATTTAATTAGCCCCTTATTTAATTGACTTTCTATAATTATTTTTTCCCGTCATTTTTTTTACAAAAATTATTTAATTTTTTGTTAGAAACAATTAGCAAAAATTAATTATTGCATTATACTTGCTATCGTTAAAGGTTAAATAAGCCATGAGCTTAAATTTTAAGATTAATTCAAGAGATTTATATAAATATTCAATATTTTTTAGAAACTACATTTCAAATGTAGCAGAAGATTGCCTTAAGAATGGAATCACTTTAAATAGTGTAACTACTGCTTTGAATGTTAATGATGCTTTAGAAACGTTAAAAATAGAGCTAAAAGCAACATTATTGCAGTGTCTTATTAGTTATCGTTTTAATGGTGTTGGATACATTTTAGTTAAAACAGAAGATCAGCTACAAGATTTATACTTGGAAGTAAATAAAGAATTGCCTATTGGGTTTATGTATCTTGATTATAGTAATGTTCGTGATGAGGGGCCTGATGCTACTTATATAACATATACTTTAAAAGTAAATACAGATGAGAAGATATCTTATAAGGAAATAAAGATACATAAGAGCAGGGTAATCATACACTCCAATTATGATTATGTGCTTAAAGCATACAGCCCATGTTATACGCAAAGCTTTTTGCTTAATGTATATCTTTTTGAACAAATATATAAAGAAATAGAAAAGCGGATAGAGAGTCATAACTTTTTATTTTACAGGGATGAATCATTAGTATCATTACAAGATGCCTTAAGTAAGGCTACAACCTCATTAGAAATTTTAACTAAGGGTGTTAATAATAGGGTGAGCATATTTCCTAATATCTTTAAAAGAAATGATTTAAATGAGAATCATATAAGTGCGTTTAAGAGTGTAAATAAAGATTTAGAAAGAGAGCTTTCCAGACTTAAATCCAACTTAAATAATGAAGGAATATTTTACAGTGGCACACCAGATGCCTCACTGGAGGTTATTAAGTATGACTTAACCTATTTAAAGGAAGCATTAGCATTAGTAAAAGCAAAGATAGGTGCTGACACAAAAGAACCACTAACAAGGAGCTTTAATGAACAAGTTAAGGGACTGGGAAGTGATGGTAAGGGGGACAGATCGAATTACTATGACTTTCTAAAAGGTGTTCAAGAAGAGCTAGAAATTAATTGTAATAGTAAACTGGGTAAGCATTACTACTTAGACATGAGATTTAATTCATTGCATGTGCTAACTGAAGAAGAAAAGTATGAGAGAGATTCTAGACTTATAGAATTAACCCTTAAATATAAGGAATTAGAATCAAGCAATACGTTAAGTCAAAGAGAACTTGACGCTTTAAGATCAAAATTATTTTTTTATGAAGGCTAAAAGGAGATTTTATGAACAAAAAAACACAAGAAAATGTAGATAGCGCGCAAAAGGATAACTTGATTCAAAGTACAGAGGATAATAAAGAGGATAAAAATAGTATTACTTTAAGTTTAAAGGAATATGAAGAATATAAAGCATATAAAGCAACAAGAGAATCTGATAGTCAGAATTTAAGTATTAATGAGAGGATATCAAAGGAGCTTGCCGATACGCAAGCACGCTTGGAAGAAGAAAATAAATTATTAAGTGAGGCTTCTCGTATTAATGAGATTGATACTTTAGCACGCAAACATTTAAGTTCGCATTTTAATAAAGAGACACTACTTGCTAAAGGCTACTTATTAAAAGATATAATGCAAGCACAACGTAGGGAACTTGTTAGGAAGTACGTACCAGCTGAAGACATTCAAGCTATTGCTAAGGTAAGAGATACTAGTCATTTAGATGGAGAAGTGCTTGAACAACTTGTAAACCTTGCTAAAGTAAATATAAAGAAAAGAATCCAAGCTACAAGTATCAGTTCCAAAGGTGAGATTAAACTTAACTTAACAAATGAGGATATATCAATCTTAGATCCTAACTTTAGTCCCCAAAACTTTAATGAGTTTAATATTTCTATTGCTAATGCTTATAAAGAGAGAAGAAATGAGTTTTATAAGCTTGGAAAACAAAAAACCGCTTAAGGAGATAAGTATATATGTCACAGGCCATAACACAACTAAAAACTGAATATGATAAGAAAGTAAAAGAAATACAAGACCTAATGAAGAACCCGAATAGAGATGCTGGTCTTTTTCATGTAGATATAGGTTTTCAGGATAAAGGAGTACACTTTGCAAATCAAGGTGGGACTATAACTAGCAGTGTTGACAGATTAGAAAATTATCCTGTTAAAGGATATCCATACAAGAGAGGAATTAAGTTATCTTTTGAGGATGGTTATGAACCTTGTGTTGAAGCTTGTGGTGGTGCTGACCTTTATGGAATATGCATTGATATTAATGAATATACTAATATCGCAACAGTAATACCAATAACAAATAATTTTGAAGGATATGTATTTGCGCAAAATTCTTCTGGTATTCAGGTTGGTGATAAATTAGATTTCAATTCAAATGGAGAAGCCTTTAAGACATCTAGTTCTTCATCAGTTTCAATTAATGCAATTGCACTTAGTAACATATTTACTTTGCAGCTTACTGATGATGAATCTAAAAGAGGACAAGAAGATTATAAATTGTATTTAGTAAAGATAGCTCTTTATGGTAATAAGGCAGTTTCTTAAAATAGGAGGATTAAAGTGTCAAATGTAACTCAGTTAGTAAAACAATATGAAGATAAAGCTAAAGAGCTTAAAAAGCTGATGAAGAATCCTACCAGGGATGCTGGTACTTTTAGTAATACAGCTGATTTTAGGAATAAAAATTTACATTTTAGTAATTCTGGTGGAACTGTAACTAGTAGGCACGACAAATTTAAGAATTATTTTTTTAAAGGGTATCCATATAAAAGAGGAGTAAAGCTTGTTGTAGATACAACATCAGATAATAGTAAACCACACTATGAACCACATGTTGAAGCTGGGGGTGAGGATGACCTTTATGGTATCTGCACAGATATTGATGAGTTTACACAAACTGCTACAGTAATACCTATTACAAATAGCTTTCAAGGGTATCTTGTTGCAAAAGACAATTCTATTAAGAGAAAAGATAAGCTTAAATTTAACTCAGATGGTCAGGTTGAAAAGAATAGTTCAAGTAATAACAAAATTAGTGTAGTAGCCCTATCAGATTCAATTGAACTTGATAGTACCGAAAAGAAACTTTACGTAGTACATGTAGCTGTTTATGGCAATAAAGGTAAACCAAGTTAATAAATTAAAGGAGTTTGAAGATGTCAGAATTATATGATCAAAATTATTATGCTAAGGAAATATCAAATATATTTTCTAAAATAAAGTTACCAGTATTTTACAACTGGTTTTCAAATGAACAAATCGAAGATGTTGATTTAAAGACCGGGTACTTAAGAACAATAAAATGGGATGCGTTTCTTAATGCCAACCCTACAACATTAGTAAATGAAGTTAATACTATTGCAACAATAGGATTTAGGTCAGAAGCAGTCAAGCTTAACTACCTTAAATTACAATATAAGTTTAGACATTTAAAGCAAACTTCTGAACAGTTTTATAAAAATAATGATTATGCAGGCGATGTAAATAATAATTTATTGCCTTTCAAGGAAGCATATAAGCTTGCAATTAATGAGATTATTAAACTTATAAATCACTTCATATTAACGGGTACTGTTTCAATCCAAAAAGATGGAAAGAATCAAAAACGTATGCTTCCTAATATGTATGGCCTACTTAATATGCCAGATCAAGTCAAAGAAGAAGTAAGCAGTAGTGATAAAGATAAGATGGATAAGATCTTTGAAAAGATTGAATCAGGACTTGCAAAGTTAGAACTTGGTGATGAATTTTCTACTCCTATGATGGTATTAGTTGACCAAGCAACCAGTTTGAAACTTGTAAAACCATATGCAATACCAAATGCGTCCTCATCATCTAATATTTATTCTTCAACTGACTCTTGGGAAGACTTTTTGGTTAAGACTATTAAAGCTGTTAATAATAGACAAGAAGTTTACGTAGAGACAAGTAACTTACTCTCAAATCAGGTACTAATTTATCCATTAAATGCAGAACTAATTAAATTTAAACCAAGTAAATATATGTTACCAATGCCAAATGAACAAGTTGATAAGGATTCAACTGATATTGCTCATTCATACATTGATTTTGTACTTGGTGGACTTTTGGCAACACAGAAGACTATTTTAAGAGTTGATATTAAGCAAAGTTAAGGAATTGTGACTTATGGATAGTGATGTAGAATCATCAGAAGGTTTTGGAGAGCTTTACTTACGAATTAAAGCTCTCTTAGATTTATCTGAAGAGGATTTAAGTTTTGCAAAGTTTGAAGAACAAGCAAAGCTACTTGAGATGATACTTAATACACGTGGTGTTAACCTTAGCACATTAAATATTAGTCAAGCATCTCTACTGCTTTATTATTACATAGGTTGCCATCTAAAGCGTTCTGGTGTGATTCGTGAGTTTGGTCTTGAACAAATCAAAAAAGAAAAATTTGGTGAGCTTGAGATTGATTATTATCCATCCTCAGGTACCGAATTGAATTGTGGGAGTAAAGATTATTGTTCCTCTTTTGAAGAGCTTATCACACAAATTAAGTCAGGAGCGCGTAAGACTTACTGCATAGGTGTTGTGTAATGAGCACAAGAGACAGGCTTGCTAGTATGGCAGAACGCATGATTGGCAGGTTTCGTGAAGAATCATACTTCCTGTTTTACAAAGGAACATATTCGCATGATGATGAGTTTGAAAGCCCTGAGATTAATTTCGATAAAAATAATTACACTCAATTTGTTGGAATTATTATCGATATCTCTCCACAAGAACTTGTAAAAATTAATGACTCTAATATTTATGATTTGAAAAACTTATCAAAGCTTTATACAAATGCTGAGATTAATTTTGAAATTAAAGACAGAGTATCACTTGAAGGTTCATTTTTTGAAATTATAAATATTGACTCTAGCGTTGGTTATAAGACTTTAATTTTACGGGGTTTAGAATGGAGATAAAAGGTTTTAGAGAAATAGAATTAGAGATTGGTTGGTTTGGGGGGCGTGCTTTGGTAGCATTTATACATGAAATGGGTACTAGGAATTTACCCATACGTAAGCACTTGACCGAAGTAGCTAATTCTTCTCAGTTTAGAGAGTACGTTAATACCAATTACATGAATAATGAATTTAATAAAGGCATTCAAAATGGTATGAATGCTTTGGGAAATGCATTCATAGAATATTATAAAAATTACGTATTAGCATCTAAAGTAAAACCTGCACTCTCTCCTAAGACAATTGCTTTAAAAAAGAGAAGGGGTAGCAAAACACCTGAGGTACCACTCAGTTGCAGCGGACTTATGCTTAAGACCATTGAATATAGGATAAATGAATGATACTGGATATTACTACTATAAAGCAATCTCTGATATCAGTTTTAAAAGACTTCACTAAATTTGCAAGCATTCATAAACTTGATGTTGATATTATAAATACGCATAACCATCCATACATGTCTGAACATACAATAAAAAAGCCCAATATCCTTGCAATAAAATTTGAAAATACCTTAGGTCTCTTTAATCACAACTTAAGAACCGGTTCATTTTACAAAAATGTAAATGAATTTGGTATCTGTTTCCAAATCTATTTCATGGCATTTGCAAACGTTAATAAAAATGCATATAAGAGACTTATGTCACTTTATACGTTATTTAGTGATTTTTTACATGACTTAGGTACCCAAAGTTGTTCGTTCAAACCTGAAGAAGGTATAAGCACTCATGAAATAGAGCTAAAGTTTTACATTTATGCTACAACCAATATGCAAAATTCTGGTCTTATTGATATTGAAAGCAATTATAGTAAGTTAGCATACTCTGCAAGTTGTGGTTTTAAAGCTAATGTACAAGTAAAAGAAAACCAAATTAAGGAGGAAGAACAGAATGCCACAAGATACAATCAGTGTGAATTTGGCACATTCTGAATTAGATATAAACTATGTAAGTTACTATACACCCTTACTAGTGTATAAATGTGCAAAGATCAAACTCAATGATTCAACACCTAAGGTAAAGATATTAAACTTAAATATAAATAGCTTTGAAAAACAAATCGAGGCACTTGAAAAGGAAGGAAATAATGGTGAGGATGAATTTAATAAGGAGAGAGAATACCTAAAAAAAGCAATGCAAGCATTCTTCTCAGCAGGTGATGCCGGACTTAGATCAGTCAAGCTACTTATATATAAAGAGGGAACCGAAGCAAAGGCAATTAAAACCCAACTTAAAGACAATAGATATACTTTTGTTGCCCTTATTAATACTTATTCAAGTAACAGTGATGGTGGTGATGGGCTTACAATATATAAGGATGATTATACTCATTTTAAAGACCCTGCTCACTTCTTTGTATTTGCAACAAAAGAATCTGAAATAAAAGAGTTGTTTAAAAATGGTACGAATTCTAAATCTAAAATTATTGTTATCTACTCTAAAGGAGAGGAATACTTACACTTAAGATTTATATCTAAATACTTACATGAAGCGAGTATATTTCATGCTGTAAACCCTTATGGACTTAAGTTTAGCGGTATGAGTCCTATTACTGATGGGGATACAACCTGTAAACTTAGGAATGCTAATATTAACTTTTACTCATTGCTTAATGAGACTGGTCTTGATGGTGTTATGGCTTTTAAGGAAGGAGTAACTCTTGAAGGAACTCCCATTGACGAATTATTTACTTATCATTATATCAAATCTGAACTTACATCCGAGCTTATTAGAGTATGGAATGTTAATGGTAGACAGAATAGTAAACTATCAGAACTACAACTCTCAGGAAAAAGAGATAATGCTTACAGTGCTGCTGTTGAATGTATGCTTAAACGTTTCATTGATAGGAATATTATTGTTGCTTACTCCAAGCTTAAGATTCACATATCACCAACACCCGAGCTAAAGCTTTTCTTATCAATAGAGATTACTTATAACCACTCTATGAACGCTGTCCTTTTAAACATCACAGCACAAGATATAAATAGTTATATAAATAGCTTGAAGGAGAATTGAGAATGGAACAATACTATGATTTAAGGAACATATTTTTTTCAATTGGTGGGAATGAAATTCAAGGCGGTAAGTTAGAACTTACAAGTGAACCTACAACAAGAGCAGTAGCTAGCAGTGAAGATAGGGGTTTCCCCGTAGTTAGCTTCAGGGATCCTAGAACCATTACTTTCATATTCAATATTGAAGTTACAATTGGATCTTATGAGTACAAATTGCTAACAAAGCTTTCAAAAGACCAATTTTATAATACTCATCAAAGTAAAACTGCAAAGATGTTAGATTTAGTATTCAATGACTTAGAAGACATCAAAATTGTATCTCAATATGCATTTTTTGCAGAAGAACCTTCAAGAAGTTATTCTGCTGAAGCTGAAAAGGTTACATTTGAAATCAGAGCGGTTAACTGCACAGTAAACACCTAATTTTGAACGCTTAAGGAGGATTTTATGATTACGCGTTACAAAATGAATATCTTAACTAAAGATAAGACTTTTACATTTGAAGTAAGAGTACTGCCCGTTTACGAATGGGACTCTATATTAGGATTTTCACAAAATGAAGGCATCAAAAAACTTAATAATCTTGAATACTTAAGAGCAATAACAGACCTTATGATTAAACCTGGCTTTTTAGATGAATTTTACTTTATTTTAAATGAAAATAGAGAGTACATTACTTACTACAAAGATTATCTTAAGTACATACTTTACTCAATTCAGTTTGATGTATTCAAATCAGATCCTGACTTTAAGAAACCAACTTTAGTTTACTTAAGCCATTATCTAAATAATGCTGATGGATTTGTACAATTTGATTACATTAATGATAGTTGGAATTATGAACAGATAATACAAAATATCAAGTCACAACAAACATCAATGGGGATACAGGATGAAAATCCATAATGGAAGTAAAATCTTTAATGAAACCAAACTTGAATATTTTAAGTTACTTGAAGAGATAAAACAAAACAAATATTTCTTTCCTGTTATCATGGGTATTTGCACTTTAAATGAAGTCAAAACATTGAACTACGAAGAACTAAATGAGGTTTACAAAATATCGAATCTGAAACTTGAAAAGCAAATATTTGAAATGACTCTCTCTAAGGGAATGTTATGAATACTCCAAAATTTACAATTAAATTTACAGGAGTGCTAGATCATGCATCAACTCGCAAATCATTAGAAAAAGACATTTCTAAACTAGAACATTTAATTAAACCTAAAAAATCTTCTCTAAAGAGCACTAAAGATATCTTAAAACATAACTTATCTGAGAAGAAACGTGAACTAGCCAAACAAACCAAATATGAGAAATTACGAGAAAGGGTAGAAAAGTTTAGATTTACTGAAACTAAAAAACTTGTTAAGCTAGGATACAAATTTGAAGAAGCTAGAAAAAAAGCATTCAAGCGTTCACTTATGTCAAGTAAAGACCGAAGACAATTAGAATATGAAGAAATGAAAAGTGGCAAGCATAAGGAAACAATACTTCACAAAGCTATTCAAAAAAGTATTCTTAAAGGCGGCAGCATTTTGAAAATTGCTACTGGAACTGCTCTTGGACATATAGTGGGTCATACCTTTCAAAGTGGTATTGGTGATATCTTGAATTTTGCAAAAAAATCTATACTTAATGATGCTAGATTTCAAAAGCTTGACTTAATTACTTCAAGAGTATTTACAACAAATGAAAAGAGCAAACTTGATAGCATGCTTCAAGGCATACCTGGTTTTGGGAACAGCATTGAAAGAGAAGATTTTCTCAACTCTGCTGGGACTCTTAGAAAAGTATTACAACACTTAGGTCAAAACAATGACGATAATCTTAAGCAGGCTGTAGCATTTGCTGCAAAGCTTAAATCTACCGGGGTTGTTGGTGATAAGAATTCTGCTATTACTGCAGTAGCAGAATTCTTGCAAGGCAAAAGCGGTTCTCTTTATAACATTATGAGTTCATTTAATAAATTTACTGATAAATATAATGAACGAGCTGAAATGGAATATGACAGAGTAGCAACTGGTTATACCTTTGATTACAGAACAGACAAATTAAAAGAAATTATTAAGGACTGGAACTCTCTTGAGTTTCCTACTTATGCTAGTGAAGCTGAAAAAATTAAGGATAGTCTGGATAAAGCTCAAGATTCATTTGGAAAACTTTCAGCTAGTGTATTCCAACCCATGTTGGAAAAAATAGAAACCATAACTAAATGGTTAACAGGTTTTACCGTCAAAACACATATTGTTGAGCCCATAATAGACGGAATTAAAAGTTTTTTCGGTGACATTAACGAATGGCTTATAAAGCTTGGAAATCAAATTCTAAAATTAACATTGCCTAATTGGGCATACAAATGGTTATTTGGTTCAATACCTACAACAGATAAAAGCCATTCACCACTCTTAAGTACTGATACTGAATCAAAATTAGAAACAGACGCAAGTATAAAAACACCTTAAGGAACATTTAAATATGATACCACAATTTACAACAGACTTTATTCATAAATATAAAGACACAGCACCAGTAAAGGCAACACTAGACTTCTTAAAGCTTACTCCATCACAAGTAACAAGTATCCTTAAAGAAACATTCAATGAAATTTCTAGTGTGTTTATGGCATATAACTTCTTAAGTTTATGTCCAAGGATGGACTTTAAGGGACTTGGATACGTTCCACAAGGATTTTTCATCTTACCCAAAACTGAACTAATTAGCACAACTTACACCACAACATGTTCAAAGCGTCCTGTAATTGACTACTACACACGTAAATCTGAATATGTAAGTTACAATCCAACTTTCACTGGTGAAGTTATCACATTAAATAATGCTGTATTAACTAGTGCTTATAAGGAACTGCTTAAATTCTCGGCTAATACGGCTTTTGGAAAGTTAATCTTTCCTCATACCAGTAATCTGGCAAAACAACAACTTATTAATAGAGTTGAAGAGAGTGTACCATTTAGTTTCTACAGTCCAACTTTAGGGTTTAGGGGTATTGTTGCAATTACCTCTCTTACCCTTAAGGACACAGTATACCTTGATGAGGTTGAAATTAGTCTTACCTTAGAAGTTCTTAAAACATTTTCAATATATAAAGGGTAACTTCATGGAATGTAGACTTATCAAATACGACTTCAAAATCGAATTTTATAATCCAAGTAAAACTAGCACTAAGAATATCACATCAGAAGAAAAGCCTAAAATTATAATTAAAACTGAAGATGGAATACACATTGACATATCAATATCTGATATGTACTCAAGTAACAATTATGTGTGTGCAAAGAAAAGCAAGCTAACCCTTTGGAACCTACCTATAGACTTTACCGATAATGTAAATGAAGGAGATATTGTAAAAATATCTTATAAAAAGTTCGCAGACTCTAAAGATTATGACTTTATTATGGCAGGTTATTTGGGTGTTCCTATGAGTACTGATTATGCTAATGGTGATTTTAGTGTTGACCTTGAAATTCATTTGGCAACAAAAAGTAATTATTTCAATCGCAAGCTTAAAATAAATCAATTCCAAGGAATGAGTGTAGAGAATGCAATTAAATCAGCTTTTCCTGGTAAATGCATTATCAATATGAGCTATGCTGATAGAACAAAAATTATAACAGAAAGTTTTTGTGCAAATACTCCTCTTGAGTTTCTTGAAAAGATAACTAAAAAGTATGTTCAAAGCGTTAGAACAGATATTGTACCTAAGGAGCATACACAACTTATTAAAGAATCGGCTCTCGGGAACACTCATGTTGAGTGTAATTATATTTTTACTAACGCCACACCTGCAGAGCAAAATACAAATTATCTACCTCTTGAAGATTTTGGTCTGCAGTTTATTCCTCAACAAGAGATTACTATTGGCAGTACTTTAAGTATAAGATTTATATATTGGAATGCCAAAGTTATGTACACACACAAACTGAAAGTTGGTGACAGGATAAAATTTATTGACTCGCTTGGAAAAGAAGTTAAGAGCAGTATTATAGAGTCTAATGCTATCTTAAGCAATACTGGTGAATGCTCGCTTATCCTTAAGCTTTATGATGACTCTAATTACTTAGAAATAAATGGGACGGCTAAATAAATGAACTTGAATTATGAAATATACAGAATGAATAGCCAAATGAAAGGCTCCCCGTTAACACAAGAAGAAATAAAACTATGGATTTATAGAAACATTTTTATCTCTAAAATAGGAATAATTAAATCTTTTAACACCTCTACACAAAAAGGTATTGTTTTACTCTCTGGACACACAGACTTAGAGATTAAGACACGCAATATATCAAACATGCATTTTAATCTTAAAGAAAATGACGGGGTAATCTTACTTCAAAGTAGTATTAACCTTTTTAATGAGGATGATAATCATTATTTTGACAAAAACTATTTTTATATTCTAAGGCCAATTAACATGCAAAATGCTACTATCAAAGTTAATGACTTTGCAATTGACATACAAAACCCCATAGACATTAAAGCTAACAATACAAGTTTAAGGTCAGTATTAGAAGAAATTGTTTCTTGTCTATACAATTTACGGGTAATTGGGAATGCTAGTGTTGAACCTAGCTTTTACAGCAATCTTACAAAGATTACAAATAAAATAAATATGTTACTAAAATAGGTTTTTGCTAAAATAGTGCTATACTTACTACCGGTTAAAGGTTAAATTAGAATCATTAAAAGGTTAAAGATTGGATTTACAGATTGACAATCAATTTAATTTGGTTTTTAAAAAAGACTTAGCATTAACTAGTGGAATAAATGAACAAAAGCAACGTTTATTTATATTTTTAAGAACTCCAAAGGGTAGTCTTAAGAATGCTCCTAATTGGGGATTTGATTATAATTTCTTTACAAGGTTTGCTAAGACAAGCTCTTTAACACAAATTAAAACTTACTTTTCAAGCATTATACAAGACCTCAAAATTGATGTTGTCAACATTGAAACAATTACTAAAAATAACACATTAAACATTATATTTGAATTTGCAAACGACACTTTAGATATGGAGATTAGAATATGAGCATTCTTTTTGATCCTGATTTTGGTATTCTAAAACAGAATATCCAACAAATAGTTAATGCCAAACGAGCATACTTACGAGATATGCATGGGATTGTCATTAATAATGACCCATCCTCCATTTACAATATTATTGCAACCTCACTTGCAACAATTGAAGAACAAATCATTGATGAACTTAATTCATTTTTCTCTAAAGTAAGTCCCGGTGGCGAATACTTTAAGGCAATCGAAGAGCACATAAGTGTTAAGAGCACTACCTTTGATGCGGTTCGTTCATCATTGCTTAAACTTAAAGAAATAGAGTACGTCAATATTGATTCTAAAGTCGGAACAGCTGATATTTATCTTATATTAAATGACTCTTTACTAAATTCTAGTAAAACTGATATCACTGATTCTACATTTAAAGCCAAACTTTGGAAAGTGCTTTATTCAACTATGCCTGTAGGTACACTCTTTAATGGTAGTATCACAATTGATGGCCTTAACACTCACAATCAACTCAAAAGCTATAAAATATCTTTAGGAAAGAAAAAATACGTATACCTTAAAGTAAAATATCAACTTGATCTTAAAAATCACATATATCTTAACATAGACATGCAAATAAGAGATATATACAAACGTATTGTAACTAATAACTATCCTGATATGGGTATCAGCTTTGAATATCAAGATTTTATAGCTCCTGTTAATGAAATTAAGGGAATTAAGAGTATGAAAATATATGCTTGCATTAAAGACACAGATGACACTAAAATTGCAAGCATTACTGATTCAGAATTTAAGGAAAATACTAATATTGAAGTTAAGCCTGAGGAAATACTTATCTTCAATCTTACTGACAGATTAATCATTGACATTACAACTTAAAGGAGCTATTAAAAATGCAAATACCCATCCATCTTCAAGATACTGGGGTTGAAAAGTTCATACAAAATGAATTAGAGTATGCAAATACAATGTATTTAGAACTAAAAAGGCTAAATTCTAATTTCACAAGTATTACTGCTACACGCCACTGCTCATCACGTTTTATTGCCATTTGGTTATCCAATCTATTTAGAATCTTTTACTCTGAAAGCCAACCACTCGAATCACTTGTAGCAAACATTGATAGTGTACTTTTTGCTTTACGTCATATTGGCACTGATGAATCATTTATAAGACTTTTTAAGGCCTTCTTAAATGTCGATATTGAAGTTACTACCCCACAAGCTGGTGTAATTAACATAAAATTATTAAACAGGATAAAAACTAACTTTATTTCCTTTATCTCTCCTAGCACCGTTAAAGGGCATAAACCAAAACGTATTCGATTACATCAAACAAAAAAAGGATTTAAAACGGCATATAAATTTTTAACATTCAATTTCCTTCCTAAAGGATATTCACACTCAATTTATGCATTTATAAAAAATCTCATTCCTATAGGACGTGTCTTAAAAATTACAAATAATGAAAACATAGAAATTATTACTTTTAATTAAGGAGAACATTAATGTCAAGTGAAGAGAAACTCTTAATTGATGAAGAAGAATTTATCCAAATCAACAACCTAAACAGAGTTGGTGATATTCAAAAAACTGATTTAATGCTACTTGATGATGGAGGTTCTAATTGCAATGCAATTACATATGAAAATTTTCTTAAAAAAACTAAAGACAAAATCTTCAAAAATGAGGGACTTGAGTATTTCAAAGAAGTCATTAAAGACACAATTGCTACTGAACTATTAGCAAATGAAAACTTTATAAATCAAGCTTATAATAAAGTGCTTGAAAAATTACTCAACAATGCCAATAACGGTGTTTATAATATTTCTGATAAAGTAAGAGACAGAATTATAGGAAATATATCATCAACTACATTAACTAAAAATGATAAGTTTGTAATTATGAATTATAGTACGCTACAAAAATCCCCAGTACCTGAATATTTAACAGGAATTCCTTCTGGGTTTACTACAACAAAAAGCAAAACTACAAGTTCATATATTTACCCATCTTATTTTAAAAATCAAGCTTACGTATTAGACATGACATCAGAATATTCAAATCAAGAAGTTGAACTCTTATTTTATACATCTGATGATGATAACCCTATTTATTTAGACATTACTGTTGCTCTCACAATCAATGCGTCTGGTACTAAATATGCAAAAAAAGTAGCACTTAAATACACTGATAGCTCACAAAAGTCAACAGCATATTATTACGGTGCTAAAAATGCTTATGTAGATATTTTATGTCCAGTACTTAGAGGATGGTACATTCAAAAACGTGGATATATAAATGGTAATCGTGTTCCGGTTTTAGTAAAGTTATAACTTTATATAGTTTTTGCTATTCTTTGCTATATAGTTGTAGCTTACCTATTATAAACTCGAGGTGATAAAGTTGAATGAATTAAGTATTAATAACATATTAGATTTTTTACTTCAACTAATTAACATCAATGAAGTGAAGTTAATCATTATTAGTATTTTTATATTAAGTCTGGGTTTGATTTTCAAACCAGTAATCAAAGATATGCTAAGTATCTTATTAAGTAAGATAAAAATACATGACAGAGACAAAGAAAAGGAGGATTTATGATACTTGATCGTAATTCTTTAGATACTGCTTTAAATGCAATCGTAACATTATTTGACACACTATCTAATTTTGAAGATGGGTCGTTTAATGAAAATGCTCATAAAACATTCATGCTATTAAATGACATTTACACAGAATATCAGATTATCTATACACAAAATATGGAAAGGTTAGAGAATGCCTTAACTCCGCAAATAAGAGAAACACTTGAACCTATCCAAACTAAAATCAAAAAATTCATAGAAAAGGTTAATAGCAATCCAGATAATATGCAATTACCATTAGAAATCTCATCAATTGAAAAGGAGGTCAAATGAAATTAAGTACTGCTAAATTGAGTGTTGATATCCTAAACAAATTTACAGAAATTATAAAAAATAACCACCAAGGTAAAAACACCGTAACCTACATTAATATTTTCACCAAAGTGGTTAATTATTTTTACTCACTATATGAGGCAAGTGTATATCAAATGGAACAAAAGGAAGCTATCAAACTACTCTCTGAAATTGAAGAAATACTAAGGCTCAACATCGAGATAATAGAAACTGCTGGGGATTATGATGATTATTCAAAATACATTTCCCAACTTAGAGCTAAACGTAATAAGCTCATGAGTACTTACATCAAAATGTTAAAGGAGGCCTAATTTGAAAAAACTAGTAAATTTAACTTTCTTAACGCTTATCTTCTCATGTACATCTATTGCTTCTCTAACGGAAGAACCAACATTTCCTAAAACCCAAACCCTCACAGAATTAAGTACTTATGAAGCTAAGCTAGCTGATTATGTTATGTACTTGCAAGTATTCTTAACACGTACAAAAAAGAAAGTTAATGATCCAAAGTATCCTAAGTTTACTTATTTTGATTCTTCTATACTCAAGTCTGAACAGACAATCCAGGATTTAATGTTTAACATCAACATTTTCAAAGCATACATCAAGATAACTAAACCTATTGCTGAAGCGGTTTACAAAAAATATTCAAAACTAAAAATTAATATTATTTAAAGCCCCTAATGGGGCTTATTTGCTTTAAATTATCATCTATGTATCAAATAAATATCTTAATTCTTCTTCTCTTGACAAGAATCCAAATAATCTGAGTGGACTATCCTCATATTTAGGCTGCATAAGCGCTATAAATGCCTCAAATTGATCTAACTTCCTCATAAGATGATTATTCTTAAATATATATTCTCTAATGAGTTCTATCCAATAGTTAACACTCCTTAAAGCTTTATTCATATTAAAATACTCTAAAAAGGAAGAATCATCCCCCTTCTTTATAGCACTTAAATATGCATTTATCTGCGATATACTCTTAAATGGTTTATCAACCAAATGCTTATGCATACCACGTGCTGCTATAAGAAGACTTTTATAGCAACTAAACTTAATTGAATTAGCTTTATTATCTTTATTTACTCCTACTGTATTAGTATTATTAGATTTCACAACTCTATTCACATCTACAGGTGGGGTTTCTACACCCTTAGATTGTTCCTCTGTTGTGTCTTGTCTAGTTCCTAAGGTATTTGCATCATTATCTTCCTCACTCTCAACTGATAGATTGGATGGTACATGCTTATTATCACTTTTGGTAACAGACTCATAATCAACAGGGCGCATCTCTTTAGTCACTATTTTTTCAGTTTCAGTATGCCCTATTTGTTGTACCTTATGAGCTTCATAAAGATCATCTGTATCTCCTAACTCTTCTCTTATATAGGGCATACTCTCAAGCCCCGCGCCTGGCAAAGTTCTGCATAGACAACTAACTGCACATTTCCTTAACATAAATACTGGTTTCTCTCTCCAAATAGGTGAGTTTTTGTAATACTCATTAAATAAAACAGAAAAACTATAAATATTACCATGCTCTGATTTGAAGTAAGCTGTACATTGCCAATCTTCTTGTACCATTTTATTACCTTTAGAATCAATTTTAATTGTCTTAACCATCTCTTCTTTAAATTCAAGGCTATATTTACTATACCCTGCCTCATATGCCCTTATAAGTAAGGTTTGATATGCTACCACAACTGCATATCTCCCATTAAATGGGATTATGTATGCTTCCTTCTTGAATGGATTTAGATTATTTACTTGTAGTAAAGTTAAGATTTCTCTCTCTGATTGAGTATCCATTCTTTTAAGTCCATGCATACTCTTATATGCTTCCCATACCTCATAAATATTACTTGAATTCATTTTTTCTGTTATTGTGCTAATCGTATTTGATATCTCAGGTTTTGCTATATTCTTTGTATTTGTCATATTTAACTCCTTTAATGTATTACTAAAAATAAATATATATCAAAAACCCATTTTTTGTCAACTTTTTGACGCAACATTTTAATAAAAAAGTTTTACCAAATATTGCATTGTTAAAACTTAAGACATAAGAATACAAAATTTTAGAGCTTAATTAAAAACTCTCAAATAGAATGTTTAATTAAGCTCTAAAGGCTATTAATGCTGAACATTAAAGGTAGTCCTAAAACAATAGCACTACTAACGATAATTATCGTACACCAAATATAAAGTAAAATCAACTACCTGTATTTTCAGTATCATTACCCCCTCCCAAAATAGTTTGTTATTATGTATACAAGAATAGAAGTAATGATGGGCATTCCTATCAATGAAATAAGGTTTAACATCCTATTCCCTATCTTAAGCTTTTCTAATAAAACTTTATTTGACATATCAAGCTTTTCTAATAGTACTGCATTGTTACTTTTCATTTCTTCTCTTAAGACTGCATTATCTTTTTTCATTTCTTCTCTTAAGATTGAATTGTTACTTTTCATTTCTTCTCTTAAGACTGCATTATCTTTTTTCATTTCTTCTCTTAAGATTGAATTGTTACTTTTCATTTCTCCTCTTAAGACTGCATTATCTTTTTTCATTTCTTCTCTTAAGACTGCATTATTTCTTTCTATTTCTTTAAGTAAACTGCGCTCTAAATTAGATATGTCTTTCTGTAAATTCTTCTCTACATTATCTATCTTAGTATCCAAATTTTCTAGTTTATTGTTAAATTCCATCCTAATGAATTCAATATCTTTTTCTAAGTTCTGTTCTACATTAATCATTTGTTGTTCTAATGAATTCATCTTTTCCCTTAAGACTTCAAAATTAGAATTATCATTATGAAGTAAAATGAAATCTACTGCTTCTTCAGTAAACCCCTTATTTAAAAACTCCATCCTTAAATCTTCTGTTCTATATGTTTTATATGCTAAATTGTTCATAAACACTCCTTATGAATCGCCTTTTAAACTTTTAAATTCTTTCATAAGCTTTTCAAGCAAATCTTTTTGATTTTCAAAAAGATTATCCATCAAAAAGCTAGTAAATTTGGCATTTTTCTTATAAAAATCATAACTTTCTTGACTTTTAAGTTGAAACCTCAACGGTTTTATTGGATTTACTCTTGATTTATTTAGTGTATTACTGTCACTATTTCTCAAGACATACAACGTTTGCCTAAACCCATTTTCTATTAAAAAACTTTCTTCGATTATTCCTTCTTCTATAGCACCAGCGACTTTCAAGTAATCATAGGCCTGAGATTTAGCTAATTTATAATCTTTTGTAAAATCTTCAAAGTTTTTATACCCATCTAACTTATAATACTCGTTATCTTTAATTTCTTTTAAAACTTTCATCGTTTCTATTCTAGAACAAATTTCAGATTTAAAGTTAATAATTAATTTTGATTTCAATGACTTATATTTAACTAATGCATCACTTTCATTGGATAAATTTCTTTTATTTAATTGTATATTCATACCTAAACCTCCTTAAATTAAATTTTTTTTCCGGCACCGGAAATTTGTTCTCTCCCTTATTTAAAATTCCCATCATATTTTCCATCCATAAGATAACGTAACTTCCATTTTGTCTAAAAAACATCTAAGTACGCTTTGATATTCATGTATATAATCCTTATTTAAATCAAAAACATTGTTTTCTGCTATCCTTTTATTCAAATCCTCTCTCTCAGATATAGTTCCTAAAAAATCATCTCTTGATTGTAAAATATCAAGTAAATGTCTATGAGTATTATTTTTTTTGAATCTTGTTACTAGTATAAAGGTAGGTATATTAGCTCCTATTTTTTTCGAATAAAATTCTAATAAGTCTAAACTTTCAACTGCCCATTTTTCAGCTGTTATTGGAACCAGTATATAATGACTACTCACTAAGGCATTTATTAAAGTAAAGTCTAAACTTGGCGGCGTGTCAATTAAGATATAATCATAACTATCCTGTAAAGATTCCAATCTCTTTTTCAA
Source organism: Borrelia nietonii YOR (assembly GCF_023035795.1). Classification (NCBI taxonomy): domain Bacteria; kingdom Pseudomonadati; phylum Spirochaetota; class Spirochaetia; order Spirochaetales; family Borreliaceae; genus Borrelia; species Borrelia nietonii. Next base: position 43,091 of record NZ_CP073158.1, read on the forward strand.
TCGTAATTCTTTAAATGAAATGGCTTCCTGATTAAACTTGTGCAAACTTAAATAACTAGGTATCAGATCTAAATTGTGATCAACACTTATAATTGAATTGTTTATTTCTAAAGAATCTTCTCTCAGCACTTCATATATATTAATATTTGCCAAGCTCACGCCTTTTGCTTTAATCTTATCAAAGAAATAACTTGTTATTGATGCTTGTGTATCGATATCTATTAAAAGCACTTTATACTCTTTTGCCAAAAGAATTGCAAATATTAATCCAGTACTGCTTTTCCCAACACCACCCTTAAGACTTGCAATACTAATTATTTTAGGTTTTTTTCTATCCATTTATTTATGCGCCCTCCGTCTGGTAACTTTTTACCATAAAACTCATATACTTGTTTTTCTAAGTTTGCAAGCTTTTCAATTAAAGATTTGCAATACTTTGTATCTATCTTATCTTCTCTAAGCAAGTAAGAAATTCCTCTTAAATAACAAAACACACTGCCTTTTTTAAATCTAAATTCTATGTAGTAAACCTTTGAAAAGGTAGATGCTTTCATAACCCCGTTCTCCTCATATCTTCTAACCACATTCTTTATTGGTTTTCTACAACCATAAAAAATACCTAAGCATTTATCATCATCTCTTAGAGCAAATAAACTGAACCATTCTACTTTTTCCCTATTAAATAATCCCCTGAATGCAATAAAAAATTTACTATTTTGTCTTTCACTGATTCCAAATGCGTAGAAATCCATCATAATTTTTGTGTGGTATAATGTCCTGTCATTATGACTTTCTATCTTAACAAAGATGGGTTTATCTCTTTTCTCTTTAATCTCTGATTCTTTCTTTTTGAGACGTTCTAATACACTCTCCATAACCAATCCTTAACTCGTAATTTTTTTGGGTTCTCCTAATTTTAAATAATTCCCGCCATTTTCAACTAATTCTAAAAGCTCATAGTAATAATGATTATTAAATACCTTGTTATATTCTAATTTGTCCTGTTTGTTTAAATAATCTTTCAGTATTGGTACTAAAACTGATGTGTCTACTTTATGTCTTAATTGTTCAAGAAATATGCTAAATACGTTATTCCTAATTTCTTTCTCATCTTCTTTTATGGTTACTTTAACACGTTCAACTGTCTTTTTAAGCTTCCCTATTATCTTTTCTAAGTCATTGTACTTATTGTTTTCTATGATAAAGTGTGGTTTATCTTTATATTGCTCATATACCTTTTGTATTTGGATTTCTAACTGTTTACTGTTATAGCCTTCATTTTTTAAGATGACTTTTGTTTCATCCAGTATTCTACTTAATTCCTTTTGCTTACTTGCAAGCTTGTTTTCTTTTAGCTCAATGTTGCTTTTTTTCTTGTGTTTAGTTTTTTCAATGAAGTTTTCTGTTCTTTTAAGTACCTTAAGCACTTTAATTGTAACATCTTTTTCTAGTTTTAAATTCAAAATAGAGAAGAAAGCATTTGATCTAAAATTACATTTTTTAGCATACTTTTTTACTTGCAGTTTTTCTATTTCTTTTATGTCTTTCTTTTCTTCTTTTTTATTATTATATATATTATATATACACTCCCATTTTTCTACACTCCCATTTTTAGTGCAAACCTTTTTAATATTTGCTTTAACGCGAGTTTGAAATTTCCCTCCTTTTTTCTCTCTGAAGAGTTTATTGATTATACTGTAACATTCTTTTTTGGAGTATTTAAGTTCGTAATAAATTTCAGTTCCCATGTTAACACCCAAATGTCTGTAATAATTAATCGTTACTTTGAATTCTTTTTCTAATTTGTATAAATAGTTTTGAAGTGTTTTAAGCTTAGCAAGCTTTTGACCATTTCTTTTCATATTGTTATTAAAGTAATAAAGTATGTTGCTTTGAGTGTATTTTTTAAGCTTTAAGTTCATGTAGTTTAGTGTAGATATTAAAACGATTAATTTATGTTGGTATTTGTTTGTAGGCTTTTTTGTTCTTCCCATTTCAAACTCCTTTAATGTATTACTGTTACTCATCATAACGCAATACCCATTGAAAAGTAAACTGTTCTTTTAATAAAAACATTTTATAAAATGTTTTTATTAAAAGAACAAAAAAATAATATAGCAAAAGTTTTGACAAAAACAATTTTTTGCTATATTATTTTTGTTATAAAACAAATAATAAGGAGTTTGATATGATAAAAAAAACAAAAACAAATGAGAAAATAGTAGAGGTAGGGATGGAGCAGCCAAGTTTGTATGATCAAAAAATGTTTGAAGGATTTGATTCATTTGCACATCAAAGTCAAGACCAGATAATAAGGGACAAAAAAGTGTAAGTAAAATCAGCAGAATAGGACGCAAGCTATCAAGAATTGGCAAAAATGAATGTTTCAAGTTTAATAGCAAAGTTGATTTTAGTATTCAAAGGAATTCATTAAAGCGTATAGGAGCAAGTGAAGTTGGGAGTATGTTTATTGGAGCTGAGAGTGTTTCAAAATTAATGCTTGATAGGGTCTTGAAATTATTAGGAAAAGAGATTTCATTAGAAGAGAACTTAAGCATGAGGAAAGGAAAGCTACTTGAGAATTTAGGGTTTGATGAATTTGTACGTATGCATTCTGATGAGATTGCTGTTTTACATAAGAATAAATATGCAAATGGGATAGATAAATATAATTACTTCAAGAAGTTTAAGGGACGGGACAATTTGGTTGGTTCAACAATTGATGGTTGGTTTGAAAACCAAGAAGGGGAAGCAGAGCTTTTAGAAATTAAATGCAGTGATAATATTTATTTAAAGAGTGCTGTAATTGAATACAATAAGAATGGTAATTTTTTAGAAAACAAATACTTTTTCAAGTATTACGTTCAAGTGCAAATACAACTTTTATGTACAGGTTTAAGTAAGGGGAATCTGTTTTTTCTAATAGGTAATGAAGCTATTAATTGTGTAATTGAGAGGGATGATAAGTTTATTAATGAAGTAATGTTTGATGTTTCAACAATGGAAGCGGAAGTAAGTAGTATTTCTGAAGCTTTAAGAGCAAAGTATGATATTGAGAATATAGATTTAGATAGTTTAAGTGAACTAATTCAAGAAGGGATTGAGAGTAGTGAGGTATACAAATATTTTTCAGAATCAGAGTATAAAGATAACTTTCTAGAATTTGTAAGATGTACTGACCTGGAGATTGATGAAGAGAAGGATAATCTGTTGAAAGGATATCTTAGTGAAATTAGTACTTTGCAAACAGAGATAGAAGAAGCAGAAGAGATAGCTAAGAGTAGACATACACAAGAGCTATATAAGGCAACAAAACCCATGAAAGATAAACTTAAATCCCGAATAGATGAAATATTTGCAGAATTTTCATTAATGGAACATGTAAATTATAATTTTGAAGGTATTCTATTCTCTTTAGATACAACCAAGCGAGCTATTAAAGATAGATTTAAGTCTTTAAGTGGCAATATCAGTTTTCTTGCTAGTAGTTTAGATTCAGTGCAGCAATGGTCTGATATTGAAACTTCCATTGTAAGTGCTTAAGGTTGGAGGTTATGAGGATTAGCTTTATGGTAGTACTTTTACTAATTACTTATCAGGTTGTGAAGTTTTTATGTAAATTTAGCAAAAGAACTTTAGAAAAAATAATTTATGATTATTACTCAAGACAAGAATTTTTAGAGGATATGAGAAGACTTGATCATGATTTAAGACTCATGGAAATGATGAGTAGATTAAGGGATAAGGAGAGCTCTCATGTCTGATATTAATTCAGTAGTATTATCAGGACGTCTGACTAGAGACAGTGAAATTACTTACGTTAACAACAGCATTCCTATTTTGAAGTTTGGTTTAGCTAATAATAGGAGAATAAAAAGGAATAATGAATGGATAGATTATGCTCAATTTTTTGATTGTGTACTTTTTGGAAGTAGAGCAGAAAAACTAATAGCATTTCTTTTAAAGGGGAAACAAGTTGTAGTTAATGGGTCTTTAAGGTATGAGAGTTGGGATGACAAGCGAACTGGTGATAAGAGAAGCAAGAGCAGCATTTTAGTGGATGAGATTCAAATACTAAGCCCATTGCCTGCTTTAAGAGCACCTAATAAGGTTGATTCTGATGAAGGGTTTCATGAGGATATCCCTTTTTAGGAATGATATATTGCAATCAAAATAATTGTAAGCTAAGGAGTTTTGAGTATGATCTATGCAAAAATTGAACTTGTAGAGAAGATGATGGACCAAAGAGATGAATTTGAAGAAGTTTTATTTAGTAAGGTAGTTGAGAAGGGAGCGGTAGTGCTTGTAAAACCTTACGATGAGGAATTTACTTGTTCATTGGCGAGGCATTATCTTGATATTTTTTTAAGGTTTTGCCTAAGGATTCCACATATTAAAGCTATATGTGGAATAACTAAGATTAAGGAAAAAAGTCTTTCTGTAAATAAGCATTTCAGGTCTTCTATGTTTGTGGACCTTATGTTAATTTTTTTTGAAGATTTATCGCTGTTTGAAGTTGAATTTCAAAGTATTAAATTTGATAGTAGAGGTTAAAGATTAAAGGTTAGAGGTTAAAGATGAAAATAACGCAAAATAATCCAAAGTTAATTTTAGAAATACGTCAGTGGGGATGTTACTTTTTATGTCTGCATTATTACATAGAACGATTTAAAAAATTGCAGTTTAGTATTAATGATATTAACAATAATTATCATAAATTTGTTGGTTTAGGATACATTAAAAGTAATTGTTATATTCTAAATCCATGCAGTATACTCCAAAGTTTTGGGATTAAGACAAGTGTGCGTTGGATAAGTCATTCTTACAGATGCACAAATAATGAATTTGAAATAAGTGAAGTTAAAATCAAAGGTGTATCAGGCTATCATTTTATAGCAACTAACGATACCAGTGTTCTTTATGATTCACTTACGCTTAAGGAAAGAGGAGTTGAATATCAAATTACATCAAGGAGAGTGTTTAGGAAACATTGAAACTGCTAGCTAGAGAGGGAAGTAAGTATCGTTATAGTAAGGTTATTATAAGTCTTTTTCCTAAGCATACTTCATATATTGAAGGATTTTTTGGAACAGGAGCAATCTTTTTTGCAAAACCATTAGCTTGTTACAATATACTCAATGATAATTCTCAGTTTATTTATAAGTTTTTTTATTATTTGCGACGAAATCCTGATTCACTTTATAAGAAGGTAAGAGACGCAATTATTTATGACAGAATTATAAATGAAAATCAAGACAAAATAGAATATATGGTTTTAAGAAGTTTGTATTCTATTTATGCTTCCTGTAATTCAACTATGAGGTTAGATAGAAGTAATTCTAAGAGATTATTTTTGGGTATGCTTAAGACTTATAAGTCTAGAGTAAAAGAGATGCTTGATTATGCAATATTTACTTCGCGTGATATCTTTGATTTTCTGGGTGCTTTGCCGAAAAGAGATAAGATCGCTTCAACATTTGTATATCTTGATCCACCATATTCAATTTCACGTGGAAGTCTTGCTGATAATCGGGGGTGGGGTTTAGATTCTCTTGAGAGGCTCATTGTAGAGATGAAGAGATATAATTGGCAATTTGCAATAAGTGAATTTGATGATTTAAGGGTTTTAGAACTTTTCTTGAAATATAATCTTAATGTTAATTATATAGCTCGTTCAACTGGAATAGCTAATACTTTTGGGCATACTAAACATGAAATACTTGCAACTTCATATAGAACCAGTAAATCAAGTATGACTTGTAAAAATACTAGTCATATTCAGCTTGAAATGTTTAAAGAGAAAGCGTGAATTTGTATTCTTAATTTGTGTATAAAAAAAGACTCTAAAAGATTGAGAGAAGTAGAGTCTTTTTTTATTTTAAAAATGAAATATTGGTTTAAACTTTCAGGGTTTATATGTATTATACACTAAATAATTGCCAAAAACTAGAGCTTAGCAAATAATTTATTGTTAAAAAAAATACCTAAGGATTGGTTCTTAGATATTTATATTTGTACATATTTATATGCGGTAAAATGAATTTTGATAATAACTTTAGTAGAAGTATATAATAAATTAGCAAAAATTGTAAGTTATTTCAAGCTAGTTTTGATATCTTTGTAAGCATTAATTTTACTTGCATGGGAGAGTCCATAAACATTATCAATCTCAGTAGTAGATGAGTATTTCATAAGTTCTTTAATTTCAAATGAGTTGTATCCTTTAGATTTTAGTGAGGCAATAAATATATTTCTACATATATGTAAAGATTTACGGTGTTTAAATCCTGCGCTCTCTAGCAATGATTTAAATTGTTTTGAAATCTTAATTATGCTAATTCTATTGTCACGGAATTTGTGTTTACTCTTTTGAAAAAGATAAGTACGCCTTTTGTCTTTTCCTTTGCTTGCAAAATGTTCTTGATGTATTTGCATAATAGCATAAAATTCAGACTCACTAATAACTACTTCTCTTATGCAGATACTACTTCTCTTCTTTGCTACATTAACACGAAGAGAATAGAATACTTCACCATCACAGCTTGTTTCTTTTGATACATCAGATAGTCTTACATTTTGTATCTCAACACCTCTGCAACCAGTAATACTTAAGATATATACAAACCATCCTGAGATTGGGTTGATTTGTATAAGCTTTTTTATACATTTTTTTACTAGTTTGGTTGTTTTGTCATTTAGATAGAATCTTACAGGAGTGTTTTTTGATTGTTTTGAAGCTTTATTTTTACTCTTAAGTGTACTTTTAAGTTGTGACAATTCTTCATTGAGGCATTCATTTTGCTTTATTAGTTCATTAATAAAGTTAAGATTACTGTTAGTTAAGAGTTCCTTTTCATGCATTTTATTGTTAACTAAAGATTTTAAAAATATTTAAAATTAGTTACAAAAATGTTAGCAAATACTTGTATTGTAAGTCAATTCTAACGTCGCTTCATTGTATATAAAATACCCCCTCTAAGGTACTTTATGTAAATAGAAAGGGTACTTTTTGATATGTTAGGTTAATATTTCTAGTATACTTTATCCTATCTTTAACAAATACTTGAAAATATCCTCTACATATACTCTATTTGTCTTTTTAGTGGATCTTCATTTTACAATGGTACGTATTGCTCTTTAAAATTTAACCTCTTTCTTTTTGTTAACCAATTGTTTACTTTTTATCTTCCTTTACCATTTTTGTAACCAGTTTAATTTATTCTTTTTCACGCTTTTTTGTCTAGAATTTTTGTTGCCTTTATCTTACTGCTTTGTTTTCTTTATCTTTGTTTGTGGCTTTACTCTTTTAAATCTTCCTTTCTTAAATACTATTTCTTAACTTTCATCTGTGATTATAAGAGGTGCTTTTAACCACCTGCATTACAAGCGCTTGATGCTTGTTCCTTAAACTTATCTAAGTTTTTACCACCATTAAGAGCGCCCTTTACTACTTGTTTAAAAGTTTCTTTTTGCTGGCTAGCATCATTACCTGTACATTTTGCAAGTTCACTTTGTATGTGATCAAGGGCTTCCTTTATTTTAGATTCATCATGACTTAAAATTTTGTTGAAAATAGAATCATCACCTAAAGCATCTTTTAAGAAGTTTAAACCTTGTTTTTGACTATCATTTAGCTTTTCTTTTAACATTTCTTCAGGTGTTTTTTGTACTTCTGCTTGTTCTTCGTTTAATGCTCTTTTACCTCTACTTTTGGGTGTAATATTTCCATTCTCATATTCACAACTACTAATTAGTAGCAATAAAACCAAAATAAAATTAATCGTTTTCATAACAAACCTCCTTATCTTTATGATTTTAAAAATATATCTCTATTTTTTCTTAAGGTATATGTACTTATAAGTCTTAATTGTTTTTGTAAAGTTGATTGTTTTGTTATAGAGTTTATATTGGTTTTTGTTAAGTTTTATTAATTTAGACTAGGGTTAAAGAGATATGAGAAGAGTAAAGAAGTCATTTGATGATTATGTTGTGTATTTTAAAGAAGGCAGGCTTAATGACGCATCAATAGCAAAAGAGCTGGGAGTAAGTCGTGTTAATGTAGGAAAGATGAGACGCAAGTGGGAAGAGGTTAAGGATGACCCTGAATACGTTAAAGAAACTGCTAAGCTTACTATTCATGAGGATACTCTAACTAATATTTTGCTTCATGCTTCACAAAGTACGGCCCAAGCGCGTGATCTTAAAAGTCAGTTCAGTATGGCCAGAAGCATGTTGGGAATTGAATTTATAAATTCATTTAGTCGTTATTTAGAGTTGGAACTTAAAGCCCATAATCACGAGATAGAAATATTAGAATCTAAGATTATAAGTTTTGATAATAAAATTAGGGATAATAATCTTTCGCATTCAGATGAAGAGAGTAAGAGACTTGAAGAATTAAAACTTAAACTGGATGAACTTAAAAGGGAAAGAGAACTTAAGAAGATGTCACTTTATTATAAGACAATGCTTAAGCTTAAAGCTACTGATGTTGATGTGAGATCTAAATTTTAAATTTAAAGGTTAGGAAATGGATATATATAAACTACCTCTTTTTAAGGAAATGCAAAAAGAATACAAGCGTGAATTTGGTATTGATATAGCAGATTTAATTAAACTGAAAGCAACTGTTATTGATTTTAGAGGGTTTGAGAAGACATATCTAACTAAGAAACAATGTGAGGTTTTAAAATTAATTGAGAATAATAATCAAAGTAAAATTATCCTGTCAGGTGGTATTGCCAGTGGTAAAACATTCTTGGCTTGCTATTTATATCTAAAGATGCTCATTAAGAATAGACATTTTTATAAACAGGATACCAATAATTTTATATTAGGTAATTCACAAAAATCATTAGAGATTAATGTTTTAGGGCAGTTTGAAAAGATTGCTAGCATGCTAAGAGTACCCTTTACGCCAAAGTTTTCTAATACATCATATTTTGAAATAGACTCCTTAAGAGTCAATCTATATGGTGGAGATAAGGCAAGTGATTTTGAAAGGTTTAGAGGAAGTAATTCCGCTCTTATTTACGTTAATGAAGCAACTACACTGCATAAAGAAACATTAATAGAATGTTTAAAGAGACTTAGAGTAGGTATGGAAACTATTATATTTGATACAAATCCAGACAGTCCAGAACATTTTTTTAAAACTGATTACATTGATAACAAGAAAACTTATGCTACATATAACTTTACAACATATGATAATGAACTAATATCAAAAGAATTTATTAAAACCCAAGAAGAGATTTATAAAGACATGCCAACATATAAAGCAAGGGTACTTTTGGGAGAATGGGTTGCCTCATACGATTCGATATTTACCAATATTAATCTTACAAGTAATCATGAATTTAAGGCACCAATAGCATATTTAGATCCTGCATACAGTATTGGAGGTGATAATACTGCGCTTTGTGTTTTAGAAAGAGTAGATCAAAAGTATTATGCATTTATATTTCAAGAAAAGTTACCAGTCAGTGACCCTAGGGTATTAAATACAATTAAAACTATTTTAACAAACCTTAATGTACATACACTATATGTTGAAGATAGGGATGATACTTCTGGGCATGGGAATGTGACTAAAACTTTTCTTAAACTTAGAGCAGGTATGAATCATGAGTTTAGAATTGCGCCAATTAAACCTATAAGTAATAAATTTACTAGAATTGCTACGTTAATAGGACCATTTGCAAGTTCTAACTTAAGTATTATGTACTATTCAAGCAAGTCAGCAATTGCTGATATTTATAAGTACAAAGGAGATGGAAAGAGTGCTGATGATTCATTAGATAGCCTCTCAGCAGCATATTTATTCTTAACTTCAGGTACGCGTTCTCTTAAAGCACATTTTACTAAAAGAAGGTTCCTATAACACTTAAAATATTATATAATAATTAAATAAGGAGATTTTTATGGGACTTGCACAACCAGTAATTACACAACAAATGGTTATAGCAGAACTTACCAAAGCTGGGATAAATAGAGAGATTGCTATTGATCTGTCTTACAGATATTATCGTAATGAGCTTACTCATAAAGATATTGAGTATTTAGAGAATAATTTTAATGTTAAATTTGATAAGTTAGAAGATAGGATAAGTGGTATTGAGAAGCGATTAGAAGATAAGATTAATGCTGCAGAGAATAACTTTCATCTTAAGCTTGAGAAGGTAGAGTCAAGTTTGCAAGCTGAGATTAAAGCAGTCAAAACTGAGCTTGATAACAAGATTGACACTAAATTCAATGAACTTGATAATAAAATCAATAATGTTGAGAATAATCTAAATGTAAAGATTGATACTAAATTTACTGAACTTGATAACAAGATTGATACTAATACAATAGAACTTAAAAGTACATTAAGATTACATAATTGGATGTTTGGAACCCTTATTACCCTTAATATAGGAATATTTTTAGCATTAATATCACTATTAGTAAAGTAAATTTATTTAACTAGCCCCTTATTTAATTGACTTTCTGTCAATTATTTTTTCCGGCATTTTTTTTACAAAAATTATTTAATTTTTTTGTTAGAAATAATTAGCAAAAATTAAATATTGCATTATACTTGCTATCGTTAAAGGTTAAATAAGCCATGAGCTTAAATTTTAAGATTAATTCAAGAGATTTATATAAATATTCAATATTTTTTAGAAACTACATTTCAAATGTAGCAGAAGATTGCCTTAAGAATGGAATCACTTTAAATAGTGTAACTACTGCTTTGAATGTTAATGATGCTTTAGAAACGTTAAAAATAGAGCTAAAAGCAACATTATTGCAGTGTCTTATTAGTTATCGTTTTAATGGTGTTGGATACATTTTAGTTAAAACAGCAGATCAGCTACAAGATTTATACTTGGAAGTAAATAAAGAATTGCCTATTGGGTTTATGTATCTTGATTATAGTAATGTTCGTGATGAGGGGCCTGATGCTACTTATATAACATATACTTTAAAAGTAAATACAAATGGGAAGATATCTTATAAGGAAATACAGATTCATAAGAGCAGGGTAATCATACACTCCAATTATGATTATGTGCTTAAAGCATACAGCCCATGTTATACGCAAAGCTTTTTGCTTAATATATATCTTTTTGAACAAATATATAAAGAAATAGAAAAGCGGATAGAGAGTCATAACTTTTTATTTTACAGGGATGAATCATTAGTATCATTACAAGATGCCTTAAGTAATGCTACAACCTCATTGGAACTTTTAACTAAGGGTGTTAATGATAGGATGAGCATATTTCCTAATATCTTTAAAAGAAATGATTTAGATAGGAATCATATAAGTGCGTTTAAGAGTGTAAATAGAGATTTAGAAAGAGAGCTTTCCAGACTTAAATCTAACTTAAATAATGAAGGAATATTTTACAGTGGCACACCAGATGCCTCACTGGAGGTTATTAAGTATGACTTAACCTATTTAAAGGAAGCATTAGCATTAGTAAAAGCAAAGATAGGTGCTGACACAAAAGAACCACTAACAAGGAGCTTTAATGAACAAGTTAAGGGACTGGGAAGTGATGGTAAGGGGGACAGATCGAATTACTATGACTTTCTAAAAGGTGTTCAAGAAGAGCTAGAAATTAATTGTAATAGTAAACTGGGTAAGCATTACTACTTAGACATGAGATTTAATTCATTGCATATTTTGAGTGAAGAAGAAAAATATGAGAGAGATTCTAGACTTATAGAATTAACCCTTAAATATAAGGAATTAGAATCAAGCAATACGTTAAGTCAAAGAGAACTTGACGCTTTAAGATCAAAATTATTTTTTTATGAAGGCTAAAAGGAGATTTTATGAACAAAAAAACACAAGAAAATGTAGATAGCGCGCAAAAGGATAACTTGATGCAAAGTACAGAGGATAATAAAGAGGATAAAAATAGTATTACTTTAAGTTTAAAGGAATATGAAGAATATAAAGCATATAAAGCAACAAGAGAATCTGATAGTCAGAATTTAAGTATTAATGAGAGGATATCAAAGGAGCTTGCCGATACGCAAGCACGCTTGGAAGAAGAAAATAAATTATTAAGTGAGGCTTCTCGTATTAATGAGATTGATACTTTAGCACGCAAACATTTAAGTTCGCATTTTAATAAAGAAACACTACTTGCTAAAGGCTACTTATTAAAAGATATAATGCAAGCACAACGTAGGGAACTTGTTAGGAAGTACGTACCAGCTGAAGACATTCAAGCTATTGCTAAGGTAAGAGATACTAGTCATTTAGATGGAGAAGTGCTTGAACAACTTGTAAACCTTGCTAAAGTAAATATAAAGAAAAGAATCCAAGCTACAAGTATCAGTTCCAAAGGTGAGATTAAACTTAACTTAACAAATGAGGATATATCAATCTTAGATCCTAACTTTAGTCCCCAAAACTTTAATGAGTTTAATATTTCTATTGCTAATGCTTATAAAGAGAGAAGAAATGAGTTTTATAAGCTTGGAAAACAAAAAACCGCTTAAGGAGATAAGTATATATGTCACAGGCCATAACACAACTAAAAACTGAATATGATAAGAAAGTAAAAGAAATACAAGACCTAATGAAGAACCCGAATAGAGATGCTGGTCTTTTTCATGTAGATATAGGTTTTCAGGATAAAGGAGTACACTTTGCAAATCAAGGTGGGACTATAACTAGCAGTGTTGACAGATTAGAAAATTATCCTGTTAAAGGATATCCATACAAGAGAGGAATTAAGTTATCTTTTGAGGATGGTTATGAACCTTGTGTTGAAGCTTGTGGTGGTGCTGACCTTTATGGAATATGTACTGATATAGATGAATTTACTGGTACTGCCACAGTAATGCCAATAACAAACAATTTTACTGGATATTTGGTAGTAAAAAAAAGTAGTCAATCTTCCATTACACCTGGCGTAAAAGTGAAATTTGATACGAATGGAGAGATTGAAAATGACAGTGGTTCAGGTTCTCGTATTATTAATGGTATTGCCTTATCAAAGGCATTTAAAATCAATGAAAATCTATACATAGCGCTTGTAAGTATATTTGGAAATAGAGGGGTCAGCTAAAAGTGAGTAGCAATGGTCAGCAAGCAAGCTTAACACCAAATGTGCCAAATGAATCACTTGATCCTGACATTTATTCTTCAATGGATGATACTGAAATTGTCCAGTTTTTAAAACAACAAGTAGAACAAGAAGCTTCCATACAAGAGAACTCTACACAGGGGAGGAGAAGAGGTAAGAGACATGCAGCGGCACTAGAGACTGCTGAGGGTAAGACCCTTAAAGAGGGTATCTTAAAATTAAAGAAATACTCTAAAAGTTTTAATGATGAGCCTGCTGTTTTTAAAGCCAAGACTGGATTTAGAGATAAAAATTTAACATTTGATGCTATATGTCAATCTTTATCAAGTAGCACAGATAAATTAGAAGAATACCCAGCTTTTGGATTTCCATACAAACGTGCTGTTAAATTAAAAATTGAAACAGGTAAACCTGATGAAGTTCAAGTAGAAGTTTCTGATGGCAAAAATATGTATGGAATATGCATTGATATTAATGAATATACTAATATCGCAACAGTAATACCAATAACAAATAATTTTGAAGGATATGTATTTGCGCAAAATTCTTCTGGTATTCAGGTTGGTGATAAATTAGATTTCAATTCAAATGGAGAAGCCTTTAAGACATCTAGTTCTTCATCAGTTTCAATTAATGCAATTGCACTTAGTAACATATTTACTTTGCAGCTTACTGATGATGAATCTAAAAAAGGACAAGAAGATTATAAATTGTATTTAGTAAAGATAGCTCTTTATGGTAATAAGGCAGTTTCTTAAAATAGGAGGATTAAAGTGTCAAATGTAACTCAGTTAGTAAAACAATATGAAGATAAAGCTAAAGAGCTTAAAAAGCTGATGAAGAATCCTACCAGGGATGCTGGTACTTTTAGTAATACAGCTGATTTTAGGAATAAAAATTTACATTTTAGTAATTCTGGTGGAACTGTAACTAGTAGGCACGACAAATTTAAGAATTATTTTTTTAAAGGTTATCCATATAAAAGAGGAGTAAAGCTTGTTGTAGATACAACATCAGATAATAGTAAACCACACTATGAACCACATGTTGAAGCTGGGGGTGAGGATGACCTTTATGGTATCTGCACAGATATTGATGAGTTTACACAAACTGCTACAGTAATACCTATTACAAATAGCTTTCAAGGGTATCTTGTTGCAAAAGACAATTCTATTAAGAGAAAAGATAAGCTTAAATTTAACTCAGATGGTCAGGTTGAAAAGAATAGTTCAAGTAATAACAAAATTAGTGTAGTAGCCCTATCAGATTCAATTGAACTTGATAGTACCGAAAAGAAACTTTACGTAGTACATGTAGCTGTTTATGGCAATAAAGGTAAACCAAGTTAATAAATTAAAGGAGTTTGAAGATGTCAGAATTATATGATCAAAATTATTATGCTAAGGAAATATCAAATATATTTTCTGAAATAAAGTTACCAGTATTTTACAACTGGTTTTCAAATGAACAAATCGAAGATGTTGATTTAAAGACCGGGTACTTAAGAACAATAAAATGGGATGCGTTTCTTAATGCCAACCCTACAACATTAGTAAATGAAGTTAATACTATTGCAACAATAGGATTTAGGTCAGAAGCAGTCAAGCTTAACTACCTTAAATTACAATATAAGTTTAGACATTTAAAGCAAACTTCTGAACAGTTTTATAAAAATAATGATTATGCAGGCGATGTAAATAATAATTTATTGCCTTTCAAGGAAGCATATAAGCTTGCAATTAATGAGATTATTAAACTTATAAATCACTTCATATTAACGGGTACTGTTTCAATCCAAAAAGATGGAAAGAATCAAAAACGTATGCTTCCTAATATGTATGGCCTACTTAATATGCCAGATCAAGTCAAAGAAGAAGTAAGCAGTAGTGATAAAGATAAGATGGATAAGATCTTTGAAAAGATTGAATCAGGACTTGCAAAGTTAGAACTTGGTGATGAATTTTCTACTCCTATGATGGTATTAGTTGACCAAGCAACCAGTTTGAAACTTGTAAAACCATATGCAATACCAAATGCGTCCTCATCATCTAATATTTATTCTTCAACTGACTCTTGGGAAGACTTTTTGGTTAAGACTATTAAAGCTGTTAATAATAGACAAGAAGTTTACGTAGAGACAAGTAACTTACTCTCAAATCAGATACTAATTTATCCATTAAATGCAGAACTAATTAAATTTAAACCAAGTAAATATATGTTACCAATGCCAAATGAACAAGTTGATAAGGATTCAACTGATATTGCTCATTCATACATTGATTTTGTACTTGGTGGACTTTTGGCAACACAGAAGACTATTTTAAGAGTTGATATTAAGCAAAGTTAAGGAATTGTGACTTATGGATAGTGATGTAGAATCATCAGAAGGTTTTGGAGAGCTTTACTTACGAATTAAAGCTCTCTTAGATTTATCTGAAGAGGATTTAAGTTTTGCAAAGTTTGAAGAACAAGCAAAGCTACTTGAGATGATACTTAATACACGTGGTGTTAACCTTAGCACATTAAATATTAGTCAAGCATCTCTACTGCTTTATTATCACATAGGTTGCCATCTAAAGCGTTCTGGTGTGATTCGTGAGTTTGGTCTTGAACAAATCAAAAAAGAAAAATTTGGTGAGCTTGAGATTGATTATTATCCATCCTCAGGTACCGAATTGAATTGTGGGAGTAAAGATTATTGTTCCTCTTTTGAAGAGCTTATCACACAAATTAAGTCAGGAGCGCGTAAGACTTACTGCATAGGTGTTGTGTAATGAGCACAAGAGACAGGCTTGCTAGTATGGCAGAACGCATGATTGGCAGGTTTCGTGAAGAATCATACTTCCTGTTTTACAAAGGAACATATTCGCATGATGATGAGTTTGAAAGCCCTGAGATTAATTTCGATAAAAATAATTACACTCAATTTGTTGGAATTATTATCGATATCTCTCCACAAGAACTTGTAAAAATTAATGACTCTAATATTTATGATTTGAAAAACTTATCAAAGCTTTATACAAATGCTGAGATTAATTTTGAAATTAAAGACAGAGTATCACTTGAAGGTTCATTTTTTGAAATTATAAATATTGACTCTAGCGTTGGTTATAAGACTTTAATTTTACGGGGTTTAGAATGGAGATAAAAGGTTTTAGAGAAATAGAATTAGAGATTGGTTGGTTTGGGGGGCGTGCTTTGGTAGCATTTATACATGAAATGGGTACTAGGAATTTACCCATACGTAAGCACTTGACCGAAGTAGCTAATTCTTTTCAGTTTAGAGAGTACGTTAATACCAATTACATGAATAATGAATTTAATAAAGGCATTCAAAATGGTATGAATGCTTTGGGAAATGCATTCATAGAATATTATAAAAATTACGTATTAGCATCTAAAGTAAAACCTGCACTCTCTCCTAAGACAATTGCTTTAAAAAAGAGAAGGGGTAGCAAAACACCTGAGGTACCACTCAGTTGCAGCGGACTTATGCTTAAGACCATTGAATATAGGATAAATGAATGATACTGGATATTACTACTATAAAGCAATCTCTGATATCAGTTTTAAAAGACTTCACTAAATTTGCAAGCATTCATAAACTTGATGTTGATATTATAAATACGCATAACCATCCATACATGTCTGAACATACAGTAAAAAAGCCCAATATCCTTGCAATAAAATTTGAAAATCTTGAAGGTCTTTTTAATCACAACTTAAGAACCGGTTCATTTTACAAAAATGTAAATGAATTTGGTATCTGTTTCCAAATCTATTTCATGGCATTTGCAAACGTTAATAAGAATGCATATAAGAGACTTATGTCACTTTATACGTTATTTAGTGATTTTTTACATGACTTAGGTACCCAAAGGTTTACATTCAAACCTGAAGAAGGTATAAGCACTCATGAAATAGAGCTAAAGTTTTACATTTATGCCACAACCAATATGCAAAATTCTGGTCTTATTGATATTGAAAGCAATTATAGTAAGTTAGCATACTCTGCAAGTTGTGGTTTTAAAGCTAATGTACAAGTAAAAGAAAACCAAATTAAGGAGGAAGAACAGAATGCCACAAGATACAATCAGTGTGAATTTGGCACATTCTGAATTAGATATAAACTATGTAAGTTACTATACACCCTTACTAGTGTATAAATGTGCAAAGATTAAACTTAACACTACAACACCTAAGGTAAAGATATTAAACTTAAATATAAATAGCTTTGAAAAACAAATCGAGGCACTTGAAAAGGAAGGAAGTAATGGTGAGGATGAATTTAATAAGGAGAGAGAATACCTAAAAAAAGCAATGCAAGCATTCTTCTCAGCAGGTGATGCCGGACTTAGATCAGTCAAGCTACTTATATATAAAGAGGGAACCGAAGCAAAGGCAATTAAAACCCAACTTAGAGACAATAGATATACTTTTGTTGCCCTTATTAATACTTATTCAAGTAACAGTGATGGTGGTGATGGGCTTACAATATATAAGGATGATTATACTCATTTTAAAGACCCTGCTCACTTCTTTGTATTTGCAACAAAAGAATCTGAAATAAAAGAGTTGTTTAAAAATGGTACGAATTCTAAATCTAAAATTATTGTTATCCACTCTAAAGGAGAGGAATACTTACACTTAAGATTTATATCTAAATACTTACATGAAGCGAGTATGTTTCATGCTGTAAACCCTTATGGACTTAAGTTTAGCGGTATGAGTCCTATTACTGATGATTCTATAACCTGTAAACTTAGGAATGCTAATATTAACTTTTACTCATTGCTTAATGAGACTGGTCTTGATGGTGTTATGGCTTTTAAGGAAGGAGTAACTCTTGAAGGAACTCCCATTGACGAATTATTTACCTATCATTATATCAAATCTGAACTTACATCCGAGCTTATTAGAGTATGGAATGTTAATGGTAGACAGAATAGTAAACTATCAGAACTACAACTCTCAGGAAAAAGAGATAATGCTTACAGTGCTGCTGTTGAATGTATGCTTAAACGTTTCATTGATAGGAATATTATTGTTGCTTACTCCAAGCTTAAGATTCACATATCACCAACACCCGAGCTAAAGCTTTTCTTATCAATAGAGATTACTTATAACCACTCTATGAACGCTGTCCTTTTAAACATCACAGCACAAGATATAAATAGTTATATAAATAGCTTGAAGGAGAATTGAGAATGGAACAATACTATGATTTAAGGAACATATTTTTTTCAATTGGTGGGAATGAAATTCAAGGCGGTAAGTTAGAACTTACAAGTGAACCTACAACAAGAGCAGTAGCTAGCAGTGAAGATAGGGGTTTCCCCGTAGTTAGCTTCAGGGATCCTAGAACCATTACTTTCATATTCAATATTGAAGTTACAATTGGATCTTATGAGTACAAATTGCTAACAAAGCTTTCAAAAGACCAATTTTATAATACTCATCAAAGTAAAACTGCAAAGATGTTAGATTTAGTATTCAATGACTTAGAAGACATCAAAATTGTATCTCAATATGCATTTTTTGCAGAAGAACCTTCAAGAAGTTATTCTGCTGAAGCTGAAAAGGTTACATTTGAAATCAGAGCGGTTAACTGCACAGTAAACACCTAATTTTGAACGCTTAAGGAGGATTTTATGATTACGCGTTACAAAATGAATATCTTAACTAAAGATAAGACTTTTACATTTGAAGTAAGAGTACTGCCCGTTTACGAATGGGACTCTATATTAGGATTTTCACAAAATGAAGGCATCAAAAAACTTAATAATCTTGAATACTTAAGAGCAATAACAGACCTTATGATTAAACCTGGCTTTTTAGATGAATTTTACTTTATTTTAAATGAAAATAGAGAGTACATTACTTACTACAAAGATTATCTTAAGTACATACTTTACTCAATTCAGTTTGATGTATTCAAATCAGATCCTGACTTTAAGAAACCAACTTTAGTTTACTTAAGCCATTATCTAAATAATGCTGATGGATTTGTACAATTTGATTACATTAATGATAGTTGGAATTATGAACAGATAATACAAAATATCAAGTCACAACAAACATCAATGGGGATACAGGATGAAAATCCATAATGGAAGTAAAATCTTTAATGAAACCAAACTTGAATATTTTAAGTTACTTGAAGAGATAAAACAAAACAAATATTTCTTTCCTGTTATCATGGGTATTTGCACTTTAAATGAAGTCAAAACATTGAACTACGAAGAACTAAATGAGGTTTACAAAATATCGAATCTGAAACTTGAAAAGCAAATATTTGAAATGACTCTCTCTAAGGGAATGTTATGAATACTCCAAAATTTACAATTAAATTTACAGGAGTGCTAGATCATGCATCAACTCGCAAATCATTAGAAAAAGACATTTCTAAACTAGAACATTTAATTAAACCTAAAAAATCTTCTCTAAAGAGCACTAAAGATATCTTAAAACATAACTTATCTGAGAAGAAACGTGAACTAGCCAAACAAACCAAATATGAGAAATTACGAGAAAGGGTAGAAAAGTTTAGATTTACTGAAACTAAAAAACTTGTTAAGCTAGGATACAAATTTGAAGAAGCTAGAAAAAAAGCATTCAAGCGTTCACTTATGTCAAGTAAAGACCGAAGACAATTAGAATATGAAGAAATGAAAAGTGGCAAGCATAAGGAAACAATACTTCACAAAGCTATTCAAAAAAGTATTCTTAAAGGCGGCAGCATTTTGAAAATTGCTACTGGAACTGCTCTTGGACATATAGTGGGTCATACCTTTCAAAGTGGTATTGGTGATATCTTGAATTTTGCAAAAAAATCTATACTTAATGATGCTAGATTTCAAAAGCTTGACTTAATTACTTCAAGAGTATTTACAACAAATGAAAAGAGCAAACTTGATAGCATGCTTCAAGGCATACCTGGTTTTGGGAACAGCATTGAAAGAGAAGATTTTCTAAACTCTGCTGGGACTCTTAGAAAAGTATTACAACACTTAGGTCAAAACAATGACGATAATCTTAAGCAGGCTGTAGCATTTGCTGCAAAGCTTAAATCTACCGGGGTTGTTGGTGATAAGAATTCTGCTATTACTGCAGTAGCAGAATTCTTGCAAGGCAAAAGCGGTTCTCTTTATAACATTATGAGTTCATTTAATAAATTTACTGATAAATATAATGAACGAGCTGAAATGGAATATGACAGAGTAGCAACTGGTTATACCTTTGATTACAGAACAGACAAATTAAAAGAAATTATTAAGGACTGGAACTCTCTTGAGTTTCCTACTTATGCTAGTGAAGCTGAAAAAATTAAGGATAGTCTGGATAAAGCTCAAGATTCATTTGGAAAACTTTCAGCTAGTGTATTCCAACCCATGTTGGAAAAAATAGAAACCATAGCTAAATGGTTAACAGGTTTTACCGTCAAAACACATATTGTTGAGCCCATAATAGACGGAATTAAAAGTTTTTTCGGTGACATTAACGAATGGCTTATAAAGCTTGGAAATCAAATTCTAAAATTAACATTGCCTAATTGGGCATACAAATGGTTATTTGGTTCAATACCTACAACAGATAAAAGCCATTCACCACTCTTAAGTACTGATACTGAATCAAAATTAGAAACAGACGCAAGTATAAAAACACCTTAAGGAACATTTAAATATGATACCACAATTTACAACAGACTTTATTCATAAATATAAAGACACAGCACCAGTAAAGGCAACACTAGACTTCTTAAAGCTTACTCCATCACAAGTAACAAGTATCCTTAAAGAAACATTCAATGAAATTTCTAGTGTGTTTATGGCATATAACTTCTTAAGTTTATGTCCAAGGATGGACTTTAAGGGACTTGGATACGTTCCACAAGGATTTTTCATCTTACCCAAAACTGAACTAATTAGCACAACTTACACCACAACATGTTCAAAGCGTCCTGTAATTGACTACTACACACGTAAATCTGAATATGTAAGTTACAATCCAACTTTCACTGGTGAAGTTATCACATTAAATAATGCTGTATTAACTAGTGCTTATAAGGAACTGCTTAAATTCTCGGCTAATACGGCTTTTGGAAAGTTAATCTTTCCTCATACCAGTAATCTGGCAAAACAACAACTTATTAATAGAGTTGAAGAGAGTGTACCATTTAGTTTCTACAGTCCAACTTTAGGGTTCAGGGGTATTGTTGCAATTACCTCTCTTACCCTTAAGGACACAGTATACCTTGATGAGGTTGAAATTAGTCTTACCTTAGAAGTTCTTAAAACATTTTCAATATATAAAGGGTAACTTCATGGAATGTAGACTTATCAAATACGACTTCAAAATCGAATTTTATAATCCAAGTAAAACTAGCACTAAGAATATCACATCAGAAGAAAAGCCTAAAATTATAATTAAAACTGAAGATGGAATACACATTGACATATCAATATCTGATATGTACTCAAGTAACAATTATGTGTGTGCAAAGAAAAGCAAGCTAACCCTTTGGAACCTACCTATAGACTTTACTGATAATGTAAATGAAGGAGATATTGTAAAAATATCTTATAAAAAGTTCGCAGACTCTAAAGATTATGATTTTATTATGGCAGGTTATTTGGGTGTTCCTATGAGTACTGATTATGCTAATGGTGATTTTAGTGTTGACCTTGAAATTCATTTGGCAACAAAAAGTAATTATTTCAATCGCAAGCTTAAAATAAATCAATTCCAAGGAATGAGTGTAGAGAATGCAATTAAATCAGCTTTTCCTGGTAAATGCATTATCAATATGAGCTATGCTGATAGAACAAAAATTATAACAGAAAGTTTTTGTGCAAATACTCCTCTTGAGTTTCTTGAAAAGATAACTAAAAAGTATGTTCAAAGTGTTAGAACAGATATTGTACCTAAGGAGCATACACAACTTATTAAAGAATCGGCTCTCGGGAACACTCATGTTGAGTGTAATTATATTTTTACTAACGCCACACTTGCAGAGCAAAATACAAATTATCTACCTCTTGAAGATTTTGGTCTGCAGTTTATTCCTCAACAAGAGATTACTATTGGCAGTACTTTAAGTATAAGATTTATATATTGGAATGCCAAAGTTATGTACACACACAAACTGAAAGTTGGTGACAGGGTAAAATTCATTGACTCGCTTGGAAAAGAAGTTAAAAGCAGTATTATAGAGTCTAATGCTATCTTAAGCAATACTGGTGAATGTTCGCTTATCCTTAAGCTTTATGATGACTCTAATTACTTAGAAATAAATGGAACGGCTAAATAAATGAACTTGAATTATGAAATATACAGAATGAATAGCCAAATGAAAGGCTCCCCGTTAACACAAGAAGAAATAAAACTATGGATTTATAGAAACATTTTTATCTCTAAAATAGGAATAATTAAATCTTTTAACACCTCTACACAAAAAGGTATTGTTTTACTCTCTGGACACACAGACTTAGAGATTAAGACACGCAATATATCAAACATGCATTTTAATCTTAAAGAAAATGACGGGGTAATCTTACTTCAAAGTAGTATTAACCTTTTTAATGAGGATGATAATCATTATTTTGACAAAAACTATTTTTATATTCTAAGGCCAATTAACATGCAAAATGCTACTATCAAAGTTAATGACTTTGCAATTGACATACAAAACCCCATAGACATTAAAGCTAACAATACAAGTTTAAGGTCAGTATTAGAAGAAATTGTTTCTTGTCTATACAATTTACGGGTAATTGGGAATGCTAGTGTTGAACCTAGCTTTTACAGCAATCTTACAAAGATTACAAATAAAATAAATATGTTACTAAAATAGGTTTTTGCTAAAATAGTGCTATACTTACTACCGGTTAAAGGTTAAATTAGAATCATTAAAAGGTTAAAGATTGGATTTACAGATTGACAATCAATTTAATTTGGTTTTTAAAAAAGACTTAGCATTAACTAGTGGAATAAATGAACAAAAGCAACGTTTATTTATATTTTTAAGAACTCCAAAGGGTAGTCTTAAGAATGCTCCTAATTGGGGATTTGATTATAATTTCTTTACAAGGTTTGCTAAGACAAGCTCTTTAACACAAATTAAAACTTACTTTTCAAGCATTATACAAGACCTCAAAATTGATGTTGTCAACATTGAAACAATTACTAAAAATAACACATTAAACATTATATTTGAATTTGCAAACGACACTTTAGATATGGAGATTAGAATATGAGCATTCTTTTTGATCCTGATTTTGGTATTCTAAAACAGAATATCCAACAAATAGTTAATGCCAAACGAGCATACTTACGAGATATGCATGGGATTGTAATTAATAATGACCCATCCTCCATTTACAATATTATTGCAACCTCACTTGCAACAATTGAAGAACAAATCATTGATGAACTTAATTCATTTTTCTCTAAAGTAAGTCCCGGTGGCGAATACTTTAAGGCAATCGAAGAGCACATAAGTGTTAAGAGCACTACCTTTGATGCGGTTCGTTCATCATTGCTTAAACTTAAAGAAATAGAGTACGTCAATATTGATTCTAAAGTCGGAACAGCTGATATTTATCTTATCTTAAATGACTCTTTACTAAATCCTAGTAAAACTGATATCACTGATTCTACATTTAAAGCCAAACTTTGGAAAGTGCTTTATTCAACTATGCCTGTAGGTACACTCTTTAATGGTAGTATCACAATTGATGGCCTTAACACTCATAATCAACTCAAAAGCTATAAAATATCTTTAGGAAAGAAAAAATACGTATACCTTAAAGTAAAATATCAACTTGATCTTAAAAATCACATATATCTTAACATAGACATGCAAATAAGAGATATATACAAACGTATTGTAACTAATAACTATCCTGATATGGGTATCAGCTTTGAATATCAAGATTTTATAGCTCCTGTTAATGAAATTAAGGGAATTAAGAGTATGAAAATATATGCTTGCATTAAAGACACAGATGACACTAAAATTGCAAGCATTACTGATTCAGAATTTAAGGAAAATACTAATATTGAAGTTAAGCCTGAGGAAATACTTATCTTCAATCTTACTGACAGATTAATCATTGACATTACAACTTAAAGGAGCTATTAAAAATGCAAATACCCATCCATCTTCAAGATACTGGGGTTGAAAAGTTCATACAAAATGAATTAGAGTATGCAAATACAATGTATTTAGAACTAAAAAGTCTAAATTCTAATTTCACAAGTATTACTGCTACACGCCACTGCTCATCACGTTTTATTGCCATTTGGTTATCCAATCTATTTAGAATCTTTTACTCTGAAAGCCAACCACTCGAATCACTTGTAGCAAACATTGATAGTGTACTTTTTGCTTTACGTCATATTGGCACTGATGAATCATTTATAAGACTTTTTAAGGCCTTCTTAAATGTCGATATTGAAGTTACTACCCCACAAGCTGGTGTAATTAACATAAAATTATTAAACAGGATAAAAACTAACTTTATTTCCTTTATCTCTCCTAGCACCGTTAAAGGGCATAAACCAAAACGTATTCGATTACATCAAACAAAAAAAGGATTTAAAACGGCATATAAATTTTTAACATTCAATTTCCTTCCTAAAGGATATTCACACTCAATTTATGCATTTATAAAAAATCTCATTCCTATAGGACGTGTCTTAAAAATTACAAATAATGAAAACATAGAAATTATTACTTTTAATTAAGGAGAACATTAATGTCAAGTGAAGAGAAACTCTTAATTGATGAAGAAGAATTTATCCAAATCAACAACCTAAACAGAGTTGGTGATATTCAAAAAACTGATTTAATGCTACTTGATGATGGAGGTTCTAATTGCAATGCAATTACATATGAAAATTTTCTTAAAAAAACTAAAGACAAAATCTTCAAAAATGAGGGACTTGAGTATTTCAAAGAAGTCATTAAAGACACAATTGCTACTGAACTATTAGCAAATGAAAACTTTATAAATCAAGCTTATAATAAAGTGCTTGAAAAATTACTCAACAATGCCAATAACGGTGTTTATAATATTTCTGATAAAGTAAGAGACAGAATTATAGGAAATATATCATCAACTACATTAACTAAAAATGATAAGTTTGTAATTATGAATTATAGTACGCTACAAAAATCCCCAGTACCTGAATATTTAACAGGAATTCCTTCTGGGTTTACTACAACAAAAAGCAGAACTACAAGTTCATATATTTACCCATCTTATTTTAAAAATCAAGCTTACGTATTAGACATGACATCAGAATATTCAAGTCAAGAAGTTGAACTCTTATTTTATACATCTGATGATGATAACCCTATTTATTTAGACATTACTGTTGATCTCACAATCAATGCGTCTGGTACTAAATATGCAAAAAAAGTAGTACTTAAATACACTGATGGCTCACAAAAGTCAATAGCATATTATTACGGTGCTATGAATGCTTATGTAGATATTTTATGTCCAGTACTTAGAGGATGGTACATTCAAAAACGTGGATATATAAATGGTAATCGTGTTCCGGTTTTAGTAAAGTTATAACTTTATATAGTTTTTGCTATTCTTTGCTATATAGTTGTAGCTTACCAATTATAAACTCGAGGTGATAAAGTTGAATGAATTAAGCATTAATAACATATTAGATTTTTTACTTCAACTAATTAACATCAATGAAGTGAAGTTAATCATTATTAGTATTTTTATATTAAGTCTGGGTTTGATTTTCAAACCAGTAATCAAAGATATGCTAAGTATCTTATTAAGTAAGATAAAAATACATGACAGAGACAAAGAAAAGGAGGATTTATGATACTTGATCATAATTCTTTAGATACTGCTTTAAATGCAATTGTAACATTATTTGATGCCCTATCTAATTTTGAAGATGGGTCGTTTAATGAAAATGCTCATAAAACATTCATGCTATTAAATGACATTTACACAGAATATCAAATTATCTATACACAAAATATGGAAAGGTTAGAGAATGCCTTAACTCCGCAAATAAGAGAAGCACTTGAACCTATCCAAACTAAAATCAAAAAATTCATAGAAAAGGTTAATAGCAATCCAGATAATATGCAATTACCATTAGAAATCTCATCAATTGAAAAGGAGGTCAAATGAAATTAAGTACTGCTAAATTAAGTGTTGATATCCTAAACAAATTTACAGAAATTATAAAAAATAACTACCAAGGTAAAAACACCGTAACCTACATTAATATTTTCACCAAAGTGGTTAATTATTTTTACTCACTATATGAGGCAAGTGTATATCAAATGGAACAAAAGGAAGCTATCAAACTACTCTCTGAAATTGAAGAAATACTAAGGCTCAACATCGAGATAATAGAAACTGCTGGGGATTATGATGATTATTCAAAATACATTTCCCAACTTAGAGCTAAACGTAATAAGCTCATAAGTACTTACATCAAAATGTTAAAGGAGGCCTAATTTGAAAAAACTAGTAAATTTAACTTTCTTAACGCTTATCTTCTCATGTACATCTATTGCTTCTCTAACGGAAGAACCAATACCCCCTAAAACCCAAACCCTCACAGAATTAAGTACTCATGAAGCTAAGCTAGCTGATTATGTTATGTACTTGCAAGTATTCTTAACACGTACAAAAAAGAAAGTTAATAACCCAAAGTATCCTAAGTTTACTTATTTTGATTCTTCTACACTCAAGTCTGAACAGACAATCCAGGATTTAATGTTTAACATCAACATTTTCAAAGCATACATCAAGATAACTAAACCTATTGCTGAAGCGGTTTACAAAAAATATTCAAAACTAAAAAATTAATATTATTTAAAGCCCCTAATGGGGCTTATTTGCTTTAAATTATCATCTATGTATCAAATAAATATCTTAATTCTTCTTCTCTTGACAAGAATCCAAATAATCTGAGTGGACTATCCTCATATTTAGGCTGCATAAGCGCTATAAATGCCTCAAATTGATCTAACTTCCTCATAAGATGATTATTCTTAAATATATATTCTCTAATGAGTTCTATCCAATAGTTAACACTCCTTAAAGCTTTATTCATATTAAAATACTCTAAAAAGGAAGAATCATCCCCCTTCTTTATAGCACTTAAATATGCATTTATCTGCGATATACTCTCAAATGGTTTATCAACCAAATGCTTATGCATACCACGTGCTGCTATAAGAAGACTTTTATAGCAACTAAACTTAATTGAATTAGCTTTATTATCTTTATTTACTCCTACTGTATTAGTATTATTAGATTTCACAACTCTATTCACATCTACAGGTGGGGTTTCTACACCCTTAGATTGTTCCTCTGTTGTGTCTTGTCTAGTTCCTAAGGTATTTGCATCATTATCTTCCTCACTCTCAACTGATAGATTGGATGGTACATGCTTATTATCACTTTTGGTAACAGACTCATAATCAACAGGGTGCATCTCTTTAGTCACTATTTTCTCAGTTTCAGTATGCCCTATTTGTTGTACCTTATGAGCTTCATAAAGATTATCTGTATCTCCTAACTCTTCTCTTATATAGGGCATACTCTCAAGCCCCGCGCCTGGCAAAGTTCTGCATAGACAACTAACCGCACATTTCCTTAACATAAATACTGGTTTCTCTCTCCAAATAGGTGAGTTTTTGTAATACTCATTAAATAAAACAGAAAAACTATAAATATTACCATGCTCTGATTTGAAGTAAGCTGTACATTGCCAATCTTCTTGTACCATTTTATTACCTTTAGAATCAATTTTAATTGTCTTAACCATCTCTTCTTTAAATTCAAGGCTATATTTACTATACCCTGCCTCATATGCCCTTATAAGTAAGGTTTGATATGCTACCACAACTGCATATCTCCCATTAAATGGGATTATGTATGCTTCCTTCTTGAATGGATTTAGATTATTTACTTGTAGTAAAGTTAAGATTTCTCTCTCTGATTGAGTATCCATCCTTTTAAGTCCATGCATACTCTTATATGCTTCCCATACCTCATAAATATTACTTGAATTCATTTTTTCTGTTATTGTACTAATCGTATTTGATATCTCAGGTTTTGTCATATTCTTTGCATTTGTCATGATTAACTCCTTTTTTATATTTGTGATTCTATAAATAGAATAATATAACAAAAACTATCTTTTAACAAGATTTTTTAAATATTTGTTTTTGCTATACTATTTTTAATATTATTATTTTTGCTAAGTCTAAAAATAAAAATTATTTTTTACTAAGTTGCGATTTACTTATTACTAATAATTGAGTTACTATTACTAGTAATAAATAATCACAAATATAGAAAAGGAGTTTAAACAATGAGAAACCAACAAGCTAAAAAGCTTAAAATACATCAAAACAAATACCAACATAAATTAATCGTTTTAATATCAACATTAAACTACATGAACTTAAAGCTTAAAAAATACACTCAAAGCAACATACTTTATTACTTTAATAACAATATGAAAAGAAATGGTCAAAAGCTTGCTAAGCTTAAAACACTTCAAAACTATTTATACAAATTAGAAAAAGAATTTAAAGTAACAATTAATTATTACAGACATTTGGGTGTTAACATGGGAACTGAAATTTATTACGAACTTAAATACTCCAAAAAAGAATGTTACAGTATAATCAATAAACTCTTTAAAGAGAAAAAAGGAGGGAAATTTCAAACTCGCGTTAAAGCAGGTATTAAAAAGGCTTGCACTAAAAATGGGAGTGTAGAAAAATGGGAGTGTATATATAATATATATAATAATAAAAAAGAAGAAAAGAAAGACATAAAAGAAATAGAGAAACTGCAAGTAAAAAAGTACGCTAAGAAATGTAATTTTAAATCAAATACTTTCTTCTCTATTTTGAATTTAAAACTAGAAAAAGATGCTACAATTAAAGTGCTTAAGATACTTAAAAGAACAGAAAACTTCATTGAAAAAATTAAACACAAGAAAAAAAGCAACATTGAGCTAAAAGAAAACAAGCTTGCAAGTAAGCAAAAGGAATTAAGTAGAATACTGGATGAAACAAAAATTATCTTAAAAAATGAAGGCTATAATAGTAAACAGTTGGAAATCCAAATACAAAAGGTATATGAGCTATATAAAGATAAACCACACTTTATCATAGAGAACAATAAGTACAATGACTTAGAAAAGATAATAGGAAAGCTTAAAAAATCAGTTGAACGTGTTAAAGTAACCATAAAAGAAGATGAAAAAGAAATTAGGAATAACGTATTTAGCATACTTCTTGAGCAATTAAGACATAAAGTAGACACATCAGTTTTAATACCAATACTGAAAGAATATTTAAACAAGCAGAATAAATTGGAGTATAACAAGGTATTTAATAACCATTATTACTACGAAATTTTAGAATTGGTAGAAGAACAAAAAAGCTATTTAGAGAATACGGAGTTTAAACAAGTTGTTACTTGAGGATTTATTATGGATTGTGCATTGGAAAATGTAGAGAAGGAAAAAATAAAGTTAATACCAAAAGAAGAGAAACCTCTTTTTATCAAAATAGAGGAAGTTGAAGGTAGAAAGATATATCATACTAAAATCATGATGGATTTATACACATTCAAGACAAAAGACAATCGAAAACATAAATTTTTTATTGCATTCAGAGGATTATTTAATCAAAACAAGATAGAATATTTTCATTTATTTTCTATAAGAGAAGGAGACAAGTTTTTAGGTATTCGTTATGGATATAGAAAACCAATAAAAAATATTTTAACGAAGTATCAAGAAAATGGTATTACTAAGTCATATATTTTTTCAAAAGCATATTATATAGAGTTTAAATTTAAGAAAGGAAGTGTATTTTGCTATTTAAGAAGACTTGCTTATCTGCTTAGAAAAGATGTAACACATAAACAGTATTACAAAGCCTTAATTAACATGTTAATAGAATTGGAAAAACAAGTATATGAATTTTATGGGAAGAAATTATCAGAAGGGGGGCTTATAACGAAATGGATAGAAAAAAACCTAAAATAATAACACTTGCATCGATTAAGGGTGGTGTTGGGAAAAGTACAAGTGCTATCATACTTGCAACCTTATTAGCAAAGGAGTACAAAGTGCTCTTAATAGATATGGACACACAAGCATCGACCACTAGTTATTTTTATGAAAAAGTAACAACCCAAAGCATAGATTTAAGAAGAAAAAACATATGTGAGGTTATAAAAAATAATTTGGATATAATTGAATCAATTGTTTATATTAGCAATAATTTAGATTTAATACCTAGTTATTTAACATTACATACTCTTAATGGAGAATTCTATTGTAGGAATAGACATAGTTTTATTGAACTCAAGCTAAGTAGAGAGCTAAAAAAGTTGAAGACAAACTACGATTATATATTGATTGATACTAATCCAAGCTTAGATTTTACATTAACGTGTGCTCTATGTGCCACTGATTACTTAATAGTTCCAATGACATCTGAAAAATGGACACTTGAAAGTTATGATTTGTTAGAATTTTTTATTAGAGAATTGAAGAGATTAATACCAATTTTCTTTATTATAACTAGATTTAAAAAAAATAATACTCATAAAGAGTTGTTGGAACATTTACAGTCCAGAAAAGGATTTTTGGGGCTTGTAAATGAACGAGAAGATTTGAATAGAAAAATTGCAAGGAATGATACTTTTGATTTGACTAAAGATTATATAGAAGAATATAAAAAAATATTGGACTCTTTATTCATAAAAATAGATAAAAGTGATATTAAAAAGTTTTAGTTTTATTAAAAAATTCCACTACTGGAAACTTAAATAAGTTAAGGAGATTTGCAAATGCAAGAAGAAAAAGATAAGAAAATATCAATTCATCCAAGAAATTTGGATAATGAGAAAAGTTCTATTTTAATGGTGGATAATAGTATTTTAGATGAAGCAAAAGAAAGATTTAATCTTTTAAAGATTAAGTTAAAGGATAATATAAAAGAAGATATTTCCAATAAAATAGAAACTATGTATATTTTGCAAGAGATAAAAGAAAAGGAATATTATAAATTAGACGGCTATAAAAATTTTGCTGAATTTTCAAAAGTATACAACTTAGCAAAATCACAAGCATATAATTATTTAAAGATAGCATCTGCTATTCAAGATGGTATCTTAGAAGAAAAATTTTTGGTTGAGAATGGGTTTAATCAAACATTAAACTTTATTAAAACCAAAGAAAGTAAAACAATTAAGAAATCAAGGCAAAATCCAGTAAAACCATTAAGATTTCAACTTAAAAGTCAAGAAGCCTATGATTTTTACAAGCGAAGTTCAAAGTTTACTAGTTTTATTTTAGAAGATATGTTTCTCAATGATAAAAAGTTTTTAGAGGATAAACTTTTAAAATATAAAAATACCAAAATATAAAAAATATGGATTAAATGTATTCTTGTCTTATCTGTAATTAAATAATTCGAAAAGGAGTAATTGTTAGGATATTGATAGTACATTGAATAAATAATTGGTATTTGTCATCATAGAATTGATATTCTTTAGAAAGTGATGTATCTTATTATTAAGTATTGTCGTTTAGACTCTGCTTATATTTGTGAACGATATTGGAGCCATTAGAGCTTAGTTAAGGATTTTATTAAGAGTGTTTAGCTAAACTCTAATTTTTTTTGTTCTTTTTTGTTTTTTAACTAATAAGCAAGCAATATATTAATATTACATGTATTTTTTTTATCAAAAATTTTTGATAAAAATGGTTTTTGTTATATTATTATATTTATAAAATCACAAATGTAATAAGGAGTTTATATGACAAATCAAAAAAGAAAAATAACAAAAACAAAAGAGAAAATAGTAGAGGTAGGGATGAAGCAGCCAAGTTTGTATGATCAAAAAATGTTTGAAGGATTTGATTCATTTGCACATCAAAGTCAAGACCAGATTAATAAGGGACAAAAAAGTGTAAGTAAAATCAGCAGAATAGGACGCAAGCTATCAAGAATTGGCAAAAATGAATGTTTCAAGTTTAATAGCAAAGTTGATTTTGGTATTCAAAGGAATTCATTAAAGCGTATAGGAGCAAGTGAAGTTGGGAGTATGTTTATTGGAGCTGAGAGTGTTTCAAAATTAATGCTTGATAGGGTCTTGAAATTATTAGGAAAAGAGATTTCATTAGAAGAGAACTTAAGCATGAGGAAAGGAAAGCTACTTGAGAATTTAGGGTTTGATGAATTTGTACGTATGCATTCTGATGAGATTGCTGTTTTACATAAGAATAAATATGCAAATGGGATAGATAAATATAATTACTTCAAGAAGTTTAAGGACAGTGACAATTTGGTTGGTTCAACAATTGATGGTTGGTTTGAAAACCAAGAAGGGGAAGCAGAGCTTTTAGAAATTAAATGCAGTGATAATATTTATTTAAAGAGTGCTGTAATTGAATACAATAAGAATGGTAATTTTTTAGAAAACAAATACTTTTTCAAGTATTATGTTCAAGTGCAAATACAACTTTTATGTACAGGTTTAAGTAAGGGGAATCTGTTTTTTCTAATAGGTAATGAAGCTATTAATTGTGTAATTGAGAGGAATGATAAGTTTATTAATGAAGTAATGTTTGATGTTTCAACAATGGAAGCGGAAGTAAGTAGTATTTCTGAAGCTTTAAGAGCAAAGTATGATATTGAGAATATAGATTTAGATAGTTTAAGTGAACTAATTCAAGAAGGGATTGAGAGTAGTGAGGTATACAAATATTTTTCAGAATCAGAGTATAAAGATAACTTTCTAGAATTTGTAAGATGTACTGACCTGGAGATTGATGAAGAGAAGGATAATCTGTTGAAAGGATATCTTAGTGAAATTAGTACTTTGCAAACAGAGATAGAAGAAGCAGAAGAGATAGCTAAGAGTAGACATACACAAGAGCTATATAAGGCAACAAAACCCATGAAAGATAAACTTAAATCCCGAATAGATGAAATATTTGCAGAATTTTCATTAATGGAACATGTAAATTATAATTTTGAAGGTATTCTATTTTCTTTAGATACAACCAAGCGAGCTATTAAAGATAGATTTAAGTCTTTAAGTGGCAATATCAGTTTTCTTGCTAGTAGTTTAGATTCAGTGCAGCAATGGTCTGATATTGAAACTTCCATTGTAAGTGCTTAAGGTTGGAGGTTATGAGGATTAGCTTTATGGTAGTACTTTTACTAATTACTTATCAGGTTGTGAAGTTTTTATGTAAATTTAGCAAAAGAACTTTAGAAAAAATAATTTATGATTATTACTCAAGACAAGAATTTTTAGAGGATATGAGAAGACTTGATCATGATTTAAGACTCATGGAAATGATGAGTAGATTAAGGGATAAGGAGAGCTCTCATGTCTGATATTAATTCAGTAGTATTATCAGGACGTCTGACTAGAGACAGTGAAATTACTTACGTTAACAACAGCATTCCTATTTTGAAGTTTGGTTTAGCTAATAATAGGAGAATCAAAAGGAATAATGAATGGATAGATTATGCTCAATTTTTTGATTGTGTACTTTTTGGAAGTAGAGCAGAAAAACTAATAGCATTTCTTTTAAAGGGGAAACAAGTTGTAGTTAATGGGTCTTTAAGGTATGAGAGTTGGGATGACAAGCGAACTGGTGATAAGAGAAGCAAGAGCAGCATTTTAGTGGATGAGATTCAAATACTAAGCCCATTGCCTGCTTTAAGAGCACCTAATAAGGTTGATTCTGATGAAGGGTTTCATGAGGATATCCCTTTTTAGGAATGATATATTGCAATCAAAAATAATTGTAAGCTAAGGAGTTTTGAGTATGATCTATGCAAAAATTGAACTTGTAGAGAAGATGATGGACCAAAGAGATGAATTTGAAGAAGTTTTATTTAGTAAGGTAGTTGAGAAGGGAGCGGTAGTGCTTGTAAAACCTTACGATGAGGAATTTACTTGTTCATTAGCGAGGCATTATCTTGATATTTTTTTAAGGTTTTGCCTAAGGATTCCACATATTAAAGCTATATGTGGAATAACTAAGATTAAGGAAAAAAGTCTTTCTGTAAATAAGCATTTCAGGTCTTCTATGTTTGTGGACCTTATGTTAATTTTTTTTGAAGATTTATCGCTGTTTGAAGTTGAATTTCAAAGTATTAAATTTGATAGTAGAGGTTAAAGATTAAAGGTTAGAGGTTAAAGATGAAAATAACGCAAAATAATCCAAAGTTAATTTTAGAAATACGTCAGTGGGGATGTTACTTTTTATGTCTGCATTATTACATAGAACGATTTAAAAAATTGCAGTTTAGTATTAATGATATTAACAATAATTATCATAAATTTGTTGGTTTAGGATACATTAAAAGTAATTGTTATATTGTAAATCCATGCAGTATACTCCAAAGTTTTGGGATTAAGACAAGTGTGCGTTGGATAAGTCATTCTTACAGATGCACAAATAATGAATTTGAAATAAGTGAAGTTAAAATCAAAGGTGTATCAGGCTATCATTTTATAGCAACTAACGATACCAGTGTTCTTTATGATTCACTTACGCTTAAGGAAAGAGGAGTTGAATATCAAATTACATCAAGGAGAGTGTTTAGGAAACATTGAAACTGCTAGCTAGAGAGGGAAGTAAGTATCGTTATAGTAAGGTTATTATAAGTCTTTTTCCTAAGCATACTTCATATGTTGAAGGATTTTTTGGAACAGGAGCAATCTTTTTTGCAAAACCATTAGCTTGTTACAATATACTCAATGATAATTCTCAGTTTATTTATAAGTTTTTTTATTATTTGCGACGAAATCCTGATTCACTTTATAAGAAGGTAAGAGACGCAATTATTTATGACAGAATTATAAATGAAAATCAAGACAAAATAGAATATATGGTTTTAAGAAGTTTGTATTCTATTTATGCTTCCTGTAATTCAACTATGAGGTTAGATAGAAGTAATTCTAAGAGATTATTTTTGGGTATGCTTAAGACTTATAAGTCTAGAGTAAAAGAGATGCTTGATTATGCAATATTTACTTCGCGTGATATCTTTGATTTTCTGGGTGCTTTGCCGAAAAGAGATAAGATCGCTTCAACATTTGTATATCTTGATCCACCATATTCAATTTCACGTGGAAGTCTTGCTGATAATCGGGGGTGGGGTTTAGATTCTCTTGAGAGGCTCATTGTAGAGATGAAGAGATATAATTGGCAATTTGCAATAAGTGAATTTGATGATTTAAGGGTTTTAGAACTTTTCTTGAAATATAATCTTAATGTTAATTATATAGCTCGTTCAACTGGAATAGCTAATACTTTTGGGCATACTAAACATGAAATACTTGCAACTTCATATAGAACCAGTAAATCAAGTATGACTTGTAAAAATACTCGTTATATTCAACTTGAAATGTTTAAAGAGAAAGCGTGAATTTGTATTCTTAATTTGTGTATAAAAAAAGACTCTACTTCTCTGAATCTTTTAGAGTCTTTTTTTATTTTAAAAATGAAATATTGGTTTAAACTTTCAGGATTTATATGTATTATACACTAAATAATTGCCAAAAACTAGAGCTTAGCAAATAATTTATTGTTAAAAAAAATACCTAAGGATTGGTTCTTAGATATTTATATTTGTACATATTTATATGCGGTAAATGAGTTTTGATAATAACTTTAGTAGAAGTATATAATAAATTAGCAAAAATTGTAAGTTATTTCAAGCTAGTTTTGATATCTTTGTAAGCATTAATTTTACTTGCAGGGGAGAGTCCATAAACATTATCAATCTCAGTAGTAGATGAGTATTTCATAAGTTCTTTAATTTCAAATGAGTTGTATCCTTTAGATTTTAGTGAGGCAATAAATATATTTCTACATATATGTAAAGATTTACGATACCTAAATCCTGCTTTAAGAAGCAATGATTTAAATTGTTTTGAAATCTTAATTATGCTAATTCTATTGTCACGGAATTTGTGTTTACTCTTTTGAAAAAGATAAGTACGCCTTTTGTCTTTTCCTTTGCTTGCAAAATGTTCTTGATGTATTTGCATAATAGCATCAAATTCAGACTCACTAATAACTACTTCTCTTATGCAGATACTACTTCTCTTTTTTGCTACATTAACACGAAGAGAATAGAATACTTCACCATCACAGCTTGTCTCTTTTGATACATCAGATAGTCTTACATTTTGTATCTCAACACCTCTGCAACCAGTAATACTTAAGATATATACAAACCATCCTGAGATTGGGTTGATTTGTATAAGCTTTTTTATACATTTTTTTACTAGTTTGGTTGTTTTGTCATTTAGATAGAATCTTACAGGAGTGTTTTTTGATTGTTTTGAAGCTTTATTTTTACTCTTAAGTGTACTTTTAAGTTGTGACAATTCTTCATTGAGGCATTCATTTTGCTTTATTAGTTCATTAATAAAGTTAAGATTACTGTTAGTTAAGAGTTCCTTTTCATGCATTTTATTGTTAACTAAAGATTTTAAAAATATTTAAAATTAGTTACAAAAATGTTAGCAAATACTTGTATTGTAAGTCAATTCTAACGTCGCTTCATTGTATATAAAATACCCCTTCTAAGGTACTTTATGTAAATAGAAAGGGTACTTTTTGATATGTTAGGTTAATATTTCTAGTATACTTTATCCTATCTTTAACAAATACTTGAAAATATCCTCTACATATACTCTATTTGTCTTTTTAGTGGATCTTCATTTTACAATGGTACGTATTGCTCTTTAAAATTTAACCTCTTTCTTTTTGTTAACCAATTGTTTACTTTTTATCTTCTTTTACCATTTTTGTAACCAGTTTAATTTATTCTTTTTCACGCTTTTTTGTCTAGAATTTTTGTTGCCTTTATCTTACTGCTTTGTTTTCTTTATCTTTGTTTGTAGCTTTACTCTCTTAAATCTTCCTTTCTTAAATATTATTTCTTAATTTTTGTCTTTGATTATAAGCGGTTCATTTAACCACCTGCTTGACAACCACTGATTGCGTTTGCTTGAATTTCATCTAACTTATTATCGCTCATTGTGTCAAAGTATCCTTGTAAAACTTGTTTAAAAGTTTTCTTTTGTTCGTCATTACAATTTGCAAGTTGATTCTTTATATGCTCAAGTGCAGCTTTTATCTTTCCTTCATCTAGATTTAGAAGTTGATTAAACTTTTCCTTATCATTTAAAGCATCTTTTAAGAAATCTAGATTTGATTTTTCGGTAGCATTTAACTTGTCTCTTAATGTTTCCTCAGGTGTTTTTTGAGTTGTTCCTGTATTTTCTGTTAACCCGTTTATTGTTTCATGATTAGCTTTCCTTTGTGTTGTTTCATCCCCATTACGACAATACAAGAATAATGCACTGAAAAGTATTAATAATATTATATGTTTATTCATAATATTCTCCTTTTTTAATCTTTAGATACAGTATAACCTATACTAGGGTTTTTTCTTGGATTCTATCTATATTATTTATAAGTCTTAATTGTTTTTGTAAAGTTGATTGTTTTGTTATAGAGTTTATATTGGTTTTTGTTAAGTTTTGTTAATTTAGACTAGGGTTAAAGAGATATGAGAAGAGCAAAGAAGTCATTTGATGATTATGTTGTGTATTTTAAAGAAGGCAGGCTTAATGACGCACAAATAGCAAAAGAGCTGGGAGTAAGTCGTGTTAATGTAGGAAAGATGAGACGCAAGTGGGAAGAGGTTAAGGATGACCATGAATACGTTAAAGAAACTGCTAAGCTTACTATTCATGAGGATACTCTAACTAATATTTTGCTTCATGCTTCACAAAGTACGGCCCAAGCGCGTGATCTTAAAAGTCAGTTCAGTATGGCCAGAAGCATGTTGGGAATTGAATTTATAAATTCATTTAGTCGTTATTTAGAGTTGGAACTTAAAGCCCATAATCACGAGATAGAAATATTAGAATCTAAGATTATAAGTTTTGATAATAAAATTAGGGATAATAATCTTTCGCATTCAGATGAAGAGAGTAAGAGGCTTGAAGAATTAAAACTTAAACTAGATGAACTTAAAAGGGAAAGAGAACTTAAGAAGATGTCACTTTATTATAAGACAATGCTTAAGCTTAAAGCTACTGATGTTGATGTGAGATCTAAATTTTAAATTTAAAGGTTAGGAAATGGATATATATAAACTACCTCTTTTTAAGGAAATGCAAAAAGAATACAAGCGTGAATTTGGTATTGATATAGCAGATTTAATTAAACTGAAAGCAACTGTTATTGATTTTAGAGGGTTTGAAAAGACATATTTAACTAAGAAACAATGTGAGGTTTTAAAATTAATTGAGAATAATAATCAAAGTAAAATTATCCTTTCAGGTGGCATTGCTAGTGGTAAAACATTCTTGGCTTGCTATTTATATCTAAAGATGCTCATTAAGAATAGACATTTTTATAAGCAGGATACCAATAATTTTATATTAGGTAATTCTCAAAAATCATTAGAGATTAATGTTTTAGGGCAGTTTGAAAAGATTGCTAGTATGCTTAAAGTGTCCTTTACGCCAAAGTTTTCTAATACATCATATTTTGAAATAGACTCCTTAAGAGTCAATCTATATGGGGGAGATAAGGCAAGTGACTTTGAAAGGTTTAGAGGAAGTAATTCCGCTCTTATTTACGTTAATGAAGCAACTACACTGCATAAAGAAACATTAATAGAATGTTTAAAGAGACTTAGAGTAGGTATGGAAACTATTATATTTGATACAAATCCAGACAGTCCAGAACATTTTTTTAAAACTGATTACATTGATAACAAGAAAACTTATGCTACATATAACTTTACAACATATGATAATGAACTAATATCAAAAGAATTTATTAAAACCCAAGAAGAGATTTACAGGGACATGCCAACATATAAGGCAAGGGTACTTTTGGGAGAATGGGTTGCCTCATACGATTCGATATTTACCAATATTAATCTTACAAGTAATCATGAATTTAAGGCACCAATAGCATATTTAGATCCTGCATACAGTATTGGAGGTGATAATACTGCCCTTTGTGTTTTAGAAAGAGTAGATCAAAAGTATTATGCATTTATATTTCAAGAGAAGTTACCAGTCAGTGATCCTAAGGTATTAAATACAATTAAAACTATTTTGACAAACCTTAATGTACATACATTATATGTTGAAGATAGGGATGATACTTTTGGGCATAGGAATGTGACTAAAACTTTTCTTGAACTTAGAGCAGGTATGAATCATGAGTTTAGAATTGCGCCAATTAAACCTATAAGTAATAAATTTACTAGAATTGTTACGTTAATAGGACCATTTGCAAGTTCTAACTTAAGTATTATGTACTATTCAAGCAAGTCAGCTATATCTGATATATAAGTACAAAGGAGATGGAAAGAGCGCTGATGATTCATTAGATAGCCTATCAGCAGCATATATGTTATTGACTTTGGGTATACGTTTTCTTAAAGCACATTTTACTAAAATAAGGTTCCTATAACATGTAAAATATTATATAATAATTAAATAAGGAGATTTTTATGGGACTTGCACAACCAGTAATTACTCAACAAATGGTTATAGCAGAACTTACTAAAGCTGGTATAAATAGAGATATCGCTATTGATTTATCTTACAGATACTATCGTAATGAACTGACTTATAAAGATATTGAATTCTTAAAAGAAAATTTTGATATTAAACTTGAAAAAGTTGAAGCTCTATTACAATCTGAGATTCAAAGGTTTGAGACAACTTTAAAATCCGATATTAGAGACTTGGATAACAAATTCGATACCAAATTCAATGAACTTGATAACAAAATAGATAATGTTGAGAATAACTTTAACCTTAAGCTTGAAAAAGTTGAATCACTCTTACAGGCTGAGATTAAATCTGTCAAGTCTGAACTTGATACCAAGATTAATACTGTTGAGAATAACCTTAATTCCAAAATAGATAATGTTGAGAATAATTTTAACATCAAGATTGACAACGTTAGAAGTGAACTAAAATCCGATATTAAAGACCTGGATAACAAATTCGATACCAAATTCAATGAACTTGATACTAATATTAATAATGTTAGCAATGAGGTTTCTCTTGTTAGAAAAGATATGGAAATTAATAAAATCAAGTTTGATAGTACATCAAGATTGCATAATTGGATGTTTGGTACCCTTATTACCCTTAATATAGGAATATTCTTAGCATTAATGTCATTATTAGTAAAGTAAATTTATTTAATTAGTCCTTATTTAATTGATCTTCTGTCAATTATTTTTTATCAAAATTATTTAATTTTTTGTTAGAGACAATTAATAGATTAGTTGTTATGTTGTGTTTAATTTCTGAAATGTTAAATTATCTGTGCTTTTAGTTTTTGTTTTTATGCTTATCAAAACTTGTTAACTATCTTGCCCTCCTGAGTTGAGTAAAGAAGGAGGCACGTAATAATGAAAAGAATTACTTTATGTGCATTATTAATGACTTTATTTTTACTCATGTCTTGTAATAATTCAGGGACTTCTCCTAAAGATGGGCAGGCAGCTAAGTCTGATGGAACAGTACTTGATTTGGCAAAAATAAGTAAAAAGATAAAAGATGCTAGTGATTTTGCAACAAGTGTTAAAGAAGTAGAGACCTTAGTTAAGTCAATAGATGAGCTTGCTAAAGCTATTGGAAAGAAAATTAAAAGTGATGGAGGGTTGGATACTGAAGCTAGTAAGAATGGGTCATTACTTGCAGGGGTACATAGTATAATATCAGCTGTAAAAACCAAATTGGGAGCATTAGAAAAGATAACCAGTATTGATGAGTCAATTAAAAAACAAGTTGCTGATTCTAAGAGTAAAGGAATTTTGTTTTTAGGTAAATTGAAAAGTAAAAAAACTGAACTTGGCAAAAAAGATGCTTCAGAAGATGATGCGAAAAAAGCTATAGATAGGAATAATGCTGATAAGTTTTTAGGGGCACAGGAACTGATTGAGCTTAATACAGCAATAGATACTTTGTTAACTTTTGCTGAAGCTGCAGTAACATCTGCAATGAAGGAGCTTACAACCCCTGCTAAGTCAGAGACCACTAAGCCTTAATTAAGAAATAAATTATTATAAGATTACTTTTTAATCAATCGTAATTATCTGATAAAATAAAGTCTATAAATAATAAGCTAGGAGTATGCTTCTCTTAGCTTATTTTGTTTCTTTATTCTATATTTATTTGCTTTACTACTTTATTATACTTTTTTAGATTACTTTAATTACTTTTATCTTTTAGACTTATATTTATGCCTTGATTTTATCTTATTTTAAAACTTAATAATAACTTAGATTGCTTATTTATAGGATCCTTAGAGTAAATTCTTAAAGTCGGTTATTAGTTTAAGTAATGACTTCTTAAATGTTTTCACTTCTTTTGCTGATATGCTTGGAGGGGTTTTAGGGTTTAATACTGAGACTAAGAAGTCTGATGTTGCAGCTTACTTTAAGACCGTTCATGATACTGTTTCATCTACTAAGAGGTCCCTTGAGAAAATTGTAGAGGACATGAAATCCGAAAATAATCCTAATGCAGATGCTACAGGTATTGCTGTAAAAGCTCTAATTACTAATACTCTTGATAAAATAATAGAAGGGGCAGACGATGCTGTAAAGGGTGCTGAAGGTGATGAATTACTTGGCAATATGGCTGCTGCTGATTCTGGTGGTGCCGTTGGGGAGGTTGATAAATTAGTTAAGGGAATTAAAAGCATTGTAGATGTAGTTCTTGAAGAAGGAAATCCTGATGCTGGTACTGATAAAAAAGCAGAAGATGGTTCTAGTGTAAGAGCTAATAATAGTGATGATGCAGGTAATTTATTTGGTAATGATAAGGCTGGTAATGCAGCTGCAAATGCGAAAAAAGCAGCAGCTGATGCTGCTAAAGCTGTTGGGGCTGTTACTGGGGCTGACATATTACAAGCTATTGCTAAAGGTTCTAGTGGTAAAGCCGCTACATTAGCTAAGAATAATACTGCTAATAATAATGTTGCTGCTGTTGCTGGTGCTAAAGATGCAATTGTAGCAGGGGCTATAGCATTGCGTGCAATGGCAAAGGGTGGTAAATT
The DNA here is from genome assembly GCF_023035795.1 of Borrelia nietonii YOR. Classification (NCBI taxonomy): domain Bacteria; kingdom Pseudomonadati; phylum Spirochaetota; class Spirochaetia; order Spirochaetales; family Borreliaceae; genus Borrelia; species Borrelia nietonii. The sequence continues at coordinate 85,360 of NZ_CP073158.1, forward strand.
TGCTGGTAATAATGATGCTGCTGATGCTGTTGTTATAGTTAAAGATTCAGCTTTAAGTGCAGTAACTAAGGCATTGGGTACTCTTACAATAGCAATAAGAAAAACTATTGATGCGGGACTTAAAACTGTTAAAGATGCTATAAAATTTAATTCTACTGATACTCCTGTAATTACTGATAAACAAACTTCTGAAACTAAAGGTCAATAATCAGAATTAATAACAATATACATAACTAAATAAAGTCATTTGAGGAAAACTTTTCTCTCTTTATGAGATTCGTTTTCCTTTTGTTTTACCTACCCTCTGATTGTTCAGAGTTTCAATAGTATGAAGAATTTTTTAAAAGTCACAAATAAAACCTTAATGAGTATTGTTATATTTGTAGTTTTCTATTTATGGGTTGTGGACAATAGGCTGTTGATGCTGCTAATGGTGGTGCAGCAGCTACAGGAGGGAGAAGTTTAAGTGCAGTGCTAATGGAGGTAGGTAGAAGTGCTGAGAATGCTTTTTATTCTTTTTTAGAGTTACTCTCAGATACATTAGGCTTTACTGCTAAATCAACTACAAAAAAAGAGGATGTAGGGGGTTATTTTAACAGCTTAGGTGATAAGCTTGGAAAAGCATCAGAAGAGTTAGAACAGATAGTAAAAAACTCAGAGACAGAGCTTGATAAAGGTGGTCTAAACAAGGGAATTAAGGATGCAGTTGATACTGCTAAGGCTACTTTAAGCAAATTAAAAGGCCATTTAGAATCTTTAGGACAAGTAGGCGATACTAATGTAATAGGTTATGCAAATAATGTTCAGGGTACAGGAACAGCGTCAGACGATGCTCAGTTAAAAGAAATGTTTAGGGCATTGAAAGGAATAGTGGAAATAGCAACAGATGTAGGTGTTAAAGCATTACAAGCAGGAGCTACAACATTGACAGTAAATGGAGTAGATAATAAGGATGGTGCTAAGATATTGGCTACAAGTGGTGGTAATCCATCAGCAACTGATGCAGGTAAAGCTGCAATAATATTAGCAGCAGTAAGTGGTGAGGAGATATTAGACTCAATAGTTAGATCAGGAGAAAGTGATGCAGCGTTAACAGCGAATGCAGATGAAAATACAACTTCATTGAAATTTGCTAAAGGAGGATCAGATGCTCACCTATCAAATAGTGCTAATCCAAAAGCAGCAGCTGTAGCAGGGGGGATAGCATTACGTTCATTGGTTAAGACAGGTAAACTAGGAGCTGGAGCAGCAGCTAATAATGCAGGAGGAGAGAAAGAAGTACAAGGCATAGGAGTAACTGCAGTAAATAAGCTGTTAGTAGCAGTGGAGGATATAATTAAAAAGACAGCAAAGAATGTGCTTAAAACAGCAAAAGAAAAAATGGATGAGGCAAGATCTCCAAAATCTACAGATCAGCAATAAACTAGATAGTTAGAATTAAATTATTAAGTAATTAGAGTAAAAGGCAATCTTAGAGATAAATCCAGGATGTCTTCTATATTGTTGTAATGAAAAATGAGAAGTTAAATTGGCTGCTGAATCTAAAAATTCTTTCTTAGATTCATTAGTGAAGATAGGACATGGGTTTCAAGAGATTTTTGGCATTTTTGGAAATGCAATAGAGGATGCATTAGGATTTAATACTGTTAAATCTGGTGACAAGAAAAGTAAAGTAGGTGAACACTTTAAGAAAATAGGAGATGAACTTACAACTACTAAGGATAAGTTAAACGAGCTATCAGGTGAAATATCTGAAGCAAAGAATGCTAATAGCAGCACAATTGAAGCTGTTAAGAGTGCAATTAACAGTGCTAGTGATGTCTTTGAACAACTAATTGCTGCTCTAATTAAACTTGCTGGGGTTGCTAAGGAAGCTGGTGATACTAATATTGGTGATAATGCTGATTGCTGTTCCTGGTGCTGCTGATAAGAATGGAGTTGAAGTTATTATTGCAGGAGTTAAAGAAATTATTGATGTAGCAGAGAAGTCTGATGTAAAGATTAAAGCTGGAAATGCAGGTAATCAGATAGCCGCTGCTAATGCTGATACTGATGCTATTGCTGTTCTTGGTGGTCATACTGCCAAGGCTTCTGCTGGAGCTGGTGATAAATTAGCAGTTGAAGTTGCTAAAGCAGATCCATGGGCTATGATTGATAAAATTAAAAATGCTAAGGCTACTGCTCCTGATAAACTTAACGGTGCCGATAATGAAGCTGGTGCACTAGCTGCTTCTAATGACAAGGCTGATGCTGCAGCTGGTGCTAAAACTAATGCAGACTTAGCAGCTGCTGTTGCTCTTAAGGCAATGACTAAAGGTGGTAAATTCAGTGCTAATGCTGCAGATACTGAAGCAGTTAAAGCAGCAGCAGTAAGTGCAGTAAATAAGGTATTAGGAGTACTTGATTTTATAATTAGGAAAACAGTAAGTAGCAATCTAGATAAGATAAGAGAATCTGTTAAGGGAATACAATATTCTGAAACTACTACTGAAGCTACTGAATCTGGCACTGCTCAACCAACTACTAAATAAATTATCTAATTAAATAATCTACTAAATAAAGTCATTTTAGGAAAACTCTTCTCTTCATGAGAATTGTTTTCCTAAAATGACTTTATTTTTACTTATGTCTTGTAATAATTCAGGGACTTCTCCTAAAGAAGGACAAGCGGCTAAGTCTGATGGAGCTGTTATTGATTTAGCTACAATAAGTTCGAAAATAAAAGAGGCTGTCGCTTTTGATAAGAGTGTTAAAGAAGTTCATACCTTAGTTAAGTCTATTGATGAGCTTGCTAAAGCTATTGGGAAAAAGATTGATGCTAATGGACTTGCTACCGAAAGTGCTCATAATGGATCCTTAATTGCAGGAGCATATAGTGTTGTAGAAGCTGTGGATACTAAATTAGGAACATTAGAGAAACAAGATGGCCTCTCAAGTGATTTGAAGGCAAAAGTTGGTAGTGCTAAGAAGGAAAGTACAGCATTTTTGACCAAAATAAAAGACCAGAATTCTGATCTTGGTAAAGAAGGTATTACTGATGTTCATGCAAAAAGTGCTATACTTGTAACAGATACTACTAAAGATAAAGGAGCTTCAGAGCTTATTAAACTTAATACAGCAATTGATGCATTGTTAACTGCTGCTGAAGCTGCAGTAACAGCTGCAATTAATGCGCTTATAACACCTGCTAAACCTTCTAACACCTAAGGCATAAACAAGTTAATTTATTATTATAAGATTACTTTTTAATCAATCGTAATTATCTGATAAAATAAAGTCTATAAATAATAAGCTAAGAGTATTCTTCTCTTAGCTTATTATGTTTCTTTATTCTCTATTTACTTGCTTTACTACTTTATTATACTTCTTTAAATTTCTTATGATTTCTTTTATTTTTTAGACTTACATTTATGCATTGATTTTACCTTTTTTTATCATTTAATAATAACTTCTATTTCTTATTTTTACTTCTTAGTTGTGGGAGTGGCAGTACTAAGACGGAAGATCCTAAAACCTTATTCTTAACTTCTATTGCTAATTTGGGGAAAGGTTTCTTAGATGTTTTTACTTCTCTTTCTGATATGGTTTCTGGTGCTTTTGGTATTAAGGCTGACACTAAGAAATCTGACATTGGTAAATATTTTACTGATATTGAGACAACTATGAACACAGTTAAGAAGAAGTTACAAGAGGAAGTTACTAAGAATGGGAATTACTCAAAACTTAAAACAGTTGTTGATAAGTTTATCACTAACACATTAGATAAGATTGCAGAAGGGGCTAAGACAGCAGCTAGTGGTGCTACTGGTGACGATAAGATTGGTGGTGCTCCCTACTGCTGGTCAGATTGCTGCACCGGCAGAAACAGTAAGTGTCAACGCACTTGTTAAGGGTATTGGACAAATAGTTAGAGTTGTTCTGAAAGACAATGAAGGTAGTGCAGAGGCTACTAAAACTAGTGGAGAGAAGAATAAAGTAGTTGGGAAGTTGCTTGGTGAGAAAACTAATGGAGGTGATTAGGCACAAGCAGCTGCTGCTAGTGCCTCTATTGGCGCAGTGACTGGGTCTGATATCCTAAAAGCTATTGCTAAGTCTGGGGAGGCTAAGGGTGAGCCTACTATTGAGCAATCAAAGAATGCTGCTGAGATTGCTATTGCCAAAAAAGAGGACAATAAAGATCTTAATGTAGTTAAGAAAGATGCAGTTATTGCTGCTGGCATAGCACTGCGAGCAATGGCTAAAGATGGTCAACTTGCTGCTAAGAATTAAGAGAAATCTGCTAATGCAGTTAATGGTGCAGCTGCGAATGCTGTTGGTAAGACTTTAAGTACTCTTATTATTGCTATTAGAAATACTGTTGATAGTGGTTTAAAGACAATTAGTGATGCTCTTGCTACAGTTACACAAGAAGATAAGTCTTTAGAAGCTACTACACCCGCAGATACAACAGCTAGTGGACAGTAACAATAAATAATTATTAATAAACATAACTAAATAAAGTCATTTTAGGAAAATTCTTCTCTTCATGAGAATTGTTTTCCTTTTTTGCATTTTAGTAGATTAAATATTTGTACTAAAGATAAGAGAGTAACTTTGATTCAGTCCTATGCTACTTAGGTGGAAGTAAGTATTATAAGATTAGTTTTGTTTGGTATGTAATTAATTTTTATTTTATTAAAATAATTTTAAATAGATTTTAATTATTGCAGAATAAAATAATTGAGATTTTATGAAATTTATTTTTGATATTTAAAATAAAAGGTGTATATTAGATTAAATAATTATTATATTTCAATATCGAGATTTAATATTTCAATAATCTAATATCCCAGGAGGGAGATATGAAGAGAAGTATTTTATCAGTATGTATATTAACATTATTATGTTTGTTATCATGTGATATCAATGCCTTTAATGATTTATTAAATGAAGTAAGGGGAAAAGTTTTAAATGAAAGCAAAGATAATAAAGATTTAAACCATAAACAAGAAAATCAGGAACAAAAAGAAGTTGTTATAGATGATTTAGAAGAAGAAGTAAAAATACAACAAGATATGGGAGTAAAACCTGTTAATGCGGGATTTGCAGTGTCTCAACAATTGTATCCATACTATCTTCAAGAAGAAATAGAGATAAAAGAAGAGGACCTAGCTCCAAGTACTGAGTACGAAAAAGACGCACAAGCAGAAATTGAAAATGTAAAAAGTGCTCTTAAAGATTCCAAATTTGATCAATTTATTGAGGATGCATTTAAACTCAAAAGTGAATATGAGCAATTAGAATCTAGTTTTTACGGTACACTCTCAGAACTTCAAAATAAAATAGGGAGTTATCCTAGAAAGGATAAGACAGAGAGGCAGAAACTGATTAAATTGCGCAATCAATTAAATGAGGAAAGGTCTCATGTTGATATGTTTAGGATTCGAGTTGATAGTGGACTTGACGAGAGAACATCTTCAAAATCCTTTTTTGAGAAATCCCAAGAGACTTTAAAAGAAGCTATTACTGAGAGATTAAGAAATCAACGTAGAAGTTACTGGTCAAAAAAAGTAGACAGTGATTTAGTAGCTAAAAAAGCACGAAGAGAAGCAGAGAATGCGTTAAGTCAATTAGAATCTTCTTCTATGAAGCTAATTGAAGCAATTGGAATAAAGAAAGATATAGAGAAAATCATTAAAGAAGCGAAATCTTATCTATCAAATCTTGCAAGATAAAGACGGAAAGATTTAAATGTTTTATAACATTAGTATTTGCAAGAAGAGTTCCTTTAATAAGGAACCCTTCTTGATTTTATTTAAATAAGTTTCTGAAAACTAATTACTTTTAAGATTTGACTGTGTATTTATTTCATATTTCCATTTTAAGGTTTTAAATAAGGATAAGGATTGTTGTTTTAAATTATTTTAAATTTTTGAGGGGGTAATTGCTTTTGAATACTGATCTTGAAAAAGATGATTTATTAAATAAGGAATATAAGGTTTTAGATAAAGGCTTTATCAAGCTTGTTGATTATATGGAGTAGTGGTGCAAGAATATTGAAGGCAGCGATAATTTCATATGAGAGTATTGTTAATGTGATGAGCTTATAGATTATTGAATGAGAAATGAACATACAAGTCTATTTGAACAAGTAGTGTTTATATTTTATGTTAAGGCCCCTATATTTATTGCAATTTATAGTTAATCAAGAGGGTAAATTATTTGTAAAGGCTACTGGGGTTGAAGAAATTTAAAATAAAGACTATAGGTAAAGGCAGTAGTAAAAAAGGTGATTTAAAGTAAAGGTTTTCTTGTGATTTAAAAGGTCAGACAATGAATATGTTTTCTTGGTTATATATGTATATAGTATATAAAATTATACTAATTGATATTAATCTATTTTTGATTATTTAGCAATTATTTAAGGGGTATAGTTGTTTGAACTGAGATCATAACCGAACAATATCAAGATAAAAAGAATAGTTTTAAATAAATAATAATAGTAGTGTAAAACATAGTAGTAGTACTACGTCTTTTTAAAGAGAGAATAAAAAAATAGAGAATTTTAATTAAAATAATTTGTATTTTAGACAAAGTGACATATAATATAAATTAATAATGATTATTAATTTATATTATAATTTAATATCCCAGGAGGGAGATATGAAGAGAAGTATTTTATCAGTATGTATGTTAACATTGTTATGTTTGTTATCATGTGATATAAATGCCCTTAATGAATTGCTGGACAAATCAAGAGAAAATTTTGTAGAAGAAAATAAAAAGTTAAAAGATTTAAAATCTATAAAAGGAAATCAAGAAATTAAAGAAGAGCAAGTAGATATTGTTGTAAAGAGTGAAGAGGGTGTAAAAATAAATCAAAAAAATTTACAAGAAAAAGGTATTGAGATAGAGCTTAAAGGGGAAAGACCTAAAGAGAGGGTGGGACAACAACAGTCTATATCCCAAGATAATAGGTTAACCGAAGAGGAAGAATCTTATCTTGTTAGTTACGATAATGAGGTTAATGAAATTAATAGCAAAGTTAGTAGTAAATTAGTAACTATTGAGGCAATGCATAGTGAGGTAAGTGCATCATTGTCAGAGATTGAGAGTATGCAAGCTAATATTATTAAAGCTAATTCTGATTTTGATAGGGCAAGAGGTTCTAATGGAAATGGTATTGATCAAAATGTGAAGATAAAATTACATCAAGCAATTGAGAAAGTTAGGATTAGTAGAAATATTGCAATGATGTGGTATAAGGAGCAATTTAATGTATTAAAAAATGCAAAAAGTTATGCTGAGCATGCAAAGAATTCTATTGAGTCTGCTTTAAGGCATTCAGCACAGATAAGGTCAAATGGTTATTATGGTATACATTATTATTATATATCAGATGCAAAAGGGAGTTTGGGTCATGCAGATGATATGTGTGCTAAAGTAGAATTAGAGATGGGTAAACTTAGGAATTCAATGAAACAGGTAGAGGAAGATTTTGATAATTTAAAGAGAGCACATGAAGCATTAGGTTTTGATAAAAAGTAATACATACCATGTTTTATGGTAAAGTAATATGTAATTAATAATTTTATTACTTTTTTAGAGTATGATATTTAAGTTAAATAGGGTTTAAATAATATTGAACTCTATTGTTGTGTTTTGTAATTTGCTTAATTTAGAGTTAACAGATATCAATTTTAGTAAATAAACATTATACTAATAACAATTTAATTA
>NZ_CP073153.1:0-194439 GCF_023035795.1 Borrelia nietonii YOR
CTGAAGTTTATCTTTAAGAGCTTCTAATGATACATCATCGGAATTTCTCAAGGCTTCATATCGTTTATATTCAACTTCATCACATATTATTTGATATTTATAGTCCTCAATTTTTTCATTATAATTTTCAATTGAATTTTCATATTCCCTAATCATGTTTTCATATTCTAATTTCTTAAATTCGGTTTTAAATTTAGAGTTCGAAATTTCATTAATTAAATCTTGTTTTTCAATCTCATATAAGATTATTCTTTTGCGGTAGGTCTTGATTTTTTAGTTTATACGCACTGTATGACCATCCAACTCTTGATCTTGAGGTTGCAACTTTGATGGTTAACTTTTTAGTGTCTAAATAATATAGTAACTTTATTCTCTTCGGTCATCTAAACTTATAATCTTTCTGTTGTCCCGGTTTAAAACATCTAGTATTAATACTTCACCGTACACAACATCAATCAACATGAATAACCAATTCCTGTAAGCTTCATTTCCCATATGATAAAGACCCAAAATCGATTTTGAATACCTTAAACACTCCAAAAGCTCTTTGATTGAAGGGAAGATGGTATATCTATACTACCATCTTCCCTAATGCACATCATACGCAAAGACTCTATGGAAGTTGAACTTATCCACATATTTAGAATATCTCTATCATTAATATCATTATTCTGACTCATATATTAGTAAATCTCTTTTAGAATATTGGTCAAAATTACTCTCAACTTGAAATAGTAATCTCAACAACTTCTTGTGGATTAAAATGAATAACCCCTGCTGATTGCATTGATGCATGAATATAATCACCATCAGGACCTGCAAATCTTCTAAAGAATATTTCAGGAATTATTGGCACAAACATTACTTCGGGATTAGGCTCATAAAGAATTGGATGCTCAAGACCCTTCAACACCAAAGTTACTATATGATGGTCTTTTAGAAGCGCGTCCTTGACTGTTATGTATTGCGGTTCACTGTAGAGATCTAACAAAAGACGTGAAAATTTATAAGGTAAGAGTAGGTGATAAAACCCATCAAGTTTTTCCTTATACTCCTCAGACTTATGTTTAGCTTCCACAACTTTTTGATGCAAAACACTTCCACTAGTTAATGATGAAGAAGACGTACTTGTTATTTTACTTCTGCCCGTAAGTGTTGCAATAACTTCCATCTTAATATCAGGCTTTCCAAATATAATTGAATGATAAGCATCGTTCATAAGACCAAGTTCCAAATTAGCCTTAATTTCATCCTCACTCATAGAACCAGACATCAAATCTTCTAAAGATATGCGTTGCACTGTGTTAAATGCACCATAAATTTTATATTCCATCTCTTGCAATGCTTTACGAGCCACATAATATCCTTGTCTAAGCTCACTTCTGCTTATAATCTTATAAGGTATGAACTCTTCAAGGCCCCCTTTTACAATCTGTACAACATCTCCACTGTAAACACCACTTGACTCTACAAAAATATTCCTGCTCACCCCTAAATTATAAAAATTTTCTACTACCATACCAATTGATGAAATACTCTCATCAACTACTTGTGCATCTTTCATATTTACCTCCTTAAAATTTTTATAATTTACTAACATAATTTAATATTTTCCTCCTAAACCTGTAAAAATTCTTCAAGTTCAGATTGAATTTTTACAGCAAGACCCAGTATATAAAGCCAAAGTACGTGCATACCTTTCATACACTTCAGCCCTGCTTCTTTTTCACTAATAGTTACTGTATTTATAAAATATACCACAATAAGCTTACACATCCGCTCAATATAAGAAAAATATATCATAATTCCCAACACTCTAGTTTTTTCCCCTCTGTATCACCTGACAATTTGTAACTTGAGATATAATCACAAATACCATGGTCATGTATACATAAAGTCAATCAGGATTGTAACCAAACCCCACCCTCCTATTTACATAAATAGACTCTCTATCTAAGATAGATCTTTTTACATCTTCTCCTTAAGTCTGAATTTGACATTAAATACGTACTTTGCATAACTACAAATCCTTCTCTATCTTCTCTGCTACACTAAGGTACTTCATCTTATAAACTAAGTATAACACAACAATTAATCTGCGTTAATTGTCTTTAACAAAAAATTAATTTGTATATCACTCCTGTAACTAAATATATATAATTTCTTCTCTTTTCTTCTGACCTTTATTAATACCTTATGACTTTTGCATAAGCGGAGCCCCTCACCCACACGGCTGATTGGAGATTGTGCTTAAGAACAATTTTAAAGAATTCAAAACTACTAAGGAAATATCTATAGCTAATTTAGGAATTATGCTTCCAACTCAAGAACAGAATAAAAATTTTAGGTTAAAATGAAATATGGCATGACATTTAGTTTAAAATGTTGATCAAAAGACTATTCTTTAAAAAAGCTTAATTCTACTATCCTTGCTTGAAAACTTCATCGTATTCTTAAAAACTATTCTTATCAAACGTTACCACTAAACATCTAGAATCTATTTACTATGCACTTCATAGCTCATATCAAAGTTCCAAAACCCATGTCGCTTTATGAATAAATGGCGTTTGTAATTAGTTTTGGATTAAGCAAAGTATGCTTTTTAATTTGTAAACCAGAAGATAAAGTATAATAAATAATATTATCTGCAAAGTTAGTAATAGTAAAATTTTTGTTATTTAGAGTGGTCAAAGGAATACGGCAGAGAATATGATACCAATTGATTTAAGCTTTGTACTATTTGATATTAAGAAGTTTTTTAGAGAAAGAAATAATTTCTTTAAGATTTATCTCAAATGAGTCAGTAGTAGATATTTTAGTAGCAATATTTTTATACTAACTATTGTAGCTAGTAGGAATCAAAAAATAATATTAAAAAACTTGAAACAACTTCTCTCATATTTTAAAAATCAATTTTCATTATCTCATCGCACACAAATCCTACATATATCAAAACAGCTGATGTAGCACACTAATAAGAACAGTAATAAATAAAGGCAAAAACACACTGCCAATATAAACAAAATACCTATCACAATTGATATAAATCCTATCCTTCTTTCCCTGTTATGCCATGTTAAACTTTGAATATAAGTAGTTAACAAGGAAACCATACCAAAATGGCTCCAAATGTTATAGAAATAATATATAAACCCAAAAAGAAAAGAAATTTAAACATTCAAGCCCAAACTTCTTATTCTTTTTATTATTTTTCAATAACTATCTTAAGTTAATACTTGTTGCACCAATTCTTCTATTTTTTCCCTCTTATCTCTTACCAGATTTTCAAATTCTATGATGGTTTCTTCTTTGAAAAAACTATTCAATCGCCCTTTTATTTCTATTAAATCGGATATACCTTTCAAATTCTTTATTTCGTCGATAGCTTGTTTTAAAAGCTCTTCCCTTCTTTCAAATACCTGTTTTAGCAAATTATCAATTTTAACAATAACATCTGCATCAAATTTTGGATTCTCGGAAAGTGAATTATCTGTTATCTGGGAACTAAGATAATATGTTAATTTTCTTATATGAGCCGTCAAATCAAATAAAAGTGCAAACATATTGTCAATAGGATCATATATATCCTTAGATTGCACACTTTTACCATCAAAATTGCCTAATTTGGCATGCCTCAATAATGGCAATAAATAGCGCTCGAAAATCGATGTTTCTTTAAGATCTTTTGTTACGCTCATATAAACATAATTTCGACCTCCAGCAAAATAACTATGATTAACTCCTCTTGCAGATAAACTCCTCATTTTTTTGCCGTAAAAAAGAACTCTCCAGTATCACTTTCAAGACCAGTGATGAACCATAGTTTCCTAAATTTTTCAATATAGTCATTAAGTCTACCTATCAAACTATTATAAGGAGCTTGTTTTTTCTGTTCTTCTAGTCTTTGCTGTTCCTCTAGTTTTTTATCCGCCACTCCAAAAACATTTGAAATTGCACTCTCATGACTTGCAATCTTATCTAACTCTCTTTGAGTATTTTGGGAACAACCTAGCATAAATATAAATAATGCATGAATTCCCACATAAAATATTTTCATACCTAAATATCTCCTTCTTTAAAATCATAATAAAACGTACTAAAAATCTTGGGTATTTGTTGTGGCCTCAAGATAACCGTATGTTTTGCAACCGACAAACATAAATATTATTACAGTGGATTACAGAAAATATAATAATGATATTACTAAAATGTTATTTATCATAAATATTCCCCTTTCTTGCTATCAAATAATAGTTACTCTTAAATAGAAGTTAACACTATTTCAAATATCAAGCTCATTTAATAAAAATGATTAAATTATTAATAAACCAATCAACATTGTATATGATAATATACTAAAAAAATCATTACTACTTTGCAAGATACATTTGTAAATGTGCTATTATAAAAAAGTCCCTTTGTTTCTTGAAAATATTCGATTTTTTGTACAATACGTTTTTCATTGGCATTTGAAATATACATACCAATACTCTTGTTTAATTTACGCGTATCTTTTAATAAAATAAAATAGGTTTAGTTACAATGAAATTCCTGTCAACAAACAATTTTAAACATAATTTTGTTATTTATGGTGTGTTACTACAAAACGATGTTTGATGAATCCAAATGGAATTAATAGTAGTGAGTCTTATTATTTAGGTTTCTACTTGCAAAAAGAACAAGAATCTTGGGGGATTTAGTAGAAAAATATTTAGATTTATATCTAAACATAAAAAACAATATACTTTAGTATGCTAGCTAACTTTTCAACACTTCCAATCTTTCCAACAGTATTTTCATCCATTTATATAAAAATGAATCCTATTTTTCTTTTTCAAGATTGTTTTGGATTTTTACGAAACTCTAAATTCTAAACCAGTAATTTGATATATTATCAACATTAAGTACCAATCTTCGTTTCTCGCTTATAACCAAACCTCTATCCATTAAGTCTGATAAATACTTTCTTATTTTATAATCAGATACATTTATATCTTAATAAAGCAAGGACTCAATCTCATTATTTGGCAAATATCTTCAAATATGATTCTTTCAATTCTATTCCTCTTTGTTTCACAATATTAACCGCTCTAATAACATGCTCATCATTTACAATTTTATTCAACATATAATAAACATCTTCTTTAGTGCTACTGCTAATATTTTTCTTTAAAGCCACACATTCTAGAATATTAAAAATCACATTTCTAACTAGCTCTAACATTGTTAAATATTTAGCTAGCCGTTTATTCATATCAACAAGCTCTTCCATAGTCACTTTAGAATCAAACTCTTTCCTTGAATTAGACTTAACAAAATCCCTAGGTATAATCTTACTATCTATAGGAAGGTAATAATTACTATAAAGTTGTTTTACAAAAACAGATCCAACATCCCTCATCATATCATTTATAATCTTAAGAAATTTAACAACAGTATTATTGTATTTATGGACTACTTCAAACTTACAAGGCAACGGAGAACATTCGCTCCTCAATTTATTCACACTAAATACCAACGCATAAATAAAATCTCGATGATATTTAAAAGCCATATAAATATATTCATCATTCATCTCATTAGATTGCATTAGTTCCGCGTCCAATACCTTAGCAAAGGTCACATATGGATAAGTATCAGCAGCACGATAAGGGCGCCGCTTAAGCTTTTCAAAATACAAAGCATGTGTATGATAATAGTTTTTTTTATAGTTAAAAACATATTTATATATTCCATCAAATTGATTTATAGATTCTTCTTTCGTTTTTACGTCGCTGGGCCCTCCTTCTGATAACAACCACTCCCAATCTAATCCTTCTCCATACTCATCAAGACCTATCAGATTTGATACCCATTCTTTATATACAGGTTCACACTTTTGTAACACTGGTGTTAATGCGTTTTCTTCGCTTTTAACTTCAGAAGGAAGGGGGGATGAAGGTCCAACTACATCTTGCTCTCCTGGCTTTTCTCCTTCCTGTATTTCATTAACTAAAGGAATCGGTATCTCTCTATCTATAACAACTAATGGGACGATTGGTATCTTGATTCCTTTACCTTCTAACTTATTGCTAATTATTATTTTCTCTGGTTTAACTTTGCTTTCTTCTGTATCTTGATAACAATTTATTATCAACACACTCAGCAATACCATACTTACTCTTACCATAAATTGCTCCTTTACTCATTATCTATCTTACCAAAAAGTAACAATACGCTGCACATTTATAATCTTTATAAAATTAAAATTAAGATGAGCTTGCAATGATAATTTATTTACTCGAGTAGATAGAATGTTTTGTCTTTGTAAACCTTGGAAAACTGTTTTTAAGTTATTACTGAACTTAAATAGTTGTATACTAAAAAATTTAAACTAATTATTTCAGTGTATCATCATTAGCACCAACCTTTATTTCTCTCTTATAACCAAACCCTTATCTATAGTCTGATAAATACTTCCAAACTTTCTCTATAACTTCGTTCATCTAAGTATACAATTAATAATAATTAATATACAATATAGCTTTATAAGCTTATCAATGAAAATATACTTATAGTAAGTTTTAATAGATAAATGCGGAGAATATTTAACCATGAAAAACTATTACAACTATTACCATTATTTTAAATTAATTTACAGGAAGCAGAAATACATTTTAACAGAAGGATTATATATATGAATAAATTTTTAAGATTCTTAGGTATATCAATATCAATATTGATAATTAATTGCAATCCACATTTAGGAAAAAATCAAAAATTAAAAAATACTGGTTTAGATGCCAATAATAGTATGTTCAGTGATCAGGTTATGGAAGAAAAATTATCAAAAGCAATTATAAGTATTGCAAAAGAATCACCAGAAGAGATTCTAACATTGATAGAAGAAATTTTAGAAGAAGAATTAAATAATGAGGAAAAAAAAGCTTTTGGGTTTTTAAGAGATATTTGTTTAAACAAGGATATGCAGCTTTTTAAGCCAGATCTTAATGTAAAACAAGCTAAATTTAATAAATTCTTATTAGATTCAGGAATTAATAGAATTAAAAAAATTCTTACAAATGTAATAGCAACATTAGATGCTCAAAAAGAGGCAAAACAAGCTATTAACAATTATAATGGTATTTTTAAAAAAGATTTTAAAAATAATGGGGTTATCAATAATTACGAAAACCTTATTATAAATGCTTTTGAGATGTATTGTGATGATGATAGTAGCATTTACTATCATCGGACTGAATATCAAACTCTTTATAAGGATTTTTATAAAAGTATGACTGACAAACATATAATAAATTACTATAACGCGATTAAGAAAGACATAGAAGATCTTGAAGCGTATCAAAATACAGCATATAGTACAGGCGTTAAAATGATTGATGGAATGGGTTTGTTACGACGAAGCTCATATTTCAAATAAAAGGATTATATTATGAATAAATTTTTAAGATTTTTAGGTATATCAATATCAATACTGATAATTAATTGCGATCCACATTTAGGAAAAAATAAAAATTCAAAAAATACTGGCTTAGATAGCAATAAAAGTAAATATATTAATCAAAACATTAAAATGAAAATTACACAAGAACAAGTAGCACAAGGGAATAAAACAGGACTTGTAAATAAAAAAAAACCTGAAGAACAAGTAACGCAAGAACAAGTGGCACAAGAACAAGTAACGCAAGAACAAGTGGCACAAGAACAAGTAACACAAGAACAAGTGGCACAAGAACCTGCAAAAAAAGAACGACTAAAGCAGACTTTAAGAGAAGTATTACAAAACTCTCCAAGCAAAGAATTAAAATTAGACGAAGTATATCCTATAGAAGATAAACAAATCTACAATACACCTCCTTTTTCTCTACTTCAAGACTCAATAAATCTTCTTAAAAAAGCTTTGATGAATAGGACTATTTATCGCTACGCGAATTATAATGAAGGATCAACTGAGTGGCGGGTTGACAAATTTAAAGTTTATACAGAAGAAGAAGTTGATAACTTTGTGAAATATCTAATAGATACTGATAAAATGCATTATTTTTTTAATAAAATTAAAATTACAACAGAGGGGAAAAATAACTTTATAGAATTTGAAAAATCCCTTAAAGCTGATAATAAGAGCCCTATAAATCAAGTTGATTATAATCTAGATATAAAGATACTAGAAGATGAATTTCTCTACGAGATTAGAAGAGCTTGCGACATAGGTTATCATTTTGGTATGTATCACAATGTTACTAGAGCTAAAGATGATGCAATTAGGCCTCTTATGTATTACAGCAGAATTAAAATATACATAAACATGGGAAAATACAAACTAAAAAGAGAAGATCAAGGATATTTGTATAGTTCTCATTATAAAGGATACACCGAAGCAGAAGGAAAGAGAACAAACAAAATAGATGAAGAAGATAAACAAAATGATGAAGGCTCAAGGGTTGACTTTAGAATTTGACGTTTAATAGTGCCTAAAGCAGTTGTATCTAATAACAAATACACACTGTGAAAAACACAAGGGGCTTCAAAGGATATATAAGTGCAAACAAACTCGCCAATAAAGCAAAACACAAAAGGCATGCCTTTAACAGCTAAGTTAAAACAGAACTAAATCCGTACAATTTATAATAAGATGGGCTCTAATCACTCAAATTCACGAATTACTTTCATGATCAATCTATTTCATGATTAATCTACTGGTACTTTAACAAAGAACAAATCATAATTTAACCTCTACAAACACCCCACTTATATTTAAAATACTATTTAAATATAACTATCAAGGTAAAAATTGATAAAATTACTAATAAAATTACTAATTCAAAATGCCCTATCTCTTGTTTTATTCACTTATTGATATATATTTCTTCAACTAAGGAGATAAAAATGCAATTGAAAAAACAATGTTTGTTTACACTTATAATGATAAGTTTTATTAGCTGTGACTTATTATTTGACAAAAAAATGCAAGATCAATCTGCTGGCCTACTCGATAAGGTCTACTCTATCTGGGATACTAAAGAGCAAGCTAGCAGAAATACCTCTGGCAAGTCAGATAAAGCAATTAAAAGACCTTTGAAAAAGGGAAGTAAAAAACTTAGAAAAGTTATAACAAGAGACAGATTGCGACAAGGCGATGGCCCTGCTGCTCATGTTGGGGCTCCTATTGTCAATGGTATATTAGTTTCAAGTTCTATGACCCAAGGTACACTTAAAGGAGAGGAGGGGGAAAATTTACCTGTTAGTGTCAACGGTAAAAGTGATTTAACTTCTCTTAGCAGTCAAGAAGGAGAAATTACTACACCAGGTATCACAGAATATACAATACCTACAAGCGGTCTAAGTGGCACTACAGGCACTCTTGACGGTTTAAGCAGCGAAACATTTAGTTCTTCAACACAAGGTTCAAATTTAAGTCCTCTTAGCAGTTCAATTAGTGAATACTCAGGTGACTATGAGTACACTTATTCTTCAGCAACAATCTCAGGTTTCTCTGGTTCTATGACAGAAGAAGAAGATGACCCACGCTACGAATATTATGATAAATTAAAGCAAGCTGAAAAAGATATCGATTCTGCATTTAAGATATTAGAAAAACTAAAAGAAGATAGAAATCAAGTCGAACTTCAAGGTACTATGAGAATGTCTGGTTATTCTACCTCAGAGGATAGAGCAACCGCCCAAGCAAAGTTGTACCAGTTTAGCAAAGCAAAACTAGTACAAGAACTTAAAGATCTTTTGGAAAAAATTGATAAGAATGCTAAGCTAACAATTGAGGGTGCAATAGAAGATTCTTACGAATTCTCATCAGAAATCTCCCAAAGTAATGATGCTACTGAGACAACCAAAAGCTTATATTTGGCTAAAGATATATTATACGATCTTATAAAAGCCGTTGAAAGCTCAGCTAATACTTATGATGCTTACGCAAAAAGAACAGGCATAGGTCATGGCTCTAAATTCTCAGAATTAGAAAAGCATTTAAAAGATGCAAAAAGTTTAATCAAAAAAGCCTTAAAATAAGTTGGTTTATTCCTTAAAAATGAGATTATATAAATATAATTTTTAACTTAAAACAACAGATAGACTCAATTTACAGTCTATCTGTTAATTAATATGTATTAAATGTTTTTAAATTAAATTGCACTATATTTGCTTTAAAGGAGGCAAAATGCAATTAACAAAAAAATATTTACTAGTAATTTTTTTATTATTAAGCCTTGCTAGCTGTGATTTATTCAATAAAAACAAAAAATTAGATGCTGATTTACTAAAAACTCTTGATAATTTACTAAAAACTCTTGATAATAATCAAAAACAAGCTCTCATTTACTTTAAAGATAAACTTCAAGATAAAAAATATTTAAATGATTTAATGGAACAACAGAAAAGTTTTTTAGACAATTTACAGAAAAAGAAAGAAGATCCTGATTTGCAAGATAGACTTAAAAAAACACTAAACTCTGAGTATGATGAGAGTCAATTCAATAAATTACTTAATGAACTTGGAAATGCTAAGGCTAAACAATTCCTTCAACAATTGCATATAATGCTACAGTCTATTAAAGACGGCACGCTTACAAGCTTTTCATCTTCAAATTTCAATGACTTGCAAAATTTAGAGCAAAAAAAAGAACGGGCATTGCAATATATCAATGGTAAATTATATGTTGAATACTATTTCTATATCAATGGAATTAGCAATGCAGACAATTTTTTTGAAACTATAATGGAATATTTAAAAACTTAAGTTGATCTTATAAATCAAACTGATGTAAAATCAAAACCTTATTAACTGAAATCTTTTGGTTTTACATAAATTTTAATATCAGTATTATTTATATGTTAACCTGAGAGTATAGGCAGTACTTCAATTACTACCTATTTCTCTTTTGAGTTACTACTAATATACAAAGCAATACATTGAAATACACTAATTTTTATATCAGCGCTCAAAGACTAATTTATCGCATGTGCCTTTGCCTTAATTTGCTTAAATTTATCTGCATAACTTAATGCAATAAGTTTATGCCATAATTCTACATTCTCCTCCGCAGGATTATAGAATGCGGCTTTTAACTCTTGTGTATAATCATTATCAACTTTTAAATAATCATCATTTAATTTATCTTTTTCAGCCCGGTCATTTATTATGCTTATAGCTGCTCGCGCTTCGGCTCTTGCCTCAAGAATATTCATAATATTTTGAATAACCATCCTGAATTTATCAGTATTAAAAACAAATCCAGACATTACATAATGAAAATTATTAACAGTATATATTTCAAACTTGCTCAGATGTTTATGATCTTCTTTATGCCGCGGTTTTTTAAAACATTCCCGCACATTACGAAACATAATAAACTTGGAATTCACTACTACATCTCTCAAGTAATTAATGACTCTCGTCTCTTCATCGGTCAAATTAAATTTATAATCTATTTTAGAAATCAACGCCACATCAATATCAATTGCCTCAAACTTGACCTTCGCATCCACAATCAATTTAGCAAAGTTGCTATCATTAGTAAGATTATCATATGCTTGATTAGGATCATCACATGCCAGTTTTAACACTTTCTCATAATAATTATTAGCGCTCACAAACCGCTTACTTAATGCATCTTTTTTAGTTACATCTTGTACCTTAGCAACAGCTGCTTCAGCTGAGGCTTTTGCATTAAAAATAACTGCAATATTTTCAGCAACTGTTTGAGTTCTAACAGCACCAAAAGTAATAGATAGCAGCTTATAAAAATCAAATTCATCATATGTTTTTACTCTTACCCCATCTGCATCACGTACAACAAACCTAGAATCAGTCAATACATTTTTCAAGCACAAAACAGCTCTTGCCTGGTAGTCAGTTAGATTCAATTTAACAAATAATTCATCAAATCTAACATTATTATGATTACCAACACTAACAAATGCCCTATTCATTGGAAAACTAGCATTATGATACCCATCTACTGAACTAGAGACAGTACCTTTTTTATCCACATTACAACTAACTAATAACAATACTAATAATACTTTACTCTTATTACTCTTCATGTCCATTTCCTTTCAATTGACATACAATAAATGCTATAATATCCACTCCCCTTCCCGCTTTTAACTTCACGCTCTTACTGCTAAGTGTTAGCTATATTTTTGTTTGAAGGTTCTCCAACCTAGCTTTATAGTCAAAACTCAAATTAGCAAACGCCCCGCCTACAAGTTTGTTATATGCCTTAGTAGAATCTTTAAAAATAAGTTTTAACTCGTTTTTATATACATTATCATTAAGCTCAATATCTGCTAGCAATCGATTTCTTTTTGCATCTTCTTGCACCTTATCAACAGCTACAATGGTTGCCTCTACTATTCTTAGGGTTTTTACAATTGAATCTAAAGCCCTTTTAATGTTAGAAGCACTAAAAGGAAGGGATATTAATACAGAATAAACCTCATCATCATCATATACTACTTCTACCACATTACTTGGAGAAATACCAGAAGCAGTTAATGCATCTCGCAAGTAATATACAGCCTTTTTCTCTTCAAGAGTCAAATTAAACTTGTTAAATACTTCAGCGGATAATGCTGCAATTTTCTCAACATTACCAAGCTCGCCCTTTGCTATCTCAATTACGTCAGTCAACACAGATGCCTGATCAGGCCTATTAAATACAATTTTTAAAAACTTTTCATTCCAAACTCGGCTTAAATGCTCATGCAATCTACTTTTTTCAAATTCATATTGCACCTTATCAATAGCTCCCTTAGTTTTCTCTAATGCCTTTTGGATTTCCATAATGCTCTCAGCAACTTCTTTAGTGCCATCCTTACCAAAACTATTGAGTAAACTATAAAACTCCTCACTGGTGTACGCTTTGTAATCCTTTTTATATACATCGGGTATAAAATGCTTAAAGCTCATTAATATATCTTTTAAGTAATCTATAGTATTCTTCTCTTCGGTTGTTAGATTAAAATTTTTATACATATCTGCATAACGACCTACATCATCTTCCCCTTTATCCAACAAACTACAACTAACTAACAACAATAATAATGATAACAACTTAATCTTATTCATCTTCATACCTAAAACCCCTTTTTTAGCAGATTTCCTATATGTACATTTTAACTTTTTTTTAATATAATATAAATAATCCTGCTACTTATAACTTCTAGCTTCTTCTAATTCATTAATAAACTATATAAATTTTTTTAACCAAATTACACCTAACTAATTAATAACATTAGTAATAATTAGAGATTATTACTAATAAATAATCTCCTTTTAAATGCACAATAAATACTAGCAATAACTTGCTAGTTATTATTCCGGTTTTAAGACCTGCTGCTTGCACTAACTTTTGCTTCGTGCCTCTTGCTTAATTCTCTCAAATTCACCTGCAACAGTATGACTTAAACGATCAAATATATCACTAGTAAGCTTAGCATATAGCTTATCAGGATCCTTTAATACAGGTTTCAACTCTTGATCATACAAATCCTTCTGGCGATTAAACTGCTCTTTTAAATCATTTTTTATAGTCTCATCTTTTATCTTGCCAATAGCCGCTTCAGCTGCGTTCAGGACCTTAATAGTCTTTTTCATGTTCTTAAAAGTATTTTTAATGTTAGCAGCACCAAAAGGAGGGGACGCTAATAGCCCATAAATCTCATATTTAGTATACGGGGTTACCTTTACTCCAGTATCATCATCTTCACCATAAACAATTGATAAAGCTAAAATGTACCGAACAACTCTTTTCTCATAAAGATCCAGATTAAAGGTGTCATATATTTTAGCAGCTAACTCTGCACTTCTCTTAATTCCTTTTTCAAATACGTCCTTTACTTTCACATTCCGTTCAACAAGCTCATTATATGTCAATGAAGGATCATCGAATGCAACTTTTAATACCTTTTTATACCAATTCTGCCTTAACTCCAGCTGCTTGAATACTTCTCGTTCGATTAAATCCCCTATCTTGCTGACAGCTTCCTCAGCTTCGGCTTGCGCATTTAGAACCGCCACAATGCTTCCAGCAACTTTTTTAATACCAGCCTTACCAAAACTATCTAGCAAACTATAAAACTCCTCACTGGTATACGTTTTGTAATCCTTTCTATATACACCGGGTATAAAATGCTTAAAATTCATTAATGTATCTTTCAAGTAATTTATAGCTTTCTTCTCTTCAGTAGTTAGATCAAAATCTTTAAGTAATTCATCTGATTGACTAGTTGATCTAGTTGATCTAGGAATCAATGCATGCTGCCCATTAGTTACATATGACCCCCCAGTAACTGAATATACACCTTGCTCACTGGAAGCAGCTCCAGCTGAATTTTCTTTTTTAAATAGATCACAACTTATTAATAATGTTAATAACATTAACACTACTTTAATACTACTTAATTGCACAAATATTCTCCTTTTTTATCTTATATATTTGTTATTATATAATACAATATATTACAAATTAATATATTATATTATATAATAACAAATATTAAGTTTCAACATTATTAAGTTTCTGCATTAATATTAATTTACAAATATCTTTGAAAAGCTTATTAACATATCTCCTTTATTCATCTACTCAAGTGACTACTACGTATACTTTAACAAATTGGGCTAATTGAAAAAGTTAAGATTTTAATAATCCGGACTACACAAGCATCGCTATAAACTTTTATAGCATAACCACAGGAACTTTAAAAAATTTAAAATTTTTTTTAAAAAAACTTGAAATAAATAATTTTTTGAACTAATAATTAATTACCAAATACTTTAATTTTTCAAAAGGAAGATTGTTTACTCACAATGTTTTATACATTCTTTTAAATGTCCCCTTTACCAAGGGGGCTTTTTTTCAACCATTTCTTAAAAGCATAAATGCCCTCTTACACGTATATCCAACTTTATATAAAGTATTAATCTAAATAACACACATCAAATTAACAGAATCACTAATTATATTATTCATTTTTAAACTTATTTCATTACATCAAAACGCAACATTCTAATCAAATTAAAAGACTAACAACACTCAAACTGAGATCAAGAATAAACAAAATCTAAAGGTTAAACCAATTTAGGTAAAGCCCACTTTAATAAACGTTTATCAAGTGCTATCAGATTTATGAAGTATATTTTTTGTAAAAGGAGATATTATATGGGGTATGTAAAAATAATCAGTATCGCAGCATTGCTACTAACGATCAATTGTAAATCAGATAATAACAGGCTGAATGCAAAAAGTGATGCTAAAATTGCAAAAGAAACCGCAAAATCTGTAGAAGAATCTACTACCGAACAAGTAAGTAAACTTACAGGATTAGAAATAACTAAGATTAAGGCTTTAAGTACAGAAGAGCTCGCTAAAATTGCTGCCGGGGCAAAATCAAAATCTGAAGACTCTAAAAAGGGAATTGATCATTTTAAAAAAACTACAGGTAAAGCAAAATTAGAAGTAAATGATATCCCAAATCTTATTAAAGCAATTAAAAATTCTGCTGAAAAGATTGAAATAGCATTCAAGGCATTATTAAATGCAGGATACAATGGTCCTGTAGCAAATGCCGTCAAGAGTAACATAGATAGTGGGATAAAAATGCTAACTTTACTGGATAAGTTATTAGACATAGCTACCAGGACAACTCATAATAGTAGAGAACTAGAGATCAAAAAGACAATAAAGCAATTCAATACACATAATCCAAGCTTACAAATTTATATCAATGAATCTGGAGCTCACACGAAAGCATACATAAGGATTATTATGACAAATGTAAGTAGATATTTTTTTAATGGTGTCTATGATGAGTTAAGCGATAATTTAGACCAAGCTCCAAGTAATCTTAAAGAAGCTTTGACATCTCTAAAAGAGGCTGCCGACTCTATAAGCACTGCAGCAGGAATAATTGAGCTATGTTTTAATAGCAATTATTAATCAATTTGAATATCATTAACGATATACTAAGAAAATGTCTTTATGACATTATTTTGGTATATATTATATTTTTAATAAGCGTATAAACCTTTGTTTAGGCAACTTGAGTATTTCTGGTCATGAACAAACATGTAATTATCAGATCTATTTGAAAATAAAACCTGCTATTATAGTAATTGCAATAACAAAAGTAAAACCAAATACCCATCTAACAAGATTATTTGTCTCTTTTATATTTTCATTTAATGCCTTAACTGAAACATCTATTTTATCATTTAGATAATCAAATTTTAAATTTAAGTTTTTCTCTACGTTATCTATCTTGGTATTAAGTTCTGCTTTTGCATTATCTATTTTAATATTAAGCTCTGCCTTTACATTATCTATCTTATCTTCTAGATAAGTAAATTTAACATTAAATTGTTTCTCGAAGTTTTCTATCTTAAGATTAAAATTTCTCTCTAAATTTTCTAAGTCTTTATACGTAAGCTCATTATGATAATAACGCTTTGACAAATCAAGCGCAATAGCTTTATGCATACCTATCTTAACAAACTCACTATAAATTCGCTTTTCTGTGATGTAAGGATTATCCTTAACCTTTACATTCTGCATAAACACGCCCCTAATCTATGATACTTTAAAATCTAGATAAATAATCAATAAAAAATCATCTTTAAAACCAAATAAACTACACCAAGTTAGCATTAACTACAAAACAATTACGGGTATCAATAGACCATAAAGTCAACATTACACTTAACTAGCTATCATTAATGTAATAACTTATTCCTTTTTAAATTGCACTTATATTCCAACAATATGCAATACGAATTATACAATATACCATGATAGCTATATTTAAGAGATTATTAATTGTCTAATTTGACAAAAAGGAAAATTATTATAAAACGTAATTCCTTCATTATATCGACTCTAATAACCCTAACTTTAGTTGCCTGCATTTAAATTCTAAATATCAGGACTTATTTTATAATCAATCATTACAAATTTAAGCCAGTCATTCCTTATTCCAATGACGAATAACTACATATAGAATAATCCAAGTGACAAATAAAAATTATAAAATGAATACTACATATTACTAAACATCAATTATTGAATAAACATTACCTATAATGAATATTATACCTCCCCCATCTTGATATTTAAATTTAATATTATATATAATATTAAATAATATATAATGTAAATTACATGTAATATCAAATAATAATTAATATTATTTGATAAAATATTAATTAATATTTGTTAAATTTTACAAGCAAGGAGAATATTTTGAAAAACTATTTTTTAATCATGTATTTTCTAATAATTTTTACCGCTTGCAAATCAGACCTTAACGAGCAAAGAACAAAAGGATTGCATCACAAGGATCAACCAAATTGGACACAGTCAACGCAAAGAGATGACATATCATCACCACAGACACAGATACAAAAAAAATGCAAAGAAGAAGCTGAAAAAAAAGCAAAACAAATGTTAATAAAATCTTTAAGAGAACAGATTCAAAATGCCACGGTTTTAATAGAGATAGACAAAACAAATACTCAAAAGAATGAGCCTGCGGATCAATTTGGGATGAAAAATGGAGCATTTAAAATCATCATAGGCAATCCTAGTCAGAAAGCTTACAATGATCCTGAAAGTCAAAATAACAGAAGACAATTCTATTCATCTCTAAATTACGACGGAGAAAAAATTAGAAAGATTGGGATCATTCTTAATCAAATAACATCTGATGGTACCAATAGGGGACAATTACACATAGACATCACAAATGCAGGAAGAGCTTACTCGCAATTCTTATTTGAACGGGTAATCGATAAAATAAAAGAAGCTCAAAACAAGTTTGATTCTCTGGCCCTTCAAGATTTAAGAACAATTAAAATTAAACTTGATGCAATTGAAAAAGTAAAATTACTGTGGCAAAACACAGTAGATAGTATCATCAAGGATTATGATGATGACAGGGATGGAATTAAAACTGATAGCAAAAAATTAATTGAACATATAAAAGAAAAATATGGCAACATACTTCAAAAGAAAATCCCTGCAATCGGCATACTAGCTGGTGATATTAACAAAATTTTAAAAAAAATAAATTAGCAATCTATATTAAACATTACAATAATGACAATAATGAATTTATAAACTGCAGAAGAGAAGGTATCCTCTTTTCTGCTTTTATTTTTTACCTTCATGCTTAAAATTTTTACTTAAATTCAATAAAGAAGATGTAACTATGATAGTTCTTTTCTCTTTAAGACATACAACAATCTATAACTGTCTTAAAGTAAAACTTTAAAATAATCCCTTAACACAATACATACCATCTTGACAATAGCATTACTACACAGATATACGTGTATAATATTATTTATAGCTATTATTTAATAAATAATATTTAATTGCTATTATTTAATGGTTATAAACCATAAGTTATTAAATCTTAAAAATAAGGGGAATATTTTGAAAATCTATTTTTTTGTCATTCCTTTTATAATAATTTTTACTCTAACTACTTGCAACTCAGATCTTGATTTATTTCCAAAAACAGGAATAATAGGCTTGCGCAACTTTCTTGATAGCTTAGAGCCAGAAGCGATAGAAAAACTTAAAAATGCTTTAATAAATGAGCTAAGAAAAAAAGCTTCCAATATTAAACCCATATTAGATATACACAATAATGATGCCTGGATCGAAGATAGTACTCAATTTGGAATGAAAGGAAATGGCAAGGCATTTGATATGATTGACAATAAGGCAAATACTCAAAAAGTAAGTAATAATATAAATAAGTCGGTTAGAAGGCAATTCTATTTAGCTTTGGAATACGATGATAAAACAATTAAAAACTTCGGGACAATTCTTAACCAAATAACAGCAACTATTACTCAAAGAAACAATACGCTGCTTACCAAGATCGCAAATGCAGCAATAATATACTCTTCCAACTATTTTGAACTTGCATTCACAGTACTCATTAATAAAAAGGATCAACTTGAATCTTTAAATCTTAATGCCCTCCTCTTCCTTAAAGAAGCATTTGATATTCTTGAAAGGATAAGAAATCATTGGAAACAAACTGTAAAAAATCTTACCAATGATTACATTAATGATAAAAATAACATTAGAACTAACAAAACCAAAATCATATCCCACATAACTCATAACTATAGATCGAACTTTACAACCGCAATTAATAAAATTGATACAATAAGTAGTAACATTGCAATAATCTTAAAAGAACTTAGATAAACGATGGGGTTAAGAAAAGATATATTACATATTTCAAATAATAACCTGATTATTTAACTTTTCCTATTGATATTCCTATTGCTTTTCCTATTGATATTCAAAATCAAATCAATATAATAAATACATACTATTAATAAATAATGATTATCAATTAATAATAAGCATTGTTATAAACAAACACTGTATTCAATTTTAAAAACAAGGAGAACACTTTGAAAAATTATTTTTTTGCATCATTAATTTTCATAACCTTTATTCTAATTGCCTGCAATCCAAACCTTAAACCAGTTCCTAATGAGACAATAAATAGAAAGACCAAAATTCTAATAGATAAGCTGATAAGCCAAGCTGATAATATTAAACACATACTCAATATACACATCAATGATAAATGGGTCGAGGATAACACTCAATTTGACATGAAAGGAACAAATCAATTATTTGATGTCATTACCACTGATAATAACAAAAAATATAAGGATAATAAATTTACCAGGAGAGAAATTTATTTAGCCTTCGAGTATCACACAAACTCCATTAGAGAATTTGGAACAATTGCCAACAAATTAGCAGATGGTGCTATTAAAGGCAGTAATCAAGACATTCAACACCTAAATATGGTCATAAACCAAGTAAGGCAATATGCTAGAAATTATTTTTTAGTTGCATTCACACCACTAATTAACAAAAGAGATAAACTTACCTCTTTAAGCCTTCGTGACTTAAAAAAACTTACAAATAAATTCAAAACACTTGAAAATAAAAAACAACAGATTAAAAATATGCTGCTCAAGATAAAAAATGATTTCAATAATAATCAGAATAATATTAAAACAGGTAGCATCGCTAATTTAATAAAATACCTGACTGTCGATAATAAATATCCTGAACAACTTACATATGCAGCTATTACAATCGACTACATATGTAAAGACATTAGCTCAATCTTAGGCAAAATATAAACATTATGTAACATATATTTAACATAAATTACATTTCAAATAACGAAGAAGAAGAAGAAGAAGAAGATGATGATGATGATGATGAAGAAAAGGTATTCTTTTCTTCTTACTGAGCGTAAGAATTTACATTTAAGAAATTTACAGGGCAGCAAGTGTTATTCGGATATTTAACACATTTGGGTATTTGTACGTTTTATTTATTCAATTTTATTTGTACCATTTAATGGCACTCTAAACAACATTTAACATCAAAATTCAACTAGCATAATCATTTATATAAAGAACAATTATATTGTTATACATATAAATAATATTATTACAATATGATTACAATAATATTATTTACTCTTATCATCTTGATATTTAAATCAAATGAATATATAATATCACATAATAACAATTATTAACTAATACTCTTGTAAGTAATGTTGATAACTTTGTTTAATCTTGCAAATAAGGAGAATATTTTGAAAAACAAGGTTTTTATTATATGTATTTTAACAGGTTTGATTTTACTGGGCTGTGATCAAAATTCAAAGAGGAAGGGAGATCATGCAGCACCAGTCGACACAGCCCAACAGGAAAAAGCTGCAAAACAGGCTATTATTGATGACTTAACAGCAAAAGCTCAACAAGTAGAAACAGAACTAAACACACATAATGATACAGCTTGGGATGAGGCCGGAGAAGCTTATGACATCTCAGGTGCCAATCAATTATTTGATACAATTGAATATGATAATGCTCAGGGTCAAAAAACAAAATATAATGTCAATAATGATGAGAGCAAAGCAGCTAGACGAGAAATGTACCTAGCCTTTGCTTATGAGAAAGACTACATTAAAACTTTTGGGGCACTTGCCAACAAAATGACAGCTCAAGCAGCACCTCCAGAAATGAAGGGTATTCTAGAGAAGATTGTAGATAAGATGAGAAAATATGCTAAGGATTCCTACTTAACAGCATTCAATACGCTAACTAGCAAAAAAGATAAGCTTATGGAACTGACTCTAAGTGATCTAAAAATACTGAAAACAAAGTTCCATATACTTCTAGCATCAAAAACAAATCTTAAAAGTGCAGCAGATGTAATCAAAGAGGACTACGATAATGATATAGAAATTGGTACCGTTTCCCCTAATAAAAATAAAATTAAAACTACTGCTACCGCTGAGGAAATAAAACAGTACTTAGAAGACAAAAAAAATAGCTTTATACCTGACTTAAATGCAGTAAAAAAAGAAGTTCCCGAAATTATTACAATCTTAAATAAGATTCAATAAGATATATAAATATCGGATATAAAATTTATTATAAAACAAGGATAAGGAATACTCTTCTCCTTGTTTTCTTTAAAAAAGGAGTATATCTTGAAATACAAGATCTTTACTATATGTATTTTAACAGGTTTGTTTATACCTCTCTTAGCTCTGGTTTCTTGCAACCCAAAACCTGAAAAAACAGAGGGAGTAAAATTAGGAGCAAAATTAAAGGCAAACATTCCTGATCCACGCAAGCAAGATCCACCTAAGCCTGGCGGCGGAGCAACTGATCCTAACGGTGAGGTAATTGATCCTAACGGTGAGGTAATTGATCCTAACGGCGGAGCTGCAGACCAACAGGATGAAGCTGCAAAACAAACTATTATCAATGACTTAACACCACTTATTATTCCATCAATAAAAAGAAACATAAACACACATAATAATGCAACTTGGAATGAGGGTACACAAAATTATAACATCTCAGGCGCCACTCAATTCTTCGGCGCAATTCAGTATACTGATGCTAAAAAACAGAAAAAACTTTATAATACTCAGGATGATGAGAGTAAAACAGCTAGACGCGAAATGTACCTAGGATTTGGTTATGATGACCTCGCCATTGAAGCTTTTGGGAAACTTGCCAGCAAAATGGCAGCAACTAAAAATGTACAAATGGAAACTGAACTCGAAAATATGGTGGATAAGATAAGACAATATGCTAGAGCTTACTATTTAATAGCATTCAATACGCTAATTAACAAAAAAGATAAGCTTATGGAGCTGGCTCTAAGTGATTTACAAATACTGAAAGCAAGGTTTGATGCAATTCATACAACAAAGAGCACTATTTCATATAATTTCACAAATTCAATCTCCAATGATTACAATCTTAACATAGAAGTTGGTACTGCTGACCCTAAACATACACTTCAAGATAATGCTACCGCTGAGGAAATACAAGATTATCTAAAAGACAAATTCACTCCAGCTGAATCCGACTTCGATACAATCATAAATGAAGCTACCAAGATTACCGGTATCTTAAATAAGATTCAATAAGACATAATATCGACTATAAATCTATTACATAATAAATTTTGTTATTAAATTTTGTACTAAGGAGAAAAATGTTTCTCCTTATTCTTTTTTTCAGCCTTATATTATCTTGATATTTAAATTAAATAAATATATAGTATTTTATAATAACTATTATTTATTAATACTACTGCTAATAATATTAACAAATATATTCAATAAATATTTAATATATTTGTTTAACCTTGAAAATAAGGAGAATATTTTGAAATACAAGATCTTTATTATATTCATTTTAGCAGGTTTGTTTATACCTCTCTTAGCTCTGGTTTCTTGCAACCCAAAACCTGAAAAAACAGAGGGAGTAAAATTAAATGCAAACACTCCTACACCCAAGCCTGATAATCCTGACGGTGAGGTAATTGATCCTAACGGTGAGGTAATTGATCCTAACGGTGAGGTAATTGATCCTAACGGTGAGGTAATTGATCCTAACGGCGGAGCTGCAGACCAACAGGATGAAGCTCTAAAACAGGGTATTATCGATTACTTAATAGACTTTATTATTCCAGCAATAAAACAAACAATAAATATACATACTAATACAACTTGGAATGAAGGTAAACAAGATTATATCATCTCAGGCGCCACTCAATTCTTCGGTGTAATTCAGTATACTGATGCTAAAAAACAGAAAAAACTTTATAATACTCAGGATGATGAGAGTAAAACAGCTAGACGCGAAATGTACCTAGGTTTTGGTTATTTTCCACCATACATTGAAGCTTTTGGGAAACTTGCCAACAAAATGGCAGCAACTAAAAATGTACAAATGAAAACCGAGCTTGCAAATATGGTGGATAAGATAAGACAATATGCTAGAGCTTACTATTTAACAGCATACAATACGCTAAATGACAAACAAGATAAGCTTATGAAGCTAGATCTAAATGATATAGAAACACTGAGAACAAAGCTTCAAGCAATTCATTCAGCAAATAACGGTATTAACTCAATCATATCTTCAATCCAAAAGGATTACCATGAGGACATAAAAATTGGTACCGCTAAACATCAACTTAAAACTACTGCTACCGCTGAGGAAATACAAAAGTACCTAAAAGACAAATTCGATTCAGCTGAATCCGACTTCGATAAAGCCATAAATACAGCTAATGAGATTGCCGGTATCTTAAATAAAATTCAATAAGACATAATATCGACTATAAATATATTACATAATAAATTTGTACTAAGGAGAACCACTTCTCCTTAGTCTTTTTTTGCGTCTTTATAGATATGTCATACATATAACTAATATATTATTACTACAATTATATTAGTTTTAACCCTCATTATCTTTTCATCCTATTGATATTTAAACCAAATAAATATATAATACTTTATAATAATGATTATTTATTAATACTATTGCTAATACTATTAATAAATATATTCAATAAATATTTAATATATTTGTTTAATCTTGAAAATAAGGAGAATATTTTGAAATACAAGATCTTTATTATATTCATTTTAACAGGTTTGTTTATACCACTCTTAGCTCTGGTTTCTTGCAACCCAAAACCTGAAAAATTGGGGGGGGGGGGGGGGTAAAATTCCTACAAACACTCCTGATCCACGCAAGCAAGATCCACCTAAGCCTGTCGAAACTGCAGACCAACAAAAACAACGTATTGTCAATGACTTAATAGCACTTATTAATCTAGGAATCAAAAGAAACATAACCACACATAATAATGCAACTTGGAATGAAGATAAACAAAAATACAACATTAAAGCTTCCAATCAATTATTTGGTGTAATTCAGTATACCGATGCTCAGAAACAGCCAAAACTTTATAATACTCAAGATGATGAGAGCAAAACAGCTAGACGCGAAATGTACCTAGGCCTTCGTAATATTTCACGCATCATTAAAGCTTTTGGGGCACTTGCAAATAAAATGGTAGCAGCTCAAAATGTACAAATGAAAACTGATCTCGAAAATATGGTGGATAAGATAAGACAATATGGTACAGCTTTCTACTTAACAGCATACAATACGCTAACTGACAAACAAGATAAGCTTATGGAGCTGGATCTAAATGATTTACAAACACTGAAAGCAAAGTTTAAAACAATTAATTCATCAGATAAAAAGATTTACTCAGAATTCGCATATTCAATCTACGATGATCACGATAAGAACATAGAAGTTGGTACTGCTAAACATACACTTCAAGATAATGCTACCGCTGAGGAAATACAAGATTACCTAAACGGCAAATTCACTTCAGTTGAATCCGACTTCGATGCAATCATAAAGGAAGCTCTCGATGTTGCTGGTATCTTAAATAAAATTCAATAAGATATAAACATCGGTTATAAATATATTACATAATAAATTTGTACTAAGGAGAACTACTTCTCCTTAGTCTTTTTTTCAGCCTTATATTATCTTGATATTTAAATTAAATAAATATATATTATTTTATAATAACTATTATTTATTAATACTATTGCTAATAATATTAACAAATATATTCAATAAATATTTAATATATTTGTTTATCTTGAAAATAAGGAGAATATTTTGAAATACAAGATTTTTATTATATTCATTTTAGCAGGTTTGTTTATACCGCTCTTAGCTCTGGTTTCTTGCAACCCAAAACCCGAAAAATTGGGGGGGGGTAAATTTCCTACAAACACTCCTGATCCACGCAAGCAAGATCCACCACCTAAGCCTGGCGGCGGAGCAACTGATCCTAACGGTGAGGTAATTGATCCTAACGGTGAGGTAATTGATCCTGGCAGCGGTGCGGGCAATCATCCTGGCGGAGGGGCAAATGGTCCTAGCGGTGGGGCAACTGATCCTGGCAGCGGTGCGGGCAATCATCCTGGCGGAGGGGCAAATGGTCCTAGCGGTGGGGCAACTGATCCTGGCAGCAGTGCGGGCAATCATCCTGGCGGAGGGGCAAATGGTCCTAGCGGTGGGGCAACTGATCCTGGCAGCAGTGCGGGCAATCATCCTGGCGGCGGAGCAACTGATCCTGACGGTGGGGCAACTGATCCTGTCGGAGGGGCAAATGGTCCTAGCGGTGGGGCAACTGATCCTGGCAGCAGTGCGGGCAATCATCCTGGCGGCGGAGCAACTGATCCTGACGGTGGGGCAACTGATCCTGTCGGAGGGGCAAATGGTCCTAGCGGTGGGGCAACTGATCCTGGCAGCAGTGCGGGCAATCATCCTGGCGGCGGAGCTGCAGACCAACAGGATGAAGCTCTAAAACAGGGTATTATCGATTACTTAATAGACTTTATTATTCCAGCAATAAAAACCAAAATAAACATACATAATGATGCAACTTGGAATGAGGGCGGAGAAGATTATAACATCTCAGGAGCCAATCAATTCTTCGGCGCAATTCAGTATACTGATGCTCAGAAGCAGCCAAAACTTTATAATACTCAGGATGATGAGAGTAAAACAGCTAGACGCGAAATGTACCTAGGTTTTGGTTATTCTCCACCACACATTGAAGCTTTTGGGAAACTTGCCAACAAAATGGTAGCAGCTCAAAATGTACAAATGAAAACTGATCTCGAAAATATGGTGGATAAGATAAGAAAATATAGTAAAGCTTACTATTTAACAACATACAATACGCTAAATGACAAACAAGATAAGCTTATGAAGCTGGCTCTAAGTGATTTACAAATACTGAAAGAAAGGTTTAGTGAAATTGATTCATCAAATAGCGATATTAACTCAAAATTCGTATATTCAATCGCAAAGGATTGCCATGAGGACATAAAAATTGGTACCGCTAAACATCAACTTAAAACTACTGCTACCGCTGAGGAAATACAAAAGTACCTAAAAGACAAATTCGATTCAGCTGAATCCGACTTCGATAACGCCATAAATACAGCTAATGAGATTGCCGGTATCTTAAATAAGATTCAATAAGATATAAACATCGGTTATAAATCTATTACATAATAAATTTGTTATTAAATTTTGTAATAAGGAGAAACATTTTTCTCCTTATTCTTTTTTTCAGCCTTATATTATCTTGATATTTAAATTAAATAAATATATAGTATTTTATAATAACTATTATTTATTAATACTACTGCTAATAATATTAACAAATATATTCAATAAATATTTAATATATTTGTTTATCTTGAAAATAAGGAGAATATTTTGAAATACAAGATCTTTATTATATTCATTTTAACAGGTTTGTTTATACCTCTCTTAGCTCTGGTTTCTTGCAACCCAAAACCTGAAAAATTGGGGGGGGGGGTAAATTTCCTACAAACACTCCTGATCCACGCAAGCAAGATCCACCACCTAAGCCTGGCGGCGGAGCAACTGATCCTAACGGTGAGGTAATTGATCCTGGCAGCGGTGCGGGCAATCATCCTGGCGGCAGGGCAACTGATCCTGGCAGCGGTGCGGGCAATCATCCTGGCGGCAGGGCAACTGATCCTGGCAGCGGTGCGGGCAATCATCCTGGCGGCAGGGCAACTGATCCTGGCAGCAGTGCGGGCAATCATCCTGGCGGCGGAGCTGCAGACCAACAGGATGAAGCTCTAAAACAGCACATTGTCAATTACTTAATAAGCAGCTTGATACATCAAGGAATAAAAGACACCTTAAGCATACATAATAATGCAACTTGGAATGAGAGCGGAGAAGATTATAACATCTCAAGCGCCACTCAATTCTTCGGTGTAATTCAGTATACTGATGCTCAGAAGCAGCCAAAACTTTATAATACTCAGGATGATGAGAGCAAAGCAGCTAGACACGAAATGTACCTAGGCTTTGGTTATGATGACCTCGACATTAAAGCTTTTGGGAAACTTGCAAATAAAATGGTAGCAACTCAAAATGTACAAATGAAAACCGAGCTTGCAAATATGGTGGATAAGATAAGAGAATATGCTAGAGCTTTCTACTTAACAACATGCAATACGATAATTAATAAACAAGATAAGCTCATGAAGCTAGATCTAAGTGATTTACAAACACTGGAAGACAAGATGCTAACAATTCATTCAGCAAATAGCAATATTCGCGAAAAATTCGTATTTCAAATCCACAAGGATTATTATAATAACATAGAAATTGGTACCGCTAAACATACACTTCAAGATAATGCTACCGCTGAGGAAATACAAGCTTATCTAAACGGCAAATTCACTCCAATTGAATCCGACTTCGATAACGCCATAAATACAGCTAATGAGATTAGCCGGTATCTTAAATAAGATTCAATAAGATATCAATATCGGCTATAAATATATTACATAATAAATTTGTTATTAAATTTTGTAATAAGGAGAAAAATTTTTCTCCTTATTCTTTTTTTTCAGCCTTATATTATCTTGATATTTAAATTAAATAAATATATAGTATTTTATAATAACTATTATTTATTAATACTACTGCTAATAATATTAACAAATATATTCAATAAATATTTAATATATTTGTTTATCTTGAAAATAAGGAGAATATTTTGAAATACAAGATTTTTATTATATTCATTTTAACAGGTTTGTTTCTACCTCTCTTAGCTCTGGTTTCTTGCAACCCAAAACCTGAAAAATTGGGGGGGGGGGGGGTAAATTTCCTACAAACACTCCTGATCCACGCAAGCAAGATCCACCACCTAAGCCTGGCGGCGGAGCAACTGATCCTAACGGTGAGGTAATTGATCCTGGCAGCGGTGCGGGCAATCATCCTGGCGGCAGGGCAACTGATCCTGGCAGCGGTGCGGGCAATCATCCTGGCGGCAGGGCAACTGATCCTGGCAGCGGTGCGGGCAATCATCCTGGCGGCAGGGCAACTGATCCTGGCAGCGGTGCGGGCAATCATCCTGGCGGCAGGGCAACTGATCCTGGCAGCGGTGCGGGCAATCATCCTGGCGGCGGAGCTGCAGACCAACAGGATGAAGCTCTAAAACAGGGTATTATCGATTACTTAATAGGCTTTATTATTCCAGCAATAAAACAAACAATAAACACACATACTAATACAACTTGGAATGAGGGCGGAGAAGATTATATCATCTCAGGCGCCAATCAATTCTTCGGCGCAATTCAGTATACTGATGCTCAGAAGCAGCCAAAACTTTATAATACTCAGGATGATGAGAGTAAAACAGCTAGACGCGAAATGTACCTAGGTTTTGATTATTCTCCACCACACATTGAAGCTTTTGGGAAACTTGCCAACAAAATGGTAGCAACTCAAAATGTACAAATGAAAACCGATCTCGAAAATATGGTGGATAAGATAAGAAAATATAGTAAAGCTTACTATTTAACAACATACAATACGCTAAATGACAAACAAGATAAGCTTATGAAGCTGGCTCTAAGTGATTTACAAATACTGAAAGAAAGGTTTAGTGAAATTGATTCATCAAATAGCGATATTAACTCAAAATTCGTATATTCAATCGCAAAGGATTGCCATGAGGACATAAAAATTGGTACCGCTAAACATCAACTTAAAACTACTGCTACCGCTGAGGAAATACAAAAGTACCTAAAAGACAAATTCGA
The DNA here is from genome assembly GCF_023035795.1 of Borrelia nietonii YOR. NCBI lineage: Bacteria > Pseudomonadati > Spirochaetota > Spirochaetia > Spirochaetales > Borreliaceae > Borrelia > Borrelia nietonii. The sequence goes on from NZ_CP073153.1 coordinate 29,089, forward strand.
TTCAGCTGAATCCGACTTCGATAACGCCATAAATACAGCTAATGAGATTGCCGGTATCTTAAATAAGATTCAATAAGATATCAATATCGACTATAAATATATTACATAATAAATTTGTACTAAGGAGAACTGCTTCTCCTTAGTCTTTTTTTGCGTCTTTATAGATATGTCATACATATAACTAATATATTATTAGTACAATTATATTAGTTTTAACCCTCATTATCTTTTCATCCTATTGATATTTAGTTTAAATCAATATATAGTACTTTATAATAACTATTATATAGCAATGCTATTACAAATAATATTAACAAAGTTATTCAATAAATTTGTTTAATCTTGAAAATAAGGAGAATATTTTGAAATACAAGATTTTTATTATATTCATTTTAGCAGGTTTGTTTCTACCTCTCTTAGCTCTGGTTTCTTGCAACCCAAAACCTGAAAAAACAGAGGGAGTAAAATTAGGAGCAAAATTAAAGGCAAACATTCCTGATCCACGCAAGCAAGATCCACCACCAAAGCCTGGCGGCGGAGCAACTGATCCTAACGGTGAGGTAATTGATCCTAACGGCGGAGCTGCAGACCAACAGGATGAAGCTGCAAAACAAACTATTATCAATGACTTAATAGCACTTATTAATCTAGGAATAAAAAGAAACATAAACACACATAATGATGCAACTTGGAATGAAGATGAACAAAGATACAACATGAAAGCTCCCAATCAATTATTTGATGTAATTCAATATACTGATGCTAAAAAACAGAAAAAACTTTATAATACTCAGGATGATGAGAGTAAAGCAGCTAGACGCGAAATGTACCTAGGCCTTCGTAATACTTCAAGCATCATTAAAGCTTTTGGGGGACTTGCAAATAAAATGGTAGCAACTCAAAATGTACAAATGAAAACCGAGCTTACAAAGATGGTGGATAAGATAAGACAATATGGTACAGCTTTCTACTTAACAGCATACAATACGCTAATTAAAAAACAAGATAAGCTTATGGAGCTGAACCTAAGTGATTTACAAACACTGAAAGCAAAGTTTGTAACAATTAATTCATCAAATAAAAAGATTTACTCAACATTCACATCTTCAATCGAAAAGGATTACGATAAGAATATAAAAATTGGTACTGCTGACCCTAAACATAAACTTAAAACTACTGCTACCGCTGAGGAAATACAAAAGTACTTAAACGACAAATTCACTCCAAATGAATCCGAATTCGATGCAATCATAAAGGAAGCTCCCGATGTTGCCGGTATCTTAAATAAGATTCAATAAGATATAAACATCGGTTATAAATCTATTACATAATAAATTTGTTATTAAATTTTGTAATAAGGAGAAAAATTTTTCTCCTTATTCTTTTTTTCAGCCTTATATTATCTTGATATTTAAATTAAATAAATATATAGTATTTTATAATAACTATTATTTATTAATACTACTGCTAATAATATTAACAAATATATTCAATAAATATTTAATATATTTGTTTAACCTTGAAAATAAGGAGAATATTTTGAAATACAAGATCTTTATTATATTCATTTTAGCAGGTTTGTTTATACCTCTCTTAGCTCTGGTTTCTTGCAACCCAAAACCTGAAAAAACAGAGGGAGTAAAATTAAATGCAAACACTCCTACACCCAAGCCTGATAATCCTGACGGTGAGGTAATTGATCCTAACGGTGAGGTAATTGATCCTAACGGCGGAGCTGCAGACCAACAGGATGAAGCTGAAAAACAGCGTATCATCAATACCTTAATAAAGTTTATACATCAAGTAATAAAAGACAAAATAAACTTACATAATAATGCAGCTTGGAATGAGGTCGGGGAAGATTATAACATCTCAGGCGCCAATCAATTATTTGATGTAATTGAATATGATAATGCTCAGAGTCAAAAAACAAAATACAATGTCAATAATGACGAAAGCAAAACAGCTAGACGCGAAATGTACCTAGGCTTTGATTATGAGAAAGACTACATTAAAGCTTTTGGGGCACTTGCCAACAAAATGGCAGCAGCTCAAAATGTACAAATGAAAACTGAGCTTGCAAATATGGTGAAGAAGATAAGACAATATGCTAGCGCTTTCTACTTCACAGCATTCAATCCGCTAATTAACAAAAAAGATAAGCTTATGGAGCTGGACCTAAGTGATATAGAAACACTGGGAACAAAGTTTCAAGCAATTCGTTCAGCAAGTGGCAATATTTTCTCAAAATTCGTATATTCAATCTACAGTAATTACGATGAGAACATAGAAATTGGTACCGCTAAACATACACTTCAAGATAATGCTACCGCTGAGGAAATACAAGCTTATCTAAACGGCAAATTCACTCCAATTGAATCCTACTTCGACACAGTCATAAAGGAAGCTCCCGATATTGCCGGTATCTTAAATAAAATTCAATAAGATATCAATATCGGCTATAAATATATTACATAATAAATTTGTTATTAAATTTTGTAATAAGGAGAAACATTTTTCTCCTTATTCTTTTTTTCAGCCTTATATTATCTTGATATTTAAATTAAATAAATATATATTATTTTATAATAACTATTATTTATTAATACTACTGCTAATAAATATTAACAAATATATTCAATAAATATTTAATATATTTGTTTAACCTTGAAAATAAGGAGAATATTTTGAAATACAAGATCTTTATTGTATTCATTTTAACAGGTTTGTTTATACCTCTCTTAGCTCTGGTTTCTTGCAACCCAAAACCTGAAAAATTGGGGGGGGGGGGGGGTAAATTTCCTACAAACACTCCTGATCCACGCAAGCAAGATCCACCACCAAAGCCTGGCGGCGGAGCAACTGATCCTAACGGTGAGGTAATTGATCCTGGCAGCGGTGCGGGCAATCATCCTGACGGCGGAGCAACTGATCCTAACGGTGGGGCAACTGATCCTGTCGGAGGCGTAACTGATCTTGGCGGAGGCGCAACTGATCTTGGCGGAGGCGTAACTGATCTTAGCGGCGAAGCTGCAAAACAGAATACTATCGATTACTTAATAAGCTTTATTATTCCAGCAATAAAACAAAAAATAAACATACATACTAATACAACTTGGAATGAAGGTAAACAAGATTATATCATCTCAGGCGCCACTCAATTCTTCGGTGTAATTCAGTATACTGATGCTCAGAAGCAACCAAAACTTTATAATACTCAGGATGATGAGAGCAAAGCAGCTAGACGCGAAATGTACCTAGGTTTTGATTATATTGACCTCGACATTAAAGCTTTTGGGAAACTTGCCAGCAAAATGGTAGCAGCTCAAAATGTACAAATGAAAACCGAGCTTGCAAATATGGTGAAGAAGATAAGACAATATGCTAGAGCTTTCTACTTAACAGCATACAATACGCTAATTAACAAAAAAGATAAGCTTATGGAACTGGATCTAAATGATTTACAAATACTGGAAGAAAAGTTTGTAACAATTAATTCATCAGAAAAAAAGATTTACTCAGCATTCGTAAAGCCAATTACAAATGATTACTATAAGAACATAGAAATTGGTACCGCTAAACATACACTTAAAAGTAATGCTACCGCTGAGGAAATACAAGCTTATCTAAACGGCAAATTCACTTCAAATGAATCCGAATTCAATACAGTCATAGATACAGCTAATGAGATTGCCGGTATCTTAAATAAAATTCAATAAGATATCAATATCGGTTATAAATCTATTACATAATAAATTTGTTATTAAATTTTGTAATAAGGAGAAACATTTTTCTCCTTATTCTTTTTTTCAGCCTTATATTATCTTGATATTTAAATTAAATAAATATATAGTATTTTATAATAACTATTATTTATTAATACTATTGCTAATAATATTAACAAATATATTCAATAAATATTTAATATATTTGTTTAATCTTGAAAATAAGGAGAATATTTTGAAATACAAGATCTTTATTATATTCATTTTAACAGGTTTGTTTATACCTCTCTTAGCTCTGGTTTCTTGCAACCCAAAACCTGAAAAATTGGGGGGGGGGGGGGGTAAAATTCCTACAAACACTCCTACACCTAAGCCTGGTGGACTAACTGACAAGCCTGATAATCCTGACGGTGGGGCAACTGATCCTGACAGCAGTGCGGGTAATCATCCTGGCGGCGGCGGGGCAACTGATCCTGTCGGAGGGGCAGCAGCAGGCAATTCTGGCAGCGGAGCTGCAAACCAACAGGATGAAGCTCTAAAACAGCGCATTGTCAATTACTTAATAGGCTTTATTACTCCAGGAATAAAACAAACAATAAACACACATACTAATACAACTTGGAATGAAGGTAAACAAGATTATATCATCTCAGGCGCCAATCAATTCTTCGGTGTAATTCAGTATACTGATGCTAAAAAACAGAAAAAACTTTATAATACTCAGGATGATGAGAGTAAAACAGCTAGACGCGAAATGTACCTAGGTTTTGATTATATTGACCTCAACATTGAAGCTTTTGGGAAACTTGCCAGCAAAATGGTAGCAGCTCAAAATGTACAAATGAAAACCGAGCTTGCAAATATGGTGGATAAGATAAGAGAATATGCTAGAGCTTTCTACTTAACAACATGCAATACGATAATTAATAAACAAGATAAGCTCATGAAGCTAGATCTAAATGATATAAAAACACTGAGAACAAATCTTCAAGCAATTCGTTCATCACATAACAATATTAACTCAAAATTCATATTTCCAATCGAAAAGGATCACCATGAGGACATAAAAATTGGTACCGCTAAACATCAACTTAAAACTACTGCTACCGCTGAGGAAATACAAAAGTACCTAAAAGACAAATTCGATTCAGCTGAATCCGACTTCGATAACGCCATAAATACAGCTAATGAGATTGCCGGTATCTTAAATAAAATTCAATAAGATATAAACATCGGTCATAAATCTATTACATAATAAATTTGTTATTAAATTTTGTAATAAGGAGAAACATTTTTCTCCTTATTCTTTTTTTCAGCCTTATATTATCTTGATATTTAAATTAAATAAATATATATTATTTTATAATAACTATTATTTATTAATACTATTGCTAATAATATTAACAAATATATTCAATATATTTGTTAAATCTTGAAAATAAGGAGAATATTTTGAAATACAAGATCTTTATTATATTCATTTTAGCAGGTTTGTTTATACCTCTCTTAGCTCTGGTTTCTTGCAACCCAAAACCTGAAAAATTGGGGGGGGGGGGGGGTAAATTTCCTACAAACACTCCTGATCCACGCAAGCAAGATCCACCACCTAAGCCTGGCGGCGGAGCAACTGATCCTAACGGTGAGGTAATTGATCCTGGCAGCGGTGCGGGTAATCATCCTGGCGGCAGGGCAACTGATCCTGGCAGCGGTGCGGGCAATCATCCTGGCGGCAGGGCAACTGATCCTGTCGGAGGGGCAACTGATCCTGTCGGAGGGGCAACTGATCCTGTCGGAGGGGCAACTGATCCTGTCGGAGGGACAACTACTGGTCCTAGCGGCGGGGCAACTGATCCTGTCGGAGGGGCAACTGATCCTGTCGGCGGGACAACTACTGGTCCTAGCGGCGGGGCAACTGATCCTGTCGGAGGGGCAACTGATCCTGTCGGCGGGGCAGCAGCAGGCAATTCTGGCAGCGGAGCTGCAAACCAACAGGATGAAGCTCTAAAACAAAATATTATCAATTACTTAATAAGCAGCTTGATACATCAAGGAATAAAAGACCCCTTAAACACACATAATAATGCAACTTGGAATGAGGGTAAACAAGATTATATCATCTCAGGCGCCACTCAATTCTTCGGCGCAATTCAGTATACTGATGCTCAGAAGCAGCCAAAACTTTATAATACTCAGGATGATGAGAGTAAAACAGCTAGACGCGAAATGTACCTAGGTTTTGATTATTTTCCACCATACATTGAAGCTTTTGGGAAACTTGCCAACAAAATGGTAGCAACTCAAAATGTACAAATGAAAACCGAGCTTACAAAGATGGTGGATAAGATAAGACAATATGCTAGAGCTTTCTACTTCACAGCATTCAATACGCTAATTAAAAAACAAGATAAGCTTATGAAGCTGGATCTAAATGATATAAAAACACTAAGAACAAAGCTTCAATCAATTCGTTCAGCAAGTGGCTATATTGACTCAAAATTCATATTTCCAATCGAAAAGGATTACAGGCATAACATAGAAGTTGGTACCGCTAAACATCAACTTAAAACTACTGCTACCGCTGAGGAAATACAAAAGTACCTAAAAGACAAATTCACTCCAATTGAATCCGACTTCGATAACGCCATAAATACAGCTAATGAGATTGCCGGTATCTTAAATAAAATTCAATAAGATATCAATATCGACTATAAATATATTACATAATAAATTTGTACTAAGGAGAACTACTTCTCCTTAGTCTTTTTTTCAGCCTTATATTATCTTGATATTTAAATTAAATAAATATATATTATTTTATAATAACTATTATTTATTAATACTATTGCTAATAATATTAACAAATATATTCAATAAATATTTAATATATTTGTTTATCTTGAAAATAAGGAGAATATTTTGAAATACAAGATCTTTATTATATTCATTTTAGCAGGTTTGTTTATACCTCTCTTAGCTCTGGTTTCTTGCAACCCAAAACCTGAAAAATTGGGGGGGGGGGGGGGGTAAAATTCCTACAAACACTCCTGATCCACGCAAGCAAGATCCACCACCTAAGCCTGGCGGCGGAGCAACTGATCCTAACGGTGAGGTAATTGATCCTAACGGTGAGGTAATTGATCCTGGCGGCAGGGCAACTGATCCTGGCAGCAGTGCGGGTAATCATCCTGGCGGCAGGGCAACTGATCCTGTCGGCGGGGCAACTGATCCTGTCGGCGGGACAACTACTGGTCCTAGCGGCGGGGCAACTGATCCTGGCGGCGGAGCAACTGATCCTGTCGGAGGGGCAACTGATCCTGTCGGAGGGGCAAATGGTCCTAGCGGTGGGGCAACTGATCCTGGCGGCGGAGCAACTGATCCTAGCGGTGGGGCAACTGATCCTAACGGTGGGGCAAATGGTCCTAGCGGTGGGGCAACTGATCCTGGCGGCGGAGCAACTGATCCTAACGGTGGGGCAAATGGTCCTGGCGGCGGAGCAACTGATCCTAACGGTGGGGCAAATGGTCCTAGCAGAGGGGCAAATGGTCCTAGCGGTGGGGCAACTGATCCTGGCAGCGGTGCGGGCAATCATCCTGGCGGAGGGGCAACTGATCCTGTCGGAGGGGCAAATGGTCCTAGCGGTGGGGCAACTGATCCTGTCGGCGGGACAACTACTGGTCCTAGCGGCGGGGCAACTGATCCTGGCGGCGGAGCAACTGATCCTGTCGGAGGGGCAACTGATCCTGTCGGAGGGGCAAATGGTCCTAGCGGTGGGGCAACTGATCCTGGCAGCAGTGCGGGTAATCATCCTGGCGGCTGGGTAACTGGTCCTAGCGGCGGAGCTGCAGACCAACAGGATGAAGCTCTAAAACAGCGCATTGTCAATTACTCAATAAGCAGCTTGATACATCAAGGAATAAAAGACCCCTTCAACACACATAATAATGCAACTTGGAATGAGGGTAAACAAGATTATATCATCTCAGGCGCCACTCAATTCTTCGGTGTAATTCAGTATACTGATGCTAAAAAACAGAAAAAACTTTATAATACTCAGGATGATGAGAGTAAAACAGCTAGACGCGAAATGTACCTAGGTTTTAGCTATTTTCCACCATACATTGAAGCTTTTGGGAAACTTGCCAGCAAAATGGTAGCAACTCAAAATGTACAAATGAAAACCGAGCTTGCAAATATGGTGGATAAGATAAGAGAATATGCTAGAGCTTTCTACTTAACAACATGCAATACGATAATTAAAAAACAAGATAAGCTTATGAAGCTAGATCTAAATGATCTAAAAACACTAAGAACAAAGCTTCGAGCAATTTGTTCATCACATAACAATATTAACTCAAAATTCATATCTTCAATCTACAATGATTACCATGAGGACATAAAAATTGGTACCGCTAAACATCAACTTAAAACTACTGCTACCGCTGAGGAAATACAAAAGTACCTAAAAGACAAATTCACTCCAATTGAATCCGACTTCGATAACGCCATAAATACAGCTAATGAGATTGCCGGTATCTTAAATAAAATTCAATAAGATATCAATATCGACTATAAATATATTACATAATAAATTTGTACTAAGGAGAACTACTTCTCCTTAGTCTTTTTTTCAGCCTTATATTATCTTGATATTTAAATTAAATAAATATATATTATTTTATAATAACTATTATTTATTAATACTATTGCTAATAATATTAACAAATATATTCAATAAATATTTAATATATTTGTTTATCTTGAAAATAAGGAGAATATTTTGAAATACAAGATCTTTATTATATTCATTTTAACAGGTTTGTTTATACCACTCTTAGCTCTGGTTTCTTGCAACCCAAAACCTGAAAAATTGGGGGGGGGGGGGGTAAAATTCCTACAAACACTCCTGATCCACGCAAGCAAGATCCACCACCTAAGCCTGGCGGCGGAGCAACTGATCCTAACGGTGAGGTAATTGATCCTAACGGTGAGGTAATTGATCCTGGCAGCAGTGCGGGTAATCATCCTGGCAGAAGTGCAACTGATCCTGGCAGCAGTGCGGGCAATCATCCTGTCGGAGGGGCAACTGATCCTGGCAGCGGTGCGGGCAATCATCCTGGCGGAAGTGCAACTGATCCTGGCAGCGGTGCGGGCAATCATCCTGGCGGAGGGGCAACTGATCCTGGCAGCGGTGCGGGCAATCATCCTGGCGGAGGGGCAACTGATCCTGGCAGCGGTGCGGGCAATCATCCTGGCGGAAGTGCAACTGATCCTGGCAGCAGTGCGGGCAATCATCCTGGCGGAGGGGCAACTGATCCTGGCAGCAGTGCGGGTAATCATCCTGGCGGAGGGGCAACTGATCCTGGCAGCGGTGCGGGCAATCATCCTGGCGGCGGAGCAACTACTGGTCCTAGCGGAGGCGCAACTGATCCTGGCAGCGGTGCGGGCAATCATCCTGGCGGAGGGGCAACTGATCCTGGCAGCAGTGCGGGTAATCATCCTGGCGGAAGTGCAACTGATCCTGGCAGCAGTGCGGGTAATCATCCTGGCGGAGGGGCAACTGATCCTGGCAGCGGTGCGGGCAATCATCCTGGCGGCGGAGCAACTACTGGTCCTAGCGGAGGCGTAATTGATCTTGGCGGAGGCGCAACTGATCTTGGCGGAGGCGCAATTGATCTTAGCGGCGAAGATGCAAAACAGAATACTATCGATTACTTAATAAGCTTTATTATTCCAACAATAAAACAAAACATAAACTTACATAATCATATAGCTTGGGATGAATATGCGGAAGATTATAACATCTCAGGCTCCAATCAATTATTTGATGTAATTGAATATGATAATGCTCAGAGCCAAAAAACAAAATACAATGTCAATGATAATAGAAGTAAAACAATTAGACGCGAAATGTACCTAGGCTTTGGTTATAATGTCCTCGCCATTAAAGCTTTTGGAGCACTTGCAAACAAAATGGTAGCAACTAAAAATGTACAAATGAAAACCGAGCTTACAAATATGGTGAAGAAGATAAGACAATATGCTAGAGCTTTCTACTTAACAGCATACAATACGCTAATTAACAAAAAAGATAAGCTTATGGAACTGGATCTAAATGATTTACAAATACTGATACAAAAGTTTCCAACAATTAATTCATCAGATCAAAAGATTTACTCAGCATTCGTAAAGCCAATTACAAATGATTACTATAATAACATAGAAATTGGTACCGCTAAACATACACTTCAAGATAATGCTACCGCTGAGGAAATACAAGCTTATCTAAACGGCAAATTCACTTCAAATGAATCCGAATTCAATACAGTCATAGATACAGCTAATGAGATTGCCGGTATCTTAAATAAGATTCAATAAGATATAAACATCGGTCATAAATCTATTACATAATAAATTTGTTATTAAATTTTGTAATAAGGAGAAACATTTTTCTCCTTATTCTTTTTTTCAGCCTTATATTATTTAAATAAAAATTACTAAATGCCATAAATGCAACCATTTTGCAATATTGCATCCTAACTGAAGGTTACTATTTCTGATATCTTATATGCTTGACATATACATTCAACAAACATATAATGTCATTTAACTATAATTACTAACTTATTTGCTAACTAATGATTATAGCTAAAGCAAGGGGAATATTTGAAAGAGAATTTTTTTGTTGTATTAATTGTCATACTCATTTTAATAAGCTTAATTACTTGTAACTCAAACTTAAACAAGGCAGAAATAGACAGAAGAGCACGTCAAGTTCAAGAAGAGATAAGAAAAAAAGAGGAAAAAGCAAAAAGGAAAACACAAGAAGCAATAATACAAACATTCATAGAAATACCAGAAGACGAAGTAACAAAACAAGCAAAAGAAAAAAGAAAAAAACAACTATTAAATGAAATACTAAGACTAAATCCATAGTAATAAGTCAAGAGGATAATTAACGTACCAAAAGACAAACTTGCAAGATTACCTAGCAACCTTGATATTAAATCCAATAAATGTATAATGTTATTGTAAGCATTATCAAATAATAACTGTTAATTATAACTATTAATTGATCTGTTTCTACGAGTTGGGAGAATATTTTGAAAACTAACATTTCTATCATTACTTTAATTACCATAATTATCATCACCACTTTAACTTGCAAAGCAAATCTTGACAAGGCTGTAGAAATAGAAAAAATACTAAAAGAAGCAGAAATAGAAACAGTAGCAGCAACAAAGGCAGCAACAAAGGCAGCAACAAAGGCAGCAGCAAAAGCAGAAACAGCACGAACAGCAACAGACAAAGCACTAGAAGCAATAGTGGTATCATCAGCAGAAGCAATAAAAGAAGCAGAAAAAGCAATAAAAGAAGCGGAAAAGCAAAAAGAAGTCGCACAAAATGAAAAAGAACGTGCAGAAAAAGAAAAACTAATAATAGAAAACAAGACAAAACAATTTGAAGCACAAATAGAAAAAACACGGAAGCAGGATTTAACACAGATTAAACTTATGCAAGCAAAGCTTGAACTAGGGCACAAAATTCAAGATACCGCAACACTGCTAATGAAATACGACAATGATTATTGGATTGAACCGCCTGATCAATTTGGATTGCACGATCGCACTTCTAACAACAAGGCATTTGATGTGCTCAAGCAAGGCCCAAATCCATATTATCATAGCGATAATAAGGGGACTAGAAAGAAAATTTACTTGGTATTTGAGTACCAGGATACTTACATAAAATCTCTTGGAGAAATTCTTAACAAAATTGCAAAGGATTCTTATCTCTCACCTGACCAGGCAAAACAAAAAACTTCTGCACATGATCAGGCTAATGACTTATTACAAGAGATCATAAATAACATTCATGAGCATTTCGATCACTACTTTAACAATGCATTTAGAATACCAAGTAATCAACAAAATAAAATTGACTCTTTAGAGCTTAGCGGTCTACAAGAACTTCTAAAAAAATTTGAGGCACTTCAAAAGATAAGACATACTTGCAAAATGTACGCAACAAAGATTTACAATGATTTCCAGAATGATAAAAACAAAATTAGAACCGGTGGTATCAAAAAAATAGAAGAATATATAACTAACAATGCATACAGAAACAAATTCAAAGGGGCAATTGAACAAATTAAAACACTAATCACCCAGATTAATAACATTATATATAAAACATAAATCTCTTATTCAATATCGATTCAATACCGATTAATATGGAGCAAATGAATTAACATTGATAACATTGATTCTAGAATCTATACCTAAACTTAATATCAAGATTAACTATGAAGATAGCCATGAAAATAACTATCTTACTACCTAGCCAATATTGATATTAAAATCCAATAAATGTATACTATTGCTAGTAAGCATTATCAAATAATAACCGTCAAATCATAACTGTTAGTTGATCTGTGCCTACAAGTTGGGAGAATATTTTGAAACACAAAGTTCTTATCATCACTTTAATTACCTTAGTTGCCATCACCACCTTAACTTGCAAAGCAGATCTAAGTTCAGAATTAGAAAAAGCACTAAAAGAAGCAAAAGACGCGGAACAAATAGTCTTAGAAGCACAAGCAGTAAGAGCAAATGCAGAACTAAACGCAATAATAAAAGAAATAGAAGCGGAAGCAGAAATTGAAGCACAAAAAATCACAGAAATTGAAGCAGTACTAGCAACAACAATAACGCAAGCAAAACAAAAAACCGCAGAAGCGGCAATAATAAAACAAGAAACCGCAAAACAAGAAATACAGCAAACACAAGACGAAATACTAAAAGCAAAAATACAAGCAATAAAAATAGCAATAGCACTGAATCAAAATTTAAGACAGATCATAATCAATAAATTAAAGTCTAAAGTTGAAGATAACGCAACAATATTAAATATGCACACAGATACCAATTGGCACGAGCCTAGTAATCACTTTGGGATGACATCCCTACCAGGCCAGCAAAGAAACATTAGTGCATTTAATAGAGCAAGCAAAAAATACAATCAAAAAGGCTACGAAACCTACCCTTACCTCTTAGAAAGCAATCAAGCCGCCAAAGACAGAAGAAAAATTTACTTAAGTTTTAAGTACGATAGAATCAGTATTCAAAAGCATGGAGAGATTTTTAACAGACTAATAGATGCTGGCATACATTTAACTGTCGAAGATATTCTTAATGCAACGATTGATTATGCTAATGCCTATTTTGAAGTTGCATTAATGACACTGCGTAACAAACAAAACAAGCTTAACTCTTTAAATCTTGCAAGGCTAAAAGCACTTCAAACCGCATTTGAACAACTTGAAACAGAAAAGCAGAATTTCGAAAATCGCATGAAAACACTCTATAATGACTACCACAATAATATATATAATATTAAAGATGGTAATCACATTAACATAACAGCCTACATGTCTGCTAACAGATATAAAGAAAGATTCATAACAACAGCTAACATAATAACAAGCCTAGCTAACCGGTTCAAAAACTTACTTGATCAAATATAAAAGCTTTTATTTGACATCTTAAACTCAATATCAAGATTAATTCTTACAATAACTATTCTTACCTAGAAATCTTGATATTAAAACCCAATAAATGTACAATAAATGTATTATTCATAATACTGCTTAATAAGCATTATTAAATGATAATATTGACTATAACTGTTAATTGATCTGTTTCTACAGGTTGGGAGAATGTTTTGAAGATTAAAATTTCTATCATCACTTTAATCACCATTACCACCTTAACTTGCAAAGCTAATCTGAGTGCAGAATTAGAAAAAGCACTAAAAGAAGCAAAAGACGCAAAACAAATAGCCTTAAGGGTAAAAACAGTCAGAACAGATGCAGAACAAAAAAGACAAAGAAAACTTATAATCGCCATATTAAAAAGCAAAATTATAAAGGCCAAATATACATTAAAGATACACAAGCATGATACCTGGATAGAAGACAATGATATATATGAAATAAATGCACAAGGCCAAGCATTTCATATAGCCAAGAATAGTGATACTGGTGAGGTCTATGCAAGTGACCGCAATAAGGCTGCCAGAAAACAAATTTATTTAGCCCTTGAGCATCGCCGATCAGTCATTACAAATTTTGGAAAAATCCTAAGTAAACTAGCAGAAGGTGCAAATACCAATGTTGATCACGCACCAAATGAACATGATCTTCAAACAGAATATAATATTTTAATAGAAAATATCCTAGCTGAAGCAAGAAAATATGCTCATAATTACTTTGAAATTGCATTAATACCACTGCATGATAAACAAGATAAGCTTAACTCTTTAAGTTTAGATGATTTGCAAAACCTTAAAGACAAATTTGACGAACTTCAAAAAATAAGGGATACTTGCAAAATGTACGCAGAAACAATTTACAATGATTTTCAAAATGATCAAGATAATATCAAAGATGGTGATGCTGCTAATTTAAGAAACTACATAAATAAAAATAATTATAAGAATAAATTCAAAGAATTGATTAAAAAAACAGAAGAAACGGCTTACCAGATTAACCAAATCTTAAATAAGATAAAAATATATTGATTTGAATATTTATTTACAAGCAACTTCATAAAAGAAAATATTCTTCCTTGATTTAAAATCATACTTAAAATTAAAAGCATATTCAAAACAAACGGTTTTTAAATACACATACATAAATCACATTGCAATAATCATATTCCAAAGCATATTCAAAACAATTTAAAATTTATGATAAGATATAATCTTTATCTTACATCTTGATATTTAAATCAAAATAAATGTATAATATTATTTAATAATAATTACTAACTAATAATTTTTAAACTTGCACTATCAAATCATACTTACACAATTAATGATTTAATTATTAATTAGTTTTTAATTCTAAAAACAAGGAGAATATTTTGCAAAACTTTTTTATTACCACATTTTTATTATCACTCTTGGTTCTAGTTGCTTGCAATTCAGGAACTGACCAAACAAATAATAAAGGCGGAACTCCCTTAACAGAAGAAATGTATAAAGCAGAACTGGAAAAACAAAAAATAGAGTATGCACTAATGGAATTAAATCTAAGAGCTACCATTGCTCAAAAGACATTAGATATCCACTCAGATAAGAATTGGAGCAAAGAAGACCCGGCTCAATTTAAAATGCATGACGATACTAACAATAATGCGGCATTCGACATACTTAAAAAAAATAACAAAGCATACAACCATAATGACAACAAAAATCTCAGAAGAAAATTTTACCTAGCCTTAGAATATCACACCGATTCCATTACATCTTTTGGATTGATTCTAAATAAACTAGCAGAAGGTGCAGTTGAGCAACCGCCAAATCCACAGTACAAATTGCTTGAAACAATCGTAGAC
Source organism: Borrelia nietonii YOR (assembly GCF_023035795.1). NCBI lineage: Bacteria > Pseudomonadati > Spirochaetota > Spirochaetia > Spirochaetales > Borreliaceae > Borrelia > Borrelia nietonii. Next base: position 44,210 of record NZ_CP073153.1, read on the forward strand.
AAAGTAACTGCTCTTAGCACAAATTACTTTGAAACTGCATTCATACCACTGACTAACAAAAAAGATAAACTTAACTCTTTAAGCATAGATGACCTAGAATCACTTCAAACGCACTTTAGAGATCTTGACGAGAAAAGACAAATTATTAGACACCGTGCAGATGCAATACAAAACAAATTCAAGGATCCACAGGGCAATATAGGACAACAAGATCAGTTAATAAAACACATAGATGATAACAAAAAAGAATTTATAGAATCATTTGCAGCAATAGAACAAATAGCTAAGGAAATTAAAAACATTTTAGATACAATATAAAAACGCTATATATTTTAAAATAACTTTAAGGAGCAAAGTATACTTTGCTCTTTCTTATATTGTTTAAAAACATCTTATATCATATTTCTAATAAAAATACGCATATTTCTACCCTACCAAAATATCCATGTAAACACACATAAATTTATTTCTTAAGAATCATATCCGCTTATTTATATTGATATTTTAATTAAAATAAATATATAATATTATTTAATAATAATTACTAACTAATAATTTTTAAACTTGCATTAGCAAATCATACTTACACAATTAATGATTAAATTATTGATTAGTTCTTAACTCTACAAACAAGGAGAATATTTTGAAACATAAACATATTTTTTTAATCTTGTCTATCGCGTTTATTTTACCGCTACTTACTCTGGTTGCTTGTAATGCAAAACCTGAAAAATTGGGGGGGGGGGGGTAATAAAATTCCTGAATCGCCAGCCATTCAAGCAATACAAGCACAAATAAAACAGCATAAACGGGAATTTATAATCGCTAAATTAAAACTTAGAGTTCCAAAATACGAAAAGATGTTAAATGATCATATCAACTACGCCTGGATTGAAGATGGTGATGTGCAGCATAGATGGAAGAACTATGGGCCAGGAGGAAGGCAATATGGAATGCATCGCCTCGAACTAGCTCGGAATATATTTTTTATAATTCTCTCTCCTTATAATCGCAATTTGACATATGGCGCGCCTGAGTCAAAAGATGCCAGATCAAAAATTTATTTGGCATTTGAGTATAACGAAAACCTCATTGAAGATTTTGGAGAGGCACTTTTCTCGCTAGGAGGTCGAGCTGCTACATTTCATCATGGGGGATTAGGTATACGTAATCCCAATGAATACAATAAGTTAGTTCAAGAAATTGCAGATAAAACAGGAGAGTATGCTTGTAATTACTTTGAAGTTGCATTTGGAGAACTAATTAAAAAGCAAAATAACCTTAACTCTTTAAGTTTAGATAATTTGCAAGCACTTGATCAAAAGTTTGATAAACTTATAGCAGAAAGGGAAATGCACATCAAAGACGCAAAAACAATTTACAATGATCTTAAGGCCAATAAAGGGGAAATTAAAGAGGATAAGAATGCTGCTAAATTAAAGGATTACCTAATAAAACATAAACCAAAATTTGAAAATTCATTTGAGGTAGTCAAAACGCTAGCTAGGGAAATTAAAAATATTTTAGATACAATATAACGCCTATACATTTTAATAACTTTTTAAAATAACTTTATAACTACTCTAAAAGGAGCAAAGCTACTTATGCTCCTTTTTTATTGTTTAAAAACATCTTATATCATATTTATATTGATATTTAAATCAAAATAAATATATAATATTATTTAATAATAATTACTAACTAATAATTTTTAAACTTGTATTAGCAAATCATACTTACACAATTAATGATTAAATTATTGATTAGTTCTTAACTCTACAAACAAGGAGAATATTTTGAAACATAAACATATTTTTTTGATCCCTTCTATCACATTTATTATCCCATTTATTTTACCACTACTTACTCTGGTTGCTTGTAATGCAAAACCTGAAAAATTGGGGGGGGGGTAAAATTCCTGAATCGCCAGCCATTCAAGCAATACAAGCACAAATAAAACAGCATAAACGGGAATTTATAATCGCTAAATTAAAACTTAGAGTTCCAAAATACGAAAAGATGTTAAATGATCATATCAACTACGCCTGGATTGAAGATGGTGATGTGCAGCATAGATGGAAGAACTATGGACCAGGAGGAAGGCAATATGGAATGCATCGCCTCGAACTAGCTCGGAATATATTTTTTATAATTCTCTCTCCTTATAATCGCAATTTGACATATGGCGCGCCTGAGTCAAAAGATGCCAGATCAAAAATTTATTTGGCATTTGAGTATAACGAAAACCTCATTGAAGATTTTGGAGATGTACTTTTCTCGCTAGGAAGACCAGCTGTTAAATTTGATGGGATCTTAGGTATACCTAATCCCAATGAATACAATAAGTTAGTTCAAGAAATTGCAGATAAAACAGGAGAGTATGCTTGTAATTACTTTGAAGTTGCATTTGGAGAACTAATTAAAAAGCAAAATAACCTTAACTCTTTAAGTTTAGATAATTTGCAAGCACTTGATCAAAAGTTTGATAAACTTATAGCAGAAAGGGAAATGCACATCAAAGACGCAAAAACAATTTACAATGATCTTAAGGCCAATAAAGGGGAAATTAAAAAGGATAAGAATGCTGCTAAATTAAAGGATTACCTAATAAAACATAAGACAAAATTTAATAATTCATTTGAGGTAGTCAAAACGCTAGCTAGGGAAATTAAAAACATTTTAGATACAATATAACCGCCTATACATTTTAAATAACTTTATAAAATAACCTTATAACTACTCTAAAAAGAGCAAAGTACACCTAGCTCCTTTTTATTGTTTATATAACCACCTTACTATCTACCTTATTATCTGCTTATTTATATTGATATTTAGACTAAAATAAATATATAATATTATTTAATAATAATTACTAACTAATAATTTTTAAACTTGTATTAGCAAATCATACTTACAAAATTAATGATTAAATTATTAATTGGATTTTAATCCTAAAAACAAGGAGAATATTTTGAAGCATAAACATATTTTTTGGGTACCTTCTATCACATTTATTATCCCATTTATTTTACCGCTACTTACTCTGCTTGCTTGTAATGCAGAACCTGGAAAAACGAAAAGCTCCCCTCAATCACTGGCTATTCAAGCATTAAAAGCACAAATAAAACAGCATAAACGGAAATTTATAACCACCAAATTAAAACTTAGAGTTCAAAAACATGAAAATCTGTTATATGCTCATAACTATTCCTGGATTGAAGATGGTGATGAAGCAAATAGATGGCATCTTCACTATGGAGATGGGGGAACTCAATATGGAATGAAAGGGAAGAATAAAGTATTTGATGTAATTTTATCTCCTCATTATGCTAAATATAATCATAGGACCGGAGCATATAACAATACCGAATATGCCGACTATGATCTCCCATCTAGCAAAACCTCTAGAAGACAAGTTTACTTGGCATTTGAATATGACGAAAACCTCATTAGAATTTTTGGCAGAATACTTAACAAACTTGCAGATTCTGCTGTTCCATTTGATTCAGCCACAAATAGCATACCTAATCCCAATGAATACAATAAATTACTTCAAGAAATTGCAGATAAAACAGGAGAGTATGCTTGTAATTACTTTGAAGTTGCATTTGGAGAACTAATTAAAAAACAAAATAACCTTAACTCTTTAAGTTTAGATAATTTGCAAGCACTTGATCAAAAGTTTGATAAACTTATAGCAGAAAGGGAAATGCACATCAAAGACGCAAAAACAATTTACAATGATCTTAAGGCCAATAAAGGGGAAATTAAAAAGGATGCTGCTAAATTAAAGGATTACCTAATAAAACATAAGACAAAATTTAATAATTCATTTGGGGTAGTCAAAACGCTAGCTAGGGAAATTAAAAACATTTTAGATACAATATAACGCCTATACATTTTAATAACTTTTTAAAATAACTTTATAACTACTCTAAAAGGAGCAAAGCTACTTATGCTCCTTTTTTATTGTTTAAAAACATCTTATATCATATTTATATTGATATTTAAATCAAAATAAATATATAATATTATTTAATAATAATTACTAACTAATAATTTTTAAACTTGTATTAGCAAATCATACTTACAAAATTAATGATTAAATTATTAATTGGATTTTAATCCTAAAAACAAGGAGAATATTTTGAAGCATAAACATATTTTTTTGATCCCTTCTATCACATTTATTATCCCATTTATTTTACCACTACTTACTCTGGTTGCTTGTAATGCAAAACCTGAAAAATTGGGGGGGGGGGTAAAATTCCTGAATCGCCAGCCATTCAAGCAATACAAGCACAAATAAAACAGCATAAACGGGAATTTATAATCGCTAAATTAAAACTTAGAGTTCCAAAATACGAAAAGATGTTAAATGATCATATCAACTACGCCTGGATTGAAGATGGTGATGTGGACCATAGATGGAATAACTATGGGCCAGGAGGAACCCAATATGGAATGGAAGGCATAGCTAGTTCGCCATCTAATAATGTATTTGCCTTTCTTACATTTAATACAATTCTCTCTCCTTATAATCGCAATTTGACATATAGCGCGCCTGAGTCAAAAGATGCCAGATCAAAAGTTTATTTGGCATTTGAGTATGACGCAAACCTCATTATGATTTTTGGAGATGTACTTAACACCCTTGTACCTTTTGCTGATGAATTTGAACCAGCCACAAATAGCATACCTAATCCCAATGAATACAATAAATTACTTCAAGAAATTGCAGATAAAACAGGAGAGTATGCTTGTAATTACTTTGAAATTGCATTTGGAGAACTAATTAAAAAGCAAAATAACCTTAACTCTTTAAGTTTAGATAATTTGCAAGCACTTGATCAAAAGTTTGATAAACTTATAGCAGAAAGGGAAATGCACATCAAAGACGCAAAAACAACAATTTACAATGATCTTAAGGCCAATAAATGGGAAATTAAAAAGGATGCTGCTAAATTAAAGGATTACCTAATAAAACATAAGACAAAATTTAATAATTCATTTGAGGTAGTCAAAACGCTAGCTAGGGAAATTAAAAATATTTTAGATACAATATAATGCCTATACATTTTAATAACTTTTTAAAATAACTTTATAACTACTCTAAAAGGAGCAAACACACTTAGCTCCTTTTTATTGTTTATATAACCACCTTACTATCTACCTTATTATCTGCTTATTTATATTGATATTTAAATCAAAATGAACATATAATGTTAATTAACAATAATTACTAATTAATAATTTTTAAACTTGCATTAGCAAATCATACTTACAAAATTAATGATTAAATTATTAATTAGTTCTTAACTCTACAAACAAGGAGAATATTTTGAAACATAAACATATTTTTTCTATTACGTTTATTTTACCACTACTCGCTCTAATTGGTTGTAATCCAAGTCACAAGTCAAATGGCACATTAAACACCGCTCAAAAAGACATATTCTCAAAAAAATCGTTAAGAATAAAAAATATTTTAAACGCAAGAAGAAACTTAATAAATAAAATAAAGAACAAAGTCACAACTGACATAACTTTAATAAAGACACATGAAAAAGATATTATCAAGGAGTCTGCAGCACAGCTTGGAATACAATGTGCAATTTTTGATGAAATTCACTACCAGAATGTGGTGCATGCGTCAAATAAGATATATCCCATAGACAAATACAAAATAAAGCTATTCCACGCATCTTTAAATTACAATATAATAAGATTGAAATGGCTGGGAGAAATTCTGATTCAAATGCAAGCCCCTAATACTAAGAAAGGCAATAAACTTTATAAAGCAATCATAAACACAGGAAGGGAATACTATCAAAAGCCATTTGAAGCACTCATAAATCAAATCAATATAGAACAAGACAATTTAACTCTTCTGCATGTTAAACAACTAACAAACATTATAAACAATCTTGATACAATTGAAAACTTAAGAAAAATTTGGATAGCATTTGTAGATAATATAATTAATGATTATAGAACTGATGCAGATATTAAAAATAACAGCATAAAATTACTAGAACACATAATCACTAAATACACAAAAATAGAAGATAAAATTAATAGTATCAAAGACATAGCTCATAAAACTAATAAAATTTTAAAGACAATAAAACACAACTATTACATTAATCAATAGGTTAATTGAAATACGAGATACAATATCTTGCAAAAGTATTCTTAAGATTTAATAAATTTCAAAACTAACATATAAGCTTAAATCACTTCAAATAAAACTAAAATGCACCTAAAAGACCTACCATCAGGCCTATCATAGGCCATACACAAGATGATTGCCGCACTAACAAATATTATGATCAAAATTTTTATTATTTTTTTTGATCAATTCACTTGACATCCAAATTCAATAGTGTATAATATCATTTAAGAATGATTATTAAATAATAATCAAAATTAAAGAAGGAGAATATTTTATGAGAAATATTTTAAATAACATTTTCGTTGTATTTGCTTTAATAGCATTTATATTAGTTGGTTGTAACCCAAAAGGCAGTGATGACCCTGCTACCCTACAAGACGCCCAAGGCAATAGCAATGACTCAACAACACAAACTCCAAAAAAACCAATACCAGCCAAACCAGCAGATAATGTTGCTCAAGCAAATGAAGCTCAAAAACAAATTGTAATAGATGCTCTTAAGCAAAAAGCCGCAAGTGAACAAGCCATACAAAAAGGCAAGGTTGAAAAGAATGATCAATACGGAATGAAAGATGGGGCGTTTAAAAAATTAACTAACACTGCTAATAACAAAACCTACGACGATGATGGTAACAAGTCTTTAAGAGCGACATTTTATGCATCTTTGGATTGGATCGAAAAAACCATTGAGGACTTTGGAAAAATCATTGTTCAAATCGAAGCAGATGCCGCTAATAAAGGTACTTGGAATGCAGATCTAATAAAAGCAGGACAAAATATTCAAGAAGAACTTGGTAAGGCAACCACTCAAATAGACGTAAAAAAAGACAAGCTTAATTCTTTAAGTCTTGAAAAACTAAACGCACTTAAAAGCAACCTCGAGAAAATTGAACAATCAAAAAAGACTTGGAAAACATTTGTAGATGGAATTATCGCAGATCACACGGCTGATAAAGGTAGCATCAAAAATGACGTTGCAAAATTAGTAGCACATATAAAGATATCATACGACAAAGACATTAAAGCTGCTCTTCAAAGTACTAAAGACACAGGTACTGAAATTAAAAAAATAATAGATGAAATAAAATAACATCACAAAATATATTTAAACATAATAATTACAACCATAGAAGAGAAGATATTCTTCTCTTCTTTTTTAGTTAAAAACTTATAGCTAATATCTCAGACAAAATAATGATTACAATATGATGTTGTAATCATTATTAATTTGATTATGATATAATAATATTAAGGAAGGAGAATATTTTATGAGAAATATTTTAAATAACATTTTTATTGTATTTACTTTAATGGCATTCATGCTAGTTAGTTGTAACCCAAAGGGTATCGATCTTGCTGCCCTACAAGATTACCAAAGCGATGATGCAACAACACAAACTCTAGCAAATCTAAATCTAACAAAACCAAATCTACTAAATGACAAACAAAAATTCGCACAAAACGCCTTGGAAAAAATTCAAGACATAAAATCAGAAAAAGACAAAGAAAAAGATAAAGCACCATTAATGGCATGGATAACAAACAAAGCTCAAACTAGTATAGCTTCAATCAAGCAATACAAAAATAAGATTGAAGATGACGACCAATATGGAATGAAACAGGGAGTATTTAAATTATTAAAAAACTTGAGAAATCAAAAAATAGTAAATTCTGATGAGAATACACGCCTCAGAAAATTATTTTATTTATCCTTAGAGTGGGATGAAGACAAAATTAGAAAGTTTGGCACAATCTTTAACAAAATAGATCTAAATAACACCGGTAATTTGACACAAGACATCTTCTTAGCAGGAGCAGGTCATGCTCAAAGAGATTTTGAACAAATAATTGATAAAATAGAAAGCAAAAAAGATAATCTTAAGACCGCGTCTCTTCAAGAATTAAAAAATATTAAAAGCAAACTTGAGGAAATTTACGAATTAAAACAGAAATGGATAGATACTACTAATAACATCATTTCTGATTATGAGGCTAATGCCGGTGACATTCAAAATAACAACCAAGAATTATTAAAGTACGTAAGCTCTAAGTATGGACGGGTATTTAAGGATGAGATTCCTAAAATTAAAGCACTAGCTCAAGATATTGAAAAAATTTTAAAATAACACTTTACAAAACATTAAAATCTTAGGAAGGAAAAAATAATTTCCTTCCTTTATCTTTTTACAGAGAAAATACCAAAAAGAAATAAAAAATATAAATCTCAACCAATAAACTAAAGAAAAAAATAATATTTTTTTTTAGTTTATTGGTTTTCAAATTATTTGATATACAATATTATATTGTAATCATTATTAATTTGATTATGATATAATAATATTAAGGAAGGAGAATATTTTATGAGAAATATTTTAAATAACATTTTTATCGGATTTACTTTAATGGCATCTATGCTAGTTGGTTGTAACCCAAAAGGTGGCGATCTTACTGCTCTACAAGATGGTCAAAGCGATGATGCAACAACACAAACTCTAGCAAATCTAAATCTAGCAAAACCAAATCTACTAAATGACAAACAAAAATTAGCACAAGACACTTTAGAAAAAGCCCAAGGCGTAGAGTCGGAAAAAGATAAAGAAAAAAATAAAGAAAAAGAAACATTAATAGCCTGGATAACAAACAAAGCTCAAACTGATATGGCTTTAATAAATAAATATAACAATAATATTGAAGACTCTGAGCAATACGGAATGAAATTGGGAGTATTTAAATTTTTAAATAACACGGATAATAATAAACCAATACATTTTGTCGAAAATACACGATTAAGAAAGCAATTATATTCATCCTTAGACTGGAGCGAAGACAAAATCAGAAAGCTTGGCACAATCTTGAACACAATAGGACCAAATGATGGTGATCATTTGGCAAAAACGATCTTATCAGCAGGAATAAATTATGCTCAAGGATATTTTGAATGGATAATTGATATAACATACGAAAGAAAAGAAAATCTAAATAAATTAACACTTCGAAAATTAAAAAACATTAAAGTCAACCTTGAAAAAATTGATAAATTAAGACAGAAATGGATAAATGCTACTAATAACATCATTTCTGATTATGAGGCTAATACCGATGACATTCAAAATAATAAACAAGTATTAGTAAAACATGTAAACTCTCAGTATGGCACAACATTTAAACATTTCATTCCTAACATTCAAGTACTAGCTCAAAATATTGAAAAAATTTTAAAATAACACTTTACAAAACACTAGAACCTTAGGAAGGAAAAAATAATTTCCTTCCTTTATCTTTTTACAGAGAAAATACCAAAAAGAAATAAAAAATATAAATCTCAACCAATAAACTAAAGAAAAAAATATTATTTTTTTCTTTAGTTTATTGGTTTTCAAATTATTTGATATACAATATCATATTGTAATCATTATTAATTTGATTATGATATAATAATATTAAGGAAGGAGAATATTTTATGAGAAATATTTTAAATAACATTTTTATCGGATTTACTTTAATGGCATCTATGCTAGTTGGTTGTAACCCAAAGGGTGGTGATCTTACTGCCCTACAAGATGGTCATAGCGATGATGCAACAACACAAACTCTAGCAAAACCAAATCTAACAAAACCAAATCTAAATGACAAACAAAAATTAGCACAAAACACTTTGGAAAAAGCCCAAGGCGTAAAATCAGAAAAAGACAAAGAAGAAGATAAAGCATCATTAGTAGCCTGGATAACAAACAAAGCTCAAACTGATATGGCTTTAATAAATAAATATAACAATAATATTGAAGACTCTGAGCAATACGGAATGAAATGTAGGGTATTTAAATTTTTAAAGAACAAAGCAAATCAAAAAATAATGAATTCTGATGAAAATCAATACCTAAGAAAGCAATTATATTCATCCCTAGACTGGAGTGAAGACAAAATTAAAAAATTTGGAACAATTATAAATGAAATAGAAAACAATGAAAACAAAGATTTAGCAAAAAATATCTTAAACGCAGGAACAGACTATGCTCAAGGGAATTTTGAACAAATAATTGATAAAATAGAAAGCAAAAAAGATAATCTTAAGACTTTGACACTTCAAGAATTAAAAAATATTAAAAGCAAACTTGAAGATATTGACACATTAAGACAGCAATGGAAAGATACTATCAATAACATCATTGCTGATTATGAAGCTAATATTGATGGTATTCCAAATAACCACCAAGAATTATTAAAGTACGTAAGCTCTAAGTATGGCCGGGTATTTAAGGATGAAATTCCTAAGACTCAAGCACTAACTCAAGATATTGAAAAAATTTTAAAATAACACTTTACAAAACACTAGAACCTTAGGAAGGAAAAAATAATTTCCTTCCTTTATCTTTTTACAGAGAAAATACCAAAAAGAAATAAAATCAACTAAATTCACAAAATCCATAAAGCAAATCTACTCTCGTACATCCTTTTCTAATATCAATATAATAATTGATCATATCATTGATCATATCTTAGTAATTCCCGATGTAATGGATCTAACTTATATTAATTAGTTATTATTCTCTTAACCAGTCCTTTAAGCACATATAAAGACCGTACAATCTGATTGAACAATGGATTAAGCCCTTTCTCCTCATGATAGATATTTTCCAAATGGGCCAATATTATTTGTCTATCATTAGCCCTTGACGCTTCTCCTATATGCATTTTAATTTGAAATATTATGTTCTCCCTTAAATTAATCAATGCACGTAATTGCAATGTAGCATTATTAATTTCATCTTCAGTCGCTAATTCCTTAAGTTTACCCCAAAGCGTAATCATTTAAATGCATCCGCCGTCCATCCCCTCCTCTGGAAACAACTGCAACCTTACGTAAACTATTTAACACATTTTTAACAACCTCCCTATCCTTACGTCTTTGATAAACCCTTTGGGAATCAATATTTTTTTCGCCTATTAAAGTCATCAATATACTCTCCAACTTCTCAATAAAAATAACATCATACCCTAAACTCTCATAAACGTCATAGTATGTATCTGGGAAACTAAAATATTGTGGAAATTCTTTAAAAGGAATATTAAATGAACACCCACCTTGTTTAAAGTCAGTTCTTAGCTTTTGAAGTGATGCGCTAAACTTCCGTACCTCTCCTACTAATATCTCATAAGGTGTATCACTATCATTTATATGCATTAGGTCATCAATTGGCATTTTTCCCTGTTTTAGCAAGCTACTAGTCGTTATTCCGCTGCTGCTGCTGCCTCCTTCCGGTACTCTAGTACTACGAATTACTATTCTTTTTTTATCTCTTGGCATATTTAATTTATCTTTTTCCCCACAAGATACAATGACTACAAATAATGCCCAAAATAATATATTAAATTTTTTCATTAATATATCTCCTCTTTTTAGTTTTTTCACTATACAAACAATAATTAATCTTATATAATAAATATTACATTATGATACTTATTATACGTTACAATCCATATAATTTAAGGTTTTTAAATTTATTACTTCGTCCATTCACAACAAACAATATTTAAAATATCAGCTTGGAATACCCCAAGCTGTAGGTGGCTTAACCTTTTTAAATCTTTATTACATCTTTTCAGGATTTACTATGGGTAAACTACTGTTTCTATGATCTTTTTATAGAAGTGACTTCTTGTATGCTTTTTAGATTCTAAGAACACTAAATTCACTAGAGCTAATATCCACAAACTTAACTTCAAACTGTTTTAACCTTAGTTTTTATTTCTCTTGTTCTTTAATATTTGAATACAGCCTAAATTTATAGCTTTATTAACACTCATTGTATTTATTTAAGCATTGTAACATAATATTGGAACAAATTCATACCGCACCTAAATACATTAAAATCTCTGAAATTTTTTCAAAAAAAAGGCCTGAAACAGACCTAAATTAACTAATTTCTTTATTTTCATGTTTATCTTATATTTAATCTTTACACTAAATAAAAGACATGACAAAAGACATCTTGGCTTAAGCGGCATACACATAACATAATAATTAATGCTATTGTCATTATACTATGGGAAGTTTAACCGCTCCATTTAAATTTAAACTTACCCTCTTCTTATAAAGAACGAATTAAATGTCCAATGTCATTTGATATTTTCAATAAAGAGTGGATTTCCAACGCTATAGGCCCATCTGAAGCAGCAATTACTCTCAATGACGACAACATCCTATCTCTATTATTTTTATATCCTATTGCCCCATTCAACTTATTAACTATTTTAAGCATCACATTTTCTCTTACGTCAATAAACTCTTGTAACTTAAGGTCAATTGCAGCTATTTTTTCTGAAGACATGTTTTTATTAATTAAAGCTAATTTTTCTTCACTGAAATTCAAACTTAAATTTAGATAGGCATAAGCTGAAGCATAATATAATTGGTATAACACACCTGCCATAAGCTTCGTTTCACTATCGTTATATCTATAATCATTAATATCGATTGATAAATCTAACTCTTTACATAGACTTTTTAAAACTTGAATATCTTCAATACTATTTCCTAATGTTGCATAAATTTTTCTCTTTATCCTTTGATGCTCATAATATTGTAATTTTTTAGCAATAACCTGGTCATCAAATAAAGAGTCTTTTGGATCAAATCCTGCTTCTTTGGCTGCAACTGTATCTACTACAGCATTAAGCTCTTTAATATGAAAGTCTAATCTCATGGTGAATATTTTATAAGCCAGATCTCTAGCTGCTTTACCATCTTGCTTCCCATCACCATCTACAGTTTCATCACCATCTACAGTTTCATCACCATCTACAGTTTCATCACCATCTACAGTTTCATCACCATCTACAGTTCCATCACCATCTACAGTTTCATCACCATCTACAGTTCCATCACCATCTACAGTTTCATCACCATCTACAGTTTCATCACCATCTACAGTTTCATCACCATCTACAGTTCCATCACCATCTACAGTTTCATCACCATCTACAGCTCCATCACCTCCAACCAACGAACTAACATCATCTACTTTTATTGGCGTTAAAATACCCTTTCTTAACTCTTCCCTAACTAATGGAGCACGTCGTGGTACAACCACCTTATTTAAAGCAGGACCTCTTATTGCCCGACGTCCTTTGGAAATTACACCATCTAAACGTTTCTTCCCTTGATGCCCACATCCTATCATCATTATGCTTATAACACAAAAAATTAATACACTAAATTTTTTCACTCACTTCTCCTTGAACATTAAAATAAATTTATAAATCAACGTGTAATTAATATAATTAATAAATCAACTTACAATTAAATCAATTTATAAATTGATTTATTATTAAAATAATTTACTTAATATTTATAATTTAATCTGCAACAATAATACAAGCTCATTTAAAAGTTTATTTTTCCAAGCTATCTTTACAAATATTTTTTTTAAAACATTCCCTCTTACTTAAATCTCTGCTATTTTGGAAAAATATACAAATTAATATACAAATTGGTAAAACATTTAAAATTAACGGACCCTAAGTCTGGTGATGAATAATTAACATTCATAACTTTAGCAGTATTTTTCATTAATGTTTATTTAAATAAATTTATTTAACAATAAGATACAACTTAAAAAACAATGCAGTAGAAATACGCCTGCTACCAAGGATTAAACTCCGGATTATATCTAAGTTCCCAAATTCCTATAGCAGAATTGTGCATATAATTGAAAGCGCTAAAACAGAGTTTGCCAAGGTTTCTAATTATATAGATTTCTAATTATATGAAACTTTAGCATTTAAGAGATAGTAAGTACGTTATAGAGATCTTGCGGGAATAGTTAGATTTTTGGCATCAAGGCATATTACTTCATAAGTAAAATTGTAATTGTAATTTAAAATTACAATTTTAGCTCTACTAAATTAATACAACCATAACTCAAATCAATTAATAATAATTAATAATAAATTATAAAATGCCAGTCTACGCACACTTAGAAACATAAACTGGCTAAAATAATTTACCCTGTATTTTACATTTTTTCTACATTTAAATCAAAAACTCTTGCCCTACAACTAAGGCAATTGTGGTTACAATTAAATGTGGTCAAACATTCTTATCTCCCCAAACTGCACCATCTGCTTTAATCTACCAACATAAAAGCAAATGTCCCCTTTTAAGCTTAGTAAGTTACGTGAAAAATAATAGTTAGGAGCACCATACACTGGCAACGCTAAAACTTCCGAACTACAAAGCTCTCCGCCTGTACCAATTATTGACATCAATCTCTCGCTCATTTTATCTGGATCATTCAAACTTGCTACTTCCCTTAGCCTATCTTTCAATATTTTTGCAATCAAAGCATGATAATTAATCAACATTTCTACCATAGACTTAACAACATCAAGCTTTTCTAAATCATTACTTTTTTGAAGCAGATCTAAATTAACTTGCCTAAAACCAAGTTGCATGACTTTGCGGACATTCGACGCACCATATAATAAATCTCTAACTAAATCCCGAGCAGCATCAATACGACTCCACCACATATTTTTAGCTGTTAATCTCTCTACTATACTTTTTAAGTCAAGAATAGCTTCCCTATCATAGTCTAGCGACATATAAAGATCATCTTTAACATACTGATTTTTTATATCTTTTGACCTAAGGGAAGTCCTATTATTAGGACCCACCATCTTATAAACCTCAAAGTGGGAATACCATTGGGGGCCATCAAAAAATGACCCAAATTTTTCATTATGCAATATGCCATCAGCAAAATCAGATCCGTCAAACTCTTTCATAAGCTTATCACGCTTAGAGTCCCATGTTGCACTAAAATCATCTATCATCGCCTTCAAGTCGGCATAAACTTCCCCTGCTGACCTTACTATTTTTAGATTTTCTAAATTTTCTTCTAGCAGCTGATACTCATTATTGTCTTGGGTATAAACTTCATATGTTACTAAATCTGATGATTGATCCCCTGATGAATCTGACTGACTATTTGCTGGTAATGTACCTGTGGAACATCCAACAAATATACTTAAAACACTTGTAATAAGAAATACTATAAATATTTGCATTACTAAACATTCTCCTTTCTCACTTTATACCTTACAACAAAGCATGTACACCATAACACTGTACAATAAGCAATGTATAATTTATATAAAGCAATATTTTACTACTAATTGTGTATGTATATTATTAAACTAATTAATAAGATAATACTATCTTAATTAACTTAAAACATCAATGCCTAACCTTTCTTTAATTTTTTAAGCTCTTATCCTTGTATCAAAAAAACCCAAATCAAAATAAATGGCAAAATATTTTTACAAGAAAAATTATAAATTTGAATTTATAAAATTGAGTCACCACCTGATCCAGACTACTTATCTAAATGTAGACCGGTATTTCTATTATCAACCTTTTTAACTACTTAAAGACAGTAAAATAAATCATAACATTTACTATTCTACATTTATTATAAATAATACATAATATATCTTTATATCTATTATTATATACGAATTATTATTAATTACCGCAACTAGTATCATTTTTTTAAGATTTTTTCTTACTATTTTAATTTATTTCTATACTTAATTTTCATATTTTATCTGTAAATTATAAGACCAATTAAACTATACAATAGTGAACTTTGATAAAGTTTTCTTTAAAAACGTCAATAGCCACGCTGCCGTTTTTGAAATTTGCTGATTAGTTCACTGCTTACACTCTACATCACATAAATTTAACAATAATTAAAATCTTTATTTATTGTTAAATAATTTATCTTTATATTTATATCTATATTACTAATAAATTATAGGAATAATTAAAACAATATCATAATAATTTAACACAATAAAAACCAGTTTACGTCTTTAAATTAAATTTTTAAAATACGCAAACTGAACCAGGTGGTGGCTTAACCTGTAATATTTATTATACATTAAATAATGCAAAATTTGCAACCTATCGCAATTAATATAAATTAAAACTTGCAACTAAATTTAAACAGCAGACTGCCTAACAAATACAAAAGCTTGATTGTATCTTTAAATCGCACTTCCCCTCCCTTTGTGCAAGCATATTATCTAGCATAATCTTAAGCAATTAAACCTTCTACATCTTGTACTTCTTTAAGTTTGGTTAAATTGTCCCTACCTAAATGACCATTAGCTTCATTAATAACACTATTGTGAAATATTCCATACTCTTTTCTCAAACCGCAAATAAATTCACGGAGAGTCTTCTAATTAGCCTCATATCTATACTTAATTAGTTATCACTCCACATCATGACTTAACCCTCTTAAAATTTTTCTACCTTAAGCAACAAAGACAAAAAATTATCTATCCTACATACTGATGTAAAACAGATTCTACTATTATAAAAACTATAAAATCAACATAAGTTCAAGTAGCCTGTGGCTACTTAACAAATACACAGGTATTATAAAGTTGAGCTTTCTATTGTATTAATTGATGAACTTTATATTGAATGTGGTTGCTCATTTTTTTTAACTCAGATCTAGCAGCACAAATTTGCTTAGTATCACATTTTGTTATCATACTAAAGTTCCCAACAGTATTATCAATAATCGGAATTAATGCCTCTTTAATACTTCCTTTATCACTTAAAATCGCTGCTTTCCCTATTATATCTTTATATAGCATTGCCAACGCTTCTCTTTGTACACGCATACTATCTAAATTTTTCCTAACCTCATTAAGACCTGATACATCTTGCGAGTCTTTAAGTTTAGATAAATTAATTTTACTGAAAGCAATACCGTTTACAATGTGATTTACAATCAACCCATCATGACATATAACCGACAATAAATCAACAGCAGCTATATAGTTCACATCGTTTACACCGTTCTTTTGAAGATCAATACCTACCATTAAATTTCCTATTATTGTTTCCAGGTTCCCTAGAGCTTCAATGTTACGCTTTAAGCCAACTAGAACTCCACATTTGTCCTCTTGACTAGATGCATTCCAAACCTTACTGAATATACCATCAAACTGAGATACATCAAACCCTTCAGGTTTATACTCTAATGACTCTCTAAGCAAGCTTAAACTCTTAAGTAATGCATCATAAGCGTCCTTGGGTGTTTTTGGTTCGTCTTCCTCTTTTACTATACTGTCAACTGTAAACTCTTCTGTTGGAACAAGGTCACTTGAATACTGATCATCACTCCCCTTGCCAAATCTACAGCCTAACATTAAAATATTAAATGCAAAGATTACCATACATACTCTTTTCATTAACATTCTCCTTACATTGTTAGCTTCACATTACACACTACTCTTGTACTATGCAACATATAATACATCTTTATACTCAAAATAATACAATAATATTATAACATTAATATAGTATTAGTTAATAACTTTGTTTAATTATATTGAAATTTAAAATCTTAAATCTACTGCTCTTAAATTTTTCTTCCTTAAAGAACAAACACAAAAATATAGCCTACACACTTATGTAGGCTTAATACTTAACATAATAAATTACTATTAATGTCTTGCTCACAAAGCACCCGCAAGCTGCTACAAATACACAGGTTATGCCGCTGAGCTTACCTATTTTATCAATGCATTAACTTTATCTTGAATTTTGTAGCGCAAGTTTGTCAAATTCCTACCTACAACACAAATTGGATTATCAACACATTTTTTCATTTGCATAGTATAATCTTTACGGGAATCAGTGATCGATTTTAATGCCTCTTTAATCTGTTCTTTGTCACTTAAAGCCGCTGCTTGCCTGATTGTATTTTGAAGTAGCCCTACCATCGTCTCCCTTTGTATAAGCACATCATCTAGCATATCCTCAAGCTCACCTAGACCTTCTACATCTTGTACGTCTTTAGATTTGATTAAATTGACATTACTTTCAATAAAACCTAAATCTATTCCAATTATCCCTAAAACCGCCAATAACTCAGCAGGAGTCCTCAAATTCACCTCGCTATTATCAGTCTTAGTTGTTAAATTCATTACTATTGCTTTCAAATTATCCAAAGATTCAACATCTCGCTTTAAGCTAATATGAACTTGCCTATATTGAGCTCTGGGAATATCAGCCCAAACTATAGAAAAAATATTATCAAATTTAGATTCATCAAATCCTTCAGGCTTATAACTTAATGACTCTTTAAACTTATTAAAGCTTTCAACTAATGCCATATAAGCTTCCTCTGGGGTTCCGGGTTTATCTTCCCCTGCTGGGGTTCCGGGTTTATCTTCCTCTGCTGGAGTTCCGGGTTTATCTTCCTCTGCTGGGGTTCCGGGTTTATCTTCTCCTGCTGGAGTTCCGGGTTTATCTTCTCCTGCTAGGGTTCTTAATTTATCTTCCCCTAATGGCATTTTTTCTTTAGCTTTCCTATCCTTAGGTCCACATCCCAACACCAACACCAACACATTGAGTATAAACATTACCATACATATCTTTTTCATTAACATTTTCCTTTCGACTTTATTTTCGCATTACACACTACCCTTATACTATGCAGTATGCAATACATCTTTATACTTATTATAATACAATAATAATACTATTAATTTAATATCCTAAATTATATTTCATTAATTAATATTTTTGCTTAAATTTAATTGGCACTCTACATCTTGACTTTGCTTCTCTTAAATTTTTCTTCCCTAAGCAACAAAAACAAAAAATATAGCCTACAAACTTATGTAGGCTTAATATTTAACATAATAAATTACTCTTAATGTCTTGCTCACAAGCAACCCAGGCTACTTAACAAATACACAGGTTATGATAATTACTAGATCTACTTCTTTAACTATTCCTTCTTAGCCCCTTTCTTCTTGGGCCCTTTCTTCTTTAACTCTTCCTCTTTAATTCTTGCACTAAGACGAGCCTGTCGTTCCTGCTGCTCTACTAAATCATCAATCTTATTTTTAATTAAATCTCTTAAGCCTAGCAAACTATCATGACCATTCTCAATTTTCTCCAAAATCTCTCCGTTCTTACCAAAAGTTAAATTTACGGCATCCCTAATTAATGCAACCTTTTTTAAACCTGATATATCCCTTATTTTCTCCTTTAATAGTTCCATCACATGCTCCCTTTTTAAAAGCAAGTTACCCAAAACAAGCCTAACAACATTAATTACCTCCATATTATTACTCTTCTGCAATATACTTAGGTTGGCATTACTCAAAATCTGACCATCCTCTTCCACAACATCACTAACATAAATCCCACTATCTCTTAACCCTATCAATAACTTTTCAGCTGCTTCCTTATCAGCAGCAATACCAGTAGCTTTTAATGCCCTTACAATTTGTCTTACTCTCTCAATATGTACAATGTCATGCTTTAGGCCAATGTAAAAATAATTCTTTGAATAATAATCATCACTTCTAAAGGACCGATTAAAGTCATTAAACATGTCATCAAATGCGGACTTATCAAATCCTTCAGGCTTAGAATTCAATGAATCTTTAAGCTTTCCCAAGCTTTCAAGTAATGCAGCATAAGGTGTCTGTGGTAGTGGGACCTTGTATGGACTTGGTTTTATTGGATCAGGTGTATTTAATTGATTCATCGTATGAACAATTTTTACTGCATGTAAATTGATCGGACTATTTGATGGAACTTTTGCACCTGCGGCACAGCTTAGCATCAATAACCCCAAAATACTAACCGCACATATTATCATACCTACTCTTATCATATATTCTCCTTATATTAAGTTATGTGTATCTTTCATGATTAACAATACATAGAAACTATAAATCTATGCAAAATCTATGTAAGACACAATACTTACCTGTAAGATTAATTAATAATATTACTAATTAATAGTTTTGTTATTATTTTTATTAATAATAACAAAAAGACCAGCTTACGTCTTTAATTTACGTTTTAAAGTACGTAAGCTGGATCAGGTGGTGGCTTAACCTGTAATATTTATTATACTTAAATAATATTAAATCTGCAATCAAATTTAAATTTTAAATTAAATTGCATGCCACATTGCAGTTAAGCAGCTGCAACTTGCATGTACATGCAATTACCATGGTGCTGGCTTATGTAATAATTTATTAACTTGCTTCCTAATTGCATTTCTCAGGCCTTGTAAACCTAAAATTGGCTCACTAGTAGAATAAATTCTATCATAAATAAATCCAGGTTTATTAATAAACTTATTAATATGCAAACTCACTCCTAGAGCTGCTCCTTGCATAGTAGCTAATCCTGCTGCTCCTTGTAGCACTATCTTAACTTTCTCTATTATCTCATTACGTACCAATAACATACGATCTAGCATGTCTTTAAGCTCTGTAATGCCCGCTTCATTATCGACACTTTTAAGTAAAGTTAAATTGTCTTTACTTAAAATTTCATTCTCATCATTAAAAACTTGAATTACATATTGTATACTATTATTTAAATTACTTAACAAATCAGAAGCAGCACCCCAATTCACACCCTGTTTAAACGCATCAGAAGCAAGATTCCAATTCTCACCCTGTTTAAACGCATCAGAAGCAGCTATCAAATTTACACCCTCAGAAGCAGTATTCAAATCCACAGGTCTACCAGAATCTGCCAACATCTCTATTACTGCCCTTAAATGGCCTAAAGTTTTAATATCTCGCTTTACACTAGCATAAACATGCTCTGTTCTAGGACTAACTTGAGGGGGGGAATGCCAAAATTTGTTAAACATACTATAAAACTGAAATTCATCAAAACATTCAGGCTTATAACTTAATGACTCTTTAAGTCTCTCCAAGCTTTCAAGTAATGCAGCATAAGCTTCCTCTGATAATATCATTGGTTCTACTGGTAATATTCTTGGCTCTCCTGATAATATTGTTGATCTTTTTTGCAACATTTCTGAGCCGCCTTTCTTAATCTTAACCCCTAAGCCACGCAACTTTGCTAATAAACCATTACCACTTGAAGAATTTTCTTTAAAAAATTCAGCACCAGATGGACACCCTAACAATAGTACGAAAGAACACAAAACGCAGACTATAATACATGTTTTTTTCATTAAAAAACTCCTTTTTTACATATACATACCACACGGCAATGTTATGCCTAAACAGCATATAATATATTTCAATCATTATATTGCATTATTATTAATTAACATTATTAATATGTTATTTATTAACAGAATTTATTATTTTGTATTGTGCTCTTTGGTTTACTTCTACCTTTCTTAATTTATCTTTATTAATTAATAATGCAATGAATTTAACCCGGCATGCTAGCAGCTCATGCAACTTGCTACCTAGGCTATTGTAGGAAACTTAACATATAACTTAACACATATATTACAAATCAATATGATCTCATTTAAACAGGGTGCATCCACCTTAAGCAAAATAAATACACTATCATTCTGACCTTAAAACCTGCAATCTTAAATTATTAAATGTACTTTCAATCTTAGTTCGTAAATCTCTCAAGCTTCGTTTTGTAGCAGAATTAATGTTCTCTTTCAGATCCCCTTGGTCACTGGTAATCAAATTAAGCTCAAGCAAAACCTTTGCATTATCACCTACCACTCTTACAGCCTCTTCTAGCATACCTTTAGCCATATCTGCTACAATATTTCTCAAACTCAGCATCTCATCTAAATCAGCCTTAAGCAAATTCATACCCCTTAAATCATTGCTATGCCGCAAAACATCTAAATTGGCTTGACTTAAAATCCCCTCATTCTCATCCACAATTTCTCTGATGTACATCGCACTAGCCCTTAAACGATACAATAAACACAAAGCAAAAACTTTATCGAACTGACTGGTATTTGATGATATTAAAGCCTCTATCACGGTTTTTAAGTTTGTAATATCCGCAACTTCATGCTTTAGGCTAACATAAACATCACCCCTTGCCCTATCATCATTAAAATCCATCTTAAACTCATTAAATATACTATTCTTAAACTGATCTTTGATTGGCAAAAAAACATCACGATTATAATTATAAGAAGCCTTAAGAGCTGATAAGCTTGTGTTTAATGCATTGTAAGATGCCACTACCTGTGGGTATCTTGCTCTAGGTGGAGGCGGTGTAGATGGTGCTCCGATATCTCCTGTAAATCTATGAGAACCAGATGCATTACCACCTGGAACTTTTCCACCCACAAAACACCCCAACATTAATCCCAAGGTACCAAATAAGCAAATTAGCATAGATATTTTTTTCATCAATATTCTCCTTTCTCAGTCTCCCTACACACTTATGTAAGAAAGCTTAGATAATCCTTAACATAACTATTTTATACTAAATACATCTAAAATTCAGCAACTAAACATACCACTATGACATGGAATTAATAAGCTTAAGCTTATCTTTATTTTTACTATATCTCTCTTATCAAAACCTGCTGCTTCATCTAGTACTACTTAATATGACTTATTAATATAAGTCCCTCAAAACAACATCTTCTCTACTAGAAAATTAAATTTATTAATATCATTATGTGAAAACAAATTTAACTCATAAACGCTTCTAGAATTTTCCGTTATAACCAAATTGCAACTGTAGTCGAGGCTTGAACATCATATTCTCTATCTTGTTAAGTATGACTTTTATGCTTTCGTCTTTATTTCTCATAAAAACTTTTCTATTAATCAGTCCATCTTTATCAATAATAGGCTTAAGCTTATCTTTAATTTTTACTATATCTTTCTTATCAAAACCCGCTGCTTCATCTAATATCGCTTGAATACTAATTATTAAATTACTCCTTAAAAACAATACCTTCTCTACCAGCAAACTAAGATTATTAAGCTGATCTTCAGATAACAAAAGCATTAAACATTTATTATTATCTATAGAACTTATAAATGACTGAACCGACTCCCCACTAATCTTTAAAACTTTAAGCAAATTAAAAACAGCCCTTTCATTATCCTTACCATCTGCTTCTAATAAGTTCTTTACTATATCTCTCAATTTAATAACATATATTTCATTATAATCTAAACCAACATAAATGGAGGTCTTCTCCCACTCTTTTCCAAATTCCTTCTTCAATTGCTCATTATGTTCAAATGGAATCTCTTTATTAAACCTAGCTTCTTTTAATGCAAATGCCTGATTTTTAACCCAAAATTCACTCTTAAAATCCAAATAGCTCCCATGTAATATTAATTTTTCAACCTTATCAATTCGTTCATCTCGCCAATATCCCCCACATGGTCCCTTATTGCCTTTGACTATTTTAGATCCCCAATATCTCTCACGCAATCCTGCTGGCCCTTGTAACCCCCGCGAACCAGGTGCTCCTGCAGGTCCTGCTGATCCGGGTGCTCCTGCTGGCCCAGTACAATTCAAAAAGACCAAAAAGCTTAAAATATACATTACCGCACATGTTCTTATCATGAAATGAATCATGGCTCTTCTCCTTTTCCCCTACACACCTTATGTAGAAAACCCAACATAATATTCCACATAAATACATCCAAACTTCACCCAGCACATACACTAGGAACTATGAGTAAATCTGCCCCTCTGTGTTAACTATAGTATTACAGGATAAACTCTTCCATCTTCTCCTCTCTTGTCCCTATCTCCGTTCTTCCCGTATTTTCGCCAGTCCTTGCAATCTTCGTGGACCTACTGGTCCGCACTCATGGACCACTACATCCCACTATCATAAGCTCCAAAACAATTATAATGCACATTACCATGCAGGTTTTCTACTAAATATCCCTTTTGACATAACACGAAAATATTCTCAAACTATAAAAAACATAATATTTATTTATATTAATCATAATAATTAATACTATATTAATCAACATTTTTACTTAACTGTTTTATTGTTCTTATCCCTTTAACCTTAATTAGCAATATTTGCTTTAAAGAGCTACACAAACTTAGTAATGCACATTAAGTAATGTTTTTTAATATTTACTATCTTTAAATATATCTAGATCTTAAACTGTGCATCACCAAGACAATAATGCTTGCTTTAATTCATCAATTTTTTCTTGTGGATCCATTATACTAGGCTACAAAAATCTAGACCATATTAAAGTTTTTTCAATTATACTATTTATTGAATCACACAAGCTTTGTAAGCTTTTGTTACCACTTTTTTTAGCTATTTTATTATGAATCCGCCCGCCTTTAGCAGTAATAAGCTTAAGCTTACCTTTAATTTTTCTTATATCATTAACATCAATACTCATTGTTTCATCTAGCACTTCTTGAATATGCTTTATCAAATATCCCCTTACAAATAACACATTACTTATAAGCAAACCAAGTTTATTAACATCCTCTTCGGCCAACAAAAGCAGCCCACATGCATTATTATCCACAGCTATTATAACTGACCGGACTAACTCCCCACTAAGCCTTAAAACTTTAAGTAAATTCAAAGCAGTTTCTATATTATCATCATTATCATCACCACCTGCTTTTAATAAATTATCTATTATGTATTTTAATCTCATAACATACATCTCATTATGATCTAAACTAGCGTAAACATCGGCCTTTTTTAAATTACCATCAAATTCTTTTTTAAAGTTCTCATTATATTCAAATGGAATATCTCTATTGAATTTAGCTTCTTTCAACTCGAATTCCCGCTTGTTTGCCCAATATGCACTTATAAGATTGAAGTGACTTCCATTTAGTAGCAATTCAATCTTATAAAATTGTTTATCTGACAACTGTCCCCCGCATAGCCCTCGCTCACCGCTAGGCCCTCTAGACCCGGGTGGTCCAGATACTCCTGATGGACCTGCTGGTCCTGGTGCTCCTGATGGCCCAGTACAATTTAAAAAACCCAAAAAACTTGAAATACACATTACCATACACATTCTTGTCATAAAATAAATCATTAGCCTTCTCCTTTCCCCTACACATTTATGTAGAAACTATCTAGAAACCCAACGTGATATCTATATAGATCATCTAGCTTCACCCAACATACACACTATGGATGGCACCATAGGTGTGCCCGCCCATATTATGTATTTTTCATTGTTGTAATAATCGATTAACTTCAATCCTAATATCATCTTTTAATTTTTTTAAACTTACTTCAATTTGCATATTCTCAATATCCCCATTAATATCTCCTCTCAAATTAGCAATCGGATACAAATGGGATCGAATCTTTGCTAACTCACTCTTACGATTTGCTAAATCTATTACTTGTCGAACTCTGTTAATCAAATCCTGTCTCTGAAAAAACATGGTATCCAAAAGATAACTAAGATTCTCAAGTTTAGAGTCCTCACATCTAGTCAAAATTTGTTCTAAATTGCCCCCACCTAAAATCTTATCTGAGGTTGCATTATTTATAACATCATCAACGTACTTCCCAAGATTCTTTAAAGTTGACAACAAGTTCTTAGCAACACTAATATTATCATCAGAAAGGGGATCGGTTAATAATTTATTTATTATAGATTCTAAATTAGTAGCAGAAACCTGCTCATAATTTATACCAGCATAAAGATAATCCTTTTTATCATCACTATCAAATTCTTGTCCAAATATAACACTACCATTAGCATCTAACTTGTCAAATGCAATACCCACTTGTTTTAAGTCAAATGCATTTCGGCGAGCAGAATATGCAAGGCGAATACGATTGTACCCTGTCTTTAGCTGTGCAGAATAAACTAGTCCTGGTAGTCCTGGGACCCCTGCTGGTCCTGACAGTCCTGGTGTTCCTGGAAACCCATCTAATCCTGGGGGCCCTTCTGGTCCTTGTGGTCCTACTGCTCCCATTGGCCCTTGCGGACCTGCTGCTCCTATTGGTCCTTGTGGCCCTGCTGGTCCTATTGGCCCTTGCGGACCTGCTGCTCCTCGTGGCCCTGCTACTCCTATTGGTCCTTGTGACCCTGCCGGGCCTCGTGCTCCTGCTGGTCCTTGCGGACCTGATGCTCCTATTGGTCCTTGTGGCCCTGCTGGGCCTCGTGCTCCTGCTGGTCCTTGCGGTCCCATTGGACCACTACATCCCATTATCATAAACTCCAAAGCAATTATAATACACATTACCATGTAGGTTTTTTTCATTAAATATCTCCTTTTTATGAATTTTATATATCTCTTTTATATAACAAAAAATATTCTCAGGCTATATAAGAAATAATAATTATTGATATTAATCAGTATATAATATCAATAACAATAACAATTAATATTATAATAATCAGTATCTTTACTTAACTGTTTTATTGTTCTTATCCCTTTAACCTTAATTAGCAATATTTACTTTAAAGGCCTACATAAATTTAATAATGCACATTAAAAGTAGTATTTGAATAACATTTATTATGTTTAAACATATCTAGATCTTAAGCTATGCACCACTAAGGCAATAATGCTTGCTTTAATTCATCAATTTTTCTTGTGGTTGCATCTCTTAAACCTTGCAAGCTATCATCCCCTGTATAAATCTTTTTATAAATTTTGCCTCGAGTTTGAACAATTACATCTAATTTAGCTCGAATATCTGCAATATTAAGAGGCATTAAAGACAATTCTGCATTTCTTAATGACTCTTTAATACCCTCTATCACGTTTTCTCTTTGTCTTAACATCATCGTTAACATAGCATTAATTTCACTAACATCTATTACATTATCGCCCCTCTTCAGTTTATCCAAATTGACATCATTGCAAATCGTATCTTTTTCATTTATAACTTCACGAACGTACTGCGCACTACTTCTTAAAGCCAATAACAAATTCTTAGCGGCTTCTTTACTAACATCATCAACATCACCAATTAATGCAGTAACAAGTTTTTTTACTATTTCAATATCTACAATGCTATACCCTAGACCAGCATAAACGTTGCTTCTCTGCTTTCCTGTCTTAAATTCATCCCCAAATTCAATACTGTTAAATGGAATTTCTTTATCAAAATCAGCTTCTCTTAACTTGAATGCACTATAATTAGCACCATATACTTTTACAAGATTTAAATAATTTGCCTTTAGCAAATCAACATCACTTCGCCCATCATGTCCTGGAAGCCCATTGCGGCCATTATGTCCTTTATCTCCGTCTGCTCCAGGTCGTCCAATTCGAAAAACACACCCTACAAACCCTAAGGCAATTAAGATGCATATTAACATACATATTATTTTCATTAATCTTCCCCTTTTCTTTATTTTCCCCCATACATTCTCATGGCACTAATACTTGCTTTAATGCATTAACTTTTATTGTGATTGCATCTCTTAAACCTTGCAAACTATCATCCCCCGTATAAATCTTTTTATAAATTCTTCCCTGGTTTTGAATAATTACATTTAATTTATCTCGGATATCTGCAACATTAAGAGGCATTAAAGACGATTCTGCGTTTATTAATGCCTTTTTAAGATCGTCTAAAACACTTTCCCTTTGTCTAAAGATATCCATAACCATAATATTAAGTTCAGTAATAATAGATTCATTATGTTCATGAAACTTAGATAAACCAGTACCGGATAAAAATAAATTTATAACCTCATTGACATATTGTGCACTATCCTTTAAAGCCACTAGCAACGCCTTAGCAACATCCCTATCAAGATTATTAGCAGAAGAAGCATTTATTAATTTCTCTAAGATTCGTTCTACTATACCAATACTTAACTCGTCATGCTTTAAGCCAGCATAAACGTAGTCCTTTTCATCTCTTGTATTAAATTTATTCTGAAAGGCAGCATGTCTAAACGGAATACTTTTATCAAAACCTTCTCTTTTTGACTTGAATATCCCATTGTTACAAGTATAAGAAGCTTTTAGAAGTAATATATTTGCCTCTAATAATTCAATATCACCTCGAATACCTTGGCCATCTTTCCCATCTTTTCCATCAGGACCTCTAGCTCCATGTGGTCCTATTGGACCAATACACCCTACAAGCCCTAAGGCAATTAAAATGCATATTACCATACATATTATTTTCATTAATCTTCCCCTTTTCTTTATTTTCCCTCATACATTCTCATGGCACTAATGCTGCTTTAATTCATTAATTTTTTCTTCAATTGCATTTTTCAAGCCTCTCAAAGTCATATTAGTCCCATAAATTTTTGCACGAACTTTTCCTCCTGCCAAAATAATTGAATTTAACATAGTTCGAGCTCCTACAAAATCTATAATATTTGGACTTAAGAATGGTTCTGAACTTTTTAGCCTCTCTTTAACATCATCTATCACACTTTCTCTTAGTCTTAACATCATCATTAACATAACATTAATCTCACTAATACCTGCTACATCATTACTCTGCTCCAATGTAGCTAACTCAGCCTCTAACAAAGATATAACCTGCCTGACAAACCAAGAGCTGTCACTTAAAATTGGCAACAAAGCCAGAGCATCAGATTGCAACGTACCATCAACTTGACCACGAAGAGAACCAACTTCAAAGTCCTTTATAATTTGTTCTACTATTTTAATATCTGCAATATCATACTTTAAGCTAGCATAAAAGTCATTTCTCTCATTATCTGGATTGTCTAGCTTAAATCTATTCCCAAACATATTATGCTCAAATAAAACCTTAGTATCGATATTCGCTTTTTGTAAATCAAATCCCTCAACGTTAGCATTATATGAACGTTTAAGCCCCAATAAATTCATCCTTAGTATTGCAATATCACCTCGTACGGCTTTCTTTCCCAGATCTCCTGTGTGCCCGTCAATCCCTGCCGGCCCAGACACCCCGACTGGCCCTCGGGGACCTAAACACCCTACAAACAAGGTATTTAAGATGCACATTAACATATATATTCTTTTCATTAATCCCCCTTCTTTATTTCTCTTAATAAACTACTATGGCACTAGTGCTCGCTTTAATCCATTAATTTTTTCTTCAATTATCCCTCTTAAACTTTGCAAGTCCCTATTAGTCCCCAAAATTTTTCCAGAAACTTTTTCACGAACTTTTCCCCCTAACCTAGTAATTGGACTTAATGCAACTCGAATGCCCGTAATATTAATAGGATTTGAACTTAAATGCAGTTTTGACTTTATCAGTATCTCTTTAACATCATTTATTACACTTTCTCTTTGTCTTAACATCATCAGCAATATGACATTAATCTCACTAATACCTGCTACATCATTACTCTGCTCCAATGTAGCTAACTCAGCCTCTAACAAAGATATAACCTGATTAACACACCGCCCACTCATACTTAAAGTTACCAATAATAACAAAGCATCAGATTGAACCATATTATCAGGACTATTTGCTAATTCTTTTATAAGCTGTTCTATTACTTTAATATCTGCAATGTCATGCTTTAAGCTAGCATAAAAGTCATTTCTCTCATTATCTGGATTGTCTAGCTTAAATCTATTCCCAAACATATTATGCTCAAATAAAACCTTAGTATCGATATTACCTTTTCGTAAATCAAATTCCTCAACGTTAGCATTATATGAATGCTTAAGCTTCGATAAATTCATTCTTAATATTGCAATATCACCTCGTCCAGCTTTCTTTCCTGGATCTTCTACATTCCCTTCAGTTCCTGCTGACCCGGGTATATCCCCGCTGGCCCCGTTTGAACAGAACATATTACAAATCATAAGGTACTTAAGATTACCATACATATTCTTTTCATTAATCTCCCTTTTGTCTTTATTTTCTCTTACATAACATAAAATACACTCCACAGAAAGCATTTGCATACTACTAGCCACATTAGATAGAACATCTATACTATATAAGAAACAATATTTATTTATATTGATTATTATAACATAATATTATTATTAATATTAATTAATATTGTATTAATTATTATATTTATATATTTGCTAACTTGATCTAATACCTTTGCATGCCTTTTTATCAATCTAACAATACAATCAATAAATACAAAATACCCAAATAGGCTATAGGGTAAAAACAATATGATATATTTCTTTGCTAACTAATCAAATATAAATACTCCGTCTATAATTTAGTTTCAAAGCTTCTAAATTATAGGTGGACGGGCTTGCTCTAGTGCTATGCTACAACACTTAGATAAATACAATAATGAAAAGGTATTATCTGTCTAGCAAATTGTACAATGTTTGTGGCAATAAAAATATAAATCTAAAATAAGTAATGTGAAATGAACTTGTGATAACTGCCTGTTATGCATGGTAGAGATATGTAATACTTAATTAAGGATTATTAATAAAATAATAGAAATAAAAACCAAGGTGAAAACGACCTGGGGTTAAGCTTGCAACTCATGCTCTAGTGGATTTAGTGTTTTAAACCTAAAATTTATATGGGATTACAAGAAACCACTTCTATAAAAAGATCATAAAAGTAGCACTTCACTTGCCATGGCTAATATAGCATAAATTTCAAACTTTACATATTAGGCACTAGATGAATAAAATATTTACCCGCAAGTAATATTATTCAGATTGCAAAAAATAGGGCCTACAACTGGCCCTAACTGAACTCTATCTTTAATGAGCATTAACGGCTTTCCGTATTGCTATCTTTAATGACATCATAGCTAAAATTCCAATCTGGATCTCTGTTTTATGCTCAACAATCCCATTAAGCTTGTCTGTCACAAATTTAGCATCGGCACTTGTTGCTGCTAATATTATTTGCTCTTGAAGTTTACTTATCACGCTTTCTCTTGTTGAAATGAATTGCTCCAAATTAGCATAAACGTTAAGCATAGCATTCATACCCTTACTTTTAATTTTGGCTAAACCGTCCTCATCCAAGATCTCACTTAAGACTTGTTCGGTAAATTCCGTAATTTCACGGCAATCCCTAAACAACTTATAAAGAACAAAATTATATGTATTCTTATCAGGATCAACTAACAAATCTAATATATTATCTAATGCCTCAAGAGCCTTAAAATCGTGTCCTAAGGCAGCAAAAACTTCATCCTTTTTATAAGGATCCTCAAAGACTGGTGAGACTATATCATAAAGAATACCATATAAATACTTCTCTTCGGCAAATGCATCATGTTCCCCACTAAGCTTAGCCTCGTACTTAACTACTCTATCTGACAATAGCTTGTAAGCTTGCTCTGCTGTCTCTATCTTAACAATTTTTATGTCATCTTCCAGGGGAGGAAGTTCCCTATTCCCTATCGCTTGAACATTATCATCTTTATTCTCCTTTGAAAGGAATGGTACTGGTGGTGGCAGATGAACATTCCTTCGAGGTGGTGTAACCACTCTGTCCCTTGAACGTGGCTGGACCACTTCTAATTGAGCCGCATCTCTTTTTTTACCCGGCTGATTATCCACTTCTTGCTTACAAGACAAAATACTTAATACACATAACATATACAATACGCATAATGTAAATAACAAAACACCGATTCTTTTCATGTAATTCTCCTTTTTTACCATACAGCAATGCCATATAGTTAATACGTTTTATATTAATCAATATAGAGCATAATCACAGTTGTACAATAAATTTAACGTTTAACAATTTAAATATTTATAGATTCTAAAATTAATCTAACTAACAATATTAGCCTAAAAATAAACAATAAATCCTTTTTAAGATATATTTAATATCATTAATTGATATTTCAAAATAAATAAAAGGAAAAAAATTTTGCATATCTTTGTAATTAAAACAAAGTATCAATATATTAATTAAATTTAATTACCCAGATCCCAATGCACCTATTCTGCTTAATTAGATAAAGGGACATTAAAAATAAAAGCAAAGGAACTAAGCCCCATTCAAATAGACTACTTAACTAAATATGCTATGCGAGCTACCATTCCTATAATAGAGTAAGATGCACGCTGAATCTCTCTATCAGAACCGCTCTTTAACCCAATAGTTTTCTTAAGCCCATCTAACATATCTCCCTTATCTTTTAATGATAATGATGTTATTTGGTCTTGAATTATCTTTACTACCCTGTCTCTCTCTTGCATAAATCTTTCTAAAGAAGCATTAATTGCAATAATATCCTCTACACTCTTGCTAGTCTTAATTCGCTCAAGGTTAGTACTACTTAAATGAGTATTGACAAGTTTTCTGGTGTAATCCGAAATATTTAATAAGAGATTAAATAGATGGACGGCAACTTTTGTATCGCCATAAGTATACAAAACAGGCTCTTTTAAATCTAAGTTATTAAGTATCCTTTCCAAACTTATAATAACTGTTACATCACTTCCCAACGCAGCATAAATGTCTGCCTGTTGCTCTGCAGCAGTAAAGATTGGGGATATCTTTTTGAAGGGAATACTTAATGAATAGTACCTTGGATCAAATTGATTACGCTCATTTACAAGTTGCGACTTACACTTTCTTACTCTAGCCTCAAACTCAGCACAAGCTTCTCGTGCTGTTTTTCTTGGAACTTGTAATCTCTCCTCTACATCAACCTCTAAGTGCGGCTCATCCTTTTTGCCTTGAACTCTCTCATCCTTAAGCTTTTTACCCGTAACCTTCTCATCTTTAAGCTTTTTACCCGTAACCTTTTTATCTTTAAGCTTCCCATCTTCAACCTTTTTGTCCATACCCGAAGGTTTCACCGCCTCCCCACTCCTTAAGTAACCTTTTGACTTATCTACAACTGAAGGTTTTTTATTCTCTATATCTGCTTGGCTTAAGCCTAAGTTACCTTCTGATTGATGCGCAATTGGAAGCTCCGTAACAATTCCATCTGTTAACTCACCCTGCTTACAGAACATCATACCAAAGGCACATAAAAATGTTATACCCAACTTTCGCATAAATATCTCTCCCTTTTTTAAAACATTTACATATCTTAATATTTAGTATCCAATGTAACGCAATATAATGATATTTACATGATATTTATCAAATGATTTATGTAAAAATACAAAAAAATTAAATTTTTCATTTAGGACAAAAAATGTGGGAAAACATAATACACAATAAAAGCAAAATATAAGATAAATAAAATATCAATTAGCATGCATAAAAATGAGAGTTAAAAATTAACTCTCACACATTTAACTAATAAACTAATTTAATTTACTGAACTAATTTTTTCATTTGATCCCCCAGGTCTACGATCAAGTAAGATACGCTCTGAATTTCTTTACTAGCATTATCTCCTAAGCCAACAGTTCCCCTCAGCCCCTCTAACATAGCTTCCTTATCTTTTGATGCTAATAACGTTATTTGGTCTTGAATTGTCTTTACTGCCCTGTCTCTCTCTTGCATAAATCTTTCTAAAGAAGTATTAATTGCAATAATATCCTCTACACTCTTGCTAGTCTTAATTCGCTCGAGGTTTGAAGTACTTAAATAAATATCCATAAATCTTCTGCTATAATAGCCAACCTGCCATACTAGCATTAATAAGTTATTAGCAAGTTTTACATCAACATTACGTGAAGAATCGGAATCTCTTTGTAAGTCTAACTTCTTTAGTAGTACTTCCAAATTTCTAATAACTTCAACGTCATGGCCTAAGGCATCATAAATATCTGACTGTTGATCTAGAGAAGTAAATCTCAAGTCTACATCCTTGAAAGGCACATGTAATGAATGATGGTTTGGATCAAATTGAATACGTTCACTTACAAAACCTGATCTATGTCTAGCCACGCTCCCTGAAAGTTTAATGTAATTCTCTTCTACATCTTCTTCCACTACTGACTCTTCTACTGGTTTTTCTAGGTCTTTTTTTAGAGGGCTTTTTAGGTCATCGTTTTTTGGACCTTTTTCTAGAACTCTTGGGATATCTTTTACGCTACGCTTTAACTCACTATTCCGGACTTCAGCCTCTCCTTTTACTTCACTTGGCACCAAATAGGTTCTTATAATACTCCTCAACTGTTCTGCAGCTTCACTCTGACTGAAATCTGCCAAGCCTAAGTCATCTTGTTTACAAGACATAACACTTAAGAAACACAACATATAAAATGCCATACTAAATCTTTTCATATATCTCTCCTTTTTAAAATTACACATCATACAATACTTAATATTGTATGACATATAATAACATAACAATCTTAATATTACACAAAACAAACATCCACTAACTTATCTCGTTCCAAATTACAATAAAATCTTGGATTACTTGTTTAAAATCAACATATAAATTGTTATATTTCTTTGCAGGAGTTACTCTTAATACCAATAGTTTTAGTAAGTTCCTCAAAAGCATTCTCTTCCTTACTTTAAGCTAATACATGCCCCCTACTTATACCTCTCTATTTCAAAATACACTATTCATATCTCCCCCACTCTGGCTTTCTTGCACTTAAGAACAAGTTAAAAATTCCTTTTCCACTAACTAAGACTCCAAATTGTAACTGCAATTATACCCATTAAGCTAACTGCCTTGCCAATTTCTCCCTCATTGTCAACAATTTGCTTTATTCCTGATAACACGGATTCTCTAGTAATTCTTGATTCTAAGGATGCTATCTGCGATTTAATTTTAGATATACAATTTTCTCTTATATCAATAAATTCTTCTAGATGGGTATAAATCTCAGTAATCCTTGCTTCATCCTTGTTAGATTTAATTTGAATTAAGTTTTCATCACTCAAATAATAATTTATAACTGTTTTGGCATAATCAACAATATTATTTAAAATTGCCAATAAACTATAAGCAATATCTACATCAGTATTGATAAAATGAGGGATATTTAAATCCAATTTATTAAACAATCTTCCCAATTGTTTAATAGCCTCAACATCATACCCCAAGCCAGCATAAATCTTGTCTTGTTTATCTGAAACAGTCAAGTCTGGTGAGATTTGCTTGAAAGGAATACTAAAGAAAAGCTCGCCTAGATTAAAGTGATTGTAGGCATCTTCAAGCTCCTCTCTGTAAGCAATGACTCTTGTCTTTAATGCATAGTAAGCTCGATCTTTAGCACTTATATTAAAGAATTGCTGTACACCGCCTACATTGCATTTTGCATTAAATGCCTTTCTAATTGGTCCGTTCTTTGCATTCCCTTCTAAATTACAATCCACAACATCCACAATTAAATTAGCTCTTTCCATATACTTCTCCCTATTGCGGTTTATTTATCATATGGTAATTAATACCATATGATAAATAATACATATTTATACTAAATATAATATACCAACAATTAAATTTATCCATAATTTCAATAAAATTTAATAAAAATTGAATAAAATCTTTTAAAAACCTTTTTTGCATATAATTGCACTACAGAAGAGCGAAGTAAATAGGCCATAAGCCTATTTACCTTTTACTTACTCTAAATTTTTAACTGTATTTGTAATTGCCATGCTAAATTCTCTTAAAGCACTAACTCTAAAATTAATATCTTTAGCATTAACAAAATTTTTATCTAACACATCTATTATTGCCTCTTCCTCAGTCACTGATTCTGCGGATTCTACACTATCCCTAATCTTATTTATCAAGTGGTCTCTAATCTTCATAATGCTATCCAAAGAATCAACAATAAGATCAATATCATGTTTTTTCTTGTGATTCTTTGTTTTTTCCAAGACTTCATCACTAAAATGATTTAAAGATTCTTTTAATCGATGTGACAAATTACTTAAAACTGATAACACGCCATGAGACACCTTTGTGCTCCTATTAGAGCAAGGTGGGCTAATTAAGTTTAATCTATCAAATATCCCGCCTAATTTCTCAATAAGCTCAACATCATGCCCCAAGCCTGCATAAACTTCATCCTGTTTATCTTTGGAATTAAAGTCTGATGCAATTTTATTGAAAGGAATATCAAATGATAGGTTAGTTAAATTAAATTGAATAAGTTCATTTTCAAGTTTTTCTTTTAAAGTTTGTATTCTCTCTAAAAGTTCAGGATAAGACGTATTTTCTGCCTTACTACCATCCACACCATTAGCACCATTTTGACTGTTACCTAATCCGATGTTTTTATGCCCACCTTCACCCTCACCTTTGCTTTTAACTTCAATTTTACCCCCTCTCTCACCTCTATCCCTATCCTCATCTAATCTATCCCCCGGCTTTAATTGAATACCTGGTGAAATTACTGCCTGCTCTCCCGCACTGCCCCTTAGTTCCTGCAAGTCTTCATCCTGTAAATCTGCATTTGCAAGTGTCAAATTCTTGATTTTTGCTTGATTTGTTCCCATATAATGTAAACCATCAGCTTCATCCTGCCGAGACCCCCCTGCTCCCATTTTGTATTCGTCTTCTAAAGCCCAATACCTACAAGAACTCATACCTAATGCACATAATAAATAAAATACTAAACCTACTATTTTCATAAACTTCTCCTCTTTCAAGCTTAAATGCCCAACAATTCAATATTTATTTATACTGAATACATTTTAGTATACAATATTATGTAATATAATTATATGCATAAAATAGGATGCTAAAATACATTCAATATCTAAATATCTACTTAAACTACTTAAAAAATTAAAGTATCACACAGCAGATTTAAGGCCCAAAAAGTACCATACTCCAGTATTTAGCTCTTAATAAAACATAAAACTACATCTACCATCAATCTCATACTGGCATAAAACACAATAATATCGCTTCGATTCGAAATGCTTGATCCAATAGAATTGCCGTGCCTTAGACTATCATTTTGTACAATAATATTATTAGCAAGTATCTCTAAAACAGACGCTCTACCAAAATTATTGACTGCTATTCTTACTAGTGCATCTGAAAGTTTACTTACAAACCTATTTCTATCCTCAACCACCTCTTCTAAATAAAAATAAATTTTAGTAAGCTCTTCAGCAGTCTTGGTGGCCTTAAGTCGCTCTAAGGTTGCATCACTAAAATTCTCATTTAGAAGTGTTTTAAGTAACCTTGCACTATCTAACAAATACTCTAATAATTGCGAAGCATACATTAAATCTAGATTAATGGAATGAATGTTTAAGTTTAATGTATGAAATATAAACTCTAAACTCTTAATAGCTCTAATATTATAATCTAAACCTTCATAAATGAAATCTGCATTATTATAGACTGGGAATATTTGTGCTATAGGAAAATCAAATATAGGCTTACCTCCACTGCCTAATTTTTTAAACGTTCTACCATTAAATAACCCTTTATATTTTTTTACCATTTTATAAAGTTTATAAAAAGCTACATGTCTAGAATCAATCTTGGTTGGTTTTAACACCACTCTTTGATCACATGGACCTATATTTTTTTCTAAATCTTTTGAATCTGTTGTACCAAAACCCGAGCCGTTTGGATCATTTTGCTCACAAGCCAGCATGACCAATACACATAATACCATACTCACATTTTTCATGAATTTCTCCTCTTCTTATACAAATTCATATATAGATAGTAATAATGATAATTAAGATATAAATATATACATAACAACATTTCAATCAAACTCTTGTATTGGCACAATGTCTCAAGTCGCGCTCTAATCTTTGCTCCAACACCTAAAACTTAAAATACAACTTTTGTAATTAAATCAACTAAATTGTCAATATCTCTTAACAAACTATACATGCTCCCAATTTTTTCCTTAATTTTTCCATCATTAACAATCTTCTTAAGTTCACTCTCCATTTCAAGTCTATTACCTCTTACTAATGCTGCTCCACTTATAACCTTTTTAAAGTCTCCAATTAACTCATCCCTTGCCTGCATAAACGCAAACAGATAATAAGTAATCTGAGTAATATTCTCTACTGTTGCAGCACCACTAGTTCTAATTTCATTTAATTTTTCATCACTCAAGCTATTACAAAGAGAATTAGTATAATACACAACCTGCTCCAAATTGAATAACAATAGAGAAACAATCCTTGCATCTCTATCTCCCTCATTAGCCCATACTTTCCAAGTAAATTGAGAAAGTATGGACTTTAATGCCTTCACAATGCCACGATCATGTCCTAAAGCTATATAAACATCGTGACTCTTCGTATTTTTAGGTACCATACCATAATCTGCTAATTCACGGACAATAAAATCACTATTATCATCAATCAAATAAGGAATACCGTTTATATCACTTAAATGTTCCTCCAAAAGTTGCTCTTTAAAATGCTCTACTAGTGATTTTAAGTCATCACAAGCTTTACTTCTCGTCTTCTGTAAAAATGGCACTAGCATAGACATTCTAGAGAAACCTTTTGCTCTACCATCACGCATTGATACTGCGTCACGTACCTTACCATCAGCAGTACACCCTAGCACTAAAACCAGCATACACAATACCATACCAAACCTTTCCATAAAATCTCTCCTCTTAACTATCACTATTCTTTCTGCAAAAATATCGACCCCTAACGCAAATTTACTTGAATTTATAAAAACTAAAGGAAAACTATTTGCCTCTGATCAAGCAACAATCATATCAAGATCAATCAATTCCATAATATCAAATACAAGACCATGCAGATTGCGGAGCATACTATTAAGCATAACGTTATGGTTAGCAAGAATACCTCCATTTAACGCCTTTACCACATCCTCTACAGTAGTCCTTGATGCAGCCAAGATCATACCATCCTTAACCCGAGGTATCAAATCTTTTATACCATCTATAAACTGAACTAGATACTGAGTAATTTTTTTAAGATCATCTGCATCTCTGGACTTAAGCATCTCTAATTTTGCGCTATTTAAGACCTCTTCAAAGAGAGTATGAATTGAATGTGCAATATGTATAAAACTGTTTAATAAATTAGCCACAGTTCTTGTATCTCTATCATGTATACTACTAAAATCCAATTTCTCAAATATTTGACCTAAGCTGCGAACAACTTCAACATCATACCCTAATGCCTCATAAATCCCTTCCAAATCTGATGGATAATAAATTTCATTTAATGCTCCCTTGAAATTAATATTTAATTGAGTCTCTTCAGGAACAAATGCAGTATGTTTATTTGCAAGTTCTTGTTTAAATCCCATTAATACTTTACCAAGTTCATCAAAAGCTGGATTTATTGCATTCATATATTTCTCCTTTTTTACACATACCACCTACAGCAGATCATATGTAATAATCAAAATAATTATTATCTATATTTAATCTGCAGAATGTAACCTCTTAACGCAGATTTTTCTTTAACTTCCAAAAACTAAAGGAATAATACGAATAATACTCTAAGCAACTTACTATAGAAGGTCAACTAATTCTATGATATCAAATAGAAGATAATGAATATTTCGCATCCCCCTATTAAGCCTTGCATCTGCACTAGAGATAACTCTATTTAGTTCCTTTAATATGTTATCTTCATTAGTCTTTGATGCAGCAGATACTATAACAGACTTAAGCTGGGGCATTAAATCTTTTATAGCATCTATAAACTGAACTAGATATTGAGTAATCTTTTTAAGATCACCTGCATCTCTGGATTTAAGCATCTCTAATTTTGCCTTATTTAAAACTTCTTCAAAGAGAGTATGAATTGAATGTGCAATATGCATTAAGCCATTTAATAAATTAGTAACAATTCTTGTATCTCTATCACCTATATTTCTGAAGTTCAACTCCGAAAACACTTTACCCAAGCTACGAATAACTTCAATATCATACCCTAATGCCTCATGAACTTCTTCCAAATCCGATGGATAATAAATTTCATTTAATGCTCCCTTAAAATTAATATTTAATTGCATCTCTTTGGGAGAAAATGCAGCTCGGTCATTTTCAAGTTCTTGTTTGAAATTCATTAATACCTTGCTTAGATCATTAAAGGCTGGATTTACTTCATTCATATATTTCTCCTTTTTACACACAGCACCTACTACTTTGTAATGTACTTACACTTAACATTAATTATACAACATAAATTATATTATTTAATTAACATTAAAATAAAAATATCAACCTTTAAACACAGAGACTCTCACTTACAAAACAACTTGAAGAATAATACTTTAAGTAACTAACTATAGAAGGTCAACTAACTCTATGATATCAAATAAAAGATAACAAATATTGCGCATCCCCCTATTAAGCTTTGCGTCCGGACTAGAGATAACTCTATTTAACTCTTTTAATATATCATTTTCATTAGTCTTTGATGCAGCAGATACTATAACAACCCTAACCTGCAACATCAAATCTTTTACCATCTCTATAAAATACACTAGATACTGAATAATTTTCTCAAGATCACTTGTATCTCTAAATTTAAGCATATCCAATTTTGTTTGATTTAAAATATCCCTAAAGATAATCTGAATTGAATATGCAACTCGCATTAAACCGTTTAGTAAATTAATAACAATCCTTGTATCCCTATCACCTACATGCTTGAGGTTTAACCTATCAAATATCCCTCCTAATTTACCAATAACTTCAGCATCATATCCTAACATCGTATAAACTTTATCCCGATCTGATTGATAATAAACGATATCCTCTAATGTTCCCTTGAAATTAATATTTAATTGAGCCTCTTTGAGAATAAATGCAGCACGTTCATTTTCAAGTTCTTCTCTGAACTCGACTAATATTTTTTGAAGCTCATTAAAAACTTGATCTCTCTTGGCCATAATTTCTCCTTTTTTTACACATACCACCTCCTACTAGAATATACATATTACACAATACCATTAATGTATTTACTTTAATCTTTAAAAACCATCATCTTCTTAAAGACCAGCTTAAAGCCAAATAAATAAAATTCGTTTACAAAAGGCAATTCCTGAAATAAAAAAAGATCTAAAGCCTAAGACATTTTCTACTTTAAAGAACCACAAACAAATCTAAACAATAATAATTAACTATCCCATTTAAATAAATCCCTCAACTTGTTTTCAATATTAAACACATTACCTACAAGCCTAGCTAAAATTTCCTTTGACAACTCGCCTGTATCATCAACAAGCGACTTTAAACAATTTATCATTACAGCTTTATCTCCCCTCTTTGCTGCTGTTACTTTGATGAAGCTTCTAATTTTAGACATCACCTCAACTCTTGCTTGAATAAACTGTTCTAAATCAGAAATAATATCATTAAGCACACTAACAAAACCTAACTCAATCATCAAACTATCCCTAATTCTAAGCAGGTTTTTCTTACTTAAATGCTTATGAAACAATATGACTGCCAAGTTTGTAATATCCGTTAACTGCTTTAAAATACGACTAGCAATATCAATATCACTAGTACTGCTCTTACCTTTTCTCAAATCTAATGTATTTAGTATTTCTCTAAGTCGCTCAATAACTTTAGAATCATTCCCTAACGTAATAGCAATACTACGCTTGGTAGCGTCTTCTTCAGCCTGTAATAATACCAAGGGATAAGATTGATCTTTAAATAATAAAGGGCCCTTTAGAGTAGCTGAGTCAATCTCATTTACAAGCTTGCTCCTATAACTATCGACC
This sequence comes from Borrelia nietonii YOR, assembly GCF_023035795.1. NCBI lineage: Bacteria > Pseudomonadati > Spirochaetota > Spirochaetia > Spirochaetales > Borreliaceae > Borrelia > Borrelia nietonii. The sequence continues at coordinate 85,686 of NZ_CP073153.1, forward strand.
TTGAATTTGAGTTCATTGTAAGCCTTCTGTGCTTTTGGGCCCAATAATGACGACTCATATTCTGGTCTACACGCCACACACATTATTAGAAATAAACTTAAAATACTCATTATGCACAATACCACACACATTCTCTTCATATATATTCCCTTTTAACTCCACAACACCTGTATACCTTTCTATGAAATTACCGATTGTAGCAAATGTATTTTCATACTAAATTATAAACTAAATTTAACATCAACCACAACTTTTCTATTTTGATCACAATTTTTTAATAACTTTTTAACAGAAACAATAAATACACAAATAACCAATACTACTAAAGATGCACAAAACATACTCGTAAGATCACGTGTATTATTAAACCCACCAGTCTCTTGCAACTTGCAGGGTATTTACAGGATTACTTTGCTCTTAAAGCAAGCAAAAGATTGGTATTCCGTAACAAAAATGGCAAAGTATGCACTACCTGCATTTATTACTGAATTTACTATGCTCCCTTGCTTACTTGAACGTAATATTTAATTTCTAATCCCTTCATAATAATCTTCAACTTTAAATCCTGAACTAGGCTCTCACCATCAGTAATTTTTTTAAGCTTATTTGTCATAGCCACCCTATCACGCCATAGTGGTTCTGATTCCTCTATAGCTATCTTAATCTGAGACATCGCATTAGTCCTTAAATCAGACAATTCCTTGAAAGCATTATAAATTTTAGTAAGCTCTTCTGCAGACTTGATGCTGCCCAATTGCTCTAAACTAACATCATTTAAATGATCAACCACAACTTCTCTCATGTAATATGTAGTGTTATATAAAATGTCTAATAACTTAGCAACAATAGTTGCTGGTCTTGTGGAAAAATAAGTAGGAGCTGTTGCAGGAGTTATTGCTCTTACAATAATTTCCAGTTTTGCAATAAGATCAACATCATAACCCAAAGTATCATAAACTATGTCCTTTTCCTCCCAGTTACTAAATTTCGGAAATTTTTCAAAAAAAGGCATCTGAAAGTAATAACGGCCTCGTCTAAACCTAAATTGAGCAGTTCTAAATGCTTTACTGTACTGTTCTAGTTCATTTTTTAGTTTATCGTAAATTTGCTCTTTAGGAGTCTTTGTAGTAGATGTATTTTGAGAAGCATTATCAAATGTACCTTCTATATCAGTTGAGGATCTTGATATTCTCCTAGCACGGACTTTTTCAATGATATCACCTACAAATGAGCCAGCCTTTGCCTTATCCTGCAATGAACATCCCAAAACTAATCCCAATGCACACGAAATAATACATATCATTTTCATCTAAATTCTCCTATATCTGAACCGTAAAAAAGCTTCTATTCTCAAGGCACACACAGCTACAAAAAACAAAATACTAATATAAACTAATATAAATCTTTCTCATCTACCTCTTCATCTTTTCCATCAACAAACTCTTGAATTCCACGTCCTATTTGAATGATCCCTAAAATTAACTTACCAACCGGTCTTTCAAAACTAAGCATCTCAACAAACTCATTTAACATAGCCTCATTATCATTCTCAAACTTAGCTGCTTTCTTTATAACTATCTTAGATTGGGCAATGAATTTGCTCATTAAATCAGATAATATCTTAAGAGTATCATAAAGCTTAGTTAGATCTTCTTCTGATTTGATGAGACTTAATTGTTCCAAACTAACATCATTTAAATGATCAACTAAAACTGATTTGAAGTAATATGTAACCGCATACAAACGGTTTGATAAACAAAAAACAACACCTGATGCCGATTTCAGTTTGTCATCTAATTCCTGCAGGGTTATTTTACTCATCATTGTTTCTAACTTTCTAATAATATTAACATCATAACCCAAGGCAGCATAAATCATATCCCATTTCGCTTCGTTTAATTTTATAAATTTTTCAAAAATAGGAATACTAAATTGATGCTGGTCTTGTTTAAATTTAAACCGCACAGTCCTAAATGTTCTTCTGTACTCCTCTACTCTGTTTTTTAATTTTTCATAAATTTGCTCTACGGGAGTCTTTGTATCAGATGTACCACCAGATACATGATCAAATACACTATCTACATGGGTTAAACCCGATGTTGACCTATTAACACGGGCTCTTTTTACAACATCACTTACAAATGAACCGATCTTTGCCTCATCCCCCAATGAACACCCCATCATTAATTCCAAGGCACACAACATCACACACATCCTTTTCATCTAAATTCCCCTTTTTATATCTCTCCTGTAGAACACTTGCAATACGTATTAAGCAATATATTAAGCACCATATAGTATTAATACAATTAATACTGCAAATTAATCCCGCTATTTATACAGTAACATAAAATAACTAATAATTTATATAATGGTTTAATTAAATGGTATTAATTAAACATCTAATTAACTCTTTGGTTAATTTAATATACCCGTGTTTGAAAAACACTAAAACCCCCAAACACAACCCTCTCTCATTTCAAGACCTTACCCACGCAAAAAATTTTCATTTGCTATGGTTGTACTTGCACATTAACTAAATCTTCAATTGTTTTCGATATGGCCATCATCTTTCCAACTGCCTGCCTAATCTCCCCATTTTGATCAGTAATCTTTTTAAGTTCAGCTTCCATAGCCGCTTTACCAGGTTTTGCTGCTGCTTGTGAAATATACAGACACAACTTAGGGATCAAATTCTCTCTTAGTTGAATCAATGTTTCTAGATAAGTATCAATAGCAACAATATCCTCTGATAATACCGCATTATTAATCTTAATCTTATCTAGATTGAAAAAATTTAAATGATTATTCAGCACGATTTCTTTAACATAATATGTAACATTATATAAAATATCCAATAAATCAGAAGCGATTCTCTTATCTAGTCCACTTAAATAAGAAGGGACATTTGGATCTATCTTATTTACCAGTGTTTCTAATTTTCTAATAACTTTAATATCATACCCCAATGATGCGTAGACTATGTCCTTTTTTGCATCGCCATCAAATTTTGCAAATCGTTCAAAAAAAGGAATACTAAACTGATGTTTACCCTTAGCAAATTGAAAACTCATATCTAAAAATTTATTCTTAGACTCTCTAACTCTGCCTTCAAGTCCATCATAAGCTTCTTCTTTGGTTTTTGTCAAAACTGGCAAGTTCAATAATAAGTCTGTATCATCAGCTCCATTCTCTTTGTTTGGTGAAACTGATTGAACATCTTCAAGTTGCTCACCCTCTAAAGAAGATAGATCTTCTTTTGTAACTACTTGTACTTCTGAGAGTGCTAAATCTTCCAAAAGTCTTGAATTATGCTTTATATCTTGATTCCAATAGAACATTATGAACACAATAAATAATACTAACAATACTAACAATAACAGCATATCAAAATTTTTCATATATTCTCCTTTCTACAAAACAAAAATTACATAGCCATCACTATGTAGATAGATAGTACACACCAACATTTATCATTAAATACTGCAATACGCTTAATTTAAGAAACTAAATTTCTTAATACTCAAAATAGACATAAATATCTAATATCTATTTTGACTGACTTAAATAAACCTAACAAAATAGTTTTGTATTTGCATCAAAAAGGTACAAACACTTCAATTGCCCAATTCATACCCATACACTTAACTCTTATACGATTGTCCTTGTAAGAACAGTCGCAATCTCATAAAGATAAAGAATAAATAACAACCTTTATCTTTATCTTTCAAATAAATTACTTAATCCCTTAATCCCTTAATTTACATTAATCCACAAAGTATTTGTCTTCCACTAAATCGGCAATGAGACTTGCATGGTATTCCATAACCCTAAAATTTGAAGCAATAGATCCCCATTGCTCTCGATCCGCACTCCTCTCTAATATGTTTAACACACTTTCTTTATCTGTAAACTGTGGGCTTAAGCTATGTCGATCCATCTTGCGTCTCAAATCATACAACATGTTTATAGCTAATTCTCCAGCAACCTTCCATTCATTTAAAAATGTCTCTAGGTTCCAAGCAATGACAGAAAGAGTTGCAACATCGTAAACAAACGGATTTAAGCGTGATTCATGTAAATACTCATGCACAACTTTTGTAGCAAGATCTGATATTTGATCTAAAACCGATATAAATTTATTTGCAGCTCTTAAATCGCGGGAAGCAGGATCATCTAAATTTAACATACTTAATACTTTCATCAATATATATGGAGGTTCAATTTTATAGTGTAATGCCGCAAGAATGTTACGGTGCGTAACTAGATCATTTACTACCAAACTCATTTTATCTAAAGGATAGGTAACAGGCTCTCTAGTCATCCCACTAGTGAACTTAGAGTAATACTTTTTAGGATCAATAAATCTTTTGTGGTGATCTAACATAGATACTATATCAGCAATATCATATACTAAGTTACCCCTTCTTTGAGAACCTAAAACATCAATGCGCCTTGGCGCTGAACGTGACGGGCGGCTTGCAAAAATTTCCAAACGATCATCATCAAACAAACTTGTAACACCATCAGAACTGTATCCATCGTTATTGCTACCTTCTTGGGGTTTCAATCCTGATGACTGCTCACAAGCTACCACGCATAAACCAAATAAAATAATATAAATAAAATGAACTTTTTTCAAAATAAACTCCTTTGGTTAAAAATTAAAAATTACATAACAATACCACCACTATCATCAACTATTATAATGCTTTGATATTTGCCAATAATTAAAATTAAAATATAAATATTATGTCATTAAATTCTTTAACTAAACTAATATTAACTTATGGAAAGCTTAATATCTTTTTAAGATTAATTTAATACTAATTAATATGCAAGTTAAATAAATATATCAAGCTGCAGCTATATTTTGCTTGTGTTAAAAAATCAACCGCAAATCAAGTAAGCAAAAAATATAAAATTTACCTTAAGTACTAACAATTAAACTCAAATAAATAAAATTTATATTAAAGCACACTAAGTAAGTTATTAACTGAACATTGAATTATAGCTGCCTTTTGCTTCGTAAATTCAAATGCCAAGACAATATCTGTTTCAGGCCCCATAATTTTTTGCAAGACTTCCAACATGCCTTCTGCATGTCCTGCTCTTATTTTTACTCTTAATATTTCATTTTTAATCTTCTCTATAAATTGAGCCCTGGTTTGCATAAATTCATCTACATGATTATTAAGCTCAACAAGATTTTGTATAGACTTGCTTCTTGCAAGATCAGTTAAGCGCGGTCCATCTAAATACTCATTTGTAACCTGAATAGCTAAATTTGTAATACTACTTAAAGCAAATAATATATTATAACTTATATCTAACAACTGAGCCTGCGGCCCTTTTGATTTTGTGTCTTTTGCTTGCGGTGTTTCACTTAAGTTTAATGAACTAATTATTCTTCCTAAATGATTAATAACTTTAACATCATGTCCTAGAGAAGAATAAATATTTTGGACTAAAGCTGGACTAAGAAATTTCACAGACACTTCTTCAAAACGAGGCATTGATAATGCCTCTAGTTCAGTTCCCTTATCATCAATAACTGTTTTCCCGCCATTTTTTTTAATTTTTTTGTTAATCTCATCAATGTTAGCCTGAAATTTCCCTATTTCATTTACAATTTGTGCCCTATATCTAATTACGCTTTGTTTAAGTTGATCATAAACCCTATCTCTTTCTATTTGCTCATCCTTTGATAGTTCTGCTGGAGCTGCTATCAACGTTCCTTCTGCACATGGCAAAACTTGTGTTTTTACAATACCTGATGTCAAACCATTGCCCTGCCCTATTTGCTTGCGCTTATTAATTGAAATTGATCCTGGGCTTCCTATATTCCTTTTTTGGCGACCTGTTGATGATGGTTTACAAGTTACAATAAATAAAACCCAGTAACACACCAAATACAAAAACACTATATTAAACTTTTTCATGCCTCCTCCTTAAGCAAAGAATTATAAACTACATATCATTTACATATCATTAGCTAATACGTAACACATAATATATTCTAATATCATTATGATTTATATATCTATATTAATTTAAAATTAATTTAAAATCGACATAAATTACAATAATTTTTAATAACTTTAATAAAATATTACCAATAGGGAAATTAAAGTGTTAAACCAGTTTGATTCGTTTTTAAAGCAAATAACTAATAATGCACAAACTACGTTGGCTCACAATTTTAATCTCAAGAACACTTAAGCAAACGGCCTAGTTAACGACTCAATTTGGCTTGCTACGTTGTTTATAAAGTTAACTGAATGTTTAATCTCTCCACTCTCAGCAAAAATATTACTTAATTTATCCAATACATCTGGATCATTATTCATTTTTGCCTGCACTCTTTCTATCTCTTTTATAATCTTCAAAGTCACATCGTATCTTATTCTCATCACCTCATCTAGAAGAAAATTAATCTTAGTAATAACTCCCTCGCCCTTGCTCGCTATAATTTTAGTTAAACGTGATTCACTTAAATGCTCATTTAAAATTACTTTAACTGAATCTGTAGCATCCTTTAAAAGATCTAACAACTTAATGGCAACAGCAGTATCCTCATTATCAGTAGGGGGATCTTGTAAATCTAATTTACTAAATAACATCTCCAATTTCTTAATAATATTAAAATCATATCCAAGACTTGCATAAATGCCGTCCTGAGCATCACCATCCTCATTATCAAAGACTGATGATACTTTAAAGAAAGGAATATTAAATTGATAAGCAGCTTTTTTAAACTTAAGCTCTGCATCAGATAATGCCATTCTATATTCAGTTACTTTATCTGACAACTTACTGTAAGCCGCATCTCTTAATATCACTTCGGTCTTTGTTACAGCCATAGCTTGCATGATTTTCCCTGGTCCACAAGATATCAAGCTTAGTAACATACAAAGCATAAATCTCATTTTCATAAATCTATTCTCCCTTTTAAAAATTCATTCTCCCTTTTAAAATCAAAAACTACTTGAGTATCAAATAATAATAAGTACATTTTGATATTAAATACTATACAATAAGACCGCATTTATGCAATGCTTTTATGAAAAAAATCTTAGAAAATCTTAAAATTAACTAGAAAATTGCCTAAAAAAGTGCCCAAAAGACGCAAATTATAGCATACTTTCAGGCATATATAAACTAAAGGAGAATAACAAAGTAAAGGACAAAGTACTTCAAACCACATCTCACGTGCTTAAAAGAACTTAATAAAACACTAAAGAGTCAAACCCTCTTGCTACTTAAACATTATTAATTAACTTTGAAATCCTCCTAAACATTTTTTTACCAAACAAACATTTGCATTAAATCCCACCATAAATAACACTCTTTAACTTTTGCAAAAAAATTTGCCTTCCATCAGTCAGATCTATTGCTAACATCCGCCCCATAACTTGTGCGACTAAATCTTTTTCTCTAGCCGCAGCTTTTTTTAGATTAAAAATGATTATCGAAATAGTGCCTACATCTTTGTTTATGCTCATTCTATTTAAATTTGCATCACTTAGATGGCCATTAAGGATTTCATCAATTGGTTCTGTAATTTCCTTTAAAAGGTATAAAAAATCATAAGCAAGCTTTGTATCCCTAGTCGTGTGATCAAAGGTTAAAACCCCCGGGATTTTTACTAATCTGCCTATGACTGGAGCACCATGCCCCAATGCAGCATAAACATTAGTTCTGACATCTAGCAATTCAAAGACTGGCATAAATTTAATGAAAGGAATATTAAACTTAATATTAAACTTATGATTGTCTTTTTGAAAACCAAATGCCTTGGTAAATTTATCCCTATAAGTCCCTGCTGTTTCCTTAAATACACTATGATTTTTTTTTCTTGCATTAATCCCTAATTGAAGCTTATGGCGCGAACTATAAATATCAAACAACATGACTACAATAAGTGGAATAATAAACTCACAAAACATCACACACATTCTTTTCCCCAAACACTTCCTTTCAAAGACCACAATACAATTACATTAACAATGTTACAGCATACAATATATCTTGATATTTATTATTATATAATAAAATTACAATATGTGAAGCAGTTTAATTTAAAAAAATTACTACAAATAACATAAATTTACACATATTTCAACCACTCCCAACAAACAAACAAGCGCAATGCACTAAATAAGACCTTGCAGCAAGATTTACCTGTTCAAAAATAAATTAAGAAAAACTAAAAAAATATAGAAAAAAGATAAAAAAAGTGAAAAAAATATAGAAAAAAGATAAAAAAAATTAAAAACATTAAATAAATTTAAAATAATCCTTAAACAAATACAAAATAAAATCAAAAATAGAGCTTACAACAAACCAAATAAAATCAAAAATAGAGTTTGCAATAAACCAAATAAGATCAAATATAAAACCTAAAAATAGGTATAAGTAATTAAATGTAGAACTTACAACAAACCAAATAAAATCAAAAATAGAGTTTGCAATAAACCAAATAAGATTAAATATAAAATCTAAAAATAGGTATAAGTAATTAAACACATACCAAAAATAATGAGAAGTAGAATCTGGGGGAACTAATAAACTCAATAAAAGTGCTAAGCCCAATAAAATTAACAAACTTGATAAAATTATCAAAAATAAAAATTTACGCAAAATCATCATCCTGCAAAGGTTCGACCTTCATGGGCTTAATGTAACCATTACCTTTAGTAGAGAAAAAATCATGAGTTTTAGTATTAGTTCTAAGCCCATTTAAAACTAAAGGATTAACATCAATATCTCGAATATTAAATGCAGAATCAAATCCTAAATTCATCAAGGCCTTATCAGCATTATACCTAACAAAAACATCAACAGCACCCTCAAGCCCAATAGATGAATATAAGTCTTTAGTATATGCACTCTCTAAATAATAAAGTCTCTCTAAAATCAATGTTGCCTCTCTTTGAGCAAATGCTTGCTCCTTAAAAGTCATTTTATTAAACTCTTCTTGTGCCAAAAGACCAACAAATACTCCATGCACAGATTCATCACGTAATATTAAATTAATAATCTCACCACTATTAACCATCTTACCTTGACCTGCAAGATAAAGGGGATAAAAAAACCCTGAATAAAACAAAAACGTCTCAAGAAATACAGAAGTACACAAAGCTTTATACAAACTCATCCTATCGTGTATGCTGTTATACTTGCCCAAGATCAAATCCAATTTATCTTGGAAATTTCTATAAGTCTTGACCCAGCCAAATATATGATCTATTCGATCTATGTTTGATAAACTTGAGAATATGCTACTATAACTCTTAGCATGCATATGCTCCATAGCGCCCATAAACCCAAGAACCGGTTTATAATCCAGATTATCTATTGCCAAAGCTAGACGCGGCATACCAACAGAACCTTGCTCTGTATCTAATAAGGTAAGTCCACCCAAAATCTTCTCGTAAACATCCCTCTCCTCACCATCTAAGGTATTCCAAATCAATTTATCATCAGAGATTGGAATCTCTTCATCTACCCAAAATTGTCTTATATTTTGATCCCAAAACATCTTAGTATAACTATTATTTAATCTATTCCAATTGATAGCTTCTCTATTTTGCTTCATTAATACTCCCCTAAATCATAATTATATTGCACAAAGAATACATTCATCTACTGATAAATTTTTATTACGCGTATAATACAAACTCTTAAGTCCCTTATTTTTAGCATAAATGTAAAGTTTTACAAGCTCCCTAGTACTAGTTTCATTTGTAACATAAAGAAGAGTACTAATTCCTTGATCAACATGCCGTTGAGCTTCACTTATTAAATCAATTAATTTTCTCATATCCATATAATATGCCGACTTAAAAAACAAAGCATTTTCCTTGCTAAGATATGGCATTGGATAATAAGTTGTAGAATTACCATAAACTCTAGCCTCAACAGGTTCAACAATAGGCATAAGGGATGTTGTTGCATTTTGAATATAAGATATACTCTGTGTTGGTGCTACTGCTAACCTATATGCATGATAAAGTCCATGCATTTGAACATCACGCTTAAGATTCTCCCAATCACTCTTTAAAGGAATCTTTATACCGCTAAATATCCCTTTTACAACTTCTGTTTTGGGAGAAAAATCTTCAGTTAAATACATATTAAAGTAATTGCCATTATAATATTCACTTTTATTAAAATCCTTAAAAGTCTTGCCTCTAGTTTTTGCAATATTCATACTGCTCTTAATGGAATAAAAATTTAATAACATAAAAAAGGTACGAACAAAATCTATAGCCTCAGAACTCTCATAAGGGATCTTATTTTTAATTAAAAACCCATGTAAATTCATAACACCAAGACCAACAGCATGATAATCATTATTTGCCTTGCTTATGCTTGGGGCATTTTTAATGTCAGTTTTATCACAAACAGATGTCAATGCCTGCATGGCAATATCAACTGTATGCTCAAAATCGCTATTAACTACATTTACAATATTTAACGAGCCTAAGATACAACTAACATCATATCCAATCAAATCCCCCTCTCCATAATCACCAATAATTGATGGTGTTTGAATTTGAAAAATCTCTGTACAAAGATTAGACATCTTAATTTTTCCAATACCTTTTAGTGGATTATTTAAATTACATGCTGTTTGGTACATTATATAAGGATATCCAGATTCAAACTGCAACCTAGCAATACGAACAAGCATGTCTCTAGCTTTAAACTCTTTTTTTAAAATATTAGGATTACTTGCAAGTAAGTCATATTCCAAGTCAAAATCAATTTCATTCATAAACCTGCCAGTTGCCTTATAAAGTGAATATGGCGCAAAAGCATAATAACTTTGACCTTGTTTTGCAATCTCAAAAAATTTATCTGGAATTATTACTCCTAATGATAATGTTTGAACACGACTCTTCTCATCAGCATTAATCTTTTTTGTATCTAAAAAATCTTCTATATCATAATGAAAAATATTTAAATATACAGCACCAGCTCCCTTTCGCTGTCCCATCTGATCTGCATAATTAAATCCATCCTCTAAAAGCTTCATAACGGGAATAATACCTTTTGCAATATTACAAATTCCCCGTATCTCCTCGCCTCTAGCCCTAATATTGGAAAGATTTAAAGCCACTCCTCCACCAATTTTTGAAAGCTGCATGGCAGAAGAAATATTAAAAGTAATACTATTAAGAGAGTCACCAACTTCCAATAAGAAACATGATACAAGCTCACCTCTTACCCTTTTACCAGCATTTAAAAATGTAGGGGTTGCAGGTTGATATCGCTGCTTTATCATCTCTGAAGCAAGTTTTAAAGCAAATTCAAAACAACCATCAGCAAGAAAAAGACTAACTGCAATTATTCTATCCTCATAAGATTCAAGATAAATATCACCATTAAGCTTAAGTGAATAATCTTTATAAAATTTCGAAGCACTCATATAAGACTTAAACTTAAAATTTTCAAGCTTTACAACCTTATATATTTCAAGTATTTGCGCTTCAGAATAGTTTTTATAAAAATCTTCATATAAATTATTATCAATTAAATAATGCATCCTTTCATTTGGATTACTGAATCTTAAAGACTTAGCTTTGACTTCTTCTAAAAAAACACTCAAAGCCTCAAGATCTTTTTCTAATCTGTAAAATCCATCCTTTAAAACCATTATCTCATTATTTAACTCTAAGTGCCTCATTTTTAATCCTTTCTACAAAATTCTCAACATCATGTGATGTTCCTGAAAGTTCAAACTTTAGTATTTCTTCAACATTATATTCATTTCTTATTAAATTAACAGCATTGCAAAATGAATCACCCCAATTTCTATTCCCAGAGCCAGCAACTCCAACCATAAGTTTAAAATTATGCTTTAAAAAATTTTCTACCTCAGATGGAACCTTGCCAAAGGAAATCGTATATGTAAGTAAGACATAAGGCCTATTTACGATCTCAGAGCCTGTAACTATGCGAAAAGTATCCTTAAGTCCCGTTTTTGCAATAAACCGCTCTATATTTCCTGTCTTTGAAGCATAAACTACTAAAATATATCTATCTCCTAACAATAAATTTCCTAATAAAATTAAAATTGTAAATTATAAATTAAGTTTTTCTTTTAACCTATTTAAAAGTTTTTCAGGTAAATTAATTTTAGTTAAATCTAATACCTTGCGAATCTCACATACCTCTTCACTTGAAAGCATAACGCCCCCTAAAATATGCCTTTTAAAACTAGCTGTTGCTAATGGTGCAACTAACTCCACAATGTCTAATATGATCTTAGCGTATTCTCTTATTTCTTTTTGTGCATGCCCTGATGATCTAAGTTTAATAAAACGAAACAAATTATTTAAATCAATCTGCCAGTACCATTCTGTATATAAACTTAAAGGCAAAGTTATTCTTGCAAGCTCTCTTGAGACATCTCCCTTGATCATATCATCATAAATCTTATAAGAATGCTTATAACTCTCATCTAGACCGCTTAAAAAGGACAAAGCAATATCAGCTTCAACATCCTCATCTGAACGACCCTGTTTATTTAGAGTGCTTTGCCTTTTAATATCTTCCCTTAAAGGAACATAAAATTCTTCCCTCATAAGGCTATAACGCCCTGAGACTTCATTAATTCTTGATGTTCTATGTCTCATCCATTGCCTTGCAACAAATATTGGAGCTTTAACATGAAAAGTCAAAACTACTTGCTCAAGTGGACTTGTATGTTCATTTCGAATCAAATAGTCAATAAGACCGGCACTATCTCTTTTTGCTTTAGAATCTCTATAAGAAACCCTAGCAGCATTTACAATTCGCTCATCGCTGCCCATATAATCAATAAGCCTTAAGAATCCCTTATCTAAAACCTTATATTCCTTGTCCAATATTTCTTCTGCTGCCTTTACATGATCGTGCATATACCCGTCCTAATTAATTAAAATTTCTATCTAAAATTATTGTAAATCCCCACCAGAGCTTTCTGGTAGCCTACAGATATCGTAAACAAAAAGTAAAATTTGCATACGATTTTAGAATAATATCACAATTATTCCACAATATTTTACATTATTCTATAAATATCCTAACCATTAAACAACTCATCTTATTATACATAACTTAACTTCTCCTTAATAAAAATTAAAACTAAAACCAAAATAAAAGTTAATAAAATAAATGTTAACATAAAACTACCGATTATTAAATAAGCATTTTTAGCAATCTCTATGTACTTAAGCACAAATAAATTAGCATAAAAACTCAATAATAAACTAAACAATAAACTAAATAATAAATGGCAAATATGATTTTTAGCTATACACTTCTACACTTGGAGGTTAAAACTTGAGAAAGACAATTATTCTATTACCGTTATTTATAACTTGTTGCTTCTTAAGTAGTGATGATATTGCAAATATCAAAACTAAAGCTCAACAAGCACTTATGCACAAAGATAGACTGGGGGATCTCTTAAGTGATGAAGAGAGAGCAAAAAAGCTTTTAAGTGATCAAGACCCAGAGCATGCAGCATTAATAAAAGAATATTCAAAATTTGAAATACTTGAAGGCACTACTAAAAAATGTATGTGTCTATTCTGCACTTGGTTTTGTGGCTGTTCACAAAAATGTCATATCACTTGGACTAAAATTAAAGCCAAAGACATTATTGGGCAAGATGAAAAACCACTAGATGCATTAAAAAATAAGCTTAGATACTCATATTCAGTATCGCCTATCAAGTACAATGACAAATACAGCAATTACGTTATGCCTTTAATATTATTTGAAAGCATGGATGAGAATATTGAAGTAACCTCATTTAAGCTAACAAATCATACAAGCCTAGACTTCAATAATAAGAACGTTTTAGGTGGAATTACACAAGGCATACCTAAGGTAGAAAAGTCATCTGAAGCGGGATATAAAAACGTATACCCTTATGGAATACTAAATGCACTAAGCCCAACTGGTGGGGATGAATTAATATCTGCTTTTTCAGCTCTTTACGCAAATGGCAAATGGCACTTTATGCAAGCAGAAATAAAAGTTAAAGACCAAACAAACACAGAGACAACTCATAACATACTCTTAAGTGGTAAATTATTTAACGAATTTATGAAAACAGTTATATCAAAGCATCAAGGCGCCACAACTGCAAATACCAAATTTAGAGTTCCAATTAACGATTAAAACACAATTAAAAAATTAAATTGATAAATAACGGTTAAGTTTACATTCATTACTTACTCATTACTTAAGGCTAAAGGCAAGTTTAAACACACTTACTTAAAGTTTTACCTTAAGTAATGAACCTGCAATAATTTTTAACAAAATTGATTAATCTTAAACATTTTTAAAAATTAATTTGTTATTAAAAATTTATTTAAAATAATTTAAATAAATTTGTTTTATAGCTCAAAATAATTTATATTATATAAGTCGGCAAAAAAAATTAATAATGTATCCTAAAAAATCAAAGGGGTAAAAGATGAAAAATATAATTATTTTATTACCAATCTTCATAACATGTCACATACAGCATGATGATAATTTAAAACTTCAAAGTCAGGGTAAAAACCCTAGACAAATTTATAGATTAATTAATAAACCTAAGCTCAACGCAAATGGAATTACAAAAGAATATCAATATCAACCAGCTCCAATGAGCATATCTGAGGGTATTTTGGATGTATGCTTAAGCGTGATTCACTGGTATTGGGAAAGGCCTATATGCCAAATTACCTGGGCAAAAACTAACCCACAAAATATTATTGGGCCAGATACAAGACCATCATCAAGACTACAAGGTAAACTTAAATACTCATACGCCGTAGCACCTATTCAGAGCCATCAAGAATATACCAAATACGTCATGCCTTTAATATTATTTGAAAGCGTGGTTAGTAATATTAAAGTGCTTTCATTTAAATTAACAGATTACAAAAACCTAAATCTGGATTTTAGAGAAGGAAGCATGCAAAGCATAAGAAACAATGTAGCTAACCAGCTAGAAAAATCAATTAAAGCATTAGGATATCACTCTGTATTTATTTGTGGCCAACTAGTAGCATCAGCTCCAAATGGAGGGAAAGATCTAATTAATGCTTTTGCTAATCTTTACAAGGATGGTCAATGGAGCTTCATGGAAGGGGAAATAACCATTCACGATGACAGAATTAATCAAACAAACACTTACACAATACTTCTAGACAGCGAATTATTTAATGAATTTTTAAAATCAATAATAGCAAGGCATCCAGGAACACTCACTGCAAATAATCAATTTAGAGTACCTGTTAATTAAGAGTACTCATATTGCAAAAAATCATTTAAATCGTATTACTTATAGACATTCAATATAATTAATATTATTATTTAATTTAACTATTTAAGCAATTGGCATATATTCATAATCTAAATTACTTAAGGAAGAGTGACAGACATTAACTATAATTAACTATAACTATAACTATAAAAATTTTATTTGAAAGGATGTATAATGCGCAAGATACTTATTTTATTGCCACTATTTATAACCTGTCACTTATTTCAAGGCAATAAAACACCCATTAAAGAGAATGAAGAAGATATTGATGAGACGGAATATGAGACCGATTTAACTCACACCCACACCCAAAATCCAAAGCCTATCAAGAGAGAACGAATACATAGCAAACACCGCTTATTTGAATTATTTGAAGATTATTTAAATAATATTTGTCTGCAACCACCACACTTCCCACAAAAATGTAAAGTTCAAGTTTGTGGAATTACTTGGATTAAAATTAAAAGCAAAACCATTGTGGGCAAAGATAAAACCCCAATACCAGAATTAAAGAACAAGCTTAAATATTCATATGCAATAGCACCTATTAAATATAATGATGGATACAATGCAAATATTACGCCACTCATATTAATTGAAATCTTTGATAGCAACATTGAAGTAGTCTCATTTAAATTAACAAATCATCCTAACCTAGAATTAGATCTTAGCAAGAAAACATACGATCCCAATGCCATTTCAATAATTCAAACATTTTATGATGAAGTTAGGAATTCAATCTTAAGAGCAGCAAAATACAAAATTAAATCTTATGGAGGTGAAGACGTGCACCTTTATGGCATACTCAACATGCCCACAATAAGCCAACCTAGAGTAACTGGAAATGTGCAGTTAATATCAATTTTTGCTGATCTTTTTAAAAATAAACAATGGGAAAGCCTGCAAGCAGAAATCACAATCAAAGACAAAACAAACAATCAAGAAAAAACTTATCAAATACTTCTAAGTAGTAAAGTATTTAATGAATTTACAAAAACAACCTTATTAAGACACAAAGGCATAACTAATGTGCATCCCACATTTAAAGCCCCTGTTAAGGATGAATAACATTGATAATAACTTAACCTAATACTACTTAAAGTCTTATTAAAAGTTAAATTAAATTTAATTTTTATTTAACTTTTAATTTTAATTTAAAAATCTTACATTCAGGAATAACAAATTTAAGGATTATCTTACAAAAACGTCAATACAAAATGCAATCTAATATTTATGCAAAACATCATATACTTGTCTTTTAAGTGGTATAAATATTTCTGAACAATCAGATAACTTAAGTGCCATATATGCTCCCTTGTAACCATTATCACTACCACAAGCAATTTTTAAAGTTTTTAAATATTCTCTCTCCTTAGCATCAAGTTCTATTTCAAAAGTATCTCTTTGAGAATGCCCATCTGCAAACTCATATATAGCATTTAATATTTCATCTCGTACTCTTAATGTCACAATTATATCAGCAATTGCCTCTTTAGTCTTAGAAGCACCAAGAATAACTAAAAACTCATAAAATTCATCATCACTGTAAGTACGTATACCCGCACCTTCTGCAATTGTAGGATCTGTTAATGCACTTCTTAAAAATCTAACTGCTATTCTCTCTTCTCCTGATAAATTAAAATTCACAATTAAATTTTCTAATGAAGGATGGTCAAAGGTAAGACCAATGTCAAGGTCACTACTGGCAATATCATCATAATCATAACCTAACCCCAAATTACTGACATAATCTTCATCCTCACAACAACAAAATAAAATCATTAGCAAGATTAAAAGTTTGTAAGCTTTCATAGCCCCCATATTTTATGCCTCCTCTTGCTATAAAGATACCTCATTAATCATTAATTAAAAACATAAATAATAACTTTATTTATTAAAAACAATGATAAAGACCAATTTATAAATCCAAATAAATATCTCTTAAGTTATAACTTAATATATAACTTAATTTATAAAACTAATACCAGACCAAATGTCTTAAATCAGAGATAATAATATAAATACAATAGTAGATTTAAGTCACACCCGCGGTATTTCCCGTTGCAATAGTAGGAGCTCCACTGGCATTCACATAAGTTATGCTACCAACACCATGTGTATGACTTTCGAATAATTTGCCATTAATGTATAAATTACCCTTAAGCTGAATGCTATCAGCTTCAATAACTAGTGATTTAACAGAAATCTTGGTATGATCACTCTCACATGTCACATTCTTAGAACTAAAAGAAGCATTCTCACTTAAAACATCAAATTCTTTCAAACTGAGATTAAACTTATCTACATTAATACCTGCATACTTACGATTTACTGCATTTAAAATATAAAAATAATGTTTATCAAAATAATTATTATCTCTCTCATTAAAAATATTAATGCTACTTTGAAGCAAGATTACCCTATCACCTTCCTGAAGTTCAAATCGTAAGCATGAAATATTACGACTTTTAATATTTAAGTCCTCATATTCTTCAATTAAAACAATTCCTTCTTGAGTTTCAAAATCAAATTCCTTAATAATTCCAATTCGGCAAATAAATACACTATCATGCAAATATTTCTTAACCATCTCTAATACTAAATCATCACCTAAATTCCCCAACTTTCTAGCAATTTCATAAGCTTCCTTCATAAACTTACCCCATCCATAAAATATTAGATTCATCATAAAGTCTTAATTTTAATGTACAGTCACCTACATTGCTTAAACTAGCACCAGTCTCTTGCACAATAGCCCTAATAACTCCCCCATACCTATCTGAAAACTCTACCCCATCCCCAACTTTAATCTTATCTGTAAAGAAAAGTGTGACATTCCAAAAACTAATGGTTGATTTTCCTACAAATCTTACCTCTCTTTGTGGAATAAATAAAAGTGCAAAATCCTCAAGTCTCTTATAGACTCTCTGCCCGACTGATCTATCGAAATTAATGAAAACAAATTTAGCATCAACTTTAAAATCCAAGTCACCAATATCAACAAAAATTAAATGCACATATTTCCCAATAATCTTTTGTATAAACTCTTTTAAAGTCGTGACATAAAAACTCTCACTTATCATCTGCTTCCGATCTTGATTGCTCATGCCAATAATGGCTTGGCCTGGGAACGCCAAATTTATTGCTTCCTCTAGGGATCTTCCAATGTAATTCTTAGTATCAAGTTTTTTATCAAAAAAAGTATCGCTTGATAGCAGATAAACCTCATACTGACAAATGAAATCACCATTCTCAAAATCAAAATCCACAGGCGCGCCCAGGTATCCAATCATAATAAACCTATAATCCAAATCATCCTCATGAGCAAACTTCTTATAGTATATTCTAGCAATATCTCCCTGCATTAAAGACTTATTAAAATTCAAAGGCATATTAAATAACTGTAATCGTGCTTTTTTACATTGCAGCGAGCTTGCAAGGGAATACTCATTACTAATTACAATATTAATAATAGGTGCTCCTTGCTTTGTCTCTATTATAAGCTTGGGTTTCTGATGCCTAATATCATTACTAGCATCATAAAACTCTATTCTAAAATCATATTGAAATAATATCATAACTTCCTATATCTACTCCAAATAAAGAGCAAAACTAATAAGTTAATACTCATATCTAAAACCTAAACTAAATACCAATTAGCATAAATAATATTAATTATCATCATCTGCTTGCTCTGCCCTAAAACTAACAGGCTTCTCACCAAGTGGCCTAACAATAGGTCTTACAAAATTTGGTCTTATATCACTGCCTGGTCTTCTACGACTTGGCCTTGTACTGCTTGGCCTAATATTACCTTGCTTAACGCCACTTGGTTTAGTCGTACTTCTTGGTCTACTATTTTCTTGCCTAACCCCACTTGGTCTTACTCGCAACTTTTGACTTGCTGCTGGTCTTTGACTTGCCGGTCTTTGACGTCCCAAGCTCTCATCATTACCCTTAACCATAGGTTGTCTCTCTGCCTGTTCGCCACTACCCCTAACCATGTCACTTGATCTCTCGCTTACTTGTCTTTGACCCCCCGATCTCTCATAACCATTCCTTGTAATATCTCTTTGAAAGTCATATCTCCCCTTACTGCTTTGACTTGACTGTCTTTGACTTTGCTGGCTTTGACTTGACTGCCTTTGACCACTTGAACTGCCATTTGCAACACCTAATTTTACACCAAGTTTTTGTCTAACATAACCCTCCACAAATTCAATCTCTCTAAGCTGCAATTTAATGAATAACTTGGTATAATCCGGATTTTTAATCCAAGTCTTATTACTAAAACCTAAAACCCTATGTCTATACTTGCCAAACGCATTTTCCATAGGAATTTCTATTGTTTCTTTAAACCTATTATCAGTCTCGGTAAAAACATCATCATCAAAATACTGACCATATTCTCTTAAAAATTCATCTTCTACTTGCAAAAACAAATCATCCCGTACCATATTTACAAGACACTTATAATAACCTTCAAGCTCTGCTATTCTTTGTAAAATTTTCTTTGACTTCCCATTCTTAGTCGGATCATCAACATTAACTAAAACATCATCCACAATCTCATAACTTGCTTCATAAGCTTCCTCAATATCTTGCTCAAAATTCCAATTGGCAAAATCAAAAGGCCTTGAAGGTGCCGCATTAAGATTAAAAAATAAAAATAATGAAAATAATAATACAATATACCTAAATTTAACCATAAACATTCTCCTAAATATAAATTACTATATATTTATATTCTAACCTTTATAGGTAGAAAAATTAAAAGTTTTTACTATTTTAATTTGCAAACTAATATCAAGCTCATCAATAAATGACGTACTCCTGATTTTTAAAGAATTAATAATAGCCGTTTCATGAAATCCTATTGAAGGGCCATAAATGGTATAATAAATACCAGCTTTAAATTTTTCCCTAAATTGCATCTTTATAAAATTAGAATCAAACTCTAAAGCACTATTTGCAAAAGGCGTCGTCTTTAGGTTCTCAATTAAAATTTTATCATAAATAGCAGATAAAATCGCATTAGAAATGTTAATTATCTCAGGATTTGCCGTAACATTATAACTTACAAATTCACTACGCCTGGTATTAAGATTAATAATGGCTCGCTGAGTACTGATACTACTTAAATTCTCCTCAATAGCCCCCAATTTTGGAAATATGAAAAACACTTGCGGCAAATATACAAGTCCCTTAAAATCAGGTCTAGGAAAAATCGCAACAAAATTAGATGAACTTGAGAGACTTAAAACGTTATTTACAACCTCCCGAATAAGTAATGTTACATCTTCAAACATATTAAATATCCTTTAAAACTCTTTAAGGCATTCGTGAAATTTCACTGCCCATCTTATAATCACTCATATTATTTTGCAAAGAAACACCTTGCATGTTTATAGCGTCTGCTAAAGCATTAATAGCACTCTCCATATTAGTAAAATAAAAACCTAAAGGTTCTACAATACTCTTATCTAAATCTATGCGACAAGCCCAACTTAAAAATTCTCTAACCTCCTCTAATAGCATATGTATATCATCACCACCCACATCATTAATCGGTCCAAAACTGTTTGGTTTGAAATCGCTTGTAATTGACCCTGAACGAGCATCACTTAAGTTTGAATTTAAGTTTGAACTTAATCCTGAACCTAATCCTGAATTTAAGTTTGAATTTAAGTTTGAATTTAAATTTGAACCTAGACCTGAACCACCTGCACTTAAGTTTGAACCTGAACCTAATCCTGAATTTAAAAGCACATCCCAAAGACGCTGCTTTAAGCCCCCACTAATTCCCGTACCTAAAACCCCAGAAAGGTTTTCTTTTATATCTTTTATATAAGTTAAATCAGTCGAAGATAAATTCTTAGAGTCTTTTTTTAATAAATCATAAACAACAGATACAGCATCATCATTAGAATCAAACTGCCTGCTGCTTCCCTTTAAATCACTTGCAAGTTTAACTGCATCAAAGAGTGCCTCAGGAGTACTCTCTGGTAATAATGATTTAAAACCACAAGTCTTACGAATAAAATCATTCATATCTACTTGAGTATCAAATTTACCTGTTCTTGCAAGCGTACTTTCAATTCCTCTGCTCTCAAAATCACTATAAGTTACATCATTAATTCCACAAGCAACATTACCTCCCAAGTACCCCAAATTATTAGGAGCTACTAGAGAATCTAAATTACTCTTAGATTTAAAAATATTTGAACCTAGAATACTTGTATTTAAATTTAAATTTGAACTTAACTGTGAACTTAAATTTGAACCATCATCAGATAAAGAAAAGCCTGACATACTTGCAGGCTTTTGAAGCTTAAAAGACATTAAATCTGAAAACATCAGTTTAATTGAATTGCCATCTAATTTCAAATCTTCACTTCCTTTAAAGTTTAAAGCTTGCATAAAATCTTTAGGAACATCAACTTCTTGCAAATCAACATCAATACCTGGTAACTCAACTCTAAATTTATCACTCATAAAATTATTATTTAAAATACCATTATTATTTAAAATACCCTGCAAACCACTAACTACCTCAGGCTCAACTTCAAGAGAAGCTAGCTGTTTCTCTAGAAACTCACTACTACCTGCAACCTTTAATTTAAGTTCATCTAAAAGTTCATCTAGAGTACTATTTAAATTACTACCAGCATCACTACCCAAATCACTAACAGCTAACTCACCAGCATCACTACCTAAGTTGGGCTTAAAGAATATATCCTGCTTTGCACGAGCAAATTTACCTAAATTAAATTTACCTAAATTCATATACAAAATCTCCTATAAACTTGAAATCAAAAAATTTTCATACATTTCCTTTTTAAGCTTGAAATTAGCAATCTTATTAATTTCTAAAAGTTCAGCGTATTTAAATCGCTTAACCTCATCCAAAGTGCAAACTCCCATTAAAACGGGGAAATAATATTTGCAAGTCTCACTTCTTAAATACTTCAAATAATCAAAATATTCATTTAAAATTGCACTACGATTCATAAACTGTCCTTAAAAATTTAATCTATAT
Source organism: Borrelia nietonii YOR (assembly GCF_023035795.1). NCBI lineage: Bacteria > Pseudomonadati > Spirochaetota > Spirochaetia > Spirochaetales > Borreliaceae > Borrelia > Borrelia nietonii. Next base: position 108,041 of record NZ_CP073153.1, read on the forward strand.
CTAATCTATGAATTTAAATTAATTCAAACCCAACACTACCCAGATACCAAGTCTTTGTAATTCCACCTATCATCAATATGCGGATATTTAATAAAAGTTCCATTAGCATCTTGAGCACTCTCAACATAAACTAAACTGGGCTCTTTAAATCCTGCTATCTTTTCTACTAAAGAATACTGAACAGCAAAGAAAATAGTGGGAAGCTGATATTTATATAAAAATGAATGCTCCCTGTTAGTGCTAATAATCTCATAAAATTCATCAAAAAAAGACTGCGATATCATTAAAGAGCTTATTCTCTTAAGCACAGGTAAACTATTAAGTTCTCGTCTTAAAGTTTCTTGACTAGCATCAAATCCTAAAATAGAATCCCAATCATACATAGAAATATCCCTTAAAATATATCCATAAGTCTGAAATTTAGTTAAAATCTTTAATTTATATCTCACAAGCCTAACCCCTTTCAATCTCACAATTGATTGCATGAATTACAAAATTGACAGCATCACTATTACTTGTATAACTACGACTTGGCACCTCAGAAAAAAATGCACTATTAGATACAATCTTAAGCCCCATCTGATCATTAAATACTAATGGTTTAAGTTTATCCTTTTTAGACGTCGAAGAATAAAACTGCTCATTACTAAGTTTAGTTAAAACCTTATAATCAAATGAACCTTTGGTAATCTCTAGATTGAATATATGCGTAATAGTCCTAGGATCCCTGAAACTTGGAATTGGAATATTCCTCTCCTCAGTACTAGCAGTTGCCATCACATTTGGAGAGGTTGAATATTGTAACTTCCCCCTATCTATGAGCATACCTGCAAAACTAAAAAATACTAAATCTAATGAATAATAATCCTTCATTAATCAACCTCCCTTCTTAAATAATCATTAATATCATCACTACTTATGTTTAAAACCACACTCTTAAAGCTATCATTGTATTTAATACGAATGGATAAACTTAACCCCAAAACATTATCTGCCTTTAGTCCAAATTTAATGTCACCAAAAGATACAATAAGTCCCCTTTCTTTAAATTCTTTAAATAAACATTCAAGACCTGCAGTATAAGCATTAGGTCTCCCATCAGCAAATTTTAATTGGCTAAGCTTACTATTTTGTCTATTATTTCTGTTCCAAATACGAATAAGTTCACGCGTTGATTCATTTTTTAAAAGATAATACGTAAATGCCTCGTCAATTGGACTGCCTGAACAGTCTACCCCTTCTTTGAAAGCTAAAACCCCATCATGGCCCGTCTCATTAAGAAGAGAATAAAAATTAATATTATCCCGTCTTAAATCATTAATTAAAGTCCCATCATAAATTGGTTTCGATCTTAATGTAATTCCATAAGGATTAGTTGCATGAAAAATACTAGCTTCATGCAAGTATTTAGCTGCAAACTTAAGATGCAAATTATCATTACCACTATCATACATAAAAATGGCCCCATCCCTCTGACTTACAGGAATAGCCTCTAAAAACTCAGGCAGCCTATGAAATTTAGTTGAGAATAATACAAATTTCGAAAAACCCTTCACAGCATCATAATCAGCTTTAAACATTTCTCTTACTGGCTCTACAAATACCACAAATGGATGTATATTTTTCTTTAAAAATTGAACTATGAACTTTTTATCTTTATAAATAGAAAAATTAAAAGACTTAAGCCCATCTTCACTAAAAAAATCACTAAAACTTTTTGATAAAAACTCACGCTGAGTAGTAGCCAGTTTAATCTTATCTTCATCACTCTTAAACTCTCCCTTAACTTCAATAGATTCTAAAGTCTCTTTAAAAGACGCAACACTTAAAACAAAATGTCCCTCACTTAAAACGTCGCTCTTATAAATAAGCAAAGGATTATAATAACCAATGCTATCTAATTTAACTGTATCTTCAATTAAATTAACATTAATTGTATCTTGTGGCATGTTATCTCCTATTTTTAAATTTAATTTTTCATTTTAATCTTTAATTTCAATCACCTGTATATCTGCTCTGTAAGACTGAGTTAACCCCAAAACGGCTATTCTTTCATTACAAGAAACATTAACAAAACCTCCATCTATCAAATCACCTGTGGATTTTAAGTAATAATTTAAAGATAAATCATACTCACCCTCTAGTGACTTTTGAAACTCAAATTTAAAAGAATTCTCATGCAAAAAATCCAAGAAATATTCATAAACTTTATGCAAATTAACATAAATTCTAAATTCACCAACATCCCTTACAAATCCTAGAAAACAAAGAGTAAACTTTAAGCCAAACTCATTAACATTAGAATAAAAACTCCCACTTCTTAAAACCCTAGGATCTAAGCAATCAAAACCTTTAAAGTTTATGACCACAATGTAAGAATAATTAGCTTTTAAGTCACTTAAATACAGACGATTATAAGAATTTATAATCTCTAACTTTAAAGAATGACGTTTTAAGTAATCCTTAAAAGAAAGGAATATTTTTATTAAAAAAGTTTGTGATTCATGTAAATTAAGCAACACAAATATTCTCCTTAAAGGCAATACTAAACTGCCAAAATATTAAAGCTTCCTTAGCATTAAAACGGTATAGATGATCCTTTCTTGCAAGTACACATTACAATACTTACTGATACTTACAATCTCCATCAAATCATCATCCACTTGTACCTGATCCCCCAAATCAAAATCAATCTTATCCAAGGTATAAACCTTGGCATAAATTTCTTTTGTAAATATATTTGAACCGAAAAGTTCAATATTATCTTCACCCTTAAATAAAAATACACCATCAAACTTAATAGAAGTCTCTTTATCGACCTTCCGCTCATAAGAAGCATTGCTTTTATTCCTAATTAAGCTTTTCTTAAATAAAAACATTGGCCTTGAATACCTTGTAATATTATCAGTTATAGCTAAATTAAGACCAATCATCATACAACTCCTATTAATGCCCTCTTGCAAGCCTTAATCTCTTCTACAAGATTATTAAAAGCAACGCAAAAATCTTTACTTAAAGCCTCATCACGTAATACGTAATCTGAATATTCCACCGATATCTCATTTAATCGCTCAGACTTAACTTTATTAAAATCAAAACGCAAAAGCTTGCCTCTTTTCTTAAGTTCACACCCAAGAAAATAATAAATAAGTAAAAATACCTTGCTCATACTTAAATCCCCAAGACCTAAACCCTTGCTAAGCAAAACATCCTCAAGTAATTCCACATATACATTAAATTCTTTAAAATTAAGCTCATCAGAATTAAGCATCAGTAGACTGAGTACTTTAGCATAAATCTTATCTAAATCATTATCCATCTCAAGCCCAATCTATCTTAAGTCTAAGTATTGATTCTTGACTTGCAATAATGCTGCCAATAGAAAAATCTAGAAAACTAGTCCTAAAATTACTACTTGACATCTGTGTATATGCATTTAAAATCGGAGGATGACCATCTTTTAATACCAAAAGCTTAGAACTTCTTGGATAAATTAACATCTCATCATCAAGTAAATTCGTAGTCTCAAGCTCAATATCAGCATCATTATTTATTGCCCTTAAAGAGTCAAATAACATGTCCTTATATGAATAATGATTATTACGCAATCTCTCAAGCAAGCTAGCTTTAACTTTAGGTGTTGTTAATACCTTAAAAGGAACTCTCCGCTCATCTTCCAAATTGATCTTGCCCACCTCAGCATTGCAAACCTTTATCAAATCTGAAGTTTGTGTGACCTTGACAGTTTTATCTATCTGCCCTGGAATATTTAGAAGTCCATACATGGTCTCGCGGTCTGCATCATCAACAAGAAGAGTTCTTTGAGTCTGCTTACTTGAAAAGCTTAAACCACCTCTTAAGTAATGCGAACTTAAAAGCTTATGTATCTCGGATAATGAATACCTAAGTCCTTCTCTCATATTAATATTATTAATTGCCTGAATATCTAATTTTCCATCAGGAGCATAATACGTAAAGGCATACTGAAATGGTAAATAATTAACAAGAACCACTTGTCTTTTAAACTTGATAGTAGCTACGGTACTAAAATCATTAACCTTAAGTGTTGGTAGATCTACTATGCTTGAATTCCACTTTATAACCCTTTCACTTGCAAGTGATATATCGCTACTCTCTATTTGCTCATTATCAAAAAAATGATAATATTCAGGAACTGGTTTATCTAGAGACAGAGAATCCCTAATAGTATTTATAAATTCTTCATTATTAAATAAACTTTCACTCAATGTCTAGTTTCTCCTTAAATTTTTAACTAATTTTTTTAAATTTATTTTCTAAATTTATATTTAATTAAATTACTAAAATTAAATTACTAACTACCAAAAAACTTATGTAAAATCTTAGATATAACCATAACCTTTGCACCACAAAGTCCAGGCCTATCTTTAAACTCAGAAGCATCACTTAAAGCCATTGCATGCATGTAAGTAGCATCTGCACCAATCTTTGCAAGTACTCCCATACTACCAAAAACCAATTTATCACCAGCTTTAACATTAGCATTTGAGAGTAAAATACACTCAAAACTACTAGCAATTGATATAACTGTTGCTGTTTTTGTAAAATCATCATAATCTATGCAAATCCCATAAAGATCATTACCACCACCACGTGCCACGCGAGGTGAGCTTCCATTATCAATAACCAATTTAACTCCACGTTTATAGCAGAAATCATCAGCCTGATAATTTTCAAATTTATCTGCTAAAGAATATAGCAACACTCCCCTATGGGAAAAATAAACATCAGATGCTCCAAACTGACTGGACTTATCAAAAACAGATGGATATGTGCTAGAATTTTTAAGCTGCTCTAAGACTGATGCTTGCTTATTTGCCTTTAAAGCCGCAAGTTCACGATCAAGTCTATTTTTCTCTCCAGTAAGTTTAGCTAAACTTGCCTCTAATTCAGATTTATCTGGCATAAATACTCTCCTTAAATTTTTAAATTTATTGTTTAAATAACTACTTTAATAACTTAAGATTTAATATCATAATTTAACATTATAAAAGTCTTGCCTAATTTGCAGCCACTCATTAAGCATTGCTTGTCTTAAATCTTTATAATCCTTTATTGTATTATTCGTATTTCGTAAATTTAATGCCTCTCTTGCTTTACCCTTATTAAAGGTCATTAAACCATATGAATTATTACTGTTCTTAAATGTATCAATACTTGCAAGCCTTAAGAGTATATCCTTAGTCTTATCATTTAAATTGACAATATCAAGACTTCCTGCAACTGCCAGTATCTGCTTTTCATCAACATATTTTTTAATAAGCTCGCATACTTGAATATCTAAAACCTCAACTAATGAATGCCCCGAGCTTAAAAGCTCTTGCGTACTATAACTTAAATTTAAATTATCATCAGCAAGTCTGGTTATCCAAACAGCTCTACCTAGTAATTCATCATTATTCATAGTATTAGTATTAAGATTAGTATTAACATTAGTAGCATTAACATTGCTATCAATAGTATTAATATTATTATTACTTAAACTCTGATTTGGAGAAATATCTCTTTTAAGTTCATCTGAAACTTTAATATCAGCGTTTTCCATTAATTAAACCTCCTTAAATCAAAATCTTAAATCAAAATGTAATTTACTCTTTAATATCTCAATCTCATCACTACTTAAAGAATGAGTCTTTATAATCTCTAGATATTTAGAATAAACATCAAGGAATCTTATGTCTCTTGATAATTTTTGTTCATCACTCAATACAGCCAAATCATTAAAACGCATATTAAGTCTGTAATGCTTATTAAGCTTAAGATTAACTGAGAGTGCAACTGATTCTTGCACTGTATGCAAAAAATCAATATAATTAGCCCTATCTCCCTTGCCATCACTTCCCAAACCCTTGACTTGTTCATTAAAACTTCTTGTTAGTGGTTCTTTTGTGTCAGCACCAATTTTTGCTTTTACAAGTTCAAATGCATCCTTTAAAAATGAGAGATCGTACTTTATAACCTGTAAACTTGCGTTCTCATCAGCACTATAAACTATTCCCTCATTACTCAAACCATCCTTTATTCTCTCAAGCATACGATTAAGAGTAGCTTCAACCGTACCTAAATCTTTATTTAAGTTTAAATTACTATTAAAAAATGTAGAAAATAATCCCTTACCCTTAGTATCAAGACTAATCTGATTCTTAGCATCATGCAAAGTCTCCATAAGCTCAACTAATTGTTCATCTTTATAAAACAAGAAATTATATTGCCCAATGCGCCTTTCAATCTCTGAGTATATCTGTTCTAAAAGACAAATATCTAAAAGCAAGCTTTGAGTATAGACTGGAGTATGCTCTCCTAGTACATAATCAAAATTTTCATGAATTATAACTCGACTCTTATGCAAGATAATAGACGTACCATCATCTTGAAGATATTCTAAATAATTACTACCGTAATCATCTCTTATTCGCTTATAATCTAAATACTTAAATCCAACTGGTAATTCATCATTAACACTCTTGCTTAAATCCTCATCTAGTACCTTAGGCTTAATTAAAATATATCCTGCTCCATTAAACCTATAACTTATCATGGCTTCAAGAAGCGCTTCTTTGAGTTCTAAACTTAAAGGTTGCAAATCATTTAAATCAAGTGTGGGGGAATTTAAAAAATCTAATTTAATTCCAGATCTTAATGCATCTTCTGCTGAGTTTTCTATGTAATTCCTAAAAAATAATGAATATCTGTAAAGATTTAATGGGTCGATTGCATATTTCTTAAATAATATATTTTCAAAATTATTTATACCTTTTTTAAATATCATAAACTTATTATATCAATAATAATTAATAATGTAAACTAAATATTATTTAATAATACTTCTAAAGAATATTTAAATAACTCTTACTCATAAAATAAGTAAGAGTCTACTTAAGATTTTATTTAAGATTCTACTTAAGATTTTATTTAGATTCTACAATTTTAAATTTTTCCCAAGCTTCTATCTGATCTATAAGATATAATTCATCTTCATCTATTCTTCCAACCACATTAACACGTCCATTATTAGGTGTATCTTTAAGCGCTATTTGAAATTCTCCACTATATCCTAAATATTCTGAAGAATCTATTAATAAATCGCCTCTTTTAATCGCCGCAGGTGAATGTACCATAAAATTTTGACCCTTGTAGTAATTCCTAGGCTGACTTGACCTAATTCTATAAGAAGTCAGATCTCCTCTATTAAAGTGCAGATTGTCTAAGACTACCTCTCTTTCTAAAGGAGTTATCTTAGGATTTAATTTGGCTTTAAGTTCAAGTACATACCTATTAACTCTAGATACTTTTTTTAGCTCTAAATCACTTGGAAAGCAATTTGAAATTAATACAGCATCCATTCCTTCTCTAAAGAGATCTTTAGTTTGAATCTCAATGTCTTTATTTCTATGCTCTTCTAATGTTGGAACACCATCTTTGTTAATTCCTCTTACATCTTCTTCTGCTACAGTTGAAGTTACAAATGCAGCTGTTGGTATTGAATTATGCTTAAATGCTTGCGTTTTTTTTCTAAAAAACTCTCTTGAGAGACCTGTATATTTATGAGGATAAAAGTTATGACACCCAAGTAAATTATCCTTATTTGGCTTAAAAAACATTATTGTATTCATGTGATTGTTAACACTAGTCATATTTAATTCAATTTTTAAGTCATGATCATTAAAGGTCATTAAGGCCTCTTCAATTCCTGTAAATGAATCGTCAAGTCTAATCCCCCATACCCCAAGTTTTTTGAAATAATCAAGTTTATAACAATTTCTCAGATCCCTTAAATCAATATTAAGTTTCCTAAAAATTTCAGGAGTAACATCTACAACTGCCTTCATATTATATTGTCTTGCCACATCAAGCACTTCCTTAAAGGCAATAAATTCATCCCCATCAATATAAAGTAGCGATGTAAATACTCTCGTAAACCCCAAAGATGCGCTTTTTTCAATATACTCCTTAATTTTACTTTTTGAACTTACAGTTGGATATATCGATATTCCTATTTCTCTCATTTTCTATCTCCTAAACTTTATTTGCAGACAATGCATTAATAGCAAGCTTCAATACATTCTCACCATTCATTGTTCCATAATCAATTGTATTTATTAATTCAAGGGGAATCCCTTTTGGTTTTGTGATTTCCTCTAGTTTGCCTTTTTTAAATCTTATTTGCGGCGCTACCAAAGCAATATCGAAATTATCAACTATTTCAACAAATTTTGCTTCTGCTACCGCATCGATATTTGCATCTATATTATTCTCTTTAGCATATTTTGCCATTCTTTGCATTAACATACTAGTAGACATACCAGCACCACATACGAGTAATATATTCATAATTCCTCCTTATTTTTTAAGTTCGTTAATCACTTTATAAACAGTTATTAATTCCTCAAAAATACTTAGGTCAGAAACTGCTGACATTAAATGATCCTCAGCATGAATTAAGATAAATGGTATCTTAATAAACTCTGGATTTGTTACTGAATATTGCACCACATCTTTATGTGCATCATATGCTTTCGCAAGAGACGCCCTACTCATCTCCATCATTTCTTGTGATTTTTCATAATCCCCAGCTTTAGCTGCATCTAGAGCTTCTCTTAAAAAGCTTTTAGCTTCCCCAGAATATGCTACAACAGGCATACTTACATTATCTATTAACTCTTCGGTTGTATATTCTTTACTCTTCATATCTTTAAACTATAGAAATATAGTATTCATATATTAACATGTTATGATTAATAAATACAATTATTATTAATAAATTAAATTAAACTTTATTAAATTAAATTATTAAATATTATTAAATGAGGAGATTTTTATGAACTTTCAAAAATTTATTGAAAATAAATTAATGCCTATTGCAAGCAAAACCGCTTCAAATAAATACTTAAGTGCCATCAAAGATGGATTTATAGCATCAATGCCGTTTTTAATAGTAGGGTCTTTCGTACTCCTTTTAGTTAATTTACCGTTAGTTGATCCTAATAATTTTTTATACCAACAGTGGTATGTTGATTTGATGAGTAAATATAAAGCAAATCTTATTCAACCATTTTATGTAAGTATGGGAATTATGACTATCTTTGTGTCCTTTGGTATTGGATATAGTCTGTCAAACTCTCATAAGATAAATGGCATTACGGGCGGTCTTTTATCTCTCTTCACATTTCTCATTTTATGCGGTCAATCGGATCAGATACCTTATGGAGGAGATGTACCTAAATGGGCCATTTTACCTGGAGCATCGTTTCCCATTATTGATGCTAGATATCTTGGTGCACAAGGAATATTTACAGGTATTATTGTTGCCATTTTATCAGTTGAACTTTATAGATTTTTAGTTAACAGAAAAATAATAATTAAGCTCCCAGAAAGCGTGCCTCCTGCGGTTGCAAGATCATTTGAAGCTTTAATTCCTGTCATTTTACTTACAATTATTGCTCAAACTATAAATATTGCAGTTCAAAGCACAACTGGTACTCTACTTCCAGAAATAATGATGCATATATTCAGACCAATGCTAAATATTAGTGATTCTTTATTTGGCTCTTTAATGATTGTCTTCATAATTCACATATTTTGGTTTTGTGGTATTCATGGGGGTGCTCTGGTTTCGGTCTTTTTAAGTCCAATAAGTTTGACCAATCTTGAAATTAATGCAAGAGCTTTGTCAAATAATCTCCCACTTCCTCATATTTTATCTGGAGGATTTCTTGATGTGTTTGTACATATCGGTGGAAGTGGAACAACTCTTGGACTTACTATTGCCATGATAATGAGCAAGGTTCCACACCTAAGGAATATTGGTAAAATTGCACTAGCTCCTGGTATTTTTAATATCAATGAACCTATAATCTTTGGTGCTCCAATTGTTTTAAATCCTATCTTAGGTATTCCTTTTATATTAGTTCCATTAATAAATACAACTATTGCGTATTCACTAACAAATTTTGGAGTAATTGAAAGAGTTAGCACTTTAATGCCCTGGACAACCCCAGCAGCACTAGCAGCTTTTATTTCTACTGGACTTGATCCTAAGGCTCTTATATTATCTTTGTGCTCATTAGCGCTCTCCGTATTGCTTTATTTGCCTTTCCTAAAAGCTTATGAAAAAGTACTCTTAAGACAGGAAAAAACACATAATAAAAAAATTACAGCAAATAAAAAAAATAATAATTAACATTAAGTAGCTTAAAAATTAATTAGATTAAAGGGATCAATTGGACTTAAAGATTAATAAAAATTTAAATGAAAATTGAATTTAATAATTTAATCTCACATTCAATAAAAATTGTCATTGTTTGGTACTAGGACACAAAAACATAATGTTTATGTGTCCTAAAGACCCCGGATCCTTAACTCTCGCATACTAAACATGTACCTTGCTTTCAGGACAATAATCTAGATATGTAATCTAGATATGAAAGGTAATCTAGATATGAAAATCAAAATATAAGCATTATTTTTAATCCCGATTTTGGAATTTTCAAATAAATATTAAAAAAATTGATGCTCAAAGTACATACCTAAAGCACATACTTAAAATAGTTTATTTGAATTACGCCTATTAAGACACTTTCTGTCGCATTTCACCTAGAAAAGCATTATGGGCTGTGTCCTTAACATCTTTAAATTTGTAACCATCATCATGATTTATCATCATGTCATATATCTGATCAACAGTAGCTCCACTACCAACCAATTTTAAAAAACCTGAATAATCTGCATCAGCAGCAGCAAGATCTGTATTAAATTTATCTTTATTAGCTTGATCCTTTAAAGACTCAATAGCATCAACAGCACATTTTCGTACCCTAAAAGTCAAGAAAATTACTTTCACGCAGTTTTCAAGCCTGTCTTTACCCAAGTTAACTAATAAATCGTAAAATTCAGCATCAGTATAAGTCTTGTTACTCTGAGCTCCTACATTTGGATTAGTTAATGCTTTTTGAACATACAAAACAGCTTCCTTGTATTCATCAGAAAAATTAAAGCCATCTAATAAAACTAGAACAGGTGTTCTGGAATCCTTTGGTTTTTTTATTGCATCACCCTTTCCAGGCTCACATTGCACACGCTTACACAAAGCTTCATCTTTTAAGTTACAACTATTTAATAATATTATTATCATCATAATTATTTTTAATTTATTATTAAAAATAATATTATAAATATACATAAACATTCTCCCAAATATATTTAATTATACCTAATATATTTTGCTCATCTTTAATCTGTAAAAAATTAAATTACCCTTAATACTTAAATATGTAAATACTTAAATAATATTTACATATTTAAGCTAAAAAATGCATAAAAAGTTAATTTTAAATATCTTAAGTCTCTTAAATTTCTTAAATCTCTTAAATCTTGGTAATAAATTTCAATAAACATAAAACTTAAAACTCATATTTTCTAATAAAATTATCTGTCTCTACAACAAATTCCTTATCATAATGTGTTGTTAGAGTAATTTTAATTTTGTCTCTCTTTTTAAGTTTTTCAATAAACCTCTTATTAAGGATAAGAGAAAAAGTATTATGCACTGGTATTGGAAAGATAACTTTTAAAAATTTATTATCCATTCCAGGCGCTCTCATATGAAAATCTTTAATTCTAGTAAGTTCCTCATCAGATCCCTTAAGCTTAAATGTGGTTACTTCTGCTTCTACGCCATCAAAAATAACACTTTTAATATCTATTAGCCTAGGCTCAACCATAACAAACATCAGAGTATACATCGGATAAATCTCTTCCATCATTTTTTTGTAATCCTCTTCGCCTGCCTTTAGCCTTTCCTTATAAGACTCAGTCATGTACTCTTTAATTAAAACAATACGCTTTATGCCACCAAAGTCAAACTCTTGAGAATATTCACTGTAACAAGAAAATGCATTCTCGCAAAATGACCCCGCCTCAGCTCCAAGTAAAAATACACCCATCAAGCACAATAAACATAAACGACACATTACCTGAGTAACCCAAATAAACATACATGCCTCCTTTAAGATAACAATATATTAAATAGACTATTCAACATTACCTTTTAATAGTCTATTTAAAGTTGTTTATTTAAAGTTATTTATTTATAGTTCATTAACACGCAATAAATAAACTATGAATCTATTTAATTGCATATCTTAAGGTACTCTCTGCTGTACCCCATTTTGAAAAACATCAGGGGCGTTGGTCTTAATAAGCTCAAATAAGGGATTACCAGTATGACTTATTAGCCCACCATATACCAGATCAACAGTGTTCTCACTACCCAAAGACTTTAAAAAACCAAAATACCGTTTGTCAGCAGCAGCAAGACTTCTATTAAGTTTATCTTTCTTAGCTTGATCCTTTAAAGCCTCAATAGCATCAACAATACCTTTTCGTGTCCTCAAAGTCACTGACATCCCTTCCACGATGTTTTCAAGCCTGTCTTTACCCAAGTTAACTAATAAATCGTAAAATTCAGCATCAGTATAAGTCTTGTTACTCTGAGCTCCTGCATTTGGATCAGTTAATGGCTTTTTTATATAAAAAACAGCTTCCTTGTATTCATCAGAAAAATTAAAGTCATCTAATAAAATTTGAATAGGTGTTCTGGTATCCTTTAATTTTTTCATTGCATCACCCTTTCCATGCTCACTACCCAAAGCTTCATCTTTGAATTTACAACTATTTAATAATATTATTATCATTATTATTTTTAATTTCTTTAATTTATTATTAAAAATAATATTATAAATATCCATAAATATCCTCCATCAATATTTAATTATACCTAATATATTTGCTTATCTTTAATCTGTAAAAAATTAAATACTAGCCTTAATACTTAAATACTATTTACATATTTAAGCTAAAAAGTGCATAAAATGCATAAAAAGTTAATTTTAAATATCTTAAGTCTCTTAAATTTCTTAAGTCTCTTAAATCTTGGTAATAAATTTTAATAAACATAAAACTTAAAACTCATATTTTCTAATAAAATTATCTGTCTCTAAAACAAATTCCTTATCATAATGAGTTATTAGAGTAATTTTAATTTTGTCTCTAGCTTTAAGTTTATCAATAAACCTCTTCTTAAGATGAATAGTGAAAGTATTATGCACTGGTATTGGAAATATAAATTCTGCAAATTTATTATCCATTCCAGGCGCTTCCATCTGAAAATCTTTAACTTTAGCAAGTCGCTCATCAAATCCATCATACTCAAATATGGATACTTCTGCTTCTACACCATCAAAAATAACACTTTTAATATCTATTAGCCTAGGCTCAACCATAACAAACCTCAGAGTATACATCGGATAAATCTCTTCCATCATTTTTTTGTAATCCTCTTCGCCTGCCTTTAGCCTTTCTCTATAAGGCTCAGTCATGTACTTTTTAAAGAAAGAAATACTCTTTATGCTACCAAAATTAAACTCTTGAGAATATTCCTTGTAACAAGAAAATGCATTCTCGCAAAATGACCCCGCCTCAGCTCCAAGTAAAAATACACCCATCAAGCACAATAAACATAAACGACACATTACCTGAGTAACCCAAATAAACATACATGCCTCCTTTAAGATAACAATATATTAAATAGACTATTCAACATTACCTTTTAATAGTCTATTTAAAGTTGTTTATTTAAAGTTCATTAATACACAATAAATAAATAATTTATTTAAATTGCGTATCTTTAATTGCGTATCTTAAGGTACTCTCTGCTGTGCCCCATTTTGAAAAATATCAGGGAATTTGGTCTTAATACTCTCAAATAAGGTACTACCAGTATGACTTATTAGCCCACCATATACCAGATCAACAGTATTCTCACTACCCAAAGATTTTAAAAAACTAAAATACTGTTTGTCAACAACAACAAGATAGAAATCAAGTTCATCTTTCTCGGTTTGATCCTTTAAAGCCTCAATAGTATCAACAATACCTTTTCGTGCCCTCAAAGTCACTGACATCCCTTTCGCGATGTTTTCAAGCCTGTCTTTACCCAAGTTAACTAATAAATCGTAAAATTCAGCATCAGTATAAGTCTTGTTACTCGGAGCTCCTGCATTTGGATCAGTTAATGGCTTTTTTATATAAAAAACAGCTTCCTTGTATTCATCAGAAAAATTAAAGCCATCTAATAAAATTTGAATAGGTGTTCTGGCATCCTTTAGTTTTTTATCTTCATCCAGTTTCCCATTTTCATCTAGTTTCCCATTTCCATCTAGTTTTTTCATTGCATCACCCTTTCCATGCTCACTACCCAAAGCTTCATCTTTGAATTTACAACTATTTAATAATATTATTATTATCATTATTATTTTTAATTTATTTAATTTATTATTAAAAATAATATTATAAATATCCATAAATATCCTCCATCAATATTTAATTATACCTAATATATTTGCTTATCTTTAATCTGTAAAAAATTAAATTACCCTTAATACTACTCTTAAATAATATTAAATATTTAAGCTAAAAAGTGCATAAAAAGTTAATTTTAAATATCTTAAGTCTCTTAAATTTCTTAAGTCTCTTAAATCTTGATAATAAATTTTAATAAACATAAAACTTAAAACTCATATTTTCTAATAAAATTATCTGTCTCTAAAACAAATTCCTTATCATAATGAGTTATTAGAGTAATTTTAATTTTATCTCTAGCTTTAAGCTTATCAACAAACATCCTTCTAAGATGAATAGTGAAAGTATTATGCACTGGTATTGGAAAGATAACTTTTAAAAATTTCGGATTAACATCAGGATGCCCCATATGAAAATCTTTAATTCCAGCAAGTTGCGCACTATAATCATAAAGATTAAATATTGATACTTCTGCTTCTACACCATCAAAAATAACACTTTTAAAATTAATTGCTCGCGGTTCACCCACTATTTCAAATGATAAAGAATAATCTGGATAAGACTCTTCAATTTCTTTTCTGGACCTATCATAATATGGCGTCTTTAATTTTTCCTTATAAGACTCTGAGAGGACTTTTTCCGCAAAAATAATACGCCTTATCCCACCAAAATTAAACTCTTGAGAATATTCTTTAATACAAACATATTCATTCTCACAAAATGATTCAAGCGCAGCTCCAAGCGGAAATACACCCATCAAGCACAATAAACATAAACGACAAATTACCTGAGTAACCCAAATAAACATACATGCCTCCTTTAAGATAACAATATATTAAATAGACTATTCAACATTATCTTTTAAATTGTTTATTTAAAGTTCATTAATAAATCATAAATAAACAATTTATTTAAATTGCGTATCTTAAGGCACTCTCTGCTACATTTCATTTCGCAAAACAAGCCATGCGTCATCTCTAATCTTAGCAAACCCTTGTGAGCCAGTATGATTTTTAATATTATTAAATATCACATCAACATTAGCTATGTTAAAAACAGATTTTAAAAATGTACGGTATGCATTATCTATATTATCAAAATTTTGCGCAAGTTCATCTTTCTTAGCTTGATTTTTTTTAATAGTATCAATAGCATCAAAAGCATTTCGTCGTTCTCTAAGGGTAAGTAAAATTATCCTTACACTATTTTTAAGCTTATATTTCCCCAATTTGACTAATAAATCGTAAAATTCAGCATCAGTATAAGTCTTATAGCCTCTTACACGCCCAATATCAGAATCAGTTAATGGCTTTTTTATATAAAAAACAGCTGCCTTGTATTCATCAGAAAAATTAAAGTCATCTAATAAAATTTGAATAGGTGTTCTGGCATCCTTTAATTTTTTCATTGCATCACCCTTTCCAGGCTCACTACCCAAAGCTTCATCTTTGAAGTTACAACTATTTAATAATATTATTATTACCATTATTATTTTTAATTTCTTTAATTTATTATTATAAATATCCATAAACATTCTCCCAAATATATTTAAATAGGCTTAATTATAAGTTAATCTAATTATAAGTTTATCATCTTTGCTTTATATTTAACAAACAATAATAAACCTTAAAACCCATATTTTTTAAGAAAATTCTCAGTCTCTAAAACAAATTCCTTATCATAATGAGAAGTTAGAGTAATTTTAAGTCTGTCTCTAGCTTTAAGCTTATCAATAAACCTCCTTCTAAGGCTGATAGTGAATGTATTATGCACTGGAACTGGAAATGTATGTTGTAAAAATCCTACATTAACATCAAAGTCTCCCATCTTAAAGTCTCCCATCTTAAAGTCTCCCATCTGAAAATCCTTAATTTTAACAAGTTGAACACTAGGATCAGAAAGATTAAATATTGATACTTCGGCTTCTACACCATCAAAAACAACACTTTTAAAATTAATTGCTCGCGGCCCATCAACTATTTCAAACTTTAAATAATAAGCTGGGTAACCCTCTTCAACTGATTTTATGTACTCCTTGCTGTATGCTCTTGTCTTTATCTCTTTCCTATAAGACTCAGTCATGTCCGATTCTAAAAAAGAAATACTTTTTATGCTACCAGAGTCAAACTCTTTAGAATACCGCCTGTAACAAAAATATCCACCCTCACAAAATGATTCAATCTCAGCTCCAAGCAAAAACACACTCAACATGCAAAATTGAACATACATTAACATTCTCACAATCACTTGAGTAAACATATATGCCTCCTTTAAAGACAACAATTCTTAAGATAACAATCTTAAAGATAACAACTTTTAAAGATAAACTTAAGATAAATAACTACGGTAATGGTTCGAAAATCTCAAGAAATCGACTCAAATTTGCCGCACTGACTTTAAAATTATATTCCCTCGAAAGCCCACTCATAGGCTCAATGCAAATAACATTAAATTTTAAGTCACCCTTAGCTTCCTTAACTAATTCTTTCCACTTTAATCTGTAAGCCTCAAAATAAATCCCATCAATTCTAGTCCATTTTCCATCCCGATTATACATATCAACTTCCTCTTCATCGGGAAACCTATCAATATGAACAACACTTCCCATTAAGTCGATTGTCTTTAACTTAATCTCATGATCATTCTTAAGCGCAACAAATATGCTCATATAGCTCTTATAATAATCATAATTAATTTCAAACAAATTATCCTCATTAGTTAAACTTAGATTAATGTTGCCTGAGAGTATCTTATTACTTAAATAAGATACCCTAAGCTCTTCAGACTCTTTTGCAAACAAATCATAAAATACAAATAAACTGACTGCTATTAATAATTTTAAAAAGAGTTTATATACTTTCATAATTAAATACTCCCCTAAAATTAATTTTTCATTAATGTTACATTAATATAACACTAAAATACATATTAATACATGCATTATATATGCCAATATTAATTCCCAAATTTAAGTTTAAAACTTAAAATTCATACTCTTTAAGAAAATTCTCAGTCTCTAACACAAACTCCTTATCATAATGAGTTATTAGAGTAATTTTAATTTTGTCTCTAGATTTAAGCTTATCAATAAACCCCCTTCTAAGGCTGATAGTGAATGTATTATGCACTGGAGATGGAAAAATAATTTCTAAAAATCTTTTATTAGCATCAGGCGATCCCATCTGAAAATCTTTAATTCTAACAAGTTGCACACTAGGCTCATAAAGATTAAATATTGATACTTCGGCTTCTACACCATCAAAAACAACACTTTTAAAATTAACTGCTCGCGGTTCACCCACTATTTCAAATGATAAAAAATAAGCTGGATAACCCTTTAGCATCCCACTTGTATCCTCCCTGTCACTCATTCTCTTTATTTCTTCCCTAAAAGACTCTGCAAGATCCTCTTCCGCAAAAGAAATACTCTTTATGCTACCAAAGTCAAACTCTTTTGAATATTCCCTGTAACAAAAATATTTATTCTCACAAAATTGTTCAATCTTAGCTCCAAGCAAAAATACACCTAGCACGCAAAATTGAACAAACATTAACATTCGAATAATCACTTGAGTAAACATATATGCCTCCTTAAAGATAACAACTTTTAAAGATAAACTTAAGATAAATAACTACTGTAGGTCCTAAAATATCAATATACTACTTCGAAAATATCAATCATGCGACTCAAATTTGCTGCACTAACTTTAAAAGTATACTTCCGCTCAAGTTTATTCTCAACTTCAATACACTCAACATTAAATTTTAAGTCACCCTTGGCTTTTTTAATCAGTTCTCTCCACTCTAACTTGCAATTCTCAAAATCAATCCCAATAGTACTATACCATCTTTCATTCTTATGATTACCAGTCATCCCAGACAAGCTGAAAGTCCTCCCGTAAATACAATGCGACTCTCCATTTAAATCAATTGTCTTTAACTCAATTTCACGATCATTATTAAGCTCAAGATATACATTTACAACACCAACATAAGAGTTATAACCAATTACAAACGCACTACCATCATCATTAGTTAAATTCAATGTAATGCCGCCTGATCTATTCTGATTGCTGAAATAATATATCTTAAACTCCTCAGACTCAAGAGCACAAACATCATAAAATACAAGTAAATTGACTGCTATTAATAATTTTAAAAAGAGTTTATATGCTTTCATAATTAAATACTCTCCCCTAAAATTAAATTTTCATTAATGTTACATTAATATAACATTAATGTTTTACTAAAATACATATTAATATATGCATTAATATATGAATTATATATGCCAATATTAATTCCCAATTTAAAGTTTAAAACTTAAAATTCATACTCTTTAAGAAAATTATCAGTCTCTACAACAAATTCCTTATCATAATGAGTTATTAGAGTAATTTTAATTTTGTCTCTAGATTTAAGCTTATCAATAAGCCTCTTTCTAAGATGAATAGTAAAAGTATTACGCACTGGTATTGGAAAAATAAGGTTTAAAAAACTTTTATTAACATCAGGCGATCCCATCTGAAAATCTTTAATTCCAGCAAGTTGCGCACTAGGCTCATAAAGATTAAATATAGATACCTCTGCTTCTACACCATCAAAAATAACACTTTTAAAATTAACTGCCCGAGGTTCACCAACTATTTCAAACGATAAAGAATAATCTGGATAACCCTCTTCAATTGCTTTTCTATACTCTTCATTACGCATTGTCTTTAGCTCTTCCCTACGAGACTTCAAGAGATCCATTTCTACAAAAGAAATACTCTTTATGCTACCAAAGTTAAACTCCTTAGAATATCGCCTGTAACAAAAATATTTATTCTCACAAGATTGTTCAATCTTAGCTCCAAGCAAAAATACACCTAGCACGCAAAATTGAACAAACATTAACATTCGAATAATCACTTGAGTAAACATATATGCCTCCTTAAAGATAACAATTTTTAAAATAACAACTTTTAAGATGACAATCTTAAAGATAAACTTAAGATAAATGACTACTGTAATGATTTAAAAATATTAATAATATACTACTTCAAAAATATCAAGTAAGCGACTCAAATTTGCTGCACTAACTTTAAAAGTATACTTCCGCTCAAGTTTACCCATCTCTTCAATACACTCAACATTAAATTTTAAGTCTCCTCCATTAGCTTGCCTTATAAGTTCTCTCCACTCTGGCTTGCAATGCTTAAAATTAAACTGATCAACATCACTACTCCATTTCCCATTATCAAGAGCTTCATCAATGACGCCACTCTCCCTGTAAAAATAGAGAAACTTTCCATTTAAGTCAATCTTCTTTAGTTCCATTGCACGATCACTTTTAAGATCAAGAGATATGTTTATCTTATCAAAATAACCATCATAACTGACTGCAAATACATTACCATCATTATCAGTCAAATTTAATGTAATAAAGCCTAATCTAGGCTTATTGCTTCCATACACTACTTTAAATTCTTCAGACTCAACAGCACAAACATCATAAAATACAAATAAATTGACTGCTAGTAATAATTTTAAAAAGAGTTTATATACTTTCATAATTAAATACTCCCCTAAAATTAAATTTTCATTAAAATTTAATTAAAAAATTATCAATATAACATTAATGTTTTTTAAACATTAATATATGAATTATATATGCCAACATTAATTTCCAAGTTTAAGTTTAAAGCCTTAAAATTCATACTCTTTAAGAAAATTATCTGTCTCTACAACAAATTCCTTATCATAATGAGTTATTAGAGTAATTTTAAGTCTATCTTTCTATACTCTTCATCACGCATTGTCTTTAGCTCTTCCCTACGAGACTTCAAGAGATCCATTTCTACAAAATAAATACTCTTTATGCTACCAAAGTTAAACTCCTTAGAATATCGCCTGTAACAAAAATATTTATTCTCACAAGATTGTTCAATCTTAGCTCCAAGCAAAAATACACCTAGCACGCAAAATTGAACAAACATTAACATTCGAATAATCACTTGAGTAAACATATATGCCTCCTTAAAGATAACAATTTTTAAAATAACAACTTTTAAGATGACAATCTTAAAGATAAACTTAAGATAAATGACTACTGTAATGATTTAAAAATATTAATAATATACTACTTCAAAAATATCAAGTAAGCGACTCAAATTTGCTGCACTGACTTTAAAGCAATACTTCCGCTCAAGTTTACCCATCTCTTCAATACACTCAACATTAAATTTTAAGTCTCCTCCATTAGCTTGCTTTATAAGCTCTCTCCACTCTGGCTTGCAATGCTTAAAATCAAACTGATCAACACTACTACTCCATTTCCCATTACCAAGGGATTCATTAATGACAGCGCTCTTCATGTAAAAATAGAGAAACTTTCCATTTAAGTCAATCTTCTTTAATCGCATTGCACGATCACTTTTAAGATCAAGAGATACGTTTATATCATTAAAATAAGCATCATAACTGATTGCAAACACATTCCCATCATTATCAGTCAAATTCAATGTAATAACGCCTAATCTATGCTGATTGCTTCCATACACTACTTTAAATTCTTCAGACTCAACAGCACAAACATCATAAAATACAAATAAATTGACTGCTAGTAATAATTTTAAAAAGAGTTTATATACTTTCATAATTAAATACTCCCCTAAAATTAAATTTTCATTAAAATTTAATTAAAAAATATCAATATAACATTAATGTTTTTTTAACATTAATATATGAATTATATATGCCAACATTAATTTCCAAGTTTAAGTTTAAAGCCTTAACTTACATACTCTTTAATAAAATTATCTGTCTCTAAAACAAACTCTTTATCATAATGAGTTATTAGAGTAATTTTAAGTCTGTCTCTAGCTTTAAGTTTATCAATAAACCTCTTCTTAAGGACGATAGTGAATGTATTACGCACTGGAACTGGAAAGATAAGGTTTAAAAATTTCGGATTAACATCAGGTCTTCCCATCTGAAAATCTTTAATTCTAGCAAGTTCAAAATTAGGCTCATCAAGATGAAATATGGATACTTCGGCTTCTACACCATCAAAAATAACCTTCTTAAAATTAATTGCTCGCGGTTCACCCACTATTTCAAATGATAAATAATAAGCTGGGTAACCCTTTAGCATTACACTTTTAAATCTCTCATCACTCATTACAGTTATTTCTGCTTTATAAGCCTCTGAAAGGCTCTCTTCCATAAAAATAATACGCCTTATGCTACCAAAGTTAAACTCTTTAGAATATTCCCTGCGACAATAACCTTCACTCTCACAAGATGACCCCGCCTTTGCTCCAAGCAAAAATACACCTATCAAGCACAACAAACATAAACGACAAATTACCTTAGTAACCACATATACCTCCACGACAATATATTATCAATATATTTAAGGGGCAATTAATTATTGTAATAAGTCTGAGATATAAAGCATATTACTCAAACTTTCTGCACTAATTTTAAAGTAATACTCCCGCTCAATCATACGCTCAACTTCAATGCAAACAACACAAAATTGTAAGTCTTCTCCATTAGCTTGCTTTATAAATTCTCTCCACTCTGACTTGTAGCTAGCCAAATAAACATCAATCCCCCAAGCAGTCCATCTTCCATCCCGATTATACATAGCAACTAACTCATCCATGGTAGATTTGTAGCCCACATGGAAAACACTTCCCATTAAATCAATCGACTTTAGTTTAATTGCACGATCACTCATAAGTTCAAGCATTATACGTATATTATCACCACCAACATAAATTGAAAACAAATTATAATCACTAAACAAATATAATCTAACGCTACCTAAGCCATTACTATTGCTTGAATGACGTATTTTAAAGGATTCTTTTGCAAAAACATCACAAAATACAAGTAAGTTGACTATAAATAGTAATTTTAAAAAGAGTTTATATACCTTCATAATTAAATACTCCCCTAAAATTAAACTTTTCATCACTTATTCATCAATAATATATATATGCTCAAGTCTATACCTAAAACAGGTATTAATCAACCTTACTCAAAAGCTTTAAATATTAATCTGAATTTATGAAATTCCTACAATAATTCCTACAATAATGAATATTTAACTTTAAAAGTCATATTTTTTAATAAAATTAAGTCTTAAACTTAAAACAAAAATACAGCATAATTAGGATTGCCCAATTAAACTTGTAAGTAATAAATTTACTAGAATTGCTTCCCTTAATAGGTTCCTTATTACAAGCTCTTAAGTATCCTGAATTTTAGCAGTAAGTCTGCTATATCACTTATCAGTACAAAGAAATGGTAAGACCCATCGATTAACTAAATGCATAACAGTATCTTTACTCTTAATTCTAGGTGCGATTAAAGCACATTTTACTAAGGTAAAGTTCCTATAACATTTAAAATACTATATAATAATTATATAAGGAGATTCTTATGGGACACGCGCAACCAGTAATTACACAGCAAATGGTTATAGCTGAACTTATTAAAGCTGGTATAAATAGAGATATTGCTGCTGACCTCTCTTTCAGGTATTACCGTAATGAGCTTACTTACAAAGATATTGAGTATTTAGAGAGTAATTTTAACTTAAAACTTGAAATGTTAGAACGTAGCTTAAAATCTGAGATTATATCCGTTAAAACTGAACTTAATAACAAAGTAGATATTAAATTCAATGAACTCGACAATAAAGTAGATACTGTTGAGAATAATCTTAACACCAGGATTGATACTAAATTTAATGAACTTGACAATAAAATAGATACTGTTGAGAATAATCTTAACACTAAGATTGATACTAAATTCAATGAACTTGACAATAAAGTAGATACTGTTGAGAATAATCTTAACACCAGGATTGATACTAAATTTAATGAACTTGACAATAAAATAGATACTGTTGAGAATAATCTTAACACCAGGATTGATACTAAATTTAATGAACTTGACAATAAAATAGATACTGTTGAGAATAATCTTAACACTAAGATTGATACTAAATTCAATGAACTTGACAATAAAATAGATACTGTTGAGAATAATCTTAACACTAAGATTGATACTAAATTCAATGAACTTGACAATAAAATAGATACTGTTGAGAATAATCTTAACACTAAGATTGATACTAAATTCAATGAACTTGACAATAAAATAGATACTGTTGAGAATAATCTTAACACTAAGATTGATACTAAATTCAATGAACTTGACAATAAAATAGATATTAATAAAATGGAATCTAAAAGTACATCAAGATTACATACTTGGATGTTTGGAACTATTATTACACTTAATATAGGAATAATCTTAGCATTAATATCAATGTTAAGTAAGTAAACTTAAAATTCATATTTTCTAATGAAATTATCAGTCTCTAAAACAAACTCCTTATCATAATGTGTTGTTAGAGTAATTTTAAGTCTATCTCTAGCTTTAAGCTTATCAACAAATCGCCTGCTAAGAGTAATAATAAAAGTATTATACACTGGTGTTGGAAAGATAACTTTTAAAAATTTCGGATTCTCATCAGGACGTCCCATCTGAAAATCTTTAATCATAGCAAATTCAGAATTAGGTTCATAAAGATGAAATATGGATACTTCTGCTTCTACGCCATCAAAAATAACCTTCTTAAAATTAACTGCCCGCGGCCCATCAACTATTTCAAACTTTAAATAATAAGATGGGTAACCCTTTAGCATTGCACTTTTATACCCCCCATCACTCATTCTCTTTATCTTTTCCCTAAAAGACCCTGCAAGGTCCTCTTCAGTAAAAACAATACGCCTTATGCTACCAAAGTTAAACTCTTTTGAATATTCCCTGTTACAATAAGAATCATCTCTACAAGATGATTCAAGCTTAACCCCAAGCAAAAATACACCTATTAAGCACAATAAACATAAACGGCAAATTACCTTAGTAGCATTAATAAACATATCTGCCTCCTTAAAGATAACAATTTTTAAGATAACAACTTTAAGATAACAATTTTTAAAGATAAACTTAAGATAAATAACTACTATGATGCTTCAAAACTATCTACTTGTTCTAGCAGATCAACAAATCTACTTAAATTTACTGCACTAACTTTAAAGTAATATTTCCTTAAAAGCCTATTCTCAGATTCAACGCAAGTAACACAAAACTTTAAGTCACCCTTAGCTTGCCTTATAAGTTTTCTCCACTCTGACGTGAATTTACCGAAATAAAATAGCCCTCTCTCCAAAACCCATTTTCCATCCCGATTGTTCATATCAATCACCCCCTCATCGGCAGACCTATCAATATGAACAATACTTCCCATTAAGTCAATTGTCTTTAACTTAATCTCACGATCACTCTTAAGCCCAAAATTTACATGCACATATCCAGTATAATTAGAATAATTCATTGAAAGAAAATTATCATCATTAGTTAAACCCAAGTAAATTTCGCCTGATCTATCGTTATTGCCTGCATAATGTGCTTTAAGCTCCTCAGACTCTTTTGCAAACAAATCACAAAATACAAATAAACTGACTATAAATAATAATTTCAAAAAAAGTTTTTCTCCTACCATAATTAAAGACTCTCCTAAAATTAAATTTTTCATCAAAAATATACATATGCCTCAAGTCTATACCTAAAGACGGTATTAATCAACCTTGCTTAAAACCTTTAAATATTAATCTAAATTTATGAAATTCCTACAATAATGCCTACAATAATGAATATTTAACTTTAAAAGCCATATTTTTTGATAAAATTATAAGTCTCTAAAACAAACTCCTTATCATAATGAGAAGTCAGAGTAATTTTAATTTTGTCTCTCTTTTTAAGTTTATCAATAAATCTCTTTTTAAGAACAATAGTAAAAGTATTATGCACTGGTATTGGAAAGATAAGGTTTAAAAATCTTTTATTAACATCAGGCTCTCCCATCTGAAAATCTTTAATCTCAGCAAGTTGCACACTAGGCTCATAAAGATCAAATATTGATACTTCTGCTTCTACACCATCAAAAACGACCCTTTTAAAATTAATTGCTCTCGGCTCACCAACTATTTCAAGCTCTAAATAATAAGATGGGTAACCCTCTTCAATTGCTTTTCTATACTCTTCATTATGCATTGTCTTTATCTCTTCCCTATAAGACTTTGAGAGATCCCCTCTCCTAAAAGAAATACGCCTTATGCTACCAGACTTAAATTCTTCAGAATATCGCTTACTACAAAAATATTTACTCTCACAAGATGATTCAAGCTCAGCCCCAAGCAAAAATACACCCAACACATAAAATTGAAAATACATTAATACTCTAGCAATCACTTGAGTAAACATATATGCCTCCTTAAAGATAACAACTTCAAATAACAATTTTAAGATAACCTTAAGATAAATGACTACGGTAATAATTCAAAACCATGCACCTGTTCTATTAGATCAATCAATTTACTCAAATTTGCTGCACTAACTTTAAAAGTATACTTCCTCTCAAGTTTACCCATCTCTTCAATACACTCAACATTAAATTTTAAGTCACCCTTGGCTTTTTTAATCAGTTCTCTCCACTCTGACTTACAACTATGAAAATTAAGATCAAAACCATTACCCCACCTTTTATCCCGATTAGACACCTTCATTAACCTATCCAAGGTAAAAATATCGTACATACAGACATCATTTTCATTTAATTTGATCCTCTTTAGGTAAATTTCACGATCACTTTTAAGATCAAGATATACCTTTACAGAACCACCCAAATAAGAATTATAACTAATTACAAGCATGCTACCATCATCATTAATCAAATCCAATGCAAAACCACCTGTACCACTTTTGTTGCTGAAATAAGATGCTGTAAACTGTTCGGATTCTTTAGCGAAAGTATTATAAAAACAAAATACAAGGAAACTGACTGTAAATAATAATTTTAAAAAGAATTTCTCTACTATCATAATTAAATACTCCCCTAAAAGATTAAATTTTCATCTATAATAACATTGATAATAACATAAATGAAAATAAATGAATATTCAAGTCCATGCCTAAATAGACATTAATCTTATATACCACTAACCATCAATCTAGATTCTAAATAGATCAATAGATCAAACTTCAAAAATTACTTGGAAAACAAAAAAATAAACTAATAAACTAATTAACTAATTAAATTAAACGGGCAAAAATAAATTTACCCTAAAGCTTATAAGCTCTAGGGTAAAACATACTAATATTTAACTAAATCTATCCCTTAACTTTGGAACTTAATGCACGAAAATCATCACTAAGATTAGAATTACCCTTAAACGCTGATTTCATCTGTCTAAATATCCAATCAAAAGAATCATCACTGTAATCATTACCATTTGCAAAAATATCTGCTAAGCTTTGGAAAAATAGACTTAAAGAAGTCCCACTATAGTATCTAGAACTAACTGAACTTTTAATTAAAGCGTCTACCGCAGCATCACTATTTAGATCACTAACAGAACTAATTCCAGCTTGACTTAAAATCTCCTTATCTTTACCCTGACTAATCCAATTCTGAATCTCTTGTGAACTTCTAGCATTTGATTTTATTAAATCAAATACTCCCTTCATAGCTCGTGCCAATTCTACTCTTCTAAAAGAAGAAGTAGTATCATTTCTTTTTAACCAATTAAAGAATTTCTCGCGCACAGTCTCATATTTTCTTTGTTCAGACTCTGATTTACCATTAACTTTAATAGCATCTTCAAGATACTTCTCTAAATACCCAAATAATTTTTTCTCTTCATCAGGAATAACTACAACCATACCACCACTGCCATAATATGACTTACACCTAACAGCCCCAGGACTAGAAGTCAAAGAAGAATAAAAAACTTTTTTTTGGGAAGTAGAAGATACAGGAACTCTTAAGTGTGCTCTAGTTTGACTAGTAGTAGTTCTATTTCTATTTCTTCGGCACTTTTGTTTTCTTGATTTTCTTTCTTCTTTTTTATCTGCTTTCTCTTCTGCTTTTCCTTCTGCCTTTTCTGCTGCCTTTTCGCTTGGCTCATTCTGCTTAACTTCTGTTGCTTGAACAGTTACAGCTTCTTGACTCTCAGCAGGCATACTAGCAACTTTTACGTCCCCACTACCAGCTAACTCACCAGGCTTAGCAACAACTACTCCACCAGCAGACACATCAACTCCATCTTTATCCTCAAGCTCATTAACAGCTCCTGGATAATAACCAGCAACACCCTCATAATCTACATAAACAACGTTGCCATCCTCATCAACATAAATATATTCATACTCATCTTCATCCTCAAGAGCATCTACAAGATAATCTGCTCCTTGCTTAGCAGCCATCAGACTACCTTTAAAAAGCTCTCCTATTCCTCTGCCCTGACCATCTCTATCAAGCAAGTCAGACAGATTACAACTAAATGCCAAAACACTTAAGAGCACAACAAAAATTTTTGAAAGTTTCAAACTTTTCCTCCTTATCAAATTCTAAATATCACCAATTTTTAAATATTAAATTAATAATATACATCAACAAATTTAGATTTAAAGTAATAATTCAAGTTATTATTAAAAATATCATAAGATAATAGACAGTATTAATGTACATACACGCATATACACTTAAATCTGAGTAAAATTAAATAAGGATTTACCCTAAAGCTTGTAAGCTCTAGGATAAATCCTTAAAACTACATTAATTACATTAATTTAGAGCTTCAGCTTCAGCTTGATTTTTAGCTTCAATTATGGATTTAAACTCTCCAAATCCCCCATCTTCACTAGAATTATCAGAAAATGCCGCTTTTAAAGCATTAAATATTTGCTCCTCAGGCTTATCACGACCACTATCATCATAAAAAGTATCTGCTAATGCTTGAAACAATAAACTAACAGCAAACCCACTATAATCTCTAGAGCTAAGGGTTTTCTTTATTAAAAAGTCTATCTCCACATCACTATTTAACTCATCATCTTTATCAACGTCAACAACAGTATCATCATCTCCAACAACACCTAAAACCCAAGCCTGAAGCTCTCTTGAGTTGGAACTCTTTTCTTTGATGAAATCATACACTCTCTGCATCCCTTGAACTAATTCTTTTCTCTTGGAAAAATCAATATCCTTTTCTTTCAACCATGCAAAGAATTTTTGACGTCCATTCTCTAATTTACTCTGCCTAGAAGCTTCATCACCATTAACCTTAATTGCACTTTGAAGATATTCTGCTAAACGCTCAATTGTTTGAGTCTCATTAGAACTTAAACTAACAGTCATACCGCTGTTTACACTTGAAACACCAGAACCCATACCAGCAAACACATCTCCCATGCTGCGGGTAGCATCCATCACAAAATTCCCTACATCTTGAAGAGAATCAAGAACAACCCCTGCTCCTTGCATAGCGGCTGTAACAAAAGTCCCTGCTCCCCTACTAGCGGCCTTAATTCCATCCTTAACTTTATTATTAGTCCCATTCTCAAGTCCATGCTCAATTACATTAGCAATCCCATCAGCAACACCATTTACAATTTTATTTACTGTACCCAAAACAGCAAACTTAACATTTTGTGCTGCAATATTTTCTATTCCTTTTCCTGCTTCTTTTTGTGTCTTTGTTTGTGTTCCTTTTTGTGAATTTTTTTGTGTTTCTTTTTCTGTTCCTTTTTGTGTTCCTGAAACAACAGCAATCGCATCTTTAATAGCAGTAATTCCTCTCTCTGCTCCAGACACTATTGCCTGACTTGCAGCAGTAGCAACTTCACTAGTAATAATAGTATTAGTTGTATTAGTTAAATCTCCACTAGCAATAACTCCTTCTGTTTCATGGCTAGTAGAAATATCACCCTCAACTTTAACATTTAAATTAGGAGCTTTAATATCTAAATTAGAAGTACCCACACTCTTACTATCAGCTAAAACATTTTTCCCATCAACAGATTCTGCTTCTTGACTACCAGATGAATTTCCATCAGAAACAGCAGTTCCTGCTCCAGAACCACCAATTGAAACTCCACCAGCAGCTATAACTCCTTGAAGATTACTCTTATCCCCTTTTTGTGAAGCACTACCGGTTCCTTCTTGAGAAGCATCACCAGCTCCTTCTTGGGGAGCACTACCAATTCCTTCTTGGGAAGCAGCGCCTTCTTGAGGAGAATCCCCTGATCTTGGGGAAGCACCATCAGCTCCTTCTTCTTGAGGAGAATCCCCTGGTTTTTGGGAAGCATTTTGCTTAGATTCAGCATCAACCCCCTCACCACTAGCAGCAGTATCTTTCTTTATTTCTTGACCACCAGATTTGCCCTTTTGGTCACCAATAACTCCATTCCCAACAGCACCACCAATTATACCTCTTTGGCCAATATTATCTAGATTTTGAAGCTCAAAAGCAATAGAATTTCTTATATCTTGAACAGATCCACGCTCATCAATCCCCCAGTTACTCTCACTTGTAGTATGGTAGAATTTGCAACTCAAGATAAATGCACTTAAAAACATAATAACAATACCAAGATTTCTCATATCCATCCTCCTATACAAATTCCATAAGTATTAGAATAACAATTTACAGCAATAAACTTAAATTTAAAGTAATTTTTTGAATTTTTATTTAAAAAAAATACCCTTAAAACCTTACTCATTACTAGCATAGACCTTGGGAATTATTGAAAATGAAAGAAAAAAATATACCCCAAAGTTAACGTAAATTTGGGGTATATCAATTAACAACATTAATGTACAAAAAACTGCTAAATCTTATAGACTTAAATACACATGAATGTACACATTAAATGTACTTTTCTATTTTAAATTTACTTATTAACATCACTTGTTCTACCATTACCTGAACAATGCTGCCTCTGTACCCTCTACTATACTTAAGAAAGTGCCCTTTAAAAAAGAGCACTTTTTGCTTCATAGTTAATCTAAATAACTCCTACACTTTAAATCCCATGATATGATGTAGAAGAAACACCAAAGAATGAACTAAATAAACCTTTTATTCCACTCCAACCAGATGAAGAGCGTGGCTTAGCAGCAGCTTTTGGTTTAGCAGCAGATGGGGCTTTAGCTGGTGTTGAAGAAACAGTACCTTTTGATGTTTGGGTAACAGTCTTAGTGCTTTCTGATTTCTCAGAAACCTCTGGGGTCTTTACTTTTGGCTCAACAACTTCTGCAGTCCCAACACTTTCATTTTCAACACTCAAACCAGCAGGAGATGTTAATCCAGTACCAGCACTAACAACTTCTATTCCTTGACTACCAGCTTCCTCTGCTTTTGGAGCAGCAACTTCTTCTGCAGCAACTTTTCCTTGCTCAGAAACAACTTCCTCTTTTTGCTCACCAGAACTTTCCTCTTTCTGAGCTTCCTTTTCCTCTTCAGCTTCCTTAGCTGCCCCTTGCTCTTCCTCAGAAGCTTCTACGCCTTGATTACCATCAGCAGCTTCTGCGCCTTGAACAGCATCAGCAACAGCTTCTAACACCTTAACACCAACATCACCAACGCCTTCAAGAATAGATGCAAGCCCAGAAACAATTAAATCTTCTGCCCCTGGCTCAGAAGACACTTGCTTTGAAGACACTTGCTTTGAAGACACTTGCTTTGAAGACACTTGCTTTGAAGACATAAGCTTATCTCGCAAATCTCCCAACTGAGCATCTGCCATTAAACCTTCATAAAGGTCACAACTAAACATAAATACACTGAAAAATATAAAAATAATATGTAACTTTTTCATAATATTCTCTTATTTCCCCTCCTAATTATAAATTCTTATTCATAATCGACCTTTAAAACTCAAATTATGAACAAAAAAAATATACAACAATAAATTTTAAATTCAAATAAAATTTCAAATTCAAATAAAATTTCAAAGTTTTTTTTAAAAAAATACCCTAAAAATCTTTATCATTACTGACATAAACCTTGAAAACTATTGGAAATAAAAGCAAGTAAACAAACTTAAATTAAATAAACAAAAAATACCCTAAAGTTCTCACAAACTCTAGGGTTTATCAATTAAGACATTAACTTACAAAGTAAACTCAAGATATTCTAAATTTTTAAAACACACATTAAACGTATTTTCCTCTCCAGGATTTGCATATCTATCAACTCAATACACTTCTGTACCTGCATTTCTAGATCAATATCCCTGGTTTAGCACACCTCCTGCTTCGTAGATCAAAAGCAATAACTTCCCTACTACCATTCTCCCATAGAAGAGAACCATGACCATGACCATGACCAGCCAGAATTTCTTCTTTGATTATTCTTAGTTGAAGGTTTTGGAGCAGCAGACTTAACATTCTTTTTTGGAGCAGCATTAACAGTTTTACCCTTGCTACCACTTTCTGTTACTTTAGCAACCTTTGGGGATGATGTTTCTGGAGCCTTTACTTCTGGAACAACATTTGGGGTTGCCTCTACTTGGCTAGAAGTCTCACTTTCAGTCTTAACAGCTACAGAATCAGTACTACCAGTTTCAACTTTCAAATCAGTAGTAATTTCTGATCCAGTACCAGCACCAGCAACTTCTACTCTTTGACTATCAACTACTTCTTCAACAACTTCCTCAGCTTTCTTTTCTTCCTGAGCTTGCTCTTGCTCTTCAACTTGCTCAGCTTCATCTTCCTCAGAAGCTTCTGCGCCTTGAACAGCATCAGCAACAGCTTCTAACACCTTAACACCAACATCGCCAACGCCTTCAAGAATAGATGCAAGCCCAGAAACAATTAAATCTTCTGCCCCTGGCTCAGAAGACACTTGCTTTGAAGACACTTGCTTTGAAGACATAAGCTTATCTCGCAAATCTCCCAACTGAGCATCTGCCATTAAACCTTCATAAAGGTCACAACTAAACATAAATACACTGAAAAATATAAAAATAATATGTAACTTTTTCATAATATTCTCTTATTTCCCCTCCTAATTATAAATTCTTATTCATAATCGACCTTTAAAACTCAAATTATGAACAAAAAAAATATACAACAATAAATTTTAAATTCAAATAAAATTTCAAAATTTTTATTATAAAAATAAGGCGTATATACAACGATAAATTAAATAAATTTTAAATTTTAATGTAAAATATCAAAATACCTTTCTTCGGACAAGAAATTAACAGTCTCAATACTATATTCAACATCATCATGAGAGACTAAAGTAATTTTAAATCCTACTTGCTCGCGCAAAGCTCTAAATAGGGCTTCATTAAGTGTAATAGTCAAATCATTAACTACTTTAACTGAATACTCTTTTAAATACTTCCGATCCAAATCATTAGTACCAACAATTTGAAAATATGGCACATCTGATGAGTTAAACTCTGGTTTAGTTATTTTATAATTATAAAGCCTAGCATCAACTCCATCAAAAATTACATTTTTAAACTTCATTAAGCGGCCTTTATCAACTATTTCCAAACGTAGAGTAAAAGATGGATGAGAAGCAACAAGCTCTTCTCTCTCGGAATCCTTTAAAGCCTTAAAATCTTCAGATTCGACACTAACATACAACGCTTTAAAGAAAATACTCTTTATACCGCTTGAATCAAATTCTTTAAAATAAGTACTCCGCCTTATCATATTAATATGCGGAGTTGAACTATAACGCTCTTTCGAGAATAAGTTACTTAATACCTTATCCTTCAAGTATATAACAAAAAAGAATATGAAAAATATAGAAAAACATATAAGCAAAAAAATATATATCTTCAATGCAAGTGCCCTAATCTTATTCATATATTTATCCACCAAACATATTTACTAAAAAAATTAAGCAAAAACTTCAAATAGCTTTAAATTTATCAACAAGGTCAAAAAATTTCTGCGCACCATTTACACTGAAGCTAAAAGAAATATTTCTCTTAACACCACTCTTGCGCTCAACACACTCAACATCAAATTTAAGACCTTCATTTTTTGCAAATTCTACAAGTTTTAAATATTCATTAAGCTCAGGCTTTAGGTAAATCCAAAATCCTGTAAGTCCAATTGCATCATCAAAAGGCAAAATATACTGCTCATCAGCAAGTTCCAACTGTCGGCTATCAGACGACCGTAAATATTTATGCTCCACTTCAATACCATTAAAGGAAACCTTTAAAAGATTAAGAGGCTTATTAGCTGAAATATTAAAATCCAAAACAAGGTAATCATTATTGTAATCATCATTATCCTCATTAACCCTATCAGGATAACTCATATGAATCGAACCTACATCATTTCTTAAAATCATCTTAGTGCTAAGATTCCCATGATTAACATCATGCAAAACCTCAATCTCTTCTGAGGATGAACGTGAACAGCTAAAAATTAAAAATGTTGATATTAAAATAACATTTAACAACATAATTCTTAAGCCTTATTATAAAATATTATTCAAACTTTTACAATATTTATACTTACAAATAACAACAAAATAACAAATCTTAAGAACCAAATTACTTGTAATGACAAATACATGTTAATATACATTATGTATATGATACTTAATCAAGATGATAAAGTTCTAAACTTATGCGATAATAGAAATCCATGTAAGAATATAATAAATTTAATAAATAATTATCCCTAAGTTACTTAAGGATAAACTTAAGGAAAAACAGCATGGAGCAATTCATGGATAAGTTTAAGGAGAAATATTTTATGGATATGAAGATTTTATTATTAGTACCCACTGCAATATTTTGCATGCAATGCAATAATAAAGGAGCTCAAAATTTAAATTACAATCAAGATGAAAGCAAACGACGCACCATTAAACGTAATAATTACCTAAGTAAATTCAATCACACAAAACCTAAGGGATTTGAATCTCCCTCTAACACTTTAAAACAAAATACGCAAGAACCATATGTAATGCTAGAAGGCACCAAAAAAATTTCATTAATTATTACAACAAAATATGCAACATGGATTAAAAACAAAGCTATAAGTATTAAAGGGCTGGACGGAAAGATTATGAGTACTCTTGAAAATAAGCTTAAATATTCTTATTCAATATCCCCTGTTAAACTGAACGGCTATTTTAACACCAAAATTATGCCTATTGTATTATTCGAGACCACTAAAAATGGTGGTGAGGATCTTGAAGTTATAAGCTTCAATTTAACAGATACACCTCACTTAGATTTCAATACAAGAAGATATCCAGGAATTGAGGGAATATATAAACCAGCAACAACAGAACCCTCAGGAGAATCTGGATATTTTCATGCAAACCCATTTTGGATACCATATAACAATAAAGAAGTAATACCAGCACTTACACAAGCTCAATACATAAAAGCCAAAATCAAGGTTAAGTATAAGGCAAGCAATACCATTAAGGAGTATCATATATTACTTGATACCAGCTATCTGGTTAAGTTAATACAAGACATATTAAACCGACACCCTGATATTACAAAGACTGCGCCTAATTTTAAACTTTGATGTTAAAATTAGTGTTAATTAATATTAAAAACATAAAAATAAAGATTCTACACCATAGCTTTATAGACTATAGTGTAGGATCTTGTATCATAACAACGCTAGCTTAGCATTAAGCAAAGCTGCCACTTAATTACTTATGTATAATTAAACAATTCAAGTGCTTTTGCAACAATATCTTAAAAATAACATATATCCTAATAATCTACCACCCAACCATCAAAATTAAATCAAAATTAAAATAAATACAGATAACAAATAAAAACAGCTAAACAAAATATGTATTTAAATTGGTGCAGTTTAAGCATTAAGTTTGCTTAAACTGCCAATATTATAACTCAAGCCACCACCTTCTTTAGTACTTAGGTTTTTTGTTCACAATATGTGAAAGAAGGAAACAGCAACAAAGCTAAAATAGCTAAATAAATCCACATCCCCCAACACTTTAATCAAGCATGTATTGCTTGCCTTATTTATTGTTAATAATAAACATACACCAATATCTAAATAAATCAAGTTTTTTAAATAAAATAATTAATTATAACTTCCAAAACCGATTCTTTTTAAATAAAATGTCCAATTAATGCACCTTCACAGAATGTGAACTGCGGCTGCTATGGCCTTGAAGTAGCTATAATTTTATGGCAAATACCACTCCAAACCCCTTCAACGTCTCTTCATAATACTTCCTCTTTACTTGTATCTTACTTAAAAAACTTAAGAAAAGTATAAAAATTTAGAACACCTTTCACAAATTGCATACGAAACACTATTAAACCTTTAATTAAAAAAATTCTTTATTAATACCCTTTATTAACATGTAACACTCTTGTACTTCTCAAGTAAAAATGATAGTATAACTATAAAACAAATTATCTTATCGTGTTAAATAATACGGTAAAAAGGAGAATGTTTAATGAAAAAAATTATTTTAGGTGCTATCGTAGCATTATTTGCTTTATTAAGCTGTGGTCAAGACTCCAAAGTAGATCCAACAAAGCTTGGAACAGGAGAAGGCAATGCCTACATCAAAGTTATTAAAGACCCCGCAAAACTAACGGTAGTTGCCAGAAATTTTGAGGACATTAAGGCTATTATACCTCCAGCAACAGCAGGTAAAGTTTATCAAGACGCCAAGTTAGATGCTGCATTTACAGCTACTGGTGCTGATCTAGATAAATTCTCAAAAGCATTAGCTGCTAAACAAGCACTTGAAGCTGCTAAAAAAAATGCAGGTGCCAATGTTGCTGAGATTGACAAAGAATTTATAGCAGTAATTAAAGCTATAGGATTTACAGATGGCGATGCAGCACAAGTCGGTAGTTACAATCATGTTCTTAAAAAATTTACAGATGCTCTAGAAGGATAAACCCTTTTAGGAATTGTAAGTTATTTTAAACTTTGCAATCGACAAAACTGTCGTCATACAGACTTCAGACAGATTAATAAAAATGCACTTCTTAAAGAGTGCATTTTGTTTTATATCTTTATCATTTCAACTTAAAATTAGTAATATCTTAAAAGAAAATTAGTAATACCTTAAAGCTAAGTACAAAAAAGTGTAAACTTAAATCTTTGCCTGGCACACATATTCTTAAACTACTATTTGCATCATAAAATAGCATCCGTATTCTCATCAAGGAAATCTCTTAACTGATTTACAGTCATCAAATTCCTTAGCATATCAACATAACCTAAAGAGATCTTAACAATTTCAAGCTTCTGCATCATAATTGAAGCATTTTGACTAAAATTCAGCTCACCCTCACTCCTAAATATTATTTTAGAAGTTGAACTATCATACTTAACTTCCCCTGGTAATAATAATCTATCATGGTTTTCAGATTTAACAGGAAAATTTAGTTTTACTGCATATGCGGTCTTATCACTAATATCAATAACTTTATCTTTTTGCTCTAAAGCTTGCTCCACAATACTTAAATGATCAAAATTCATCTCTACATTAATCTCTTCACCAGCCTCAGTTCTAAATCCTAAAAGCACCATCAATAAATGCCTGGGTTTAAATCCTCTTTTTTTCATCTCATGTAAAATTTCAGGAAAATAATCCGTTCCTAAGATCTTCTTAACAGGTTTTGTCACTAAAAGACTTATACTCCTTAACTTTGCATCTAGTACCTTTTCCACAACTTGATTACGCTGACTACCAGACTCTATCTGTCCATCTTTAACATCATAAGATAGATTTGCTCTAATAAAACTTAAATTTATATCCAAATTATTAAAAGGACTTGCCAATTTTGCCTTATCAAATGTAACAGATGGAAGTTTAAATTGTTCAATTATACCTTTTGGCACTTTATTTTTCTGGTTGGAAAAAATATCATCATTTACTTTTGATAAAGTTATATTATTCAATGTTATATCATCAAATTCATCCTTAAAAACATCTGCCTTCTCTTCCTTAACATTTTGTAAATATGGATTTTTACTTTCCCACATACCTTCCAAACTTGGAAAGTAATCCTGACTATAAACAAATAATGGAATAAATAATACAACTGCCAAGACAACAATAATTACTCTAACCATTAAACTCCTCCCCTCATATAATAAACAACACAATAATTATTGTGATAAGTATCACATACAAACACATACGATATACTAAGCCATGTACACCACAGCACATTTTAAACCATCAATAATAAATTTCAAGTATTTATAAAATAAATTTCAAGTATTTATAAGTAATCTCATTATAGTAATACCCACTTACTTTAAGTCATACTTTTCCAAAGTAAATGGATATTACTAAATTCCTAAAAAAATTAAGGTAATTATAAATTATTTCTAAATTAAGGTTAATTTAATCACAAATAAAAATTATACTTTTTTAATAAAGGGCAATATTTTTAAATTAGGGAAAATTATGAAAAAAATAAAGCTTACAATCATAATATTTTTATTAACTAATTTTGTAGCAGACAATAATAAAACCTTAAACAAATCGGAGCTTAAACTTGAACAACTCTCTGAAAATGCAAGTTTAGAAAAAATATATTATGAAATCAATAAGGATCAAGATCAAGAACAAGCCAAACAATTTATCAAAACAATTGCAAAACAAGTAAAAGAAAAAGTCGAAAAACTTGCGCAAGAAGAACAAGAGAGAATTGTTCAACACTCAAAAAAACAAATTATTGCACTTGATAATCAAAGACGAATATTTATTAAAGAATCCTTTAGCAAAGGCATAAAACAAAACCAGACCTTAGCTATAGATAAGCAAAATATTGCACAAGAAATTCAACAGTTTGCGGAACAATACATAGAAGAACTAAACAAAGATGAATATTTAATCAAAATCTTTAACCTTAGTACCAGTAATAATGCAAGCACCAACACAATAATAAACTTGCTATTTCCCATAAGTTTAGTGTCGCACCTAATAAACAACAGAAATAACAAAGATAAATTAAAATCTGTTAAAAATTATTTAAAGCATTTTTGGAGGAAACATATTGCACATAACATATAGCACATAAATAAAAAATATAAATAAAAAATCAAACAGTTCAAAAATAAATGCTCAATTTCACACAATTTTTAAAAAATATGTGTATATTTCTAAAAATTGAACTATATTTTTAAAAAAGTCATGTTTATAATGATTCTTCCATTATAATAGACTTGAAGAATTACGTAAGCTGCAGTTTTAAGGCTGTGGCTTTGAATTTAAACTTCTACTTAATAATCTATGCAAGTTAAATATATCTGCTCGTAGCAAAATGCTTATGTTTATCTTTATATTCAAGACTTAAG
Source organism: Borrelia nietonii YOR (assembly GCF_023035795.1). Taxonomy (NCBI): domain Bacteria; kingdom Pseudomonadati; phylum Spirochaetota; class Spirochaetia; order Spirochaetales; family Borreliaceae; genus Borrelia; species Borrelia nietonii. Next base: position 146,649 of record NZ_CP073153.1, read on the forward strand.
AGTAAATAACAAGCACTCAAAGCATCAAGAGCGTCATCTTTGCCTTTAAAAGCACCACTATAGCTATAAATATCATTAATAACCTTTTTATCCATAATCTTTAAAAACTCTATCTTACGGGCATTAAATAAGGGTATTAGAGTACATATTCGCACAAACTTATTGCTTAAAGGTTTAACCGCTGATATTTTAAAATAATGATTCATGCTTTGCCGGAGAGATATCATAATTTTTGTTAAAAATCCATGTCCATCGGTATTATCTCGATCCTCAACATAAAGTGTATTGATATTAAAGTTCTCTGCAAGCACACAAATTGCATTAAGAATCGAATTATCACTTATAGGTTTTCTATCCTGATAAATATATGCATAATACTTATCTCCCACCCTCTCAAGCACACAAATTGCGGTATTGTCCATACCAACAGAAAACGCAGGATCAACATACATAATTGGACTTTTAAATGTATAATCACAATTAAGAATAACCTCATTAAAGCACGCATCAGTACTAGCAGTCCACTCTCCTAAGAGTACTCGGGCCTTATAAGCAGATAAATTATTGTAAATCATCTCTTGTGTTTCAATAAAATCTTTCAAGTTTAAAGGATTATCATAAATACTAAAATTATATGTCCTATATATATCTTTTTTATCAATATAATCACTCTTAAAGTAATGTGCAGGATTATCAGGATTGGTATCAAAAATAATAATGGCTGGTTTTTGTCTAAGTCTTTTCATTATTTCAAGCAAAGTCTCTTTATGCATTAAGGTCGCCTCATTGACATACACCAAAGCAGAATTACTACCCCTAATCCTAAAGAAAGCATCACTATTCTTACCACCATAAATATTAAGTGTCAAGCCCGCAATGGTGCATGAAACACTGCGAGAAATCTTTAAAACATACTCTACATTTAAAAGATTACATATCTTCTCTATCTGTTTAAGTGTATTGGTAAGCAATGCACCAATGGAACTTCCCACAATAAAATTGTTAGTATCTTTGTGGTAATAATCTTTATTTTGAATCAAAAACTTAATAAGTAAATATGATGCTAAGAATGTCTTACCACTAGATATTCCACCATTAAAGATTATTTTAGAGCAAAAATTATTATTTAAATCCAAGAGTACTTCCCTCTGTTTAAGGGTTAAATACTTCTCTTCAAACGATTTAAAATCAATTTCCTTTAATTTTTTTTGTAAAAATGTGGCAATATCAATATTAAATTTTTGTTTAAATCTTTTCTGCAATTTAATTGCAACTGATAAATCATTTAACTCCAAGATTACCCCAACTTTAAGCCCTTAAACTTAAAAATTTCTTTAAGTTTAATCAAACACTCATAATCTTCCCTCATATCATTTAAAATGAGTTTTTTAGATATGAAATTCTTCTTATAAATCTTGTGCTTTAAATCAAATCTAAGTTTCTTACATAAACTCTCATCATCACTATTACTTATTTCCTTTTCTAAATTTAAAATTTCACTATTAACATCAATTAACTTTTTAAAATCAGACCTAAAAATAAGTTCTTTGTATTTAAAATGAGAATTTATGTAAGAATTTGCAATTTTATAAAATGACTTATAAAAGCTATCACGTTCCTCTTCAAGCCTATAAGCCTCACAAGTTGCATCTCTAGCAAGCTCACCCAAATCAACATCACTAGAAGACCTAGACGTAGTATCAGTGCTACCCAGATTACTTGCAAGCTCGCCTAAAATATTAAGTTTGACTTTTAAAACAGTAGATTCACTAACATCCAAAATATTTGCAATATCAGCTGTACTTAAATTTGATTTAAATAGAATATTATATTTTGCTTCCCTATTTTTAAATGCCATTTAAATAAATTGTAAACGAGTTTTTACAAAAAAACAAGATTTAATCATTTCAAAATCACTTCAAATTCAATAAAAGCCTAAAATATTAACGCAAAAACTTGACTGCCTGGCAAATCTATTACATATAAAAAAACAAATACACATAAAATAGATATTGGACGTAATCCAATATCTACAAAAAGGAGAAAAGTATTATTAAAAATAAATTCAAGTTAAGCATCACCTTCAAATTAATAAATAATATAATATTAATTGTAATTTTAACATAAAACATAGATTAAATTAAATTAACTAGCAATAAAAAATAATAAAACTTATCAATCCTACAAGGATTGCCCCTAAAATCTATTACTTAAGAAGTGTCATACAAAAATGTAATACCAAAATATTACTAGAGTAATGTCAATCCAAACTTTCATAAAGTATAAAGAAATAAAATTGATTTTAAATTTATGCTATTTTTAAAAACATAAAGTTTTGCTTTGCACTAAAACCCAAAATCAACAAAATATTCCAAATTCCTATTTTTATACTCTTAGGACCAGGGGCTTATTGCCCCAATAAAGAGAATTTATGAAAAAATATTATTACTTACTGCTCAAAAACTAAAGGGTTTATTAGGAACTCTGGCCTCAAAGTCCCTAATAAACCCTTTAAGGTAACAGGTCCTTATATTAAGAGTGACACATTGCATGTCAATCTGTACTAACTATAATATATAACAATTTCAAACATTTTGCAAATATTTTTCAAAGTTTTTTTGAAATTTTTTTTTAAAAAAACAAAAAAAATACCAAAAACATTTAAAAAAATTGATTACTCTAACGTTTCTTTGTTCATTTTAAATTCCACTTACCTACAAAAAAACCAAAAACCAAAACATTTTTACATAAATGCTTGAAAATTAAACAAAAATATTAAAGCTTTTACTCTCTCCATGTTAGGTTTATTTCTAAGATCTTTGGCCTATCTACATTATGAGCTTATTTTCAAAAAATTCTTAGAAATAAATCCAACATCACAAATCTATTATCCTATTTTTTCCCCCTCTTTGAAGACTCGAATTGACTTTTTATTTTTGCTAAAAATTCCTTTTCCTCTGAGAAAATTTTCTCTAAAAGAAAGCTTGTAAGTTTAGAATTTTGCTTATAAAATGCATATGCATCGGAACATTTAAGCTGAAATCTCAAAGGCTTTAACGGATTTTGTTTCGACTTCTTTATATGAACACCTTCTTTATTCCTTAATAAAAACATGGTCCCATTAATCCCATTGTTAATGACGTACTTCTCCTCCACAATCCCTTCCTCAATAGCAGTAGCTATCTTTAAATACTTATAAGTCTGAGTCCTTGCAAGCCGATAATCTTTAGCAAAATCGTCAAAACTAGCATAATTGTCAAGCTTGTAATATTCATTATCCTTAATCTCTTTTAATACCTTCATTGCCTCAATTTTACAAAAGATTTCTTTTTGAAAATTAATTTTTAATCTCTCCTTAAGCTTATTATAGTGAATAGATATCTGTTCTTCAGGTGAAAGTTCCTTGGCTAAATTCCTCTTATTAACCTCTATTCCCATTTCTAACCCTCCTTTACCTTTTACGTACACTAAGTGTACGTAAATTATTATTTAAGCTTAAGCCATAATGCCTATCTTACTCATTAAAGTTAAAAGCGTACTTTGATACTCCCTTATATAATCTTTACTTAAATCAAAAACATCGTTCCTAGCTATTTTTCTATTTAAATCTTCCCTTTCAGATATTGTACCTAAAAAATTGTCATTTTCCTTTAAAATATTTAATAATTCTTTATGCGTATTATTCTTTTTAAACTTAGTATTAAGTAAATAAATAGGAGCCTTTATAGATAACTTTTCTATGAAAAAATTAAATAAATCTAAACTCTCAACTGCCCATTTCTCTGCCGTAATTGGCACAATGATGTAACTGCTACATACTAAAGCATTAGTTAAAGTAAAATCTAAGCTAGGATTAGTATCAAGTATTATGTAATCATACTCAAACCCCAATAACTTTAATTGTTCCTTTAACCTAAATTCTTTATAAGGAATAGACTCTGAATTAAATTTGTGCAAAGTTAAATAACTTGGTATTAAATCTAAATTACTATTAATGTTTACAACAGAACTATCAATATGCAGATTTGATATTAAAACTTCATATATATTCCGATTAAATAAATCTATTCCCTGTTCCTTTATGATATTAAAATAATAACTGGTGGTTGATGCTTGTGTGTCAATATCTATAATTAATACCTTAAAAGATTGCGATAAAAGCGTCGCAAATATTAGACTCGTGGTGCTCTTACCTACCCCACCCTTAATTGATGCCACTGTAATTACTTTTGTCTCTTTTGTATCCATTTTGGAATAATACCCCCTTCCGGTAATTTTTTCCCATAAAATGCATAAAGTTCCCTCTCTAATTCTAGGAGTATGCTCAGTAAAGTCTGATAGTAGGAACTTCCAACCTTATCTTTTTTTAATAAATTATGCAGGCCACTTAAATAACAAAAAACCCCGCCCTTCTTAAATCTAAATTCTATGTACTCACACTTCCTTAAAGTATAAGTCTCCCTCTTATTAAAATTTTTTACTAAAAATGCCTTGTCTAATTTCTTAATCCCATAATAAATACCCAAAAAATCATCATTATCTCTTATTGAAAATAAATGAAACATGCTTATATCTTCTATGTTGAAAATCCCTCTAAGCGATATGAAAAACTTAGTTGGCTCATTCTTACTTATTCCAAATGTGTAAAAGTCGTTAAATATCTTAGTATGATATATTTTGCGTTTATTAATCTCTTCTACTTTAGAGAAAATATTACTCTTTCCCTTCCTTTGGTTCTTGGGATCTATTTCTTTTTTCTTCTGCTTCAATAATTCTAGTAAAGCCACCATCCTTCCTTTTCCTTGGTATAATTAATAATTTATTACTTTATAATCTTAAGCAATTCGTAATAGTATGTATTATCAACCACTTTGCTATACTTTAATTCATCCTTAGTATTAATGAATTTCTTTAAGGCAGGTACCAATATGCTAATATCTACTCTGTGCCTTAACTGTTCTAATAATATACTAAAAATATTGTTTTTTATATCATCTCCTCCGCTTTCTTGTTTTCGGTAAGTCTTGATGTTGCTTTTTATTTTCCTTATTAGACGATCTAGGTCTTCATATTTGTCTTGTTCTATTATGAAATGAGGCTTCTCTTTATAAGCTTCATATATTCTACTAAACTCCTCTCTTAATGCCTCTTCATCATAATTTTGCTCCTTAAGTTCTAATTCCCTTTGACTTAAAACTTCCTTAAGTTTCTTTACTTTAAGTGCCTGTTTGCTGCTCTTAGACTGAACAGTTCCATTTAAGTATCCCTTCTGCTTTAAAAAGCCCTCAATGCATCCTACTTGCCCACTTTTAAGCTGGTCCTTAATTAAAGCTAGATCTTCAGCTGAGAGTGATTTTATGTACTTCTCATGCCTTTTTATTTCCTTTATAAGTTCTATCTTTAATGTCCTGTCTATTTCTAGATCTAATAAAATGAAGGGTAGATCAGTCTTGAAGTGGCATTTGCTTATGTATTTGACTAATATCTCTTCTTCTTTTTTATTATTATTAATACTATTAATACACTCCCATTTTGGACTCCCATTTTCTTTTTCGTAAATCCTTACCCTTTCTTGAAACTTGTTTGTCTTCTCTTCCTTAAGATGCTTGAAATGTGAGTTTATCTTGGCATGACATTCCTTCTTTGAATATTGTAGCGTATAATAAATTTCACTGCCGCATTGCTTGCCTAGGTGTTTGCAATAGTTGAGTGTGAGTTTAAACTTTTTCTCAAGTGCGTATAAATAATTCTGTAGTGTTTTGATCTTGACTATCTTTTGATTGTTCCTCTTTAAGTTGCCATTGAAAAAATATAAAATGTTCTTTTGTGTGTATCGCTTTAGTTTGAAATTCATGAAATTAAGTGTTGATATAAGTACAATTAAGTTGTATTGATATCTATTGGTTTTGCCCTTTATACTTTTGATTTCCATTGTTTACTCCTAATATAAGTATTTATAAGTCTTAAGTTAATTAATAATACAATTTATCTTAAAAGTAAATACTTGTTTTAGCAAATATGAAAATAAATTAAATTTATTTTTTATAAGGTTAAATATTGATTTATTTTTTTATTGTGTTTGTTTTCTCTGAAAAGTGCTTTACAAACTTATGTTTTTGCTATATCATAAAAGTAAACACTTGTATTAAGAGAAAATAAGTACTAGTAATTTTTATTTAAAATTAATTGGAAATGGACGAGCCTTGTTAAAGGGCAAGTCGTGTTAATTCTTTTAAATCTTTAATGTTTTTTTCAATATTCTTTGTTTTGTTAAAATTTGCCTTGAAATATGGTTTTATTTGAAGGTATTAAAATAAAAAGTCCCTATTTGGGACTTTTTTATGAAAGAGTAAATGGTGATGTTTTTTAAATTTACTTTTTTAATTTACTATATTTTTTGTATACAGAAATAGCTATTGGTTTTGTATTATTTATGTAATGTTTTAGGTGTCCTATATTGTCTTTAACTGCCTCTAGTGTGTGCTCTTCTCTTAGAACATTGGAATCTAGTAGTGTAAAGGTTGGAAAGCTTGAATCTTTGAATTTTTGCTTAGTTCTAACTAAAAATGTTTCTAGATACAATGCATAACTTGCAAGCTTTGCTTCATATATGCTTAAGTTCTTAAGTGTAGGCTCAATAGGGGCCTCAGGTTCTTCTGGTAGTGAAGCTATGGAAGTACAATTTAGTATGATGAATTGCAATAGAGTAATTAGACCTAGAGTTAATTTTGTCTTCATCTTTTCCCCCCCTTTTTGCCCCTTACTTCTAATTCTTCTTTGAGTAATTTGGTTTTGGTTTCCATGAGGGTATTGCGTTCAAGGCGTAATTCTTCAATTAATGCAGGATCAGCATCAGCGTTAATTGCGTTAATAAGATTATGAATTTTGTTAAGTATGGTTTCAAGTTCAATGACTATTTGTTTGCATTCTTTAACTTCCATTTTTTGCATTGAAGTCAAGTAAAGAGTATTCATGTATTTGTAAATATCAATGGCTTTTTTTATTCCTATTTCAAAAATTTCATCGTCAGAGGTGTCACTGTACCCAAAAAATTCCATTAAGTTTTGAAGAAAGATTATTCCCAAGTTGGTATTGTTTTTGTTTAACATAATTTATTCCTTAAATTTTATTTTTTGTTTCCTTTGTCAAGTAAACGTTTAATTATTTGAATTACATCAATTATTACAGGTTTCAAGAGTAATGCTAGGGGGATTAATGTAAGTAATGCAATGCCCCCAATGATTATAAGTTTTGTCTCGGCAATATTTGATAGGAAGTTAAATAGCGTATTCATATTGTCCTCCATTTTAAATGTATATTAGATGTGTTATTTTGTATTTGAGAGATAAACTGTTTAATTTTGTTATATTTACATATTAACATAAATTTAGCAAAAATTAAATATACAAAAACTATATTTTAAGAAGATGTGGGATATCTTGATTTTCATCATCGTTGTATATGGCGTGTTTTACTTGATACCATCCTGCAAGAATTGGCATTGTTATATTGTGTTGCTTTCCGCTGTAGAAAAATAAGCTTGCATATTGTGATGCATCGCTATTTTCTGAAAACCTGGCATTAAGTTTTTTTGTCATTATATCATTGGTATTTGTCATACTTGTGATATTAAGAAATATATTAAGGTAAATGCATTGTTCTTTAAGGTTTCTTGGGAATCTTAATTCTACTTTGTCACTCCTAATGTCTATCCTTAACATCTTGTTGCTAAATTCATGATAAGAGTAATAAACATCAGTTGTTGCTTTTGCTCCCCAATGTTGAAAGCCATAAGGAATTCCTTTTAAGTACTTGTGCGATGTTAATCTATATAATGAGTTCGTATTTGGGTAAAATGCAATGAATTCTAAGTTCAAATCTTGTTCAGTCCGTGGTCTGATAAAGTTCATTGCAAGGTTTAATTCTTTGTGCAGTTCATTCTTTTTTACATAGATTTGACTTAAAGAATTGTTTACTCTTTGAAAATCATCTATTCTGGCAAAAGTTATTCTTGCATATTCTTTGAGTTCTTCTAGTGTAGTGCTTTCTGCAAAAACTTCTTTTAAATTGTCAATAAGGGTTTGAAATTCAACTAATTCGAAATCTCGTTTGTTTGGATTGTAGACTGATATCTTGTTCAATTTCACATTATGTCCAGACTGATTTAAATTTTGAATTAGTGTTTCCTTGATTTTGTTAAATAGAGCACTAAAATCAATACTGCTTGGTTCTGTTTTAAGCCCTATTAGCTTACAGATTATCTTTAAATACATTTTTTCTATGTGAGATTCATATTCAAGCAGTTCTCTAGATATTATGTCTCTTATGACTTTTTTGAAATATTCAAGTCCTTCGTAGAATGTATCTTTTTTAATTTGTTCAAGTAAGTTTTTATATGTAATTGCGTAAGTTTCCTCCACAATATCGTCAATGGGAATTAGGTCATTCTCATTGACTTTAATTTTTCTGTTAAAATCTTTTATTTGTATGCTTTCTTCAGCGCCTTCATCTTCATGGTCCATATAATCTCCTTATTTAAAATAATCTAAATTTATTTTATTTCTTTATTGTAAGTGTCAAAAATTTTAATGGTTCTGCCAGCAGGAATTAGGGATTTAATAAATCCATAAATTGAATTTTTAAAGTCCTTTGGAATATAGTTAGATGCAAGTTTTTTAAGTTTTCCTTTGTGTTTAACTATAATAATTTTTAATTTTCCATTAATTTTGCCAGCTATTTTAAATTTAATTGGTGACCTAATATTATCAAGTAATTTAATAATAATCTCTCCAGGTATGTTCGGATTAACTGTTACCTCAACTCTTGCGTGTGAGAATGCCTTAAAGAGCAAATGAAAACTTTCATCTGTTCCTATTGATTTTAGTGCAAATATTAATGCTTTAAGTGAATTGATTAGATCTTTTTTAAGTCCTTTTTTTAAATGAAATGCATTAAATAATGATAGCATCATCAATGCAATGTGTCTTGAATTGATACTTTCTTCTACATTGATTGTATCAAAATTTTCTAGTAGTTCATTAAGCTCCCCTAGTAGCTGTTTTTTGAAGATAAGTTCGCTTTGTATGATTTTTGCAATCTGTGTATTTTGTAGAAATTTTGGTATTGTTTCCATTGCCCTATTCTCTGTCAATTATAAGTCTTAAGTTTTCATTAAAAGAGATCAGTTCATTTTCTTTAATCTCAACATCGGTATTGAACATAAATTCAGATTCTTTAATTTGTGTTATTTTAGTATTTAAGTTCTCTTTTATGAAAATGCCAACTCGTATGCTTTTAATTCCTTTAATTAAGCTTACAGGACTTAAAAAATCTTGATACCTGAACGAGATTCCCATGTCTTTATATTTATCTTTAATAATTTTTCTGTAAATTTCTCGTATTTGTCCATCTATTTCTTTATGTATTGCTTCTGTTTCGGTTTTGTATAATACTTTTAAATATGCATATTTATTGATTCCTAAGCTAAATCTGTATGTCTTTTTTTGCTGGTTTTTGTTTAGAAACTCAAGTTTTATTTGCCCTTGGAAGGCTGTGCCACTTGGAGCTGTATAGTATATTGCTTGCCAAATATTTATTCGTGTTTCCTCATCAATGATTCCAGTTTCACTGTACTCAGGCGTGAATATTATGTAAATTTCAATTGTTCCTGCTGAACTTATGATATTTGCATACTTTACATGTGGAATTTCTAGAAGTGCTTGTTTTATTGCATCGTAAGTTGAACTTTTGGGTATGCTTAGAGATTTTTGTAAATTTTGAAAGTATGTTCCCCCTTCTTTAAGTGTTGTAAATAGTTCATTTAAAACTTTAATTATTTCCATATCGATTGCAGAGCTTGGGTAATTTATTATGTCAAATATCGAGTCATCTTTTATTGAAAGATTATATTCTTTTTTAAGTATTTCTTTCTTTGCATTTTGTATCTCTTCTATTGATTTTGTAAGGATTCCAATTTCTTTGTCAAATAGTATTTTCATAAATTGTATTCCATACTTAGAGTATCTCCGGCTAGAAAAAATTGTAATATTATTTTTTTATTTTCTTGTCTTGTTTTGATATTTAAGATGTCAATATTGAGGGTTTTTAAATTGTTTGCAAAAAAAGTTTTAATATCATTTGTTTTTTGCATCTTTAAGAGTTTTAGGAAAAACTTAAAGTTAAGTCCATAGTTTTTGTTATGAAGACTACCAACGGGTGTTTTTAGATATAAAAATAATCTTTGTTTTTGTTCATCAAGTCCATCTACTATTTTTAAATCGTTATCAAAAATTATATTAAATTGATTATCTATTTTAATATCCATTTTTAATTGCCTTAGAAATTAATTATAGCATATTTAGCAAAAAATAATATATTTTTTGCTAAATATTTAAAATAATATATTTTTAGATTTGATCTAGAACTAAGGATTAGATTTAAAGTTAAATTAAAAAATTCGATGTTAAACATCGAATTTAATATCATAGTTCCTTGTAGTTTGGAAATATTTACTTGTCTGAATACTATTCTAACTCAAAGTTGATTTAAAATCAATACTTTATTATTAAATTATTATAATATAATTTTTATTATTAAATTAGTTTGACTTTAGTTTGATTTTTCTTAAGTAAATTAATCAAAGTACTTATTTAAGGCATTTACTGGGTATTTTCTTAAAATATGATGTTTGGAATAAGACAATTTGTAAAGAGTAAATTGGTTTGTGCTGCATATAAATTATTTTTTCTTTAAAAAAGAGACTCTTTAAAATTAAAGAGTCTCCAAGGTGAGAAGAATATAAAAATGAGATTCGTTGATTTTTTAAATAAAATTCCATTTTTATTACTTTAAATTTTTTAATTTAAAGTAGGTTATTTTTTAGATATGAAGTTATTTTTCTTTCAATATAGACCCAGCCTTAGCTTTTATTATGTTTTTAAATTCAGATTCCCCGTGGTACCCTTTTTTTACAAAAGCACCACATGGGAACCTTAAGAGAATAAATGAAGATAATATTGTTTTATACACTTTACGATACTTCAACCTTACAGTCGTATTTCTATTATGTATTTGTATTATACATTTTTAATTAATGATCTGCAATAATAAAAGTATAAAAATTCAATAGTTTTTTAATAATTTAAATTTTCAGGTATTATGCACGTTAAAATTTAAAAATTTTGTATTATAAGTTGTTAATTTTATGGGTTTTTAATTCTTACTTACAAATAAGATAAATATATAAAATAATACCAAGGGTTTTCATTTGTTGAACCTAAGGTCTTATCTTTGTATAAGGGCTTATTGTTTAAATTTTTTAACATTCGTGGGTATTTGCGGCATAAAATCTTTAAGGGAATAATATGTTTATTTTAAGTATTCATTTTATCTGATTAAATGACAGATAAATATGGGTTAGTTACTTGATATTTTTGTGTAATAATTTGCAAGGTATTGGACATTTGCAAATTATTAGTTGCAATCTAAGCACTATTTTTAATATTAATTTTGTAAAGAAAATATAGGCCACCAGTAAATAACTGATGGCGCATATTGATGTGTAAGCTTTTAAAGACAACACTCACTTTAAAAAGGATTAATATAATCTCTTTTTTCTTGAGAGTTGTTAAAGCTTGTAAATTATATTTTTATGTAATTTTAACTTTATTTTTGCTTTCCTGTACAAATTTTACCATTTGTGTTCGCTCTTATACCCATCTCCATACTTATTATCTGTCTCAGTATCTTCATCTACAGACTGGCACGAAAGCATTGTCATTAATAGTAATAATAGAAATACATATTTTTTCATCTTTTATCCTTTATCTTGAAATTGTATCAAATATATTTTGATACTTAGTATAAATTAATACTATCAAAATATATTGTGAAAGTCTAGGGTTTGTAGTTTAAACTTTTTATTTTAATTTTTGCATAAATTGCCTGTGGGTCTTTTAGAGCGCTTATTTTTGTCAAATTTTTTTATTAGATTAAATTACGAGAACGAAATTCTTGCAGTTATTTGAGTGTTATTTATTGTTTTTTTTGTTGTGTTGATAGCCTTGTTTTTTTATAATTTTGGCAGTTAAATATCTATTAATGATAAATTAATATTTAAATTAGTTTTCAAAATATTCTCTTTAATCTTAAGGGTTAATTACAGTTAGTTAATAGCATATAATAATGTAAGATATACATCAATTAATATTGTTATGGTGTTTTAATGTTTTGCGATAAACAATATGTGATAAGCAATAGAGGATTTATTTTTGGTTTAAAATCAATAAATGATCATTGTGTGATAATATGATGTTAAGTAATTGATATGATAATAGATTTAATTTTAATTAATTTTTAACTTAAAAGGAGATATTTAGTGGTGGGGGAAAAACATTACAGTTTGTTGTTATTATTGCTAGTGATAAGTTGTAGTTTGAAACCTGAGGAAGATAAAATTCTTAAATACAGCCTGTTTAAAGGGAGTTTTCTTGGAAGTAACTCACCTGGAGGAAGCTTGATTGGAAAGGGTTTGTTTCGAAATTCTGGGTTTAAAAGACCTGTAGGTGTAGATTCTCCAAAAGTTGCAAGCTCTGTACCTGGAGGTCCTGTAGGTACAGATTTCTTAAAGGTTAAAAGTCCTGTGTTTGAAGGACCTGTAGGTGAGGGTTTGGAAAAACTTGAAAAACTTGTGTTTGAAGGACCTGTAGGTGAGGGTTTGGAAAAACTTGAAAAACTTGCGCTTGGAGGACATGTAGATGAGGGTTTCGAAAGGCTTGAAATGCCTGTGTTTGAAGAGCATTTAAGTCTGAATTTGAGTAAGGATCAAAAAAGTGATATGAGAGGTACTCCTAGAGCTGCTGCTGATGCAGAGGAGAACATAGAAGTTAAGCTTAATAAGCTTTTAGGCACATTTGGACCACAAAGTGGCAAGATAAGAGAAGGAATTGATAGTATACAAAGCATAGTAACTGATCCTGATATTGGTAGTGCTGAAGGTTACAAGACATATACTAGGTTTGAATTTTACTCCATATTAATTGATTTAGGCGAACTTAGACTTAAGGAAATTATAGAATTTCATTTAAAGTTTTTGGAATTACTAAAAGAAGTCGTGGATTCTATTAATAGGATTGCTACAGAGGAAGTAATTCTAAACTTGAGGGATGAGTTTTATGATTGCAATGAGCAATATAAATTGTGCCTAAAAGCTGCATTTCAAGAGTCTGATCCTGACAAGATTAATTTAATGATAAGTCTTAAAAATGAGAATATGAAAGACTGTATGAATAATTTTAATGATATTAAACTTAAAGCTATGAATTTTATAGCTATTGAATCTCTACGCGCAGAGTTGTCTGAGAGAGAGAATGAAGTTATTAATGATGTACAAAGGATAGTAACTAATTCTGATATTGGTAGTGCTGAAGGTTACAAGACATATATTGATGTGGAGTTTTACTTCATGTTAAGTGAGTTGGGTCCTTCTAGAGTTAGAGAAATGATAGAAAGGTTTAAGATAGGTTCTGAAGTAGGAATTGATGAGGTTATAGAAGTTATTGATAGAGTTAGTTTAAGTTCATTAAGAGACGAATTGAGACGTGCTTGTAATGATTACAGGGGGCTTTTTGAATTGGATGTAAAGAGAGTATTCAATTATCCTACTGCTACAGAGGTGTATGATGAGATTATGGATAGCAATTGGTATGATACTGAGTTTGCTAAGATTAAAGGACAAGCTATACACTTTATGGATTATTACAAGCTATATTCAGAGCTTCCAGGCGAAGAGGGATTTGTAATTCAGTATATACGAAGTGCAGTAACTGATCCTGATATTGACAATGCTAAAGGTTACAAGACATATACTGAGCTTGAATTTTACTCCATATTAATTGATTTAGGCGAACTTAGGCTGAAGGAAATTATTAAATTGCATTTAGAGTTTTTGGAATTACTAGAAGAAGTTGGGAATGTTATTGATGGGATTGCTACAGCAGAAGTAAGACGAAACGTGAAAGCTGAGCTTTATGGTTGCGATGAGCAATATAAATTGTATCTAAAAGCTGCATTTCAAGAGTCTGATCCTGACAAGATTAATTTGATGATAAGTCTTAAGAATGAGAATATGAAAGACTGTATGAATAGATTTAATGATATTAAACTTAAAGCTATGAATTTTATAGCTATTGAATTTTTACGTTCAGAGTTGTCTGAGAGAGAGAATGAAGTTATTAATGATGTACAAAGGATAGTAACTAATTCTGATATTGGCAGGGATGAAGGTTACAGGACTTATACTGAGCTTGAGTTTCGTGAAGTATTAGGTGAGTTGGGTCCTTTTAGGGTTAAAGAGATGATAGAAAGGTTTAAGATGGGTTCTGTAGCAGACTTAGAGGCCCTTAAGGAAGTTATTGAGAGTATGCGTTTAGGCTTAGTAGGATACAAATTGAGAGAAACTTGTAATAATTACAGGGGGCTTTTTGAATTGGATATAAAGAGAGTATTCAATAATTCTACTGCTACAGAGGTGTATGATGAGATTATGGATAGTAGTTGGTATGATACTGAGTTTGCTAAGATTAAAAATCGAATTTTATACTTTATAGATTATGAGAATACATATGCAAAGCTTATTGGTAAAGAGGGCTTTATAATTAAGTATCTACAAAAAGCAGCAACTAATTCTGATATTGGTAAGAGTGAAGGTTACAGGACTTATACTGAGCTTGAGTTTCGTGAAGTATTAGGTAAGTTGGGCCCTGCTAAGGTTAGAGAAATGATAGAAAACATTAGCGAATTTTTGGACATGTTAAACATAATCTTAAGATTGATTGCAACTGCTAAGGAAGGGCAATTAAAAGTAGAATTGCATCGTAAGGTTCTCTTGGAAAGGAATATTCATTATCTCTTGAAGGTTAAAGAGTGTTTCAATAAGTCTACTGTTGATGAGATTTATAAAGCAATTACAGGGGATGATTTCTTAGATCGTGTGATGTTATTTTCGAAGGAATGTCAGCGCAGAATAGAAAATCAACAGAGTAATTAATAGAGTGATCCTTCTAAGAGCAGTAAGTCTGAAGAATAATAAGTTTAAGCCTTGGGTTTAAGTCTAAGGCTTTTATAAGCATTGTGTAATAATATGGTATTATGTAATTAATAGATCAAATAGATAATAGGTTGATTTTAAAAAGGAGATATTTAGTGGTAAAGATGAGACATCATAATTTGTTATTACTATTATTATTGCTAGTAATAAGTTGTAATTTGAAATCCAAGGAAGATAGCTTACTTAAAGATAATTTATCTGGAGGGAGTTTACTTGGAAAAAGCTCACCCAGAAGAAGTTCCTTTAGCAGTAGTTCATATGGACGTGACTCCTTTAGCAGTAGTTCATATGGAAGCAGTAGTCCATATGGAGGAAGTTCTTTTAGTAGCAGTTCATATGGACGTGACTCATTTAGTAGTAGTTCATATGGAAGAAGCTCCTTTAGCAGCAGTTCATATGGACGTGACTCATTTAGTAATAGTTCATATGGAAGAAGCTCATCTGGGGGAAGTTTGATTGGAAAGGGCCAGTTTAAAAAACCTGCGCTTGGAGCACGTGTGGGTGAAGATTTGCCAAAATCTAAAAAGCGTAATGTTAGAAGTACTTCTGAAGTTGATGTTGGGGTTGATGCAGAGGAGAACGTAGAAGTTAAACTTGATAAGCTTTTAGGCACATTTAAGCTACAAAGCGATGAGATAAAAGAAGGAATTAAGTATATACAAAGTGTATTAACTAATTATTCTATTGGTAAGAAGTCTGGTTTTAAGACTTATACTAATGATGAGTTTTATTCTATATTAGTTGATTTAGGCGAGCTTAGACTTAAGGAAATTATAGAGTTTCATTTAAAGTCTTTGAAATTACAAAAAGAAGTTGGGACTGCTATTGATAAGATTGCTATAGCAGAAGTAAGACAAAGCTTTAAGGGTGAGTTTGATGATTTCAGTGAGCAATATAAGTTTTATCTAAAAGATGCATTTCAAAGTTATGAGCCTAATAAGATTAGTTCAATGATAAGCCTTAAGAATGACAGTATGAAAGAATGGGCGGATAATTTTGATTATCTTGGACTTAAAGCTTTGAAACTTATAGAAATTGAAGCTCAAAATAAAGAGCTCTCTGAGGAAGAATTAAAAGTAATTGAGTTTGTACGAAGTGTAGTAACTAATTCTGATATTGGTAGTACTGAAGGGTATAAGACGCATTCTAATGTTAGGTTTTACTCTATATTAGGTACGTTGGGTCCTTTTAGGGTTAAAGAAATGATAGAAAAGCTTAAGGTGCGCTTTAGAGAACTAGTAGATGTTAGAGGCGTTATTAAGGGTATTAATTTAAAACCCGCAAGAGACGAATTGGAACTTGCTTGTAATAATTACGAGGCTATCTTTAAATTGAGTATAAAGAGAGCATTCAATCAATATCCTGTTGAATATATACATGATGATGTTATACATGGTAATTGGCATATGGGTAAGGTTTTGATGATTCAAAAGCGAGCTACACGATTTATGGAATATGAAAATCTATATGCAGGTCTTTCTGATGATGATCAAAAAGCAGTTGAGTATTTGCAAAATGCATTAACTGATCCAGGTATTGGTCGTGATAAAGGTTACAAGACGTATTCTGATGTTGGATTTTATGAAATGTTAGGTAAGTTGGGTTCTTCTAGGCTTAGGAAAATTATAGAAAATATGCAAGTGGTTTTAGAAATGCAAGAAAAAGCTTTAAGAGCTGTTGAGAGTGTTAAGAAAGATCAATTAAAAGAAGAACTTAAACATAAATTTTTATCGGAAAAACAGTTCTATTTGATTCAGCTTAAGGAGTTCTTCAATAGTTCTGCTGCTGATCAAGTGTATAAAGCAGCTACAAAGAATGATAGTTCAAATCGTTTTATAGCCATTAAGAATGATGCTCTAGGCATGTAAGCAGCTAGACAAGCCTTAAGAGGGATCTCTTCAAGAGCAGTAAGTTTTAAGAACAGTCAAATTAAGCTTTGGGTGTTTAAATTTAAGACTTTTAAATAAAGAAGTAGTGGCAATATATTTATTTAAGTATCGTAAATTAAAATCAACAAATAATTATTATGCAAATAGTAGGTCCATACTAATGGGTTTGGATTAATGAATTCTGTATAATAATAGATTTATTTAAATTTATTTAAACTTAAAAAAGGAGGTATTTATAGTGCAAATAAAATATTATAATTCTTTGATGGTATTAATGTTTCTATTATTGCTAGTAATAAGTTGTAAATCAGATGCCCAAGATGGTATTGCATCTGGAGGAAATCCGATTAGAGTAAAGACAGCAGTTGAGGGTATAAAAGCTAAAATTAATAATCTTTTGGATACATTCAGGTTGCAGAGTGAAGAGAGGAAAGCATTTAGGTATATACAAGGAGTAGTAACTGATTCTAATGCAGGGCTCTCAGGTGACAGGACGTATTCTGATTCTGAGTTTTATGATTTGTTAGTTGGCTTGGGCGATGTTAGGCTTAGGGAAATTATAAAAGTTTATTTAGACATATATAAAGCAAAAAAAACAGTTGAAACAGATATTGAAGGTGTTAAGGAAGATGCATTAAAACAGCAATTAAAATATGGGTTAGAAGCGGAGGAGAGCTTTTATTTAAGAGAGCTAAAACAGGTATTTAATGAATCTACCCCTGGTGAGGTATATAATAAAGCTATAGATATGAGGAATTTGAATAAGTTTGCTACTGTTAAAGCCTCTATTAGACAAATTAGTGAGCTTGAAGAACTATGTGCCAGTCTGTCTGATGATGAGAGTAGAGTAGTTTGGTATATGCGAAGCGCATTAACTAATTCTAATATTGCTCGTGGGTACGGTTATTCAACGTATTCTAATGATAGTTTTTATAGTTTATTTAAGAACAACCTGAATGATGCTAGATTGAAGGAAATTATAGGATTTCATATTGTACATGTTAAAGCGTTATATGAAGCTGAAGCGGTTATTAAAGATATTAAGAAAGAGGGATTAAGACTTGCATTGAAAGGTAGGTTGGGTGTGCAAAAGTATGGCTATTCCTCGGAATTAAAACGGATATTTAGTCCATTTTCTTTTGATCAGATATATAATAAAGCTATAGATAGCAATGCCAATAGCAATACCAATTCTGCTGCTGAGTTTACTAAGATTAAGAATGATGCTCTAGACATTATAGCAGCTGAGCAGGGCAATCCTTAAGAGCAATCTCTTCAAGAGCAGTAAGTTTTAAGTAAAGTAAAAGCCTTAGATATTTAAATCTAAATTTAAATCTAAGGCTTTTAATAATTAGAAATAATTAATGTCTTTAACTTAAGTATTGTAAATTAAAGTAAATAAATGATTGATATATTATCATATAATAATATTATTATATGATAATTATGGATTTTATATGATAATATAATTGTTAAGACAATGATTAATTTTATAATGGTAGGTTAGGTATGATAATGGATTAATTTTTAACTTAGAAGGAGATATTTATGATGAAGACAAGATATAGTAATAATTTGTTATTAGTATTAATATTGTTATTGTTGCTAATAATAGGTTGTGATTTAGGATTTGGAAGAAAGGACGATCCTAAATTAATTGTAGCTGATATTAAGCTTAATAAGCTTTTAGATAAATTTAGGCTACATAATGAAGAAAGGGAAGTAGTCATGTATATGCGAAGTGTAGCAATGGATCCTAGTGTTGATTTTGATCAGGATTATAGAACGTATAATAGTAATGAGTTTTATAATCTTTTGTATGGTTTAGGTGGTTTTAAGATTAAGATGATAATAGGAGTTCATTTCAGGACCTTGGAAAGGCTAAAAGAGGCTAAAGCAGCCCTTGCAGTTGTTAGAGAAGGGAAAATGAAGGGGGAACTTTCAGATAGGTTTAGATTGAGGGTGAGAGCATATAATTTGGTTTTAAAGAATGCGTTTAGTGACTATCATGTTAAGAATGTTTATGATAATCTGATGGATTATAATGGTGAGTCTGAGGGTTATTTTATTGAGATTAGAGACGATGCAAAAGGCGTTACAGAGGTTGGAGAACTATACCTAGAACTGGTTGCAAAAGAGAGATTAGTGGTTAATTATATGATAAAGATAGTAACTAATCCTAAGATTGGTAGGGGTCATGGATATAAGACTTATAAGAATAGGATTGAGTTTTATGAGCTATTGAGTAAGTTAGGTATTGCTAGGGTTAAGGAGCTTATAAGATTGCATGCCAATAATGTTACTGCAAAGAATGAAGCTTTACATGTTATTAATCGTGTTAAAGACAGTCAAGCAAGACAAGACTTGCTAAATCGGTTAAATGTGTTAGAGGACGGCTATCCATCTCGTTTAAAATTGGTATTTAGTGGCCCTACTCCGGATCTGATTTATAATCAGGCTGTAAATAGTCTTGATTATATTGTTAGTTTTGTAAACATTAAAAATGAAGCTGATGCTAGGCGTAATCCTTAGGACTAATCTTTAAAAGTAGTGTTAAGAGAAGCGATTAAAAGCAGTAATTAAGAATATTAGTTAAGCCTTAGATTAGATGTCTAAGGCTTTTGATTTAAAAATTTAATTTAAGGATTTTAATAATTAGAAGTAATAATTAGTGATAATATGGTAGTATTATTGTATTATTGCCATAATGCAATAATAGGTTTGATATGATAATAGATTGGATTATAGATTAATTTTAATATGAATTAATTCTAATTTAGAAGGAGATATTTAATGAAGAAGAGCAGGTATTATAATTTATTGTTTATATTAATACTGCTAGTAATAAGCTGCAATTTGAAGTCGAAAGAAGGTGCAGCTGGAGGTGCTTCTGTTAGCGTGGCAACTGTAGATAAAGATTTGTCAAGGGCTAAAAGGGATGATAAGCAAGAGACCATAGATGTTAAATTTGATCAGCTTTTAAGCACATTTAAGCTACAGGGTGAAGAGGTGGAATTAGTTAAGTATATACGCAGTGCAGTAACTGATTCGGATGTAGGAACTTCAGGTGACAAGACTTATACTGATCTTGAGTTTTACAACTTGTTAGTTAACTTGGGTGATGCTAGGCTTAAAGGAATTATAGCAGCTTATTTAGGTCCCTTTAAAGAACGAAAGGAAGCCCAGCTAGCAATTGATAATCTTAATGGAGCAACATTAAAACGAGAATTGCAAGAATTGCAAGATTGGTTAAAATCAGAGGAGGACTTCTACTTAAGTGAACTGAGACGGGTATTTAATGGAACTACTCCTGATTCTGTGCATGATAAAGCTATAAATAGCAATTATTCGGGGCAGTTTCCTAATATTAAAGCTAGTGCTGAAGGCGTTATGGAGTTTGAAAGGCTATATGCAAGTTTTTCTGCTGATGAGCAAGAAGGAATTGATTATATACGAGATGTGGCAACCAATCCAAATATAGGAGACCCAATGACCAGCATAACGCATAGTCATACTGAATTTGATCGCTCTTTTCTCTGGTTAAGAGATGTTTTAAAGGATATTAAGTTGAGGGAAATGATACAAGTTCATTCAAAGCGGATTAAAGAAGAAATGCCTGCAGCTTTAAATGTTATTGGGTCTTTAAAAGCATATACACTTATAGTAGGACTAGGATTTGATGCGACTGTGGCAACACTAGAACTTGATGATGATTTTTATGATATCGAGGATAAGTATCAACTGTATGTAAAAGACTTATTCTGTAATGATTTGTATAGTGCTGAGCAGCAGTATGCTGGGTTTATGGAAGCCAATGAATTTGATTTTATTAAGCTTAAAGCTGATGCCGAAAGCGCTCTAAAGGGTAAAGAGGTATATGGATCGATGCCTAATTATTATGAAGTAATTGAGAATATGCGAAAAGTAGTAATTGATCCTGATATTGGCCTTGCTGAAGGTTACAAGACTTATACTAATACTGAGTTTTATACATTGTTAGGTAATTTGGGTAAGGATAAGGTTGAGGAAATTATGGAGACTCGCTCAGAGACTTCGCAAATTCTAGACGAGGCTTTAGAAGCTATTAAGGGTGTTAAAAACGCGAGAGAAAAAAAGGACTTATCAGAAAAGTTGACCAATTTCAATTCTAGGTATTTATTGGAAATAAAAAAGATCTTTAATGAATCTACTCTTGATGCTGTGTATAATAGCGGAATTAGAAAGAGTATTTATACGGATCATTTTTTAAACATTAAAAATGAAGCTGATGCTAAGAGTAATCCTTAGGATTAATCTTTAAAAGTAGTGTTAAGATAAGCAATTAAAAGCAGTAATTAAGAATATTGGTTAAGCCTTAGGTAATAATTAATCTAAGGCTTTTTATTTATACATAACATACCAATAAATATTGATATGTTATGTAAATAGAAATGTTTATTATAGGGCAGTATATTGCGGTATTATGATATTATTAATTAGTAATAGATTAGTAATAGATTTTCTATAATAATAGATTAAATTATAGATTAATTTTAAAAAGGAGATATTTAGTGGTAAAGGTAAAATATTATAACTTGTTATTGCTCTTTCCATTATTGCTGATAATAAGTTGTAATTTAAAATCAAAAGAAGATGGCCTGCTTGGGGCGCATTTGATTAAAAAAGGCAAACCATTTAGAGCGCACTTTACTGGAAATAAATCGATTGATAAGGGAGTTGTATTTAAAACACCTGTAGTTGCGGATAAGAGCATAGAAGTTAAGCTTGATGAGCTTTTAAGTACATTCAAGTTGCAGGATGAAGAAAGACCAGCAGTTAATTATATACGAAGCATAGTAACTAATCCTGACATTCCGGGCGCTAAAACGTATACCGATTTTGAATTTTATGATTTGTTAAAGACATTAGATGCTACTAAGGTTACAAAAATTATGAAGGTTCAATCAAAGGTTCTAAGGGTACAAAGAGAGGCTCAAGTAGCTATTGAAAATATTAATAAAGAGGAAAAAAAGAATGAGTTGCAAGATTGGTTTAATAAGGAGAGTAATTCTTATCCATCTTGGGTAAAATCGGCATTCAGTAAATTTACCCCTAATGATGTGTATCAAAAAGCTATATGTGCTGAGGATGAATATGATTTTGATGACATAAAAGAGGAAGCTGAGAGTTTTAAAGAGTTTGAGGATTTATACGCAGGGAAGCTTTCTGCAGATGAGCTTGTAGTAATTGAATATATACGAAGTGTAGTAACTAATAATATTGTTTATAGTTATGGTGATGTTCTTGACGATGCTAGGTTTAATCTCTTGTTGGGTAGATTAGCTTTTGATAGGGTAAAAAAAATTATTGAATTTCATTTAAATACGCAGCAAGCAATTGCAGATATTAACTTAATGGTTAAGAATATTAAGAGAGAGAGATCAAAACAACAAATTTTAAGAGATTTTAATGATAACTACAAAGATTCATATCCGTCCAGTTTAAGAGATTGCTTTGCTAGAGTGGATAGTGCTGATATTATATATAATAGAATTATGCATAATGATTATTTACAAGAGCTTAATGTGATGTTAAATGATATTAGAGGCATTATAGATGGTGAAGTGCTGTACGCAGGCCTGTCTGGTGATGATAAGATTGTAATTGAGTCTATGCGAAATATGATAATTAGTTCTGATGTTAGTGATGGAATTTATGATTATGATTATAATGATTTTGAGTTTTATTTTGTGTTAGGAGTTTTGGGTGTTGATCAGTTTAGAAAAGTTATAGAAGTTAATTTAAATGAATTTTTTAGAGTGCAAAAAGAAGCTGAAGACACTATTGAGGGTATTAATGACGATGAATTAAAACAAAAATTGAGACGTGAACTTGGTGCTTGGAATAATAGTTCTATGTATTATCTACGAAAAGCACTAGGTCGGGGCAGTCCTTATGCTTTTGATGATAAGATTATGGATAATAATAGTGAAGGAGTGAGTGGTTTTATAAAGATTACAATGAAGGCTAGGACCTTTATAAATTATGAAGAAATATCGGCAAGGCTGTCTGATGATGAACGGGCAGTAATTAAGTATTTACGCGATATATTAACTGATCCTGGGATTGAGGCCTATCCAGGGAATGCACCTTTACAAACGTATAGTGATAATGAGTTGAAGCTTTTATTAGGTGGTTTGAATTATACTCAGGTTCAAGAAATGGCAGTAGATCTTCAAAAGATTCTTACATTGCAAGATAGAATTCAAGCGGTTATTGATTCTATCAATAATGAGGAATCAAGGAAAGATTTGAATCATGAGTTTAGTATTGCAAAGAAAGAGTATAGAATTTTTAAAAAAATGCTATTTAATATAGTTTCTCCTGTGAATGCTTATGACTCAGTTATAAAAATTGATAATTCTAACTTTTTTATTCCCGTTCAAGAAAAAGCTTCCCGCATTAAAGCAAACGAAGCAGCTAGTATCGGGGGTTAGTATCACAGTTAATCCTTAAGAAAATATTTAAAAGTTAAGCCCTAGATTAAACATCTGGGGCTTAAAGTTGATATTGATATGTTATGTAAAGTGTTATGTAAATAGCAATGTTTATTATAGGGGAATATATTGTGGTATTATACTAATATTAATTAGTAATAGATTAGTAATAGATTTTCTATAATAATAGATTAAATTATAGATTAATTTTAAAAAGGAGATATTTAGTGGTAAAGATGAGACATCATAATTTGTTATTACTATTATTATTGCTGATAATAAGTTGTAATTTAAAATCAAAAGAAGATGACCTGCTTGGGACTCATTTGATTAAAGGCAAACCATTTAAAGTGGACTTTACTGGAAATAAACCGATTAATAAGGGATTTGTGTTTAAAACACCTGTGGGTGCAGCAATCCCTGTAGGCGCGGCAGTTCCTTTGGGTGCGGCAGCTCCCGTGGACGCAGCACCAGCAGTTGGAGAACAAGTAAAAGCAGATTCCGGAGAAGCAGTAAAGGAAGATGTGGATGGTGCTTCTAAGGTAGTTGCGGATAAGAGCATAGAAGTTAAGCTTGATGAGCTTTTAAGTACATTCAAGTTGCAGGATGAAGAAAGGTCAGTAGTTAATCATATACGAAGCGTATTAACTGATCCTGCAGCAGGATCAGTATTTAACAGGACATATACTGATGATGGATTTTATAATTTGATAAATGGCTTTGATGTTGTTAAGCTAAAACAAGTGCTAGGCGATATTAATGTGGTTCTTGCAGTACAAACAGAGGTTATTGCAAATATTAAGGGCGTTAAGAACGAGATAGCAAAACAGAACTTGCAAGATGAGTTTGAGCCTAAAAGGCTAAAATATATAAAGGATTTAAAAAATTTATTCCATTATGCGTTTCCCAATTCTATCTCTCTTAACGTTAAATTTTTTTCCAGGGACTTTTTGTATACTTTTACTGAGATTAAAAAGAGTAGTAAAGGTGTTTTAGATCTTGAAAATCTCTTAGCAGGTCTTTCTGGTGAAGATAAAAAAGCAATTGAGCATATGCACAATTCAATTGTTTTTGAGAATCCAAGTGATCAAGCGTATATTACCAAAGCCGAGGGTAAATTTTATTACTTGTTAAGTAGTTTAGATACTTCTGAGGTTAAGGAAATCATAAAAGCTCACTTAAATAATTTAATAGAACGGGATCAAGCATTAAAAGTTATTGAGACTATTTCTAAAGAAGAATATAAACAAGAACTCTTAGATGAGATTAATAAGTACGATAATCATCATGTATCTTGGATAAGATCGGTATTCTGGTCGTATGAACAGCCTTATGAGTTTTATGAGAGTTTTACATATAAAGGTGGTTCTGTTGGTTTTGATAGTCTTAGGGACAAAGCTGCAGGTTTTAAAGAGTTTGAGGATTTATACGCAGGGAAGCTTTCTGCAGATGAGCTTAGAGTAATTGAATATATACGAAGTGTAGTAACTAATAATGATGTTGATAGTGATGATTATGGTGATATGCTTGACGATTATGAGTTTAATCTCTTGTTGGGTCAATTAGCTTTTGATAGGGTAAAAAAAATTATTGAATTTCATTTAAATACCCATCAAGCAATTGCAGAACTTGAAGCAATGATTAAGAATGTTAAGGAAGAGGGAGAAAAGCAACGATTGACAAATGACCTTAATACTGGTTACAAAGATTTCTATCCATCGAAATTAAAAGATTTATTCAAGGGTTCTGCTGATGATGTGTATCGTCAAATTATTATGGATACATATGGTAATCCTTATTTAGATGATCTCTCTTTGCTGCAAGAGGAAGTTAGAGACTTAATAAAGGGTGAAGTGTTATAGCAGGCTTGCCTTATGATAATAAGCCTATACGTAGTGTTTAAGAATAATATTAAGCCTTAAATTTAAATATTTAAGGCTTTTAATTTAGGAGTAATAGCAATATATTAATCAATGCGTTTAATTAGATATCGTAAATTAAAATTAATAAGTAGTGATATTATACCAATATTATTATGTTATAATACAATAATGTATTAAGTTTAACTTAAAAAAGGAGACATTTAATGGTAAAGGTAAGGGGATATTGTGCATTATTGATATTATTATTAATAATAAGCTGTACTTTGATAAGTTGTAATTTCAAATCCCAAAAAGAAGATGGACTTGGATTTAATGCAAAAGATAATATTAAACTTAATAATCTTTTGTCCACATTCAAGCTGCAGGATGAAGAAAGGTCAGCAGTTGAGCATATACGAAGCGTAGTAACTGATCCGGGTATAGTAGGACACTCAATTGACAGGACGTATGCTGATTCTGAGTTTTACAACTTGCTAGTTAGCTTGGGTGATTCAAGGCTTAAGAAAATTATAGCAGTTCATTTAAAAAATGTTAAAGCTCGAGACGAGGCTTTAAAAGTTATTGAGAGTGTCGATAGAGACGAATCAATTCGGCAATTGAAAGATAGGTTGGATGTGCAAAAGAGCTTCTACTTAAGGGAATTAAAACAGGTATTTGGTAGCGCTATTCCTAATAAGGTATATCTTCAAGCTATGAATATTGATTATGTGAATTCTTTTGATAAGATTAAAAATGAAGCTAGAGGCATATTAAAGTTTGAAAATCTATATATGAGACTGTCTTATGATAATAAGGGAGTAGTTGAACATATACGAAGAGCAGTAATTGATCCAAGTATTGGTAAGAAGGAAGGTTACAAGGCTTATACTGATTTTGAATTTGAGCTCGTGTTAGGTAGTTTGGATAATTTAAGACTTCGGGAAATTATAGGAGTTCATTTCGAGATGCTGGGGGAATTAAAACAAGCTCAAAATGTTATTAATGATATTAAGGGAGCAGTATCAAAACGAGATTTGCAACAAGAACTTGATGTGTTAAATAACACCTATTTATTGCATGTAAAATGGATATTCAATAAATTTACCCCTGCTAAGTTATATGATGAAGTTATAATCAATAGGCATAAGGATGATTTTATAGCCATTAAAAATAAAGCTTTAGTCATTAAAGCGGCTGAGCAGGGCAATCCTTAATAGTAATAGTTAAAAAGAGCACTTAAGTAAGAGTGCTTAAATTAAGAGTACTTAAGTAATAATAAGATTTAAGCCTTGGATTTAAATACCTAAGGCTTTTAATTTAAAAGTAATGGTAATATATTTGCAGTATATTTAATTAATATGATTAGTTAAATATCATAAATTAAAATAAATAAATCATTATTCTATTATGTTATGGTGTTATATGGTAACATAATACCATTGTGTAATGATGTATTTATATCATTGGTATATTAATAGATTAATTTTAAAAAGGAGATATTTAGTGGTAAAGAAAAGACATTATAATTTGTTATTACTATTGCTATTATTGCTAGTAATAGGTTGTAATTTGAAATCCAAAGAAGATAAAATGCTTAAAGACGGTTTCTCTAGCGGGAGTTTGTTTGAGAATAGCATGTTTAAGGGGAAGTCCAGGTATGACCCTTATACAAAACTTGTGGTGGGAAGATCTGTAGATGAAGATTCTTCAAAGGGGCTGAAGAATGGTATGGGAGGTGTTTTTGGAGTTGGTGCAGAAGGGAGTGCGGGAGTTAAATTTAATAGGCTTTTGCGTATATTCAAGATACCTCGTGAAGAGGGGGAAATAATTGAGTATATGCGACTTGCAGTAACTAATACTGGTATTGGTAGTGCTGAAGGTTACAGAACTTATACTGATTCTGAGTTTTATACTTTGTTAGGTAATTTAGGCAAGGCTAAGCTTCAGGAAATCATAAAAGCTCATTTAGAAAATGTCCAAGGACTAAGAGAAGCTTTAAGAGTTATTGATGCACTTAAGGCAGAGGAATCAAAACAACAATTGCAAGGTATATTGAAAGTGGAAGAGAACTCCTACTTAAAGGAATTAAAACGGGTATTTAATGAATCTATTCCTGATAAGGTGTACCATCAAGCTATAAGTGTTGATTATGCAGGTCAGTTTAATAAGATTAAAGATGATGTTATAAAAATTAGAAAGGAAGAGCTATATGCAAGCCTTTCTGGTGAAGAGAGATTAGTAATTGAGCATATGCGAGACGTAGCAACTAATAGTAGTGTAGGTCTTCCGGCTTATAAGACTTATACTGAGCTTGAGTTTGATCTTTTGTTAATTGACTTAGGCGATGTTAGTTTAAAGAAAATTATAGGAGATTGTTCCAAGGTTTCAACAGCAAAGGAGGGCGCTTTAAGAGCTATTAATGCTGTAGCTGGAGAAAAATCAAAACAAGATTTGGAACGTAGTTATGATTATTTCAATAATTCCTATCCATCGTATTTAAAAGGGATGTTTAGTGGTTCTACTCTTGATGATGTGCGTCGTCGAATTATAAATATTGATTATGCGGGTCATTTTGCTAAGATTGAATCTGATGCTAGAAATATTGCAAGGACTGAAGCGTTATACGCAGGTCTTTCTGTTGATGAGATTAGAACACTTGAGCATATACAAGGTGTGGTAACTGATTCTGGTAGAATCTCAGCAGGTTCCAGGACTTATACTGATTCTGAGTTTTACAATTTGTTAGAGAGTTTTGATACTGCTAAGTTAAAGAAATTTATAGAAGTTCCTTTAAAGATTTTTGAAGAAATAGACGAAGTTTTCACAGTTATTGATGCTATTAGGGAAGAAAAATTAAGACAAAACTTGAAAGGTAGGTTGGAGGATGAAGAGATTCTTTGTGCAAGGGGATTGAGAGCGGCATTTAATGGATTTAATCCTGATGATGTGTATGGTAGAGTTACAAGTATTGATTATGCTGATAATTTGCTTGGGCTTAAAAATTATGCTAGAAGAATTGTAGAGGTTGAAGAGCTATATGCAGGACTTTCTGTTGATGAGAAAAAAACAGCTCGTTATATACAAAAAGCAGTAACTGATCCGGGTATAGGAGACTTAAATGAGAAGACATATACTGAGCTTGAGTTTAAGCGATTGTTAATTAATTTGGGTGCTCTTGGACTTCAGGAAATTATAAATGTTCATGTAGATACTTTTAGAATATTAAGAGAAGTTGAAGTAGCTATTAATGATGTTAAAGACGCAGACTTAAAACAAGAATTGTCAGATAAGTTTGAGGCAGAAGAGGGGACCTATGCAGGCCTACTAAAAAAGGCATTTAATAGTTCTACTCTTGATTCTGTGCAAAGTCAAGCTGTAGGTATTAATTATTTGGATAATTTTATATCCATTAAAAATGAAGCTGAGCAGAAGAGCAATCCTTAAGACAAATGAGGAATAGTAAAAAGAGCACTTAAATAAGAGTGCTTAAGTAAGAGCAAGATTTAAGCCTTAGATGTAAATGTCTAAGGCTTTTAAATTAAAAAGCAATAGCAATATATTTATTAAGCCGCGTAAACGAAATAAATAAGCAATTATTATGGTATTATTATATTATTATATGATAATAAATTCATTTTTATATGAAAAGGAGAAAATTAATGGTGAATGTCAGGACTCATAGTTTATTATTAGTGTCGTTATTATTGCTAGTAATAAGTTGTAATTTAAAACCTCAAAAAGATGTTCTGCAGGGGAATTTGTTTAAAAATGATTCGTTTAAACAACCTGTGTTTGAAGGACGTGTAGGCAAAGATTTGGCAAAAGTTAGAAGACGTAATGTTAGAGATACTTCTGTAACTAGTGCAACAGGGGAAAGTACGGAAGTTAGACTAAAGACTAAAGTAAAAAGAGCAGTTAAAACAGGTATTGAAGGTGTTAAGGAAGATGCATTAAAACAACAATTAAAAGGTAAGTTAGGCGCTAAGACAAACCCCCATTTAGGAACACTGAAACAGACATTTGGTGAATCTACTTCTGATAAGATAAAACCTCAAGATGTAGAAGTGTTTAGTGAATCTACTTCTGATAAGATAAAACCTCAAGATGTAGAAGAGGGCAATAATGAGTATCATTTTACCGAGATTAAAGACGATGCTCAAAGTGTTGCAAAGGGGAAAAAGCTATACGCAAATCTGTCAGATGATGATATGAAAATAATTGATTATATACGAAGTGTAGTAACTGATCCTGATATTCCGGGCGATAGGACTTATACTGATGCTGAGTTTTACTCCATATTAGGCAATTTAGGTAATGAAAATTTGATTAGACTTATAAAAGTTCATTCATATGAGTTTGAATTAGTAGAAGAATTAAAAGAAGCCATTTTAACAGCTATTGGTTCTGTTAAGGGGGAAATATTAAAAGACGATTTGCATATTAGATTTAATAATTCTAATGACTATCCATTATATTTAAAATCCTTATTTCGTGGGCAGTTTACTTTTGAGCAGTTGTTTGCTCAATTAGCGGGTGGTAATTATACTCGTGAATTGGATAAATTTAAAAGAGATGTTTTCAGTGTTGTAATGGGTGAAGAGCTATATGCAGGATTTTCTGTTGATGAGAGGGAACTAATTGATTATATGCAAAGTGTATTAACTGATCTTAGTCTAGAAGAAGCCCCAGATGATAAGACTTATACTGATGCAGAGTTTTATGCTTTGTTAGGTAATTTAGGTTATGATAATTTTAGTAGAATTGTAAAAGTGCATCTAGATATTTTTAAAGCACTAAATAGGGCTTTAAGAGCTATTAGTCGTGTTAAAGAAGAAGAATCTAAAAAAGATTTGCGAGATAGATTTGATGTAGAAGAGAGGATCTATGCAGGCCTACTAAAAAAGGCATTTAGTGAAGATACTCTTAGTTCTGTATATAATAGAGTTATAAAGATTAATTATGAGAAGGATAAGTTGACTAAGATTAGAGAGGATGCTAAGCGTATTATAGCAGCTAGTAGGGGAAATCCTTAAGGGGTAGTACTAGCTAGTACTTAAGACAAATTAAGAGTAATAGTTATCAATAGTTAACAAGAGCACTTTAAATAAGAGTGCTTAAGTAAGAGCAAGATTTAAGCCTTAGATGTAAATGTCTAAGGCTTTTTAAATGTAAAAGTCATAGCAATTTATTTAATCCTAGTAAATAAATAAGTGATTTTTATACTAAATAAGTAATTATTCTATGTTAGTATGGTATTATTATATTGTTATATGATTATTTAATAATAGGTTTTATATGATAATAGATTAATTTATAAGAAAAGGAGGAAATATTTAATGGTTAAAGTAAGATATCTCAATTTGTTACTAGTGTTAGTGTTGTTATTATTGCTAGTAATAAGTTGTAATTTAAAAACCCAAGGAGATTCCGCTCAAGGATACTTGCCTGGAAAGAGTCCGTTTAAAAACCCTGTGCTTACAGGACATGTAGAGGGATTTTCCCCAAGACTTAGAAAGCGTGATACTGAGAATGCTCATGGAGCTAGTGTGGTAGAAGAAGGCAATGAGGTTAAGTTTAATAAGCTTTTAGACACATTCAAGCTACAAGGTAAGGGTAAGGAATTAATTGAGTATGTACGAAGAGCAGTAACTGATCCGGGCATAGGAACTTCAGGTGACAAGACTTATACTGATCTTGAGTTTTATAACTTGTTAGTTGGCTTTGGTGATGTTAAAGTTAAAGAGATTATACAAAATAATCTAGTAACTTTTGAAGAACTAAATGAAGCTTTAAGGGTTATTAATACTGTTAAGGGAGAAAAATTACGAAGCAGTGTGAACTTTTTGTTTGGTAGGTGTACTTCCTTTTATAAGGCAGAGCTAAAATCAATGTTCAGTCGATCTACCCCTGATGCTATATATAATGGAATGAAGGAGTATCAGAGTGCCTATTTAAATATGTTTACTAAGTTTAAATTTGATGTTAGAGGCGCTTTAGAGGGTGAAGTGATATATGCAGGGCTTGCTGATGATAAGAGAGCAGTAATTGATTATATGCAAGTTGCAGTAACTGATCCGGGCATAGGAACTTCAGGTGACAAGACTTATACTAATACTGAGT
Source organism: Borrelia nietonii YOR (assembly GCF_023035795.1). Classification (NCBI taxonomy): domain Bacteria; kingdom Pseudomonadati; phylum Spirochaetota; class Spirochaetia; order Spirochaetales; family Borreliaceae; genus Borrelia; species Borrelia nietonii. Next base: position 178,102 of record NZ_CP073153.1, read on the forward strand.
TTTATCAATTATTAGGTGTCTTGGGTGATGAGAAGGTTAATGATATTGGAGAAGTTCATTTAGAGACTGTTAAAGAACTAAATGAAGCTTTAAGAGTTATTACTGATGTTAAGGGAGAAAAATTACGAAGCAATTTGGACTTTTTATTTGGTACTTCTATTTCCTTTTATAGTTCAGAGCTAAAATCAATGTTCAGTCGATCTACTCCTGATGCTATATATAATGGAATAAAGGATCATCAAAGTACCTATTTAGATGTGTTTACTAAGCTTAAAGTTGCTGCTGAAGGCACTTTAAAGGGCGAAGTGATATATGCAGGGCTCCCATCAGCTGAGCGGTCAGTAATTGATTATATACAAAGTATAGTAACTAATCCTGATATAGGGACTTCAAATAACAAGACTTATACTGATCTTGAGTTTTATCAATTATTAGGTGTCTTGGGTTATGGGAAGGTTAGTAAGATTGGAGAAATTCATTTAGAGACTGTTGGAGCACTAAATGAAGCTTTAAGAGTTATTAATAGTGTTCAGGAAGAAGAATCTAAAAAAGATTTGAAGAACAGACTTGATGTAGAAGAGGAATCTTATACAGGTCTACTAAAACAGGTATTTAGTGAAGATGCTCCCGATTCTGTGTATACATACGCTACAGTTGATTATGGTTCAGGTCGTTTTATTCCCATTATAGATGATGCTAAGCGTATTGTAGCAGCTAGTTGAGGTAATCCTTGGAAAGCAGTACTAGCGTAGTACTTAAGTAAGAATAAGATTTAAGCCTTAGATGTAAATGTCTAAGGCTTTTAATAATGAAAGGTGGAGCAATATATTGACTTAAGTTGCTTAAACAAAATAATAAGTAATGATTCTATGTTAGTATGGTAACATAATGATATGTTATATATAACAATGGATTGGTTTGCATAAAAGGAGATATTTAATGGTGAAGGTAAAGAGCTGTAATTTATTATTAGTGTTAATGTTGCTATTTTTGATAGTAATAAGTTGTAATTTGAAATCCCCAAAAGATACCGTTCAAGGAAACTTGTTTGAAAAGGATCTAAGAGGGGCGAAATTAACTGTAAGTAACTTTGATAAATTAACCTTGCCGTTTAAAAGGCATGAAGAAGTAAATTTTGCTAAAGTAAATGAAGTAAATGAAGTAGAGAAAGTAAATGAAGTAGAGAAAGTAAATGAAGTAGAGAAAGTAAATGAAGTAGAGGAAAGTATAGAATTTAAGCTTGATAAGCTTTTAGGTACATTTAATATACAGGATGAAGGTAAGGGAGTAATTGAGTATATACGAAGCGTAGTAACTGATCCGGGTATAGTAGGACGCTCAATTGACAGGACATATGCTGATTCTAAGTTTTACAATTTGTTAGTTAGCTTGGGTGATGCTAGGCTTAAGAAAATTATAGCAGTTCATTTAAAAACTGTTAAAGAACAAAACAAGGCTCTTGCAGTTGTTGAAAATCTTAATTTAGGAGATTTAAAAGAAGCATTTAAAGCGAAGATTGATCGTAATACCAAAAAATATAAATTGGCTATAGAAAAGGCATTCCATAGCTACAGAAATGATGATGATATAGTTAGAGAAGCTGTCAATATTGATTATGAGAGTATTTTTATTGGAATTGGGAAATTTGCTGAGGATGCTAAAAAGGGTAAAGATTTATGTGCAGGATTGTTTGATAAGGGAAAGGAAATAATTGAGAGTATACGAAATATATTAACTAATCCTGATATTCCGGGTGCTAAGACTTATACTGATGTTGATTTTTATATTTTGTTAGGTAGATTGGGTTCTTCTAGGGCTACAGGCATAATGAAAGCTTATATAAGAGTTCTTCAAGAACAAGATAATGCTTTAAGAGCCATTGAGAATATTAATGAGGGAATATTAAAACTAAAATTGACAAAAAGCTTTAATGAGCACAAAGATGCTTATCCGGAGCATTTAAAATGGTTATTTAGGATATTTAATCTTAATGATATTATACATAGCCATTCTGAGGTTTATCGTGCAGTTGCAGAGGCGGATACTTATGTGTATAAGTTTACTAAGATTAAAGAGAGTGCTCTAGGTGTTATAGATGGTCAAAGGCTATGCGCAGGGCTACAGGGTCCTAGTAAGGATGCAATTGATTATATACAAAGTATAGTAACTAATCCTGATATTTGTAGTGATAAAAATTACAGGACTTATGCTGATGATGAGTTTTATCTTTTGTTAGATGAGTTGAATGCTTTAAGGGTTATGGAAATTATAGCATTTCATTTAGATGTGCTTAAAGAACGAGTAAAAATTAAATTGGCTATTGATGATGTTGGGGATGAAAAATTAAAACAAGAATTGATAGATGAGTTGACTGAGCTCAATAATTTTTATCCATTGCATTTAAAAGGAATATTTGGAGCTTATGATACTGAGCGTGTGTACCGTAGATTTAAGGATAGTGCTTATTTGTATGATCTATTTGATATTGAAGATAAAGCTTTGGCTAATAAGAGGGCGAAAAATTAGTGCTACAGGGTGCTTAGGCAAAACACTTAAGTATATGTGAAGGACAATAACTGCTTTTAATATTTGTGGGGATAAAGATTATGATTTTTTTTGTGTATTAGGAATTTGGCCCCTAGTACTTAAAGAGGAAGTAGCAATATATTGAATATATATTAATATATAATTAAGTTTTAAATTAAAAGTAATAAATAGTGATAGTATGATTATTGTATTATAATTATATGGCAATAGTTTAATTTGTAAAAAAGGAGAGATTTAAATATGAAGGTAAAAAATCAGAGTTCATTATTACTGTTATTTCTGGTAATAAATTGTAATTTTAAGCCACAAGCAGATCTCATGTTTAAAGATAATTTGCCTGGAAAGGGCTCGGTTAAAGTGAGGCCACCTATAAGTAGCTCGCTTGAAAATACTTCAGTTAAAGCAAATGGAGTAGATGTAGCAGAGGAAAATATAGAAGTTAAACTTGATAAGCTTTTAGGCACATTTATGTTGGAGGATAACGAAGGGGAAGTAATTAGGTATGTACGTAGTGTAGCAACTGATTCTGGTGTAGGAGCCTCGGGTGATCAGGCTTATACTGATGATGGGTTTTATAATTTGCTAAAGAGCTTGGGTGCTCTTAAGCTTAAGGAAATGATAGAAGTTCATTTAAAGATTACTAAAGTACAAGACGAGGCTTTAATAGCTATTGAGAATATTAATAATGAAGAATTAAAACAAAAATTGCAGCGTGAGTTTGATGATTATAAGAATAATTATTTATCGCATCTAAAAGAGTTATTTAGTGGGTTTATTCCTTCTGGGAGTAGTGCTGATAATGTGCATTATAAAGCTATAAATAGCGGTTATGAGGGTTATTTTACTTCTATTGAAAATCAAGCTAGAGATTTTATGGATGGCGCAAATCTATACGCAGAGCTCCCAGCAGCTGAGCGGTCAGTAATTGATTATATACAAGGGGTAGTAACTAATCCTGCTATTGGTAGTGCTAATGATTACAGGACATATTCTGTTACTGAGTTTACTATTTTGTTAGGTAGTTTGGGCGATTCTAAATTGGCTGAAATTATTGAATTTCATTTAGGGATTTTGAAAGCAAAAGACGATGCTCTTGCAGTTATTAAGGATGTCAAGAGAGATGAATTTAAGCAAAAATTACAAAATAAGTTTAATGCTTGCAATGATGCTTATCCATCACATTTAAAAGGGTTATTCCACGAATTTGCTCCTGATAGGGTGTATAGTAGGGTTATAAATAGCAACTATGCTGATTCGTTTGCTTATATTGCAAATCAAGCTGGAAGTGTCATGCAGTTTGAAAAGATATATGAAGGGCTGTCTGATGATGGGAAAGCAGTAATTGATTATATACGGGGTATAGTAGTTACTTCTGGTGTTGGTGATGATGATTCTGCTGATGCTTATACTGATGATGATTTGTATGCTTTGTTAAGCAATTTGGATGCTCTTAAGCTTAAGGAAATCATAGAAGTTTATTTAGAGATCGAAAGAGTACAAAAAGAGGCTAGCGACGCTATTGAGGATATTAAAAAGGAAGAATTAAAAAAACAATTGAAACGTGAGTTTGATGTTTACAATGAGTTTTATTTATCTGATCTAAAGTCCATATTCGTTGATGGGTATGATCCCGGTTCTGTACATAATAGAACTGTAAATGGTGAGCATGTGGATAAGTTTACTAAGATTAGAGACGATGCTAGAAGTGCTATGGGACTTGAAAATCTATACGTAGGGCTCTCAGCAGATGAGCAGCTAGTAATTGAGCATATACGAAGTGCAGTATCTAATCCTAATATTGGGCATATCAGTTCCAATACTTATACTGATGATGAGTTTTACTCTATGTTAGTTAACTTGGGTGCTCTTAGACTTAAGGAAATTATAGAAGTTTATTTAGATATTTATAGTGCACGAGAGGATGCATTAAGGGCTATTGAAAATATTAATAAAGAAGACTCAAAACAAGAATTGAAACGTGAGTATGATGATTACAATAATATTTATTTGTCCGATATAAAATGGGCATTTAGTGGCTCTACTCTTGATGATGTTTATGATAATATCATGGATATAGATTATAAGAGTGATTCTGTGGATGGGTTTACTGCGATTAAAGACCAAGCTATAAGTTTGAAATAGAGCTTTGAAATAGGGTTTAAAATAAAGCTTATATAAATATGCAGAGAGTATTGTTTAAGAGCAGTATTTAAGAAGAGTTAAGAATATTAGCCTTAGATTTATATGCTAAGGCTTTTAATAATTAGAAGTAGTAGAAATGTATTATTTAGTTAGCATATGATATCGTATAATTAATACATAATTAGTATGTTATTAATATGAAATAGGTTAATTTTAAAAAGGAGATATTTAGTGGCGAAGAAAAGACATCATAATTTTTTATTACTATTATTAGTAATAAGTTGTAATTCAAAACCCAAAGAAGATGCTCTTCTTAAGAGGAGTTTGATTGTAAAGACCCCGTTTCAAGTCACCAGAGGGGGTTACTTGTGGGTAATGTTGGTGGAAGCCCTTTGCCGGTACAGGGAGTTAGAGGACCACTTGTGGGGAATGTTGGTGGAGCAATCCTACCGCTTAAAAAGCATGAAGAGGAAGATTCGGCTAAAGATGAAGTAGATGAAGTGGGCGGAGTAGATAAAGACGAATTAGATGAAGTAGATGAGAGCATGAAAGATAGGATTAATAAGCTTAAAGATAGATTTGGGACCTTTCCTAAAGGAGAAAAAGTATTTCGACGTATTCAAATTATAGTAACTAGTCCTGATATTGCTCGTGCTAAAGGTTATAAGACTTATACTACTGCTGAATTTTGCTCCTTTTTAGAGAGCTTAGATGATGCTAGTATTAATGACATCATAGAACCTTTAAGAGAGATTTTAGAAGTAAAATACAAGATTTCACGTGTTATGGGAGATATTAAGGCAAAAGAATCAATAAAAAACTTAATAGATGAATTTAAGCTTAAAGACAAAGGATATAGAGAGGCTTTAAAAGGTGCATTTAACAACCCTAAAATTGAAGATGTGCTTGTTGGCATAAGAGATAGTGTTCCTAAATATAAAGCAGAGTTTGCCAAGATTAAAACAGATGTTGAGAAAGTTTTAGAGCTTGAGAAAGCTGATATTTATGATCAAGTCGTTGAAAAGGGTGAAAAGATATATGACAGACTTTCTGGTAATGAGAGAGCAGTAATTGAGTATATGCGAGATGCATTAACTGATCCGAGCATAGAAACTTCAGGTGACAGGGCGTATACTGATGATGAATTTTATCACTTTTTAGGCCGCATGTTTGATGTTAATATTCGGAATTTTACAGCTCATATGAAGTTGAAAGAGCAGGATGAGGCTTTACGCGCTATTGAAGATGTTAAGACAGAAAGCTTAAGAGCAAATTTAAAAGTTGAGCTTGAGCTTAAAGCCAAAGAATGTAAATCAGTTCTAAGGCGTTTATGTAGGAAGCCTAATATTGATGAGGTGCATAAGGATATAACAATAGCTGGTCTTAATAAATATTCAAATGATGTTGCTAGGATTAAGACAACTGCTGAGGAATTTGTAAGGTTTGAAAATTTATACGCAAGTCTTCCAGATGATAAGAGGGCAGTAATTGAATATATACGAAGTGTAGTAACTGATCCGGGGATTGGTAGTGATAAAGGTTACAAAACATATTCTGATCTTGAGTTTGGCCTCTTGTTAGTTAAATTAGGTATTAATAAGATTGAAACGGTTATATCGCATCATTTAACCGTTGCATCAGGAAAAGCTGCTACTAAAGCAATTATTGATGGCGTTAGGGGAGAAACATTAAGAGGTGAATTTGAAGGTAGGTTTGATCTTAACTGCCAAGAATATGAATTGGCTTTAAAAGGCAAATTTAGTACCTCAGAGTTTTCAGATCTTAGTTTCGAAAGTAAATATGTAGAAGAGTTTATTAAAATTAAAGCCGATGCAGAAAAAGCTATTAGAGGAGAAAATTTGTACTTAAGTTTACAGGATAATGAGAGAGAAGTAGTTGATTATATGCAAAGTGTAATATTTGATCCTAGTATAAAAGGCTATTTGATTAAGAGTACGTGTACTGAGGTTCAATTTTATCACTTGTTAAGTAACTGGGATATTGTTAGGCTCCGGGAAATTATAGGAATTCATTTAGACATTCTTAAGTTACAAGAACAAACTTTAAATACTATTGGGGATATTAAGAGAAAAGCATCAAAACGAGATTGGCAACATGATTTTGATAATGCCAAATATATCTATTTATGTGCTCTAAAAGACTCACTTATTGATCCTTATGAGCTAAGAGCATATGGTGTTTCTGTTACGAGATCTAGGAGGGGGCACTTTATTGATATTATTTTAGATGCTGAGAGTGTTATAAAATATGAAAATCTCTATGCAGCTCTCTCTGATGAAGAGTTAGGAGCAATTGAGTATATACGAAGTGTAGTAACTGATCCTAATATTCGTAATTCTGAAGGAAATAAATACTCAGATGAGTATACATATATTGAGTTTGAGGTCTTCTTAGATGGTTTAGATGTTATTAAGGGCAGGGGGACATTGCAAGAGTTTATTTAGATATTGGTAGTGCACGAGAGGATGCTTTAAGAGCTATTGGATAAGAGCTATTGGAAATGTTACTAGAGAAGGCTCAAAACAAGAATTGAAACGCAAGTTTGATGATTACAATAAAATTTATTTATCTGATATGAAATTTTTAATTATTAATCCGGATCTTGATTTAATGCAACTGTGTGAGAAAATTATGGATGTAGATTATAAGTCTAGGCATGTGGATGCATTTAATGCGATTAAAAACGAAGCTATAAGCTTGCCGTAGAGCTAAAATTGCACTTGAAGAGCTATATATAAAGTAGGTTTACTAGGAAAGAGAGGTTTTATTTAGAGGAACTAGTGGGGGTTTAGTAGACCTACTTCTTTATGTGCATATAACTTAATGTTAACAAAAAATGTTAACATTAAAATGTTAATAACAAGATGTTAATAACAGTGTGTTTAATTGATGTGTAAATTAAAAGAAATGACTTAAGAGCAATAAGTAGTGATTATATGATATAATTACTATTAATAATAATACTATGTTTCTATGATAATAGATTAATTTTAAAAAGGAGATATTTAGGGATGAAGATAAGGTATCATGATAATAATTTGTTACTAGTATTAATATTACCATTATTGCTGATAATAAGTTGTAATTTAAAATCCAAAGAAGATGCTGTTCTTAAAGGGAGTTTGTTTGTAAAAAATGCCCTGCTTGTAGGTGCTCCATCTTTAAGGAAACTACCCAAAACAGATGATAAAATAGGCGAGGTAATCGTGCATGGTGTGGAGGTTGCTTCAGAGAAACTGTCCAAAGCAGAGGATAAGATAAGCGAGGAGGCAATTGCGCATGGTGTGGAGGTTGCCCCTGGAACTGGCGCAGATGAGAGCACGGAAGTTAAAATTAATAAGCTTCTAGACGAGTTTGGGTTATCTGATCCTGAAAAGGAAGCAGTTTGGTATATACAAAACATATTAACTGATTCTAAGATTAATGGTTATTTTTCGGATAGTAGGAGTCTTTTTTGGAATGACGTATTTGAAGCGATGCCCAATATGGATGATAAGAAATGTATAACGTATACTACTCCCCAGTTTTATAACTTGTTAGTTAGTCTTGGTGAAGCTAGGTTAAAGGAAATTATAGGATTTCATTTAGAAGCTATTAGAAGACGAGATGACACTTTAAGTGCTATTGCGGGTATTATTAAAGATGAGACAGCAAGACAAAGATTAAACTTTATTTTGGGTAAGGTAATGCAATATTATCCATCGTATTTAAAATGGGTATGTGGCAGGTCTGATCCTGACGAAGTGTACCATCAAGCTAAAGCTAGGCTTTCTAATTTAAGTGAGTTTACTGAGATTAAAGATGAAGCTATAAACCTTGCAAAGCTTGAGCAGAAATTGATAGAAGTGGGAGTTTTATCTTATGAAGAATGGGAATTAATTGAATGTATGCGAGGTGCAATGAATAATCTTGCTGTGGGTATGCCCCCATCAGCAGGTCGTGCACGTTATCATGGTATTCATTTTGATAAAGCATTAGATAAATTAAATATTAATGATGAACTGAAAGTATTGCTTGGATATTTCCTATTTAATTTTGTGGCACTAAAAGAATCTAAAATTGCGATAGATGCTATTGAGGATTCTGCATCTAAACGAAAATTAAAAAATAGATTTGAGGAGTGGAATAAGCTTTATTTAGGTGAATTAAAGGCAATGGGGTATGTTTACCTGTGGGGTAGTAGAGATGATTTTGAAAAGATATTAGCTGGTTATGACACTACGGAAATGATTAATGAGATTAGGGAGAAAGCCAATGAGATTGTATATTCTGAAAAGCTATACTCAGCATTACCTACTGAAGAATGGGAACTACTTGAATATGCACGAAAAGTAGTAATTGATCCGGATATTGGTCGTGATAAAGGCTACAAGACGTATTCTAATTTTAAGTTTTATGAAGTTCTACTTAGTGCAGGTTATGATAATTTGCGTAAATTAATTGGCAATGATCTATTGCTTTTTAGATTAATAAAAGAGATTGAAGGGTTGATAACGAAAGAAAACAGAGACTTATTCGAAGATGTCTTTAATAATATTAAACATGACCATTCATTGGCTATAAAACATTTATTTGGAGGCTATTTTAAGGATAAGCGCCAGTGGGCACCCAATTCAATTTTGGATTTTAATAACGAGTATATTGGTAGGAGTTTTATGAGGTTAAAACAATTCATTAACCTTGTAAACGAAAGTAAGGCTCGTCGTGCAGCTAGAATGTAACGTCAAGCTTCGCAATAAAGCAGTGTAGCTTACTATTTGTACTATAAATATGAGAAGTAGTTTTAAGCCTTAGGATTTAAATCTTAGGGCTTTTAATTTATGTTGGAGATATGTATCGTTTAAGACGAATGTGAAATTAAAATAAATATAAAAAGGGGTTTAGTTGAAAAAGTTATAAATTAGTGATTTTAAGTCATTATTATATTATAGTAATGACTTGCATGTAATAATAAATTGCAAATAATATAAATTATATATAATAATAAATTAATTTAATATATTCATTCGAATTGCAAAAGGAGATATTAAGACGGATTTGGATTATCTAAAGAAGCAAAAGACGCAGTTAGGTCTTTGCAAAGTATATTGACTGATCCGGATATTGGCAGGGATGAAGGTTACAAGACTTATACTGAGCTTAAGTTTTACAACTTGTTAGCGAGTTTGGGTGATGTTAATAGTAAGGCAATTATGGAATCTCACTCAACTATTCTTGTCGGACGAGAAAGGCTTAATGAAGCTATTGAGAATATTGATGGGGGGGGGATTGGCAGCAAGATTCAAACCATTACTTAAAAATGAAATTAAGGCTCAAGAGGAAGGCTATCCATTATATAAAAATATGTGTTTACTGGGTCTAATCTTAAGAGAATCTTTAATCTAGTAAGAGGTTATAAGGAGGCATCTTTAAGTAAGTTTAGTAAGACTCAATATATGGTTGATGCTATTATAGATGGTAAAGATCCGCTTGAAGGGCTTTCTGATGTTGAGTTGAGAGGAGCTAACCTTTTACAAGGTATATTGGCTGATTCTAAGATAGGTGATAAAACATATTCTGATGATGAGTTTAGTCTTTTATTGTTTAACTTGGGTACCGATAGGGCTAGGGAAATTATAAGGTTTCAGTGTTTGCGTGCTTAGAGAAAGTAGCAATATTTGTATTACTAGTAATAGGACTTGTAACACAGTCTGTAAGTTCATGGATGAGTTTTGAGAGTTTCTTTAGTTTGATATTTGAAGATACTATTAGGGATACTGTTTTGAGCGTTAAAAAAGTCAAAGTGAAAAAGAGGAAGGTCTTCGCAGACTACTTTATGATAAAGAGCGGATAATTGAAGGTGAAATATCTAGTATTGATGTTAAGATTAAAAATAATAATGATCGTATAGAATTTGCCAAGAATAAGCACTTGAATTTGGACTATACATATAAAACTATGAAGCAAGATTACATGAGAGAAATTGAAAATGCAAACAGAGAAAATAAGGATTTATTTAATCAAAGGGATGAGTATTTGCAATCTTTGAAAGATTTGCGTTTCAAGCTTGGTAATTTGATTGAAGCAACAGCTGTAGATAATAATCGCATTAAAGCGGCTAATGTTTTAAATGGGACATCAGTTGTTATTGCTAGAGATGATTATCTTAATATAATTTTTGTTTATTCATTATTATTATTATTATTGTCTGTTTGTCTAGATATATTTTTAGCAATGGCATTCTGTATAATACATAATGCTTATCATAAGTTTTATGGCCAAAAGTTATTACACGCTATCCCATTACTTACAAGAAGTAAGGTTAAAAAGATACAAGGTAGTCGAATCCCTAGTTTAAAAAAGAATAAAAAAACCGTTTAAAAGAGTTGATGAATCATTTGGGTTTATTGCATCTAATTTAGAAGATGATAAGCGTACTATAAAGCCTTTGAGTAAAATTACTAAAGATGCAAATGTGACTGATTATCGAATAAGGAAATATTTATCGGACTTAATGGATAGGGGTTTGGTTATAAGAGATAGGAAAAGATTGGTACTTAATGTTGATGATATGTCAAATTACTGGTCTAAAGTTTAGAATTTGGTAAAAATCCAAAACAATCTTGAAAAACATAAATAGGATCCATATTTAATAAATGGATAGAAATGCTGCTGCAGAGATTGGAAGTGTTGAAAAATTAGCTAGTATACTTGCAAAAAGAACAAGAATTTTGAAGGATTTAGTAGAATAACACCTGGATTTATATCTAAGCTTAAAAAACCAAAATATTTTAGTAGAAACTTATAGTATCATTAAGGAAAATATATATAATAATGACCTTAAGCTTTACTACTTTTATAAAATGCAATATAATAGTATTTTATCATCCTTATATGTCAATTAAAGGAAAGGTATATTATGGGACGCGAGGTAAGTTTATTATCAATAGTGGTTTTAGTTTTATTTATTACAAGTTGTAATCATGGTGAAGTTTTAAGAAGTACTATCAGTAAGATTAGTAATGACGGTATTGTTGAGGATAATATTGGTGGCGTTCCCTTCAATAGAGATGGTAAGGTTTTGGAGCAGGATTTTGAACTTGATGAAATTAAGGAAGAAAATGTTAATGTAGGTAAAGGGGATATAATTTTTGAAGTTCAAAATAGGGAAAAATATGGAATTGGTTCTAATGTGTTGCCTTCTTTGGAAAATTTTGATAATGAATTTAAAAATTTGCAATGGTGGTGTGGACATAATGAAAAGACTCTGGCAAATCTTTATAAAATGTCCTTTGCGGCTAGAGATATGGTTAGTAAATTTTATGATATTTGGGCTAAATCTAGTGAAGAGTATGATAGAGCTGATAAGGCTTTGGATCAAGCTATTTCTGATCTTGATCAAATTAAGAATTCTGTTACTGTCGAAGATAAGGATAAGAATGATAAAATTTTTGATGCTGAAAAAAAATTGGATATTGCTATTGACGTTTGGAAAGAAGCCAGAGAAGTTAAACAAAAAGCTGAGCAAGACTGTAGGGTAGCTGATTATTATGCCAGAAAGATTGAGACAACTATTGAGGTTTTGCTTAGATCTTTGAAAATTATGGGGGGAGAGTTGGAATTGGAAGACAAAGAATTAAAAGAAGAGATTTAAAAATTATGAAATAACTTAGAAAGTTTAGTGTTTATATTGTTGTCATTTCTATAAAAATAATTTTATTATTATATATTATTATAAATGTACTTTTCAGCGTATATGAATTTACTATTGGTATTATCAAGTAATTAAAAATTATCCAAAGGTTATAAAGGGTAGGGAATTAAGCATAAATGAGATTGAACACCTTGAAAAGGTTATTCATGTTATTAATTATACGATAGAAATTCAAGAACAGATTGACTTGATAATTTATGATTTACAAGAATTTGGTTGTGATTCTGAGTTATCAAGTGTACACTTAGCAAGTTGGGCATTTACTTTTATGATTTAAATTTAAAAAATGTTAGTTCTATTGAAGATGCTATGGTAATTAGTAATTTATTTTATTATAGAAAGGTTTATGCATCAGGTTAATGCTAATATAGAACAAATGGATAGTGAATTTAAAGGATTTCAAAGAAAATATGGAGCAGATAAAAGTTTTCATGATTGGCTGGTATATGAGGAAGGAGAGAAAAGAAAGAGATAAAAATTGAGTCAAGGGTTAAAAAATTTGAATTCTCTTTTTGAAAAAGAACTTGATTCTGAAATCATTGACAAATGATGATATTATAAGATTTAATTTGTTATTTTTAAGCTATATTAATATTTTATTATTCAATAATATTAATGAATGTATTAAAATCCGATTTTTTAACCGCAAATGATTTTTCTAATAATAAACTTTTAGTTTTATTAAAACTATCAAATTCTTTTTCATCTTCATTATCGCTGTCAGATCTATTTTCAACCGAATTAGTAGTAACTTCAAATTTAAGGAAGACATAGTCTGAACTATCACTTTTATTAACCTTTATATTAATATCATTTTCCATATCATCATAAGTAGTAGCTTCAAATGTTTCATTACCATTAGTTATTGCATTTTTAAATTTAGAAAGATGATTTTGTTCTAAATCTAAACCAATTCCTTGTGGACCATCTTTTATATAATTACTACTAGAACTTAGTCTAAAATTAGTACCCCAATAACTATTATTTGTGATAACAAAAATAGCTCCATTGTGAAATTTAGCAAAAAATAGTTTCCAGTTGTTATTAAAGTTATAATCAGAATTGTTATTAGTAATATCTCCGTTTTTAATACCTAATGAAACTTCGTACATCATAGCACCATTAGCATTTGCATTATGAGTATTTTGAATTCTATATTCTTTGAAAGATTCTTGATTATTTACAGGTATCTTTAATTCTGGGTTTGATTGTTTTTGTCGTTGTGATTCTTCTGGTTTTGGTGTTGATTTTACTACTGGTGTAGGTATAGCTTTTGATTTTTCTTCCAATTTTACTTGTTTATTTGGAAGTGGACCTGATTGGGTATTATAATCTTTATTACTATTTTTTGTTGATTTTAAATTTTGATCCGGTAATTGTTCTTCATTTGGTTTTTTAGTTGACCCTTCCTTGTGTGTTTGATCTGAAGATGGTTGATGTAATTGTGGGTTATCTGGATTTAGCTTATCTTTTTGTAGTCTTTCTTTTTTTTCATCTACTACTTTTATTTCTAAATTTTTTTGAACTTTACTATTTGTTGCTGGATCATATGATAGTTTTGGGCTTTGGTTAATAATTGAATTGGCTACCTTTTTTAGAGCATCAATCTTTGGGACTTTTTGTGTATTAAATTCGCAACTAAAGAAGAATAATATGAATAAAAATTTCAAATTAAAAGCATTGTAATAATAATTCATAGTTATATATGCAAAAGTGTATATTGAATTTTAAGAAATCCAAGTTTTTTTATAATTTTGTAATATATTTTTATTAAATTATTAGTTTTTAAGGGAAAGGATTGGGACTTTAATATAAAAAAATATAAAATTTATATCTGTTGTCTTACAGGTAAACATATAAATAAAGACCTTCTTATTCATAAGGCGGAGTAATAAACTGATGAAGTATGTTATTTTTATGATTGTTTGTTTGGTACTTTCTTGTAATTTAGAAAATGAAAAAAAGGTTGATATTCAGGATATAAATAAACAGATTGGCAATAATGCATAAAAATTAATAATTTAAGCTTAAAAAAACATAGCGAAAGCAAAGTAACATTAGGAGTTATTAATCATTCAGAATCAAAATCTGTTGGAACAATATCAATACTTAATGAAAAAATAATTCCGTATGAACAAATTTTTTTTGACTATCATCCTGGGGTAAGTTTAGAAGAGATGTTAGAAGAACGAAAGAAACAAGAGATGTTGGGGTTTGGCCGAAATCTTAGATTGCTTAATGCAGTTATAATGAACAAATCTTTACAGTTTGAGAAGCAATCTTTGGCTAAAATTGAAGAAGCTATCAAGTATATTGAAGGAGAAAATAAAAATTGGGATAGTTCAAAAAAGGCATTCATTGATGGAATAAAGTTTGAAGAAAAAGCTTTGATGGCTCTTATCTATGTTGATAGTAGTGTTAGAAGATTATTAGAGTGTTATCCTAACTATACCGGTGGTCTTTTTTATAGTTATGCAGATTTGAAAAAGCTACAGGATAAGTTGAAAATGGAGTTACAAATCTTTAAAGGTAAGGATCTAGACGAATTTGAGAATGCTAAACATAGGGCTGAGGAACGTATTTTCTTTAGTAGAGAAAAGCAACAAGAAGATAAAAATAAATTAGAGCAAGATATTCAAAATGCATTAAAATCTTTGAAGGGTTGTATGGAAAGAATGAATACAGATATTATTCTGAAAAGTTTTTATAAGGAAGGTAGTATAGTACCTGATAATTATGATTTTGACCTTCATAAAGGACATAATTTTTTATTACCTGATAATTATGAATTTAGCTTCGAGAGAGATAATAAAAACATGATGCTAGTGGATGGAAGATACAGTATTAATAGGTTTTATTGAATTTTTAGATTATTAGAGGCTTATGAAATTTTGCAATATTTTTAATTTAAAATTTTCATTTTTGTTCATATTATTCGGTTGTGATTTGAATTATATAGGAGAGGTTGATAAATTTTCAGGAATGGCATCAGTTGATTTTGAATACGAAAATAAAAAAATATTGGAGAGAGAAAAAAGAAAACAATTAGAGGAAGAAAAAAGAGCACAATTAGAGAAAGAAGCTAGAGCTAGATATTATGAAAAAGAATTTGAAAGGCAAGCTGAATATTATACAAAGGAATTCGAAGATAAAATTAAAAGATTAGAAAAAGAACTTGAAGAAGAAACCAGGGGTTTAAAATTTCTTATTGCAAAAGGTTATAAGACAAGTGGTATGAATATCTATCAATTTCATCAAGATGAAATTAGAAGATTAACAAATGAAAAAAAAGAAGGTAAGCCAGGAATTCATAGTTTAAGATATTATCTTCAACTAAAAGACAATAGTATCAATCACCATAAAGCTTATACTGATGCAATAGAGTTAAAGATTCCTAATATTAAGGACAAATTGATTGAAAGAAAAAACTCTAATATTAAAAGATATGAGGCTAATATTAAAAGATATAAATCTAATATTGAAGGATATAAAAATGGAATAAAAAGATTATATGAGATTGAAAAACAAGATTTAATTAATGAAATTTCGAACTCTAAATTTAAAACCGAATTTAAGAAATTAGAATATGAAAACATGATTAGGGAATATGAAAATTCAATTGAAAATTATAATGAAAAAATTGAGGACTATAAATATCAAATAATATGTGATGAAGTTGAATATAAACGATATGAAGCCTTGAGAAATTCCGATGATGTATCATTAGAAGCTCTTAAAGATAAACTTCAGGACATAAAAAGTTCAATTGAAAGATGTGAATTGACGATTAAGGGATTCGAAAATTGGATTAAAGAAAAAGAATTGGATAAGAAAAAATTAGAAGATGCAATTCAAAAACTATGAGATATTATGAGATATGAGAAAAGGAGTGAGGGGGAAGTTGAAGGTATTTTATACTAAAAGCAACTAAATTA